>JAKLDJ010000002.1 GCA_022703585.1 Candidatus Omnitrophota bacterium | reverse complement strand
CCCCTTTGATTTTGATAATGAACATCATGCAATCATCCGTAGCACGATTGACTACGTAAAAATGTCTCTGAAAAACAGCTTTGAAAAGAATTATTTCCTTACCAACCGGCAATATTTTATTCCCGGGGCGGTATTGTCTGCTTTTATTGTGATCATCACGGCGCTATTGAGTTCTCCGGAAAAGTTGCCTTTGGCTATTTTTATATCAGTATGGCTTACCGGGTGGAGCTTAGGCGTCGTGTTTTTACTCGGGCGGGTTGTCGCTACCTGGAAGATGGCCATGGCCGACAGTAGAGTCCGAGTGATTCCAATAGGAGGAGCGATCTTTCTAACTGTCTTTTCTGTACCTTTTGTGATCGGAGAGTTTGCCGGCCTGGGATTTTTTATTTTTGCGACATCGTCTTCGGTAGCGGGGATTCTTCTGGCGACTGTTCTTTTAAATTGTCTCTTTTACCATTTGCTTAAAGCGCCCACGTTCCAGGGCCGCAAGGCTATGGATAAGATGGAAGGTTTTAAAATGTATCTTTCGGTCGCGGAAAAAGACAGATTAAATTATTTTAATTCACCGCAAAAGACGCCGGAGCTTTTTGAAAAGCATCTTCCTTATGCCCTGGCCTTAGATGTTGAGCAAAAATGGGCGGAATATTTCTCTGATGTCCTGGCGCAATCAGCGCAGGGCGGGGAAGGTTATCATCCGGCGTGGTATTCCGGTTCCGGATTTTCCCATTTAGGGGCGGCGGGATTTGTCTCTGATTTGGGCAGTTCATTATCAAATGCCGTATCGTCGGCTTCGGTTGCTCCGGGTTCGAGTTCCGGCGGAGGTGGCGGCGGTTCTTCCGGCGGCGGCGGAGGTGGTGGCGGCGGGGGCGGGTGGTAAACAGGGGTTAAATATGCTTAATCTTATCGACGGCGGTATTCAGCATTCGAATCTTTTTTTGCACATGCCGCTTTTTGACGAAATTGCTTACGAAGGCCTCTTTGACGGCAAGGTCAGAAAATACAAGGCGGTGCGTGAAGACCAGCCTTGCCGGATTCTCGCATTAAACGTTATCCGCAAAGATGAAGATATTCTTTGGGATGCGCTGGAGGATTTACTTAAGCGTAGTGTCTTTCAGGCGGCCGCAAGTGTGCACGGCGTTTATACCTTTGACTTGCTAACGATGGATATCCACGGGGAAGTCAAGACTTTTAATCCCAACGAGCTGGCAGAAACCATTATCAAGAATTCTCAGAAATTAACCCCCGGCGCCCAGCGCCTGGTTAAATATTCTACTTCTTACGGCCTGTTGCAGAAAATGGTTCATGAAGAATGGGGAAAGATTGCGCTCAAGACATCGGTAGAGATTTTTAATGACAAGCCGTGTTTTTTGGATCTGTTGGTCAAGAGGCTGATTAAGAATTTTGAATTTAGTCATGACCCGGGAATACTTCTCTTAAATGACCTAAGCCAAAACCCGCTTTTTAATGCGCAGGACACCGAACAGCAAAACCGTTTAGCCAAGGTTATCAAAGACCAGATTCCTAATTCGATCGAATTTCCTCCGGAGGTTTACATTCAGGATAAAAACGGTTTGAGGGAATTGCTTTCGGGGGCGATTATCGAATAGGATTTAGGGCATACTCCAGAATAAATGGTTTCTTATAACGAAAAGATTTTGTTGATGGTGATGCCGTTCTGGTCGCCGCTGATCCCCCCGCAGGGCCTTGCCTGCCTTAAGAGTTTTCTTCGTCAGCACGATTATACAAATATAACGATTATTGACGCTAACACAGAGGCGCAGCTTTTTAGCATGAGCACGCGCTATCTTAACAGGCTTAGCGCCGTTATCCCCGACAGTAAAAAGGGAAATTTTCTTATGATCGGTTATGATGTGCTGATGAATCATCTGATGGCGCATCTTCACTGTAATGATCAGGCGGAATACCACGATGCGGTCAAGATAATCGTTTCGCGGAATTTTTTCTGCCCTATCAGTGATGTTGATATTGGCCTGTTGAGCCTCGAGGTCGAACGTTTTTACTCATCCCTTAAGGAATATCTTCTGCGTGTGATTGAGTCGCAGAAACCGCGCGTCGTGGGTTTGAGTGTCTATAGCCTGACGCTGGCGCCGTCATTATTTGCCTGCAAGCTCATTAAAGAAATATTCCCCGGGATTACGACGGTTATGGGCGGGGGTATCTTTGCGGATCATCTCCATGTGCATTCGCTGGACTTTGAAAAATTTTTAGCCAAGGCCCCATACGTGGATAAGGTTATTACCGGAGAAGGTGAAGTAACATTTCTTAAATTGTTGACCGGTGAATTACCGAAGGAGAAACGATTTTTTTGCCTAAAAGATGTTGGTAATAGTGTTGCGGACATGGCATCTCTTGCATTAGCCGATTATTCGGATATGGATATGCATCGTTACCTGTACGTTCCAACATATGCATCGCGCGGCTGTCCGTTCCACTGCAGTTTTTGTTCAGAATCAATGTACTGGGGCACGTACCGCAGAAAAAAGACGGGGCGTATCGTCGATGATCTGGATGCGCTTCGTAATACGCACCGCACATCGGCATTTTTCTTTACAGATTCACTGATGAATCCGATTATTGATGAGGTAGCCGAAGAGATTATACATAGAAAGCTGACGGTCTATTGGGATGTTTACCTGCGGGCAGATGCGCGCATAGCGGATGCGCAGAACTGTGCGCGTTACCGTCAGGCGGGGTTGTACCGTGCCCGCATTGGCGTTGAGAGTGCTTCGCAGCGTGTTCTTGATACGATGCATAAGGACGTGAGCGTTGAAGAAATAAAAGGGACAATAACCAGCCTTGCCGGGGCCGGCATCAAGGTGACGACCTTCTGGGTTATCGGGCATCCCGGAGAAACCGAGGATGATTTTCAGGCAAGCCTTGCGCTCCTGGATGAGTGCGCGGATGATATTTATGAGGCTAATCCGCATCCTTTTTATTTTTTTTCTGCGGGGCAGTCGGATTCCGAATCATGGATGAAGGAACGTAACGTTGACTTTGTGTATCCCCCAAAGGTTGCCGACGCGCTTTTGATGCATACGCTGACAACGTCCAATAATCCGACGAGAGAAGAGATGTTTAACCGCTTGTGCCGGTTCCAGGAGCGGTGTCTTCAAAAAGGGATACCCAACCCGTATTCCCTGCCTGATATTATAATGGCGGATAACCGATGGAAGAAATTACACAATAATAGCGTGCCGCCATTGAGGGCTGTTACTAGAGGGTAATATAATTTATGACAGATTCTTTTGTGACGATTGTTGACATGCTTCAGAAAAGCGCGGAACTTTTTCCGGAGAAGGCAGCGCTTATGGACGGCGCTGTTTCCCTGACCTATGGACAGCTTCAAACGCGTGCTAATGCCCTGGCGCGGTATTTAATCGAGCAGGGGGTTCGCGCGGGAGACAGGGTTGGGATTTCTTTGGGAAAAAGCATTGAGGCCGTCATTGCTATTTTTGGTATTGCTGCTGCCGGCGGGGTATTTGTCAGCCTTAACCCGCGCCTGACCACAGCGCAGCTCCTCTATCATATCGAGCACTGCGGTATAAAATGTATGATCATGGCGCCCGGGAAAAACGGGGGGTTGGGGGGTGTTAAAGATTTGTTGATGATCGACGCGGGTGCGTTTGATTCTATTCTCGCTCCGTATCTCCGGACGCCTTCCAGCGGTGAAGGGATCGCTAAAACGGATTTGGCGACGATTATCTATACCTCCGGTTCGACAGGGTTTCCCAAAGGGGTTATGCTGAATCATGGGAATTTAACCCTTGGCGCAGAGATCGTAACGGGGTATTTAAAGAATACGCCTGATGATGTCATTATCAGCGTTTTGCCGTTTTACTTTGATTACGGCCTCAATCAACTGCTGACGGCATTGCGGGTTGGCGCGACACTGGTTTTGCAGCGGTCGTTGTTTCCCAATGATATTTGCGATACGCTGATCCATAAGCGGGTTACGGGTTTTGCCGGGGTGCCGAGCATCTGGGTGATGCTGCTGCAGCCGCTATCGATGTTTCGAAAGCTCATGTTTCCGGATTTACGGTATATTACCAATTCAGGAGGTTCTATTCCTGTTGCTTATATCCGTGAATTAAGACAAAAGCTAAAAAACACACAAATATATCTGATGTACGGTTTGACCGAGGCTTTTCGCTCGACGTATCTGCCGCCTGAGGAGATTGACCACCGGCCAACCTCGATAGGAAAGGCGATTGACGGCGTTACGCTATCGATTATCAATCCGGAGGGTAAGGAATGTGGCGTTGATGAGGCCGGCGAGTTGGTTCATCGCGGCGGCGTCATATTCCAAGGGTACTGGAACGATTCCTCGGCAACTGCCCGGGTGCTCAAACCGTTACCCTTTGACCGGCAGCAAACGCCGGCGGTCTGGTCCGGCGATATTGTTAAAAAAGACGCGCAAGGTTTTTTGTATTTTATCGGCAGGAATGATGAGATGATCAAGTGCCTGGGCCATCGGATCAGCCCGCATGAGATCGAACACGTCCTGCATCGATTGGAACCGGTACGCGAGGCCGTTGTTTTCGGGGTTGATGACGAGATGCTGGGGCACAAGATTAAAGCGGTTGTTTCTCTCAACGGCGTGCCGCCGGCGCATGGGGTTTATGAAAAAACAATATCCGATTTTTGCAAGAAAGAGCTCCCCGGGCATATGGTGCCCCGCGAGATAGAAATCGTCGATGAGTTGCCGAAAACGCCCACCGGAAAAATCGACAGGGCATACGTAAAAAAACAATATGGACTGCGGGAAGAAAATGGACGCTCAGTACGCTGATATTAAGAACAAGATACGACAGTATATTATCGGACAGTATAAGCTGAATGGCGAGGATGCTGTTGACGAAACGGCTAATCTCTTCGAGGAAGGTGTCATCGACTCGCTGGGGGCGTTTGATCTGGCGGCTTTTCTTGAGGCGACATTTAAAGTCAAATTTCAAGAGGAACATTTCTTTGACAAAAAGTTTCGCTCTATCGAAGGCATGGTATCGTTAATTACAGAAATCAAAAAAGCCGAAAGCACGCATGAGGCCGATGCACGGAAAAAAACTCAAGGGCATAGCGATGGGACTTAATCTTCGGGTTAACAATAATCATGTTTGCCTTAACGCGGTTGACCTGCATGCCGTCGCTAGGAAATACGGTACGCCGCTTTTTCTCTATGATCTTGGGTGCATCAGCCATACGATTAAGACGGTTAAACAGTATTTTACCGACGGTACCGCGCTCTACTACTCAGTTAAGGCAAATCCGAATGCGGCAATTCTTGCGCACATGCGTCCCTTGATCGATGGAGTTGATGTCTCTTCGGGCGGAGAACTTGCGCTGGCGTTAAGCGTTGGTTTTCGCCCCGGGCAAATCAGCTTTGCCGCGCCCGGGAAAACGGATGCGGAGCTATCACTGGCGATTACTCATCAAATCGGTTCCATCAGCACGGAATCTCTTGCTGAGCTTAAGCGGATAGAGAAGATCGCCGCGACTTTAAGAAAGCGGGCGAATGTTTCCGTTCGCATTAATCCCGCCAGCGTTCCGGGAAAATTTATGGTCAAGATGGGAGGGGGGCCGTCGCAATTTGGTATCGACGAGGAACAATGCGCGGATGTTTTCAGATGCTTGAAAAAGATGCCCCATTGCCGGTATACCGGCATTCACGTTTATTCGGGGACACAGTGCCTTGATGAAGAGGCGCTTTTGGAGAATGTGAGGTATGTCTTACAGGTATCCGCGCAGATGATGAAGGTGACATCGCTTAAGCCCGAGCGCATCAATTTCGGCGGCGGTTTTGGCGTTACCTATCATTCCGGTCAAAAGCCGTTAAATATTGAGCGCGTCTGTTCCCGGGCGCGCCGTCAGATAGAGGTGTTTAAGCGCGAGAATGGCCTTTCGCGTATGACAGCGATATTTGAATTGGGGCGCTATCTCGTGGCTGAGGCAGGGATCTATATCGCACAGGTCGTTGACATCAAGCAGTCGCGGGGAAGAACGATCTGTACGCTCGACGGAGGCCTCAATCATCATTTGGCGGCAGCGGGAAGGTTCGGGCCGCTCCTGCGGCAGAATTTTAAAATGTGTAACCTTTCGAATGCGGGCTCCGCGGCAAGAAAACGCGTGACGCTGACGGGCCCATTGTGTACCGCTTTTGATATTCTCGGTGAAAAGGTCGCGATCGCCAATCCCCAGATCGGCCACTATATTGCCATTTTGAATTCAGGGGCGTATGCGTATAGCGCAAGCCCGCTCTTTTTCTTGTCGCGTCCGACGCCGCGCGAACTGCTTGTTAACGGTGCTTCCGTGAGCATAGCGCGAGAATCCTTTACACCGGATTTGCTCAACTAACATTATGTCCTTTACTTCGTTTTACTTTTGGATATTATTTGTTCTCTTTCTGGCCGTGTATTGGCGCCTCAAGTGCCGCGGACAGAATCTGTTGCTGCTTCTCGGCAGCTATCTTTTTTATGCCGTGTGGGATTGGCGGTTTTTGTTTTTGATATTAGTTCCTACCTGCGTCGATTATGCGTGTGCGATAAAAATCTCCCGTGCGGAAACTAAGCGGACAAAGACTATCCTTCTTTGGATAGCCCTCTCGAGCGACCTTGCCATCCTGTTTCTTTTTAAATACTGCAATTTCTTTATCGATACCTTCTGTCTTTTGCTGGGAAAGATGGGGATGCCTATTGTCTCGCCGTGGCATCTGGGCATTATCCTTCCGATCGGCATCTCATACTATTTGTTCAAATCGATGAGTTACACCATAGATGTCTACCGGAAAGTCATTACAGAGCCGGTAAGGGATTTTAGCCATTACGCAACCTACCTGTCTTTTTTCCCGCAGATTCTTGCCGGGCCTATTGAGCGGGCAGTGCATTTCTTGCCCCAGCTTGCCGCGCCGAGGTTATTTTCCCGCGACGAGTTTAATAAAAACTGCTACCTGATTTTTTGGGGCCTGTTCAAAAAATGTTTTATTGCCGATAACCTCTTGCCGATCGTCAATGGTGTATTTTCTCAAGGGGCCGTCGATTCGGGCTTTGAGACGCTTATCGGGGCCTATGCGGCGACTTTTTGGATTTATGCGGATTTTTCCGGCTATAGCGATATCGCCATAGGCCTGGCGGGTTGCCTTGGATTTAAAACAATGCCTAACTTTAACCTGCCATTCTTCGCCAAGAACCCTTCTGATATCTGGCGACGGTGGCACATCAGTCTGTCCGGATGGTGCCGGGATTATATTTTCTACTATCTTAACCGGACGCAGCTGCGGCTTGGCGGGCAAAAGGCATTTGGGACGGGAATCGCCATTATTGCGACCATGGCGATTATGGGGGTTTGGCACGGAGCCCGGTGGGTGTTTGTTCTCTGGGGGGTATATCACGGGATGCTTCTGTGTCTTCAATATTCTATACGAGAGTGGGGGCTGTTTTCTACGCGGCAGGATAGTTTCATTTTTTCCTCAAAGGTGCGCCCGTGGCTTGATGGATTTAAAATTATTGTCACCTTTCACCTTTTTGTTCTTGGCGAATTATTATTTTGTTCCCAATCGGTGCGCCAAGCCGGCCATTTTATCAAGAACATTTTTCTTCGATTTGAAATTACTCCCTATGGCCTGGCAACCCTCAAAGCGATGTTCTGGTATATCGGAATACTCGTCACTCTGGAAGTTATGCAGTATATACGCCGGGATCAGTTTCTTATTCTCAAATGGAGCCCCTGGGTTAAAATGTTCGTGTATTGTATTTTGTCGATTTTAATTGTAGCGTCAGGAGTAAGCGGTGGGAAAGAATTCTTTTATGCCAGGTTTTAAGAAAATACCGGCCTCTATCATGGGGGCTGTCATTCTTTTTATCGCTCTGGAGATTGCCGCCAGGCTCTTTTATACTCCCCGTTATATCGGTGAAGATCTCTATGTCAAGACGACTCCGTTCTATAGCCGTGGGTATGACAACCTTCCTTTGTGCTATCAAAAGGCGGGCCGGTTTTATGTCTGGAGGACGCAGTACTGGGATGTTAATCCGCAAAGTTTCTCGGTTAAAAAACCCGGCGATGAATTTAGAATTTTTATTTTTGGCGATTGCAATATGCATTTTGGTTCCGCGGCATTTTTTCTGGAAGATATTCTCAATTCACTTGGCGCCAACAAGAAATTTAAAGTCATTAACCTTGCCCATAACGGTTGGGGTATGGGGTTGAATCTGCGGACTCTGAAGAAATCCCTGGGCTACAAACCCGACGTGGTATTATTTCCCGTGTCCTGGGAGCACACGTATAGTGACAGGGAATATTTTGATGAATATAGAAATGTACACCAGTTTCCCCGCGGGATTGTCTTGCGGAGTTATGTTGTCTGTATCGTAAAAAAGTTACAACGGATCTATCTTGCGGATCGGATACCGAAGCGGCAAGAAGAGGAAGCTCCCCTGAAATCATTTTTGCAGGAGATACGGCAGGTCAAAGGTGCCTACAGCGACGAGGTTTTAGAGCGGCTCTTGACGCTCCATGCACGCACGCCCATTTTGGGACATGTCTGTTATGGATTTTTCGAGCGCTATCGGCGTTCCCAGGCAGACAAGGCCCAGCTGTTAGAGAAGATACGATCCAACGTTCAGGAGCTGGTTGCCGTTACGAGGGACAATAAAATCCCGGTAATCGCGATGTTTCCGGCATGGCATACCGCGCCGGATGTGCCTCTCGGAGGCGATATGTTTGAGAAGTTCGAACCGATTCCCGATATTAACGCTGTCGTGCTGCCCGGATTGCCTTCTCAGGGGCTTTTTGTTTTCCGAGCCTCTCAGGCGTTCTATGAGAACCTGCATGTTTTTAACACCAAGTATCTTCCTCTTCCAAACCTTGAGGGGGCCTGGACGGCGCGCAGCGGATT
Organism: Candidatus Omnitrophota bacterium; assembly: GCA_022703585.1. Lineage (GTDB taxonomy): Bacteria > Omnitrophota > Gorgyraeia > Zapsychrales > JAKLDJ01 > JAKLDJ01. The sequence goes on along the minus strand of JAKLDJ010000002.1, from coordinate 340,714 downwards.
AGTATTAGCTAGAGCCTTAGCGCAGGTCATTTTAGCCGATATCCTGCGCTCGCCGGCCGTTGACCGTATCCCTGATTTTCATAACCTGGAAAAGAAATATCTTTCGACGCTTGAAGCTGAGTCTGCTATGATTGACATTGATTTTATCCTTCGTTTAATGGATTATTACAACACCTCCCGTGATCTGGATATTATAAAAGTTTTTCGCTATTATATTGATAAGAATAGAGATATTCTGGCGCGGGGGGGCAATGTCGAGGTGAGCCGGACCCCACGGCGAACGATCGATTCACAAGATGCGGCATACTGGCTTGACTTTCTGGAAGGGTGGGTGCGGTCTCGAGAGGGCATACAGCAGATTATTCTGAAAAAGGATGGTAGATAACGAAGGGCATGGCAAACATGGCGATTCAAACGATTAAATGGACGAACAGCGCGGTAATCATCATCGACCAGCGGAAACTGCCGCTTACGCTTAAGTATGTTGTTTGTAAAGATGTTAAAACTCTTTGGGCAGCGATAAAAACCTTAACGATCCGCGGGGCTCCTGCGTTGGGGGTGGCGGCGGCATTTGCGGTGTTGTTAGGATTAAAAGATTTTAAGGGCAAAGATAGATTCGCCTTTGAGAAATTCTTGGATAAATTGTGTGTGTATGTCGGCTCGTCTCGGCCGACCGCAGTCAATTTATTCAATGCGCTGACGCAAATGAAAAGTGTTTTGGCCGGAAACCCCAAAGCGTCCGTTGAGCAATTAAAAATACTTCTTAAAAAAGAGGCCTTTGATATTTACAATGAAGACAGAATAGTCTGTCGGCAAATCGGTAAGAATGGTTCAGGGCTTATTAAAAATGGCAGTCGTATTCTAACTATTTGTAACACCGGGGCTCTAGTGACAGTTGATTACGGAACGGCCTTAGGCGTCATGTACAGCGCCAAAGCCCGGGGAAAGCGGTTTAAGGTCTATGCCTGTGAGACGCGGCCTTTATTGCAGGGTGCGCGGCTTACCACCTGGGAATTGATGCGCGCGGGGATTGACGTCACCCTTATTACCGACAGCATGGCGGCCACGTTGATGCGTCAGGGAAAAATCGATATGGTGATGACCGGTGCCGATAGGATTGCTCTTAACGGGGACACCGCTAACAAAATCGGCACCTATAATCTGGCAGTCTTGGCGCGGTATCATAAAATTCCGTTTTACGTGGCGGCGCCGCTGTCGACGTTTGACCGGAAAACCAAAACTGGACGAGATATTCCGATTGAAGAACGTGATTCTAAGGAAATTACCGAAATTAAGGGCGTGCGTATTGCGCCGCGAGGAGTTAAAACCTACAACCCCGCATTTGATGTGACCGACCATCGTTTGGTTAAAGGGATTGTTACGGAAAAGGGTATTATTTATTCGTCTTTTAAGAAGCATATAAGAAAGTTTCTGGATTGATATGTCGCATGGGAACAAAGTTCGCTTAAAAGATATCGGTGAATTCGGCTTGATCGGGCGTATCGCCAAATCGGCCAGGCGTCAAAAAGGCGTCATTAAGGGTATTGGTGATGACACAGCTGTTTTGGCGTACAGTCCTAAGCGATATCTTCTGTTTACGGCCGATATGCTGGTTGAAGGGAAGCATTTTACCAAAATTATGGGGCCTGAGCTCATCGGGCGCAAATCCCTTGCTTGCAGTATCAGCGATATTGCGGCGATGGGGGGAGTGCCGACGTACGCGGTTGTGTCTTTGGGTGTGCCGCCGGGTTTGAGCGTGGATTATGTACAAAGAATTTATAAAGGAATGTCTGTCTTGGCGAAACAGTTTAAGATCGGTATTGTCGGCGGGGACACGGTGAGTAGTGAAAAGATTGTGATTAATGTGGCGCTTCTGGGCGAAGCCCAGAAGCGCCAGATTATTTTCCGCTCCGGTGCAAAAAAGGGCGATAAAATTTTTGTCACCGGCCCGTTGGGCCGTTCGCTTACCACGGGCAAACATCTTAACTTTACCCCACGGATTAAAGAAGCGCAGTACCTTGTCAAAAATTTTACGCCCACGGCGATGATTGATATTTCCGACGGGCTTGCCGGGGATTTGAATCACATTTTAGAGGAAAGCAAGGTGGGCGCGGTGATTTTTGACAGGCTGATCCCCAGAAATCACCGCGCCCAACTTCGTAACGCCCTTTATGACGGCGAAGATTTCGAACTGATTTTTACTTTGCCGTCCAGCAAGGTTCGGGCATTGATAAAAAGGCACAATCGCAAATTCAAATTTTATTATATCGGTGATGTGACCGGCAGCTCTCGCCAACTGGTTTTGGTGGACAACAAAGGGAAAAGACGATTGATCGCCGCGAAAAGTTACATTCATTTCTAAGCCATGATTATTGAACATTTATCCAAAAGCAGAGAAGAGACGATTACCTTGGGGCAGCATTTGGCCGGTCATTTAAAACGCGGCGACATTGTCTGTCTTTTTGGGGAGCTGGGTAGCGGCAAAACCACTTTGACCAAAGGGATAGCCAAAGGATTAAGAATCGAACCGGATACCGTCAGCAGTCCTTCTTTTGTTTTACTCAATATTTATGAAGGCAAATTGCCGCTGTATCATTTTGACCTTTACCGTGCCGAAAATTACAAACAGGTTCTCTCCGTCGGTTCGGAGGAATATCTCTACGGCGAAGGGGTCTCGGTCGTGGAATGGGCGCAGAGGATGGGAACGCTTCTTCCCGATGACCATCTGGCGGTGCATTTCTTTCATCGCAAGGATGATCAGCGGCTTATTAGAATCTCCGCCTCGGGAAAACGCAGCCGGCTGCTCATGGAGCATCTAAAACTATGAAGATTCTCTGCCTGGAAACTTCGACAAAGAATTTTAGCTTGGGTCTGGCCCAAGACGGAAAAATGCTTAAGGTTCGTAACCTTTACCTTGAGAAAATTCTTTCATCTTCGATTATTCCGGCGATTGAAGAAATTTTAAAGAAGGCCAAAGTCACCCTTAAAGGGCTGGATGGCTTTGCGGTGGGCTTAGGCCCGGGATCGTTTACCAGCCTGCGAGTGGGCTTGTCCACGGTCAAAGCCCTGGCCTTCGCAACACAAAAGCCTGTTGTCGGGATCCCCAGCCTGGATATCCTGGCGATGAATGCTATTCCCAGGCCGGGAATGGATATTTGTGTTATCTGTGATGCCAAGCGGAATCTGCTTTTCAGCTGTGTTTACGAATTAAAAAACGGCACGTTAAGAAAGAAAACAGAATATCTTCTCGTTGATATTAAGAAATTATTGGGAAAAATTAAGAAACAAACTCTTTTTATCGGTGACGGAATCAGCCTTTGCAGGGAAGCCATTGAACACTATGGCGCACAACGGCACCTCACCGTGGAATTTGCAGATACCAAACAGTGGTTTCCCTATGCGGATCAATTGGCGTTCTTGGCCGAGCCGCGGTTCAGGAAGAAGCATTTTGATAACCCGCAAAAGTTAATTCCGCTTTATCTTTATCCGGATGATTGCCAGGTGAGCAAGAAATGAAGACGAAAATCTTTGACAAAAGAATTAAAAAGCCTTTTCAACCGACCTGGGCCGAGGTGGACTTAAAGGCCATCAGATATAATTTTAAGGAAATCAGTCGCATAGCCGGCCGGCAAACAGCTATTCTTTCCGTGGTCAAAGCCAATGCCTACGGGCACGGCATGATTGAGGTAGCGCATCTTTTACAGCGAGAGGGGGCGGATCTCTTGGGCGTTGCCGACTTGGACGAAGGCATTATCTTAAGAAATCACGGAATTAAGAAGCCGATTCTGATATTCGAAAATGTGTTTCCCTTGTACGCGAAAGAAGTGATCGATTATGATTTGACACCGACGGTGTGTACTCTCCCGTTGGCCAATGCCCTAAACCGCTATGCCAAGAAGAAAGGAAGGAAGATCGGCATTCATATCAAGATCGATACCGGCATGGGGCGGCTGGGGGTTTGGTACGAGGAGGCTTTACAGTTTATCAAAACTATCGGCCGGCTGCCGATGATCGCAATCGAAGGGGTCTACACCCATTTTCCGGCTGCGGATAGCGATAAGCACTTCACTCGCTCACAAATAGGGCATTTCTTAGAATTAATGGAACAGCTGAAGAAATTCGATATTGTTATTCCCTATCGGCATGTTGCCAACAGTATGGGGCTGGTGGATTACCGGATGGATGTTTTTAATCTCATCCGCCCGGGACTGATGCTCTACGGGCTTTACCCGAGCCCTACGCTAAGATCTAAAATCGAATTAAAGCCCGCCCTGAGCGTTAAATCAAAAATTATATTCTTAAAGACAGTGGCGAAGGGCCGCAGCATCAGTTATGGGCGCACCTTTATCGCGAAGAAAGATATGAATATTGCCACTCTTCCCATCGGCTACAATGACGGGTATTTTCGCTGCTTTTCTAATAGCGCTCGGGTTTTAGTGAATGGGATTTTTTGCCCCCTGGTGGGCCGGGTAACGATGGATCAAGTGATGGTGGATGTCAGCCGCGTAAAATCGGCAAAAATCGGCATTCCCGTCGTGCTATTGGGTACCCAAAAAAAGAAAACGATATTCGCCGATGACCTTGCCTCTCTCGCGGATACCATTAACTACGAAATTACCTGCAGTCTGGGAAACCGCCTCCCCCGCGTTTATAAACGGTAAACGCAAATTCTCTTTTAGCCAATCACAGAATTGATCTCTTAAGGAATTTCCGGAAATCGGACTATTGCGGTTTGATTAGAATTTAGTCTTGATGATATAAAGAGCAACGCCCAAAAATATGATGGGCGTTAGCCACGCAGACAAGATGGGAGGGAGCCAGCCGCCTTTACCTAAGGCCAGCCCGACGGCGTTAAGGACCTGGAACAGAAAGCCGACAACAATGCCGATTCCTAAAGCGGTAAAGGTAAAGGCCTTTCTTCTTCCGGTCATCATGGCTAAGGGAAGCCCGACCAACAAAATCACGATATTTCCTACAGGAAAAGCTATCTTTTGATGCAGGTCAACACGCAGGCTGTTGAGGGCTTTAACAGCACCGCTGCTGGAGAAGCGGGTGATATACTCGTATAGCTGGCGGATATTCATCGAGTTAACATCCAGCCTTTGCCGCATAAAATCCTGCGGGTTTTCTTTGATGTCCATTAGTTTTTGTTCATAGTATTTTATTTCTCCGGGGGCGCCGACGTCGGCGGTCTCGAATGTCGTTACGTGGGCATTCAAGAATTTCCAGGCTATCCCCGTCCACTGGCCTTTAAAAGCGACAATCTTCTCTTTGATATTCTGGTTATTATCCCGGCCGATAACAGTAATACCTTCCAGCTCAAAATTGTTAGGGTCAAAAGAGTCGATAAAGTAAAGGCGGTTTTTTAATCCGTAGAAGGTGAGATTTTTAATTTTCTCCTTTTTCTTCTTATTGGTATCGGCTTCAACAACGATATTTTCATTGCGGATTTGAGTCGAGATGGCGGTGGCCTGCGGGACAAATTGTTCGTTGACCCAAAAGATAACAACGGAAACGAGAAGCCCAAAATAAAGCGCGGGTTTGGCGATGCGCCAGAAGCTCATGCCGCAGCTGCGCAGCGCAATGATCTCATTATGCAAGTTAAGGGTTCCAAAAGTGAGAAGGGTGGCAATCAGGCAAGCAATCGAGGCGGTTTGCACGATGATGATAGGGATAAAGGACAGGTAATACTGCACCATGATACGCGTAGGTACCTTGGCCCGGATAATTTCATCCAAATTGCTGGCAGCGTCAATAAGGACGTACATACAGGAAAATACCAGGATGGTGGTAAAAAAAGTAATGATGATCGAACGTGTGATGTAACGGTCTAGGATTTGCATAGTTTGTAATTTAAGAAGATGGCGATAGCCCCGCCGACGATATTCGGGATCCACATAGTGATAGCCGGCGGTGTGATATTTTGAATGCTTAAGCCTTCGCAGCCTAAGGACAGCAAATAATAGGCGGCCGCGCAAAGGACAGCCAGGCCGACGTTAGCGCTGCGCTCCCGCCGGTGGGTAATAACGGCGATAGGAAATCCCAGAAGAATGAATAGAAACGCCGAAAAAGACCAGCTGATTTTTCGATGATACTCTGCAATCAAAGGCGAGGAGTCGACCGAGATTTTATCGAAGGTCTTGATTTTATCCGACAGTTCTTTTAAAGTCATGCCCTTGGGTTTTTTGTCGACCTTTTGTTTTTCCCCTCCGGATAAATCCAGAGTCATAAAATAGTTTTTGAAGTTAAGTTTATAAAAACTATTGGGGTTTTCAAAATTAGGCTCATCCGAGGTGCCGTTCATGAGCTTAAGCTTTATTTTATTTTCGCCGGGTACGGGGGTAAATTCCCCTTCACGGGCAATGATGGTGCGGGTCGGCTTGTTGTCGGGCTGGGGCTGGTAGATATGGATGTTGTAAAGCCGGTTGCCTTCAATTTTGTAAATAAATATAATCTGATCTTTAAAGGCGTTAATAAACGAACCCGCCTCCAGGATGGCGGTAGGGTTGCTGGCACCGATATTCTTAAAGAGCTTGCGTTGTTCGTGATGGGCGTAGGGAATAATTTTTTCGTTTAGGACGATCGAAAAGAGGCTCACGATAATCCCCAGGGCGATTAAGGGGGCTAGCAGCTTCCTTAAATGAATGCCGCTGGCGCGTATGGCCAGGATCTCGTTATCGGCGGAAAACCGGCTGAAGGTTAAGATGACGGTGACTAGGCACGCAATCGGCAGGGTGTATCCTAAAAGCAGGGGGATATACAAAACAAATATTTTCCCGATCAGGTTTAAGCTCACTCCTTTATTAATAACCATATTGGCCAGGCGAATAAGATTGCCCAGCAAGAAAACGCAAGTGAGGACGCCTAAAGACAGCAGAAAGGGCGTGACGCATTCGCGTAAGATATAATTTCTGAGTATTTTCATTTTTTATCGTCTGTTTAATTGTTGCCTGTTTAAAGTGCTATCCATCCTGAAGTGCGACGGCCAATGTTAAGCCGCAGACTTCTTTGGCACCCGCTTCTTTCAAAACCTTGGCCACCTCGGAAATTGTCGCCCCGGTAGTTAAAAGATCATCGACGACCAGAACGGACTTTTTGAATACAGGGAATTGATCATTTATTCTAAAGGCACCGTGTATATTTGTCCAGCGCTCTTTTTTGCCTAAAAGCGCCTGGTTTTTGGTATGAACAATCCTTTTTAAGATCTTTTCATTTTGTTGAAGGTTGAATTTTCCTGATAATCGTTGTGACAGTAATTGGGATTGGTTATAGCCCCGTTCACGTAAGCGCGTGGGATGTAACGGGATGGGTATGACCAAGTCGAAACGGCAGATATCGATATGGTAGTTTTCGACAAAAGAGAATGTCAACTCTGCAAAGGTGTCCGCCAGGGCTGTCCTGTCGCCGTATTTAAACAAGTGAAGGAGTTTTTTCATCGCATCGTTATAAATAACCGCTGCCCAGGCGCTGTCAAAATGATGTTTGTCGTGGCGGCATTCTTGGCAATAAGATTGGCCGAGGTCACTTGCCAAATGACGCGAACACTTTAGACAAAAGGGGGGATGGTTGGGTTCAATCAGGCCGAGACAGCTTGCGCACAGGGCCTGCCCCTTTTTGTCTGAGGTGATGTATTTTTTGCAGACAAGGCAATTGCGGGGGTAGACAAGATCGCAGAGGCCGTTTAATAATTTCCCAAACACGCCGTTATAATAACATGGCCTATTTTTAATGTCAAACCCGGCGCGATTTCAGGTTCTCTAAAAAATTATTTGATAATTCCGGGGAACCTATTTTCGCAAATGAACTTGTAAGCTTTTGACAATCGTCGTATAATAACCATTAAAATTTGATGGATGCTCTTTTAAGATCCGTTGTCCCCGGACGGTGCATTTTGGTAACTCGATGCAAAGGGAGGTTAACGATGGCTAAAATAATTTTGTTAGCGGCTATGCTGACGGCCTTTACTGCGGGAGCGTTTTCAGCCTCGCCGGCGACAAAGATTCTAAACGATGATGAGATTGCCAAGCTATCCGATAAAGAACTGACGGATGCCTATATCGATGTATCGGTAGAAATTGAGGCGTCGACCGCCCTACGCAATACATCCGGATACACCCCGGAAGAATATGACAGCTTTAAAGGATTGTTACGTTACCGTATTGTTCTGATCAATGAAATTAAGAAACGCAAACTCGAAGTTCCTCAAACCCAATAACCACGGTACTATCTAACAATGACTACGACCACTCTTGCGGAAGATAAAAAAAGATTGCTGGAAATTCTTAAAACGCAGGCTTTCTTTAAGGAAAAAATTACCCTCTCTTCGGGGAAACAGAGCGATTTCTATATCGACGCCAGAAGGGTGACATTAAGCCCTGAAGGGTCGTATTTGTGCGCCAAGATTATCCTCGAACTTATTAAAGACGACCGTATCGATGCGATCGGCGGCCCCACTTTGGGGGCGGATCCTCTTGCCGGCGCTATCGCCGCTTTAAGCTTTCAGGCTAAAAAACCTGTTTTGACCTTTATCGTCCGTAAGGCCCCCAAGCCGTATGGAAAACAGCAGCAGGTAGAGGGGCCGCTTTTAAATCCGGGTGCGCGTGTTGCGGTGATTGATGACGTAGCTACCAGCGGCAAATCGCTCGTTCAGTCCATTGATGTCTTAGAGCAGCTGGGCCTAAAGGTTGTTAAGGCTGTTTGTATTGTCGACCGCAAGGAAGGTGCCGTCGAGGCCCTTGCCGGAAAAAAATGCCCCCTGGTTTCAATCTTCCAATCCTCGGATTTTTTAAAATAATAAATTTTGCCGTATTACTACCTTCTTAAACAATGAAAAAAATTATTCTGGCTTCGGGTTCCCCACACAGGAAAGAACTTCTTAAGCTTCTGGGCTTAAAGTTTATTGTCAAAAAAAGCCGTGCGCGTGAGACAAAAGAAATCGTGACAACTTGCGAGGCGTTGGTCAAGGAGAATGCGCTCAATAAAGCCCGTGATGTTGCCGGTCGGCTTAACGAAGGCATTGTCATCGGTGCCGATACCCTGGTTTATTTGGAGAACGGAACAATTATCGGTAAACCCCGTAACCTGGCGGAGGCGAAGAAAATACTCAAATACCTTTCCTGCCATCCTTCCTGGGTTTATACCGGCTTGGCGGTCATCGACGCGAAAACCGGAAAGACAATTCAAGGCTGCGAGAAGACGAAGATATTCATGGAAGAATTATCCGATACCGAGATCAACCGTTATTACGCCCATGTCTCACCTTTTGACAAGGCAGGCGGTTTTGATATTGAGGGCAGAGGAGGGGTGTGGATAAAAAGAATCGAGGGCTGCTATTTTAATGTTGTCGGTCTTCCGATTTCCAGGCTGTATCAGATGTTAAAAAAGTTTGGGGTTGTTATCGGCATGCTGGTCTTAATGGTCGGGGCGGGAGGCTGTGTGACCGAGTATAACCTTGCAACAAAGCAGCAAGAGACGCTTCTCTACGGGACCGATAAAGAAATTAAGATAGGAGAGTCCGTAGCCCGGGAATTTGACAAGCAAAACAAAATGGTCACGGATGTGGATGTTAACGAGCGGGTCAACGAAATAGCCGATAAAATTTTCGAGGTCTGTGACCGCAAGGAGCTCGTGTACACCATTAAAATTATCGACGATGATAAGGTCAATGCCTTAAGCTTGCCCGGCGGTTTTGTCTATCTCTTTAAAGGGCTGGTTGATAAAGTTGATAACGATGACCAGCTTGCCTGTGTTATTGCCCACGAGGTCGGGCATATCACAGCCAGGCATAGCATTAAGAAAATACAGGGGATGTATGGTTACAGTGTTTTGATGATTCTCGCAGCGCAGTCGGGCAACGCGGATTTGGCCCAGGGCGTTGATTTGGCCATGGCCTCGATCTTTACGGCGTATTCTCAGCAGGACGAATTTGAGGCCGATAGGCTTGGCATTAAATATGCCCAAAAGGCCGGCTATGACCCGAAGGCTATGGCGGGATTCTTAAAAAGATTGCTGGAGATTCAAGCGAAGGAGCCGCCCCGGGATTTCAGTTACTGGCGTACCCATCCGTTTATTCCTCAAAGGATTGCCGCGTCCAATCAGGTGGTTTCGGGCCAGCTGGAATTTAAGGACTATCTTAATTTGACCGGTGAGTAATGATCCTGTCTTTAAGGCACGAAGGGCGTATGAAGATATTTCCGATAATCGTTTTTTGCATAGGCTGTTTTTTATGGGGATCCTGTTCGCTTCCGGAAACGAAAGAAAAAGTTTGCTTTAAAAACCGGTGTATTGATGTAGAAATAGCAAGCCGGAAAGAGGACTTGATCAAAGGGCTGCAATTTCGAACGTCTTTGGATAAGAATTCCGGCATGCTATTTGTTTTTCCCGGCCCGGATGTGGTTAGGTTCTGGATGAAAGATACAAAAATCCCGCTGGATATGATTTGGATGGACGAGGATAAAAAAGTTATCTTTATCGAAACGGATGTCCCCCCTTGTCCGGGCGATTCCTGCCCGACGTATGGCCCCTTAGCGCCATCGCGCTATGTCCTGGAAATCAATGCGGGTTGCGCTCGCCGGCTCGGAATTAGCGTGGGCGGGCAGGCCGAATTCCGATTCTAGATTTTCCCGTTTGATTGAAGCTCCAATAATCGGCTTTTAAAATGGCGGCATGCGTTATTTCGTGTTAGAATAATTTTTAAGCGCGAAATAATGATTTCCTAATTATAGACTTTTCTCTTTTTCTATGGCCGACTTTATTCAAATCTTTCATCCGCACAACTATTATTTTAATCCTTACGCCATTCCTTCGCTCATTGTCGGCACTCTTGTGTTGACATTCAGCTTTCTTATCCGCAGCCTCGAAAGGCAATCTTATCTTAACCGTTCTTTTCTGTATCTGTGCGCCAGCTACGCTGCCTGGCTGTACGCCTATAGCCTTGTTTTGAATTCCCATGATGGCGTCGCTGCCCTATTTTGGTCCCGAATTTTCTATATCGGCCTTATCTTGGTTCCGGTCCATATTTTTCACATTGCGGTTCATTTTACCGAAAGTTATCCGCAGGAAAAATTTTTTGTCCGGGGTATTTACGCTACGGCTTTTGTTTTTATCCTTCTGACGGGGAGCACTCTCTTCTTAAGCGGTGTCCGGGAACATTTCTGGGGTTTTTATCCCGAAGCCGGCGGGCTACATCCTGTTTTATTATTATTTATTTTCTCCGTACCTTTGTTGGGATTTGTAAAACTCATTAGCCATTATCGTAGCCTGTCGAATACCTTTGATAAAAAACGCACTAAATATCTATTGATCGCGTTTATTTTCATTCTGTTCAGTTATGTCGATGTCCTGCCGGGTTATGGAATCGGCGTCTATCCTTTTGGCTATCTGGCGGTTTTGGGTTTTATCTTATGCATGATGTATTCAATCATTAAATACCGTAATTTAATGGTTGAACGCCATGCCCGGGAACTTGAGCGCGAAGTCGAGGGGAAGACCAGGGAGATTTCTCAGGTCTTAGAGGAGCTGCGTACGACCCAGCTTAAGCTTTTGGAGTCGGGAAAAATTTCGGTTTTGGCGAGCTTAAGCGCCGGTATTTTGCATCAGATAAGCCAGCCGATTACGGCGATCCACGGTTTTGTCAGATTTATTCACAAGGAAATGAAAGAGACCGATCCTTTTTACCGGCCGATTGCCCTTATGGAAGAACAGTCGATTTACCTAAAAGAGATGCTGGAAGATTTAATGGAGTTGATCCGCCATCGGGAAATAAAGAAAGAAAGCATTGATGTGAACAGCTGTGTAAAAAGGGCTACCAATCTTTTGACCGACGAACTTCGTATCCGGCGTATTGACTGGGATTTGATTTTAGATGACCATCTCCCGCAGGTGTATGCCGATACCGTACACCTGCAGCAGATCTTTATGAATATTATCGTCAATGCCATGCAGGCGATGAGTGCTTTACCCAAGGGGTCGCGCCGCCACATGACGATTGTTTCGCGTTTTGATAAAGATGTCAATAAAATCGCCATTGCCTTTAAAGACACCGGTCCCGGGATACCTCCCGAATTGCAGCAGCAGATTTTTGAACCCTTCTTTTCGACTAAGACAAAGGGCTCGGGAATCGGTCTGGCGCTATGCAAGGACCTTATTGCTGAGCACGGCGGCGAGGTCACAATCGAAAGTCAGCCTAATCAGGGGGCTACGTTTATTATCTGGCTGCCCCCGGTCGACTCCGGAACGCAATCAGATTTGAATATACAGAAGATTTGATTTTATTGTATAATACGTGTTTAAGGAAGGAATCCTATGGGGCAGAAGTTAAATATTCTGGTTATTGATGATAAAAAGGTTATAGGCGACCTTTTTGATTTTACCTTAGGCTACAGCGGCCATGCTATCACGGTGGTAGATAATGCCAAGGCAGCTCTTGATGCCGTGGGGGCGCGTAAGTTTGATGTTGTTTTCTTGGACATTGTAATGCCGGATAAAGACGGGACAGAGGTGCTCCAAGATCTTAAGAAGGCAGCGCCCAACTTGCCTGTTATTATGATGAGCGGTTATTCGGTCGAGGACAAAAAGAAGAAAGCCCAGGAGCTGGGGGCTGTGACTTGCCTAAAGAAACCTTTTGAAATCGACGATGTGAAAGCGGTGGTCAAGGAAGTTCTGGGAGTTGAAATCTGAAGGAAAGGTATTAAAGATTTTTAAAAACCGTGTTTAGGCAACACGGTTTTTTTATTTTTAGAAGATATTTCAAGCTAAGGGCGTTTGGGAATAAAAAGGTGGGTGCATTGTCCCAGGAACACTTCGGCAGCCTCTTTTAGTGTTTCTGAAAGGACAGGGTGAGGATGAATGCTCGATGCTATATCGGAAGCCGTAGCGCCCATTTCGATGGCTAATACGGCCTCCGAGATAAGTTCGCCCGCATTTGCGCCGACGATACCTACCCCTAAGACCTTTTGCGTCGCAGGGTCAATGATGATTTTTGTAAATCCGTCATTGCGTCCCAGCGTTGTCGCCCGGCCCGAGGCCGCCCAGGGGAATTTGGCGGTCTTGGCCTGAAGGCCTTCTTTTTGAATTTGATGCTCGGTTAATCCGCAGGTGGCGATTTCGGGATCGGTAAAAACAACTCCGGGGATGATTTTAGGCGTAAAACTTACCTTTTGTCCGGTAATGGATTCAACGGCTACCCGGGCATCATGAGTTGCTTTGTGAGCCAGCATCGGTTCTCCGGCAACATCCCCGATGGCATAGATGTTGGGTTGCGTTGTCTGGCACTGCAGATTTGTCCTTAAAAACCCTTTGGGATTAATTTCGACTTTTGTTTTTTCCAGTCCCAGTCCGTCGGAGTTTGGTTTTCGCCCCACCGCGACCAACACCTTCTCAAAGAGCTGTTCGTTTCGCTGAATATCGGCGCCTTCAAAGGTGACATGGATGCCGTCCTTTGTTTCTTTGAGGCCGGCGACTTTAGTGTTAAGCATGATCGAATGAAAAGTATTCTGCAGGCGTTTTAAGAGAATCGTGGTCAGGTCCCGGTCTATTCCCGGCAATATATTCGGCATCATCTCTGCGACAGATACCTGGCTGCCCAAGGTCGCGTAAATGGTGCCTAATTCCAGGCCGATATAGCCGCCACCGACAATTAATAAACTTTTAGGGATGCTGTTTAATTCAAGCGCCGCGGTTGAATCAAGGATATGGGAGAGTCCGAGATTCTTAAAATCAGGGGGGATGATGGGGTGAGAACCGGTGGCAATAATGGCGTTTTCAAATTCCAGTTCACTTGATTCACCCGAATTGTTTTTAATGTGTAGGGTATTGAATTTAAAAAAAGACGCTGTCCCTTGAATAAATTTTATCTTTCGCTGCTTGCATAGCTGCCCTAAGCCGGAAGTCAATTTGGCAACGACGCTTTGTTTCCATGCGCGCACAGCCTCGATGTTAATCGTAGGCTGGGAAAATTCCAGGCCGAAATTCTTAGCTTCCTTGGCCTCGGAAAGAATTCGGGCGACATGGAGCAGCGCTTTAGAGGGAATGCAGCCCTGATAGAGGCATACCCCGCCGGGATTGGGTTGCATGTCAATAAGAGTTACTTCGAGCCCCAGGTCGGAGGCTAAGAAGGCTGCCGGATATCCGGCAGGCCCGGCACCGATAATGGCGAGTTGAGTTTTTTTTGGAGGGGTGCTCAAAGTGTTCTCACGGGTTATTGGTGTTGGAATAAATATGATAAAGGTAGGTGTATTTTATTATGGAATAATTGTATCCGCAAGGAGAATTTGCCTGAGGATTTGTTCAGAGGCAGTAATCAAGGCTATGCGGATATATATTTCTTATTCAGATAGAAAGAGAAATAACCGGTAGCCATTAATGCCAATCCGGCGATGACCAGGGCAAGAGGCCATCCAAGGCTGTGGGCGAAATATTCCGCCGAAATCTTTCCGATATAAGCCATCAGATAAAGAGAGCCGAAAAGAAGGAACGATTTATTCTTAAGATAAATGCTTAAGAAAATAGTTCCGAACACAAGGCCGGGGAAAACGAGTTCCCAGAAGGGGTTTTGATGGGGAGGCCATCCTCCGAGCTTAAGCGCGGCTCCCAGGAAGCCGATGATTCCAAGGCCGTAAAGCCAGTTTGCGAGAGTTTCTTTATTTTCTGTGTCATTCTCGGATAAATAATAGCCCAGGAATATGTAGGTCAATCCTGTCATCAGCACACGGTAGTCAAAGAATTTCCAGTCTCGGACGATGGGATTGTTGCCGACTATAAGATTGGTCAGGCTAAAAAAGGCCCATGTCCCGAAGATAAAGCAGGCAATGAGAAGAACCGTCTTTTTGAAAATACTGTAAGCGCCCAAAAATGTTGCCAAAAGAATAATCGAGGTTAGAAACTGCAGGGTATTGCTGCCGATGTCAAATCCGGCGATATCAAAGGTGATGCTAAGACCCGTTGGCATGACCAAAACCGAGATAAAAAAGAAGGCCTGCCCGATGAGGTCAAATTTTTTGTTTTGGCTGAACAGAACCCCCACAACAAAGGCAGCAATTCCGGAGCCGAGTGTCGAAAGGATTTTAGACGGGGCGTTGAGGCTGTTCCAGTTTTGCCCGATCAGGATGGCTATCCCTAGGACAACAATTAAGCCGCCAATGAAATAAAGGATGGCCGAGAGGCGGCTTTGAATTAAGGTTTGACTTTCCGCCGCAGGAGATTTGAGGCCCTGTTCATAGGCGTCGATAAGCTCTTCTTTGGTTATGGTGCTTTCACGGGCGTGGCATCGGATCAACTGTAGGAGTTCTTCTTTTCTCATGGGCTACTCTATTATCCAGCCGATGAAATCAAGATAGCGGCTGTAATAACGGTCCTTATAAGGGAGGTTGAGCCTTTTACTGACGTTATGTCCCGTGATGAACGACGAATCCCAGCGGCCTCCGTGTGTCGTTAGTATTTCAAAAATACTAAAGCCATGCTCTCCGCGGGTGATTTCGAAACCGTCGGGAGACTTTACGCTGGGATCAAGAAAGAACTTTTGCGCTTCCTCAAGAGAAATTTCTACGCTCTTATTTCTAATAACATCGTAGAGGTATAATTTGGATTCACGCCGGGGTTCGCTCCATTGATTGCTTTCTTTTTTGGGATAATTGGCCGATTTTAAGGTAATCCTGCCGTTGAGGATATCATATTGGGACCGGGAATAATAATCGCCGCCGTACGAAAAAATAAAACTAACTTTGGGCTGTACGAATAAGCCCGGCAGATAGATGCTGGCGGCGACAAAAAGGATCATTAAAACCGGAATCAAGAGGCCGACGATTAGGGGAATATTTTTCTTGGTGTCCATAGTTTTATTTTATCCTCCGGTTGTGAATATGGCAACTTTCTTCGGCGATAACGCTATCGGCAATCTGGTACGGCACCGACTTTTCTAGAATGTTGATTAGGGGATGCCGGTACCGATTTGCCTTTACTATAATCCTAATTTGAAGAAACCAAGTGCGGCTCCGTCTTTTCTATGATCATAATTAGAGGTAGGCGGAGCAGCACCACCCTTTTCTAGATGGTAATCCTTTATGTCTAGAGGCAGGGTGGTGCGGAAGGAGGGACTCGAACCCTCAAGGGTTTCCCCATACGCGCCTGAGGCGTACGCGTATACCAATTCCGCCACTTCCGCGAGAGCTTACCTTAACTGACGAATTTAGAAAAAGCTCGAACGTCCCGCCGCTTCTTGAGGCGGGACGCGAATTTCTGTATTCGACGAAGCAGGATCCGCTCAATCTTTCAAGAATCAAAACCACCAACAGTATAATCGTAAACATTTTTGATGTCAACCGTTGAGCGGAATTGTGAATGGAATTGAAATAGAGTTGGTAGAGCTTAAAACTGTTTGTTATAATATCGTCCATGAATGCAAATCTTTCTTTCGCAACAACCCTCTCGGCTGTATTCCAGATATTCTTGATGGGCGCCGTAGGCTATATTTTGGTTAAAAAGAAGATTGTCGATGATAACGGCTTGAATCTGTTGTCCGGGTTAGTCGTGACGATTTTTCTTCCTTTTTTTACTTTTAACCAACTTATACAGAGGTTCAATTTTCAGTTATATCCGACGTGGTGGATTTTTCCGCTGATAAGTTTTGGTATTACCTTAAGCGGTTTCTTGGTCGGAAGGTTTCTCTTAATTCTTAGAAGAGGTGTTGTTTCCAAGAAAGAATTTATTTCACTGGTGGCATTTCAGAATTCCGGCTATGTCCCGCTTCTGTTGGTGGCGACAATGTTCCCGGGACCCCAAGCCCAGGAATTATTTATTTTCATTCTTTTATTCTTGATTGGATTTGACCTGGTATTCTGGTCACTGGGGGTATGGCTTTTAACCAGAAACAAAATTGACAAATTTGACCTTACGAACCTGTTAGTCTCTCCTCTGGGGGCGGTGTTAATTTCTCTTTTGCTGATTGCGTTAGGGTTGCAACGTTTTATTCCGGATATTCTCTTAAAGCCGGTGAAGATGCTTGGCGATTGCGCCCTGCCTTTGGCCATGGTGGTCGTGGGAGGGAATCTAGCCCGGATCGCGATATCCGAAGGGAACAAAAAAGATATTTCTTGGGTTGTTTTAGGGAAATTGCTGCTGCTGCCGCTGTTGGCGCTTTTATTTACCTCGGCTTTTCAAATCAAAGGCTTGATAGGATTTCTGATTGTTCTCGAGGCGGCGGTGCCGAGCGCAACGTCCCTTTCGGTTGTTAGTCGTCATTACAAAACCGAAGATAAATTTATTAATCAGGGGATATTCTTTACTTACATAGCCAGCCTTATAACAATTCCTATCTTTCTGTCTGCTTATGCGTGGCTGGTCGGATTCTAAAATCAATAGTGGCTGAATGTTTTAGGAAAGAAATCTATTATGGAATCAAGAGTTATTGCATCGAATAAGAAGGCCTTTCGGGATTTCGTGCTCCTTGAGCGCTGGGAATGTGGCATTGCCTTAAAAGGCGGCGAGGTGAAATCCTTGCGGGCCGGAGGGGTTAATTTTAAAGACAGCTTTGCGGTGCTCCAGGGCGAGGAAATCGCTCTGTATAACCTCCATATCAATCCCTACGCTCAGGCAAGCTATCTAAACCTGGAGCCTGACCGGCCCAGAAAACTTCTGCTGCATAAAAAAGAAATTGCTAAGATCATGGGAATCATCAGCCAAAAAGGGCTGATGCTGGTTCCGACGAGAATCTATTTTAATAAGCGCGGGTTTGCCAAGATTGAGCTGGCCGTCGGCAAGGGCAAGAAATTATACGACAAGAGGGACACGATTAAAAAGAGGGACTTGGATCGAGAGCTCAAGCGCGCTACCCGCAGCCGTTATAAAGGAAAGTGATTTAAGAAATTCTATTTATCTCACCTTGGCCGTACCGGCCCAGAAGGGGTCTCCGGGGTATTTGTATTCGGGGGCGATAAATTCCTTCTCATCCTGCCCCAGTAAATCCGTAAGATTTTTCTGTTCCAGGTTAAGGGCCAGGCGGATAGCCTGCCGGCAGTTGATTAATTCCTGGGGAATGATTCTTTGAATGCGATTCTCTCGGCAGATGACTGTATTGGTCAAGCCTTCGGTCAGGGGACGCGCGATGGAATCCGGAATAGGCGTGATTAAATGAGTCCAGCAAGAAATCAGGCGCGGCGTGAGAAAAGGCACCGCAATAACAGGTCTTTTGGGAAAACCCGCCACTTGAGCGTAGAGGCCCATTAAATCTTTGTAACTCATAATATCCGGCCCGCCGATATCATAAGTTTCTCCGGTTGTTTCTTCTTTTTCCAGGCAGCCGATGAGATAGCCTAAGACGTTGCGGATTCCGATGGGCTGGACCTTGGTGTTGACTCCCCGGGGCGTTATCATAATCGGTAAGCGTTCAATCAGGTAGCGCATGAGTTCAAAGGGGACGCTGGCTGTTCCGATGATAATCGCCGCCCGTAAGGTCGTTGTTGGGACTTTGCCCGAATGAAGGATGCGGCAAACTTCCATGCGGGAACGTAGATGTTCGCTCAAATCGCTTTTGACATCTCCCAGGCCGCTTAAATAAATGATGCGTTTTAAAGTTGATTCGGGGCTAATGGCGATCATGTTTTGAGCTGCTTTCCGGTCTGCATCCGCAAAATTCCTGCCCGAGGAACTCATCGAATGAACTAAATAATACGCTGTTCCGCATCCCTGACAGGCCTGCTTCAGGGAATTTTGATTAAGGATATCAGCGGGAAATAATTCAACGTTTGGGTCTTTGGACCAGGGGCGTTTCTTAAGAGTATCAAGGGAGCGAGCGGTTGCCCGCACAGTGTAGCCTTTCTGAAGCAAGAGGGTAACCAGCCGCGAGCCGACGTAACCCGAGGCGCCCAAGACTAAGATTTTGTTGGAAGGTGTTGCCATCTTTTTTATAATATCAAGCTATCAGGAATAATGCAAGAAGTTGAGATGCTATAAAAAAGCGCCCCGCCGATTCATAAATCGGCGGGGCGCTTTTTCTGGCTATCGCACTTAATTATTTTTTCTGAAGCAGGTCCCTAATTTCAGCCAACAGTAATTCTTGTTGTGTCGGCCGTGTGGGTTCCGGTGGTTTCGCTACTTCTTTCTTCTTCAAGATGTTGATTCCCTTGATCAGCATAAAAATGGCAAAAGCGACAATAAGGAAGTTGATTAGGGTGTTGATAAAAAGGCCGTATCCTATGGTGACTGCCGGTTTATCAACCGTCGCCTGTTTTAGAGTTATGACTAGATTGCTGAAATCAACTC
This sequence comes from Candidatus Omnitrophota bacterium, assembly GCA_022703585.1. Taxonomy (GTDB): domain Bacteria; phylum Omnitrophota; class Gorgyraeia; order Zapsychrales; family JAKLDJ01; genus JAKLDJ01. The sequence goes on along the minus strand of JAKLDJ010000002.1, from coordinate 321,460 downwards.
CGCCCATCAAAAAACCGATAGGAGGCATGATCACGTCAGTTACGAGGGAGCTTACGATTTTCCCGAACGCGGCTCCGATAATAATACCGACGGCCATATCCACGACATTCCCTCGCATGGCGAATTCTTTAAATTCTTTTACTATGGACATCTGATTCACCCCCTTTTTATCAAATTGGCCGCTGTGTTTGGTTCAGCGGCCGGCCCGTTACTTTCCGAAGCTGCCCAATTTGCTCTTAACGTCCTGCATGGCGCTTTGGGCGGCCTTGGTCAACTCAGCCTTTGCCTTTTCAATAATACCCTGTGCGGCGGTTGAATTCTTATCGAGGTTGCTTAGGATATACTGGGCTGTTTGAATAGCCTGGTCAAACTCTTTGCTGTTAATGAACGCGTTCGCCTGGCCGACCAGATAGTTGACTTTTTCGTCAACGGTTTTCATGGTCTGCGTAGCCGCAATGGCTTCCTGCGAAGAAGCAGCCTTTTTGGTGCAGCCTAAGATACTGAGATTAACCATTAAAATGATGCCGAGTAAAACAACCGATGTTCTTTTCATTCCATCCTCCTTTTTTGGATTTTGTTAATGGTTTAGGTTTTTTCCCGCTGGAGTTTTCCCGTTGGGCTTATTTCGACTATTTCTTCCATTTTCATTTTCAAGACGACGCCATTTTCCGGCAGGGCGACTTCAAAATTGCTGTGTTTTTTGCCTCGTTGAACACCCTTGACGATGCGCTCAACGGTCAGGGATAACTGTTTTTCCTGGACTTCGTCTATGATTTCATTAAACTCGGGGCCGGATGAGATCAAGTCAACGGGGCCGTTGACCTGATAACCTGTCAGGGTTTCATTGTCGATAAAAGAAATCGATGCCCGGGGATTTACTTTAATATTCTCCCAGGTTTTTCCCGAAACATAATCAATCAGGTATATAAAATTTTGTTCGACCTTGACTAGAAATTTTGGGGCTGCATTCGGTTTTCCGTCTGGATTCGCGGTGGCGACATAGACGAATTCCCGGGCCATCAGCAACTTTTTTATCTTCTCGGTAAGCATATTTTATCTATTTCTGGCTTGAGGTGTTTTAAGGGATTCAATTTCTTTCTGAAGGTTTTCCAGAGTTTTCTCTATATTGGCAAGCCGCTCGTCTATTTCCTCAAACCTTCGGGACATATATTCCTTGGTGCCCTCCACAAAGATCTGGGCGCCGATCTTTCTTGTCTTTGCGCCCTTAGGGACGATGATTTGGCCACTGCCGTTAATTTCAATAACTTCCATCCCCTCGGGGATGTTTTGAACATTAATATTCTGGGCACAGACAATCATTGCCGGGAAAAAGAACAGCACTATCAAAACGCCTATCTTTAATCGCGGCATATAATCCTCCGTTTTGTGATTTTTTATTTTCGGAAAAGTTTCGCCTTAAATCCCGATTATCTTTTTGCTATTATCGCATATTTGGCAGTGCTTTCCCACTGTAAATGCGGGGTTGGCAATTACTTTTTTCTCGGGATATGGCACACGGGTGTGGTTATGCCGTGTTTTTCGTAATAACTCTGATGGTATTCTTCGGCCCGGTAAAATTCTTGCGCAGGCACAATTTCGGTTACGACGGGATTCTTAAATTCTCCCGATTTCTCTAATTCTTTCTTTGACGCTAGTGCCTCGGATTTTTGTTGTGGCGTATAATAAAAAATAACTGAGCGGTATTGAGTTCCCGTGTCTACTCCCTGGCGGTTGGGGGTGGTCGGTTCGTGGCTATTCCAGAAGACATCGAGAAGTTCCGGATAAGAAACCTGGCCCGGATCATATTCGACAAGGACTGCTTCGGCATGTCCGGTTTTATCCGTACAAACATCTTCGTAGGTAGGATTCTTTAATGTCCCGCCCGTATAGCCGGCGGTGACATTAACGACTCCCTTAACCTGGCGAAATATGGCTTCAACGCCCCAGAAGCATCCTGCGCCAAAGATGGCTGTTTCGGTTTTTAATGCTTTCACGGCGACCGGACTCTTTTTCTGCGCATCTTTTTTAAGCAGATAAAGATATTTTCCGTAACCCTCTTTTTCCATATCTTCAGCCGGAATAAAGCGCAGGGCTGCCGAGTTGATGCAGAAACGCTTTCTCGTGGGTTTCGGCCCGTCGTCAAAGACATGGCCCAGGTGCGAATCACTCTTTTGGGCGCGCACCTCGGTGCGCTCCATCCCCAGGCTCTTATCCGTCTTTTCGGTGACAACTCCTTTATCAATGGGCGCGGTAAAGCTTGGCCAGCCGCTATCGGAATCAAATTTTTCCGTCGAGCTAAAAAGAGGTTCGCCGGTAATGACATCGACGTAAATTCCTTCTTTTTTATTCTTCCAGTAGGGGTTGGTAAAGGGTGCTTCGGTGCCGTTTTCGCGGGTGATGCGGTACTGCTCGGGGGTGAGCATTTTTCTTAACTGGGCATCGCTTAAAGGAAGGTCGCATATGATGGGCGCAGGATCTTTCTTATCAGCCTTGTCTTTATTAACCATAGCCGCTCCTTGTGTCTGTGTTCTGCCGCAGAGAATTAAAAGTAGGATCAAAGATAGAAAAGTAATTAGTTTCTTATTCATCAATTCTTTTTATGTCTTATTTTTTTATTCCTTGATAATCGCTATGATATCGCTGATCTTCTTTTTCCAGGATCTCGTTTTTTTTAAGATGATTCTCTGCCGGGTTTGACTAGGCAACGCATCAAAAAAATCTTTAAATTTCCCGTACTCTTCTTTGGGATATTGCGCTCGTTTATATCGAGTCGTCTCAATAACGGCAATCGTATCGTTAGCGCGTACGTATTCTCTTTTTATCTCAAAGAATCCCGCATTCAAATGAATATCATTCGGTAGATGCGATACGATAAACCCTTTGGGAATTTTGTAGGTTGTGATGTCTTCGGCAAGCGAATTGCTCGGAAAGAAAAGGGGTTTCTTGCGTTCCTTTTGGGTGAAATCCACATCCCGGTCGTAGCCTTCGATATCGATAACCATCATGGGGCCATCTAATGGAAATGCGCCTTTCTTTCGATATTTGGCGTACCCTTTAACCAGGCCGTATTTTTTATCAATTCCTTCAATGTGGCGAGTGATCATTTCCCCGCCGGAAATAAGGGACGCGTCCAGCGACTGATAAAATTTGGTTTCTGCCTCTTTGTCCATGGCCTTCATGGCGTCACGCATCTCGATGGAAGAGCTTAGTTCCCAGGTGTATTCGACATCATAGAGCGCGGAGCCGTCGGCATTCAGCTCGATCTTTCTAGCCGTCCTGGTTGAATTTCTTTTTTCATCGAATATCGGGAGTTTGTCAAATTTTCCACCCTGTTCGTTAATTATAAAAGTATACGCGCCTTGATGGGAAGGGGGGAATTCTCCGATATCGTAACCGTCCAATAACGGATCAATATAAAAATCGCCGTTTGCCTTATCTTCGACTAAAAGGATCACGTGGTCAAATAGATAAGGAAACGGCAGATCAAATTGGGGATCACTAATCGCGAATTCATTGTTAAAAAGGGCTACGTAGGAATGGATGCCTGCACTTTTAAGCATGGCCATTGTCAAAAGCGAAAGGTCCTTGCAGTCGCCGTATTTATTGCGGAAAACATCATCCGTCGGATGCGGCTCAAGAGAATTCTCCCCAAACGACATCGAGACATACCGGAAGTTATCCTGGATGTATTCCAGGATTGCCCTGGTTTTATCTTTCAGTGTTTCCTTTCCCTGGCAGACGGCCTTTGCTGTCTCCTCAATTTCTTTTGTGATCTTTAAGTTTTTCTCGACCAGGCCGTAGTACCAGCCGGAGATATCCTCCCAGCTTTTAATGGAAGAGAACTCAACGATGTTGGTAAAAGAATCCGGAGTCGGCGGCGGCAGGTATTCTTCCGGTTTCTCGATGGGGGTAACGTCGGTTAACTTCCAGGAATAGGTTATAGTCTCGGGTGTTTCGGTTATTTCCGGTTTATGGCTGAGGCCAAATTCTTTATAGGCAACATTAAACTTTCTAGGCAGAGTAATCGTTGTATTGACTTCTTTGCAGGGACGGGGAAAATCCAAATTGACCGAATCCCACCAGGCACCTTTGATTGGCATCCCACTAGAGGCGATGACAATTTCAAACTCTATAACGGAGCCGATGTTGACCTCGGGCATGGTGATCACTTTTACCATGGCATCCGAATACATGGGGAAGTCTCGGTAAATCTTAAAATCTTGGATTTCAGAGTAGGGGTGCTTTTTTCCGTCGGGGGTTACGGTGAAAGCGGAAATGATTTCAATAACATCTTTTCCGTTTTTGTAGGGTAAGGGGATCTCGCCTAAGCTTTTTGCTTCTTCTTTGAGTATCCTCAGGCGTTTGTGAACTTTGGTCACGTAGGATCCGTCTTCGTTAAGCGTAAGAGAAAGATTATTCAGCAAGAAAATAGCGTCTTTATCGCTGTATTTCTGCTCAAAAGAAACGGTTGATTCTTCGGCGCATGCCGCAAGGCAGCTGCACAAAAGAATCCCTGCGGTTAACAAGATTGTTTTGAAGGGAGTTTTATTCATTAATAGAAAGAAGTAATTTCTTTGTCTGTTTATGGTAGGCAGGGATGTATTCTAAGGTTTCTACCGTTCCTTTTCTATCACTTTTTCAATACGCTGGTCAGGAATGAGCCATAGGATGGCAACCAGTATATACAATGCAACTGAAAACCAATGATTGATAAATGCAAGCCCGAGGGCCGAAACGTAACTCATTAAGGAAAGCTTGCCTTTCCAATCGCTTCCTAGTGCTTGAGCCAGTAATGAGTCTTTGCCGTGCTTTTCTACAATCAATGTTTGAAGAATGACGTAAGCAACAGCCGCCATCAGAAATACTATTCCGTATAAAAATGTCGGCCAGGATTCGTTATGATTCTCTCCCAGCCAGTTAGTGACGAAAGGTACCAGGGATAGCCAGAATAGCAAATGCAAATTGGCCCACATGATTTTGCCGTTAATATGTTTTGCCGCGTGCAAAAGATGATGGTGGTTATTCCAGTATATGCCAAGGACGATGAAGCTTAGTATGTAACTTAAGAATGAGGGGAGAATGGGCCGCAGGGATGCGAAATCGGTCCCGTGCGGCACTTTTAACTCCAGCACCATGATGGTGATAATAATGGCAATGACCCCGTCGCTGAAGGCCTCCAGTCGGGTTTTGGGTATATAGTTTTCCGTAGACACGTATCGGTTCCTTCTTTATTAATTCCGGGTCCGCCCGCTACTTGCTAGCGGGCGGACCCGGAATTCAAATCCGAAAATAGTTTAAAAGAATAATCTTCCCGTTATTTTATTTTCCACTCATAGGCCCCGGTGGTCCCGTTCGGAATCTCAATCGGAGTTCCCGCGGGGGCGTCGCTCTGAAGACGCTTGGCGTAAAGCCGTCCAACTTCATCTACGGAAGTGCCGTTTTTGGCGGCCAATGATTTATAGATGGTCATCCGGTCGCTGTTTTCTGCCGCGATCAGTTGAGAATCGCCGGAAGAATTTCTTGCCTCGACCATTCCGCTTTTATTCTCGCCGATAGCGCCCTGAGCTTCAAGCGTACGCAATTCGTTAACCCGGTCCTTGCGTCGTAAAGCGGCTTGCTCTACTTCGGGGCTAAGGCTTTCCTGGGCGTAGGCGGTATTAACAAAAAATTCCAGGAAGCTTTGGTCGTCGGCAGGCTTGCTTTTTTCCTGGGACCCCGAGACGATGTTTTCGATGGCATCGATATCTTTTTCCACGTGCTGGTAGATATCCAGGCGCATGGCAATATCAACCTTAATCGGTTCTTTTGTTCCTTGGACACTTACCCGCGCGCACCCAAGAGAGAATGCAGCTATCGCTAATACCAATAAGAATCTTTTCATTGCTCCTCCTTTTTTAATTTAAAATCATGGACGGTTATGCTTAGATTGCGTTTACCTGCTTCGCCTTCCAAATCGGTTTTAAGAATGATGTTGTTGTCCGAAAAATCCAAAGTCATCAGGCCAGTATTATAACGGTAATTCTTAAAACTTTCCAGCAGCAAACCGATAGGCTGTTGGGTGGTGCGCGCCATATTCTCCAGGAATTTTGTATCGGTGATAACGAGCGTGCCGCCGGGAGCGAGTGTCGAAAAGCCGCCTTGCAGTATTTTAAATTGCGCGCCGATGCCTTGCAGTTTTAAATTTCCGCTTAACCTGCCGGTCATATTGAATTTCTCCTCGAGCTTAAAATCCCGGACAAGCCTTTCAATATCTAAGCCTGTGCATTGTAGGTTTACCAGATATTGCGGCTCTCTGCCGATTTTTAAATCCAGATTTCCTTCAATATCTCCGTCCAGGGCCTTGGCGGTTACGTCAGATAGAGATAATCCTGTCTTTTGTACCTTCGTCTTTCCTTTAATATCGGTGACGATGAGTTTGTCGTATTTTAACTGAGCGATATGAAAATCTCCCTGATCGGAGCCGGGGTCAAGTTTTAAGGAGGTGTTCTCGAGTTGCACTCCAAGCATTTCGAAGTTATCTATTTTAAGATCCACATAATCTAAGGATTGTGCGGTGAGATTTAAACCCGAAGATAAATGGGCCTTGACCGTTAGATCCAAGGCGTTTAAATCTAAATCCAGGTTTGATATCTCTGCTGACCTAACCAATGGTCGGCCTTGGCCGAGATGAAGATAATTGCCCAGCTCTTGAATTCTCTTCTCCGGGGCATTCAAGCGAACAGAGGTGTCTTTTAAAAACAATGTAAGGGGGGCGGCATTAAATATTGAAAAGAGGTTATATCGAATAGTCGCTTCTTTAATTTTGATATCGTAAGCCCCTGTCCTTGTGATCTCGATATTGAAAAGGCTTAATCCGTGCGTGGGTTTAAGGGCGCAATCGCCCACTGAAACTCGGGCTTGGACAAAAACATTTGCCAGCTGTTTCTTTGCCAGGGCGATGATGAACGGTTTGGCAAGAATAGAAATGCCCACGATAAGAATACAGGCTATGGCGAGAATGGTAAGGGGACGTTTCATGTCTTTTGGGTTATTTCTCAAAAATAATCTTCCGCGTTATCCTGGGGAGAAAAACCTAATTTCTCTTTTGTCTCGGTGAGGTCAAAGACGCCGTGGGTGTTATTGCTGACCGCGAATGCGGCAAGAAAATCCGTATCCACTTCGAGGGCTTTGGTAAAAGCCTGCACCAGGTCTCTGTGGCTGCAGAAAACCGCGCGCATATAATCGCTGTCGTACAATACCGGGCTATCCTGGGGAACCGTCCAGCCAATGCGTAAGGCCACGAACGATATTCCCGCCTGAGATAGCTTTCGGCCGAGATTCTCTCCGAATACCTTTGATTCGCCGTAAGGGCAAAGAGGGGTGGGCGGCATATCTAAGGTGATCTGCTGCCGGGGGCCTTCTTGCAGGGCCTTGGCGATTGCCCCCTGGTGATAAAAGTTTGAGCTGGCATAAACTATTTTCTTTATTCCCGCCTTGCGGGCCTCTTCAAAGGCAAGGCTGGTGGCGGTAAAATTATTGCGGAGCGTTACCTGGCGTGGGGCATCCGGATGCGGATTACCGGCTAAGTGAATAAGCGCATCTAATCCGTCAAAAATCCCGTCGAGCTCATCTTTTTGCGCACAGTCGACCTTGGTAAATTTTGCTTCGCACAGGCGTTTACCCTCCCGAATATCATAAAGGGAAAGGCCGTAGTTTCTCGAGAGCCCTTTTTGCAGGGTTGAGCCGATATTTCCCGACGACCCGGTAATGCCGACTTTCTTGATTAAGGAATGAGGCCCGTTCAATTTTTACTCCGTCATTTTAAGTTTTGTTAGTATTGTATGGAAAGACAAAGGTTCGGTCAAGGGTATTGTCGAAATATGCCCGCCATCACGGAACTCCTTTACAAAAAATAATCGCCTAATTATAATACCTCTCACGTGATAGGTGTTTACTCTATTTGTCGGGCAGGCAATATTAAAAAGGCCTGATCTTATTTTAGCTGTTAAGAGAGGAGATGGGTTATGAAAAGAACAATGGGAAGTTTATTTGTGCTCGCGGTGTTATTTTTTGTCTTTGCGGCCGTAGTTTTTGCCGGTGAAATCCATGAAGCCGCCAAAAGCGGCGATATTGCCAAATTAAGATCTCTTTTAGATAAAGATCCCGCTCTTCTATATGCAAAGGATGAGATGGGTAAAACTCCTTTGCATTGGACCGTCGGCCGAGGCCAGATAAAAGCGATGAAAGTGCTGCTGGATGAATATCATGTCAATGTCGACGTCAGAAATGATAATCAAGGAACACCTTTGCATGTGGCTGCTTCTCAGGCCCAGCCCGAGGCGGCAAAAATCTTAATCGCTCACGGGGCTACGGTTAACGCGCGGACCAAAAACGGGTCAACGCCGCTGCATTTTGCGGCATACAAAGGCAGAAAACCCGGACATATTGAAACTGCTAAAATCCTCATCGAGAACGGTGCGGATGTGAATGCGAAAATCGATAACGGTGCCACGCCTCTATCCATGGCCATGTCCAGAGGGAACAATGAAATCGTCGCCCTGCTTCGCGCGCATGGAGCCAAAGAAGTTTCTGGCCGTCAGGGTATGATACGAAATCAAAAAGGCCAGCAGGGGATGATGCAACAGCGGACGCAGCAGGGTAGTGATAATTTACCGGGAGGCGAATGAGGCTAGTTAACGACGGCGCCTTGCGGAGGGTCGTTTAGCCCGGGATAAGACGTAGGAACACTTTCTGCGGATTTTTTCTTTCGCCGATAAATCTTTTAAATTCTTGCCGGCAAGTATATTTTTTATGGCAGTGTTGAGTTCATTCCAGATACCATTGGCAGGGCAAAAGGCGACCCTTTCGCATTCGTTGCGGGAATCCAGACAATGGACGATAGCCACCTTGCCCTCGAGAGCTTCAAGGACTTTTAGAAGCGAAATTTCTTTAATATTCGTGGGCAGATAAAATCCGCCGTTTTTTCCGACCCGGCTGTGGACAATATGGTGCTTTTTGAGGATGGCAAAGATGTTTTCCAGGTATTTCCTGGAGATATTTTGATGGTCGGACAGTTCTTCTAAGCGGAATAATTTCCGGTCATTGCGGCAGGCCATTTCCAGAAGGGCCCGTAAGGCGTAGCGTGTTTTGGTGGATATCTTGATCATGACACCCCTATTATAGAGAATAATGCCTTTTTGTCAACCGCAGGGTATTGCTAAAATTCTTGTGTAATTCCAATAAAATGTTATAATACCTAAACCTTTTTAGGCATTCAGGAAAAATAGGCATCTACGGGGGCGGTCATCGATGGGTTTCTTGATTAAAAAGTTTAGCCGGAAATTATCGGTTTTTTTAAAGATGAGTTATTATTAACTCATCTTTTTTTGTTGTTTATGCGTCCAAAATACTGTTTTTCAATAAAGGTTTCCTTTAAAAATGGGAGAAAGAAATGAACGAGATTAAATTCGAGTTTTCTGACACAATCGCAGGTTACGTAACGAGTTACGACTCTAAGAAAAGAGTGCTTGGGCTTAAGACTACCGACGGCCGTGAATTTTCTGCCCGGCTGACCCAGACCGCTTATGCTAAGGGGCCGCGCAATCTTCACGAAGGCTGGTGTGATTATACCGGCAAACTCGATAAGTTATTGGTCAAAGGCCAGTATCTTTTTATCCTGGGGATCTACTATCCCGAGAAGAAGGGTTTTGATTTTGACGCTAAAGTCCTGGTTTTTCCGGGAGAAGGCGTAGGCCAGTATCGCTTTGAAGAGGCTGATTGGTGGGTTAAGCAGGCGGTCAGTATCGCCGATTTCTATATTAAAGCCGAATTTGGCGGCCCGCAGAATATTGATTACAAAAATTATCGCACCATGCTTTCTTTGACCGGGGAACGTAAACCCGAACACCGCCAGGAAACGGATACAATCTCGCGCATGGTTTACGGGATGGCCTCAGCGTTTTTGTTGACCGGAGAAGACCGGTTTCTGGAGGCGGCGGAAAAAGGAACGCAATATCTGCGCGACCACATGCGTTTCTATGATACCGACGAGAATATTATTTATTGGTATCACGGCATTGATGTCAAGCATGACCGTGAACATAAAGTATTTGCCTCCGAATTTGGCGATGATTATGACGGAGTTCCGATGTACGAGCAGATTTATGCTTTGGCCGGCCCTACCCAGACCTATCGCATTAGCGGCGATCCGGCGATCATGAAAGATATTAAGATGACCATTGATTTGTTTGACCGTTTTTTTCTGGATAAGAAAAACGGCGGTTATTTTTCGCATATTGATCCTCTTAAGTTAGATCCTCGCAGTGAATCCTTAGGAAGGAATAAGGCGCGTAAAAATTGGAACTCTCTCGGAGACCATGCCCCGGCGTATCTGATCAATCTATGGTTAGCGACGGGCGATCCGAAATACCGTGATTTTCTCGTCAGTACCGCGGATTGTATTGCTAAATATTTCCCGGATTACGAGCATAGTCCGTTTGTCCAGGAAAAATTTCACGAAGACTGGAGCCACGACAAGACCTGGGGATGGCAGCAGAATCGAGGCGTTATCGGGCACAACCTGAAGATTGCCTGGAACCTTTTAAGGATCAACAGCTTGGTGGCCAAGAAGGAATATGTCGATTTTGCAAAAAAGATCGCCCAGATCATGCCGACCGTCGGCATGGACGTGCAGCGCGGCGGATGGTATGACGTGATGGAGCGCGAACTTGCTCCCGGCGAGACGTGGCATCGCCATGTCTGGCATGACCGTAAAGCCTGGTGGCAGCAGGAACAGGCTATTCTTGCCTATATGATCATGCACGGCGTACTCAAAGACCCCGAATACCTGCGGCTTGGGCGCGAATCGGCGTCTTTCTACAATGCCTTTTATCTTGATCATGACGACGGCGCGGTATATTTTAACGTGCTCAACAACGGCCTGCCGTTTTTACTGGGGACCGAACGGCTTAAAGGCAGCCATTCCATGGCCTGTTACCATTCTATCGAACTTTGTTATTTGGCTCAAATATACCAGAATTTGCTGTATACCAAAAAACCGCTGGATCTTTATTTCAAGCCTTTGCCGCAGGGTTTCCCCGGTGATGTGCTGCGGGTCGAGCCGGATATTCTCCCCAAGGGCAGCGTGCGCATATCGGAAGTTTGGATTGATGGTAATCCCTGGAAGAATTTTGACGCCGAGAAATTAACCGTGAACCTGCCGAATTTAAATTACAGGCCGAAGATCAAAGTCCGGCTTGTCCCTGTCGGGTAAAGGAGAGAGTGATGGAGATAAAAACTACTACCAAAGACGGCGCCACGATTATTCAGCTATCCGGTAGCCTAGACGGAAATACCGTTAATGAAGCCCAGGAAAAGATTCTGCCTTTTTTGTCTTCGGATAAGATCTCGCTGGTGTTGGATCTGAAAGAGTGCAGCTATATTTCCAGCGCTGGCCTGCGCCTTTTATTGATGGCGGCCAAGCAGCTTTCGACCCAAAACGGCATCCTGGCCCTTAGCGGGCTTTCGGCTGAAATCAAGGACGTGATGGAGATGACCGGCTTTAATAATTTCTTTAAGTCTTTTGAATCCGTTGCCGCAGCGTTAGAGGCATTCAAAAAGGAGGCATAATGTATCGAGTTGACTTGCATCCGACGCATGTCTGTGACTGCGGAAAATTCCGTTTGCGCATGGGTAAACCCTTGCCCTTCGGCGCCACCATTGTCCCCGGCGGGGTCAATTTTTCGGTCTATTCCCACGCGGCCACGTCGTGCAAGCTGGCCCTATTTAACAAACATGAACCCAAGCCTTTTTGTGTGATTCCTTTTAAAGACGAGTTTAGAATCGGAAATGTTTTTACCATGGTGGTTTTTGACCTGGACCATGAAAATCTTGAGTACGGTTTTTATATGGACGGGCCGTTTGACGCCCGCGAGGGACATCGTTTTGACAAAACTAAAGTGCTTATGGATCCGTATGCCAAAGTCATCGGCGGCAGGGATGTCTGGGGCAAGACGCCCAACTGGGATGACATGTATCAGCATCGCGCCCGCATCTGCTTTGACGATTTTGACTGGGAAAATGACCACCCCCTGGAAACCCCCATCGAAGATTTGATTATTTATGAAATGCACGTGCGCGGGTTTACCCAGCATAGCTCTTCGGGGGTCAAACACCCCGGTACCTTTTCCGGAATCCGTGAAAAGATAGCGTATTTGAAGGAACTGGGCGTTAATTGTGTTGAGCTGATGCCGATTCACGAATTTGACGAATTTGAGAATTCGCGCACTTCCCCGACGACGGGAAAGATGCTGATGAATTACTGGGGCTACAGCAATGTCGGATTCTTTGCCCCCAAGGCAGGATATGCCGCCACCGGTAAATTCGGAATGCAGGTGGACGAATGTAAAACCTTGATTAGAGAACTTCACAAAAACGGCATTGAAGTTATCTTAGATGTTGTCTTTAATCATACCGCCGAAGGTAATGAGCGCGGGCCCTATATTTCTTACCGCGGCATTGATAATAAAACTTACTACCTTTTAACTCCTGACGGATACTACTTTAATTTTAGCGGATGCGGCAATACCTTAAACTGCAACAATCCGATCGTGCGCAACATGATCCTTGACTGTTTGCGCTATTGGGCTGCCGATTATCACGTGGATGGTTTTCGTTTTGATCTTGCCTCTATTCTGGGCCGTGACCAAAACGGTGCCCCGATGCATAGCCCGCCGCTTTTGGAAACCCTGGCCTTTGATCCCATTTTGGGTAAATGTAAGCTGATCGCCGAGGCCTGGGATGCAGGCGGACTTTACCAGGTCGGTTGTTTTCCTGCCTGGGGACGTTGGGCGGAATGGAACGGTAAATACAGAGATGACTTGCGAAAATTCTTAAAAGGCGATGCCGGGATGGTGGGATGTATGGCCCAGCGGCTGCAGGGATCGCCGGATTTATACCAGGGACAGATGCGAGGAGCCTGCGCTTCGGTTAACTTTATTACGGCCCACGACGGCTTTACCTTAAAGGACATGGTTTCTTTTAATGATAAACATAATGAGGCAAACGGAGAAAATAGTTCCGACGGCTGTAATGATAACTACAGTTGGAATTGCGGGCATGAAGGGGAAACCGATGATCCCCGAATCAATCGTCTGCGTATCAAACAGATGAAAAATGCCGTTGCCATGTTGCTGACCAGCCAGGGGACCCCGATGATCCTCTCGGGGGATGAAATGGCTAATACCCAGTTCGGTAACAATAATGCCTATTGCCAGGATAATGAGATTTCGTGGATAGACTGGGGGCTTTTGGGAAAAAACCGGGAGCTTTTTGATTTCTTTAGCAAGATGATCGCTTTCCGTCGGGCCCATCCGGTTTTAAGAAGCAGGACCCATTTTCAAAACAGAGATTATACCGGCAGCGGCTTTGCCGATATTTCCTGGCATGGTACCCAGGCCTGGAATGCGGATTGGTCGGCCCAGGCTCGAACGTTGGCGTTTATGCTTTGCGGAGGCCATGCCAAGGGAGGGACGGTTAAGGATAATACGATTTATGTCGCGATGAATATGCATTGGGAGATGCGCGGTTTCGAATTGCCCAAACTTCACGATTGGATGTCGTGGCATGTGTCTGTGAACACTGACGCCGTTAGCCCGCAGGATATCTGGGAAGTCGGCAAAGAGGTTAAGTTGAAGAATCAGTCCGAATTCTTAGTCGGGCCGCGTTCAGTGGTTATCCTGGTTGGTAAAGGAAAGCGTTAAAGCGGATTTTCTCGAAAGGAGAAACAATTCATGGAATCAAAATTTTCGGTATCATGTACGGGTGAAACTTTAAAAGTCGAACTGTGCGGCCGTTTGGATGCCTCAAACGCCGAAGTCTTACAGGCGGAATTAAAGAAGAATATCGGGCAAAAAATCTCAAAGCTGGTATTTTTTGCAAAAGATCTGGAATATATTTCCAGCGCCGGGTTGCGCGTCATCATTTTTGCCAAGCAGAAAGTCGGCGTGGACGCGCACATTTTCCTGATCGGAGCGCAAGAAGGGGTTCTCAATGTTATTAAAATGAGCGGCCTGGACACCTTCATGACCACTCAGGAAGCTTTTAACGAATAGAAAATTTATGGAACGTTTAGCCTTTTCTGCAAAATTAGAAAATCTTCAAAAGATGCTTACCTTTATCAAGGAAGGGGCATCCCGCCAGGGTTTTGTCAAAGACCAGATCAATAAGATCCAGATTGCCTGCGAGGAAGCCCTGGTCAACGTCATCAACTACGCCTATCCCGGGAAAGACGGCGAGTTGGCCGTGACCTATGTAAACCAGGACAACTGTTTCGAGATCGAGATTATTGATTCCGGGATCCCTTTTGATCCGCTCTCATTGCCCGAGCCGGATATCCATGCGCCTTTAGAAGAACGAAAAATAGGCGGCCTGGGGATATTTATGATGCGTAAAATCATGGATGAGGTCAGATATCGACGAGAGAACGGAAAGAATGTTCTTACTTTGGTTAAATTTAATAGCTGCATGGTGACCAATATCCAGAAACCCGCCATCAAAGACCTCTCTGCCGTGCAAACTTCCTGCCGCTGGCCCGTCGATCTGATGAAACAAGAGACATATAAGAAAGGCGATTTTCTTTTTAAAGCGGGCGATAAAGCCGACAGGATGTTTTATATAAAAAAAGGTGCTATCAAATTAGTAGAAATTAATAAGTTTATTAAATCAGGGGATGTTATCGGAGAGATGGGGATTTTTTCTCCCTTCAAAGTGCGGACGGCCTCCGCATTATGCGAAGAAGATATCGAAGCCTACACTATGGGCCGGGATGAGGTGATTAAATTCTTTGCCCAGGACCCGGCGTTGGCGATTGAATTGATGCAGCTAAGCATCAAGCGCTTCATGGAGAATCTTAAGGCGGAGACCGAAGCCCGGGAACGCATCGAAAGCGAATTGCGCATTGCTCAAGAAATTCAGATGAGCATGTTGCCCAGCGTGTTCCCCCAGAGAAAAGAATTTGATATTTTTGCCATGATGGACCCGGCCAAAGAGGTGGGCGGCGATCTGTATGATTTTTTCTTTGTCGACGATAAACATTTATGTTTTGTTATTGGGGATGTTTCGGGTAAGGGAGTCCCGGCAGCCCTTTTTATGGCTATCAGCAAGGCGCTTATCAAAACCGAGGCCAAACAGGGATTTTCGGCTGCTGAAACATTGGCTCGGGTCAATAACATCCTTTATCCGGATAATCAAACCTGCCTTTTTGTCACGGTTTTCTGTGTGCTGTTAAACATCGAAACCGGTGAACTGCAATATTGCAATGCCGGGCATAACCCGCCGTTAGTTATCGGTAAAGACGGAGAAGTTGATTTTATCAAGGTCCCGGGGGGATTTGTGGTGGGGGTTATGGAAAATGCCAAGTGCGAGAATATAAACAATAAACTCAATCCTGGAGACACTATTTTCCTATATACCGACGGAGTGACCGAGGCCATGAACCTGGAGCGCAAGATGTTTTCCGAATCCGGCCTCAAGGCATGCATCATGCAGCAGAAAGACAAGGATATTAAAGAAATGATCGGAAAGGTCCGCGAGGAGGTCTTTGCCTTTGCCAACGGCGCGCCGCAATCGGACGATATCACGATGCTTGCGGTTCGCTATAAGGGTAAGCCGAAAGGGGTTTAGCATGCTTAAAGGAAAAAAAATCGGCATTTTGATCGAGGGGGATTATTACGAGCCTGAAATTTGGTATTATAAATTTCGTTTTGCCGAAGAAGGAATGGAAGTGCATTTTTTGACCCGTCTTTGGGGGCAGACGGCGCTGACTTTTTCCGGACATGAATACCGCGCGCCCTTTGAATGCCGGGAGAGTTTTGACATGGACGATGCGACTTTAAAAAGTTATTCTGCCATTATTGTCCCGGCGGGTATGGTCGCAGACCGCTTAAGATATACGGAAGATATCAAAAAACTTCCTCCGGCGACGGAATTCCTTAAAAGGGCTTTTGCCGATAAAAATATTATTAAAGGAATTATCTGCCATGGCCTGTGGCTCGTCGCGCCTTGTCCGGAATTAGTCAAGGGACGCAAGGTGGTTGTGCATAATAATCTTCTTGGGGATGCCAAAAACATGGGCGCGGTGTATTGCGATGAGGATGTGGTTGTTGACGGGGATCTGGTTACCGCCCGTAGCGGTGGCCATTGCAATCTTTTTGCCCAGAAAATTATTGAATTGCTTTCGGCTAAGAAATAAATGGCAGCGTACGTTATTTTGGATATTGATGTCAAGGATCTCGCCGGTTATGAAGAATATAAAAAAGCGGGGGCGCCAACGATCTTAGCCTACGGCGGCAAACCGCTGGCCCGGGGCGGCGCAACAGAAGTTTTAGAAGGGAATTGGACTCCTAAACGCATGATTATTCTCGAATTCAAAAGCATGGAACAGGCAAGGCAGTGGTGGCATTCTCCGGAATATAGCGAAGCAAAGAAGCTACGGCATGGGTCTGCTGTGACCAATGCCGTTTTTTTGGAAGGAATTTAAAAAAGGGGAGGTGGCATGTTTGTTCACCGGAAAAAATTAGAGAAGATGGATATGGGTGGCGGTGTCATTCGTCAGTATCTGGGCGAATGCACCAAGATGAATGCACAGCATTGGGATATGGCTGATAAGAGTATGGTCAAGCTCCATACGCATTCCCAAGAACAATTCGGGTATGTGATCAAGGGCGGTTTTAAAATGATGATCGGTAACGAAACCTCGGTGCTGGAAGCCGGAGATGCGTATTTCATCCCTCCTGATGTTCCGCATGAGTTTACCGCTATCGGACAGACAGAGGCGATCGATATATTCAGCCCGATAAAATTGGATTTTCCGTGGATGGAAAAAGGTCAACAGCAGAAAAAGTAAAAAACAAAAAGGAGGAAGAAATGGGAAAGAAGAAAGTATTGATTTGCGCAACGAATTACGGGACATGGGGTGAAGAGCTTCAGGCGCCGTGGGATATTATCAAGGCGGCCGGCCATGAACTTACTCTGGCGACACCGCTTGGAAAGAAGCCGCTTCCCTTAGCGGTAAGCGTGAATCCTGATTTCCTGGATCCGGTCATTAATGCCAAGACCAATCCGCCGGATGTCTGCAAGCGCATTAAAGAGTTGACAGACGGCAACGAGTGGTCAAAACCGATCAAGTTCAAGGATGCCAAGATGGCGAATTATGATTGCATCGTCTTGACCGGCGGCCTGGGAGCGATGATCGACATGGCCAATAATTGGAATCTGCACAAACTGATTATCGATGCGCTTCGCACCGATAAGCTCGTCGGCGCGCTGTGCTATTCGGTTTCTACGCTTGTTTTCTTGCGTGATCCGCAGCTCGATATGAAGAGCGTTATCTGGGGAAAAAGAATTGCGGCTCATCCGGCTTCATGGGATTTCTATGGCCCGGAATGGGATTTTACCTACGATTTGTACGGCGCAACCCCGGACAATAAAGGTACGGATGTGCATACCCCCGGTTTTCTCTGGCCGATGGAGCACTTGGTCAGGGATGCGGTAGGGCCTAAGGGTACATGTGTTTCTAATTACAAAGCTAATCGCGACAATCCTGAAGTTTGTTTTGATTGGCCGTTTATTACCGGAACATCAGTCGAATCTTCAATTGCTTATGGCAAGAAGATAGTTGAAGTTCTTGCTGCAAAGTAAAAGTATCAAACAATAACGCTCCGCCCGCGCCGCTAAAGCGGCGCGGGCGGAACGTCCCTATACTAAACATAAGGGGGAACTTATGCCTGCGATCACTGTCCAGTCCTTAGAACTTACCGATGAGCAAAAAGAAATTGTTGCCGATAAATTCATAACGATTCTATCGGAAGTTACTAAGGTTCCGAAGGACCGGATTTATCTTTTTTTTGACGGCTATACGCTTGACAATGCGGCAGCGGACGGAATACTGTTTTCCAAACGGCCGCCTAAGGTCGCTGTGGGGAAATTCAGCCAGAAAAAACCGGGCGAATAGATTCCTTAATGCCGGGACGCACCGGCAAAAAATAATTATTCAAAAAAAGGGGTAATCTCATGGATGTCAATGAGGCGATTGTAAAAACGCTTGAACATGTTGGCGTTGACCATGTTTTTGGCGGTTCGGGGCAGGTCAACGGTTCGATGCTCCTTGCGCTTAAGCGGTCAAAACAGATCAAGACCGTTATTATCCGCAATGAGCAGGCAGCCTCTTTTATGGCGTGTGGCTATGCGATGTTTTCCGATAAACTGGGGGTGTGTTTTGCTACCGGCGGCCCGGGTGAGTTTAATCTTTTTTCCGGTCTCGCGGTTGCATTCTCCGATTCTCTGCCGGTTTTGGCCATCTCCGGTTATACGTCGGCACGTGACCGGGGCAAGGGCGCGCTCAATGAATCCACGGGTTTAAGCCGGACCCCGGATTCCCCAAAGATGTTTAACGCGACTACCAAAAAATCTTTTATCATCGAAGACCCGGCGTCCACCTGCGATATTTTAGAAGAGGCGATCAATTTGGCCTACGACGGCCGGCCGGGCCCGGTGCACATCCATGTTCCCAAAGATATAACCATTGCCCAGGTTCCTAATTTCCGTGAAGTTAAATTGAATATTAAACCGGTGCTCCCCAATCAAGCCGAGATCAAAGCGGCGGCCGATGCTTTGAGCAACGCCATTAATAATAATGAACAGGTCATGGCAATCTTAGGCTACGGCATTATCCGCAGTCACGGCGAAAAAGAAGCCCAGGAGCTCTTGGAAAAATTCCAGATACCCTTTACGGCGACTATGGACGCGAAAGGGATTATTCCCGAAAATCATCCTTTATGCCTGGGGGTTTACGGGACGTCCGGGGATCCGGGTGCCAATAAATATTTAAACGAATCCAAACTCGTGTTGACTATCGGCAATTCCTTTGCCCAGAATGCGACATACGGCTTTAAGGCGGATCTTTTTAAAGGAAAGACGCTTATTCACGTTAACATCGACCGCCACGAAATCGGTAAAGTGTAC
The DNA here is from genome assembly GCA_022703585.1 of Candidatus Omnitrophota bacterium. Classification (GTDB taxonomy): domain Bacteria; phylum Omnitrophota; class Gorgyraeia; order Zapsychrales; family JAKLDJ01; genus JAKLDJ01. The sequence continues at coordinate 302,461 of JAKLDJ010000002.1, read as the reverse complement.
AAGGCCGATTTTCCTGTTGTGAGCGATGCCAAACCGGCGATTATCGCATTAACAAATGAAATCTCCAAATCCGTCGGAAAAGTTGCCCCCAAGAAAATTGTAAAAGAAAAATGGTATGACTTGCCGGTTCAAGCTCCGGGGACAAAAATACATCCTGCGGACTTAGTCAGGGCCATCTCCAAGAATCTTCCCGAAAATGCGATTATCATGGGCGATGCCGGTTCGCATATGCTGTGGCTGAATTGCTACCTGCATTTAGACAAACATCAGCTTTATCAGAATCCGGGCAGTTTCGGGCCCATGGCCAGTCATGTCAACGGCACCATCGGGGTCAAATGCTCTGATCCCAAGAGGACGGTCGTCTGCGGTTGCGGCGACGGGGCGTACCAAATGGCAGGCTTTGAGCTGATGACGGCGATTCAATATGATATTCCGGTCATCTGGGTCATTTTTAATAACGGCGAGTTTAATGTTATAAAGAAGTTTCTCCTTAATCTTTTCGGCGAAGAAGCGTTTATGCATTTTACCAATCCCGACTTCGTCAAATATGCCGAGGCGTGCAAGGCCTTTGGCGCGCACGTGGAGAAACTTGAAGATTTCGACGCCGTATTCCAACAGGCCTTGAAATGCGGCAAGGCGGCACTCATTGATGTTGTGGTGGAATCAGAAGTCTATCCGCCGTTTGGGTTGGGCAAAGTTTAAAGATCTAAAGGGACAGCTTTGAAACTTGGCCATATTGCTCTGAGTGTTTCGAGCTTAAATAAATCGGTTGCGTTTTACCGCAAATATTTTAATCTGCGCTGCGTCAAAAAATACGCGTATCCGGATAAAGGGTTTACCATCGCGCTTTTGAAGAAAGGCGATATCGTTTTAGAGCTTTTTGAGTTTAAAAAATATAAACCGCTTCCCGGCTATCGCAAGACCTTAGGCAATGATTTGCGGACTCTAGGCGTTAAACATTTTTCCGTCGAGGTTTCGGATATCGCGGGCGCCTATCGGAAATTTAAGAAAGCAAAGATTTCCTTTGCGACGGATTTGCGCATGTTTGACAGCGGAGCTTGCTATTTTTTTATCAAAGATCCCGACGGGATCTTAATTGAGGTCATGGAGGCTTTATGAAGGAATCAAAAATATTCCGCCTGCCCGATGCCGGAAATATCCGGTGCTATGATAAGGAAGGCAAGGAGATCATGGTTACGCCGCAGGATGAACTCTGGGGCCAGAACGGCTGTTTTGTGGTAAACCCCATGTCTTTTACCAAGCTGGGAAAAACCGGTAAACCCATTGCGGATTCTTCCGATTGGCAAGACGGTTATCGCGCTGTTCTGGATAATAATACCGGCCTCATCTGGGAGGTCAAATCTCCCCAAAAAGGCGATGTGAATTACTGCGAAGACCGGTATACCTGGAAAAAAGCCCAAGACGTATATATTAAGGAACTTAATAAAAAGAAATACGGCGGGTTTTCCGATTGGCGCCTGCCGAACAAAGATGAGCTGCGTTCGATCCTCGATTACGGTAAAACCGGGCCTGCGGTCGATACCCGATATTTTCCCAATTGCCAAAGTGATTTTTATTGGACGATTGTACCCTACAATATGCAAAAACCTTTTGTCTGGGGTATCTTTTTTGGCCTAGGCAGCGGCATCTGCTATGCGCCGTTAAGCGAGCGTTATGTGCGTGCGGTTCGGGGCGGGTACGATAAAAATTTCGGCAAGTCTGACGCGTCGCGTTTTAAGGATAATACCGACGGGACGATTACCGATACCTTAACCGGTCTTATGTGGCAAAAAGGCGAAAATGAGCGCATGGATTGGTATTCGGCTCTTAAAGTATGCAAAGATATGCGCTTGGCTGGGCAATCCGACTGGCGCCTGCCGAATTTAAAAGAACTGAATTCTATTTTGAATCTTAATTATGAAAGCGGCTGGTGGTATTACAAGAATTTCTTTCCGGCGGAAGGACTGAAACCGCCGTTGCTGCATTATTTTTCCTCAACACCCTATGAAGGAATTTATGTCTGGGTCACGAATTTTTGTTTCGGCTACGACGGTTATTATGCCAGTAAGAATGCCAAGCTATTGTTCCGCGCGGTGCGCAATGTCTATCCGTCGCAGGTTGCCTCGAAGGTTCAATTCAAATTACCCGATTCCGGACAGAAAAGATGTTATACCGACGAGGGCGGGATCATCGCGGCCCCGAAAAAAGGCGGCCGTTATTACGGCCAGGACGGTTCCTATGTCACCAATCCGCTTTCGTTTACCAAGTTAGCCGAAGGCGGCAGGGAGCTGGATGAAAAGGCTGACTGGAAAAAAGGTTTTCGTATGGTCCGTGATAACAACACCGGGCTCATTTGGGAAATTAAATCTCCTTGCCAAAACGATGTTAATTATAAAGGGGATAGCTATACATGGGACGATGCCCAAGGCTTTATCAAGGAGTTAAATAAAAAAGGATACGGCGGCTTTCGTGATTGGCGGTTGCCCAATCGCGAAGAGTTGCGCATGATGGTCGATTATAACGGCCAGACTCCGGCGACCGACAGAAAGTTTTTCCCGGACTGCCTGCCGGCGTTTTATTGGTCTAAGGATTCGAATAATAAAGAGCCGATCTTTGCCTGGGGCGTTTATTTTGCCTATGGTTGCGCGATCTGCTACTTAAAAAGTTTTTATTATCCCGTGCGCGCGGTGCGCGGGGGCTTAAGCTTGAATTTCGGCGATATGGAACACTATGCTTTTACCGATAACAATGACGGCACGGTCAGTGATTTGAATACGAACCTCATGTGGAAAAAAGACGAGGGCCCGGAATTAAACTGGGAAGAGGCGATGAAACATTGCCAGGAATTAAATTTAGGCGGCCATAACGATTGGCGCTTGCCGACGATCCGGGAGATCGGTTCGCTCATGGACCTTTCTTTTAAGGACGGCGGCTGGTTCCATAAAAAATTTTTCCCCGGGACCAAAACCGCGCCGCTTGGTTTTTACTGGTCTTCGACGACCTACGGAGATACGTTTGGGTGGGGTGTGAACTTTCAATTCGGTTACGACGGATATTATGCCGGTAAAAAAGAAGGGAAATATCCTTTCCGGCCGGTACGTCACATAAAGAGAGGAGATGGGCAATGAAAAAGATTTTCGGTTTAGCTTTAGCGTTGGTTGTGGCAGGTGCTTTCCTGTTGCCTCCTGTTTTTGCTCAGGATTCGATGATTAAAAAGGCTGTTTTTATTATTCCACAGGAGAACTTTCAGGATGATGAATTTGCCCAGCCTTTAGCTATCCTTGAAAACAACGAAGTTTTGGTCACGGTTGCCTCGACAACGCTTAATGAAGCAACCGGCATGAATGGGGCCAAGACCACGCCGGATATATTGGTTCAAGACGTTAATGTGGATGATTTTGATGCAGTTGTGTTTATCGGCGGGTCGGGTGCGGCGCAGTATATCGACGATCCTCTGGCGCATAAAATTGCCCAGGAAGCCATTGCCAAAAATAAAATCCTCGGCGGTATTTGCCTGGCCCCGCGTATATTAGCCAATGCCGGTGTTTTAAAAGATAAAAATGCGACCGTCTATCCCTCGGAAGGGGACAAGCTTAAAACCTGCGGCGTTAATTACACGGCCAAGCCGGTTGAAAAGGACGGAAATATCATTACCGCCGATGGGCCGGGCTCGGCAAAAGAGTTTGGCGAAACGCTTCTCAAGGCTCTTAAGGCAGAAACTAAATGAACAATATGTTAGTGCGCATAAGCATTCTTTCGATATCGCTTTTGACGGTGATGGCCTCGGCAGCGATTTCTCCTGCCCTGGCAAAAATCTCCCAGGCCTTTCCCGGTACGGATCCTACCTTAATAAAGCTGGTTTTGACTTTACCCTCTTTGCTGATTATTCCGTTTAGTTTGCTCGGGGGATGGCTGGCTTCGCGGATGAAAAAGAAATACATTCTCCTCATTGGGCTTGTTATTTATTTCTTAGGCGGAGTCGGCGGGGGATTAGCACAGAGCATAACCCAGCTTTTGATTATCCGCGGCCTTTTTGGCATCGGGGTAGGTTTAATCATTCCTCTTTCCATAAGCCTGATTGCGGATTTCTACGAGAAGGAAGAGAGGGCCAAGATGATGGGGCTCTCCGGTTCGGTGTCCCACTTCGGAGGGGTTGTATTTCTTTTGCTTTCGGGATGGCTGGCGTGCATGAACTGGCGTTATGCATTTGGTGTCTACGGATTGTCTTTGCTGATTATGCTGACTGTATTTTTCTGGCTGCCGGAACCGGAATCCAAAAAGCCGTCGGGCCTGGTTAAATCAAAACTCCCCGGAGGGGTTTTTGTATGCGCGGTTTTAGGGGCGCTGATGATGGTCGCTTTTTACGCGGCGCCGACCAACTTGGCGATGTTCATTGAGAACGAACGGGCCATGTATACCAGCACGACTCCTTTATTTAAGGATAAGGCGGAACTCGAGGCCAATTTGGCTCAGGGAACAATTTCCCAGACGACGGTTGAGTCTTTTAAGAATAACGGGATCGCTATTTCAGAAAAAGCCGCGTTCGCCGTGGAGGAGCCGGGAAAGAGATGGAGCATTGTAGATAAAAATAAAAAATATATTGTGACAAAACAAAAAGACGGTTTGGTTGTTTCCTCGGAGCGCATGGGAAGGCCCGGCATCGCGGGATATTTTCTTTCCGCGATGACATTAGTCGGCGTTGTGTCCGGTATTATTCTGGCGATGTTGTTGCGTTTGTTCGGGCCTTATTGTTCGGTGATCGGCATTGCAGCGATGTCGATCGGCTATAGCCTTCTCGGGTGTGCGTCATCTTTAACCCTTGTTCTTATTTCAATGCTCTGTATAGGATTTAGTTCGGGGATATTGATGCCGCTTTTACTTTTACGGGCGGCCAAGATAACGCCGGAGGCCTCCCGGGCATTTGCCATGGCGGTCGTGAGCGTCGGGATTTATTTGGGCCAATTTCTTTCGCCGGTTATCTTAAAAATGGCTTCTTCATTTCCGGGACAGGATGCCTTTAGAAGCCAGTTTAATTTTCTTTCAATGAGTTTGGCGGCGGCGACCGTCGTCGGACTCTTTAGCGCCGTCAAAACGGTGCGGCAGGGCGGTTTTAAACAATACGCCGCCGCTAAACCGATGCATTAAATCTTTTAATAATTCAGTAAAGAGAAAAGGAGAGGGAATATGAAAAGGAAATTGTGCAGTTTCGTAACTGTTCTCGGGATTACTTTTTTGTTGGTTCCGGGCATGGCCTTTGCCAGCCATCTTAAAGTAGATAATGTGACCTTAAGCGAAGTCAACACCGAACGGAAGATTGCCAAGATCCAATTTAACATTTCCTGGGATAATGCTTGGAAAAACGAGACAAACTGTGATGCGGTCTGGGTGTTTGTGAAATTCCAGACCCCGGAAGGCGCCTGGAAACACGTCAATATGAAAAGCTCAAGCGGGGTTAATTTTGACAATGCAGATCATACTCCTGCAATGTTTTCCAAAGGCGACCTTGCGGACTTGGGGATGTGGATTTCTCCGGAACAAAAAGGGGCCTTTCTTTTTAAAACCAAGGGCAGCGGCAATGTTGTTTCAAAAAATGTCCAGCTGGTCTGGGATTATACCAAAGACGGTGTCAGCGACGAGCAGATATTGAAAACCAAGGTCAAGGTATTTGGTTTTGAGATGGTTTATATACCGCAGGATAAACATTACGTTGGAGACCCCAAGGGCCCGGACGGCCCGGATAATACCTTCTACGTATATCCCAACAACGGCTCTTATTTAATTGCCTCGGAGGACCCTATTCTCGTCGATAAAGTGGACGGGGTGTTATATTGCGACCAGGATAATCCCCGCAGCCGTGAGGATGTGCCTTTTACTATCCCCAAAGAATTCCCCAAGGGATACAAAGCGTTTTGGGTCATGAAATACGAGTTGACTTCACAGCAGTTTGTTGATTTCTTAAATACGCTGAATCGAAAACAACAACAGAGCATGGTAGAAGCGGATATCAGCGGGGATGAGATTAAAAATTACTATGTCAAGACGAACAGCGCAGAAGAGCATCTGCGTAACGCCGTTGTTGTTGCAAAGAAAGGCAATGGCACTACTGAGCCGGTGAGGTTTTATACTTATGCCCCGGCACGTGCGGTTAATTTCATGTCTTGGTCGAATATCGCAGCTATCGGCGATTGGTCCGGATTACGCCCAATCACCGAACTGGAATATGAAAAAGCAGCTCGCGGCCCCAAAGAAGCGGTTATTGACGAATTGGCATGGGGCAGTCCGATGACCCAGGATGTAGGCCGCGCCGAAACGTTTGACGGTGCAGACGGTTCGGGATACGAAAAGAAGGTCCCGCAGACTGGCGTGGTCAATGCCTGTTTTGGCGGTGGCATTGCTCCTTTTGATGTCGGTAAAAAGACCGTTCCGGATAATCCCGGATTTGAAGGCCCGGTTTCGGGTGAGCTTTTTGAAAACAGCCGGCATGAGGGTGTTACCCAAATGATCAATGACGGTGCTTCCTATTACGGCGTGCGCAATCTTTCCGGAAACGTATGGGAACGATGCGTTACCATCGGCCATCAGCTGGGCCGTATTTATGACGGGCAGCACGGTGACGGTGAGCTCGATGCGGACGGTTTCTCTAATGTGTCTAACTGGCCCGGCAAGGACGGCGCCGGCGCGGGAAACCGAGGCGGCGTGTGGTCAAGCCCGGCACCAAAGTATTTGCGCATTTCACTACGTTTTGCGGCTAATTTCCCCAAGAGCGAAGACGGAAAAAATAGCGGTTGCAGGCTGGGTTTCTAAAGAAATTTACTTTAGCAGAAACAGTATTTTCAAAGGAGCGTTTTTATGAAAAAGACATTTATTCTTGTCTCTCTTTCTTTGTTTGCCGGGGTTTGCCTTTTTTTGCTGCCGGTAATCTCTCATGGCCAATCAGCTGAAATGCAGAAGCCGGAGATGATCCCGGTTTCGGTGGCAGGCAAAGGAATTACTTTCCAGGTAGGTAGTGACGCATTTCCTAATGCTAGCCCGGTTCACAAGGTAATTCTAACTAATGATTTTTCAATCGGGAAGACCGAGGTAACGAACCAGCAGTATGCGGATGTGCTTAATTATGCGCTGAGCAAGGGCTATCTTGACAAGGAGGCCATGGTAGCCAAGGGAAATAAGAGAGGCGAAGCGCGAGGTGTTTCGAAATCGCCCCAAAAATACCAGGATTTTACTGACGAGCATTCCCAAATTACGTTTGTCGACGGGCAATTTAAGCCGTTGCCGGGCAAGGAAAATTTCCCCGTAGTCGAGGTGACCTGGAACGGCGCGGCGTTTTACGCCAATATGCTGAGCGAAATTGAGGGTTTAACGCCTTTGTATAATCTAGATGACTGGTCCTGTCAGGTGTACGGAAAGACCGGTTATCGGCTTCCCACCGAAGCCGAATGGGAATATGTTGCCCAATTTGATGACGGGCGAAAATATCCGTGGGGAGATGCCCAGCCCGATCAATCGTATGCCAACATCAAAAGAGAAATCAAAGACCCCGTTGAAGTGGCGACCGCTGCCGTCTGTTCGTTGTCGCCCAAAGGGGACAGTAAGCTCGGTGTTTGCGATATGGCCGGTAACGTTGCGGAATTTTGCAATGACTGGTACAACGATTCCTATTTTTCTCCCGACGAGAAAATTGATCCGGTAGGCCCGGGCCCGAGCTTGTATTATTATCTTCCGTTTTTTAAAGAGTTCCGTTCGGCGCGCGTGGTGCGGGGAGGAAGTTTTCTCTTGGATCCTAATTACCGCAAAGAATACGGCGTTCCTTTTATGATCGATTCTGTTATGCACGAACAGGCCGTTGAGAATAGTTATCGTTCGTATGATATTTCGGGGTTCAGCCGGCAGGTCGAGGGATTCCGGGTAGTCAAAACAGTGGCGACCGAAAAGACCGGGGCTATTTTTATTCCCGGACAGAGATAAGTTTGCGCAAAAGCAGTTTTCATTTTAGGGGAGATTGATGCATAAAAGAATTGTTGTTATTGCTTTTATTATTTTAGGGGCGGGTTTCTTCCTGATAGTTAAATCGCATGATTTATTCGCTCAGCCTTCGGAGCTGGGTAGCGATGGGATTTCTGTGCAGAAGACAGGGGTTGCGGAGGCCGAGGAGACAACTATCCCTCGCGACCGGCATCTGCATGCGACTCAAGAGATTAAATATGTCGCCGGCAAGGACGGCAAGTGGTTTACGGATGATGATGAGATCTACCACTATTATCTTGCTACCTACGATGACCGCGGGAAGATGACCAAAAGAGAATGTTTAACCACACAGCTTGATTACTTTGCGTCCAACGCTGGCGACAAATTGCAGAATTACATCGTCTATAAATATGATGCTGAGGGAGGGCCGGTTAAAGAGGCCGGCTATAAAAAGACAGAGTCAGGCAAAGATCTTGAAGAATATCATGCGGTCTATGAACATGATGCCTTGGGAAATAAAACCAAGACAATACGATATGATTCCAAGGGAGAGATTATACGCTATATTACTTATCAATACGATCCGCAGGGAAGAATCATGCAAGATGTTGAATATACAGCTAAGGGTACGGATAACCAATGGTTTACCGCCGATGATGAAATCGAGAAATATCACAAGCGCGAATATGACAACCAGGGAAAATTGATTCACGTTACCGAATGTCACGCACAGCACCAGGGGCGGGGCCCTGACGGCCAATGGTTTACCCTGGATGATGTTGTTTCTTCAACCAAGGTGTACGCCTACAATAACGAAGGTTTGGTTGCCAAGACGCTCAAGTATTTAAAGCCGGGCCCGGATCATGCCTGGTTTACCGACGACGATGTTCTTCAATATTATACGTTGCGGTATTATGCGAAGGCAGACGCCGAAGATTCCTGGCAGTAGGTAACCGTTACGATTGGGGTATTTCCGGGGTCATTTTTATTCTCGGATTCGGATTAAAAGATAAGTTTACTTAAAAACAGTTTTTATTCCAGGGAACTTGATGCGTAAAAGAGTTGTTGCTGCTTTGATTATTCTGGGGGCTTTTTTGTTCGCTAAGCCGCATGGTTTGTTCGCCCAGCCCTTAGGCTTGGGCGATGAGCAGCTTTCTTTACAGAAGGCAGAGGTTGTAGATATAGAGGATGCAACCCTACCCGCCGGCAGCAATTTACGCGTGGCTAAAGAAGTTAAGTATGTCGCGGGTAAAGACGGCCAATGGTTTACCAAGGATGATAAGGTCTATCGTTATTATATTACCGAATATAACCGTCAGGGAAAATTGACCAAAAAGAAATGTTTTGCAGGAATAATCGACTTCGCGCTCGGCTCTGATGAAGAGATGCAGGATTATGAATACGATGAAAATGGAGCGCCGGTTAAAGAAGTTTTTTATAAGAACAAAGGAAGAGGCGAAGATGCCGAAGAATATCGTTCCCTCTATGAGCACGATGCTTCAGGAAGAAAGACTCGGGCGGTACGATACAATAGCAAGGGTGAAGTGGTACGCTACACTACCTATGCCTACGGGCCGTTTGGCCAAGTGACGCAGGATATAGAGTATGTAGGTCAAGGCGCAGATCATAAGTGGTTTACCGCTGACGATGAGATTGAAAAATGCCATAAGCACGAATATGATGATCAAGGGAAGATGACTCGCGCCATGGAATACCATGCGCAGCATGAAGGCCTTGGCCCTGACGGCCAGTGGTTTACTCCGGATGATATTATTTCTTCAACCAGGGTGTTCGTCTATAACAAAGACGGCCTGGCTACCGAAGTATTCAAATATATAGGGCCAGGTCAGGATAATATATGGCTTACCAACGACGACGCGCTGCAATATTATACGAAACGATATTATAAAAAAGTACACACTGAGGATAAGTAAGCACGCCGGCACAATGTTTAAATTCAAACACCTGTTTATTGGCCCGCAGAGTACTTCCGACGATAAGCCGCCAGAAGCTTATGTGCAGCAGTTAAGGCTGCTCAAAAAGGTTTGGGCGGATGATACCTACGGCCTGGAGCGCCTCGTACGGTTATTTCTTTGTGCTATCCAGTTTGTTTTTCCCGTTCTTTTGGTGCGCGATGCATTCGGCCGGGGAGGATTTCTCTCCAGAAAGCTCGCCGTCGAAGCGTATACGGTTTTTAAATTTCTGTTTCCGCTTTTTGTCTTGTCTTCCGGGTTATACCAAAATCCGCTGATTGTTTTTATTATTATTTACTTATTGAGCGAAACAGTCCTCCATATCCTTAATATAATCTTCCTATCGGATATTTACGGCGTCTCGATGTCGTATCACCGTTCTATTTTGCTGCTTTTTGTGCATTACATGGAAGTTATTTTTGATTTTGCGGTTATTTATATCGGCTTTGATCTTTTGAACCAGGACCTGACTCCTGTTTCGGCATTGTATTTCAGTATGGTGGCGAATACCACCGTCGGGTTTGGAGATATTTGCGCCCGGGGGGCTGCAGGGCAGATAGCGGTTATGGCGCAATTGGTTATCGGTGTTTTGTTTATCTTCGTCTTTATCAATTATTTTTCTCAGAAAATAAACGAGAAATAGGGTTTCAAAAATTGTATGTATTTGTAGATATTTTCTTGACAATACAAAGTAGAGCATTTACGATAATACCTATATATTGCTAGGTGTTATGTTTCAGAGAAAAACGGCTATAAAGGAATCATTGGCAGGCTAGAATTCGTAAAAGGAGGATGGGTCAATGGTAAAAAGTAATTGGCGTGCGGTGTGTGGAGGGGTCGTTTTTATCCTATTTTTGGCTCTGGCGATTATTGTTAATCCTCAAGGGGTTTTTGCCTTTGATGAGGATGCCGCTGATGATGACGCTAGATCGGCGCAGATAGAAAAAGACATTGTAAGCAAAAGCGCTAAATCTCCGGCTATTGCATTGAAGCAAACAGTGGACGCGCAAATTCCTAAGCCCACTTTGCCCGCAGGAAAAACAAAAATCGACCGGATTGATGTTATCGGTTCGACCTTTCTGGCCCAAGAAGCCATTGATGAGATTAAAGCCGGATTTGAGAATAAAGAACTTAACGCCAAACAGATGCAGAAAGCGGCGGATCTTATTACCCGTGCCTACAGCCGCGAAGGTTATATTACCTCGTACGCTTACATTGTTCCCGATAAGTTAAGCTCCGGTATTTTGGAAATTATGGTGGTCGAAGGCAAGACCGGTACCATTGAGTTCCAGGGGAATAAACACTTTTCTACCAAGCTCTTGGAAAAGAAAATTACCTTAAAAGAGGGCCAGCCTTTTAATTTCAGGCAGCTCAATAAGGATATTTACAGAATCAACAAGCATCCGGATCGAAAAGTGAGTGTTGCCTGTGACCCTAATGTGCAGACAGGGCGTACGAATATCGTTATTACCGTTAAAGATAAATCCACGTTGCATTCTACCCTCCAGGTGGATAACTATGGATCGGAATATATCTTCCAAAGGCGCTACAAAACCTATCTTACGCATAACAATATTACCGGCCATGATGATTCCGTGACGATCAAGGTCCAAAGAACGGAAGCCGATGCCCATCAGCTGGCGGACATTGATTATTTTCTTCCTCTGAATAATACCTGGAAACTCGAACTGTATTACATGCCCTATAAGATCGAGGATTATTATTACTCAGACAACGAGCAGACAGATTTTGAGAAACACGCGCGTAAGTTCTATTTTTGGTTTAACCAATCCCTGATCGATGAGCCGAATTGCGAACTCGTATCCCAGTATGGTTTTAAATACATGGATATTCATTGGTATCAGAATGGCGGAGATCGCGATTGGAAACATGCTACCAAGAAAGACAGGTTTCGATCCCTCATGTGGGGGATTGATTTTAACCGCGCCGATAAATACGGGCGGTGGGTTATTACTAATGACCTGGAAAAAGGGATCCCCGGGATGTGGGGTGCTTCTCCCAGAAAGAGCGACGAGACGTCTGTACCGGGTGCCGGCAGTGCCTATACGAAGAATATTATAACGGTTGCACGGCGCCAGAAACTTTTTGCCGGAATTGATTTTATTGGTAAAGGAAAATGGCAACTTTCTTCTCAGGCTCTTACCGGCGTCAATGTGTTTAGTATAGGAGGCATCATGGGCGTTATCGATAACCGGGGATATCCGCGCGCCCAGGCCCCCGGAGATTCAGGAAGATCGTTTAGCGGAGGATTCTCTTTTCCTCCTTTTGGTGTCCCGCGGCACCTCAATGTTCCTTTTTCAAAAACGAAATTATATGATTCTGTAAAATTATTTACCTTCTATGACTGGGGAGAGGCGATCTTAAAAAATCCCACAGAATCGCAGAGGGAGACTACCACTTTAAGTTCGGCGGGTTTCGGAGTGTTGTTTAATGTCCCCGACCGGAATCTGGCAACACGTTTGGATGTTGGCTGGCCGACATCGGAGGATGATCCCAAAGACGATACCGGGCATTATCCGCATGTATGGTGGTCTGTTACTCAGGGCTTTTAGCAATAAAGGGAGCGTTTAATTGATGCTATTCATTCAAAGGGTTATGCAAAAGGGAGAGATGGTTATGAGAAAATATCAGGCGTTGGTTTTATGCATGGCGTTATTCTTTGGTGTCATTGGTACCCAGAGAATTTTAAACGCAGCGGAAATTGTCTATGTCGAAGGGAATGTCCAAGTGCAGTCTCCGGTGGATAATATATGGAAGAAGGCCGAGAAGGGGATGAAGGTGGATATCGGAGATTTGATAAGGACTGCACGGCATTCCGTGGCTGAGGTTGCCCTTGATCCGGAAAAGAAGAACATGATCAGGGTCGAACCCAAGACACTTGTAGCCTTGCAATCCTCGACCGAAGAGTCCATAGACCGGCTCGATCTTTCCCGGGGAAAAGTTTACTCCAATTTGGAAGGCATTAAGGCAGGCTTAAGTTTTGAAGTGAGTACGCCCTCCGCGGTAGCCGGTGTTAGGGGCAGCAGTTATTCCGTCTATGTAGAGAGGGATGCGGATGAGGTCTACGCATATAAGGATACTGTTTTTATCAAGACCTACGATGTTGACAAGAATGAGATTTCCGAAACCATGCTCCCGGAAGGATTTAAGACGCTGATCGAGCGGTTTGAGGCAGCAGGTGCTCTGATGCAGATCAGCACGCGGGAGTTTGATAATTTTGACGGTATGATGGAGGATCTTTCTGCTAATGTCGAGGGGAGGATGAGCAACAGAGCCCAGATAGAGGCAGAGCGCAGAGAACGGCAAGAGACAAAGCAAGAGGAAAAATCTGCCCTTGAGCAGCAGACTGATCAAACCTCTGAAGAGGGAGGCGTTATTGAGGAAGTTATCGGCACCCAGGAAGATATTGAAGACCGCAATACCGAAGAGCGTCTCGATGAAATAGGCGGCGGTGGCGGGCACGAACATTAAAATTAATTTTTTCCTTATCGGATAGAAAGACAAAGTAAAAATAAAGGAGGCAAGATGAAGAACAAGAAACTGATAGTCTTAGCAGGTATCTTGGCCTTGGTGCTGATGCCGGCCATTTCTTATGCTACGGACTTAAGCGAGGAAGAAGTTACTCCCAGAATCAGGAAGATTTATCTGGGGCCGCAAAAGTCTCTTTTAGAGAAAGGCAAATTCAAGTACCTCCTCGCTGTCACCGAAGGGTTTGATAATAATGCTTACCTGGATAGCCAGAGAGAGGCAGATGCCTTTACCCAGACTCTTTTTCGGGCTTCTTTTCTTGCCCCGCTCACTAAAAAAACAGAAGGATTATTTGAATACGAAATGATGAGCCTGTTTTATGCCGGTGAGAGCGACTTGAATCTAATCAAAAACGGCTTGCGTTTCGGCGCCGATTATAAACTCAACAAAAAAGTCAATCTTATTGCTACCTATAGTTTTGACAGCATGGAGTTTTTAAAGAGCGGAAGCGATGATTACTTAGATAATACATTAGAGCTTAAAATGCGGCATAAGTTGCCCTATAAAATGTTTCATAGCTTAGCCTATGATATCTTGTATCGTAACTACATGAAGCGTTATACGAGAACAGCCTTAGCGACCGATACCGACAAGGAGAGGACCGATGTCCGCAATGTCGTGGAGTATGAAATCGGTAAATACTTTAAGAAAGATTTGCTCAAGGTAAGTTTTCAGTATTTTAATAACAACTCTAATGAAACATATTTGAAATACTATGATTACGATTCTTATAAAGTCGGCACTTCTTTAACGCATATTTTTGATGACAAGCTCGCCGGGGTTTTCTCTTTTTGGGAGCAGTATCGAGATTACCGCAGCCGAACACTTATGAATGATGCCGGTAATAAGGAAAAAGAGAGGACCTTTCTGTTTTCGACGGGCCTTCTTTATAATTTAAATAAAGCCGTTTCTTTCGGCTTAAATTACACCTATCGTCAGAACTATTCGAATGAACCCGTAGATAAATATTCCGGATCGCTCATTTCGGCGTCTACGTATTACAAATTTTAAGCCAGTTATACCTACGGAAAATTCGTGAATAAAAAGGCTCGCGTTAAATTACTTGTCAGCCTTGGCATTACCATATCGCTGGCATGTTTCACTCTCTTTTCTGCACAATCTAAAACCTACCAAATCTTAGAATTCAAGGCTTTAGACCTGCGGTTTGCCCTTAAGGATAATCATCCTCCCCGGGCCCCTATTTTGCATATTGACATTGACGATCAAGGCCTTGCGGCTTTAGGCCGTTGGCCCTGGCCGAGAAATTACCATGCCCAGCTCACCAGCCTCTTAAAGGAATGTCAGGCGAAACAGATCCTGATGGATATCCTTTTTACCGAGGAGTTTAAGGATAACCCCCAAGAAGATGCCTTTTTTGCAGATGTCCTTTCCCGGACAGGGATAACCTACCTGCCTTTTTACTTTGACGAAAATCAATCCGTTCTTTCGCCGGAACTTAAATCCCTGCTTCTTAAAGATATTGCGATATCAGTCGAAGATGCGGCAAAAACTTTGGGAATGAGGGCTGAATCTTTAAGTGATAAGCTTCCCAAGGCGCAGAGGATGGTTTTAAGCGAAATCACGAAGGATCTGATCCGCCAGGACCCGGATATCTCGCTTGAAGGTCTTTTGGAGAGGATGGAGCAAACACAAGGCTGGTTTTTATTTGCCGAATTGGAAGATTATGTCAGTCAGCGTTTTCCGAATCAAAAGTTGGAGAGATTTTTTATTAATAAATTTTCCCGCAACCTTCCGTCGGAGAAATGGCCTTTTAAGAAAGAATACGGGGATTTGGCTGTGCCTATTCGGGTGTATGCCGAACATATCAAGGGAAGTGGTTTTATTAATGCGAATCCCGACTTAGACGGCGTGACCCGCCGGGTTCCGCTCTTTGTGCAGTACGAGGATAAGATTCTGCCTCAGCTTACAGTAGCCGCTCTTATTGATTTTCTGGAAGTTAAGAAAATAGAAACTGCGCCTGATCGCGTTATTCTCAAGGACGCTCACTTAGATGGTAAGGTGAAGGATATTTCTGTTCCGGTTGATGAGAACGGCTGCATGCTGGTCAATTGGCAAGGCAGGTGGGACGCCTCATTTAAACATATCCCGTACCATCTTATTATCAAGCTTCAGGAAGTCAGGGATCAGCTGGCACAGCAGCAGAACGATCCTGATGGCCAGGCTCAAGTATCCGGCGGGTCGGGCACGGTTGCACATTTAAAAAAGACCGAGCTTGAGCTGATGCAAAAACTGACCCAAATGATCAAGGGAAAGATCTGTATTGTTGGGCTTACGGCAACAGGCACGCATGACCTGCGTCCGATTCCCCTGCAGGAAAACTACCCTATGGTGGGGACGCATTCTAATTTTATCAATACCATCCTCACCGAAAACTTTATCGTAAAAAGGGAAGGCGGTTTACGTGTTTTTATTTTTCTTTTGACGGCCCTGGTTATAGCATTCAGTTCTTTGATGAAGCTGTGGAAAAGCTTCGTCTTGTCTATCGGTTACGCGTTAGGCTACTTTCTGGTTGCTTTTTTTGCCTTTGTCTGGTTTGGTCTCTGGATAGATTTGGTGGGGCCCTTGGCGATTGTGGTCTTCGGGTCTTCTTCCATAACCAGTTTTCGTTTCTTTACGGAAGAGAAGGAAAAACTTTGGATCAAAAAAGCTTTTAGCCACTACCTTTCCAACGAAGTTATTTCTGAGCTCATTGAGGATCCTTCGCGGCTGAAACTCGGGGGCGAGCGGCGCCTGATCACCGTCCTTTTTTCCGATGTGAGAGGGTTTACAACTTTCTCCGAATCGCATCAGCCGGAAGAGGTTGTAGCCGCACTCAATGAAATCTTGTCACAGCAGGTAAAGATTATTTTTAAATACAACGGGACATTGGATAAATTTGTCGGTGATGAGGTGATGGCGTTCTTTGGCGCTCCGGGGAACCAGCATTTGAATAATCATGCGTTAGTAGCCGTGCGTACTGCCGTCGAGATTCAGGCCAAAATGGCAGAACTCCAAGCTCAATGGGTACAAGAGAAAAGAGAAACTTTGCAGATAGGCGTCGGCATTAATACCGGAGAAATGGTTGTGGGAAATATGGGCTCGGCAGAACGGATGGATTATACGGTCATCGGGGACAATGTGAATTTGGCGGCGAGACTCTGTTCTGCCGCCAGCAAGAACGAAATTATTATCAGCGAACCCACCTTTGCTTTAGTCGCCGACCACGTCCTCGTGGAAAAGCTGGAACCGATCTCGGTGAAGGGCAAGTCAAAACCTGTTTCAATATACAGAGTAATTGGCCTGAAATAAATACAGCGCGACTCCGACAATGACGGCTATTATCCAGCTTAAAGATATTTCTACAAAGGAAATAAAATTCTTATGAAGCCCGAGCTGTTTTCTCCACGAGAAGAATAAAAGCGGCCTGGCCAGCATTACTGCGGGCAGCCAAAGAAAAGCGTAGCCACCGGTAAAGAAGGCCGAAACTATTAAGGCCCTCTCGACCATCCCGTACCATTTCTCGAAAGAATGATGTATTCCCGATTTTCCCATGAAGGTAATCTTAAAGTTTCTGATTAAGAATAATCCGTTATAAGTGACGAGAATGAGCGCAATCAAATAGACGATGAGCATGTCATTGGAGTAAATTCGGACGATAAGGCTGGATTGATCGCAGGGAGGCTGCAGGTTCTTAAGATCGGTAAAAAAAACAAGCGCGATGATTCCTACATGAGAAAGTTGATCAAGAAGGTAGGTCCAGAAGCTATACTTGATGGTACCGTAGCTGAGTTTGATTGAATCCTGGGCGAGGTGTGTGACCCCGATAAAAGCTACAAACAGCCATAGTTGGGGCAGATGAAGGTAGGGCCAGGAAAGCGTGATACAACACAGGGTGATAATGAATGCATGAGGGATGATACCTCGTAACCCTTTATTTTTCAGCCTGAAAATGACATTCAGCTGGAGGGGAAAATCCCCCACAAAATGAGCCAATAGCAGTCGAAGAAAGATAAACATTTAAATTTAACCCTTTTAAATATTTTATATTAAGCGGTACTAATTTCAAGATATTTCGGGCTTATAAACCGATAAAGCTTTTAAGGCTAAAAGTTGTAAAAATGATTATTGTGAACAGGAAAGGTCAAACGTGAGCGGCAGTCATGAGTCTGTGAAAAGGGTAGTTATCATCGGGGCCGGTCCTGCGGGGCTTGCTGCAGGGTACCGATTGTGCGATCAGGGGATGGATACTCTGATTGTTGAGCAGGACAGCCAAGTCGGGGGCTTAAGTCGTACGATTCGTTACAAGGGCAATTACTTTGATATCGGTGGCCACCGATTTTTTACGAAGAACAAAGAAGTGTTGACCTGGTGGCAAGATCTTCTGAAAGAAGATCTTTTAAAGATACCCCGGTCGTCAAAAATATACTACCAAGACACCTTTTTTAATTACCCTCTTTCGGTTAGGAATGTCCTTGCCAATATAGGATGGGTGAATGCCTTTCTTATCCCGCTTAGCTATTTAAAAAGCCGTCTTTTTCCCCAAAGGAAAGAAACGAATTTTGAGCAGTGGATTGTTAATCGCTTTGGCAGAAAGCTCTATCAGCTCTTCTTTAAAGAGTATACAGAAAAAGTATGGGGGATACCCTGCCGGCAGATTTCTTCCGACTGGGCTTCAGAGCGCATCAAGGGGCTTTCGCTGTCTACGGCGTTACGTAACGCCTTATCGGGGGGACGAAACAATACGGTCAAAACATTGATTAAAGAATTCTTATTTCCCCGATTCGGCTCAGGTATGATGTATGAGGCCATTGCTCAGAAGATTACCGAGAAAGGCGGAGAGGTTAAATTACGCAGTGAAGTAATTCAAATTAAGCATGATTACAAACGGATCAAGTCTTTGGTTTGCAAAGATTCTGTAAGCGGAAGTATTTTTGAAGTCGGGGGGAGTGATTTTTGTTCTAGTATGCCGATTACGTCATTAGTGGCCAGGATGGATCCTCCTCCGGGACGGTTTATCCTAGAGACATGCCAAAGATTGCGTTATCGAAGTATGGTGATGGTGTATTGCATCGTGGACCGGAAAGACCTATCGCCCGACAATTGGATTTATGTCCATTCTCCGCAGGTCCGGGTTGCTCGGATTCAGAATTTCAGAAAATGGAGTCCGGCTATGGTGGCTGGCCCGGATAAGGCATCGCTAGGGATGGAATATTTCTGTGATGAAGGAGACGCATTTTGGTCTCTCAGCGACAGGGATTTGATAGACTTAGGAGTGCGTGAGCTAGAAAAACTAAAACTTGCAACGTATAAAGAGGTTACTGACGGCTATGTGTTGCGGGTTCCGAAGGCTTATCCGATCTATGATGACGGCTATCGCCAGGCGCTTGCGGTGATAAAAGATTTTGTCTCCGGATTCTCCAATTTGCAATGTATAGGCCGGTACGGGATGTTTCAATACACCAATATGGATCGTTCCACGCTTATAGGATTTTTAGCGGCAAAAAACATACTTGGGGCCCACGAGGATTTATGGTCTGCCGATCTCGGAGAAGCATGTAATGATTAATCTCGTTGTACGTTTTGACACATTGATCAATCTTCTTATTTTTCTATCGATGGTTACAACAATCACTTTTTGGGCATACCAACGCTTAAGAAGGAATTTGACAGTCAGCATCGTGCCGGTGATTGTTGCAAATTTCATATTGCTTGGGGTCTGGGCTGCCGTATCGCAGATAGATCACGACGGAACAGAACATCTTCATGCGGCATGGCTTATGTCGCGGGGATTTGTCCCTTACAACGATTTCTGGATGCATCAATCGCCATTTTTATGGATAATGCTGATTCCTCTGGTCAAGTCGTTTGAGCCGTCGCCGGTGATTTTTGATATCATTCGTATTATTTCGGGGCTGGTATTCTTATTAAATGCCTATCTCGGTTGGCAGATTGCCAGGAAAGCCTGGCAAGACAAGGCCAGGCTTGCTGTATATCTTTTGGTGCTCTCCAGCGCCGCTATTGGAGCTGAATATCTTTGGTTACGGCCGGATATCTTCATGACGTTCTTTCTATTGGCGGTGATATTGATATCGATGGAGATTCCCGGCAAAAGAGTCTTGCCCAGCTTCCTCGCGGGAATAGCATTTTCTTTGGCTGCCTCTTTTATGACGAAACAGTATTTCTTGTTTTTCCTGCCCCTGATTGCTGTTTTCTTGGGGGAAAAAAGAATGCGTACCGGGAAACTGGCTGCCTATTTTCTCGGGCTCGCAGTGGGCAGTCTGCCGCTACTATCCTATCTGATGAGCCACGGTATTTTCCAGGATTTTGTTTTCTGGGTATTTGAATTTAATAAGGAGATTATTGTCTTCCGAGTGTTCTTTCCTTTTATGATAGGGATGTTTGCGGGGTGGGGAGCATACCGCCTTTTAAAGAGCTTTCGTGAATCACGCAGAACAAAAACCCTGCTTTTGATCGTAGCCTTCTGCTTAAGTACGCTCAGTTCCTTAACGAGTACGATTGCCGTAAGCTGGGGGCATTATCTCGCTTTTTGGCTTTTTCTCTGTGCGATTATTGCAAGCGGATGCCCTATCCCGGAGGTGTTCGAAAGAGTCTCTTCCCGGGTAAGGCGGGCGGTTATTATCGGCGTCTTTTTTAGCCTTTTGTTAATTCCCGGCATAATGTATGTGGGGGAATTTTGCGATAAGAATTTTCCGCAAGATAAAAGAGCCGTGGTGGAACTGATGAAATATTGCAAGAACGATCATTGTTTGGTTTTCTTGCCTCTTCATCCGGTGTTTACATACGATGCCACGCGGCTGTATTCAGACTGGCAGTATCACTATATTACGCGTTTCTCTCCCCTAAAACAGGATGCCATGCGCCAGGGGGTTTTAAAGGAAATCATGGCCTCTCGGCCTGCGGTTGTTGTCTGTTCTTTTCGTAAGAAAGATTTTGTCCTGGACTTGTTCCAGAAAAAGTTGATTTCAGCGGCTGATTATAAGGAGCTTGTTTTGTTCTTCAAAGAAAATTATACGCGAAAGCGCATTGGGCAAGAGAAATACTATATCCGTAACGATAAGTTAAAATAATGTATATGGAAACTAAATCCAAGGCGTTGTTGTTTGTTATGCTGCCAAAAAGAAAGCGCGATGATTGATTCTTTCGTTAGATTCTATCGGCCCATGGAGGTATTAATTTTTCTGCTCATCGCCATCATAAGCGGGCTTTGGGCTTATTCGCGTTTTGGGAAGAAATTAACGGTTAGCTTCTGGCCGCTTGTTGTTTTAAATACGGTATTCTTAGTATTCTTGGGGATTTTTATGGGTGCTTCTCATGTGGAATCAGGGCATCTTCATCTTGGCTGGCTTGTTTCGCAAGGGTTGACTCCCTACAAAGATTTCTTCGAACATCATTCTCCTTTCTTGTCAGTTTTAATAGCTCCGTTTGTTTCATGGTTGAAGTCGTCCGGAGTCATGTTTGATATTCTGCGTATTGTTTCCGGCTTCATGTTTGCCATCAATATTCTCCTTGGCTGGCAGATTGCCCGGCAGGCCTGGAAAGAAAAAGCCGAGTTATCCATTTATCTTTTGGTGCTTTCGAGCGTTGCTTCAACAGCCCAGTACTTGCTGCTCCGTCCGGATATATTTATGATTTTCTTTCTGCTTGCGGTCGTACGCCTCTCATTTGAGATTTCCGGCAAAAGGGTCCTGCCTAGTTTTTTTGCGGGAATAGCATTTTCGTTAGCGGCCTCGTTTGTTCCTAAGCAATATTTACTGGTTTTCTTGCCGGTTATTGCCGTATTCTTAGGAGAAAAGAAAAAACGTCCGTTGAAACTGGTCTTGTATTTTCTTGGCCTTGCCATAGGTTGCCTGCCTTTATTATCTTATTTAGTCAGTCATGGGATCCTTAAAGATTATTTATTCTGGATGTTCGGTTTTAATTCGCAAATAGTTGTTTTTAAAGTTATGTTTCCCTTGGAAGTTTTGGCACTGGGGGGGTGGGGGGCGTATAGTATTTTCAGCCGTTTTGGAAAATTATGGGCATCGAGCACGTTGCTGTTTATAGCTTTCTGCCTGAGCACCGCAAGCTCTTTAACTACGACGACCGATGTTAGCGGAGAATATTATCTTGGTTTTTGGTTCTTTATTTGTGCCATCATCGGATGCGGTTGCCCCCTTTTGGGTGTATTTGAAAAAACTTTATCTCTGGCCAAGCGCTCCGCTATTTTCGGAGTAGTTGCCGCTATTTTCTTATCCTCGTCCGCAGCAGACTTATTAAGCGGCAATAGCTCCATTTACCTTACTGATAGAAAAACATTTTCTCGTCTTATGGATTATTGCGGGGAAGATACCTGCCTGGCTTTCTTGCCTAGGCATCCGATTTTTGCTCATGACACGACGAGACTTTATTCTGTCTGGCAATACGATTTTATCGATGATTTTTCAGCACTCAAGAATGATGCCCTGCGCACCGGGATTGCGGACAAAATAATAACAACCCGGCCGGCAGTTGTCACCTGCCGTTATCGCAATCAAGATTTCCTTTTGGATCTATTTCAAAAAGAGTTGATCACAGCTGCGGATTACAAACAACTTGCTGAATTCTTTAAGGAAAACTATGCGCCGAGATATATCGGGAAACAAAAGTATTATATCCGAAACGATAAACTGCAGTAACCAATGCCTCGTGGCTGCCGCTTCGTCCGGCACTTTGTTTTGTTAAAGTGCTCGCCGACTTTATTTTAGCTAAATTTTCTTAATTAAGGATAAGCAGGGGGATCGTAGCGGGGGCATTCTCCTGACGTCTGTACCGGTTTGGAGACTAAAACCAGACCCTGATCCGAGTACATGTAAAAGCAATTATTGCCCGTTACGCCACGGCGTACAGGCCTAGCTTTAAGGTGATACACGCTCGGGTTCAGGAAGAATTCATAAATGGTATATCCGTGTTTTACCTTGCGATCAAAGGCTTCGCTAATATAAGGGGGCCTATCGTGCGGGCTGATTAATTGACCTTCATATGACGGATATTCTCCGCCGTGGAATGAGGCATATTGTTCGCAGGCGGAAGCAATTGTTCTTATCGTGTTTCGGGCACTGGCCTCGTTAAATGCTATAAACATACGAAGTAAGCTAACAAGGGCGATAGTTGCTAACACAGCTATTATTGACGCAATAACCAGAATTTCTATGAGCGTAAAACCTTTGTTTTTCATAAATCTTTATCTCTATATTTTTATAAAACTTTATACAACTTTTAAGTTCTTGGTAGACGCTGCTAACTATAAAAACATTGTAACATATTTAGTTAAAAGATTCTTAGAGAATCGGAAAATGTGCAGGCGGGTGGTCTTGTGCTTCTTAGGAGTGGTGGCCCTCGGCCTTTTCCGGAATAAGGGACGGCCGAGGGCCACCAAACGTAAAGCCCATCCTGTGGATGGGTTTTCTTGGGGTGTTGCAGGGAATTACTAGATAAGGTGTTTTTTTAAAAAAGTTTTGCCGGAATGCGCTTTGAGATAAATCTAAAAATTAGTTGCCTTTCTTTTATCGCTGAAAGAAATGAGGGTAGTTAAATTCCAAGGTTTATATTTTGTAGTATAACTGCAAGAAGGGTTTTCGTTATGTTCGGCGAGTCTTTTTTTGATATTTTGTGTGATCCCGACATAATATTTGGAAGGGTCCACTTTACTAATCAGAATGTATACGTAGTGCATCTCTCAAATAGTGGACCCTGCTTCGCCAAATACTTATCGTGTTTGGCTTCGCAGGGTAACCACCAGGCTTTTTTGGATTGCTTTCGCCCTTGACTTCCGGCGAAGCCAGGCGAAGTCAAAGGCGAAAGCACTTTGACGAAGCCTGGTGGAGGTGGCGAGAATCGAACTCGCGTCCTTGGGTTACTCCGTAAAGACCTCTACGTGCGTAGTTTGTCTTTTAAATCTCGCCCTTTTTGGCTTCAACAAACAAAATACAAAAAGGGCCAGCTTTTAAGGTCTCGTCCCGTTAACAAAAGCAATCAGCGGGACCAGCCTGCTGTCGTCCTCTTTATAAACCCGCAGGCGAAGCTTACAAGAGGGCCTCACTTAATTTAAGCGAGGACTGTTTCGCCCATGAAAACGTTATTCACGATTTCATTGGCTTCCGCTAACGTTTGATCGTTTGCGTTTAGTTTTGCTTGGATTTTTAACGGGGCCGACCAAGCTTCCCCGGCACGCCATCCTTACAGCGTCAAACTCAAGTCGAGGCCTATCACCCCCATGAAGTTCTGGATAAATTATAGTCGAAGGATGGAATATTTGCAAGGGACGCGAGAAACAGATACGACAGGCCTGGCGGATGAATTTGTAGACAATTTTACAATAACGTATTACAATTGGTAGGAATTTTGGTAGGGAAGTAGGGTTGTATTTAGCCTAACAATAATAATTCCTCTTTAAAAGGAGGTAAAGGATGAATAAATATCAATGCACGGTTTGTAGCTACATTTATGACCCTGCCGTAGGCGATCCGGAAAACGGTATTCCTGCGGGAACGAAATTCGAAGACTTGCCCGATACTTGGGTGTGTCCGGAATGCGGCGTGGGCAAGGACATGTTCGAAAAAAAAGCCTAATTTCTCCATCAGATCATAAAGGAAAGCAATGCCGGAATCAGAAGGAACGATAAAGGAAGTTATTCAAAGAACTCCCAGTGTCAAGAGCTTTCGCGTGGATGTGGGTGCCACGGCTGATTTTCAAGCCGGCCAGTTTCTTTCCGTGACAGTTAAAACTGATAAAGAGATAAAGAAATATTTATCGATTTCCAGTTCGCCGACGGAAAAAGGCTATATTGAATTTACCAAGAAAATTACCGACAGCGAATTTTCCCGGACGCTTAATCATCTAAAGCCGGGCGATTCCGTAAAAATACAGTATCCTTTCGGCAAATTTATCCTAGACGAAAAAGCGCCCAGAATCGCGTTTCTTTCCGGCGGTATCGGTATTGCCCCTATCCGCAGCATCTTTAAATACGCGGTTGATAAGAACATTAAAAACGACATGGTCTTATTTTACGGTAATAAGAATATTCATGAGATTGCCTTTAAAGATGAACTGGACCAAATGCAAAATCAGTGCGGGAATCTTAGGGTTTTGCATGTATTGATGGAGCCGTGCGATAAATTTTCCTGTAAAGTAGGATTTATTACCGGCCAGATAATTAAAGACAGTATTCCTGATTTTATAGAGAGAAAATTTTATGTCTGCGGGCCGCCGGCGATGGTAACGGCGATGAGAAGGATTTTATCTGAAGAGCTTTTGGTTCCGGGGATAAACATTGTTTCCGAACAGTTCCAGGGCTATTAAGGTTTAAGGAAAGGGGCTTATTATGTCTGCCGTAAAAATACTATCAAATATCTATTGGGTCGGCGCCATTGATTGGAATATGCGCCATTTTCACGGGCATACCTATACCACCAAGAGGGGGACGACGTATAATTCGTATCTTATCGTCGACGATAAGATTACGTTGGTGGACGCGGTGCATGCGTCGTTTGCCAAAGAATTGATTGAAAATATCCGCCAGGTGGTTGACCCGGGAAAGATCGATTATATCGTCGCCAATCACGTTGAAACCGATCATTCCGGCGCTTATCCCGAACTTCTTAAGCTGTGCCCCAAGGCAAAAATGTTCGGCACGCAAAAATGCAAGGAGGGCTTGCAAAAACATTATTACGGCAATTGGGATTTTCAAGTTGTGAAAACCGGCGATAAAATCAATTTAGGCAAAAGGACGCTTCAGTTTATCGAAGCGGCCATGATCCATTGGCCGGACAGCATGTTTACTTATTGCCCGGAAGAACAGCTCTTGATGCCTAACGATGCCTTTGGTCAGCATTATGCTACTTCCGAGAGGTTTGATGATGAAACTGATCCGGCCGTTCTGATGGAAGAAGACGCAAAGTATTATGCGAATATTCTTTGGCCTCTAAGCTCTGTTATCGCCAGGAAGCTGGAAGAGATTAAAACGTCGGGGCTTCCTATTAAGATGATCGCGCCCAGCCACGGTATTATCTGGCGCCGCGATATCAAAAAAGCCATTGATGCTTACACCGGCTGGTCCCAGAACAAAACCAAGCCCAAGGTCGTTATTGCCTATGAAACCATGTGGGGTGCTACCGAGAAAATGGCGTATAAGATGAGCCAGGGATTAACCGATGCCGGGCTGGAAGTAAAGCTTTATGACGTGGCAGTAACTGATCGCACCGAAATCATTACTCAGATGCTCGACGCCAAGGGGTATTTGTTTGGTTCTTCGACCCACGATAACGATATGCTGACGATTATCGGAGGATTTTTGGCTTTCTTAAAAGGATTAAAGCCGAGAAATAGAGTCGCTTGCGCCTTCGGTTCCTATGGTTGGGCCGGCGGGGCGGTTAAGGCTATCGAAGAGATCGTTAAGGAAGCGGGGATTACCTTGGCGCAACCGGGTTTGTCTGTACAGTATGTTCCGGATGAGAATGAGCTTAAGCGGTGTTATGAATACGGAAAGGAATTTGCCAAGATAGTTAAGGCCGGTTAGATATTTTCTTAAACACTGATTAAATAAGGAGAAAGAAAATGGGAAAGTCGATTAAAGGAACACAAACGGAGAAAAATCTTTTAGCGGCGTTTGCCGGCGAATCGCAGGCGCGTAACCGCTACACCTATTTTGCCAGCGTGGCTAAAAAGGAAGGGTTTGTGCAGATATCGAATATCTTTACCGAGACTGCCGAAAATGAAAAAGAGCATGCCAAGATGTTCTTTAACCATTTAGAAGGTGGAGAGGCGGAAATTACCGCCAGCTATCCGGCGGGTAAAATAGCCGACACAAAAAGCAATCTGGAGGCGGCTGCTGCCGGCGAGAATATGGAATGGACGATGCTCTATCAAGATTTTTCCAAAGTGGCCAAGGAGGAAGGTTTTCCCGAAGTGGCTAATACGTTTGCGCAAATCGCCAAGGTGGAGAAATTTCATGAAGAGCGCTATCGGGCATTGATTAAGAATGTTGCCGAGGCCAAGGTTTTCAAGAAAGATAAACCGGTTAAATGGCATTGTGCCAATTGCGGTTATGTTGTTGAAGGTGCAACCGCTCCCACCGTTTGTCCGGCCTGCAGGCATCCCCAAGCGCATTTTGAAATGCTGGCGGAGAATTATTAAAGGTTTTAGAAAAACAGGGGGCGAACCGCCGTTTCTTAAGAAACGGCGGTTCGCCCTTCAAGCTCATCGAGGACTCATGTCTAAACGAAAAATTATTAATATCAACGAAGAGAAATGTACCGGTTGCGGCCTATGTATTCCCAATTGTCCGGAAGGGGCTTTACAGATCATTGACGGCAAGGCGCGACTTATCAGCGATCTATTTTGTGACGGATTAGGCGCCTGTATCGGTCATTGTCCCGAAGGTGCGATCACCATCGAAGAGCGGGAAGCGGAGAAATATGACGAGGAGAAAGTCATCATTAATATTGTCAAACAAGGCCCTAATGTTGTCAGGGCGCATCTCGAACATCTCAAAGAGCATAATGAGACTGAATACCTTAAAGAAGCGACGGATTATCTTGCCCGAAAAGGTATTATGAATCCTCTTGAAAAATCTTCCTCTTGTGCTGCTACTAAGGCGGTGCCTTCCGGCTGTCCGGGTTCGCGGATGATGGATCTTCGTGAAGGCTCCAAAGCGTCGGGCAAAGAAAAATCGGCCCAACCCAAGGGCGAATCGCAGCTTCGTCAATGGCCGGTTCAGATCATGTTGGTTCCGCCTCATGCACCGTATTTGGAAAACTGCGATTTGTTGATTGCGGCAGACTGTGTACCCTTTGCCTATGCGGATTTTCATCAAGACCTATTGCAAGGTAAAGTTTTATTAGTCGGATGCCCAAAGCTGGACGATATGAGTATTTATGAAGAGAGGCTCTCGGAGATTATTAAGAATAATACGATTAAATCTGTCACTTACGCCCACATGGAGGTTCCGTGCTGTTTCGGTCTCGTAGGCTTAATCGAGCAGGCCATTGCCGATTCGGGAAAGAAAATTCCCTTTAACAATGTGACGATCAGCATAAGAGGGGAAAAGTCATCATAGGGTTTTTTTATGCCGGGAAAACTGTATCTTATTCCTAATGTCATTGCCGAAGAGAATTTCTCGGTTGTGTCGCAGTATATTGCGCGGACAATCGAGTCTATCCGCCTTTTTATTGTCGAGGAAGAAAAACCGGCAAGAGTTTTCTTAAAACGAATAAATCCGCAGTTCTCCGCTGCCGACTGCACATTTCTTTTGCTCAACGAACACACCCCTGCCGCCGAGATTCAAAAATACATCAAGACGATCGCAGATAAGAATGCAGGGATTATTTCCGAAAGCGGTTGTCCCTGCGTTGCCGACCCAGGCGCGGATTTGGTTTTGCTGGCGCACAAACATGGCATGGAACTTATCCCTCTGGTCGGCCCGTCGTCAATTACCCTTGCGCTCATGGCATCGGGGTTAAATGGGCAAAATTTTGCTTTTAACGGGTACCTGCCGAAAGAAAAAAATCTACGAATCAAAAAGATTAAAGATTTAGAACGGCGCTCTGCCCAGGAGAATCAGACGCAGATCTTTATGGAGGCGCCTTACCGCAATGATAATCTCCTAAAAGATGTTCTCGCCAGTTGTGAGGCGGCGACCTTGCTTTGTGTTGCCTGTGATTTAACTGCTCCCACTCAATGGATCAAAACCGCCACCGTCAATGAGTGGCGGCGGATAGAAATCTCACTCGACAAAAGACCAGCCTTGTTCTTGATTCAGAAAATAAATTCCATAAAACATAAGGAGAGCCGTAATGGTTAAAGCAAAAAAAGTAAAGAAATCTGCCAAAAAAACTTCTCACCATTGCCCCACCTGTCGCCAGACAACAACTAAAGACGGCCATCTGTGCGTGCCCATTATGCGCGGTGATGCACAATGCGATTGGTGCGGGTCATTAATCGCCGATCAGAGGCATTTGTGTAACGACAAGATCAGAGAACTTTCCTATATCTGTAATAGCTGCGGACGCACCGCCGTTTCAGCGGCGCATCTGTGCAGTCCGCAGAAAGTTCGATAGCCAAGAACTCTTTTAAAGAAGGCCCATGAAAAAGGTTGTTATCATCGGTTCGGGTTTGGGTGGCCTGGCGACAGCCCTAAGGCTTTCGGCAATGGGGTGCAAGGTTACGGTTTTAGAAAAGAATAAAACCCCCGGCGGCCGGCTCAACCAGCTTGTCTTGGACGGGTTTAAATTCGATATCGGCCCGTCATTTATGAGTATGAGCTATGAGCTGGAGGAGCTTTTTAAAAGTTGCGGTATCGCCAATCCCATCGGTCTTCGAGAGCTTGATCCGCTATATCAGGTATTTTTTGAAGGCCGCAGCAGGCCATACAAAATTCACAAAGACCTTTTCAAACTGGAAAAAGAGTTTGCCGATATCGAGCCGGATGTCGCGCGGAAGGTTGAAAGATATCTACGCAAGGGCCAGCAGCTTTTTCATGACACCGACACCAAGGTGATCAAAACTAATTTTTACGGGCCCCTGGATTATCTCGGCAAACTTGCCAGCGTTCCGGTTAAACATCTGCCGTATCTTTTCAGGAATATGTGGCAAGAGGTCGAAAGAAATTTCTCGTCCCAGGAGCTACGGGTCATCTTTTCTTTAGTTTCTTTCTTTTTGGGGGCTACACCCTTTCGAACACCGGCGATTTATTCCCTTCTAAATTATGTCGAATTCCGCCACAACGGTTATTGGGGGGTGCAAGGGGGAATGTATAGGATTGTCGAGGCGCTGGTTAATACTCTCAAAAGCAAGGGCGTTGATTTTGTTTTTGAATCAGAGGTAAAGAAGGTTCACATAAGAGACAATAATGCCGTCGAGCTGGAAGATCAAACCGGCCGCCGCTGGCCGGCGGATATCTTTATCTCGAATGCCGACGCGGCATCTTTTCGCGGAGAAGTTTTACAAAGACCGGCGTTCAGTCAAAAGCGCCTGGATAAAATGCAATGGAGCCTGGCGCCTTTTACGATTTACTTAGGCGTTAAGGGGAAAATCGATAATGCGATGCAACACAATTATTTCCTGGGGAGCAATTTTAAGGGGTATGCCAAAAATGTTTTTGTTTCCGCGATGGCGCCGCAAAGGCCGTATTATTATGTTAATGTGGCGACAAAGGCTTATCCCGAATATGCCCCGGAGGGTTGCGAGAGTATTTTGATTCTTTGTCCGGTGCCGGATCTGCGTTTTAAGAAAGATTGGTTCGACAAGGAAGATTTAGCGGATAATATCGTTGGTGATTTGTCGAAAAGGATTGGTTTCGATGTCGCAAAAAATACATTAGTCAAGAAGATTTTAACACCCCAAGACTGGGGAATAATGTTTAATCTCTATCGGGGATCGGGATTAGGCCTTTGCCACGGAATGACCCAAATCGGATACCTAAGGCCCTCCAACAAAGACGAGAAGTTAAAAAACTTTTATTACGTCGGCGCCTCGACCGTGCCGGGAACCGGACTGCCGATGGTGATTGTCGGCTCCAAACTTGTTTTAGAGAGGATTGTCCATGACCATGGATCTTTATCTTAAGACCTGTTACGAGGTCAGCCGGCTGATGACGAACCGTTACAGCACTTCTTTTAGTTTGGGGATCAAGGTTTTCCCCAAAGAGGCGCAGGATGCCATCTACGGTATATACGGATTTGTTCGCGTGGCGGATGAGATTGTGGATACGTTTCAAAGTTGCGATAAAAAGATTTTGTTGGAGCAATTCAAGAAAGATGTTAATGGGGCTATTCGCGCTGGCGTTTCGACTAATCCGGTTTTGGAGGTCTTTCAGGATGTGGTTAAGAAATATAAGATCGATGGCGAGTATATTGACGCATTTCTTGCCAGCATGGAAATGGACCTGACGCTTAAATTCCATGATAAGAATTCTTATGACAGGTATGTTTATGGCTCCGCGGAAGTTATCGGGCTCATGTGCCTGAAGGTTTTTTGCGCCGGGAATGAACCGTTATTTAAGGAGCTGGTTGTTCCTGCCAGGAAATTGGGGTCGGCTTTTCAAAAGGTCAACTTTTTGCGTGATATAAAAAACGACCTGGAGGCGCGCGGGCGGATTTATCTACCGGGAATCAGGAATAAGGAAGATATTAACGAGGCGGCCAAGAAACGAATGGAGGCCGAGGTTGAGGAGGAATTTAAAGTAGCGCTGGACGGCATAAGAAAGATTCCCAGGAGCTATGTCCTGGCGGTATATTCGGTATATCTTTATTACAACGCGCTCTTTAGAAAAATTAAGAATCTTGATGCTGCGTTTTTATTATCAAAACGAGTCCGCATTTGTGATTTTCATAAATTACTGCTTTTAATAAGAGCCTATTTTATTGTTACGTTCTTCGGTAGCAGGTTTTAGATTATGCGAAATTCCCGCTATTTCTTTATTGCTCTTTTCTCGATTATTATAGCCTGTTGGACGGCGGACTTAGAAGCACTCGAAGCGGAATCCGTAGCGATAACCAGGGAATATCTTCGCAAAGAGTTTCGGGAGGCTCAGAAGGGTAAAAAAAATACAAAAGCGCTCCTAAAATTAATCGAGACTAGATTACCTGCTGATTCCGAGGAGTATCCGGCGATTGTGCTTTCCTATTACGGAGCGACCAAAGGGCTTGAAGCCAAATTTTCTTTCAATCCTGCCCAAAAAGTAAGCGGCCTTTCTCTGGCTTTAAAATTACTCGATAAAGCCGTCGACAAAGATCCTGATGACTTAGAAGTACGTTTTGTCCGGTTCGCAACCCTGTCTCATCTGCCGCCTTTTTTTGGGGTGGGAGAGAAACGGCTTCAGGATGTAAATGCTCTTTATTTGTCACTGGTTCGTAAAGATTATGCAAGAGTTGATCTAAAGACCCAGTTAGAAATGATTGAATTTTTGCTAAGAAACGGAAAGCTAACAAAACAGCAGCGAAGTTCTCTGGGCAATCTCCGGAAGGAATTATTGGAAAAATGAGCACTTACTTGTGGATTGATTTTTTGGTTATTATTTTTCCTTTTCTTTTCAGCTTTAAAAAGAAAATTGGATATTATAGGCGTTTTCCGGAATTATTCTTATCGATTCTATCGGTGGGGACGGTTTTTATTGTCTGGGATGTTATGGCGACTGCGCGGGGAGATTGGGGTTTTAATGCCCGGTATGTGCTGGGTATGAACTTTTTCGGGCTTCCGCTTGAAGAGGTGCTGTTTTTTGTGGTGGTGCCGTTTAGTTGTATTTTTATTTATGAGGTTATCGCGCTTTATATTAAGGAAGGCGGTTTCAGAATTCCAAGGGCTGTATTTTTGGTATGGGCGATGGGATTTCTTGCCCTTGCTTTCTTTAATCAGGAAAGGGCATACACTTTTACGGTCCTTATGTTTTGCGGAGCAGCCATGTTGTTAACTCTTTGGTTTCTTCCGGGGCTGTTGAACTCTTCGCGGTATTGGCTTTTTATACTCGCGGGCTACGTGCCCTTTTTGATTGTTAATTATATCCTGACGGCCCTGCCGGTTGTTGTCTACAATCCTGCCGCAGTATGGGGGGTGAGAGTCTTAACGATACCCCTGGAGGATTTCTTTTATTCCTACGCGATGCTTTCTTTAAATCTTACCGTGTACTTGTATTACCGAAAATTCTTCAGAGGCGTTTAGGTTTTTCTGCGTGATTTTAATATATTTATTTGATTATTTTTTTCTTGACAAATGATACCTATATAGTATCATTAGGACATGAAGCTGATTACCAGGGATACGGATTATGCGGTCAGGGCCTTAAGAGAGATCGCGCAATCAAAAGAGAAAATGGTTTCAACCGTGTATCTCGAGGAGAAATTGGGTATCCCCAGGGCTTTTTTAAGAAAGATACTCCAGCTTTTGCAAAAGAGCGGGATTTTAGATTCGGCCAAAGGAAATCAAGGGGGGTTTATTCTTGCCCGGCCTGCTCAGGACATATTGCTCTTGGATATCATAAAAGTTTTTCAGGGGGATGTCTGTGTCAGTGAATGCGTATTCCTTAAAGAACCCTGCTCCCAGAAGTCTTGCTGTCCTTTGAGGGGAGAGCTGAAAAAGATTGAAAATTATGCTTTGGAAAGATTAGGGGCGGTTACGCTTAAGAGTCTATCGGCCAATACAAGAAAATAAACTAAGGAGATTGACATGGAAATGATGTGCCGGCAATGTGAACAAACTGCCAAAGGGCAAGGGTGTACGGTAAAAGGGGTATGCGGAAAAGATTCCAATACGGCTATTTTGCAGGACCTGCTGCTTCATGGTTTGAAGGGCATTGCCTTTTTTGGCAAGATGGCGCGGGATTTAGGGGTTAAAGAGAAAAAGGCGGATTTATTCTTGATTGAGGGATTGTTTACTACTGTCACCAATGTTAATTTTGACCCCGAACGTATTGCAGGAATGATCAGGAAGTCTTATACGGTTAGAGAAAATCTCAAGAACTCGTTTTTAAAGGCCTATAAGAATAAAAACGGCAACGATTTCTCCGATAAGCTGCCTAAGGCTGCCGAGTTTAAGCCGGCTGATTCTTTAGATAATCTGCTCGGTCAGGGTTTGGCAGTTGGCTTGTTCTCTGACGTTAATATTAATGAGGATATCCGGAGCCTCAGAGAAATACTTCTCTACGGGATGAAGGGGATGGCAGCCTATGCCGACCATGCTGCTGTCTTAGGCGTAGAAGACGAGGAGGTTAATGCCTTCTTTTATAAAGGGATGGCTTCCTTGGTCGATGATACTCTAACAGCCGATGCTTACTTAAGCCTTATCATGGAATTCGGGAAAGTTAATTTAAAATGCCTGGAAATATTGGATACGGCGCATACAAAACATTTCGGAAACCCGGTTCCCACCAAAGTCCTTTTGGGAACAAAAAAAGGTCCGGCGATTATTGTTTCAGGGCATGACCTGGATGACTTGAAGCAACTTTTAGAGCAGACAAAAGATGCGGGAGTAAATATTTATACGCACGGGGAGATGTTGCCTGCGCACGGTTATCCCGAGCTTAATAAATACAAGAATCTCGTCGGGCACTTTGGCACTGCCTGGCAGAATCAAAAGAAAGAATTTGATGGGATACCGGCGGTTGTGCTGATGACGACCAATTGCATTCAAGAGCCCGTGGCTTCGTACAAGGACAGGATATTTACGACCGGCCTGGTTGCCTGGCCTGGTGTCGGGCATATCGAGCTGAAAAACGGAAAGAAGGATTTCAGTAAAATTATCACCAAGGCCAGAAACTTGGGAGGCTTTAAAGAAGACAGAATTGAGAAATCGATTCTCGTCGGATTCGGCCACCAGGCGGTTTTGGGTGTTGCCGATAAGGTGATCGAGGCGGTTAAGGCGGGTGCGGTCAAGCGATTTTTCTTGATCGGCGGTTGCGATGGGGCAAAGCCGGGGAGAAATTATTTTACGGAATTTGCTCAGAAAGTTCCCAAGAATTGCATCATTCTGACTTTAGCCTGCGGAAAATTCAGATTTAACCGTTTGGATTTTGGTGCGATCGGCGGCTTGCCCAGGCTGCTGGATTGTGGCCAGTGCAATGATGCTTATTCGGCGATTAAAATCGCTTCGGCCTTGGCCGGTGCGTTTAAATGCAGTGTCAATGAATTGCCGTTGTCGTTTATTCTTTCCTGGTATGAACAAAAGGCGGTCTGCATTCTTCTGACGCTGCTTTATTTAGGCATCAAGAATATACGGCTTGGTCCGTCTCTGCCGGCTTTTGTATCACCGAACGTGCTAAAGATCCTTGTCGAGAAATTTAATATCAAACCGATTTCTACGGTTGACGAAGATTTGAGAGAGGCCTTGGCAGGACGGTAGATCCTAAGGTTTTTAAGAAGATCGGCATGGAGGATCTTATCCAAAACGAGATCGTCGGGTTGCGTATTTCAGTGATGCCAGGGACTTATCTTGTGATTGGTAAAGAGGCTATTGCCCAGATGAAGCAACAGATGCTATTCATCAACACCAGCCGCGGAGAGCTTACGAATACGAAGACTGATAATAAAAAGTAGTATTTAAATTAATATTAGTATAATAAAAGGTGGGAAGGGCGGCAGGATTGCCAAAGCAATCCTGCCGCCCTTTTCCCCAAAATCCTATTGAAGCTATTTTTTATCTTGTCGTTGGGGATTTTCCGAGTTAAAATACCCTACTATTTTAAATAAATTTAATAATATGGCTGGGAGAGATCACTCAGGAAGAAACTGTTATCCTGGCCAAAAAAGGAAGATATGGCTTCCGAAGAATCCGTTGCCTTACCTTTAATCGACGGCTTGCCCCAGCGGCCTGACAATTACGATTACCTCAAGATCCTTAAAGACTTCTTGGGCGGAGACTTTAGCAAGGTCTTTGCCGGTAAGGTCGTCTATCCCCGTCAGCTTGAGATCCACCTGCCCGGTGACCACAAACGTCCGTGTGATTTTGACTGTTATTATTGCCAGGGAGGGCTTCTTAAACGCCCCTTAGGGATGGACGAACCAAAGGTTTTAAGGCTTTTGGAAGATATCGGCCCCGCCAAGTGCGAGTACCATATCTTCGGAGGTGCCTATACGGAACCGCTTTTAAATCCTTACCTGATGGATTTTCTTCGGGTGACAAAAAGACTTAAAGTAAGTTTTGGTATCCATACCAACGGCTCACGGCTTAAGAATCTCGAAGAGGAAAAAGGCTTTCTGACCGAACTTTTTATGCTGATGGATAAGAAAGATTATCTTTCGGTCAGTCTCGATGCCGGAACGCCCGAAAGCCACATGAAGACGAAGAATCTTAAAGTCAATCACTTCGACACGATCATCGAAGGGATCGCGATGGCGTGTGCTCTTCAAAAGAAGAATCCTCAGCGGCCGGCGGTCAGGATCTGTTATTTGATGAATTCGGTTAATTCTTCCGAGGAGGAAATTGCGCGCATGGTAAGAATCGCCAAAGAGTTGGGGGTTGATTCCCTGCGTTTTTCCATTCCTTACGACCAATACGGAAAACCGTTTGCCCGGGTGCGCGACTATAAACAAAAAGTGGAAATCCCGCAGAATCTTGTTTATGAACAGCGCCTAAAGAAGTTTTACTCTCATAGCCCCGACGATAAACCTTACATTTTTTACTTTCCGCCTTTCAATCAAGACGTCGACCGGATGAATTACAGGCATTGCGTCTACACGTATTACCAGACGACACTGGCTGCTGACGGCAACATGTATCGCTGCTCGAGTATTGCTACGCCGTCATTTCTATTCGGTAAGTTAGGGGCCATTCCGGATAACCGCAAAGAATTTGAGCGGCTGCTTATTAGTTCTCAAGGGTCGGATTTCAATTGTGACCGTTGTTTTAAGGCCCATGCCCGCTGTAACCGATTGGCGCTGGAAATTAATAGTGCTTATAATGCAGCTCATGACCTACCTATCTGAGGTTGCTTGAAATGAATATTCCCTTGGTGGATCTTAAGATTCAGTATCAAAAACTTAAGAAAGAGATTGATAAAAATATTGCCGAGGTTTGCGCCTCGGCTTCTTTTATTTTGGGGCCGCAGGTGGAAGAGTTTGAGCGGTCTTTTGCGGAATTTCTGGAGGCCGATTACGTTGTTGGCGTTGCGAATGCGACCGACGCGCTTCATTTAGCCTTTGCTGCCCTGGGATTAGGAGTCAATGACGAGGTGATCATTCCGGCTAATACCTTTGTGGCAACGGCGGTCGGGGTTATGGAGACGGGCGCGCGTCCGGTCTTAGTCGATATGGACCCGGAAACGTATTTAATTGATTTAAAGAAAATCGAATCCGCGATTACGTCCCGCACTAAAGCGATTTGTCCCGTTCATTTGTACGGGCGTGCTTGTAATATGGATGTTATTGCAAAAATTGCCCAAAAGCATTCGCTTTTTATCGTCGAAGACGTTGCCCAGGCCGCGGGAGCGCGCTGGAAAAAGAAACGCGTCGGCACTTTTGGGCAATTCGGATGTTTCAGTTTTTATCCCGGGAAGAATTTGGGGGCTTACGGCGACGGCGGGGCGATGTCGGCTTCCTCGGAAAAGTTGGCAAAGAAAATCCGCAGCATGCGCAATTTCGGTTCCGAAAAGAAATATGAATACCCCCAACGGGGAATAAACTCCAGGCTCGACAGTATCCAGGCCGCAGTTTTAAACGTTAAGCTCAAATATCTGGATCAGTGGAATCTTAAGCGCTGGGAGATCGCAAAGAAATATTCTCAAGAGTTAAAACCGCTGGAAAAGAAAGGCATTCTTAAGCTCCCCGACATTGTAAATCCCGAGACCCATGTTTTTCATCTGTTTGTTGTCCAGGTTGATCGCCGATCAAAGGTAATCGAATTTTTATCCAAAAACGGTATTCAAGCAGGAATCCATTATCCTATTCCGTTTTATCTTCAAAAGGGATACGCCCAATTGGGTTATTCAAAAGGCGCATTTCCGGAGACCGAATCCGCCAGCGAAAAGATTTTATCGTTACCTGTATATCCTGAAATGACATCATCTCAAATCGCGTATATTACCGGTACTTTGAAAAAGGCTTTTTAAGGAAAATTTCTCCCAGGGAAAGATTATGGACTTACGCGCCCCGGCCGCCGGCCTCTCGAAAGATTATTTCTGGTATAAGAGTAAGCTGGATCTGATACGGATACTGTTCGATCGGGTATCCGGGAAAGAGGATATTCCCGCCCAACGGAAAATATTAAACATCGGCGTAGGCACGGGTGATGATCTGGCGTTAATGCAGACTTATGGAAAAGTTTTTGCGATCGATAGCGAGGCGAAGGCCGTTGAGTCCTTAAGCCCAAATGCCTGTTACGAGAAAAAGGTGTCGAGCGCCTGTGCGATCGATTATCCCGACGGATACTTTGATATTGTTACGGCATTCGATGTTTTAGAATACATCGAAGATCATGCTCTGGCGGTACGGGAAATCCGCCGTGTCTTAAAACCCGGCGGGATTTTTTTGTTTACGGTTCCGGCTTTGCCTTGGCTGTATAGTGCCCACGACCGGTTTTACGGCCATGTGAGGCGCTATAGCAAGGGACTAGTTAAGAATATTCTTTCGGTTATGCAATGCCGTCGGCTGGGATACTGGATGTTCTTTCTTTTTCTGCCGATTGCCGGCGCAAAATTATTTAACAAAAAAGGGTCGCGGCTTGTCTACGCTCCGTTGCCGCGTTTTATCAACGCGATCCTTTACGCGGTTTGCCGATTGGAAACGTTTTTTATCAGAAATAATTTCCCGATTCCCTTTGGAATAACCATTTTTGGTGTTTACGAAAAAACTTAGCCGGTGCAATACCATGCCTGGAAAATTCGTCCTGCTTAACAGCGCTTTTATTTCCCAGCGGAAAGATTATGTTCAGCATACCGAACCGCATTTACGGGCCGGAATCGCTATCCTTGCCGCGGTCCTGCGGAAGGAAGGCCTGGACGTTTCTATTCTTGATCCTCAAGCGGAAAAAATGACGCTGGAACAGTTAGTCGAGGAGATTCGTAAAACCAACCCCGGATACCTGGCTCTTCCGGCATATACGGAAGAAATTATTGATGCCGCCAAGATAGCGGAAGAGGTTAAGAAAAATAACCCGCATATCGTTACCATCGTCGGCGGACAACATGTGACCGCCCTTCCCCATGAGACCCTCAAGCAATTTCCGTCGTTTGATATTGTGTGCGTAGGCGAAGGGGAGTCGACCCTTCGGAGCATTGTTCAAGGCAAAGCCCTTAAAGATATCAACGGCCTCGCCTACAGAAGCGCCGAGGGAGATATTTCTGTTAATCCGCCGCGCAAGGATTTTGAGGATTTAAACACATTGCCTTTTCCGGCGTGGGATTTATATGACTTAAAAAAGTATTCTGTCGTTCCGGTTGAGCCCTTGCGGGGTTGTCCCTTTGAATGTGTTTTTTGTTTTCGAACGCTGGGTCGGGATGTCCGCTATAAAAGCCCTCAAAGGATTATCGAAGAGATCCGCTATGGCATGGACAACTACGGTTTTAAAAGGTTTGATCTTAAGGCCGGAACGTTTCCGCTGTCAAAGCCGCATGCGATGGAATTTTGCCAGAGGTTTATTAAAGAAAAATTAAATATCCGCTGGATTGCCAGCACCCGGGTTAACACCATCGACGAAGATTTGGTCAGGGCGATGAAAGAAAGCGGCTGTGACGAGCTAAGCTTGGGGATAGAATCCGCGGATCCTAAAATCCTGGAATTGTGCGGCAAAGGGACCACGCCGGAGATGGCCGAAAAGGTGCTAAAAATCTGCAAAGAAGTCGGCATAACGAATATTGAGCTTAATTTTATTCTTGGGCTTCCATTTGAGACCAAGGAGAGCCTTTTAAAGACAAAGAAGTTTGCCCTCAAGATGCGACGGTATTGCTCTAGCGTTAACTTTGCGATTTTAACGCCGTTTCCGGGGACGCAGATTTACGAGATGGCGCGCAAGAATCAAAACGGCTTTAGCCTTAAAACCGGCGATTGGACGGCTTATGGCAAGCAGGCAGGCACGGCGTTGGGCCACCCCAATTTTACACAGGAACAACTTGTCCGTTATCAGGCCAATTTTTACCTGGCGTACTATTTGCGCTCGCCGTTAAAGGCGATAAAATTATTCTCGCTACGGCGCATGATTGGTTTTCTAAAGAAACTTTTCGTTTGAGTTTATTGGCATATTTCTTACAATAATAAATGTAGCGTAAAGACATATTTGAAAAAATCTAAGGGGGCTCCATGAAAGAATATGATATTTCCGTGGTTATTCCGGCTCATAACGAGGAAGGCAATTTAATGCCTTTGTTTCAGAGGCTCAATAAGGCGCTTTCTGAATTTGGGCGGAGTTTTCAGATTGTTTTCGTCAATGACGGCTCTACCGACGATAGCGAGAAAGTCCTGGAAGAAATTCAGCGCAACAACAGCAATATTACCGTGATTAATTTCTTTAAGAAAATGGGCAAGGCCCTTGCCCTGGAACAGGGATTTGAACTGGTCAAGGGGCAATACGTTGTTGTGATTGATAGTGATTTACAGCATGATCCCGAGGATGTCCCGAAGCTGGTTAAGAAAATGGATGAGGGGTTTGATGTGGTCTCGGGTAAGCGTGTGAATCGCCAAGATGAAAAACGGACGATTCTTACCTCGCGGCTTTTTAATTGGCTTATGCGTTTGATTACAGGTTTAAAATTTGAAGATTATTTTTCGGGCTTAAAGTGTTTCCGGATGAATGTTATCCAATATCTGGCGCTTTACGGTGACTTGTACCGTTTTGCCGCAGCCTTTGCTCATCGTAACGGTTTTAGGGTAACCGAGATTCCGGTTGTGCACCGGCCCCGTTTTCGCGGTATTTCAAAATATAATTTCTTAGGAAGGCTTCAAAGGGCTATTGATGATCTCATTATCGTTTTCTTTTCCGTGACCTTTAGCCGCGAGAGGGCGTATTACCTGGGGATGATGGGGTTACTGCTTCTCAGTGCGGGTGTTGCTTTTGTTTTTATGGCGTTCTTGATTTTTGGTATCCAAGAAACTGCATTTCGGCACTCCTATATGACGATCGGGGTAGTCATGATATTCATCGGCCTTGAACTGGCGATCTTTAAAAGAATTGCCGACAACTTTTTTGCGCGCCACCAGGAAGAAAGACTTCATCGCAAAAGAAACATAAAAAACATTTTACGCTGTAACTAAACAGTCCCAAAGATTTTCTCACCCTGCGACCTTTATGAATATAGGAATCTCTAACATCGCCCTTGGGGGGCATTCTTTTTTAAAGGCGCTGGATATTATTAAGCCTTTGCCGATTAAGGGAATCGAAATTGCCCCCACGCTGCTCTGGAAGAATTCCCCCCGGGTCCCCAAGAAGGAGAGAGAGGATGTTAAGAAGATTCTGGCTGACCGCGGGATCACGGCCATCGGCTTTCAGTCCTTAGTCTACAATCATCCGGAATTGCAGCTTTTTGGCGGTTCGTCGACCCGGGAAATGCTGGAATGGCACATCAAAAACTTGATTGAATTATGCAATGGCATCGGCGGGACGATTCTGGTATTCGGGGCGGGAAAGAACCGCAAAAAAGGAAACCTGTCTTTTGACGAGGCGCTTTCTTCTGCCGCTACATTCTTCTATAAAATAGCCCAGGAATGTAAAGAAGCGGGGATCTCGATTTGTATCGAACCGCTGTCAGGCGAGTACGATTGTGATTTTGTTAATACTGCCGACGAGGGGGCCAGGCTAGTCCAATTGGTCAATCATCCTCATTTTAAATTGCTTTTAGACACGGGCAGCATGACCATGAATAAGGAATCTTGTCCGGACATGATTGTAAGGCATGCGGATATCCTCGGGCATATGCATATCAATGATCCCCATTTATGCGCGCCGGGCTACAAGGGCGTGGATCATTTAAGTTTTGCGCAGGCGTTACGGCAAATCAATTATAAGGGTTGGCTTTCTTTGGAATTTCTTTTGAAGGGGTCTTCTCTGGAAGAAGAAGTGGCTTACGCTCTAAAATGTTACGGGTCTTGAAAATTTCTTTTTTTATCGGAGATAGTTAGAAAATGTTCAGTGTGTTGAAAAAAGAGAGCAGAGGTAATGTTTTTATTAAAAACTTCTTTTTGTTTTTCCCTCCGGTCATTCTATGGGTCTATCTTTTCCGC
Organism: Candidatus Omnitrophota bacterium; assembly: GCA_022703585.1. GTDB lineage: Bacteria > Omnitrophota > Gorgyraeia > Zapsychrales > JAKLDJ01 > JAKLDJ01. The sequence continues at coordinate 261,303 of JAKLDJ010000002.1, read as the reverse complement.
GCCTTTCTTTATGACCAGGCCATGCTTAACCGTGACGCATGGAATGCCTATCAGTATATCAATTTTTATATTCACAATATTGTTCACGGTGTTTACCCGATGTGGAATCCTTTTTTTGCCTGGGGCAGGCCGAATCTGCTGCATTTACGGACTATCGGGGAATTTAACCCGTTTTTTTATGCTATCCCTCTTTTAAAATCATTAGGCCTGTCGGTAACGCTGTCCTATTTTATCTTTATGGTCGCCTATTACTTTTTAGGGTTGGCCGGTTTTTACTTGCTGGTCAAACGCTTGACCCGCGATAAAATGGCGGCCTACTTGGCCTTTGTCTTGTTGGCATTCTCCATCTTAGGGAGGATCCTTTTCTCCAGCCCTATTGTTATTCTGCTTTTTGTCCCTACCGTGTGGTTTTTTTATTTTCTGTTCGCCTTTGCCCAGGAGCGTAACAAGCTTTTCTTTTTAGGTATGACGTTCTCGGTGATGCTGATTGCGATCACCTATGTCCCTTTTTATTTTCTGACGATATTCTTGATTCTGACGATTTGTCTGGGCGTTTTTTTCTTCCGGGATGCGGTTTCCTTTCTTGGTCAATGCCTTGTTTTCTTTAAATCCCACAAAGTCTTTGCCGGGTCATGTTTTCTTCTGGCGGTTCTCGCTTTTGTCCCGGGATTTTTATGGTACCAATCGACGACCGCGGGAGAATATTATGCCTCCGGGCACCCTGTGGGTCAGCCTGCGGGAGCGGTTGCCTTAAAGGCTATTGCTGCCAGCGGTGTCGGCGGGTGGATTGACCTTGAACATTTGCTCGGCGGTATCCGTAGAAAAGAAATCAATCTTTTCTACGTTCCGATCTTTTCTTATCTTTTGCTGTGGATTTCTATAGGGAATTTCCTCAGCAAGAAATTAATGGTGATTTTTTCTGCCGGTTTTTGTGTCCTTTTAATTATTCTGGGCAATCTGACGGGCGTGCACAAGTTTCTCTACGAGCACGTTGTCTATTTCAAATATTTTAGGAACTTACATTTCTTTGCCTGGATGGTTCTTGTCCCGGTCTTTGTTTTATTCTGCGCCGAGAACTTTCGTTTGTTTATGGGTCGCTTATCGGGGGCGGGGCTAAAGAAATATCCGCTTTTAGGATTTCTGTTCTTTATGCACCTAGTGTTTGCCGCTATTCTTTACTGGCAAAAAAATACTGTCAGCGCAGCCTACCTTACTGTTTTTCTTAGCTTTTTTTCTTTTTGTTTCTATTGCATAAGTAAAAGACCGTTGCGGCCGTGGGTTTGGGCTTTCATTCTATTTGCAGTCACGGTCCTGCAGCCGATTGAAATATTTTCAAAAGTGAATGTTGATGACGAACAACCGGCAGATACGTCTTCACAGGGCAGGTTTATTTTTAATACCCATTTTTCCTTCAGCCGGCCAAAAATAGAAGAAGAATCTGACGTCGACAAAAGTATTGCTTTTATGCGTGATTCCTCGGGCGTTGAGGCCAAGAAAGAAGGGGGGAAAAATATCTACCGGGGAACGACACGGGGGTATTTCTTAAGCGAAAGCGTTAATCAAAATGTTCTCAAGGAATATGTTTGTCATAAATTCATTATTTATGACCGTGTCTTGCCTATGGAAGATGCCGATTTTGATTTTAAGCGCCTTGAACAGATGCTGGTTAAAATAGAAAATGCCGCCTTTGTATCCGGCGGTTACAAAGCGGAGGGCAGGGGTGATTCAAAAAGTTCCGGCGAGCTGCCGCTGTTGGCGGAAACCGTTTCTGGCAACGAGCCAAATTTTAAGGTCCTGCATTTTGACGCTAATTCTATAAAAATTAGGACTCATTTTGATTCAAAGAAATTCCTAGTCTATAACGACAGTTTTTACGAAGGCTGGAGGGCGTTTGTTAACGGCAAGGAAACAAAATTATGGCGGGCGAATTATGCCTTTAAGGGGTTGTGGGTACCGGCGGGCGAGAGTGTCGTTGTGTTGCGTTTTGGAATGTGGTGGCAGTATGCTGTTAATTATTTCCTGGCCGGTGTTTTTATCCTGGTTTTTATTATTTTGATATGGATGGGTTTTAAGAATTTCTTCGGCAGCCAACTGCTTATGAAAACCAAGGAATCGTAATGAGGCAACGATTGGAAGTCAAAGATCTGACCGGAAGGATTATTTCCTTAAGTAGGCGGGTGGGTGTGCTTTACCTTATTGCCTTTTTGTGCACTGCCAGTATCATCAGCAAAAGAAATTTCAGAGCTGATCGGCTCGACTATCTAAAACCTCCGTTGGTAAAATTGGTAAAGATTTCTCAGGGGCAGGAGTCAGCCCGTCCTGAAATATTGGAGCCTTACATTGAATTCTATGAAAAGGTCAATGAATATGCCGGGAGCGGAGCCGATATCCTCGCCGTGTTGGGATTTTGTTGCTACTATTATGGCGATGAGGAAAAGGCGATTTCCTTTTATGAAAAGGCGGTGGTGCTGGATCCTGGCTGTCTGTGGCCGCAGTATAATCTCGGCGTGATCTATTTTAAAAAAGGGTTTTATTCAAAGGCGGCTGATTCGCTGGAACAGGCACTTTCCATTCCTCCGGATGTTACGGCCAAATCTTTGTATGCGTCATTTATTTACTGGCAGCTTATGAAGGAGGCTAAAGTTTTGGATGGATCAATTGCCGTCGGGATTAAGGAAGGTTATGAAGGTTGCTACCGGCTATTGATGCTTAGCTATCAGAAGTTGCAGGATTATCAGAAAATGCTCAATCTGGCTTTGTATGCGACCAAGTCGGTTCCCGACAGCAAGGACTTTTTCTACTACTATGCCGGTTTTGCGGCTTACCAATTGAAGGAATACAGACAAGCCGTTTATTTTCTTTTGGAATCCTTAAGAATTAATCCGAGGCAGGCGGATGTTTTGCAATATCTGGGATTGTCTTACGGCGAGTTAGGGGAGAAGCGGGATTCCGAGGATGCCTTGGCCAGGGCCCTTGGTTTGCGAAGATCAAATCCCCAAGAATCTCCGGCGCAAACGGAAAAAAACATAAACGTTCGCCTTTTCTGATTCTTCCGATCGAGGGGGCTGGTTTTAAGTTTTTGTCTTGCTTACCCTAACCCTCGAGACTAAAATACTATTGTCTTTAGGCCGGAAACCTTTCCTGTTTAGTCCCGGCAAATATGGATGATTTTCTGCTACTTGTATTTGTTTTAAGGAGAGAACACGTAAAAAGATTGAGGGTCGTTTAAAATAGCCAAGTTTAGGGGTTAACGGATATGGCAAAAAAGATTCTTGTTGTCGATGACGAGGCCGATATTCTTTCGGTTATTCGATTCAGGTTGGAGGCGAAGGGGTATGAGGTGACAACGGCCATCAACGGGCAGGAGGCTTTGGATAAGTTAAAAACAGAGGTCGTGGATCTTATCATTACCGATGTCCTCATGCCGGTTATGGATGGTTTTACCTTATATAAGGAACTTAAGAAGAATTTGATTACTGCGCAGATCCCCGTTATTGTCTTGACGGCCCGCGGCTTGATGGAAGACACTTTTAAGGTCGCGGGAGTTGACGATTTTATCCCCAAGCCTTTTGAAAGCCATGAACTTCTTGCCAAAGTCGAAAGCCTCCTATCTCTCGATGCTCCCCAAGTAAGAAGTGAAAAGAAAATCCTCGTCGCCGGTTCCACCAAGGCGGTTGTCGAGGAAATAGCGTTACAACTTAAGCGGGTGGGCTGCCAAACCGATTTTACCTTAACCGGCCCTGAAGTGATCAGCAAGGTTGTCCAATTTTTACCCGATGTTATTGTGATGGATGTTCAGATGAACGACATGTCTGCCCAGGAGGTCATTAAGGTGTTGCGCCGCTTGCCGCAGTCGGAGCACAAGCCCGTCATTGTTTATAATTATTTTATCGCGGCGGATTTAGGCAGTGCCTCGGTGCGGGAGAAGGCGTTAGCGATTGATGCGGCCAAGTCTGGCTGTATGAGTGCGGGCGCCAATCTTTATCTGGGGCGGTTTAATGAATCGACGTTTATAAAAGACATAAGCCGTTATCTTGAGAGCGGACAAGGAAAGAAATAGTTTTCTTATAAAGGGAGTCAGCGATTTTGGCTAAAGAAATACTTTTAATCGACGACGAAGTCGATATCGCCCAGATTACCAGGGCGAGGCTTGAGCATGCCGGTTACAAAGTAACGGTGCTCAATTCGCCAAAAGAGGCCATGGATACGATTAAAAAGATGCGCCCTGATCTAATCCTTTTGGATATTATGATGCCGTACAAAGACGGTTACCAGATTTGTGATGAGGTGCGCTCCGACGACAGCATTAAACATATTCCGATCATTGTTTTTACGGCAAAATCTATCGAAAAAGATTTTATCCATGAAGTCCATGGATTCTACGGGGCCAACGATTATGTCTTAAAGCCTTTTGATGCGGATGAATTGCTTTCCAAGATAAAAAAGTATATTTCATAAGAATCATGAATACCCTCGATGAATTATTAGCCATTCCGGATAAAACCGAGCGGCACAAGGCCCTCGTTGATCTTGCCCGTTCTTTTAACATCAATATTGCCCAGGTTAAGGAGCCGAACGGAGAAATCCGCGAAGAAGAGCTGGCGGTCTTGATATTTGAGGCCCAGGAGAAAAAGAAGAAAAAGCAGTTTCAGAATATTGCTGTTGTTGTCGTCGGCATTTTCTTCGTTATCATTACGCTCATATTCATGGGCACATTGTCGAAATTGTTAAGCGGTTTAAAGGGCGGTTTTGGCGCAGGTACAGAAACTTCCCCGGAAGAGTAAGCGGAACCTTAAGGAGCCTTTTTATGTCACCTCACACGGAGATTATTTGCACCCTCGGGCCGGCGAGCCTGAATCCTAAGACTATCCTGGCAATGGCCAAAGCCGGCATGGATGTGGCGCGGTTAAATTTCTCTCACGGCGATGAAGCCCAGCACCAGATGACCATTGACAATATCAGAAATATTAATAAGAAATTTAAACGGAATATCAAGATCCTTCAGGACCTGGAAGGTTACCGTATGAGGGTGGGGCACCTTAAACATCCCGTTGAGCTTAAAGAAGGCGAAGAAATTTCCATGTCTGCTGATGCCGGCAACGGGAAAAGGCATATCCCCTTAGAGTCGAACGTCGACATGGGTGGTTTCAGGAAGGGGATGCATGTGTTTATCGATGACGGCATGCTGGCTTTAAAGATCGTCGGTTGTCAGGGTAAAAGGATCAAGCTGAAAATCGTGCACGGCGGAATCTTAAAATCGCGAAAAGGCGTCAATATTCCCGACCTAAAGCTCAAAGCCAATATTTTGACCGAGAAGGATAATAAGGACATTATTTTTGGGATAAAGAATAAGGTTGATTATATCGCCCAGTCGTTTGTCCGCAACCAGAGGGATATTTTGCTGGTCTATAAGATGGTCAAGCCCTTTCTGCCGGATTGTAAGATTGTCGCCAAGATTGAAAACAAAGAAGGGGTGGGCAATCTTGATGAGATCATTGCGGCCTGCGACGGTATTTTAGTTGCCCGGGGCGATCTGGGCGTGTCGATGCCGATCTATCAGATCCCCTTTATCCAGAAGGATATTATTGTGCGTTGTAACCAGAATAAGAAATTAAGTATTACTGCTACCCAAATGCTGGAAAGCATGACGTATCATGCGCGCCCTACTCGCGCGGAAGTAACCGATGTCGCCAATGCGATTTTAGACGGCACGGATTTTATAATGCTCTCGGGAGAAACCGCGGCAGGGATTTATCCGGTAGAAACAGTTTTGATGATGGAGCAGATTGTGAAATTCACCGAAAGCAAAATGATGTTTTACCGGTAAAAATGGAAAAGAAGTCCCCTCAAAAAGATCCGCAAGGTATTGATGAATTCATGAGCGCCGCTATTGCCGAGGCCCAGGCGGGCCTTAAGGAGGGCGGTATTCCTATCGGTTCGGTCCTAGTTAAAGACAATAAGATCATCGGCCGGGGCCACAATAAACGCGTACAGGATAACAACCCGGTGATGCACGCCGAAACGGATTGCCTGACCAATGCCGGAAGGGTGGGGAGTTATAAGGGAACGACCTTGTATTCGACGCTGATGCCCTGCTATTTTTGTGCCGGAGCCGCGGTGCAGTTTGGGATCAAGAAGGTTGTTGCCGGAGAATCAAAGACCTTTCCGGGCGCGAAAAAATTTATGGAAAGCCACGGCATTAAAATTATTGACCTTGACCTGGATGAATGCAAGGTCATGATGGACGAATTTATTACCCATAATCCTGCATTATGGAATGAAGATATCGGCGAGCTTTAACGCTAAGGCGAGGTTTTTGCGCGGCCGCTCAATCCCTCTTGACAGAATGCCTTATAAAACTATAATTGTATCGTTATTAAGATCTGTTATTCATTTATTTCTAATCATAGAAAGGTAAAATCATGTCGTGCCCTCCGGTATCGCCCCTTAACCAAAATCAGGATTCGGATTCTTGCGGAAAAAATACAAAAGATCTAGGCGCGATTTTTAAGCCCAAAAGCGTTGCTATTATCGGTGCCTCGACCAATCCGGAGAAAATCGGCCACCAGATCCTAAAAAATATTATCGGCGGCGGTTTTGAGGGGAATGTCTTTCCGATTAATCGTCACGAAAACCAGGTGCTGGGATTAAAAACTTACCCTACGATTGGCGAGGTTCCGGATAGCGTTGATTTGGCCATTATTGCTATTCCCACCGCGCATGTTTTATCGGCCATGGAAGAATGTGCCGCCAAGAATGTCAAGAGTGTAGCGGTTATTACGTCCGGTTTTGCCGAAGTCGGCAAAAAGGATGAAGAGTTAAAGCTTAAAAACGTCGCCGACAAAGCCAATATGGCGTTGATCGGCCCCAATATTTTCGGAATTATTTATACCCCCAGCAAACTCAACGCCAGTTTTGGCCCCCGCGATATCTTGCCCGGAAAAATCGCATTTGTCTCTCAAAGCGGTGCTTTAGGAATTGCCCTCATGGGTTGGACGACGATGGAAAAAATCGGCCTGGCCTCACTGGTTAGCGTAGGTAACAAAGCAGATATCGAAGAAAAAGAATTGATTGAATATTTTAACCAGGACGGCAACGTCGAGGTTATTTTAATTTACATGGAAGGCATCAAGCAGGGCCGCAAGTTTATGCAAACGCAAGTGAAGAAGCCCGTCGTAGTCCTTAAAGTAGGCTGTTCCCAGCGCGGAGCTAAAGCAGCCGTGTCTCATACCGGCTCTTTGGCCGGGGCGGATAAGATTTATGATGCGGCTTTTAAGCAATTAGGGATTCTAAGGGCTAAAACTTTTACCGAGGCCTTCGGTTGGTCGCGGAGCCTTTCGCTCCCCGCGCCTAAAGGCGAAGAAACGGTCATTATTACCAACGGTGGCGGTATCGGGGTACGCACGACCGACGAATGCGAGACTGCGGATATCAAGATCTTGGATGACCCCAAATGGCTGGAGGAGAAATTCAGGGTAACCATGCCGGACTTTGGCAGTACCAAAAATCCCGTGGATATTACCGGCCAGGCCAAGGCCGCCAATTATAAACAGGCGGTTAATATCGTGCTGCGCGAAGATAAGATTAACGCCGGTATCATTCTTTACTGTGAAACCGTTATTACCAATGCCTTGGATATTGCTAAGGCTATCCAGGAGGAATATGAAGCCGTGGGCAGGAACAAACCCATCGTTGTGGCAATGGTAGGGGGCGAAAAGACCCGCGACGCTATTTATTATCTTAACGAACACCATATCCCTGCGTTTACCTCGGTTACTCAGGCTGTTTCGGCACTTAAGGTTTTACATACCTGGAAAGATATTTCTTGCCGTGTAAAAGATAATCCCGAAACTGCTTGTGCCCCTAAAGAGGCGGTTGATTTGATTGAGAAGGTAAAGAAAGAAAACCGCAACATCCTCATGGAACACGAGGCTCGCAAGGTCTTGGAGCTTTGCGGTGTCCCTACGCCCAAGTGGGGTTTTGCCACAACCGCTGAAGACGCCGTGCGCCAGGCAAAAGACATGTATCCTCTGGCGATCAAGATCGCTTCGGTTGATATTGTCCACAAGACGGATGTAGGCGGGGTTATTCTTAATATCCGTAATGACGAGGAATTAAGGACAAAGTTCAATTTAATGATGCAGCAGGTTAAAGCGGCAGCACCCAAAGCCAATATCCTGGGGATTAACCTGATTCAAATGGTTAAAGGCATTGAGTGTATCGTCGGGTTAAACCATGACCCCCAATTTGGCCCCGTGGTTATGTTTGGCTTGGGCGGGGTTTTTGTGGAAGTCTTAAAAGACGTTTCTTTTCGCATTGTTCCTTTCGGTAAAGTCGAGGCCGAACGGCTTATCAATGATATCAAGGGCCGGAAGATATTAGAAGGCTTCCGGGGCCTTACCGCCAATAAACCTTCCATTATTCAAACGTTGTGCGCTATCCAGAAACTCGCACCCTTGGTTAAAGAAATCGATATTAATCCTCTTATGACCAGCAAAGACGGCAGTTACGCGGTCGATGCAAGGATTGTGCTCTAAAAGAAACATCTTCTTTAAAGGGTAAAACAGGGTTTTGCGGGTTATCTCGTTAAATTTCTCTCCAGCGCCAAAGTCGCTAAATTCTTTATTTTTTACTTTGAGGGCGACGGGAAAGTCTTATAATATGGGTTAAGGCAAAGGAACGCCTAAAGTTTCCTAACCTAACAAAAGGAGGAGGGGCATATGACAAGTTGGGATCTATTAATTATCGATCCGCTTCGAAAGATGCTTACAATGATTGCCGGTTTTATCCCTGTGCTGTTTGGTGTTTTGGTTATTCTTATTGTGGGTTGGATTATTGCCAAAACTCTCGCCAAACTTACTCAGAAGCTGATGGATGCGATTAAATTCAACAGCATCGCTGACAAGGCCGGTATCAGCAATGTCCTGAAACAAGGCGGCATTAGTACAACTGCCAATGAAATGGTGGCCGGTTTAGTGTACTGGCTAGTCATGATCATGGTGCTGGTGATGGCGGTTAATGCTATCGGCCTTACCGTTGCTTCTCAGCTCCTTGAGCAATTGACAAGCTATATCCCGCGCGTGATTTCGGCTTTGTTTGTGCTGGTCATCGGCATGTTCTTGGCCAACCTGATTGCCGGAATCGTTGCTGCGACCGCGAATAATGCCAAAATACCGCGGGCAGACCTCCTGGTCGGTTTAACCCGCTGGGCGATTGTGATTTTCACTATTGTTATTTCTTTAAGCGAACTGGGAATTGCGGCGCTTCTAGTGGGAACGGCGTTTAATATCTTCTTTGCGGCTATTTGCCTTGCCTTAGCGCTGGCATTTGGTTTGGGCGGGAGAGATATTGCTGCCAGAGTCCTGCATGATTTCTTTAAGAAATAACGATTGGAAGGAATAATCGTTAAATATAAGTGATCAAAACCGGGCGCCCCCGCCAAAGGCGGGGGCGCCCGATTGCTATAACACAACTGCTCTCATAAAAATCCCATGAAACCCAAAACCGCCGAATACTATATGGATCTTGCCATCAAAAAGGCCCATCAGGGTGTCAAAAAAGGCCAGACGCCTTTCGGCGCCTGCGTTGTTAAAAAAGGGAAAGTCGTTGCCCTTGCGCACAATATTGTCTGGAAAACTACCGATATTACCGCTCACGCTGAAATAACGGCTATCCGCCGGGCCTGCCGGACGCTTAAAACAATCGATTTACGGGGTTGTGTTATTTATTCGACCTGCGAGCCGTGCCCGATGTGTTTTAGCGCCTGTCACTGGGCGCGGATTTCAAAGGTTGTCTACGGGGCGGCGATTAAGGACGCGAAACATTTCGGTTTTCACGAGCTGACTATTTCCTGTCAGAAAATGAAACAGTCGGGAAGGAGCCCGGTGAAGCTGGAAAAAGGTTTTCTCTACAAAGAAAACCTGGAGCTTTTTCGTTTCTGGTCGAGGCAAAAAGGCAAAAAAACTTATTAAATTACCTGTACTTTTTAAGCCCCATCCTCCTGTAACTCACCGCAAAATAACTTACTCTAAGCCAAATTTTCTATTATAATATTATTCTAAAAGTTTTTTCCGAAAGAGGTTTTGTGATGGCCGAAAAAGGATTTTCTCTAAACCTAAACGAGATCATGAAATTTTCCAATGGCGGGATTTTTAGCAAAGTCCTGGCCAAGTCCAAGACTTATAATTATACTTTGATGTGCCTGGCCAAGGGTAGCGATATTGATACGCATACGTCCACCAAAAACGGGTGTGTCCAGGTGTTGAGAGGCAAGGGGACCTTTAATTTATGCGGGAAGGATATCGATTTAGCGCCCGGGGTTTTTATCCATATGCCCGCCAATTCTCCGCATTCCCTAAAGGCCGAAGAAGACTTAGCTATCCTTTTGTGCTTAACAGAATAAAGAACGTGCACCACTACGGAGGCTTAGATGACGAAGATCGATAAGAAGCTAAAAGCGGAAACACTTGCTGTTCACGGCGGCCAAGAAGCCGATCCGACGACGGGTTCGCGGGCGGTTCCTATTTACCAGACGACGTCGTATCAATTTAAAAACACCGAACATGCCGCTAATTTATTTGCCTTAAAAGAATTTGGTAATATCTATACGAGATTGATGAATCCTACCACTGATGTCCTGGAAAAAAGGGTGGCCCTTTTAGACGGCGCAGCGGGTGCCCTGGCCGTTGCCAGCGGCCAGTCCGCTATTACCTTAGGCCTTTTAAATATTGCCCAGGCCGGGGATGAGATTGTTTCTGCGGATAATCTTTACGGCGGGACGTACACTTTATTTCATTACACCTTTCCTCGTCTGGGAATTAAGGTAAAGTTCGTCAAATCCAACGACCTCGATGCCTTTCAGAAAGCCGTTAGCCCAAAAACCAAGGCTTTCTACGCCGAATCGATCGGTAACCCAAAATTAGACGTTGCTGATCTCGAAGGCATTGCCAAGCTGGCTCACAAAAACGGCATTCCTTTTGTGTTGGATAATACCGTTTCGCCCTATCTTTTAAAACCGATTGACTTCGGAGCGGATATCGTTGTCTATTCGGCTACCAAGTTTATCGGCGGCCACGGAACGTCGTTAGGCGGCGTTATTGTTGATTCCGGAAAATTTGAATGGACCAACGGTAAATTTCCGTTAATCGCCGGTGCCGATGCCAGTTATCATGGGATTGATTTTGTCGAGGCGCTTAAGCCCTTGGGCAATATTGCCTATATTATAAAAGCGCGGGTGACCCTTCTTCGCGATATGGGCCCGGCTCTTTCCCCGTTTAACGCTTTTTTATTTCTGCAAGGCTTGGAGACGCTGCACCTTCGGATGCCGCGACACTCCGAAAATGCCCTTGCGGTTGCCAAATATTTGGAAAAAAACAGTAAGGTCGCCTGGGTTAATTATCCGGGACTGGATGCGAGCCCGGAAAAAGAACGGGTCAAGAAATATTTACCTAAGGGAGCGGGGGCCATTATCGGTTTCGGCATCAAAGGTGGGATTGAGGCGGGAAAGAAATTTATCGATTCCCTGCAACTTGTTTCGCATTTGGCTAATATCGGCGACGCTAAAAGTTTAGCCATCCACCCGGCGACGACCACTCACCAGCAACTTTCAAAAGAAGAGCAGCTGGCGACGGGTGTTACGCCGGATTTTATTCGTTTGTCCATCGGCATTGAGCATATTGATGACATTATCAATGATATTGATCAGGCGCTTAAACAGGCCTCGTAATATCCGAGATAACAGTTATGCGGCTGTGGTCGATTCATCCCAAGTATCTTGATTCCAAGGGGTTGGTCGCGCTTTGGCGAGAAGCGCTCTTAGCAAAAAAAGTTTTAACGGGCAAGACCAAGGGTTATAAAAACCATCCACAGCTGGATCGGTTTAAGCAATGTCCCCGGCCGGTTCCGGCGATTGATTCTTACCTGTTGGCAGTGTTGAGGGAATCGGAAAAAAGAGGTTATTGTTTTGACGCGCGAAAGATATCTCGTGCGGTGCCCAAAACGCATCTCGTTAAAGTCGCGCGGGGTCAGATTGCTTTCGAATTCAGGCATCTTTTGAAGAAATTAAAAACACGGGATTGCCAGCGCTATCGGGACCTTTTAGCTGCCAAGAAAATTCTGCCTCATCCGCTCTTTAAGGTCATTAAAGGGCTGATGGAGCCATGGGAAAAATCGCACTCCCGCTAAGAAGAACCCGTAATAAAATAGGGACTTGTTGAAGGAGTCAGATATGTCGTTTCGTTTTACGCGGTTAAAAATTCCGGATGTCTTATTGATAGAGCCGCAGGTGTTTCCGGATGGACGGGGATTCTTTATGGAGGCCTACAAACTTCCTGATTTTAAAAAGGCAGGAATCAATAAGCCGTTGGTACAGCTCAATCATTCAAAGTCCAGAAAGAATGTCGTCCGAGGCCTGCACTATCAAATCAGCCCTTTTGCCCAGGGAAAAATTGTCCGGGCAGTCGCCGGAGAAATATTCGAAGTGGCGGTTGATTTAAGAAAGGGATCGCCTTTTTACGGAAAATGGGTGGGGTTGAATCTTTCCGCGCGCAACAAGAAGATGATTTATATCCCTGAAGGTTTTGCGCATGGGTTTTGTACTCTAACCGATGGGGCTGAGATCTTCTACGGATGCACGAGTGCCTACGCCCCTAAGCACGAGCGCGGCGTGCGTTGGGATGACCCGGCAATAAAGATTAAATGGCCCGTACGGCGTCCGATTCTTTCTAGGCGGGACGCTTTGTTACCCGTACTGGACGAGGCCGAGAATAATTTTATCTATAAGAGATAACGAGATGTTTTTAATAACTGGATCTAACGGGCAATTGGCTAAAGAATTCCAAAAGTTTTTCCGCAGCAAGAAAATCAAGTTCGCCGCGCCTTCCGAAACCCAACTGGATATAACGGATTTTAAGAAAACTCAGGATGTTGTTTCCCGATTTAAACCCGCTGTTATCTTTAACTGCGCGGCCTACAATTTTGTGGACGATGCTGAAGGAAAATCTTCCGAAGCCTTCCGGGTGAATAGTTCCGCGGTCGAAAATCTGGCGCTTGTGTGCCGGCTGCAGAAGATCCTTCTCGTTCATTACAGCACCGATTATGTTTTTGACGGTAAAAAGGGAGATTTTTACAACGAAAACGACCGGCCTCATCCAATCAATAAATATGGCTTAAGCAAGCTGCAAGGCGAGTTGGCCGTTCGAAGACATTTAAATAAGTTTCTTATTTTTCGCTTAAGCTGGGTCTTTGGCGGAGGAAAACAGAATTTTCTTTACAAGGTCCGTCAATGGGCGAGGAAAGACGCTATTCTTAAGATTAATGCCGATGAGGTATCCGTGCCGACGTATACCAAGGATATCGTCGATGTCACCATGCGGGCCCTTAAGGAAAATCTTCGAGGCCTCTATCATTTAACCAACAATGGCTATGCCTCGCGTTATGAATGGGCAAAGTGTTTTCTGAAGAAATCGGGTTTTCAAAATGCCGTTATCCCGGTCCCTTCCGATTATTTTCCGACCAAGGCCAAAAGGCCGCTGGTGTCTTTTATGTCCAACGCAAAGATTTCTAAAAAACTCGGCATCGTCATTCCTTCCTGGGAAGATGCGGTGGATAGATTTATCAAGGATCTGAGAGCTCTGTAATATATTTGAGGAAAAGATTTTCTGTATTTGTAGAATAAACCACATTAAAGAATGAAAAACATCTTCCAGCCTTCTGATAAGCCCAAGTTCGATCTCCTTCAGGAACTCTTCGACAGTATTCCCGACGCTGTTTATTTCAAAGATAAAAAAGGCCGTTTGATCATGGTCAACAAAGCCCATGCCGCAGGCCTGGGCTTAAAACCTCAAGAGGTGGCCGGTAAGACCGACTTCGATTTCTTTCCGCTTGAGCAGGCGCGGCAGATGACCGATGACGACGCTGCCGTTATGCGTACCGGCAGACCTTTGCTGGATACTCTGGAAAAAACTACTCGCCCGGACGGCTCCCGCCACTATGTTTCCACCAGCAAGCTTCCCCGTCGCGATGAGAAAGGGCGCATTGTCGGAATCATGGGGATCACGCGGGATATCACCCAACGCACCCAGGTCCAGGAAGACCGCTATCGCATTCTCTTTGAAACATCCCAAAATTGTATTTTTATTACTACCAAAGACGGTCATTGGGTAGATATCAATGATGCCGGGGTTAAGCTGTTTGGCTTTGACAGCAAGGAAGAATTCTTGCAGACGAAAGTTACTGATATTTACGTCGATCCGCAGCATCGAGAGAAGTATATGCAGCGGATTGCGCGGGATAATTTCGTCGAGAATTACGAAGTCACTTTAAAGAAGAAAAATGGCACGCCCATTCACGCGCTCATCACTTCCGTTGCCAGACGCGGTGATAAAAATCAGATTGTCGGTTATCAGGGCACTATTCTGGACATCACCGACCGCAAGAAGGCTGAAGAAGAGAATGCGAGGCTTTTGCTTCACTTGAACGCGCGGGTTAAGGAGATAAGCTGCCTGTACCGGATTGATGAAATTCGTCAACAGCAATACCCGGATAGCGAAGAGACTTTTCGGGAGGTTGTTTCTATTATACCGTCCAGCTGGCAATATCCTCATCTTGCGGTGGCTCGGCTGAGTGTTAAAAATACAAATTACCAGACTCAGAATTTCAAGGTGACGCCTTGGGTACAGCGTGCCGATATTATCGCCCATGGGAAAAAAGCGGGTACCATTGAAGTATGTTATTTAAAGAAGATGCCTCCCGCGTCCGAGGGGCCGTTTACCGCTGAAGAAAGAAAGCTTATTGATGCCGTTGCCCAGCGGCTAGGCATGTTTATCGAGCGTCGAGTGATGGACGAGGCTTTACAGAAAACGCTCAAGGAACTTGCGGATATCAAATTTGCCCTTGATGCTTCTTCCATTGTGGCGATTACGAATCGCGAAGGCAAGATCACCTACGTTAACGATAAATTTTGCGAGATTTCTAAATATTCACGCGAGGAACTTCTCGGTGAAGATCATAAAATTCTTAACTCTGCTGTCCATCCGCCGGAATTCTTCCGGGACATGTGGAAAATAATTTCAAACGGCAAAGTGTGGAAGGGCGAAATGTGCAACAAGGCCAAGGACGGTTCGTTGCACTGGCTGGACACGACGATCATTCCTTTCTTGAATAACCGCGGGAAGCCGTACCAGTATGTAGCGCTGCGTAATGAAATTACCGAGCGCAAACAAATGGAAGAGGCGATTAAAGGACTGCCGCAGCGTATTATTAACGCTCAGGAATCCGAGCGGACCAGGATTTCCAGAGAAATTCATGACGACCTGGGCCAGTCTCTGGCTATCTTAAAAATGATGATCCAGTCTTCGATGTATGTTCCGGATTCTGATAAAGCGAAACTTAAAGAGTTTCATGCCAGGATTATCCGGCAACTCGACCTGATCATCGATAAATCAAGACACCTGGCGGCGGGCTTGCGCCCAACGACTCTGGAAATTTTAGGGCTGACAGCGGCGATGAAGGCGATGGTCGAAGATTTTAGGCAGCGCAAGGATTTACGAATCGAATTTCGCCATGACCGCTTAGACCGCCTTGTCTTTAAAAGCGAAGTTATTAATTTTTACCGGATTATCCAGGAGGCCTTGACCAATGTTATTACCCATGCCCAAGCCTCTCGGGTTGATATCCGGATGGACAGAAAAAAGGACCAGTTGTGGGTAACGATTAAAGATAACGGGAAAGGTTTTTCGGTCAACAAAAAAGAGAATGTCCAGCAAGGCCTGGGCCTTTCAACCATGGAAGAAAGAACAAAGTTGCTGGGAGGTGAATTTAAGATTCATTCTCAATTAGGCAAGGGCACGATGATTGGCTTGAGTGTTCCCGTAGGTGTTGTCCGCAGGCGCCGTTAGGATGTTTTTTGAAGGGTGTATTTTAACCGATTATTCTTGATTTTTATCTCTAATTTGATAGGATAAAACCTCCAAGCTTAAGGATAAGCATCCCCGCTTTAGAGACCGAAAATTCATGAAAGCCGCGAGCACAGACAAAAGAATACTCCTTATCGAAGATTATGACGACTTTCGAAAGATGGTTGCGGATTATCTTAAGACCCAAGACAGCACTTTTGAGATATTCGAAGCATCATCGGGCGAGTTGGGGATCGTCACGGCCCTGCGGGAAAAACCCAATATTATTCTCATGGATATCAGGCTGCCGAATATGAACGGTATTGATACGGCAGCTAAAATAAAAAAGTACCTCCCTGACTGCAAAATTATTGCCCTTACGATGTTTGAAACGGCAACCTTTCGGGAAGTATTTAAAAGCGGTGACATCAGCGCTTACGTCGGAAAAAGCGAACTGCACGAGAAGCTCATGCCTTTAATCCAGAAATATTTTAAGGTCTAGAAATGGAAAAAAGCCTTTTCTTAAATAAACACAATCTCCAGCCGTTTCTTTCCGGAATTGCAGCCGATTATGCTGTGTATGTCCCAGTTAGAAAAGGTAAACATCGTTTCTTTAAGAAATATACAGGGACTACGGATGAGGTTGTCATAGGAGAGGTGCGGCCTTTCGAGCCTTTAAAGGCATTCTTTAGCCGAGCCAAGGAGATTGTCGCTAAGGGTTTTGAGGACACCATTCCCCACGCGACGGACAAGCCTTTTGCGATTGTAGGGGTTAAGGCCTGTGACTTGAAAGGATTTAAAGTTCAGGATTTTGTTTTCAAAGACCAGGGCTTTAAAGATCCTTTTTATATCAAGAACCGCGAAGAAAATCTCATTATCGGAGCCGATTGTACCTGCGCTATTGATACCTGCTATTGCCTCGCCTTAGGTGTTAAGCCGTATCCTCAAGAAGATTTTGACATTAATCTTTCCCAGATCGAAGAAGGGTTTGTGGTTAAGGTCGGATCAAGCAAGGGCGAAGCTGTTGTTAAAAAGAATGCCTCTCTTTTTGAGGAGGCGAGCGAAGGGCAGCTAATGGAAAAAGAAAATCAAAGAGCCCGGGTCCATCTCGAGGTAGAGGAGAATATTAAGAAAAATAATGTTCCTTCGCAGGAACTTTTTGGCGGTATTATTGAGCGTAATTATAAATCCGAAATATGGGCCGACGAAGCCAAGACCTGTGTTGAGTGCGGGGCCTGCAATACCATTTGTCCTACCTGTCACTGTTTTCTTTTGTTTGACCAAAGGGACGAAAAACAAATGGCGCGGTTTCGTATTTGGGATTCCTGCATGATCAAAGAATTTGCCCGGGTTGCCGGTGGGGCAAATCCCCGGCCGAAGCTTTGGATGAGGCTGCGGAACCGTTTTGAGAAGAAATTTGACTTTTTCCCCAAAGTTTCTAATGTGTATGCCTGCACCGGCTGCGGCCGTTGTATTACTGCTTGTCCGGCGAAGATTGATATACGAAAAGTTTTAAGAAGGTTAGTGAACAATGCCTAGCGCGAATATTTACAGGCCCATTAAAACCCAGGTCTTGGATATCTTTCCCGAGACGCCCAATATTAAAACGTTGCGGCTTAAGCCTGTTGAGCCGATACCTTTTAAGACGGGCCAGTTTATTGAATTGACCGTCCCCGGCGTGGGCGAGGGGCCGTTTACCCCATCATCACGGCCGTCGGTTGCGGATGTGATTGAAGTAACGATTATGAAGGTGGGCAAGGTTACCGCAAAAATACACGAATTAAAACCCGGCGATATTGTGGGCCTGCGTGGCCCATTTGGACAGGGATATCCTCTAGACGAGTTTAAAGGGAGAGAGATCGTGGTTATTGGCGGTGGATGTGGATTTGCTCCGATCCGTAGTCTCATGTATTCTTTTTTTGACATGAGCGGGCAATTTAAAAAGATATTCTTCCGCGGTGGCTGCAAGACCTCCAAGGACTTTTTATATAGAAATGAATTAGAAGAATGGACGAAGCGCAGCGATTTAAATGTTGAGCTGACCGTAGATAAGGGCGACAGCGATTGGAATCACAAAGTGGGCGTTGTCCCGACGATCTTAGACAGTGTGGATATGGATTATGCGCAGGGTTTTGCCGTGGTTTGCGGCCCGCCGATTATGATGAAATTTACTACCAAGAAACTTTTGGAAATGGGTTTTAAGGAAAATAACATTTTCCTTTCGATGGAAAAGAATATGTCCTGTGGCATCGGTAAATGCGGCCATTGCCGCATTGGGACCTATTACGGCTGCAAGGACGGCCCGGTTTTTCGTTATGACAAGATAAAGAATTTCCCCGAAATTTGGGATTAGAAAATGATTAGGTAAATCGGATTATGGGAAACGAAGCAAATAATTTTAAAAATAGTGCGGAACAGCTGCATCAGAGCAAACTGAATCCTGAGCCTCAAAAAGGTTCCGATAAGCGCCTTTTCATCGACCTGGATGTCTGCTCAACGGGCCAGTGTGAGGAATGCGTGATCAAATGCAGCTATTTTTATCACCCCCAAAATAACGGCATTGTCTCGGTTGCCGAGCTGGCGACCTATTATCTTGTCTGCCGTCGCTGCGAAGAGCCGCATTGTGTCAACGCCTGTCCTTGTGAAGCGTTGGAGCAGCAGAAAGATAAGGGAAAGTTATTAATCAGGCACAATATGCGCTGCGTCAGCTGCAAATCCTGTTCGCATGCCTGTCCGTACGGAACGATCTATCCCGAGAATCTTCCACTTTTGGTCCATACGTGTGATTTTTGTTTGGATAGAAGGAATCAAAAAGATGAACCGCTGTGTATTGCATCGTGTCCGCATGGGGCCCTAAGCTTAAAAAGCGCCGATATCGAGTTGGATGAAAATACTTTTCTGGTCGGGGATAATTTAATCGTGCACTCGACGCACTGGCAATGGAAAAAGGCATGAGTGACATTCTTTATTTAATTATTTATGGTTTTGTGGTGACGGCTTTAGTCGGATTCCTGGCCAGTTGGTTTGAGCGTAAAATTACTGCCCGGCTCCAATACCGGGTGGGGCCGCCTTTGCTGCAGCCGGTTTATGATATTGTGAAATTATTGGGCAAGGAAACACTCGTTCCTTTCGGTGTTTCCAAGGCAACTTTTTTATCTGCGCCCTTGCTTGGCCTGGCGAGTGTGGCGCTGGTTTCGACGCTTTTGTGGGTTAACACTCTGAATCCTGGCAAAACATTCATCGGCGATCTGGTCGTCGTGTTATACCTGCTGACAATCCCGTCGATGAGCATGATGATTGGAGGCTTTGCCTCGCGCAATCCCCTGGCAAGTTTGGGCGCGTCGCGGGAAATGAAACTTATTTTAAGCTATGAATTACCGTTTTTGCTGGCGGTGTTTGTGCCGGTTATTAAGGGCGGCTTTTCGATTAAGCTCGGCGAGTTGTTGAGTTTTCAGGCGCAAAACGGTGTTTTTGGCGGTGGCGCATCGGGTGTGTTGGCGTTTGTGGTCGCAATTCTGTGCGTGCAGGCAAAAATCGGATTTGTACCCTTTGATGTTGCCGAAGCGGAAACTGAAATCTCCGGCGGTCTTTTGATCGAGTATTCCGGTTCGAGTTTGGCTATCTTTAAAGTGATGAAAAATATGCTTTTGTGCACCTTACCGCTATTTTTGATTGTTATCTTTTTCGGGGGGCTAAGATTTGATGGAATTAATGCGTTATACAGCTTGTTAAAATATATCGGTATCCTGTTTCTTATTATTGTTATCAAAAATACCAACCCGCGCGTGCGCATCGATCATGCGGTCCGGTTTTTTTGGGGGCCGGTGATGGTGCTGGCGATTCTAGCGGTTGTGCTGGCTTTTAAGGGTTTATAAAATGAATCTAAAGCAAAAGGCATTATTAAAATCGCTGTGGGTATTTCACATGTCGACGGGAAGCTGTAATAACTGCGACATTGAGATCATTGATTGTCTGACACCCCGTCATGATATTGAAAGATTCGGGATGGTGCTGGTCGGCAGCATTAAACATGCCGATGTTTTATTAGTAACGGGCTCAGTGACTCGTAAATGTATCCCGCGCATTAAAAGAATTTATGAACAAATGCCTAAGCCCGGTTTTGTGGTGGCCATGGGAGAATGTTCCTTATCGCGGGGGATGTATATTAACAGTTATAATTGCCCGCTTCCTTTAGATAAGGTTATTCCTGTCGATGTTTATGTTCCCGGATGCCCTCCCAGGCCGGAGGCCATGATTGCCGGTATTGTGAAGCTGATCGAAAAGATAAAGGCAACTTCGGAAGGCAAGAAATAAAAAAAGGCTGATACGCTATGACCCCACTTGAAATTTTAAAAGATTTGACCGACCGATTTAAACAAGATATTGTCGGAGTCTTTGAGAAGTCGCCCAAACGCATTTACATCGAAATAAAAAAAGAAGCGCTGGTGCGTGTTGTCCTTCATGTTTTTAGGGAGCTTGGGGCGCGGTTTAACACCGCCTCGGGCGTGGATGTGCGGGACCATATGGAAATGCTGTATCATTTTACATTTGATAAAATCGATGCGGTATTTACCTTCAGAATTAAACTCGACAAGTCGAATTTGGAAATCGATTCGCTCACCCCTTATTTTGAAGGCGCTAACTGGATTGAACGCGAAACAACTGAAGTCTTGGGTATTACATTCAAGAATCATCCTGACATGCGCAGGTTACTTTTGCCTGAGGACTGGCCGGAGGGGGTTTATCCCTTGAGGCGGGATTACAAAGAGTGGGATAAAAACGCAATCAGAGACAGAGGCGTATAAATGGCAAAGACAATTGTTCCCATAGGCCCGTATCATCCTTTACAAGAAGAGCCTGAATTTTTTAGCCTTATGGTTGAAGGCGAGAGGGTTGTGGACATCGATGTTCAAATCGGCTATAACCATCGCGGTATCGAAAAGATTTCCGAGATGAAGAATTTTGACCAGTCGACGTTTGCGGTGGAAAGGATTTGCGGTATTTGTTCAACTAGCCACCCGTTTGCCTACACCAGGGCGGTGGAGGATATTATCCAGGCCGAGGTGCCGCTACGCGCCCAGTACATTCGCACTATTATTGCTGAAGGGGAGAGGGTTCATTCGCATCTTTTATGGCTGGGCTTGGCCGGCCATTTCTTGGGATACAATACGGTTTTTATGTGGGCGTGGAAACTAAGGGAAGAAATTTTAGATGTAATGGAAATTCTCTCCGGCAACCGCAACAATTACGCCATGTTTAAGCCCGGCGGCGTGCGCAGGGATATTAAAGCGGAAGATATACCGGTTGTATTAAAGAAACTTGATTCAATTGTTCCTACGCTTACCATGATCAAGAAAGCCGTCATGGATGATCCTGTTTTGCAGGCAAGGACTAAGAATGTAGGAGTTTTAACTAAAGAAAAAGCCATTGATTATTGCGCCTTAGGCCCTACGGCGCGTTCTTCGGGCATTGCCATTGATGTCCGTAAAGATTCTCCATATGAGGCCTATGATAAGGTCGAATGGGACATGATCGTCCTAAAAAACGGCGACGTATTTGATAAAGTGGTTTTAAGGATCCTGGAAACTTTTGAATCCATAAGAATTTTAAGGCAGTGTCTTAAAAATCTTCCCGGGGGAAAAATTGATATGCAGATAACGGATATCCCGCCGGGAGAAGGGATCGGCACGCACGAGGCGCCGCGGGGAGAGAGTTTTCATTATGTCTTAAGCGATGGCACTAACCGGCCCGCGCGCCACAAGATCCGGGCGCCTACGTTTATGAATATGCCGACGTATAAAGCGACGGTGGTGGGAGAAACGATTTCTGATGCGGCTATTATATTAGCGGCGATTGATCCGTGCTATTGCTGTACCGAGCGAATGGCCGTGCGCGATACCAAGGGAAAGATGCTTTATAATGGCGAAGGCTTAGTCAAGCTGTCACAGGAAAAAACCGAGAAAATCCGGGAGAAATTAGGCCGATGTTAGGCGAATTGTTTAAGGTTGACAATTTTTCCGCTTTCGTGGGGACATTTGCCGCGTTCTTTACGGTGTTAATCGCTGTTTATTCTTTCGGCTTCATGCGCGGCCAAAAGGGATTAGCGCGTTACTACCTTTATATAGCGCTCACGCTTATTTCTTCTTTGGGCGCTATCTTTGCCAATAATCTTGTTGTCTTCGTGGTCTTTTGGGGATTTTTAGGGTTTTTACTCTATCTTTTGATTGAATTCGGAAATAAAGAACGCACCTCGGCTACCGCCAGGAAATCTTTGATTATCGTCGGAGGAACAGATGCGTTCATGCTCTTGGGGGTTGCCCTT
Organism: Candidatus Omnitrophota bacterium; assembly: GCA_022703585.1. Classification (GTDB taxonomy): domain Bacteria; phylum Omnitrophota; class Gorgyraeia; order Zapsychrales; family JAKLDJ01; genus JAKLDJ01. The sequence goes on along the minus strand of JAKLDJ010000002.1, from coordinate 239,088 downwards.
ATTTGGCTTATCAACGGTTCTTTTCAAATGGATGAATTGGCGATTACGCTCGATAATAAGTTTGCTATTCTCGCGTATCTTTTATTGGCCATCGGTGCATTTGCCAAAGCCGGGGCTATGCCGTTTCACACCTGGATACCGGATATGGCCGAGGATGCGCCGACACCCGTGACCGCGTTTTTACCGGCGTCGCTGGATAAGCTCCTGGGGATTTATTTCCTGGGACGGATTTCTTTGGATATATTTCAGATGAACGATGCCATGAATATGTTTTTGATGGGAGTAGGAAGCTTTACGATCGTGGCGGCGGTTATGATGGCGCTGGTACAACACGATCTCAAACGGCTTTTAGGCTACCATGCGGTCAGCCAGGTCGGTTATATGGTTTTAGGGATCGGCACGGGAAATCCACTCGGTATTGCCGGCGGGATATTCCATATGCTTAACCATGCGATTTACAAATCCTGCTTGTTTTTGTCGGGCGGCGCTGTGGAAAAAAAGGCCGGGACAACGGACCTGGAGAAGCTGGGCGGGCTTGTCAAAGTCATGCCGATTACGTTTATAACATTTTTAATCGGGTCGCTGGCGATCTCGGGCGTTCCGCCTTTTAACGGGTTTGCTTCGAAATGGATGATCTATCAGGGGATTATCGAGCTCGGAAAAAATGGCGGCGGATGGTGGATCGTCTGGCTCATGGCGGCGATGTTCGGCAGTGCTTTGACATTGGCGAGTTTCATGAAACTGGTTCACGCGATATTTTTGGGTCAGCCTTCGAACGAAAGGGCTATTGCCGGTAACAAAAAACAAGAAGTCGGCATTACCATGCTTTTTCCGGCGGTATTACTAGCGGTTTTCTGCATTATCTTCGGTGTTTTTGCTTATGCGGTGCCTTTAACGATGTTTATCTTCCCCAGCTTAAACGAGGGCGTAGCATTTGACGGCGTGTGGAATTCTGGAATTGCTACGACATTAATTCTCTTGGCAATCGTCTTGGGCGCTATTATTTATTTTCTAGGCCGAATGGCAAAAACGCGCCGGACAGAGTCTTTTGTCGGCGGCGAGTTCTTAGAAAAGAATGCCGATATGCGGTTATCGGGAGTTGAATTTTATAATACCATCCAGGACGTCGGGATTTTAAAATTTATTTATCGGTTAGCCGGAAAGAAACTATTTGATATTTATGAGGTGGGAGGGAAGATAGCGTCGGGTTTTACCGCGACCTTGCGGTTTTTGCATAACGGTGTCCTTCCTACGTATCTGGTCTGGTGTCTTTTGGGTATGCTGGCTATTTTTTATGTTGTGTTTAAATAACTCCTCAAGAACATGGTCGAATTATACATACTGTTAATATTCATGATCATCGGCGCGGTGATTGCGCTGGAGGCCAAGGATCTTTTGTCGTCGGTTGTGGCCTTGGGCGCGGTGGGCTTGGGCCTTTCGATGACATTTATTATTCTTAAAGCCCCGGATGTGGCTATTACCCAGCTGGTGGTTGAAACGCTAGCGCTGATTATTCTCATCCGGGCAACGCTAAAAACCGATTTGCCGTTTTCAATTTCAGGCCGCTGGTTTTTTAATACGATAGTCGTCGTGTCGTTTGTGGCGACATTTTTGACCGTGGCGGCAAAATGCCTAAAAGATCTACCGGTGTTTGGGTCTCCTCTAATGAGGGTATCTGCGACGTATATTAAGGAAGGCCTTCTGCAGACCGGCGCGACCAATGTGGTGGCTTCGATCATCCTTGATTACAGGGCTTTTGATACGCTCTGCGAGGCCACGGTTTTATTTACGGCGGTTGTCGGTGTCATGTCTATTGTTCGGCGCACCGGAAGAAAGAAAGAAAACCAGGTGATCGAGGAAAACGATGAGCAGTAAAGAGCGCCAAACAGGGATGTCTGTTATCGTCAGGACTACGGCGAGATTAACGGTCGGGTTTATCCTTCTTTACGGGATTTATATTCTTTCTCACGGTCATGTTTCGCCGGGGGGAGGATTTGCCGGCGGGGTCATTATTGCCTTGTCTTTTATTAATCTCATGCTGGCGTACGGGAAGGATACGGCTTTAAGCAAACTTCCTAAAGCGGTGACGTCATTTTTTGAAAATTTGGGGGCATTGATTTTATTAAGCATTGCTCTTTTAGGTTTTACCGGAGGATATTTCTTTTTAAATTTCATTGCCAAGGGTGAGCCGTTTCATCTGTTTAGCGCCGGGACAATACCGCTTTTGAATCTGGCTATCAGTCTTAAAGTCGGCGCGGGGATTTTTGCTATTTTTGTGGCGTTTGTTCTATTGAAATACGAGCCGGAAAAAAACAAGAAGGAATAAGGATTGTCGGGGCGGCCCGGAGGGCCGCCCCGGAGAAACAGGAAAATAAAATCATGGCTATTTATCTATTATGCCTTTCGTTTTTCTCGGTAGGGCTTTACGGGATTTTGCGTAAGCGCAATATTATCAAGATTATCATTGGCGTCATTATTGCCGAGTACGCGGTTAACCTGTTTTTTATCCTGATCGCCTACCGCATAGAAGGCCGTGCGCCGATCTATTCGCCTAACGCCGAAATTACCAATATGGTGGATGCGCTTCCGCAGGCGGTTGTTTTAACCTCAATCGTTATCGGCTTGGCCACGACCGTTATTTTGATCGCGCTCGCCATGAGGATTTTCGAGAAATACGGAACGTTCGATATCACCAAGATAAGGGACTTGAGAGGATGACGACCGCCGTCAACATTATTCCTATTTTCGTTATTGTGCCGCTAGCCGGCGCTTTTATGATTTCCATAGGGGGGCGAAAGCTTAAATGGCTTGCGGACTTTCTAGGAGTTTTATCTACGGCAGGCCTTTTTATTGCGGCGCTTTTTGCGCTTAAGCTCGTTAATGAATACCACATTCTTGTTTATAGTGTGGGGGCCTGGAAACCGCCTATCGGTATCGCTATGGTCTTAGACGGACTAACGGCGTTCATGTTAGTAACGGTTAATCTGGTCGCGCTCATGATTGCGATTTATTCGGTTAAATACATGGAGCATTTTACTTCTAAATGGAAATTCTTTACTCTGTTTCTTCTGATGTTGGGCGGGATGAACGGGGTTATTGTTACCGGGGATATTTTTAATTTATTCGTGTTTCTAGAAATCGCCGCCATTGCCAGTTTTGCCTTGGTTGCCTTTGGCGTCGAGCGCCATGAGTTGGAGGCGGCTTTTAAATATGCGCTCATGAGCACTTTGGGGTCATTATTTGTTCTGATGGGCATTGCCCTGCTGTACGGCTTTACCTCCACTTTAAATATGGCTGATATTGCCGCGGTATTGGCACAAAAGGGTTCGAGCAATATCATTCTTTTGGTCAGTGTTTTATTTGTTATGGGTTTTGGCCTAAAATCAGCCCTGGTGCCTTTTCATGCCTGGCTTCCCGATGCGCACCCCAGCGCTCCGGCACCTATATCGGCGATGCTGTCCGGGGTTCTCATTAAATCGCTGGGGATTTATACCATATTTCGAATATTCGGTAATGTCATCGGTGTAACCCCGGCGATAGCCTCGATCCTGATGGTTTTAGGCTGCATCTCGATGGTGGTGGGCGGGTTTCTAGCGATCGGCCAATGGGATTTAAAAAGGCTTTATGCGTATTCATCCATAAGCCAGATGGGTTATATTATTTTAGGCTTTGGCATCGGAACGCCGTTAAGTATTCTGGGAAGCCTGTTCCATCTTTTTAACCACTCGGTATTCAAATCGCTTTTATTTTTAGGTGCCGGTGCCGTTGAATATGCAACCGGAACGCGCGACATGAAAAAATTGGGAGGGCTGATGAAAAAAATGCCCGTCACCGGCATGACAAGCATTATCGGCACCATGTCGATTTCGGGGGTTCCGCCTTTTGCAGGTTTCTGGAGCAAATTGATTATTATTCTTGCGGCAGTCGAGGCGGGGCAGTTGTGGCCTGCCGTTTGGGCAATTGTGGCCAGCGTCTTAACTCTGGCTGCTTTCTTAAAGGCTATGAAATGTACATTTTGGGGTGATGTACGGGTGGGGTTAGAGAAGATTATTGAAGTTCCATTTTTGATGAAATTCTCTTTGATCACCTTGGCTTTAATAACCTCGGTCGGCGGGCTTTTACTTATCCCGGGAATCCAAAACGTTTTCTTAAATCAGGCCGTTGGCGTCATGACGGAAAGCGCGGATTACCTTATTGCGGTTTTACAGCATATTTAGACTATGGCAAAAAGAATCGTTTTATTCATTGTCGGTCTTATTACCTGGTGCGTCCTAAACTGGCCGCCGGACTGGCAGCATATTACCGTGGGCGTCTTGGTGGCGGCGTTCGTTGATTTTATCGTGGCGGATCTGTTTACCAAAGGCGCTGCGGGATTTAGCCATCCTCACCGCTGGTGGTATTTTATATTTTGCTATGTGCCTATATTTTTCTGGGAATTAGTCAAAACCAACATTGACGTGGCCATCCGGGTTTTACACCCCCGGCTGCCGATTAATCCCGGCATTGTTAAGGTTAAAACGACTCTAAAGTCAGACGTGGCTTTGACATTTTTGTGCTGTTCGATAACGCTCACCCCTGGAACGATGGTCGTGGATATTGACCGTGAGGCAGGTATTCTTTATGTGCATTGGATCGATGTGAAGACTCAAGATATGGAAGCGGCGACCAAATTGGTGGTGGGGCGCTTTGAAAGAATATTAACCAAGATTTTTGACTAGGGATATTTTATGAAAATCGTCAGATGGTTTATCGGTGCGGTAGCGCTAACGGCTGTGGTTACTTTAATTATTGTGCGGCCGATGCCGTTTCTCTTTTATCCGGACTTACCGCATTTAGAATTTATGGGCAGGGCCATGTATATCATTATCCTGGCGTGCCTGCTGTGCCTTTACCGGGTCTGGAAGGGCCCCACGGGAGCGGACAGGATTGTGGCGGTGGATATTTTAGGAATTATGATCGTGGGCTTGTGCGCGATTTTAACTATTTCCACGGGACGGATGTGGTATATCGATATCGGCATTGCCTGGGCGCTGCAGGGTTTTATCAGCATTTTGGCGCTTTCAAAATATCTGGAAGGAAAAGGGTTTGATGAATAGTACATTAGGTTTGATTTTTATCGGCATTGGTCTTTTCTTTGATCTGTTGGGCTGTCTGGGCCTTGTCCGCCTGCCGGATATCTATAACCGATTGCAGGCCGCTACCAAATGCGTGACGGCCGGCACCTGCAGTATCCTATTTGGGGTTTTCCTGATGATGGGATTTACCGCCGCGGGGATGAAGTCGCTTTTGTGCATGTCATTTTTGCTTTTGACCGCTCCGGTTTTAGCGCATGCCTTGTCACGCGGAGCGCACCGGGCCGGGGTAAAGCTTTGGCAGGGAAGCGTTGTCGATCAATATGCCGAAGATAGAGAAGGGGAAGCATGAGAATAAAGTTGCCTAAAATAAGAGAAATTATTGAGGCGGTTAAAGCGCTTTTTCAAGGGCCCTATACCGCTAAGTTCCCGAAAGAGCCGCATGTTCCTCATCCGAACTTTAGGGGCCAGTATGAGTTTAATCAGGATAAGTGCGTCGGGTGCTTGGCCTGCCAGGAGGTTTGTCCCGTTGGGGCGATTAGCCACAAGGATTTATCCGATCGCGCCGGAAGCGCCAAACGTATCATGATTCACTATACGGATATCTGCATCTTTTGCGGCCAGTGCGAGGCGGCGTGCATTTCTAATCACGAGGGGATTAAAACTTCAAACAAGTGGGAACTTTCTTTCTTTGACCGCAAAAAGGAATCCTTTGAGACCATTGAAAAAGAACTGCAGTTATGCGAAGTCTGTGGGGATCCGATTGCCTGCAAGGACCATTTAAAATGGATTTCTGAAAGATTGGGAGAGCTGACCTATTCCAGTCCCACCTTGTACCTGTCGCGGCTTAAAAACCTGGGTATTGTCGATGATAATCTTGTTTCCGCCCTTAAAGATTACGGCCGTTCCGACAGAGTCAAAATTCTTTGTGCCCCGTGCCGCAGAAAAACAACCCTGACAACGAAATAGTTAACGCCGTCTTTTCTGAATAATTTTCTGAAATGAAGAATTCCCTTAAAGATATTTTAAAAGGCAGGATTGTTATCGTCGGCGTGGGTAATATTTTGCGCGGTGACGATGCCTTTGGCCCGGAGCTGATTCAGAGACTCAACGGAAAAATCCCGGCGGTTTGTATTGATGCGGGAACAACGCCTGAAAGTTTTGTCGGAAAAATAGTTAAAGGAAACCCGGACACGATTTTGATCGTAGATGCTGTGCATTTGGGAATGGCGCCGGGTGCCTGTGAGATTTTAGGCAAGGAAGAGATTCTAAAAAGCGGTTTGACCACGCACGATATTTCGCCAAAGATGTTCTTGGAGTATCTGCAAACGCAGACATCGGCTGCCATTTATATGTTCGGTGTTCAGCCGCAGGACATTGAAATCGGGAGTGAGATGACGCAGAGTGTTAAAAAGACGCTTGAGATGGCGGAGAAACTAATCGGAGAATTGACCCATGCATGAAACCCACATGATTCAGCCTATTATTGACGGCATTACCGAGCACGCCAAGAAAGAAGGGGCTAAAAAAGTTACCAAGGTGGTGGTCAAGGTCGGGCAGTACACGGGCGTGATGGAAGGCTCGTTTAAGGAAACTTTTTCTATCCTTGCCAAAGGAACGATGCTGGAAGGCGCTAAAATCGAAGTCGTTATGTTCCCGGGCTGGCGGGTGGAATTGGTATCGTTTGACGTGGAGTAGGGCAAACCGCAGACACCGGATAATAATCTGGGAATAGGCCCCACGTGAGTTTGAGGTTATTCCTTTTTTGATGACTGCTACAATTACATTGCGAAGTCTTTGAAGTCTTTCGGGCTGTAGATATTCCACTGGTCCTGACTTTTGGCCAGCGCAGCGTGGTGGGTGCGTCCGATGGCGTTGATTTTGGTAATATCAAACTGGTTAAGCTGATAGGTGCAGATGGCTTTCATTTTGCTATTGTCAATGATGCTTTCGATATCATGTTCATAAAATAGAAGATTAATCCAATACTCCTCGGCACCCCAGCCGCCATCGCCTATGGCGCTAATTCCTGCAAAGCCGCGGGCAGCAACCTCTTTTTCCTTTTCCCTCCAGTGTTCAATCATCTCATAGGCTGTAAATGTCCTGGACTTCAAATAGTAGTCTATCGCCGTGCTGATTTCCAGCTGTCCTTTATCCAGGTACGGCTCAAGACTGCCGACAGCTTGGCTTAGCGCTGACGCGGCTTCGTCTGTCGATAGCAAAGACGGGAGTGTCCAAAGACAAAATTCGTGGTTGGCAAGGCCGGATTGCAGGAAGGGGACGGCGATTTCGATAAGTTCGTCTTTTGTGCGATAGAACAGACAAGTATGTTTATGATCGACCATAATTCACCAAAACTTATTACCGATATATTATATACCTTTTTTAAGAAGATTTATCAAGTTTTATCATTTACAATTTTGCGGAAATAACCGGCTGCTAAAACTAGCTTAGGGCTGTTGGAGAGGGCTGGGTGGCTGGAGGCTAAAGACGGGTGATTTTTTATGTCTTGTCAGCATGGAGCCTTTCTGTTATAATTACTCCCTCAAGCAAGATAATCAGGCCTGGGGCGGCCCTTCGGGCCGCCCAGAGCGCCAAAATTGTCTTCACCTCGAAGCACTCACGCTTAATCCGGGTTCAACTTACAGAAAAATATTCAAAAACTAAAACCTAAGGATGGGACACACAACATGGACAGAAAGAAAGTAACGCTTGATGGTAATGAGGCAGCGGCTTATGTAGCATTTAGGGTCAACGAAGTCATTGCGATTTATCCGATTACGCCTTCTTCTAATATGGGTGAATGGGCGGATGAATGGGCAGCCCAGGATAAAAAGAATATCTGGGGAACGACTCCTCTGGTTCAAGAGATGCAAAGCGAGGCCGGCGCCGCGGGCGCGGTTCACGGCGCGCTTCAAACCGGGGCTATGACAACCACCTTTACCGCATCCCAGGGGCTTCTTTTGATGATCCCCAACATGTATAAAATTGCCGGGGAGCTTACTTCGACGGTTTTTCATATCGCGGCGCGCTCTTTAGCAGCACATGCGTTATCGATCTTTGGTGACCATGCCGATGTAATGGCAGTTCGAGGCACGGGTTTTGCCCTGCTATCCTCAAACTCCGTCCAGGAGGTTATGGATTTTGCCCTTATTTCCCAGGCAGCGACATTAGAGGCTCGTGTTCCTTTCCTGCATTTCTTTGACGGCTTTAGGACTTCTCACGAGACCTTAAAGATTGAACAACTCAACGACGAAGATATCCGTTTTATGATCAACGATGATTTGGTGGCGGCGCATCGCGCTCGCGCCCTAACTCCGGATCGCCCCGTCATGCGCGGTACGGCACAAAATCCTGATGTTTATTTCCAGGCACGCGAAACGATCAATCCTTATTATGATGCCTGTCCCGAGATCGTCCAAAAGGCCATGGATAAGTTTGCCGGCTTAACCGGGCGCGCGTACAAGTTATTTGATTACTACGGAGCCCCGGATGCCGAGTCTGTGATTGTAATGATGGGTTCGGGTGCCGGAGCCGCTCAGGAAACGGTTGACTATCTGATCAAGAAGAATCAAAAGGTCGGCCTGCTTAAGGTGCGGCTCTACCGGCCTTTTTCTATTAAACATTTTATTGCCGCTTTGCCCAAGACGGTTAAGACACTTGCCGTTTTAGACCGCACTAAAGAGCCCGGTAGCATTGGCGAGCCGCTCTATTTGGATGTTGTTAATGCCCTGGTTGAAGGGGGCGAGGCCGGCGGATTTAAGAAATTACCTAAAGTGATTGGCGGTCGTTACGGACTTTCCTCGAAAGAGTTTACTCCGGCGATGGTCAAGGGCGTGTATGATGAAATGGCTAAGGCCAAACCAAAGAATCATTTTACCGTCGGTATCAATGACGACGTAAGCCACACCAGCCTTGATTATGATCCCGGTTTTAGCACGGAACCCGATGATGTTGTCCGCTGCCTTTTTTACGGGTTGGGCTCGGACGGAACGGTGAGCGCTAATAAAAACTCCATCAAGATCATCGGTGAGGATACCCCCAATTATGCACAAGGGTACTTTGTTTATGATTCGAAGAAGTCCGGCTCGATCACGGTTTCGCATTTGCGTTTCGGGCCAAAGCCGATCAACTCAACGTATCTGATCAACCGGGCGAACTTTATCGGATGTCACTTGTTTGTTTTTCTTGAGAAGTACGACATCTTAAAAGACATTGTCGAAAAAGGCACTTTTCTTTTGAATAGCCCCTTTGGAGCAGATGAAGTTTGGGACAAATTGCCCCGCGTTGCTCAAGAACAGATCATCAAAAAGAAGCTCAAATTTTTTGTTATTGACGGTTACAAAGTCGCTAAAGATACCGGCATGGGCGGCAGGATGAATACGATTATGCAAACCTGTTTTTTTGCCATTTCCGGAATTCTGCCCAAAGATGAGGCTATCGAGGCGATAAAGAAGTCGATTAAGAAAACCTACGGTAAGAAAGGCGACGAAATTGTCAAAATGAATTTTAATGCCGTTGACCAGACCCTGGCTAATCTTCATGAGGTCAAAGTCCCGGCCAAGGTCACAAGCACTATCGAGTTAAAGCCGCCGGTGGTTAAAGAAGCGCCGGAGTTTGTCCAGAAGGTTACCGGCGAGATCATTGCCGGCCGCGGGGATGATCTGGCTGTCTCAAGCATGCCGGCCGATGGGACGTTTCCGACGGGTACCGCTCAATGGGAAAAGCGTAATATCGCTCTCGAGATACCGGTTTGGGACGAAAAGGTTTGTATCCAGTGCGGCAAATGTAGCTTAGTCTGTCCGCATGCGGTTATCCGGGGCAAGGCGTATGACCCGAAGTATTTGACCGGAGCGCCTGCGACGTTTAAATCCGTCGATGCCAAAGATAAGGAATGGGCGGGAAAGAAGTTTACTATTCAGGTTTCACCGGAAGACTGTACCGGTTGCGCGTTGTGCGTTGATACCTGTCCTGCGAAGAATAAATCCGACACAAAACTAAAAGCTATCAACATGCGGCCACAGCCGCCTTTACGCGAAGAGGAATCGAAGAACTGGAAATTCTTTTTCAATATTCCCGATTTGGACCGAAATCTTGTCAAGGCGGGCGCCATTCGGCAGATGCAGGTTTTAAGGCCGCTTTTTGAATTTTCCGGGGCCTGCGCCGGTTGCGGGGAAACACCGTACTTAAAACTCATGAGCCAGCTTTTCGGCGACCGCGCGGTTGTCGCGAACGCTACGGGCTGTTCTTCGATTTACGGCGGGAATTTGCCGACGACGCCGTACACCAAAAACTGCGAAGGCCGTGGGCCGGCGTGGTCGAATTCTCTATTTGAAGACTGCGCGGAGTTTGGTTTTGGTTTCCGGCTGTCGATCGACAAGCAAAAAGAGTTTGCCGGTGAGTTACTCAAGAAAATGGAATCTCAGCTGGGTGGCGAGCTCGTCAGCGCCCTCTTAAGCGCGGACCAGAAAACCGAGGCCGGGATCTTTGAGCAAAGAGAGCGTGTTAAAATTCTTAAGGAAAAGTTGAAAGACATTAAATCGGCGGACGCCAAAATGCTTTTAAGCGTTGCCGATATGCTGGTTAAAAAGAGTGTTTGGATTATCGGTGGTGACGGCTGGGCCTATGACATCGGTTTTGGCGGCCTGGATCATGTTATTGCTTCTGACCGCAACGTCAATATCCTGGTTTTGGATACGGAGGTTTATTCCAATACCGGCGGGCAGATGTCTAAATCCACCTCGCGCTCCGCGGTGGCTAAATTTGCCGCAGGCGGAAAGCCGTTACCCAAGAAAGATTTGGCCCGTATCGCCATGACCTATGGCCATGTTTATGTTGCTGCCGTGGCCATGGGTGCCAGGGACGAACATACGCTTCGCTCTTTTCTCGAGGCCGAGGCATACGAGGGGCCATCGTTGATTATTGCCTATTCACATTGTATCGCTCACGGTATTAATATGACCACAGGGATGCAAAATCAAAAGGCCGCGGTCCAGTCAGGCTATTGGCCGCTGTTTCGCTATAATCCGATGTTAGCCCGTGAGGGAAAAAATCCTCTTCAGCTTGATTCTTCCGAGCCCAAAATGCCTTTAGCGGATTATATTTATACCGAAAACCGTTTTAAGATGTTGACCAAGAGTAAGCCCGAGGAGGCCAAACGCTTGCTGGAATTAGCCCAGAAAGACGTTAACGAGCGTTGGCGGATTTACTCTGGACTAGCGGCCATGCCCGGAGCAGGGGCAACACCGGCAGCAAATCCGGCTACGGAACAAAAAACCTAATACAAGACAGGTGCCTGATGGATCTTTCGACGAATTATATGGGGTTGAAATTAAAAAATCCGCTCGTGGCTTCGGCATCGCCGCTCTCGGAGAATATTGATAATATCAAGCGCATGGAAGATGCCGGTATCGCGGCTGTCGTCCATCATTCTCTCTTCGAAGAACAGATTACCCGCGAGGTTTACGAATTAGACCATCATATGACTCACGGAACGGAAAGTTTTGCCGAGTCATTGACCTACTTTCCCGAGCCTTCGGATTTTATTTTAGGTCCCGAGGAATATCTGAATCATATCGAGAAAGCCAAGAAGGCTGTTAAAATCCCTGTTATCGGCAGTCTTAACGGCCACTCCGGCGGCGGGTGGGTTAAATACGCCAAGCGCATCCAGGAGGCTGGGGCTGACGCCCTAGAGTTAAATATTTATTTTGTTGCTACCGATCCCGATGTTTCCGGAGAGAAGATTGAGCAGAGTTATCTGGATATCCTTCGTTCGGTCAAGGCCAATGTCACGATACCCGTGGCGGTTAAGATAAGTCCTTTTTTTAGCGCGTTAGCCAACATGGCCAAGCGCCTGGATGCGGCCGGGGCGGACGGTTTGGTTTTGTTCAACCGTTTTTATCAGCCGGATATTGACCTAGAAACATTGTCAGTTGTGCCGAATCTGTTTTTAAGCACTTCAAACAAGATGCGTCTACCTTTGCGCTGGATTGCTATTCTCTACGGAGAAGTCAAGGCAAGCCTGGCCGCCACCAGCGGTATTCATACCTCTGAGGATGTTTTAAAGATGCTCATGGCCGGCGCTGATGCGACGATGCTGTGTGCGACGCTCTTGAAAAACGGTATCGGGCACGCGGGCGAGATTCTTAAAGGCATGGAACTCTGGATGCAAGAAAACGAATACGAATCGGTCAAGCAGATGAAAGGGAGCATAAGCCAGAAATCTTGCGAGAATCCCGAGGCCTTTGAGCGTGCCAATTATATGAAGGCTTTACAGAGTTTTGGGAAGATCTTATAAGGTTTAATAAAATTCAATAAAGTTTAATCCCGCCGGAAAGATACCGTCGCAATCTATCAATCCGAAGCGCTAAGAAGTAAATCGCCATGTCCGGATATTCTTCGTCAGCTTCTTCTTCCTCAAAAGAAAAGACTTCTCGCCTGCTCATTTTAATCCGCGGCGCAGTGCAGGGGGTTGGCTTTCGCCCTTTTGTTTACCGGTTGGCGCATGACCTGGGCTTAAAAGGATGGGTCAGCAATTCCGCTCAAGGCGTTATCATCGAGGTAGAGGGGAAGAAAGAAACTCTGGCTGATTTCTTAAGCCGCCTTAAAAAAGAAAAACCTGCTCACGCCTCTATCCAGGATGTCGAAACTTCTTTTTTAAATCCTGTCTACTATAAAGATTTCACGATCCGCGAAAGTGAAGACTTAAAGACAAAGACGACGGCTATTTTACCCGATATTGCCACTTGTCCGGATTGCCTTAATGAGATTATTGACCCCGGTAATCGCCGTTATTCCTACCCGTTTACGAACTGCACCAATTGTGGTCCGCGATTTTCTATTATTACAGCGATTCCCTATGACCGGGCAAATACCACTATGAAAGAATTTAAAATGTGCAAACGCTGCCTGGCGGAATATAAAGACCCGTCAAGCCGCCGTTTTCATGCCCAGCCTAATGCTTGCCCTGACTGCGGGCCCCATCTTGAGTTATGGAACAGGGAAGGGAAAAGGGTTGCTGCGTACCATGAGGCGTTTGTAAAAACCGTTGCGGCTCTCCGCGCGGGAAAGATTGTTGCTCTTAAAGGTTTGGGCGGTTTTCAACTTTTAGTGGATGCTCGTAATAATCAGGCAATCGTGCGGCTGCGCCAGCGGAAACATCGCGAAGAAAAACCTTTAGCATTATTATTTCCAAGTCTTCGAGTGATCAGGGAGCATTGTCACGTTACTCCTCAAGAGGGGGAGTTCTTAAATTCGTCCGAAGCGCCAATAGTTCTTTTGAACAAGGTTTCTAGGCAAAAACCGGGCCTGGCGCCTTCGGTAGCGCCCGAAAATCCTTATCTTGGAGCGATGCTTGCCTACACGCCGCTTCATCATATGCTGATGAGAAAATTAAATTTTCCGGTTGTCGCTACCAGCGGCAATCTTTCTGATGAACCGATCTGTATTGACGAAAAAGAAGCTCTTAAAAGGCTTAAAGGTATTGCTGATTTATTTTTAGTGCATAATCGCCCGATTGCGCGACATATGGACGATTCGGTGGTGCGGTTGACGGCGGGGAGAATGATGGTTTTGCGGCGCGCCCGCGGGTTTGCGCCTGCGCCGGTTTCTGTTTCGAATTCTGCCTCGGGTATTTTAGCCGCGGGCGCGCATTTAAAAAATACCGTAGCCTTAAGCCTGGGTGATAGCGTTGTTGTCAGCCAACATTTAGGAGACTTGGAGACAAAACAGTCGTTGTTGGCGTTTGGACAATCCGTTAAAGACCTTCCTGCGCTTTATGATGCCCGCATCAAGGGTATTGCTTGTGACATGCATCCGGAATATCTTTCAAGCAAATACACTAAGGGCCAGAAAGCCTCGACAATAGCCGTACAGCATCACCATGCCCATATTGTTTCGTGCATGAGTGAGAACGGGATTGCCGATGAAGTCCTGGGCGTTGCCTGGGACGGAACCGGGTTTGGATTAGATGGGACAATTTGGGGCGGGGAGTTCCTAATGTCCACGCTGTCTGACTTTAAAAGGGTCGGATACTTTCGAACATTTAAGTTGCCCGGGAATGAAGCAGCGATTAAAGAACCGCGGCGAGCGGCTCTGGGTGTTCTTTTTGAGATCTTCGGCGAGAAAGTTTTTGAGATGAAAGAGCTGCTTTGCGTTCGAGCTTTCTCCCAGAAAGAACTTGAGACTATTGCCAAAATGATACTTAAAGATTTAAACACACCGGTGACTTCCAGTGTCGGCCGTTTGTTTGACGCTGTAAGCTCTATCGTTGGCCTGTATCACAAAACCAGTTTTGAGGGCCAGGCTGCGATGGCATTGGAATATGTTTTAGAGGGCAAGAATGTTGATAAGTGCTATAATTTCAATATCTTTTGTGTTTCCAAGAACGACAAAAATCTTGATGGAATCCTGGTTGTTGACTGGGAGCCGATAGTTAAAGAGGTCCTGAGCGACCTTAAAAGCGGGCTTCCGGCAGGGGAGATATCAGCAAAGTTTCACAATACACTGGCTGAAGTAATTGTTGGCATGGCGAAAAGGACAAAGGCTGCCCGTATTTGCCTTAGCGGAGGCTGTTTTCAGAATAAATATTTGACCGAAAAGGCTATTTTCAGAATGAAACAAGAGGGACTAAAGGTATTCTGGCACAATAGGATACCACCAAATGACGGGGGAATTTCCTTGGGCCAAGCGGTTGTGGCTTCATTTAAGTTGAAAGGTTAAGTCTATGTGCTTAGCTGTTCCCGGAAAAGTAATCAGCATGACCGGCGGTGAACTCTTTTCCCGTAAAGGCAAGGTCGAATTTAACGGCATTATTAAGGAAGTGTCTTTAGCCTACGTGCCAGAGATAAGAGTCGGTGACTATGTTATGGTCCATGTGGGCTTTGCTATAAGCAAGGTAGACGAAAAGGAAGCTAAGCAGGTATTTAAGTATTTGGAAGAAATGGAAGAGCTTAAAGAGCTCGATATCAAGCAGGCCAGGGAAAATCGCAAGGGTAAAACCTAGGCTATTCATTATGAAATATCTTGACGAATACCGCGCTAAAGAGGCAGCTGAAGGCTTGAGCCGGGAAATCCGCCGGATCATTACAAGGCCGTGGACTATTATGGAAATCTGCGGGGGCCAGACGCACGCGATTGTCAAATTCGGCATTGATGAGCTTTTGCCTGAAGATATTACGTTGGTGCACGGGCCGGGATGCCCTGTTTGCGTGACTTCCCTGGAGCTTATTGACAAAGCTATTGAAATTGCTTCACGATCTGAGGCTATTTTCTGTTCTTTCGGAGATATGTTGCGTGTTCCGGGAAGCAAAAAAGACCTTTTGTCAGTTAAGGCCTCTGGCGGAGATGTTCGCATTGTCTATTCGCCTTTGGATGCTTTAAAGATCGCTAAGGACAATCCTGCAAAACAGGTTGTCTTTTTTGCCGTTGGCTTTGAAACCACAGCTCCGGCTAATGCCATGGCGGTTTATCAAGCGCACAAGGAAGGTGTCAAGAATTTCTCAATTCTGGTCTCGCATGTCTTGGTACCGCCGGCTATGGAGGCAATTCTTTCTTCACCAAATAACCGCGTGCAGGGATTTTTGGCGGCCGGGCATGTCTGCACGGTCATGGGCACTACCGAATATTATCCGATCGCACAGAAATACCGTGTGCCGGTTGTGGTCACGGGTTTTGAGCCGCTGGATATTCTGCAGGGAATTCTTATGTGCATTAAGCAACTCGAGGAAGGGCGCTGGGTTGTTGAAAATCAATATACACGCTCGGTCAAGGAGGAGGGAAACAGCCAGGCCCAGAAACTGATTAAAGAAATCTTCGAAATTGTCCCGCGTAAGTGGCGCGGCATCGGGGAGATTGTGAAAAGCGGCTTAGGTTTACGCGAGCCCTACCGTCTGTTTGATGCCGAAAGGCGTTTTGCCCTGGGGGATATTAAAACGCAAGAGTCCCCTGAATGCATCAGCGGTTTGATCTTACAGGGCGTCAAGAAACCTTACGAATGTGCGGCCTTCGGTAAAAAATGCACACCCGAACATCCTCTTGGTGCTACAATGGTATCATCAGAGGGTGCTTGTGCTGCTTACTACCGCTACCGCGGTTTGAAGGTCAATAAAACAAAAAGCAGAAAAAATTCAACAAAGAGATGAGCGCCAAGAGCCCGAAAGATTTTTCGCTTTCCTGCCCCGTACCGATAACCCGGTATCCTAATATCCTTATGGCACACGGCGGCGGCGGAAAGCTGATGCATGATTTGATTGCGAATATGTTTGCGGTGGTGTTTAAAAACCCTTTTCTTATGGAGGGCCATGACTCCGCCGTTCTTGATTTAAGCCGGAAAAAAATTGCCATGACCACTGACTCTTACGTGGTGCGGCCGCTGTTTTTTCCCGGGGGCGACATTGGTTCTTTGGCAGTTTACGGAACGGTTAATGATTTGGCGATGTCCGGAGCCAGGCCGCTTTATTTAAGCGCCGGATTTATCTTGGAAGAAGGTTTAGGGATGGAAATGCTCTGGCGGGTGGTGCAATCGATGGGGCGTGCCGCTAAAAAGGCAGGTGTCCAAATTGTGACCGGGGACACCAAGGTTGTTGATAAGGGCAAGGGCGACGGCATTTTTATTAATACCTCCGGGGTTGGTATTATTGAGCACCGCCAAAAGGTGTCGCCTCGATCAGTCAGGCCAGGTGATTGCATCATTCTAAGCGGCGACATCGGCCGTCACGGCATTGCGATTATGGCGGTGCGCGAAGGGTTGGAATTTGAAACGACCATTAAAAGCGATTGCGCTCCCTTAGCGCATTTAGTCGGCAAGCTTTTATCGGCAGGAGTTGAAATTCACTGCCTGCGGGATTTAACCCGCGGGGGGCTGGCGAGTGCCTTAAACGAAATTGCCCTGCAAGGCAAGGTTTCTATTGAGCTTGACGAAAATATGATTCCTGTGCGCGGCGATGTCCAGGGCGCGTGTGAAATCTTAGGGCTTGATCCGTTATATGTCGCTAACGAAGGACGCTTTGTAGCCTTTGTTAAAGAAAAAGATGCTGCGCGGGCGCTTAAGATTATAAAGAAGGATTCGCTGGGCACGGATGCCAGTATCATCGGCAAGGTGAGAAAAGAATTTCCTTTTATTGTTACTATGAAAAGCAAAATCGGCGCAAATCGCATCGTTGATATGTTAACGGGTGAACAATTGCCGCGGATTTGTTAGGACGCCTTTTATTGCAAGGCAAAAGGTGGCCAACCCCCGCGCTTGTTTTGTCCTGGCTTTCTCGCGAAACGACAGGGACAAAACAGACGGGGGATAATTAAAAATTTTATAAAGGAAACTAAAATGGCTAAGAACAATTTTGAATATCTTTACGGTCCCGTCTATTCTTGGCGGCTGGGTTATTCTTTAGGAATTGACCCTATTTCGACGGCGCAGAAGGTGTGCAATTTTAACTGTGTTTATTGCCAGCTGGGCCCGACCAGGAAATTAATCCGGATCAGAAAGATTTTCGTCCCCACTCAGGAAATCATCAAAGAGATAAAAGCATTACCGAAAGTGCGCATTGACTATCTGACATTTTCTGGAAACGGCGAACCCACGCTAGCCAAGAACTTAGGCGAGATGATTAAAGGTATCCGCAAGATCCGTAAAGAAAAAATTGCCGTGATCACAAACTCTGCCTTGATCTATCGCCGGGATGTGCAGAAGGACTTGGCGTTGGCTGATTTTGTTTTGGCAAAAATCGATGCTTACGCTGAAGAAGATTTTAGAAAGATTAACCGGCCGGTCCGGGGGACGCAATTAAAAACTATTTTAGAAGGAATTGCCGATTTTAAATCAAATTACAACGGAAAATTGGCCTTGCAGATTATGTTTGTCGAAGAAAATAAGAAATACGCCGGTGAGATAGCACGCTTAGTACGGGAAATTAATCCGGATGAGGTGCAGCTTAATACCGCGCTAAGGCCGTGCGGGGTCAAGCCGCTTCCTAAAAAAGAATTGGAGTCGTTAAAGATTTATTTTTCACGTCTACCGGTTATTTCTGTCTATGATGTAAAGGAAAACCTGGATTTTCCGCAAAAGGAAGAGGTGGTGCCGTTTAACGAGCGCGATACAATCCGGCGCCATGGTGATTTTAGAAAAAAGGCGAGCGCGTAGGTTTCATTTTTAATCACTTTTGCCCTTTAAAAGTGTTTTTAATATACTTCAGGCCAGTCTGGGTAATCCGCAAGATGTTTTCTTCGAGTAACCAATCGACGGAAAAAACGAAAAAACCGGCAAATCCTGCTTATCACAACATATTGTATTTTATTCTATTGACAAGCACTACCTGTGGTATTAGAATGAGCCCAGAAAATAGGGGAGGAAAAAATAATGGCTCTAAAGATTTCTGAAAATGCGTTAAAGGTACTCGAAAAAAGGTACCTGAAGAAGGACGAAAACGGCAAGGTAGTTGAGACGCCAGAGGAGATGTTCCGCCGCGTTGCTAAGACCATTGCTGCGGTTGATCGAAGTTACAATTTTGATGAAACCGAGGTTAAGAAAACCGAAGAGGCCTTTTACCGCATCATGACCGAGATGGAATTTATGCCCAACTCGCCCACGCTCATGAATGCCGGCCGTCCCCTAGGCCAATTGAGCGCCTGCTTTGTCTTGCCGATCGAAGATTCCATGGAATCCATTTTTGAAACACTGAAAGCAACCGCTATTATTCATAAATCCGGCGGCGGGACGGGTTTTTCTTTTTCGCGGCTTCGTGAAAAAAATAGTTTGGTACAGGCGACCGGCGGCATTGCCTCGGGCCCGATTTCTTTTATGAAAGTTTTTGACGGCGCGACTCAGGCAGTCAAACAAGGGGGCACTCGGCGCGGCGCCAACATGGGTATTTTGCGGGTCGATCATCCTGATGTTATGGAATTCGTTACGTGCAAAGAAAAAGATAAAGAGATCAGCAACTTTAACATCTCGATTGCGATTACCGACGATTTCTGGCGTGCTCTTCAAAAGGGCGAAGATTATGACCTGATCTCTCCACATACAAAGAAAGTTATTAAGCGCGCGAATAGCAAGGAAGTTTTTGATTTGATCGTTAAAAGTGCTCACCGTAACGGCGAGCCCGGACTTATTTTTATTGATAAGATGAATCAGTGTAATCCTACGACGGCCCTGGGGCTTTATGAGGCCACCAACCCTTGCGGCGAACAAGTTTTGCTTCCTTATGAAAGCTGCAATTTAGGTTCTATCAATCTTCTTAGAATGGCGGTCAAAAGTGAGAGTGGCTACACAATCGATTGGGATAGGCTGCAGGCCGTCACCCGAGCGGCCGTTCATTTTCTAGATAATGTTATCGATGCCAACAATCATCCCGTAAAAGCCATTGAGAAGCAAACCAAATTGACCAGAAAAATCGGTCTTGGTGTTATGGGTTGGTCTTCGCTTTTGTGTCGGCTGGGCATTCCTTATGATACCGAGGAGGCGTTGGAATTGGCCGGAAGGGTCATGTCTTTTATTTTAACCGAGGCCAAAGTAAAATCGCTGGAGCTGGCCAAACAAAAGGGTGTCTTCCCGGCATTTGAAAAGAGCGTCTTTGCCAAGGGCGGTAAAAAGATGCGTTTTCGTAATGCCACACTGACAACGATTGCACCTACAGGAACTATCAGCATTATCGGCGGGCCTTGTTCCTCGGGCATCGAACCGATTTTTGCCATTTGTTATTACCGTAATGTTATGGATAAAACTAAGCTGGTTGAGATAGATCCGGTCTTTGAGACGGTGGCCCAAGAACGGGGATTCTACAGCGATAAACTGATGCGTCAAATTGCCGAAGAAGGTTCTATCCAGCATATTGCCGAGGTGCCGGATGACGTGAAGAGGGCTTTTGTTACAGCGCACGAGATTACTCCGGAGTGGCATATCAAGATGCAGGCGGAGTTTCAGAAATATACCGACAATGCCGTTTCCAAGACGATTAATTTCTCTCATTCTGCCAGCGAAGAAGACGTCAGGAAGGCTTATGTTTTGGCGTACGAACTTAATTGCAAAGGGATAACGGTTTACCGCGACGGAAGCCGTGACGAGCAGGTTTTAAACATCACCAAGAAAGAAGATACCCAGATGCCCGAGAAAAAGGACGCCGAAACGCTTAAGAAAGACGAAGCCCTTGTTGCTAAGGCGGAGGCGATTACCCAAGGGCAGGTGGCATGTACTCCCAAGTGCGAGGAAGGCATCAAACAACAGCCTGCTTCGGCAGAAATCAATGTCAATGCTACCGGCAAGATTGAGCCCCGGCCTAGGCCGGAGGTAACGCACGGAACAACCTCTAAGGTGCTGACCGGCTGCGGAAATTTGTATATTACGATTAACGATGACGAAGACGAAAAGCCTTTTGAGGTATTTATGCAAATGGGCAAGGCGGGCGGTTGCGCAGCCAGCCAGCTGGAAGCAATAGGCCGGTTGGCCTCCCTGGCACTTCGCTCGGGGGTCGATAAAAAGACGATTATTGAGCAGTTGCGCGGTATTCGTTGCCCGGCCCCGTCATGGGACAAGGGGACGAGAATATTTTCCTGTGCGGATGCCATATCACGGGTTTTGGAAAAGAGGCTCGCCGAAAAACAGGCGGTTGTGCAAAGAGCGCCGATGGCAGCGGTTGCGATTACTAACGAATTAAAGCCATCCGAAAAACACAATGTTAAAGCCAATATGGTTGGCGTGTGCCCTGATTGCGGCAGCCCCTTACATCACGAGGAAGGGTGCTTAAAGTGTTACGGGTGCGGGTTTTCCAAATGCTAGCAGTGAGCGTATAGCGTAGAATGTATAGGAGGGGCCCCGCCGGATTTCGGCGGGGCCCTTTTCAATTTCTCGAAAAATAAAAATCATATGCGTAAAGCCCTTTTCTGGATGTTTAAGCGGGAAAATGCAAGAGACCAGGTTCTGTTCTGGGTCGGCGTAGTCGTTACTATTATCGCCTTGGCGTTTATCGTCTTTACCTACAAGCTTCTGGCAGAAGTTGTTTTTAAGCATATGCTGAGTCGTTATTGACAGAAAAGTTCCCGGATGTAAGATCTGATTCACTTTTAAAATGAGGATTATCCAATGACAAAGAAAATCATCGCCATTATCGGCAGTTACAGAAAAAATGGTATTACCGAGCAGATTGCGGATGCGGTTTTAGAAGGCGCGCGGGAAAAAGGTGCCCAAATAGAAAAAGTGTATCTTTTGGATAAGCATATTGAATTTTGCACCAATTGCCGCAGTTGCTGCAAGGAAAATTTGGCCGCCAAACGTGCTGCCTGCATCATAAAAGACGATATGGGGGAATTATTGGACAAGATTGATGCAGCCGACGGGGTTATTCTGGCTTCTCCCATAAACTTTTACACTATCACTGCTCTCATGAAACGTTTTGTCGAACGGCTTATTGTCTATGCTTATTGGCCCTGGGAACAGGCCGCGCCCAAACCAAGGGTTAAGAAAAGTCCGGACAAAAGAGCGATTGTGGTTACCTCCAGCGCTTGTCCTGCGATCGTGGGCAGATTCTTAATGCCCAGCGCTTTAACGATACTTAAAGTGTCCGCGGAAACGTTTGGAGCCAAGGTTGTTAAAAATATTTATTTCGGTATGGTCAATCAGAGCGAACAACAGAAGCTTAATCAAAGACAAATCTCTCTCGCGCAATCCGCCGGCAGGACTTTGGCTTAGAATAAATAAGACTAAACAACCCATGGATCGACTTATTAAAGTTTTTATTCTTATGAGTTTTGGCGCGGCGCTGCTTGGCAGCGCCGCGCCGGGGCTCGCCCAGACGGACGACCGGGCAATCTCCAATCTTTTTTCCCAAAATGCCGATGCGGTTGTTTTGATAGGGGCGGCTGACCGATCCGGAAAGAACAGTAGAGCCGGAACGGGCTTTGTCATTACACCCGATGGATTTATTGTAACGAATTACCATCTTTTGGATAAGGCGAAAAGGATTGTGATTAAATTAAAGAATAACACCGGCTATCTTAAGGTAAAAATTGTTGCCATTGATACGATTAATGACATTGCCCTGATTAAGATCAGCGGGAAAAATCTATCCACGGTTAAATTAGGCGACAGCGATTCGGTTAAGGTGGGCCAGCGGGTGGTGACGATTGGTAATCCCCTGGGTCTTGCAGAGACGGTTAGCGACGGATTGATCAGTTCGTTGCGTAATACCTCAAAAGGTGTTGGGCTTTTACAGATCAGCGTACCGCTATCGCCGGGTAGCAGTGGAGGTCCGTTGTTTAATCTGGCAGGCGAAGTGGTTGGGGTTACGGTCGCCAGCCACCCTAAAGGGCAAAATCTTAATTTTGCCGTGCCCATTAACGCGGTTAAGCCGCTTTTAAGAAAAACAAGCTATGCCCGTTATCTTAAAAAGTCTTTAGGTGCTAAATTGATTCGCAATGTTCCGCCACCCGGGCTCAAACAATCGGATGATTCTTTAAAGGAAAACAATTCCGCCAAGGTTTATATTGTTCAGTCAGGTGATACCCTTTTTGGCATTGCGAAAAGATCGCGCACTTTGGTTGCAGAATTGATGCGATTAAACGGGCTAAGTGACTCAAAAATCTACACGGGCCAGAAGATACGTTTGCCTGTCGTATCTTCTTCGGACAAGATGTTAGCGCCAAGCCCTACGCCTTAACGGGTTGGGAGCACTAAAACAAATTCTCATTTGGGCAATATGCAGGAGGTTTTATGGCGATCACGCAAAAAATGATTTCTCCTTTATTCGATGCGGTTATGAAGACAGGTACCGACGGGGTATGGCAGGCGCGGAATTTGATCGATGGCCGGTGGGTTGAGTCCAGCGGCGGGTATTTTCCCGTTATAAGCCCGGTGGATGGTCAAGCCATCGCCCGGGTTCCTAAGGCCTCCGTGGCCGAAGTGAAGGAGGCTATTTTCTGCGCTGAGGCAGCTAAATCCAGTATCCGGGAAATTCCGGCCATTGACAGGATCACGATCTTTAACCGTGTCCTGGCCTTACTTGAGAAAAACGAGGAGTTATTTCGTGAGTTGCTTTTGCTTGAGGCCGGCAAGCCTCATCATGAAGCTGCGGGAGAAATTTCAGCCGTCAAAGAACGCCTGCGCATGACGATGCAGGAGGTTAAAAAGATCACGGGTGAATATATTCCCGGCGACTGGTCGAATGACACGTCGGGAAAGATCGCCGTGGTTATTCACGAACCTGTGGGCGTGGTGGCGGCAATTACTTCTTTTAATTATCCGCTCTATATTCCTGCGGCAAAGATTATTCCGGCGCTTTTAGCGGGAAATAGCATGGTTATTAAACCTGCGAGTGCTGTGCCTTTGACGCTGTTGTGTTTTGTGCGTCTTTTGGAAGAAGCCGGATTTCCTAAAGGGGTTGTGAATATTATTACCGGATCAAGCGAGGTGGGGGATGCAATCGTCAGCGACCCGCGTATCGACATGATCAGTTTTACCGGCTCGACTCAGGTGGGTAAGCATATCGCCGGTATCGCCGGGCTTAAGAAACTTCACTTGGAATTAGGCGGCAAGGGAGTGGCGATTGTTTTAGATGATGCCGATCTTGATTTGGCAGCAAAAAAGTGCGTGGAAGGTTCTTTGAAGAATGCCGGGCAGCGCTGTGATGCCATTAGTGCTATTTTGGTGGTCGATTCGATAGCTGAACTGTTAATCAAGAAAATGCACGGAGAAATGGAGCGCTGGCCCTTAGGGAATCCTGCGGATGCAAAAACTAAGGTCGGTCCCGTCATCAGCCGGCAGGCAGCCCAACAGATAAAGGTGCTTATTGATGATGCTAAGGCTAAGGGGGCGAGATTATTGTATGGCGGGTCGGTTAAGGATTGCTATGTCGAGCCGACACTTTTAGACCAAGTTCCGCTTGATGCTAGAATTGCCTGCGAAGAAACCTTTGGCCCGGTGGTTACGGTTATCCGCATCAAGGATGAAGCTGAAGCGCTTAAGACGGCCTCGCGGCCGCGTTTTGGGCTCGATTCCTGTATCTTTACGAATAATTTTTATCGTATCTGGAAATTAGCCAAACAGCTTCAGGTTGGCGGTGTTACCGTCAACGACTTGCCGCGGCACGGGGTAGGGTATTTTCCGTTCGGAGGAATTCGCGATTCCGGTATCGGCCGGGAAGGCATAGGATACAGCATTGAAGAGATGACGCGGCATAAGACGCTTATCTTTAACTTAGAGCCGGCTGGTTTAGGCAAAAAACCTTTCTTAAAGGAGTGATTATAAGGCCGGGATTATTTTTCTTGCCCTGTTTGATAATTAACGTTAAAATTACCGTATGTTATTTGACGGTATGAACTTATAAATTTTAATCCAAGGGGGCAATCCGCAAAAGCGGATTGCCCCCATGCTTTTATTTCCTGCATTTTAACTTATAAAAGGAGGCTACGAAAATGAACGCTTTTAAAAGATTGCTTGTTTATGTATCAGCTGTCTGTTTTCTTTTAACTGCACCGGAAATTCTATTAGCCGGATCTATTAAGGGCAAGATGCAGCAAAGAATAAATGTCGGAAACAGTATGCAGTATCAGTCCGGTTCCCAGACTTTTCAATATAGTGGCTCTGATTTTTCCGGCGGCAAGGAAGAATTAAAGACAAGTTTGGAGACCGATAAAAAGGACTATGACAGGCCTGCAACATCAGCTCCAGCCGATGAATTTTCTCCCAAGAAGGTTTCCTCGCTAAGAGCTGATACTGTTTTAAGCCCTGCTATTCTTTCTTCTTATGCGATTTACAATGTCGTGTATAAGTCGGAAATTGACGAAAATGTCGTTACCGTAACCGGTGAAGTTATTTTTGAGGTTTTTAAGAAAGAGGGCTGGACACAGATTCCTTTGGTAGGTGATTCGGTGGGGTTGGTGGATGTCAAGGTTAATAAAGGCAAATCTTTCGTTATCAACCAAGACGGTAAATACTACCTCATGATCGATAAGCCCGGCCGCTACAATTTGAATATTGAATTCTTGATTAAGGCAAATCGTGAGCGTGAAGGGGGCCCGGGAAATTTCAAAGCGGAAATGATACCGGCTCCGCTGTCACAATTTGAATTCACCATTCCGGGCAAGGATATCCAAGTTTTTATTGAGCCGGCTATTAAAGTCGAGACCACACAAGAAAACGATAAAACCATGGCTTGGGCGATTATGCCTAATACTTCTTCCGCAGATGTCCGTTGGACGACGGCACTTCCTAAGCAGCAAATTACCGTTACCGAGAAATTAGAGCCGAAATTATACGCGGAAACGTCAACGACTTCCTCGGTCGGCGGCGGGGTTATAAAAAATCAATCGCGTATAGAATATTCTATATTGCAGTCTGAAGTGGCTTCTTTAAGGGTTGCTTTACCGGAGGATGTGAGCGTATTAAATGTTTCCGCGGATAATCTGCGCGACTGGAAACCTTCAAAGAAAGACGGCGTGCAGTATGTTGATGTCTTTTTAAATTACGGCGTTAAAGGAAAATATGTTCTTAATGTCGTTTATGAGCGTAACATCGGAGAAGGTTCTCAAGTTGTCGAAATGCCCTGGATCAAGGCAGCCGGGGTTGAGCGTGAAAACGGATTTTATGGCATAGCTGCCAGCACCAATGTCGAGCTTGCGGTTAAAAGTAAGGATAAGGTTACGGAAATCGATACCAAACAACTCCCTTCCTCTGTTTGGAGCACATCATCCAATCCGATCCTGCTGGCATTTAAATATCTCAATGACGGTTTTAAGATTGACCTGGAGATTACCAGGCACGAAGAATTGCCGGTCTTAATTGCGACCATTGATTCGGCGGATCATATCATGCTGCGCACGAAAGAAGGGAAAATTCTCACCAAAGTTACTTATCACATTAGAAACAATGTTAAGCAGTATTTAAGATTGAATCTCCCCAAAGATGTATCTATCTGGAGCTCGTTTGTGTCGGGCGCACCGGTTAAACCCGCCAAAGATGATAAGGGCAATATCCTGATTCCTTTACAGAAATCAGAGCTTAAAGGGAAAACCTTAACCACGTTCCCGGTTGAAATTGTTTATTTGGACAAGGGCGAGAGCATGAAATGGTTTGGCTCAATGAAGCTGAGTCTCCCTACAACCGACGTGCCGATCAGCGAATGCCATTGGTCGGTTTATTTGCCTTACGAATACAGCTATTTTAGTTTTGGCGGCGATGTGCAGAACATAGCAGATGTCCCCTATACCCAAAGTCATTCAGGCGGATTAGGGGGAGCCGTGGGGTCGTTTGCGAGCCGTGGGGTGCAAGGACGCTTTAAGGACTCAGCTGACAATATCGGAGAGCAGTATGAGCCGGGTTATTTAAGCACGCAATTTTCAGTTGGCCGAGGGGGAAAAGAAGGCCAGCAATCTATGCAAATGCCCCAAGCAGAAGGAGCGCTTACCAAAGGGGTGTTGCCGATTGAAATTAGCATTCCCCGACAGGGAAAATTGTTCCGATTCTCCAAGCTGCTGGTGGTTGAAGGGGAAAGTCCTTGGCTGAAGGTCAGCTATACTTCTGTCGTAGAGAAAGTTAAGAAGCCGGTTAAAGTTATTATATGGCTAGCTATTCTTGTGCTTGTTGTCCGGATTTTTATAATGGTTAAGAAAAGAAAGGCGAAGAGCAGTTAGGAAAAAATAAGTTTAATAGTAGAGGGACTGACTCCGGGCGCCCCGCCTTAAAGGCGGGGCGCCCGGACGCTATCTTAAGAGGATAAATATGGCAAAAACCATTGACCCGCAAACGTTGGCCGTGATTAAAACCGCGCAAAGGAACGAGATTGCCGAGCATTTTATTTACTCCGGCTTGGCAAGAAATACCCGGGATATTCACAACCGTCAAATTCTCGAGACGATTGCCAAGGATGAATTAAGGCACTACGAATATTGGAAATCGATTACTCAGGTAGAAATAAAGCCTGATCGCTTGATGGTCTTTTGGTATATCCTCGTTTCGCGTATTTTTGGGCTGTCATTTGGTCTGAAACTGATGGAAAAAGGCGAGGCCGTCGCTATACGGGCATACTTGAAACTTAAAGACCAGTTTTCCGAAACGACGAAAATTATGGTCGATGAGCAGAGGCATGAGAAAGAGTTGTTAGATATTTTAAAGGAAGAGCGAGTTGAGTATGCCGGTTCGATGGTTCTGGGGCTTAACGATGCGCTGGTAGAATTAACCGGGGCCTTAACCGGCCTTACCTTTGCCTTGCAGAATGGCAAGATTATCGGCATCACCGGTCTCATCACAGGTTTTGCCGCCTCTCTGTCGATGGCGGCTTCAAGCTACCTGTCCTCTAAAGAAGAGGCGGACCAGAATCTTAAGAAAAATCCGTTTAAATCGGCTATTTATACGGGCATTACCTATCTTCTAACGGTTGCCGTGCTCATTATCCCGTATTTTTTTATCTCTAATTTATATCTGGCCTTGGCCGTCATGCTTACTTCTAGCATTTTGATTATATTCGGTTATACCTTTTATATTACTACGGCCAAAAGTCTTAAATTCTGGCGGCGATTCTTGGAAATGGCTATTCTTTCCTTGACGGTTGCAGCGATCAGTTTTGCCATGGGCTGGATGATTAGAAGATTCTTGGGGGTAGAGCTTTAGGGATGTGGGCGTATGCCCCTTTTTGCTGATTGACAATCGAAATTTAATCGAGATTTTATTTGATTTCTTGTTTTTTGTTGTATAATCATAGCATCCCGAATAAAAAATATTAAAATGTCCAAATAGGCAGGTCTTAAGTTTCGGAATAATTATTTAATTATAAAGGAGGAGAAGGATGCTTTTAAGGATATTGTTAACTATTATCTTGGCGGTAGGTTTGGCGGGTTGTGCGACGACAAAGAAAAA
This sequence comes from Candidatus Omnitrophota bacterium, assembly GCA_022703585.1. Taxonomy (GTDB): domain Bacteria; phylum Omnitrophota; class Gorgyraeia; order Zapsychrales; family JAKLDJ01; genus JAKLDJ01. Next base: position 211,179 of record JAKLDJ010000002.1, on the reverse strand, counting down.
TGTTGCTACAACAGATCAGATGGAAATGAGGGTTTCCGAATTGGAGTCTAAATTGCAGGAAAGAGATAGCGAGATTGAGAATCTTCAGTTTCAATTGCAGGAAGTGAAAGAGGCCCAAATCCGCAATATTACCCTTGTCCCTAAAGGGGATTTTGTCAAACCGGATACGAAAAGCGTGCAGACCGCGCTTAAAAACGCCGGTCTTTATGACGGCCCTGTAGACGGGAAAATCGGCACCAAAACCAAGACGGCGATTAAAGATTTTCAAAAAGCTAATGGTTTAAAAGCTGACGGCGTGGTTGGCCAGCAAACCTGGATGAAGTTAGGCACGTATTTAAAATAATTTAAGGAAACAACCAAGCTAGTTGCTCATGCTGGGAGATGGGTGTATGCGCCGGTTATGTATTTCTTTAATTTTTGTGGCGGCATTTATCGTCGGTTGTACCACGACTGAGAAAGGTGCGGCTATTGGTGGCGGTACGGGTGCCGTGCTCGGGGGGATCATCGGTCATCAGTCAGGGCATGGTGTCGGCGGTGCGTTGATTGGTGCGGGTGCGGGTGCCGTGGCTGGTGCCATTATCGGCGAGAAGATGGATAAAAAGTTTTGTCCGAAATGCGGGGCGCGTTATACCAGCGGGGTTGAGACTTGTCCTAAGGATGGTACACCGTTAGAGCTTATCGAGAAAAAGTAATTGTTATGACGGGCTTTTTGGCTTGAGGTGCCCGGAGAAAAATGTGCTTGGGGGCCGTTCGACTAAAGGTCGAACGGCCCCCAAGCTTTTTCAATCTTTGAGTATTTCCCTTAAAAATCTTGATTTTATCAGCATCAAAGAGTAAAATCCTCTCTTGATATGAGGGGACTCAGGCGCAATGTCCCGGCTTCCTTTAAATTCAAGAAGAGATTTCTATGAAAATATCAAAACCTGCGGTGACTGCTCTCGTTATTGTTGCGAGTGTCGTATTTATTAATGCAGTGCGTCTTTTGATGGACAGGGCCCGTCGCCTCTCTCCCAGCCAAGTCTCTGCTGCCCGGACCAAGGGTAATCCCAGGGCGCCTATCCGTATTGTTGAATACATCGATTTTCAATGCCCCGGGTGTATTAGCGGTTCCCTGCTCCTGAAGGAATACATTGAAAAGTATCCTGCCCAGATTTATCTCGAATTAAAATATTACCCGTTAAGTCAAATTCACCGCCATGCCCTAAAGACCGCCGTGTACAGCGAATGCGCGGCCCGGCAGAATAATTTCTGGCCGTTTTTCTACACAATGCTTGAAAAGCGTTCGGTGTGGGAAAGAATGATCAATCCCGATTCGCTGTTTATTGATATTGCCAAACAGCTCCGTCTTAATATCCCTAAATTTCAAAGCTGCGCTGAAAATGAAAAAACGAAAACGGATGTTTTAAATGAGAAAGCTGAAGGCAGGGCTCGGGGGGTCCAATCGACGCCGACATATTTTTTAAACGGGAAAATGCTTACCGGCCCTAAACCTTTACGGGAAGAGCTGGAGAAGTTCTTTAAAGGAGATAGTCTCTAATGGCCTTAGCGATTATTAGAATCTTAATTGGAATCTTTTTTGTAGTTTCTGGGTTTGAAAAACTGATTAACCCGTACGAGAATTTCCTTTATGTCGTTCAGAGCTATGAACTGGTCGGAAAACCGCTGGATTTGCTAACGGCCTGGTTTATGCCCTGGATAGAATTTATCCTAGGCGTTTTTATGATTCTGGGGCTTTGGCTTAAAATCACGCTAAGGGGAATGTGGGCCTTGTTGATTATCTTTATTTTTGTTCTCGGACAAGCCATCTTAAGGAACCTGCCCATTACCGAGTGCGGATGCTTTGGCGATCTGCTGCCTCTTCCGCTGGCGGTGACGGTGGCGATGGATACGGTTCTTTTAATTACCGTCACTTTCTTGCGAGCCTTCATCCAAAAAACTTCTCTTCTGAGTCTCGACCGTTATTTCCTAAGCAAACAATAAAAACGTGCGGCGCTTCCCCCGCCTCCTTTAACTTTCTTCCAAGGGGCATGACGTGACCAAGATTATTTTAACGATAATGTTTTTGACGGCGATATTATTGCCGTCAGCCTTCAGCCAGTCCGATATCAAAAAGCCGAATGTCAGTGGCCAATTCTATTCCGGTGACACAACGAAGTTGTCAAAAAGCATCGATGCCTTCTTTGAACTTGCCCGGGTTCAACCCTACCAAAAAAAAGTCGAACTGATTATCGTGCCCCATGCCGGCTATGTTTATTCGGGGCCGGTGGCCGCGTACGCCTATAAGGCTATCAGCAACCAGAAATACACAACCGTTATCATTATCGCGGTGAGCCATTTCTCGGATTTTGAGGGTTTTGCAATTTGGCCCCAAGGGAGCTTTGAAACTCCTTTGGGAAAAGTCGAAGTGGATGCCCAATTAGCCCAAGAACTTCTTTCGGCAACCGATAAAATAAAATCCTTTCCGCAGGCTTTTGACAAAGAACATTCTCTCGAGGTGCAGATTCCGTTTTTGCAGAAGACGTTGAAAAATTTCAAGATTATCCCTATATTGACAGGGAAACCGAGCTTGGATAATTGCAGGAATTTAGCCGATGCGCTTATCCGGGTCACCGGAAAGAGAGAGGATATTCTCGTTGTCGTTAGCACGGATATGTCCCATTACCATAATGACGCAACAGCCCGGCGAATGGATGCTGCCACACTTTCACTTATTAAAAACTTTAAGGCGCAGCAGCTTTGGACCCATTGTCTTTTACGCGATGTTGAATTGTGCGGGTTTTCGGGCACAGTCACGGCTCTTTTGTACGCGGGATTAAAAGGGTTAGACGGTGTCGATATCTTAAGATATGCGAATTCAGGAGATATCACCGGAGACAAGAGTGCTGTTGTCGGTTATGGTGCCGCTGTGTTTTATAAAAAGGATTCAAACGATTCTGCCCAACAGGCGGCTCAAGACAAAGAGCGGGAGAATTCAGAAAAGGATCGACCTGTGCAGGATAACTTGAAGAAAGAGACTGATGGTGAGACTATGGCGAAGAAAGAAGAAAAAACAGCATTGCTTAATGCGGAACAAAGAAAGAAATTAATCGACATTGCCCAAAAAACCATTTTTGCCTACATCCAGAAGAAAGAGACGTTTGAACCTAGTGAGTCCGATCCTCGTCTTTCTGCGGAAGAGGGAGCTTTTGTGACTATCCACAAGCACGGAGAGTTACGCGGTTGCATCGGTAATATTTTAGGAAGCGGGCCACTGTATAAAACCGTAAGAAATATGGCGATTGCGGCGGCAACAGAGGATCCCCGATTTCATCCGGTTGCGGCGGATGAGTTAAAGGATATCGATATCGAAATTTCTGTATTATCCAGGCCCCGACGTATAAAGGACGTCGGCGAAATCCAGATGGGAGTTCACGGCGTTATTGTTGGACGAGGTCTTTTTAACCGGGGTGTATTTTTACCGCAGGTGGCGACTGAAACCGGTTGGAGCCGAGAGGAATTTCTCTCCAATCTATGCGCGCATAAAGCTGGCTTGCCTCCCGATGCTTGGAAAGATCCCCAAACCACGATTGAGATATTTACCGCACAGGTGTTTTCACAGAAAGACGTGAAATAAAAGAAGAGCGCAGCAAGCAGAAAAACGCTCGCGGGGATTTGCGTTTTTACGCGTTTAGATTTAAGTTGCAGTCTTTTGAGTTTGGGCGTAAACTGAGTCGAAAGAAAAGAATTCCCGATTCGGAAGATGTATCTCTAGAGCAAAAGGAGTAAATATGACGGAAGCTGCCAAGCGGAGAGTGTTTTTGAGAACCAGCAAATTCCAGAGACCGATTCTGCATATCTTTGTGTTTTCCGCCCTGGCGGTTGTGGCGGCGCTTTCTTTAGCTGCATCTTATTTGTGCTATGATATGACGAATGCACTTATGGCCACGGACGCCAAAATCCCGACTATCAAGATTGCGATTCTCCTCGGCTTGATGATTATGCCTGTCGTTTTTCTTTTTATCATTATTTGGGCTTATCGTGTCTCTAATCATCTGGTTGGGGCTTTTGAAAGGATTTTAAAAGAACTGGATGAGGTTATTGGAAAGAACGAAAAGAGGCATCTAAAGGCCAGAAAAGGCGATCATCTGGCCGAAGAACTCTTGACTCGCGTCAATGTCCTTATTGATAGGGCTGCCAAATGAAGATTTTTAATAGAATCTCTTTTCTTGCCGCTTTTCTTTTGTTCTGTACTGCTGTGCCTCTTTTTGCTCATCCGCCATCTGACTTAAGGGTAAACTATGATCCCGCCGAAGGGGTGCTTCACATCGCCATGACTCACGTAACCGGCAGTAACATGATTAGGCATCATATTCGAAAAATCCAGATATTTAAGAATGATGAAATGGTTTTAGACTCGACGATTGTCCAGCAAACTTCCGCCCATAGCATGACCAAGAGCATTCCCTTAAGTGCCGTGGCCGGTGATACCATTCGGGTCAAGGCTATCTGCAGCGAAGGCGGCATAGGAGAACAAACGATTGTTGTCCCTGCCGCAGACACGGATCAAGATACTACCAAATAAAGCGGGATATTGAGGTATATTGTTACGGCTGTTAAAAAATAGGCAAGGGAGGTTTTATGTATAAATGGCCGTTATTGGTTTCGGGGATAGTTTTTCTTTTGATCGCATTGGTTCATTTGCTTAGGATGCTATCAAGAGTTGAAATTACTATCGGTAATTTTACAGTGCCGCAATGGTTCAGCTGGGGAGCGTTTGTGACAACGGCTTTGCTGGCGGCGTGGATGTTTTATTCGGCCCGTTAAAAGAACAGGAAGATAGATATGCCCAATTTTTCTTTCGATATTGTTTCCGAAGTCGATCTCCAGGAGGTCGATAATGCCGTTAATCAGGCCAGGAAAGAATTAAGCCAGCGGTACGACTTTAAGGACAGCAAAGCCTCGATTGCCTATAACCGCGAGGAAAAAAAGATTACCTTGGTCGGCGACGATGACTACAAGCTGCGCGCCCTCAATGATATCTTGATTTCAAAGATGTCCAAGCGTGGTATTTCCCATAAATCGCTTACTTTTAAAACGCCCGAGGCGGCTTTTGAAGGTACGTTGCGCCAGATTATCGAGATATCTACTGGTATTCCGAAAGAAAAAGCAAAAGATCTGGTGAAAATTATTAAAGATCTGAATCTTAAAGTGCAGGCGCAAATCGAAGGAGAAAAAATCAAGGTTTCTTCGGCCAAGAAAGATGACCTGCAGGCTGTTATTGCGCATTTACGCGGCATTGATTTTCCCCTGCATCTGAGTTTTAACAATTACCGCTGATTTATTCTCCAAGACGGCGCGGCAAGCAAAATATTTTTTGAGTAAATCTTCAGGGAGGGATTAAAATGAAAGCCCTAAAAACTATTTTTATTATTTTCTTGGCGGTCATTGTTATTTTCGGAGTTGCCGTTTTTATTTTTTTAAAAACTTTTGACGTTAATAAATACAAACCTAAAATCTTGCAGCAAATAACCAAGGCCATAGGCCGCAGCGCCGACATACAATCGCTCGGCCTTGAATTCTTACCGGGCCAGGGGGTTATCTTGAATATTAAGGGCCTTAGCATCGCCGATAATCCGGAATTTTCCAAAGAGAATTTTCTGACTGTCGAAAATATCAATCTCGGCATTAATTTTTATTCCTATGTGACCACCCGCCAGATTATTGTCTCCAGCCTGCAAATTCAATCGCCCAAGGTCATTCTTATTCGGGATAAGGACGGAAAGTTCAATGTCCAAACATTTGAAATTACCAAAGACAAGGTAAGCCGCAATGATTCTGCTGCCGGAGCAGGCGGTCTATTTGTCCGTGAAGCCTTCGCTGCCGACGGCTCTACGGCGGAGAAGGGCCCACTGCCCGCTCTTTTGATAAAATCGATTCGTCTCAATAGCGGGATTGTTGTTTACAAGGACGACTCTTTTGATCCGGCGATTTCTCTTGAAATAAATCAGCTGGGGTTAAGGGTTGATGATTTTTCTTTGGATAAACCGTTTGAGTTCTTTATTGATGGTTCATGGTTAAGCGCACGCAAGAATATTACTGCCCAGGGCCGTGGACAGGCCGATATAACTAATAACGCCTTACGGTTAACGGATACTAAAGTTATTTCCGACTTGTCGGATATATCGCTTGAACAATTACTGCGCTCTTTGCCGATGCTTCAAACGGCGGGATTACAAAAAAACCTTGAAGGACAAATCCAGGCGAATATTAAGGAAATGGTTGTTGGCGCGAAGGGGTTGATGGCGCTCGCCCTGGAAGGAAAACTCGCTGCCGGGAAGATGAAGACCAAATATATCGAATTGCCGCTTGAAAATATTGCGGTGAATATCCGCATGACCGAAAAAGCCCTCGAGGTAACAGATTCTTCCCTGGATTTAGGCAAGGGCAGCATCGTGATTCAGGGCCGGATTGATGATTATATGAAGGCCCAGGATTTTAAATTTAACATTCAGGCCGATGACCTTGATTTAAAAGAAATCATTGCCCAGAAAGACCCGTCGGTTCAGTTTGAAGGTAAACTTTTCGGGAAGTTTGATACCGCGGGGAGCGGTTTAAGCGCCGGCCCGGCTATTTTAGATTCCCTGAAAGGAAACGGGACGCTTGAGGTTAAAGAAGGCAAGCTCGTCGGGATCAATGTCCTTAAACTGGTGTTAAGCAAGATCTCGATGCTGCCGCATTTAAGCGAGGAAATCGAGGCTAACCTTCCTGAGAAATATAAGGCTAAACTCAACGAAAAGGATACTGCCTTTAACAAGATCCGGTTAAATACGACGATTGCTGGTCATGCCCTTGCTGTTGATAGTGCCGAAGTTTTAGCCGATGCTTTCGAACTTTCGGGAAACGGACAAATTAAATTTAATCAAGAGTTAGGGATGGAGACGCTGATTGCCGTGCCGGCTGATTTGTCGAAAAGCATGGCGGCTTCGGCGCAGGGCCTGGAATATCTTTTGGATGAAAACGGCCGGGTCTCTATCCCGGTGCGTGTTAGCGGCAAGATCCCTAATTTGGCATTTTATCCCGACCTGGAATATCTGGGCAAGAGAATCATGGTGAATAAAGGAAGGCAGGAGCTGGATAAAGTCTTGGATAAGGTGTTTAAGAGTTCCGAGGATAACCAGTCCGCTCCTTCCGGCACCGAAGGCCAGACAACGACGCCTGACGGGCAAAATCAAAAACCGCCCGAACGGCAGATTATTGAAGACCTGTTGGACAAGTTTTTAAAGAAATCCGACGATTAGATAAATAAGCTAATTCCTTCTTTTGGTAATAGCAAAGACGCTCGCTTTCCGGGGCAAATTCCCCTGCTTAAAATCAAATCTTAGTATTGCCGGTGCCCCATCCGAACAAGGGAGGGATACGTTCTTCCTTTTTTAAATTTGCCTAATAGTGCTCCCTTTAGTATAATAATCGGCACAAGTATTTACTAATAAATGAGTTGGGAAAAATATCCTCCAAAGAATGTCCCCAAAACAAAAAAAATTATTCTGGATTTTTCTTTCCGTTTTTTCACTCTGCTTCTTCTTGATTAAGCTGCAAAGCTCTGCCTTAACCAAAATACTTTATCAGCAGAATCAATTTAACCTCCTTAATATTATTGCGCACTCAAAAGAAACGCAATCTCTTGATTTTTATATCGGAGCCGCTCAGGAAGCTTTCTGGGGGCCCTTAGGCGAGATTATTTCCGGTCTGCTTTTTTTAAGTTTTGCTTTTGTCTATTTAAGGAAATCAAGCGCCAAGGTTTTTGGCCTGGTCGTTTTTATATATTTTTTAATAACACGGTTTGAGGTCTTATTTTTTCCTCCGTATGGCGATGCCATCGGCGGGCCTTTCGCCGAGGCGATATGGCTGGCGCGTCATTCGTTCGATTACGTCGGGCTTTACCATGAACCCGGCTATGCCTTTGGCGGGCCCAAGGTCTATTTGTTTTCGATGTATCCGGGATTTCTGGCTCTTTTGATAAAAATTATTCCGTCGGTCAAATTGTTTCTCTTTGTCAACCATCTGGCCGTTTTTATGATGGGAGCGGCGGTTGTTGCCCTTAGCCGGAAGATATTCTTAAAAGTTTTTGACGAAGAGATTTCCCTGACGGCATCGATTCTGGCGGCTTCGGTTCCGCTGTTTCTAAGCCAGCTGGAAGCGATCAACATGGAAATGCCGACCCTTCTCTGCGTGATAATTTCGATCTCTTTTTTAGCCGATAAAAAAGTGATGCGGGCTGCAGCGATGGGGCTGGTGGCCATGCTGGTTAAAGAGACGGGAGGCATTGCCTGCGGGACGGTCTTTGTGGTCGGTATGACTCTTTTTCTTTTTGATAAAGAGCTTAAGTTTAATTGGAGAATTCTTTTAGGGAGTTCATTGGCGCTTGGTTTTGCGTTTATCAAAGTCTTCGTGAAGTTTGTCGCCAAAGATCAGCATGTGGTTGAAGGGTTGATTAATTTTCTCGCCGGTTGGCCTTCTTTGCGGTGGTCGATTATTCTTATTCTTTATTCGATAAGCCTTTTAATATTGGTTGGCCTGTACGCCAAGGGCAAGTTTCAGGCTAAGAAAGGCTGGGTAGAGGCCTTTCGGGATTTCCTGGATAAACGCTATGTTACCTTCGTGATGTTCGTGTGCGCAGGGATGTGGTTTGTGCTGTTTGTCAACTTTTACGCCGTATCACCGCGATACCGTTTATTGCTGGTACCTTTTTTAATATTCTGCGTTTTATTTGTTTTGAACGAGTTTATAAGAAGTAAAACGATTATTAAAAGGGTTTTGGTGGCAGTGATTGTTTTTATGCTCGTGATTTCTTACGGTGCATTTTATACGCCGTTAAAGACCAATGATCATGTTCTTCTGGAAAGAAGCCTGGAATACCGCAATGATCTTAATGTCCACATCCGAATGGCGAAAGAAATCGAGAATAATTACTCCAATTATCTGATTGCGGCCCCGTTTACCGTTGCCCAGCTTCTGGCCTTGCCTGAATTAGGCTATGTCCATAAGGCGTTGGATGTTATGATATATTCGATGCGTTGTACCTACGGGAATATAAAGAATTTTCAAGGGCTAAGATATCTGGATATTGCAAAAACGGTTTGGGTCGGCGTGGTCACGGAAGTGCCGCGTCCTTTTGTCTATCCGGTTGACCCCCAAGACCGGATCTTAAAAGAAATCATTTCCGGCAATAAGAAAATAACGTTATTCATGGGCGGTTTTGCCGTCGAGAAGATGCTTAGAATTAGGGCCTATCTGCAGGATCAGGGCATGCTTAGAAAATCATATACAAAATAGATTTCTTAAAAAGCGCTGCTGACAAGAGAGGATGAATATGCCAAAAGAAAATTACGATGTTTCCATTGTTGTCCCTATCTACAATGAAAAATCCGGTATCCCGGAATTATACAAACGTCTGACGCAAGCGTTAAAAGTCAATGCCGGCCCTTACGAAATTATTTTTATCGACGATGCCAGCAGCGATGGTTCGTTTGAGGTGCTCAAGGAACTTCATGAGCAAAATATGACCAGCGTTAAGGTCTTAAGGCTGTCCCGTAATTTTGGCCATCAGCTGGCGATTACCGCAGGATTAAGGGTAGCGCAGGGTAAAGGCGTCATCGTTATGGACGGCGACCTTCAGGATCCGCCGGAAGTTATCCCCGAGTTTATCCGCAAGTGGGAAAGCGGTTATGATATTGTTTATGGCGTGCGTAAAGAGCGCCAAGGGGAAACTTTCTTTAAGAAATTTACGGCTAAAATATTTTATAAATTGATCCGGACGGTGACCAACATCGGTATCCCTGAAAATGTCGGTGATTTTTATCTCCTGGATAGAAAAGTGGTCACCGCCTTAAACGCGATGGATGAGCGCCACCGTTTTTTGCGGGGGATGGTTGCTTGGCTCGGATTTAAACGCACCGGTGTCGAGTATGTGCGCGAGCCTCGTTTTTCCGGGCAGACAAAATATACTTTGTGGAAAATGGTGAAATTTTCCTTTGATGCGGCAACTTCTTTTTCGTTTACACCGCTAAGGGTTATTTCGATGATGGGGGCGTTTTTTTCGGTCGTTGCATTTCTGGGTATCTTAGTGATCTTTTACGAGAAGCTTTTTACGGATAGGACGATTACCGGCTGGTCTTCGCTTATGGTGGTGGTGCTTTTCCTAGGGGGTATCCAGCTTTTGTCCGTCGGCCTGATCGGCGAGTATGTCGCCCGTATAGGGGATGATGTCAAACGCCGGCCTCTGTATACGGTAAGCGAATATCTGGAATAATATGCCTCAAGAAAAATCGGCAACTTCAGACTACAAAATGCGCTGGGGAGGACTTTTGGAAATCCCCGTTGTTTCGAGGATTCACCGGGCATGCCTGGATGGGGGAAAGGTGGATGCTTTAGCCAGGGTGTTAAAGAAATATGACCTTGCCGATCTCCTTGATGTCGGTTGCGGCCTGGGGGAAAATTCAGTAATAAAAAGAGAGATCCGTTACTTAGGTTTGGATAACAGCTTTAGCCGTGTGCTCTATGCGTCCCGATGTTACCGGCAAAGGTATTTTATATGCGGCAATGCCTTTAATTTGCCTTTTAAAGACCGTTGTTTCGACTCCTCGTTGTTGGCGAATACGTCGCATCATCTTAATGATAAGGATTTTCGCGAAACGCTTTTAGAAATGAAACGCGTGACCAAGCGCTACCTGATTATCGATGACGCGGTTAAGACTGAGGGGCAAGGGAGGTTCAGTGCTTTTTTGTATAATCTCGACCGCGGCGGGCATTACCGTTATCAAAAAGAAATGCGGGAGATTTTAATTTCTTTGGGTAATGTCCGGCTATTGGGCGCGGATCACTTTGTTACTTTTCCGGGATTTTATTCTCATGTCGTTTTTGTCTTAGAGGTTATTTCGTAATCATCCTAAAAGTGCGGGTGGTATTGTATCGCTACCGGTAATTAAACGATGTTTAATGTTTCCATATTAGATTTGCTTAAAGTCAAAAAAAGCTCTCCGGTTTTATTTCTCATCGGCGCAGTTTTAATCTTTGCTTTGTTTGCGAGCTACTCGTTTTATGCCCAGGAGGTTAAAAGAATCGATTATGAAATTTTTGACTTGGGCAAAACGGTTTCCTGGGAGAAATCGCAAAAAGGTATTTTCCGGGTTGATTCCAAGGGCGATTTTGAAATTCTGCTTTTATCAAAAGACGCCTGGAGGGACTTTGAAATCTCTTTTGCGCTTGTCAATCCCCGCAACTGCGGTTTTGTTTTTAACTACCGCAACGAAAAGAATTATTGCCTTATTTTTCTTAATAGCGAAAGCCAATCCCTGGGCCTTCTTCAAATTAAGGAGGGGGCAGCCCAGCCTTTAGAGCGAGCGCCGCTAAGTTATAACGCTTCGGATTCCTATTTGATTAAGGTTAATCATAAATCCGCAGCCCTTGTTATAAACGGTAAACCGGTTTTTGAGGTTCCGCTATTGTCCGCAGGGGGAAATGTCGGCCTTCTTTTGAGGGACTCTTCGGAGCCCAAGACCTATTTTGGGGATGTTATCATCAGCGGTCATATCGCCAGCGGAAGGGCGGTTGATTCCGCATACAAAGATTCTGCTCGGCTATATCCGGTCTTGGCGGCGGTTGTTATTCTTTATTTCTCGCTTATGGTATTTTGTTTTTATCTCGCCCTTGTCTTCAATCTTTTTTTAAACAGAAACCGGCCAAAATCAGATGTTGTATCAACACAAAGAAATTCCCTTCCTGCCTATGCTGCCGTGCTTGCCCATCTTTTGCTTACGGTTTTTATCTTTTATCCTTTTGTGACCCGCGGCAATATTTTGGTCTCGAGCACGGATAATTTTGGCGAGATCTTGCCGCTGTTTCTTTTTTCCAAACATAATTTCTGGAATATTATCATGGGGCAATCGCTTTGCCTCTGGAATCCGTATAATCTCGACGGCATGCCGTTTTTCTCCAATCACTGGAACATGATTTATTATCCGCTGAATTGGGTTGTCTTTTTATTTTCCGATAAGCATGTGTTGCCGGCGATGACGTTTCGGGTATTTCTGGAGGTATTGTTCTTGGGGCTTTGTGCCTATGGCTTATTTGTTCGTGAATTAGGATCACGCTCGTGGGCACTTTTTTGTTCGATTACTTATCAGCTGTGTTCTTTTCTGATTTTTAGTTTTACGATCTTTCCGACCATTTCCTTGTTTTTTTCGATGACACTGTTTTTATATCTGGTATGGTCGATGCCGGGCCGCCGCATGAGTTGGAATTTTCTTCTGCTGGCCGCGGCCGCCACTTTTATCCTCACGTCGGCCAATGTTGCTTTTATATTTTATGCCTTTGTTTCTATTCTCGTGATTTCGGTTTACAGAATTTTAAGCGTTAATAAAGAAATAAAATCCCGCCTGCGCAATTTTTCTTTGGTGGGGGCAAGTATTTTAACCGGATTCCTGATTGCCGCGGTGCGCATTATCCCTTGTGCGTTCGGGATCGCGGACAGCAACCGTATCGCCGGGAATTTCTTTAGTATCCATGACCGTTTCTTTATGCTGGTACGGCTTTTTTCCCCTTCCATCGCCGGCCAGTACGGGCTTAATGCGCTGGCCTCGGACAACCTGAATTTTGTCTATAAGCAGGCCACCATCGCGGCCAATGACCACAATACATTCTTTGTCTATTTCGGGATATTACCGGCCTTGCTTTTGCTGTTGAATCTTTTTATAAAAACAAAAGGATGTCACCGGTTTTGGAAAATTTATACTTTTACTGCCCTGGCTATCGGGCTTTTATTCCAGCCGTTCTGGGGGGTCTTAAGTATTTTATTTTTCCCGTTCAATCACCATATGTATCAAATTGTTATCTTGCCTATCGGGATTGTCATGCTGGCCGGCTATACGGGAATTTATCTGGAGAAAAATAAGCTGAATCTTAATAAGACGGGAAACAGTTTTTTTGCCGTTCTTGCAGCAATCCAAGCTCTTGTTGCGGTTATCGTTGTCTATCTTTTTCCGTCTTTAACGCCGTATGTCCGGCTGATTCTTATTTTTGTTATTTTCTGGCTGGTGGTTCGAGCTATCCTCAAACAGTGCGGACGAAAACTTTACGATATCTTGCTGTTATGGGGCAGAGGGATTTTCTTAATTCTTTTATGGGTTGCTATTTTCTTTATCAGCGCGGTGTCATTGGCAGGGCCGATAGCAAAAAAAGAAGGCACGACGGAATTCTTGACCGTTCCTTTTATGCTGTTGCTGGCTGTTGTCTTTACAGCGGCACAAATATCTATTTATATGCGTTCCCAAAAAATAAAAACGGCAGCCTGCAATCCTGTTGTATTGCATGGTGCTCTCATGGGCATGGCGATTATGATTGGCTTGGCTCTCATCGCTCCGTTATTACGGAAATTCTTGGATGTGCCGGATTTTGACCGGGCCTATTTCATCAATATGTTTTTTGACCAGATCATTTTCTTTTCTGTCGTGGCGTTGGGAATCATTGCGGTCGCGCTTCATAAAATCAGGGCCTTGCCCAGAAATTACCTGGTGTATGTTTTTATTGCGGTCACGGCTTTTGATTTGATGGTATTTAACGCACGCTTTGATTATATTTCTGCTCCGCCTCCGACCAGGGAAGTCTTTTATCGGGCACGTTTTCCTTACGGCGATATAGACCAGAATCTAAAATCCAAGATGGATTTAGTGAATTACCGGGCAGATTTATTACACAAGGCGGGCTTGAACAAAAACAAGAATATGGTCTTTAAGGTGTCCGGTTACACCGGCGCCTTTGGGTACATGCCTAAACGGTTTACACGCTTTATCAGCAACTTTGGCTACTCTCCGGAAACGATTTTGATTTATCCGGGCGATGTGCCTGATAGCGAACGATTTCTCGACTTATCGGCAGTGCGCTATTTATTTAATGATGCCGGCTTGCCTATGGAAAGGCCGAGCGCCTTATCGCGTCTGACGCTTTTTTATTCTTATAAAGTCATTGAGGATGAGAGGAAAACGCTGGACTTGTTGAAAGACCCGTCTTTTAACTTTCGAGAGAAAGTTTTATTGAATCAAGCGCCCAAGACTAACGGGATACAGCCAGATCAATGGATGATGTCATTGCCAAAATCGGAATTTGTTTCAATTAAAAACTCCGACAGCGATAGGGTGGAGGCGCAAGTAAGTGCGCGGGCACCGGCTATCTTATTGTTCGGCGATTCTTACGCGAAGGGATGGAGGGCATATGTCGACGGCAAGCAAGTTCCGATTTATATCGCTAATTATAATTTTATGGCCTGTGCGATTGATCCCGGAATTCATCAGGTAAAGTTTGAATTTAAGCCTGAGCTCTATTTCTTTAGCCGCGCGGTCAGCCTTCTTGGCCTTATGATCTTCTTGGCCGGTGTACTTTTTCTCGCCTTTCGGGCAAAAAAACTTTAATAAACGGAGCAGAAGAATTGGCATTTTCGGGCAGTAAATCATATAAACGGACACGCAACCTCTTTGACCCGCAATCAAAGGCGCCGTTTAAACTGAGCCGATCGCGCCTGGAAAACTTTATCAAATGCCCGCGTTGTTTTTATCTGGACAGGCGGCTAGGCTTAGAGCCGCCGGGCACGCCGCCGTTTACTCTTAATTCGGCAGTCGATGAACTTTTAAAGAAAGAATTTGATAGTTACCGTCGCAAGCAAGAGCCGCATCCTTTAATGACAGCAGGCGGTGTTAAGGCCGTTCCTTTTGCCCATCCCCTGATTGACGAATGGCGGGAAAATTTTAAAGGCATTCAATATCATCATTTGCCCAGCAACTTTCTCATGTTTGGGGCCGTTGACGATATCTGGGTCGATGAACAGCAAAGACTTTATGTCGTCGATTACAAGGCCACCAGCACGGCTGAGAAAATCACGCTGGAGAGTGAATACCGTCAGGGATTTAAACGCCAGATAGAGATCTATCAGTGGCTTTTGCGCAGGCAAAATTTTACCGTTTCGGATACGGGTTATTTTGTTTTTTGCAATGCCGATAAAAATAAATCAGCCTTTGAGGGGAGGCTGAATTTTAACATTGAAATTGTGGCGCACCAAGGCAAGGACGATTGGATTGAGCCTAAGATTATGGAAGCACGCCGGTGCTTGGATAATGAGGCAATACCGGATTATTCCGAAAACTGTGAATATTGCGCGTATCTTAAGACGGCCCGCACGATTGGAGAGCCGCCCAAGAAAGATTCTGCTCGTCCTAAGCCGCAGGGGGAGCTCTTTGAAAGGTTTTAGCGATGATTTTTAAGAAAATGATTTGCCGGATCTCTTTTCTTGCTGTTCTGGCTTGTGCCAATACCGGTTGCATGAGATTTACCGAGCGCGATTATGAGTTACAGAAGAAAGCCTATGAAAAACAGCACCAGCAGGAGGAGGCAGAGAAACAAGATCGGCTCAATATCCGCTGGTAGTGTCCGGCTGTATCTGTTTCTGAAGAATTTAAAGATAATTTCTTCCCGAAGACTGTTTGTTAACAAGAAGAAGGGAGCGCAAGGCTCCCCAAAGGGCTTTTGGGATGATGTCCGCCCCGTCAAAATTTCCTTGTCTTTCTTAAATCGCCATAGTATACTTACCTTGGTTTTTGGGTCGTAAAATCTTTATTTTAGAAATTCAGCAAGGAATTATCAGGAGAAATAATGGCAATCGCAGCACTATCAGGCTTGAAACCCGCCGTTCGTTGTGAAAAAAGGCAAAGCCTCCGCATCAAAGAATCATTACCCATCAGTTGGCATATTAAGGATCAGGGGATAAGCGGTTCCGGCAAGATTCGCAATATCAGCGATTCCGGGATGCTGCTGGAATCGAGAACGGATGCGACGCTTTCCGATAATGGTGTTCTGACTTTCGAATCCGCCCTGTCAAGCCCCTGTGATTTCTTGCCGTCTTTAGGAAGGATTGTCTGGTCTAGGCGAAACGGCTCGCGGCTTCTGTGCGGCATCGCATTTATCGAACCCGCCCAAGATGTCTTGGTTAAACTCCGTGAAAAGGTTCAAAGTACAATTATAAAATTAGAAGGTATTGAAAAAATGAAAAGCATATTCGGAATTATTTTAATCGTTGTGATGGTAGCCGTTACCTCTTTTATCTTAATCCAACAAACCGTGATCCGTGAAAATTACGAAAAGTCCAGCAATTTGCTATCCGCTGCTTTTACTACCCAGGCCGGTTTATATACAAAAGTTTCTAAGGATTTAACTGAAACCAGGACTGTCCTTGCGCAGACACAGACAATATTAGAGGAAGCCCAGAAACAAAATGCCCTGCTCCAGGATGAAGTGACGGCCTTAAATACCCGCCAACAGGTCCTGGATAACCAGATTGTTCTGCTGCAGGATGAGAATACAAAACTTTCCCAGGAGCTTGGCCGCCTCAAGGACAGGCTTAAGCCTTTCGAAAACGAAGCGGCAAATTTAGACGAGGGAAAGTCTTTTAATAAAATCGTCCGTAAGCGTCTGCGTGAAATTAAGATCAACATGAGTAGCCTGAAACGCAAGGCGCATGAGGCGATGGTTGCCGCCCAAAAAGAACGTGACCGCATTGCGCTGGAGCAAGGAAACCGCGGCTATCTTGTCAAGGATTCGCAAATTGTAAATTCTTCAGCAGCGCCGATTCAGCCTCAAAAGAAATTCAAGATTGACGTTTCTCTGGTTGAATAGTTTTTGGGGAACGCTTTCTTGAAGCCTTTCCGAGAGTTCTCCATCCCGCAGTATTTAAAAGAATAGTTCAATCTAGCCAAATCCTCGCTTTTTTTCTTTATTTTCGATAAGTTTTGTTATAATCTATCATAATAAATAAAACGCATGATATGCAAATCGACCTAAAGGTGATTCCGGGCGCCAGGAAGAATTTTCTTAAAAACGAGCAAGGGTTGTTCAAGGTTTATTTGACTGCTCCTCCCGTGGAAGGTAAGGCCAACAAGGCATTGATTGAGTTCCTGTCGGAGTATTTTAATGTTTCTAAAAACCGGATCGCGATTATCCGGGGAATGAAATCAAGACATAAAACAATCTCAGTGGAAGGGATTTAGCGATTAAAAAAGGAGACCGTATGTTATTAGAAGAAAGAATAGCGGCGGATTATAAGGAAGCGATGAAAAGTAAAGAGGCCGCAAAGGTCTCCGCGTTAAGTTTCTTGCGTGCCCAGCTTAAATATGCGGCTATCGAGAAGAAGGCTGAGAAGTTAGCTGATGCGGACGTTGTCACCGTGGTCAAGAAACAGGTCAAGCAGCGTCAGGATTCTATCGCGCAATTCGAAAAAGGCGGCCGGAGCGATCTGGTCGAAAAAGAAAAAACTGAATTGGCTATCCTTAAAAGTTATTTACCTTCAGAGATGTCTGAGGGGGAATTGAAAACTATTGTTGAAGCGGCAGTTAAAGAGGCGGGGGCAACCGGTATCAAGGATATGGGGAAGGTGATGAAGGTTATTCTGTCGCAGGTGGCCGGCAAGGCAGATAACACTATGGTCAGCAATTTGGTCAAAGAGGCGCTGTCGAAGATGTGAGTTGGCGGTTGATTTCTTTGGGGTTAACAAATGATACGTTTTAAAAGAATATTTCTGGTTATAGCGCTGGCCGCTGCGGTTTTCTTCGGCTATTTCTTCTTTTGGGTTTCCGGCAGGTATGTTGCCCCGATCATGGTGTATCATAGTGTTGGCGATCCCCGTCCCGATAGGACGGTGGCGGTTACCCTTAAGAATTTCCGCAAGCACATGGATTATTTAAAAAAGCACGGATATAATGTTATTAGCCTTGATGAGCTGGTCGTCTCTATCCGCGAAAAAAAGAAAACTCCTCCGCGGAGCGTTGTTATAACCTTTGATGACGGATTTGACGATAATTACCTCAATGCCTTTCCGGTTTTAAAAGAATATAGTTTTCCGGCCACCATTTTTGTTATTGCCGATGAAGTCGGCGATCAGGGATATGTGACCTGGGAGCAGCTTAAAGAAATGGAACAACATGGCGTTACTGCCGGTAGTCATACCCTCGATCATACTTATTTGCCGGGAGTATCGGAGGTTATGGGGCGGCGTCAGATTATCGAAAGTAAGAAGTTGATGGAGCAAAAATTAGGGCATGCGGTTGATTATATCGCGTATCCCAGCGGCGGCTTCAGCGAAGAAATAAAGAATATTGTGCGTGATGCCGGCTACAAGGCTGCCTGCACCACAAACCGTGGGCTTCATGTGCTCAATGACGATCTTTATGCGATTAAGCGCATCCGTTTTACCAACAAAGAATATGACGAATCGCTTTGGCTGAAGCTGTCCGGGTATTATAATATCTTAAGGGCGTCGAAAAATTCCCACTGATACAGGTCTCTATGAACGTGAATAAAACTATCAAATATTCCTTAGGCAGTGAGGGCGAGTTTGTTATCGAAAACTACAATCACGCCAAGCTGTTTACCAATTTCTTTCCCGGCATCGCGGGGGTTTGGGGCATCCCGATGTGGGTTTTTTATGTCAATCGGGGCCAGGGTATTACCAGTTTTGGTATCGAAGGCAAAAACAAAGCGATCATGGAGTTTCAGCCGGCCAACAAGGCCTACCGGATGACTTCGCTGCACGGCTTTAGGACTTTTATTAAGGTTAAGCAGGGAGCCAAGACAATCTTTTACGAACCCTTCCAGAATAATTTACCCAATAAGGCCTTTAAGCTGCAGCAAAAAATGATCATTACCTCGCACGATCTCACCTTAGAGGAGACGAATTTAACGCTGGGGATTTCGGTGCGGGTTAACTATTTTACGCTCCCCGAGGAATCCTATGCGGCGCTGGTACGGTGCGTTACCGTCAAAAATATTTCCCGCTCTAAATCCTTAAATTGTGAGCTCATTGACGGTATGCCGGCTATCATTCCTTTTGGGCACAATGACTGGCTGCTTAAAAACATGTCACGAACAGCGGAGGCGTGGAATCAAGTCAGTAATTTGGAAAATAAAGCGCCGTATTATAATTTAAAAGTTGCTATTTCCGATACGCCCCGGGTAGAGCATGTTACGGAAGGGAATTTCTATTTTAGTTTTAGCCGTGAGGGGAAGAAACTAAAGTTATTGGATCCTATTGTGAGGCCGACATGTATTTTTGGCAGTTCTTCCGACCTTGTCTTGCCGGAAGGTTTCTTGGAGCAAAGGAATTTTAAAGTCCCCTTAAAGCAGACGAGCAGTAAAAAAACACCCTGCGCGATGAGCCTTGCCGCGTTTAGCTTAAAGGCCGGAGCACAAAAAGAAATTACCTCGCTGATCGGCAATATCCGCAGCCTAAAGCATTTGAACAGCATCGTTCATCATAGTTTGGCAGAAGGGTACATTCAAGGAAAGGCGCAACGCAATAAAGAAATTATCGATGAGATAAAGAATTTTGTGTTTACGGCGAGTTCCTCGCGGGAATTTGATTTGTACTGCGGGCAGACATTCTTGGATAATGTTTTGCGCGGCGGCCTGCCTATTTCGATGGAGACCCGGGACGGAAAAATTGTCTTTAATGTCTTCAGCCGTAAGCATGGGGATCCGGAAAGAGACTACAATTATTTTGTCCTTGCGCCCACCTATCTTTCTCAAGGCAATGGCAACTATCGGGATGTTAATCAAAACCGGAGAAACGATATCTGGTTTAACCAGGATGTCAAGGACAGTAGCATAGTCGATTTCTTCAGCCTTATTCAAGCCGACGGATACAATCCTTTGGTGACTAAAGGCACGATGTTTTGTCTTGATGAACCGCAGAAGCTTAGCGAATTATTAAAAGGTTACGTTAAATCCGCACATCTGGAACAGCTGCGTGAATTGCTAACCGGCAATTTTTCTCCGGGAGAGTTGCTGTCGGACATTGAACAAAAAGGAATTCAGCTGACGGCATCACCTAAAGATTTTCTGTGTCATGTGCTGGCATTTTGCCGCAAACATCAACTGGCCGAGCACGACCATGGTTTCTGGGTGGACCACTGGACGTATAATCTTGATCTTTTGGAGAGTTTCTTTAGTATCTATCCCGAAGAAAAACGACGGGTTTTGCTGGAAAATAATGCTTTTAGTTTTTATCACAATGCTCATTATGTTTTGCCGAGAGACCAGCGGTATGTTTTGACTTCCTATGGCCCGCGGCAGTATCATTCTATTGCCAAAGGAAAGATTTCTGCCGGGAAAGACGGCGAAAATAACAAATTAAAAACTGAAGGTGGCAGCGGTTCTGTCTATTATACGAATCTTTTCGGAAAGATTCTTTGTATCATCGCTAACAAAGCCGCCTCTTTTGATCCCGGCGGTATCGGGATTGAAATGGAGGCCGGCAAGCCGGGCTGGTATGATGCCTTAAACGGCCTGCCGGGCCTAACCGGTTCCTCGACCGCGGAAACATTTGAACTTAAAAGGCTGTGCGTGTTTTTATTGCAGGCGCTTGAAGAATTGGGCTTAAGCGATAATTTTGAATTTAAGATTTTTGAAGAGCTTTTTGATTTTATCCTGGATTTAAGCGAAATCGTCGCAGCCGAATATGATGCGGTTTCTTTCTGGAAGAAATCTAACGACCTTAAGGAAAATTATCGTTCTCGCATAAGAGAAGGGATCAGCGGCCGGGAAAAAACTATAGCGCTTTCGAATGTCAGAAATTTCCTTAAAGAAGTGATCAACCGAACCGACAAGGCCATCGCGCATGCGAAGGACAAAAACGGTTTATACGTGACCTATTTTGTTCACGAGGTTACGCAATACGAAATGCTCGAGGGGGTTAATCCCCAGGGTTTGCCGTATATCCGGCCGCTCAATTTCAGGCGCCGCGCCTTGCCGTTATTCTTGGAAGGGTTTGTCCACGCGCTCAAGGTTGCTAAAAGCCATAACGAGGCCGCAAAGATTTATGAGGGCGTTAAGAAAAGTGCGATTTTTGATAAGAAGCTTAAAATGTACAAGGTGAATGCTTCGCTGTCAAAAGAGACGGAAGAAATCGGACGCGCACGCATATTTCCGCCGGGGTGGCTGGAGAATGAATCGATATGGAGCCACATGGAATACAAATTTCTCCTGGAGCTTTTGCGCTGCGGGCTTCATAAGGAGTTTTACGAGAATTTTAAGACCACGCTTGTGCCTTTTTTGAACGCGGATTCTTACGGACGCAGCATCCTGGAAAATTCTTCTTTTCTCGTCAGCAGCGCTTATGAAGATTCTCATTTGCATGGGCGCGGTTTTGTGGCGCGATTAAGCGGAACGACCGCCGAACTTGTGCACCTGTGGCTGATGATGAACACAGGCGAGCGCCCCTTTTACCTGGACAAAGAAGGGAAACTTGTTTTAAGCCTCAAGCCGGTTTTGCCGGGATGGTTATTTACCAAAAAAGAAACCGCCGCAGCGTATTTCGATAAAAATAACCGTTGGCAACAAATTGTTTTACCGAAAAATACCTATGCCTTTAACTTTTTAGGCTCGACCTTAGTGGTTTACCATAATCCCAAGCGCCTGGATACCTTTGGCGCTCGCAAGGCAGTGATTGAAAGAATCGTTATCCATTATCCGCACCAGAAAGAAATCACGATTTCCGCAGCTGTTATTCTCTCGGAACATGCCGAAAACATTCGCAGTAATAAAGCCTCGCGGATGGATGTGTTTTTGGCTTAACGGATACCATATATTTTTTTATTGCTTATATTATTTGAGAAATAATCTCGGCGGCACGGGCTGAGGCGCCGGGGGCGCCAAGGGAAGATTTAACGCGGGCGAGGTCGGATTTGACCTGGGCCATTTTTGACGGGACGTCAAAAATGGCCCTTACATTTTCGGCTATTTTTTCAGCTGTCGCATCAAACTGCACGCATTCGGGAACGATTTTTCTTCCTGCGACCACATTGACCAATCCGATACAGGGTATCTTGACGAAAAGCTTGGCTAAAACCCAGGTTAAAAAAGAAGTTTTGTAAACCACCACCATCGGTTTCTGTAAAATGGCTGTCTCCAAGGTGGCTGTTCCCGACGCTACCATACAAAAATCCGAAGCGTTAATTCCATCATACGTTTGGCCATCGATGATTTTTACCGGCAATCGACTTTGATTGACGAATTTTTCGACGGTTTTCTTATCGGTTGTCGGCGATTTTAAGACCAGGAATTGTATTTGATTGTTTTTGGTGTAAAGGATTTGGCTGGCTGCCAGCATGACAGGAAGGAGTTGTTCGACTTCTTTGCGGCGCGAACCGGCCAAAACGGCGATTGTTCGTTTATCTTTAGAGAATCCGATTGACTGTAAAAAGTTTTCTCTCGAAGTTTCGACCTTGATGGAATCGAGTAGCGGGTGACCCACAAAATCCACATTTAAACCGCGGCGCGCATAAAATTCTTTCTCGAATTCAAAAAAGACGAGCATTTTATCCGTGCATTGCTTGATGAGCGTAACCCGGCTTTCTTTCCATGCCCAGACCTGGGGGCTGATGTAATAAATGACCTTGATGCCGAGCTTTTTTAATTCCCGAGCCAGCCTTAAATTAAATCCGGGATAATCGACTAAAATGACGGCATCGGCTTTTGTTTCTTGCGCTTTCTTAAGGATCAGATAAAAAAGTCTTCTAAACTCTCGTATATGCTTAAAGACTTCCACGAATCCGACGACTGCCAGATTAGTCAAATCTTCATAAAGCTCGACGCCGGCAGCCTGCATCTTTTTGCCGCCTAACCCCGAGAAACGGATATTTGGATTGATAGATTTGATTTCTTGTACGAGGCAAGCGGCGTGCATATCGCCGGAGGCTTCTCCGGCAACGATGATTAAATGTTTGCGGGATTTTTCCATATTTTCTTGCTGATCTGTAAGGCAATTTCGAGGGCTTGTCTGCCTTCGACTCCGGAGACGATGGGTTTCTTGTCTTCGCGGATACAATCGATAAACGATTCAAGCTCTTTCTTTAGGGGCTCTTCTTTTTCGATAGGGAGGGCGTTCTTGGAAATAGCGAGTCCGTTCTTTTTGTAAACGAAGGCCTCCTGTTTGACGTAATCCAAAGAAATGTAGGTATCGTTGAGGAAAATCCGGATTTTGCGCATGACATCGTCGGAAACGCGGCTGGCGGTAAGATTGCAGACGCAGCCGTTTTTAAATACCAGCCGGACATTGGCAATATCTTCTAGGTTGGTCAACACCTTGACTCCAACGGCGCTGATATCCCTGATTTTTGAATTCACCAGCCCCAGGACAATATCGATATCATGAATCATCAAGTCCATGACGACCCCGATATCCAAAGAACGGTTGGGAAATAGATTCAGCCGGTGACACTCGATAAAAAGCGGATTTTTAGCCGTGTCTTGGATGGCCTGGAAGGCGGAATTAAATCGCTCGACATGCCCGACCTGAAGTTTGAGTTTCTTTCTTTTGGCGATGGCAATGAGCTGGTCGGCTTCTTTCAGGGTGGTGGTAATGGGTTTTTCAACCAGGACATGCGCGCCGTGCTCTAAAAATTCCTTTGCCACCGAGAAATGATTAACCGTAGGTACGCAGATACTTACAGCATCCACCTTGCCTAAAAGGTGCCGGTAATCATTCAATAAGCTTACCTTATAGTGGTGGATAAAGTGCCCGGTCCGTTCCAGATTAATATCGCAGATACCGGCAATATTGACTTTGTCGGTTAGTTCACTGTAAACCTTAAGGTGCCGTGAACCTAAGTGGCCTATGCCGATGACGGCGACGTTAACTTTGTCCATAGTTGTTAAATTTTGGGTTAATGATTTTATGACACTTGTTGTGCACTATAACAAATCGCTCGACAAAAGTCAACCGGTATGGTAATATGCACCGCATCCATGAAAAATTATCTCAAGCTTTTACGGTTTTTAAAGGGTAATACCAAAGTCCTGGGGCTGGCTACTTTATGCATGTTCCTCTCGGCTGTCTTTGACGGTTTCCAGCTGTCTTTGCTGGTGCCGATGACTGATAAAATCCTCAGCAACAATAAAATCATTGTTCCCGGGAAAATCCCTGCCTTTTTGGCGTCCATTATCGAGAAAATTAACGCTACCGATTCCATGACCCTTTTAAAGTGGATGATCGTCGGTGTTATCATTATGTTTATTTTAAAAGGGTTTTTCGGTTTTTGGTACGGGTATTTGATGAACGATGCCTCCCAGCGCATTATGCGGGATATGCGTTCCCGGCTTTATGAGACCATACAAAACCTTTCCTTAGATTACTTCAGCAAGAAGCGCAGCGGCGAGCTCATTGCCCGCATTACCAATGATGTGCAGGTGGTTGAAAATGCCGTTTCCTATGGCGTCACGGACCTTGTCTATCAGTCATTTCGAATCGTTATATTTGCCTCTTTTGTGATGTTTGTTTGTTTTAAGATGTCCCTTCCCAAAATGGCCATTGTTGTTCTTATCTTATTTCCTGTCGTTGCCCTTCCCATGAAATACATTGGCAGGAGATTAAAGAAAATATCACGCAGCTCCCAGGAAAAAATGGCCGATATCAATTCGCTTTTGATCGAGACGATTTCGGGCGTGCGCATCGTTAAGGCTTTTTGCATGGAAAAATATGAATCGAACCGGTTTAAATCACAAAACCAGGATTTTTATAAACTGAAAATGAAATCCATCAAGCGCAATCTGGCCTTGGGGCCCATTACCGAATTGATCGGTGCTTTTTTCGGCGTTGCCATCTGTTATTGGATGGGTAGCGAGGTTATTAACGGCCGTATTTCGTTCGGCGTTTTTGTGCTTTTCTTCGGTTCCACCATGTCGTTGATTAGCCCCCTAAAGAAATTAGCCAATGTCCACGTGATTAACCAGCAGGCCCTGGCGGCCAGCGAGAGGATTTACGAAGTCCTGGATTCTCGCCCAAGCGTCGTCGAGAAAGTGAATGCCCAGGATTTGCCGGTTATCAGTCAGAATATTGACATCCGCGGGGTGAATTTTGGCTATGACACCGAATCCGGCCAGGTCCTCAAAGATATTAATCTTGAAATTAAGGTCGGCGATCTCGTTGCTATTGTCGGGCCCACGGGAGCGGGAAAGTCTACGTTAGTTAATCTTGTCCCCCGTTTTTATGATCCGTCAGTCGGTAGTGTTGCAATCGACGGCATTGATTTAAAAGAGGTCTCGTTTAAATCGCTGCGCGGCCAGATGGGGTTAGTGACCCAAGAAACTATTCTGTTTAATGACACGGTAAGAGCCAATATCGCCTACGGGAATTTAGAGGCCTCAATGACAGAAATTGAGTCAGCCGCCCAAAAGGCCTTTGCTCACTTATTTATCATGAACATGCCTGACGGATACAATACCCGTATCGGCGACAGGGGTTTTCGGCTTTCAGGAGGAGAAAAGCAGCGCATTGCCATTGCCCGGGCAATATTAAAGAATCCGCCCATCCTTATTTTGGATGAGGCGACTTCGCAGCTTGACTCTGAGTCGGAGCGTTTTGTCCAGGAGGCTCTGGATGAACTTATGGAGGGCAGGACGGTTATCTGCATCGCCCATCGGTTATCTACTATCAAAAAAGCCACAAAAATCGTAGTGCTTGAAGGAGGTAAAATAGTCGGGTTAGGCAAGCATGAGGATTTGATGGCTTCCTGCAGCCTTTACCAGCGTCTGTATGAGACCCAGTTTAAGATGTAATCCCCCTTTTATATAATACTTATACTCAGTGGGGTATTTTGGGTATGATTTAGGGGTGAAATTTGGGAAAAATAGCATTTTTGGGTAGAATTGGGGTGATTTTTCGCAAAAAAACCGATTTTGAAAATCAACCCGATCTGAAATAAAAAGTTGCAAAGAAATCGATTATTGGGTATACTACTTCAACCCGAATTTTGTCCAGCCGATGGCTGGACAAAATTCGCCCTCTGGGCCGCTGCGGCGCAACGTGTTGCGCCTAGTGGGGTTAACCCCGACGAAGGTGATCGGAGGTAGATTTTGAATTATATTTTGATTTTCATTGATAATTGAGAAATAAAAGTGTAATGCAAAATCGGGGTCAACTAAAAATTCACGTTGAAACTATGGAGGAGAAATGGCTGAGGAATTAATCAAGAAATTGCTGGAAGCGGGTGTCCACTTTGGGCACCAGACAAAACGCTGGAATCCCAAGATGAAGAGGTTCATCTTTGGCGATCGCAGCGGCATTTACATTATTGACTTGGAAAAGACAGTCGAATGCCTTAATGCGGCATGCGATTTTCTCCATGATGTGGCTGCTAAGGGAGGTAATATTCTTTTTGCGGGCACCAAAAAACAGGCCCAGGAAGTAATGGAAGAGCAGGCCAAAAGGGCCGGCATTTTTTATGTCCGCTACCGCTGGTTAGGGGGGCTCATGACCAATTACCAGACGGTCAAGAAATCAGTCGAGCGGATGAAATCGATCGAAAGGATGGGCGAAGACGGTACCTTTGAGAAGCTAACCAAAAAAGAAGTTGCCCTTTTGACCAAGGAAAAAGATAAGCTTGCTCGCGATCTTAACGGTATTCGGGATATGGGGGGCCGTCTGCCCCAGGCGATTTTTATCGTTGATTCCAACAAGGAAGAAAACGCTGTAAAAGAAGCCACCAAACTCGGTATTCCTATCGTTGGTTTGATCGACACCAATTGCAATCCCGATTTGATCACTTTTCCTATTCCCGGCAATGATGATGCACTTAAATCCATCAAGCTGATTACATCAATTATTACGGATAGTATTATCGAGGGGAAAAAGGCATTTTTAGCCAGCGAGAGCGTTCGGGAAAGACTCGAGGCCGAACAAGAGGCCGGTATTTCCGCCGAGGAAGAGGAAATTATCAAAGAAGAGAGCGAATCTATCGAAGCCTCTGCCGTTGTCTTGAAAGAGCCGGATAAACGCGGGCCCACCAAGGTGCGGCTGACCAGAGATAAGAAGTAGTTCTGGAGAAAATCAAACTAAAATCAATAAATGAAGGGAACTATTAAAATGGGAGTTTCTGTAGACGAAATCAGGGAATTACGCGAGATGACATCGTGCGGTGTCATTGAATGCAAAAAAGCGCTGGAAGAAGCCAAGGGCAATGTCGAGAAGGCCAAAGAAATTTTAAAGAAAAGGGGCGTTGAGCTCGCGGCCAAAAAAGGGAGCCGTACGGCCAAAGAGGGGAAGGTTGAGGCCTATGTCCACCTTGGTTCTAAGATCGCCGTTTTGCTCGAGGTGAATTGCGAAACAGATTTTGTAGCAAAAAACGCGGATTTCTGCCAGTTTTCCAAGGATGTTGCCATGCACATTGCGGCCATGTCGCCGAAATATATCAAACAAGAAGATGTCCCGGCGGATGTTTTAAAGCAGGAAAAAAATGCCGAAGAATATGTAAAGCAAAATTGTCTTTTAGACCAGGCCTTTGTCAAAGACCCGAAGCTAACGGTCAGGGATTATCTTAATTCCCTTATTTCCAAGACGGGCGAGAACATTATTGTCAGTCGTTTCATTCGCTATAAGGTGGGCGAAGTTGAATAAAAAACCGGTTTATAAACGCATTCTTTTAAAGCTAAGCGGCGAGGCCTTGCAGGGCCGACAGAATCACGGTATTGACGCTGATGTCTGCGCGTCTTTGGCCCGTCAGGTTAAAGAAGTTCTGGATTTGGGGGTTAAAATTGCTTTGGTGGTAGGCGGCGGAAATATCTTTCGCGGCCAGCTGGAATCCAAGCGGTTCGGCCTTGACCGGGCGGTCGGTGATTACATGGGTATGCTGGCCACCGTCTTAAACGGCCTAGCCCTTCAGAATGCCTTGGAAAAACTCGATGTCCCGACGCGCGTGATAACAGCCATCGAAATGCGTGCCGTTGCCGAATCCTATATCCGCCGGCGTGCCATGCGTCATTTGGAAAAAGACCGAGTTATCATTTTTGTTGCCGGTACGGGGAATCCCTTTTTTACGACCGATACGGCGGCGGCACTGCGCGCCAAAGAAATTGATGCCGATGTTATTTTAAAGGCCACCAAAGTCGACGGCATCTATTCTGCGGATCCGGTCAAGAACCGCAATGCCAAAAAGTTTTCTCAGCTTAAATTTATTGATGTCCTAAAGAAAAATTTGAAGGTTATGGATGCGACTGCCATCAGCCTGTGCATGGATAATGATTTGCCCATCGTGGTCTTTAATCTCCTCAAAGAAGGCAATATCAAGCGGGTTGTCCTGGGAGAAAAAATCGGAACTGTCGTGCGTTAAAAAGGGTGGTGCGTTATGAATCTTAAAGAGACTATTGTGCAAACAGAAACAAGAATGAAAAAGACCGTTGAATCCGTCGCTCGTGAATTCTCGGAAGTGCGTACCGGGCGGGCCCATCCGGGTTTAATCGAAGGCATGCATATCGATTATTACGGGACACCGACCATGGTTAAGCAGATTGCGTCTATTTCTATTCCCGATTCCAAGACGATTATGGTTCAGCCCTGGGATATCTCGGCTATTCCGGAGATTGAAAAAGCTATTTTAAAATCCAATCTCGGGATCATGCCCTCGAACGACGGAAAGGTCATGCGCCTGTCTATTCCGCCTCTTTCAAAAGAGCGTCGCCAGGAAATGACCAAGGTGGTCAGGGATATGGCCGAGAACGGAAGGGTTTCTCTCCGGACGATACGCCGCGAAGCGAATGAAAAGATTAAAAAGATGGAAACGGACAAGCTTATCGCCGAGGATGATAATTTTAAAGGGCAAGAAGAAGTCCAGAAGTTGACGGATAAATATATTAAAGAAGTCGATAAGATTTTGGAAATGAAGAATAAGGAATTGACGGAATTTGATAATAAATAGATGCGCGATGATTTTGTGATTGTGCATTGCGCGGTAGCATTTCTTTGAAAATTTATAAAATAAATGACCCACTAGCTCATCTGGTAGAGCACTGCCCTTTTAAGGCAGGGGTGCCGCGTTCGAGCCGCGGGTGGGTCACCATTATTTATAAGAAATCCGGCCCGGCTTTTGAAGGCTCTTAGTTATCAGTTATTCTTTTTGGGATTTTTTTGGCCGAATGAGTCTATTCGGGCGGGTGGCGGAATTGGCAGACGCGCATGCCTTAGGAGCATGTGGGGCAACCCTTGGAGGTTCAAATCCTCTTCCGCCCATGAATTTTTAGCACCCGCATCGGAATAGGATACGTGTTCTTTGTAAAAGACATAAAGGCTCATGTGCGATCCAGAAAGTTTATGCGGCGGTAATTCAGTGGTAGAATGCCTGCTTGCCAAGCAGGATGGCGTGGGTTCAAGTCCCATCCGCCGCTTTTTCTTTTTTATCACATCTACTCAAACACTCAATATCGTTTAGCGTCTGAACGCAAACGTTAGGAGGAAAATCTAATGAAAATCGGAGAGTTTCTTTGTCCGAAGGCAGTCACGACAGACCTTAAAGGTGCTAATAAAAAAGAGGTTATCCAGGAGATGGTTGGCCTTTTGGTTAGCGCCGGTACGATTGAAAAGAAAAACAAGCTCAAGCTTGTTGAAACCCTTCTAGCCCGAGAGGCCTTAGGATCAACCGCCATCGGACAAGGGGTCGCTATTCCGCACGGGAAATGTGATTTTGTCGGTAAGATGACGGCGGCACTGGGGGTTAGCCGCAAAGGCGTTGATTTTGATTCCTTGGACGGTGAGCCTGCCTATATTTTCTTTTTGTTGGTGGCACCTACCGATTCCGCCGGCCCGCATTTAAAAGCCCTGGCGAAAATCTCGCATTTGTTAAAAGACAAATACTTTAGAGAGAACATCAAGCAAATGAAAGACGACAAGCTCATTCTAAAGTTGATTGCCCAGGAAGACGAACGTACACCATAAATCCACCCCGGACTGTACGCTTAAGAATCGGATTCATTTAAGTTTTTTGTAGAAACAAATCGGTATAATCGGTAAAAATCTGTGCCTAAAAATCTTTTTAAATGGCTTTATCCCGGCATGAGGATCAAGCGGTGGGCATTTACCTCGCTGTTCGGAGTTATTGTTGTCGGCGGCGGGGCCATTGCCATGGCCCAGCCTTACCCGTTAGTCAGCATGTGCGGCGCCGTGATCATTATCTGCGGTATCGTGCTTCTGGTTTACGGAATGGGCAAGATGATTGTTTCGCTGATTACCTTGTTCTTACCCGAACGCGAGCGGGATTTGGTCAACATCCTTTATCAGCGGCGGTATCTGGAGCGGGGCCCGAAAATCGTCGCCATCGGCGGTGGCCACGGGCTTTCTAATTTGCTGTTAGGGTTAAAAGATTACTCATCGAATATTACGGCCATTGTTACCGTGGCCGATAGCGGCGGCTCCTCGGGGAGATTACGCGAGGAATTTAACATTGTGGCTCCCGGGGACATTCGTAATTGCCTGGTTGCTCTGGCCGATGCGCCGGCCTTGATGGGGCAGCTTTTTCAGTTCCGTTTTTCTAAGGATTCGCAGCTGCAGGGACATAATTTCGGAAATCTTTTTTTAACGGCGATGTTTCAGCTGACCGGCGGAGATTTTGAAAAAGCCGTTAAGGAATCGAGTAAGGTCTTGGCTATCCGGGGAAGGGTTATCCCGTCAACTGTCGCGAATGTGCATCTGGTAGCGGAATATATGGACGGTTCCCGCACCGAGGGCGAAGCTGATATCCCCAAGCCTAATTTGCGGATTAAGCAGCTGTTTCTTAAGCCGAAAGATGCGCAGCCGACGGAGGAGGCTATTGCCGCCATTGCAGCTTCCGAAGTCATTATCCTGGGGCCGGGCAGTCTCTATACCAGTGTTATACCAAACCTGATTATTCCCGGAGTGGCGGAAGCTATCCGGGATTCATCGGCGTTTAAAGTTTATGTTTGTAATGTAATGACTCAACAGGGCGAGACGGAAGCGTACAAGGCCAGCGAACATTTGAATGCCATTATCGAGCACACGAATGAGGGCATTGTGAATGCCTGCCTTGTTAATAATGCTGTCATTACTTCCAAGGAAATGCTCGGGCGCTACAAGACGGAGAATTCTTATCCCGTAGATGCTGATTCCGAAACGATAAAAAAGATGGGCTATGAAGTTGTTGAGGAAGACTTGCTGGGGGTTGATGATTATGTGCGTCATGATTCCCGCAAATTGACCAAAGCCTTGATTCGTCTGATTGAGCGCAGCAGGGTTATTAAGCGTTAAATTTCTGTGCAGGGCGGAGATGGAATGGGTGTTACGATGGCGAAGGTAGAGCGTGAGATAACGATTCTTAGCGAGCAGGGCCTGCATGCCAGGCCGGCGGCGTTATTTGTGCAGATTGCCGCAAAATACGATTCAAAAATTACCGTTAAGAAAGGCAAAGAAAAAGTCAACGGCAAGTCGATCATGGGGATTTTGATGCTGGCAGCGCAGCGCCTAAGCAAAATTACCATTGAGGCCGATGGGGATGATGCCCAGCAGGCGGTTGCCGAATTAGAGGAGTTTTTAATAAAAAATGGCTGAGATAGTCTTAAAAGGAATTCCGGCGGCGCCGGGGGTTGCCTGCGGTCCGGCATTTATTCTGGATAAGCAGGAATTTATTGTGCCACCCCGCTCTGTCATGGAAAAAGAAATCCCTATCGAGATTGCGCGCTTTGAAGAGGCGATTATTAAGACCCGGGACGAGATCCTTGCGGTTCAAAGAAAGATTGCCGACGAGATGGGTATGCAGCATGCCCAGATTTTTGATGCCCATATCCTGGTTCTCGAAGACCGCATGCTTATTGAGCAGGTGATTAAAAGAATCAAAAAAGAGGCGCTGTGTGTGGAATTTGTCTTTTCGGAAGTTCTTAAAAATTATATAAAAGTTTTTTCGACTATTCAGGACGAATATTTAAGGGAACGGACCAGCGATATCAATGATGTCGGCCGGCGTCTGTTAAAGAATCTGATCGGCGAATCGAAATGGCATGACCTGGAAAACTTAAGCGAGCAGATGATTATTATCTCGCACGATCTCTCTCCTTCGGATACGGCAAGCATGTTCAACAAAAACATTATTGCCTTTGCCACCGATATCGGCGGGCGTACGTCGCATACGGCTATCATGGCCAAATCGCTGGGAATTCCGGCGGTGGTGGGTTTAAAAGATGCGACGTTGCGGATCAGCAACCAGGATTTTATTGTTGTCGACGGAAGAATGGGGCTTTTGATCATTAATCCTTCGCAGGCCACCTTGGAGATTTACCGCAACGAACAGCGCAGGATCGAAGCCTTGCGGGACCGGTTTTCAGACATTAAAGATTTACCGGCCGAAACAACAGACGGGCACAAAGTTACCATCTTAGCAAATCTTGATTTGCCCGAGGAGATCCCTATCGTTTTAAAACAGGGTGCCGGCGGTGTAGGGCTTTATCGTACTGAATATTTTTATATGAACCGGATTGATCTTCCTTCCGAAGACGAGCAGTATGAAGCCTACAAGCATGTGGCCGAATCCATCGCGCCGTATTCGGTGACGATACGCAGCCTTGACTTAGGAGGCGATAAATTTGTTTCGAGTTTACAAATTCCCAGGGACATGCATCCGTTTTTGGGGTGGCGGGCTATCCGTTTTTGTCTGGCGCGGCCGGATATCTTTAAAACGCAGCTGCGTGCGGTTTTAAGGGCCTCGGCTCACGGAAAGATAAAACTCATGTACCCGATGATTTCCGGTGCCGGAGAATTGCGTCAGGCCAATGCGATCCTCGAGGAAGTGAAGAAGGATTTGAAGGAAGAGGGAATTCGTTTTGATGAACATATGAAAGTCGGCGTTATGATTGAGGTTCCTTCTGCGGCTTTGACAGCGGATATTTTGGCCAAAGAGACGGATTTCTTTAGCATTGGTACCAATGATTTGATTCAATATACCCTGGCCGTTGACCGTGCCAACGAGCAGACCGCGGATCTCTACGATCCGGGTCACCCGGCGATTTTACGTTTGATCAAAAGAATTATCGATGATGGACACGCCGGGGGTATCAGCATAGGGCTTTGCGGAGAGATGTCGGGTGAGCCGACTCTGGCGTTTCTCTTGTTGGGCTTAGGCCTAGATGAATTCAGTATGTCAGCTCTTAATATTTTGCAGATCAAGAAATTGATCCGTAGCGTTAGCTATAAAGATGCGCAGGAGATGGCGCTGGCCGCCTTAAGCCTTTCGACCGGGGCCGAGGTAGAGGCATTTAGCAAGTCGAAACTTAAAGAATTGGCTCCGCAGATATTTAGCGCGGACGGTAACAGCAGGATATAAAAGAAACCCGCTATGAAAGTATTAGTTTTAGCCGCCGGATACGGAACCAGGCTTTACCCTCTGACTAAGGATAAGCCAAAGCCGCTCTTATCCTTTGCCGGTAAACCGATCATGAACCACCTGATTGATAAGGCGGTTCATTTGAAGAGTCTCTCCGAGGTTATCGTTGTCACCAACGAGCGGTTTCACGGCCCCTTTGAAGATTGGGCTAAGGCGAACAAGAGTTTTCCTGTTCCGATTGCGATTATTAATGACGGGACGACAACGCCCGAAGGGCGGTTGGGGGCGGTGGGGGATATTGATTTTGTCTTTAAAAAGAAAACGATCAAAGAAGATTTGCTGGTTATCGGCGGAGACAATTTATTTGATTTGGGCCTGGGACAGTATATAGAGTGTGCCGATAAAAACAGGCCGCATGTTAGTATCGGAGTTTACGATATAAAGAATGTCGAGAGTGCCAAGAAATTCGGCGTGGTGAAGCTGGATAAAGGCAATAAGGTTATCTCTTTCGAGGAAAAACCTCAGACTCCTAAATCGAGCTTGATTGCGATGTGCCTGTATTTCTTCCCGAAAGAGTCGCTTCAGTCTATTCCCGATTACGTTTCGCGTTCGCAAAAAACGGATGCCACCGGGGATTATATCCGCTGGCTTTCCGAGGAAGACGAGGTTTATGGTTTTACGTTCGGTGGGAAGTGGTATGATATCGGCAGTATCGAAGAATACGAAAAAGCGCAGAAGGATTTTCTATCTTAAACAAATAAGAAAGGAAGGTAGCTACAGTGAAGGGTAAATATTTCTTAACTTCGGAGTCGGTGGGTAAGGGTCATCCGGATAAGGTGTGCGATCAGATTTCGGATGCGGTATTAGACGATGTCTTAAAAGACGATCCTAAGGGGCGCGTGGCCTGCGAGAGCTTTATTTCAGCCGGGTTAGTTATTGTCGGCGGTGAAATTACGACGACGACCTACGTCGACGTTCAAAAGCTGGTCCGCAATGTCCTTAATGATATCGGTTACAATGATCACAAATACGGGTTTGATGCCGGGACTTGCGCGATTCTTAACGCGATCAACAGCCAGTCGCCGGATATTGCGCAAGGTGTTGACACAGGTGGTGCCGGTGACCAGGGAATCATGATCGGTTATGCCTGCGATGAGACGCCCGAATTGATGCCGTTACCTATTGTTTTAGCTCATAAATTGGTCAGGCGGGTCGAAGAGGTGCGCAAGTCAAAAGAGCTAGACTATCTGGGCCCGGATTGCAAGAGCCAGGTCACCATAGAATACAAGGACGGAAAACCTATTCGCATCGATACGGTGGTTTTAGCCTGCCAGCATACCGAAAAAATCCTGGATAAGACGGGCAAGAAGATTACTGATAAAGCACGCCAGGAGATCATTAATGTTGTCGCCAAATCCGTTTTGGGGAAAATGGTCGATAAAAATACGATTTATTTCATCAATGAGACGGGAAAATTTGTCGTCGGTGGTCCGCAGTCCGATACCGGCGTTACTGGCCGCAAAATCGTTGTCGATACCTACGGCGGCGTTGTTTCTCACGGCGGCGGGGCGTTTTCCGGAAAAG
Organism: Candidatus Omnitrophota bacterium; assembly: GCA_022703585.1. GTDB lineage: Bacteria > Omnitrophota > Gorgyraeia > Zapsychrales > JAKLDJ01 > JAKLDJ01. Next base: position 176,431 of record JAKLDJ010000002.1, on the reverse strand, counting down.
ATCCGACCAAGGTCGACCGTTCCGCGGCGTACATGGCCCGCTGCGTTGCTAAGAATATTGTCGCGGCGCAATTGGCCAAACAATGCTGGGTTCAGTTTGGCTATGCCATAGGCCGCGCCGACCCGGTGAGCGTTACCATTGATACGTTTGATACAGGAAAAGTTCCTGTTCAGCGCTTGGTTGAGTTAGTGCGCAAGCATTTTGACTTACGGCCAAGAGGGATTATCGAGGAACTAAAGTTGCTGCGGCCGATTTACCGCCAGACGGCAGCCTACGGCCATTTTGGCAGAAACGAATTTACCTGGGAAGATACCTCAAAAGCCGCGATACTAAAAAAGGACGCCTAAAAAATGAAATACGACGTAAAAAATCTGTCGCTTTCAAAGAAGGGAAAACTGCGTATTGAATGGGCCCGTAAGGACATGCCTGTTTTGCGCTTGATCGAAGAGAGATTCGCGAAAGAAAAGCCGCTCAAGCATTTAACCGTCAGCTGCTGCCTGCATGTGACGACCGAGACGGCGAACCTGGTGCGGGTTTTAAAAAGCGGTGGCGCCTTAGTCAATGTCTGTGCCTCGAATCCTCTTTCGACTCAGGACGATGTGGCGGCCTCGCTGGTCAAAGATTACGGCATTAGTGTTTTTGCCATTAAGGGCGAAGACACCAAGACCTACTACAAGCATCTTAACGCGGCTTTAGACAGCCGGCCCAATCTGACCATGGATGACGGGGCGGATTTGGTTTCGACAATCCATCAGAAACGGCGGGATTTGGCGGAAAATATTTTCGCCGGTACCGAAGAAACCACGACCGGCGTTATCCGCCTTAAGAGTCTTCAAGCGCAGAAATTATTAATGTATCCGATTATTGCGGTTAACGATGCCATGACCAAGCACTTTTTTGATAATCGTTACGGCACAGGCCAGTCGACGATGGACGGCATTATTCGCGCCACCAACCGTTTGATGGCTGGGGCTAATTTTGTTGTTTGCGGTTACGGTTGGTGCGGACGGGGTTTGGCGATGCGTGCCGAGGGCATGGGGGCTAAGGTTATCGTGACCGAGGTTGACCCTTTAAGAGCGCTTGAGGCTGTTATGGACGGCTATCAGGTGATGACTATTCGTGATGCTGCCAAGATAGGCGATGTCTTTGTTACGGTGACGGGTGATATTAATGTCATTCGCGCTGAACATATGCTGCTGATGAAAGATGGCGCTATCATGGCAAATTCGGGTCACTTTGACGCCGAATTAGATTTAAAGGGCTTAACAAGAATTACCAAGGCGAAAAGGATTATCCGTGACTTCGTGGAAGAATATGCGCTAAGAAACGGAAAGAATATTTACCTTCTTGGCGAAGGCAGGCTTGTGAATCTAGCGGCGGCCGAAGGCCATCCGGCATCGGTTATGGATATGAGTTTTGCCAATCAGGCGCTTTCATCCGAATATGTTGCCAAGAATTATAAGAAACTAAAGAAACAGGTCTACAGCGTTCCGGAAAATATTGATCGCATGATCGCTAAACTGAAATTAAGAGCATTGGGAATCAAAATCGATACGCTAACGGCAGAGCAGAAGAAATATTTGTCAAGCTGGAACATGGGGACGTAGGTAGCCCCTTTTTGGCCGGGTAATCACTATCGAGGATTACGGAGAAATGAAGAAAACAAAGATTAAGAAAATCGGCATTTTGACTTCCGGAGGAGATGGCCCGGGGATGAATGCCGCTGTCCGCAGCGTTGTACGTTCTGCCCTGCACTATGGATTAAAGGTTAACGGCATCATGAAGGGCTACGAAGGGCTGATTGATGACGAGACCATTGAGCTTAATCACCGCTCTGTTTCCAATATCATCAATCGCGGCGGGACGATTCTAAAGACCGCACGCTCTAAGAGATTTATGACTGTCGAAGGCCAGAAAAAGGCACTTCGAACGCTTAAAAAACACAGGATTGACGGGTTAGTGGTTGTGGGCGGGGACGGCAGCTATCGCGGGGCTAATATCTTGTACAAGACATGGGGTTTCCCGACGGTTGGTCTGCCGGGTACCATCGATAATGACCTATGCGGTACGGACCAGACCATCGGTTGCCATACGGCGGTTGATACTGCCCTTGGGGCAATTGACAAAATACGCGATACCGCTCAAAGCATGGAAAGGATTTTTGTTATTGAGGTCATGGGGCGGAATTCCGGATACATTGCCATGCAGGTGGCCTTAGGCGCGGGGGCCGAAGATGTTGTTATCCCCGAACACAAGTTTGATTACCAGCAGATGTATAAAGATATGGTCGCGGGCAACAAAAAAGGAAAAATAAGCTGGATTGTTGTTGTTGCCGAAGGGGCGGGCAAGGCCAATGAAATCGCCGAGAAGATTACCAAGTCAACGGGTCTTGAAACCCGGTTTGTTGTCTTGGGCCACGTCCAACGCGGCGGTACTCCGACAGCCTTAGATAGGATATTTGCCACGCGCACCGGAGCGGCAGCGGTCGAATTGCTTTTAAAAGGTATTTACGGAAAGGCCGTAGGCATTGTTGAAGAAAAAATTAACATTGTTGATTTAAGCCATGCCTGTTCCCAAAAGAAGCTGCCGGTCGAAGAATATTATCGTTTAATGAAAATTTTAACCTAAGATTTTTTAACCCCACCTTTGGTGGGGTTAACCCCGCTAGGCGCAAAAGGTTGCGCCGTAGCGGCCCGGAGGGCGGATTTTGCACAACCACGCCATTTGACGGGCAGGCAAAATCCGGGTTTAATCGATTAACCAAAGAAACGGAGGAAGCATCATGGGTCGTCACAAAGAAATCGATGTTTTAGTAAGAGATCTTATTATGACCGACGATATTGAGATTAAGAAAAAGGTCGCCAGTGAGATCATCGATATTGCCAAATCCAAGAAAATATTTTTAAGCTCTATCCACGATCTTTATAAGGCGCGTGGGCTCGGCAAATGCCCGGGGGGATTTACCGTTCCGGCGATTAATTTAAGGAACCTGACCTATTATCTGGCTCGGGCGCTGTTTCGTGTGGCGCTTAAAAATAATGCCGGCGCGTTTATCTTTGAAATTGCCAAGTCCGAAATGGGTTATACTGCGCAGCCGCCCATCGAATACACCGGTGTGATTTTGGCTGCGGCAATTAAGGAAGGTTATTCGGGGCCGGTTTTTATCCAGGCAGACCATTGCCAGGTTAATGCTAAAATGTACGCGGTTAATCCTCAGAAAGAAATCGATGCACTCAAGCATTTGATTGAAGATGCCATTGCGGCGGGATTCTTTAATATTGATATTGATTCCTCGACGACGGTTGACCTTGAAAAGAAAGAATTAAAAGAGCAGCAGAGGGCGAATTTCGAGATCTGTGCGGAATTGACCAAATTTATCCGCGGTATCCAGCCTGCGGGGGTCATGGTTTCGGTGGGCGGTGAGATCGGCGAGGTCGGCGGGAAAAATAGCACGGCTGAAGATTTAAAGACATTCATGGACGGCTATCTTGAAACGCTGCCTAAAGGAATGGAAGGGATCAGCAAAATCAGTATACAGACCGGGACGTCGCACGGCGGGGTGGTTTTGCCCGACGGATCGATTGCTCAGGTCAAGCTTGATTTTGAAACACTTAAGAATCTTTCCCGCTACGCCCGCGAACAATACAAGATGGCAGGAGCGGTTCAGCACGGGGCGTCGACGTTGCCTCCTGCGGCTTTTAATAAATTCCCCGAAACCGATGCCGCCGAAATTCATTTGGCGACACAGTTTCAGAATATGATGTTTGATAGCACCTTGTTCCCAAAAGATTTGAGGGATAAAATGTATAATTGGCTCAAGAAAAATTGCACCGAAGAAATGAAGCCGGGGCAGACCGAGGATCAGTTTGTTTATAAGGCACGCAAAAAGGCCCTGGGACCTTTTAAGAAAGAGATCATGGGTCTTCCCGAAGAGACTAAAGAAGGCATTGCCCGCGAAATCGAGGCAAAATTTGATTTTCTCTTCAAACAGCTAAAAGCAGGCGATACCAAAAAGTTGGTTGATACACACATTAAGCCCGTTGATGTTAAACTCGGGTTAGGGAAAGCCACCAAAGCGGTTTTAGACGGCCAGGGTGACGATTAATTAAGTGAAGCCATAACTTAGCGAGCGGTAGCGAGCTAAGTTATTTGGCTGAACTTACCCCGCACCCAGTGTTTAGGTTCCCTGAAGTGCTAGGGTGCGGGGTTAAATTCGGCTCGCAACTTACGTTCACTGACGTTCCGTAAGTTGCGGCCTCATTAAAGAAGGGAGTTTCTATGGCAAAGATCTATTACGATAAAGATGCTGATTTAAAAGACCTGGAGGGCAAGAAAATTGCTATCTTAGGGTATGGAATTCAAGGGCGGGGTCAGGCCTTAAATTTGCGCGACAGTGGTTTAAATGTCATCGTCAGCGAACTTGAAGGTAACCCCAATTACGAGCAGGCAAAGAAAGATGGCTTTACGCCCGTCGATGCTGTGACTGCCGCTAAAGAAGCTGACATTATTCAGGTTTTGACTCAAGATCATGTCCAGGCGGAGATTTATAAAAAGGCCATTAAAAAGAATTTGAAGAAAGGTAAATCGCTGGTTTTTTCGCACGGGTTCAATATCCATTTTGAGCAAATCGTGCCGCCGGAATTTATCGATGTGTTTATGATTGCCCCCAAAGGCCCCGGGGCTTTGGTGCGCCGTCAATACGAAGAGGGCAAAGGCGTTCCTTGCCTGGTGGCGATTTTCCAGAATGCCTCCGGCAGTGCCTTAAAAACAGCTCTTGCCTACGCCAAAGGTATCGGCGGAACACGGGCCGGGGTTATTGAGACGACTTTTAAGGAAGAAACCGAGACCGATCTCTTTGGCGAGCAGGCAGTTTTGTGCGGCGGCGCCAGCGAGCTTATTAAGGCAGGGTTTGAAACCTTGGTTGAAGCAGGATATCAGCCGGAGATCGCCTATTTTGAATGTCTCCATGAATTAAAGCTCATTGTTGATCTTATTTATGAGCACGGCATTCAGGGAATGCGCAAACGTGTTTCCGATACTGCCGAATACGGCGATTATTCACGCGGCAAGAAGATTATTAACGAGAAGACGCGCAAGATCATGCGCAAGATGCTCGAGGAAATCCAATCGGGAAAGTTTGCCCGCGAATGGATCCGCGAGAATAAAAAAGGCAGGCCGAATTTTAACAAGTGGCGCCAGGAAGGCGAAACCCATCAAGTCGAGCAGGTTGGAAAGCAACTGCGCGAGATGATGCCCTGGATGAAAAAAGCTTAAAAACGAAAAACGCAAAGCTGAAATTCGGAAGGTTCTGAGTTTTTCGCTTTGCGTTTTTGTTTTTTAAAGGCACGATTAATCAGGAGAGACTCTATGAGCGGTGCGATACGTTTGCATTTAGGCTGCGGCCTTAACAAGATTTCCGGCTGGGTCAATATTGATTCGGTCTCAAACTGCCAGCCGGATCTTGTGCATGACCTTAGTAAGCCCTTGCCGTATGCAGACTTATCCGTCGATGAAATTTTGGCCGAGGACCTTTTAGAACATTTTGACAAGTATATGCGTTTTTTAGTGTTCGGCGAGTGGGCGCGGGTTCTTAAGGTGTCGGGGCGCATGACCGTGCAGGTTCCGAATTTCGAGAAAATACTTTTTCGGTACTTTAAGTTCGGGTTTGATAATTTTGTCGACTTTATTTTTGGCGAGAATATGTTGCGTTCAGAAGTGTACATTGGACACTTTGGCAACCACAAGTGGGGATATTCGCAAAAAAGCCTTTGTGAATTTGTCCGGCATTTTGGCATGGAGCCGGTGTCTATCAAGAAAGAAGGCCTTAATTTGCGATTGGTCGCCGAGAAAAGGCAGCATGTTTCGGTTGCAGAGTTGGATAAAATTATGATATACTCACATGCTAACGCCCACGGCATCGGACAGGCTCGTATGTCCCTGGGACAGGTAAGAGAAAAAATAAAAGTCTTTAAGAATAACAGTTAAAAACGGTGCGCTATGAATGACAAAAATAAAGTTTTGATATTTGATACGACACTGCGCGACGGTGAACAGGCGCCGGGCGCCAGCATGAATACAAAAGAAAAGATGGAAGTGGCTCAAACCCTGGAACGCTTGGGTGTTGATGTCATTGAGGCGGGTTTCCCGATCAGTTCACCCGATGATTTCAATTCCGTTAAAAATGTTGCTAAGAGCATTAAAAACTCCATTATCTGCGGTTTGGCGCGTTGCATCAAGAAAGATATTGATGCGGCGGGAGATTCTTTGAAAATTGCCAAACACGGACGTATCCATGTTTTCTTGGCGACTTCCAAGATCCATCGCCAATTTAAGCTCAAGATGGACAAAGAGCAGATTCTGCGGCTGGGGGTTGAGTCGGTTGAATATGCCCGCAAGAAAATGGAGGATGTCGAATTTTCCCCCGAAGATGCCGCGCGCACTGAAAAAGATTTTCTCTACCGGATTATCGAGGCAGTTATCAAGGCCGGTGCGACTACGGTCAACATTCCCGATACCGTCGGATATACGACGCCGTGGGAGTTCGGGCAGTTGATTACCGACATAAAAAATAATGTTCCCAATATCGAAAAAGCCGTTATTTCGGTGCATTGCCATAATGATCTGGGTTTGGCTGTTGCTAACTCCTTGGCTGCAATCAGAAGCGGCGCGCGTCAGGCTGAATGCACCATTAACGGTATCGGTGAACGGGCTGGTAACGCCTCAATGGAAGAGATTGTTATGGCTTTGAAAACCCGCTTTGATATTTACGGTTGTCATACGGGCATCAAAACACAGGAGATATGCCGGGTGTCGCGGTTGGTCAGCAAATTGACAGGCTTTGTGGTCGCGCCCAATAAGGCGATTGTGGGTGCCAATGCCTTTCGCCATGAATCAGGGATTCATCAGGACGGTGTGCTGAAAGAGCCGACGACCTACGAGATCATACGCCCCGAGGATGTCGGTTTTACGGGTATCGGCTTGGTCTTGGGAAAGCATTCCGGCCGCCATGCCTTTAAGGCACGGATTAAATCTTTGGGGATAGAGTTGAAAGAATCTGATGTCGACAAGGCCTTTGAGCGTTTTAAGGTCGTTGCCGATAAGAAAAAACAGGTTTTTGACGAAGACTTGATTGCGATTGTCGAAGATGAAATGAAATCCGTTTCTCCGACGTGGGAATTGGCAGAGATGACGACCGCTAGCGGCACCAACATGCCGCCTAAGGCCACTATTGTTATGAAATCCAAAGGCAAGAAGTTTGAAAAGACCTCTTCCGGAGACGGCCCGGTGGACGCTTGTTATAAGGCCATTGATGCTATTGTTAAGGTTAAGGGCGAGCTTCTGGATTATTCCATCCAGTCGGTTACCCGCGGTAAAGACGCCTTGGGTGAGGTTACCGTTAAGGTGCGCTTTGCCGATCAAAACGTTATCGGACGCGGGGCCAGTGAAGATATTTTGGTTGCCTCGGCCAAGGCCTATATCAATGCCATCAATAAGACGTTGTCTTAAATATCTACCAAGCTGATTCTTTAATGAAATCCAAAGAAAATCTTATTTTTGGTCTTATCGGCTTTCCCGTCGAGCATAGCCTCTCGCCCTTGATGCACAATACTGCCTTTAAAGAGCTGGGGATCGATGCTACGTATAAACTCTTTTCCCTCAAAGAAGAAGAGCTGGATAAATTTTTTAAAGAGCTTCGCCTCAAGGACAGCCCGATTGCCGGCCTTAATGTGACGGTTCCCTACAAGGAGAAGGTTATAAAATATTTAGACGTGTTAAGTCCTTATGCCCAGAAAACGATGGCGGTTAATACCATTGTCATCAATGAAAAACGAAAGACAAGCGGGTTTAACACCGATGGGCCGGGATTTCTGGTGCATTTGGCCAAGCTTGGGTTTAATACCGAAGGCAAGAGGGTTGCGATTCTTGGCGCCGGCGGAGCGGCTCGGGCTATCGTTAGCGTCCTTTGTCTGCTGCCCGAACGGCCGGCCTCGATAAAGATCTATGATGTTGATAAAGACAAGGCCCAGTATCTTATTGATGATCTTAAAACTCGTCTGGACATGGCAATTGTCGAGGCCGTAGACAGCGTCGATGATCTGAATATTGAACTCGCGGATTTATTAATTAACGCTACGCCGGTGGGGATGAAAGAAACGGATCTGTGCCTGATGGAAGAAGACATTATTCACAAGAATTTACTGGTCTATGACCTGATTTATAATCCTGCCCAAACAAAACTTCTTAAAATGGCAAGAAACAAAGGGGCTAAAGTATCTAACGGTCTGGGGATGCTTTTTTGTCAGGGTGTTTTATCTTTTCAGCACTGGACCAATACGGAATTAGACGATGATGTTAAAAACAAAATGTGGAAAAGTTTAACCGGCGGGCTTAAAGAATGGTAAATCTTGTGAATGATCCATTAATCGCGTTTTTTGTCTTTTTGTTCGGACTGATTATCGGCAGTTTCTTAAACGTATGTATCGTGCGCATGCCCCAGGAAAAATCGGTGGTCTTTCCCGGTTCGCATTGCGTTCGCTGCCAGAAACCCATCCCCTGGTATGACAATATTCCTTTGATCAGCTATTTGCTTTTGTTGGGCCGGTGCCGTTTTTGCAAAGAGAAGATATCCATACGTTATTTTATCGTCGAGTTATTGACCGGAATTGCCTTTGTCTTATTTTATCTTGTCTTCGGATTGACGGGAAAATTGTTGGTGTATTTGATTTTACTTTCCGGATTGATCATTTCCACGTTTATTGATATTGAGCACCGTATTATTCCTGATGAAATAAGCCTGGGAGGAATTGTTGTGGGGCTTATTTTTAGCTTTCTTATTCCCGGGCTTCATGATACGTCATCTCACTTTATGTCATTAGGAAAATCGCTTTTAGGCGTTTTAATCGGCGGCGGGTGCATTTATGCGATGGGACTTTTAGGTGATTTTCTTTTTAAAAAAGAATCGATGGGAGGAGGAGATGTCAAGCTCCTGGCAATGATCGGTGCATTTTTGGGCTGGAAGTTAGCCCTGTTAACTTTTTTTGTTGCACCTCTCTTTGGAGCAGTGGTTGGAATTATTGTCAAGATTCGCACCAAAGACAGCCTGATTCCCTACGGCCCTTTTCTTGCCTTAGCCGCTATTATCAGCTTATTCTGGTCAAAGCCCCTGATTGACTGGATTTTAAGCGGCTATGGCCTCTACCGGTAATAATTTTCCTGCCCGAAATAATTCTCTTTATATAGAATTACTATAAGTATTAATATTAATCTCTTGCTGCGTAACGTAGTCGGGGCATTCTCTTCTGGTTTTAGGCGAAGAGTTTGACAGCCTATAGTTGTTATGTTACAATCTGCCGTATCTTCAAATTTATATTTGGCTGTATTCTTTAATATTTAAGAGGTAAATCAGTGCCAGCCAAGAGGTTAGAATAATGAAAAGGAATATTGTTTTGGTCGGATTTATGGGGGCAGGCAAGACTGTTGTTGCTCAAGAATTGTCTGGCATTCTAAAATGGGATTTAGTTTCGACTGACCTTCTGATTGAGCAGAAAGAGGGCCGGCCCATTACGCAGATATTCAGCGATTCAGGAGAACCCTACTTCCGCAAGGTTGAAAGCGCAATTGTCCGGGAACTTAGCGCTCGGCAGGGCCTGGTCATTGACTGCGGCGGCGGCGTTGTTTTAAGCGACAACAATATTATTGACCTAAAAAAAAGCGGCGTGATTTTCTATCTTTCGGCGACGCCGGATGTTATTTACAAAAGGATAAAAGACCAGACGCATCGGCCGCTGTTAAATGTCTCTCATCCTGAAGCTGAAATCAAAAAGTTGCTTCAAGCGCGGGAACCCCGATATCAAAAGGCCGATCACGTGATTGATACTTGCGCTAAAACACCGCGGCAGGTTGCCGAAGAAATAATGAGGCTTGCCTCCGATGACTGAGCTGGAATGTCTTTTGGTTCTTAATGCGGTTCCGGGGCTGGGTAACGCCCGCATCAAGAATTTATTGGAGGCTTTTGGTTCGGCGAGCAAGGTTTTGTCCGCTGATGCCAAAGAGCTGGCGGCTAAAAACATTATTCCCGGATCGGTTATCGGCAACATTAGATGCTTTGATGCCGATCAATATTTAAAGAAAGAGCTTGAGCTTATCAAGAAGCACCACGTTAAAGTTATTGCTGTTAACGATGCGCACTATCCTGAAAGTTTAAAAGAAATTCCCGATGCCCCGGTCCTGCTTTACGTGAAGGGCTCGGTTAAGAAAGATGATGTTGGCATTGCGGTCGTCGGTTCTCGCCGGGCATCGTTGTACGGTGTCGCCATGGCGGAAAAGATTGCTATCGGCCTTGCGGAATTGGGCGTGGTGATTGTCTCCGGCATGGCCAGGGGCGTTGACACGGCGGCGCACCGGGGAGCGCTCAAGGCTAGGGGTGCGACAATCGCTGTTTTAGGCAGTGGTCTGGCGCATGTTTATCCGCCGGAGAATAAAAAGCTCTTTGAAGAAATTGCTGCCAGTGGCGCCATTGTTTCGGAATTTTCGATGGATACGTTGCCTTTGGCGTATAACTTTCCCAGGCGCAACCGTATCATAAGTGGTTTGGCCTTAGGGGTGGTCGTGGTCGAGGCCTCGAATAAGAGCGGGGCGCTTATTACCAGCCGATTTGCGCTCGAACAGGGCAAAGAGGTTTTTGCCGTTCCGGGAAAAATTGATAATCCTAATGCGCAGGGTGTGCACAATCTTATCAAACAGGGTGCCAAGCTTATCAGCGGTGTTGAGGATGTCATTGAGGAGCTTAAGCCCCAATTTGAACATTACCTTAAAGAGAAAACTGTTTTTGCTGAGTCTTCATCTCGCGTGACTGCTACGGACGGACTTAGCGATGAAGAGAATCTTTTGTATCGGTATCTTAATAGCGAGGCGGTTCATGTTGATACGTTGGTGCAATCAAGCGGTTTTTCCGCGCCGCGCGCGATGAATGTTTTACTTAAACTAGAATTAAGGCACCTGGTCAAGCAATTGCCGGGAAAGTTATTTGTGAAGGCAAGTTGATAGAAAATAATTTCTTTGTTTAACTTTTAAAAAAGGATTAAGTCAAAATGGCAAAGGCAATGGTGATCGTCGAGTCTCCCGCGAAGGTGAAGACTATCAATAAGATCTTAGGGACAAAATACAAGGTTGTCTCTTCCATGGGGCATCTGGTGGATCTGCCGATTTCAAAATTCGGCATTGATGTCGAAGATAATTTTAAGCCCCATCTGATTGTCATGCGCAAGAAACAGAAAGTCTTAACCCAGCTTAAAAAAGAGGCAAAAACAAAAACCGAGATCTATGTGGCCACTGACCCTGACCGCGAAGGGGAAGCCATCGGCTGGAATATCATTACCCATATCGGTGAAGGTAAAAAGATTTATAGAATTGCTTTTCACGAGATCACAAAAGAGGCCGTCCTAAAGGCGCTTAAGAATCCCAGAGAGTTTGATTTAAAGAAAGTCGATGCCCAGATCGCCCGCAGGATCTTAGACAGGATTGTCGGCTATCAGTTGAGCCCGTTATTGTGGAAAAAGATAGGCTCGTATCACTTAAGCGCCGGCCGGGTGCAGTCGGTGGCCCTTCGGTTAATCGTTGAGCGCGAAAGGGAAATCCTAAGTTTTAAGCCCGAGGAATACTGGCAAATCGCGGTTGATTTAAAGAAAACCGATTACAAAGAGGCCTTGACCGCGGCCTTAGAAAAGATTGATGACAAGAAATATGAACTTAAGACAGAATCCGAAGCCGGGGATATTGTTGCGCAGATAAAGAAAGAGAATTTCTCTGTTTCCAATGTTACCGCGCGCGAGGTCAAACGCAATCCCGCACCGCCGTTTATTACCAGTACTTTGCAGCAGGAGGCCTTTAACAAGCTCGGGTTTAATACGGCTAAAACTATGATCATTGCCCAGCAGCTTTATGAAGGGATCGAACTCGGCGGCAAAGAAACGGTGGGTTTGATTACCTACATGCGTACGGACTCGGTTAATATCGCCAATGAGGCCGTCGATAAGGTGCGTGATCTTATTGGAAAATCCTACGGTAAGAAATATCTTCCCGAAAAACCGAATGTTTACAAATCCAAAAAATCTGCGCAGGAGGCCCATGAGGCCATACGTCCCAGCGACGTCATGCGAAGGCCCGAGGACGTTAAGGAATATCTTGACGGTGATCAGTTTGAACTTTACGAGTTGATTTGGCGCAGGTTTGTGGCCTGCCAGATGATGCCGGCGGTCTTTAGCCAAAAGAAAATCGAGATCAAGGCGGGAAGATTTCAATTCGGCGCTTCAGGTTCGACAATTGTTTTTGACGGATACCTGACCGTGTACAGGCAAGGGGATGAGGCCGAGGAACCCATTGATCTTTCGCACTACAGGATCGATGATCCTCTGGTTTTGGTGGACGTTAAGCCGTCACAGCATTTTACCAAACCGCCGGCCCGCTATTCGGAAGCCACGCTCGTCAGGGCCTTGGAAGAAGACGGCATCGGGAGGCCGAGCACTTATTCACCGATCGTTCAGACGCTTGTGTTACGTCATTACGTTAACCGTGAGCGCGGCTATTTTAGGGCGACTGAGTTGGGGATGCTGATCTGCGATCTTCTGATGGAATATTTCCCGAAGATCATGGATATCGGTTTTACCGCGACCATGGAAGAGCATTTGGATTTGGTCGAAGAGGGAAAGCTCGAGTACCCGCAGCTGTTAAAAGAATTTTATCAGCCGTTTAAAGAAGAGCTGGATTATGCGATGCTGCATATCGAAAAAACTCAAGTGCTGACCGATAAGATATGCCCGCAATGCGGCAAACCCTTGGCCATCAAATGGGGCCGCCGGGGAAAATTTTTAAGCTGTTCGGCATTTCCGGCTTGCAAATATGCACAGTCCTTTTTAACCGGGGTCAAATGTCCGCAGGAAGGCTGCGGCGGGGAATTGGTCGAACGGCGTTCCCGCCGGGGGGCATTTTTTGGCTGTAGCAATTACCCTAAATGCACTTTTGTGGCCAGTAAACTTCCTGAAGTGAAACCGAGCACTCAACCACCCGCTTAACCGCCATGGAACGGTATATTGACAAATTTCTGTCGTATCTGGAGATTGAAAAGAATTATTCTCCGCATACACGGCTTAATTACGGGTTGGACCTTAGGGAGTTCTCTGTCTTTGCCAAAGACACGCCGGTCGAAAAGGTCGATTACCTGGTCCTTCGGCGCTATTTGGCGAGTATGCGCGAGAAGCAATATAAGCCGCGCACCCTGGCGCGCAAACTTTCATCCTTGCGAAGTTTTTTTAAATTCCTGCAGCGGGAGGGCTACGTCAAGAATAACCCGTCGAGCCTGATGATGACGCCGAAGCTGGATAAAAAATTACCTCAATTTCTAACCGAGGCCGAGGTGACGAAATTCTTAGAGGCCCCCTTGGCCGATGACGAGGCAGGTTTTCGTGACCGGGCGATCCTAGAAACGCTCTACTCAACAGGGATACGTGTCAGCGAGTTGGTCGGATTAAACGAGGACAGCGTTGACTTTATTAGCAATATTGTCAAAGTTCTAGGCAAAGGAAAAAAAGAACGGCTGGTGCCCATCGGCGATAGGGCGCTTAGGGCTATTCGCGAATATCTGGATAAAAGAAAAAAGCCCGAGAGAGCGTTATTTTTAAATAAAAACGGAACCCGGCTTTCGGATAGAAGTATCCGAAATATTACCAATAAATATATTCGGCAGACGGCTTTAAGGGAAAGCGTTTCGCCGCATACCTTAAGGCATTCATTTGCGACGCATTTGCTTAACCGTGGCGCTGATCTTAGGGCGGTTCAGGAATTGCTCGGGCACGTCAATCTTTCGACGACCCAGATTTATACTCACATGACGACTGAAAAGTTAAAGAGTGTCTACGAAAGCGCCCATCCCCGCGCCTGATAGGGTTTGCTGGGGAATCTTAGGTTATCGATACGCGCTTGTTAATTGTTAAAGAACGGAAACAAAAAGTTATGACGGTTATCTACGATTTAATCTTTGCAATTTTCTCGCTTATCTATTTTCCCTATTTGATTGTTAAAAGAAAATGGCATCCGGATTTTTCTATGCGTTTTGGCAAGTTTTCGGAAGAATTAAAAACGGCTTTGGCGAAAAAAGAGAATATCTGGGTCCATGCGGTCAGCGTGGGCGAAGTCCAGGGCGTTTCGAGATTGGCGCAGCATTTAAGGAGCGTTTTTCCCGGGCATCGCTTGGTTATTTCGACGGTTACCAAAACGGGTTACGAGGTGGCCTCTAAGATTATCTCCGGCGATGATATTCTTATTTATGCGCCGCTGGACTTTAGTTTTATTGTCCGGCGTTACGTTGCCCGGATTAAGCCCAAAATGTATATTGCCATGGAAACCGAACTATGGCCGAATTTATTCTCATGCCTAAGGGAGAATCGTATTCCGGTTGCGGTTGTCAATGGTCGGATTTCCGATAGGGCTTTTAAGAATTATCGTTTGGTTAAATATTTGATGAAAAGAATTCTAAGCGGCGTTGATATTCTCTGCATGCAAAGCCGTGCGGATTGTGACCGGATTATTACGTTGGGGGCTCCTAAGGAAAAAGTGCACCAGATCGGGAACGTTAAATTTGACGATCTGCCGGCGGCGGGATCGGCAGATTTAAAGAGTCTCGGGTTTATTGGCAACGAAACTCTGTGGATTGCCGGCAGTACTCATCCCGGAGAAGAGGAGATTGTTTTAAATATTTTTAAATCGTTATCGGGCGAATTTAAAGATTTGCGTCTAATGATTGCCCCGCGGCATATTGAACGGACAAGTGAAGTGGCTAGATTAATCGAGGCAAAGGGGCTGACTCCCTTAAGGCTTTCGCAGGTCAATAGCACGACGGTAGTGCGCGATACGGTTATCGTTGTTGATACGATCGGCAAATTGCGCTCTCTTTACGGATTGGCGAAGCTGGTTTTTGTGGGTAAGAGTCTGTCGGCTCACGGCGGGCAAAATATGATAGAGCCCGCTGCCTTAGGCAAGGCCATTCTGATTGGGCCCTATACGGAGAATTTTAAAGATGTTGTCGATCTTTTTTTACGGGAAAACGCGGTTATTCGGGCTAAAGATGCCGACGGGTTGTTGTTAAACGTTAGGGAGCTTTTAAGGGATCCGCGAAAGATGGAAGATTTAGGCGCTCTAGCCAGGGCTGTTGCCCAAAAACATTCGGGGGCGACGGATCGTACGGCTACGATCATTAGAAAATTTTTTCAAAAAAGTTAAAGGAAGAAGCTATGAGAGAATACTTTTTCCGCTTAATGACTGATCGCGTGAATGGTTTTACGGCATCTATCCTTAAGGCCTTGCTTTTATTATTGTCTTTCATTTACGGGTTTCTGGTCGGTATTATCTTATGGTTTTATAGGATCGGTATTTTACGCAGATACAGATTGCCGAAACCGGTTATCTCTATCGGCAATATGACTGTCGGCGGTGTCGGTAAAACCCCTCTGGTGGAATTTATCGCTGAGTTTCTTAAAAAGAATAATTTAAAACCGGTGATCTTGACGCGTGGTTATATGACCGGAAAACTTGTTTCCTTGGGTCCCGAGGGAAGGTTCAGTGATGAAGCCAAGTTGTTAAGCGGGGCCCTTAAGGGCATCCCGGTCATGGTGGGAAAGAACCGGATCAAAAAAGCGCGCGAGGCAATGAATGATTATCCGATGGATGTTTTCCTAATGGATGACGGCTTTCAACATTGGCGCTTAAGAAGAGATTTGGATATCGTGGCGATCGATACCACCAATCCTTTCGGAAATGGATACTTGATTCCGCGCGGGATTTTACGGGAATCCGTCACGTCTTTGTCCCGGGCGGATATGTTCGTTCTGACTAAGACCGATTTAGGCAAACAAAATCTGGAACTTATCAGAGACAAGTTGCGGGCGGTTAATCCTGATTGCCCTATTGTTGAAGCGATCCATGGACCTGTCGATTTGACCGACCTGCGGGTGGAGGGCCGCAAATATCCGCTATCTATCCTGAAAGGAAGATCGATCGGCGCTTTCTGCAGTATAGCCGATCCGCGGTCTTTTGAAGCGTTGCTTGTTAATTTAGGGGCCGAGGTGAGAAAAACTTTTTCTTTTATGGACCATCATCTCTACCGCCTTCATGATATAAAAGAAATTATCCGTTACTGCAAAGAGAATAATGCCTGGACGATTCTTACCACTCAAAAAGATGCGGTTAAGCTGACTAAGTTCCTGGGGGAATTTGGCAGCGGCCTGGCTTTGCTAAGTTTGAATATCAAGATTGAGATTACCCGCGGCAAAGAAGAATTTCTTAAGAAAGTTTTAGAGGCATCATCTAAAAAAGGTCAGGAATGAAAGCTATCAGGGACTATTGTGCCTATGGCGCAGCACAGGTTGTCGGTTTTATCGTGTGCCGGCTTCCAGTGGACACTGCCTTAGGGCTAGGCCGTGCGATAGGGCTTATCGGCTACTATTTGGACCGAAAGCATAAGGCCATGGCTTATGCGAATTTAAAGATCGCCTTTGCCAAAACCAAGAAACCCAGCGAAATCAAAAGGATCGTTAAAAAGATATTCCAGAATTACGGGGAAAATATTATCGAACTTTTGCGGGTTCCCGTGATTAAGCGCCTCGGCGCAGAGAAATTCGTTAAGCTTGAGGGCCGGGAGAATGTCGATGAAGCCCTCAAAAAGAATAAGGGGCTGATTCTTTTAGCGATGCATTTTGGCAGTTGGGAGATGTCGAATTTGATGAGTGTTTTAACCGGGCATCCTTACCGGGTTGTGGCCAAGCCCCAGACCAGATTTACCAAGCTGGATGAACTGCTCAATTCCCTTCGCCTCCATAGCGGTTCGGTGGTTATCGCCCGCGGCCGCGGCACCAGGGAAATTATCGAGAGCCTGCGTAAAAACGAAATCATCGGCATGGTGGTGGACCAGGGCGGACGCGACGGCGCATTGGTTAAATTCTTCGGGCGGCTGGCATCGATGTCGGTCGGGGCGATCAAGATGGGAATTAAGTATGATGTCCCGATATGTTTTTCGATTATTATCCGGGATAAAAATTCTCAGCACCGCCTGGTTATTCATCCCGCCCTGGAACTGATTAAGACCGGAGATCTCGAAAGGGATGTTATCTCCAACTTAAATAAAGTTATAAGCCTCATGGAAAATTTTATTACGAAATATCCTTCCGAATATATGTGGTTTTATAAAATCTGGAAATATTCCCGGGAATCCACGGCGGTTATTCTTAATGACGGTAAGGCAGGGCATCTAAGGCAATCTCAGGCTGTCGCGGAAACGATTAAAACCGCTCTGGCCGAGCGCGGCATCGAGTGCGACGTGCAAACGGTTGATGTCTGTTTTAAGAGCCGTTTATCGGAAAAAATGATCGCCTTTTTAAGTTTCGTTTCGCATCCTTTTTTCTGCCAGGGCCGTTTACGGTATTTAAAGTGGTTCTTGACCAGAAAATCATTCCTCGATATCGCAAGTGTCAAAGCGGATTTTGTCGTTTCCTGCGGGTCGGCGGCGGCGCCGGTCAATTTCTTTTTGTCGCGTGACTATCGGGCTAAGAGCGTCAGCATTCTAAAGCCCGGCATTTTGGGTTTCCGGCGTTTTGACCTGGTGGTTTTGCCGCAGCACGACAATCCCAAGAATAAGAGAATACGAGGCAGGGTTATTTATGCCCAGGGGGCCCCGAATTTGATTAACAAGGCGTATCTTAAAGAGCAGGTTCGTCTTCTTTTAAATCGATTTTCTCATCTGCAAAGCGGTAAAGAAACCAAGGTCGGCATTCTGCTGGGCGGCGACACCAAGAAACATTTCATCGGCGAAGCACAGATAAAGATGCTGATTGGCCAGGTTAAAAATGCCTGCGAGCAAAATGATGCCGATATTCTGATAACGACGTCGCGGCGCACGCCCCCGGAAATAGAAAATATTCTCCAGAGAGAGATAAAGAATCATCCCCGCTGCCGTATGCTCATCCTGGCTAACCGCAGCAATATCCCCGAGGCGGTAGGAGGCATCCTAGGGCTTTGCGATATTCTTGTTGTTTCCGGGGACAGCGTCTCTATGGTTTCCGAGGCTGCCACTTCGGGCAAGGACGTCATTGTTTTTCCTCCTTTAAAGAAGCGAAAATCATTCTGGAGGAAGGACAAGCACGATTTGTTCATTGAGAATCTCCATAACCGTGGGTATATTGTTTTATCGAAGGAAAAAGACGTGGGGGAGGTTATCGCCTCCATGGCGCGCAAGAAAATTAAAACCAAAATCCTGAACGACAACGATGTCATCCTGGAGGCAGCAAGAGAAGTTATATGAGAGTTTTGCAGATATTGCCGGAATTAAACGTGGGTGGAGTGGAGACCGGGACGGTTGACATTGCCAAACACCTGGTTTCCCAGGGCCACGGGGTTGTCGTTGTTTCCGACGGAGGAGAGTTAATCGTTGACTTAGAACGAATCGGCGCAAAGCACTATAAACTTCCCGTTCACAAAAAGTCCTTAAAGAATATTTTAAAGTGCATCAAGGCGCTTAAGAAGATAATCGAAGATGAGCGTATTGATATCGTCCATGCCCGTTCGCGTGTACCGGCGTGGATTGCCTTTTTTGCCTGCCGGAAGACCAAAACGGCATTTGTGACCACCTGTCACGGTTATTATTCCATGCATCTGTTTAGCCGGGTGATGGGCTGGGCCAAGAGGGTCATTGTCCCCAGCGACGTCATCGGCCGGCACATGATTGATGATTTTCACGTGCCTCACGAAAATATCCGTCGTATTGCCCGAAGCGTTGATTTGGAAAAGTTTAATTCTTCCGAATCTCCCCAAAAGTCGCCGACGCAACGGGTCATTTCCATGATCGGAAGGATCACGCCGCTAAAAGGGCATACCTATTTTCTTAAAAGCATGGCTAAGGTCGTGCGCTCTGTTCCCAATGTCAAGATATGGATTATTGGCGATGCCCCGGCCAAAAAAGAATTATACAAACAGGATCTTAAGGTCCTGGTGCAGCGGCTGGGTTTAAAAGATTACGTAGAATTTCTTGGTAACCGCAAAGACATCCCGCAGCTTTTGGCAAAAACGGATGTCCTTGTTTTATCGACGACGACCGAAGAGGCTTTTGGGCGTGTTATCCTGGAGGCGAATGCCGCTGATGTGCCGGTAGTCGCCACAAAGGTCGGAGGGGTTACCGAGATTGTGGAGGATGGTAAAACCGGACTTTTAGTTTTGCCTAAAGATACTGATGAAATGGCCCGGGCAGTTATCAAGATTCTTCGGGATCCAAAACTGGCCTTAAGCCTGACAGTGCAGGCACGCAAGAAACTCGAATCCCATTTTACCCTTGATCAGATGGCCAATGCCACAATGAAGGTCTACGAAGAAGTTTTAAATTCTTTAAATATCCTGGTCATCAAATTAAGCTCTGTCGGCGATGTGGTTTTGGTAACGCCGTCTTTAAAGATGCTACGCGAGAAATATCCGCATGCCAAAATATTTTGTTTGGTGGGCAAAGAATCACGGGAGGTTTTAGAGCGTTGTCCGTATATTGATGAGCTGCTGATTTTTGATCCCAAGGATAAAGATAAGGGCTGGATGGGCCTATTTAAATTCTCCCGGAAATTGAGGCGCTATCATTTTGACAAGGTTATTGATTTTCAGAATAACCGCAAGAGCCATCTGTTGGCGTTTTTAAGTTTTCCTTTGGAAAGTTACGGCTATGATAACGGCAAGTGGGGATTTCTTTTATCCCACGCAATCGAAGATGACGGGATCCCCATGCCGGCGGTCGCGCATCAATTCCAAGTCCTGAAAATGGCGGGGGTTACTCCGGCGGGGCGTGTTTCTCTTGAGCTTTGGCCGTCGAGCCAGGATGAGCTCTACGTGCAAAAACTCTTAGACGGGGAATGGCTGGGCAATGCCCCCAACATCGTCGGGATTAACATTGCCGCGTCGGCCAAGTGGCCCACTAAAAATTGGCCGCTTAAACACATTGCCCGGCTGTGCGACGTACTTTCCAACCAGAATATCCGGGTGCTGATTACCGGCATGGAAAAAGACAAGGAGCTGGTGCGCCAACTTTTGACGATGACAAAAACAAAGCCCGCGGATTTTGTCGGTAAAACTGATATTTTGCAACTTGCAGCTTTGATTAAGCGTACCAAGGTGTATATTACTCCCGATTCGGCGCCGATGCATATTGCCGCGGCCATGGGAGTTCCTTTTGTGGCTATTTTTGGTCCCACGGATCCCGTCCGTCATCTGCCGCCGTCGGATCATTATTCGGTTTTAAAGAAAGATATGGACTGTGCCGGTTGCTATAGCTCTCGCTGCAAAAAGGCAAAATACGCCTGCATGGAAGAAATTACCCCCGAGCAGGTTGCCCGTGAGATAGATAAACTGATCGGAATAAAGAAATGAACATCCTTGTTCTTGCGAACCATTTAAATACGGGTGGAATTACCAGCTATCTGTTTACGCTGGCAAAGGGGCTAAAGAGAATCGGCCACAATGTATCGGTGGCGACCAGCGGTGGCAACAGAGTCGAGGAATTAGAGGGCTTGGGTTTTAAACATTTTACGGTTGATATCCGCACCAAATCAGAGATTAGCCCAAAAATTTATCTTTCCTTGCCGCGCCTTAATCGTTTTATTCGTGAAGAGAATATTGATATCCTGCATACTCACACGCGCGTAACCCAGGTGGCGGCGGCATTCTTAAGCAGAAGTTCCCGGCGGCCCTTTGTTACTACCTGCCACGGTTTCTTTAAACCACGGCTTTCCAGAAAGATGTTTCCCTGCTGGGGCCAGGGGATTATTGCCATTAGCGAGCCGGTCCGGAAACATTTGATGAATGATTTTGGAGTGGACGGTAGAAAGATTTCTCTCGTTCATAACGGTATTGATCTTGCCGATTTTCCGATTGTAGATGATGCGGAAAAATTAAGAATGCGGCGGGAATTCGGAATTTCCCAAGGGCCCGTCATCGGAATCATTGCCAGGCTTTCGGATGTCAAGGGGCACAGCATTTTAATTTCTGCCATGAAGAAAATTATTTCAAAAATCCCTTCGGCATTGCTTTTAATTGTCGGCGAAGGAAAAATGGAAGGTGCCCTTAAGGGCCAAGTGAATGACCTGGGCCTTACAGAACAGATTCGTTTTTATCCCATTGTCAATAAAACCGCTGCCATGCTCTCTTTAATGGATGTCTTTGTGATGCCGTCATTGCAGGAAGGCCTGGGGCTCTCGGTCATGGAGGCGCAGGCGATGAATCTGCCGGTTGTCGGCTCGCGGGTGGGCGGTATCCCGAGCTTAATTGAAGAAAATAAGACCGGCATTCTTGTTTCTCCGGGAAATGTTGACGAGCTTGAGCAGGGGATCATGCGGCTGTTATCGGATTTACCAAAAGCAAAAGAGCTCGGGCGTAATGCCCGGCAATTTATTGAAAGGAATTTCTCCGCTGAAGAAATGGCGGTAAAAACCGCCGATTTTTACAAACGCATACTGAAAGAATATGAAGAAAATTCTCGTCGTTAATGTCAATTGGGTCGGGGACGTTATTTTTTCAACTCCCGTTTTTAAGGCGCTTAAAAGCTCTTACCCTGCGGCCTCGATTAGTTGCTTGGCTGTTCCGCGGGTTCGGGATATTCTAGAAAGCGCGCCTTGTTTAGATGAAATTATTATTTACGACGAGAAAGGGCGTCATCAAACTCCCTGGGCAAAAATAAAACTGATCCTCGAGCTTCGAAAGAAGAAATTTGATGTTGCCTTTTTGCTGCACCGTTCTTTAACCCGCGCCCTTTTGATTTTCTTAGCCGGTATTCCCGTACGTGTCGGTTATGATACGAAAAAAAGGGGATTTCTTTTAACTCATCGCGCAGAGCCTTTATCGGACACGGCGCATCGTTCGGATTATTATCTTGGGGTTATTGAATCGTTTGGCATCCAGGTCAAAGACCGCAGTTGCGAACTCAAAGTCTATGATGATGCGCGGCTTTTTGTTGAAAAGCTACTCAATGAAAACGGTGTCACAAAAAATGACTTTGCGGTTGTGATTAATGCCGGCGGCAACTGGGATTTAAAACGCTGGCCGAAGGAAAATTTTGCCAAGCTCGCGGACCGTCTCGTCGAAGATTTTAAGGCAAAAGTTATTATTTCGGGGGCGCCTAAGGATGTGCTGTTGGCGGGAGAAATAGTTTCTATGGCGCGTCATAAACCGGTGGTCCTTACCGGGCGGACCAATTTAAAACAGCTTGCCGCGCTTTTAGAGAAAGTGAATTTGGTTATTTCCAATGACTCTGGCCCTTTGCATGTGGCAAATTGCGTGGGGACTTCTGTTGTGGGGCTTTTCGGCCCGACACGCCCCGAGATAACCGGCCCCCGGGGCAAGGGGCGTTTTCGGATTATTCAAAACGATGTTCAATGTAACCAGAAGCCCTGTTACGATTTGGGCTGTTCGGATAATGTGTGCATGAAGTCTATTACCGTAGAGCAGGTTGTCGATGAAATTAGACGCTTCAAAAATTAAAAACATTCTTGTTGTTTCGCTCAGCAACTTAGGCGATGTCATTTTGACATTTCCGGTTGTTGATATTCTTAAAGAAAATTTTCCCGTCGCAAATCTGCATGTGGTCGTGGGGCCCAAGGCTAAATCGTTTTTTAAGGACAATCCGCATATTGCTAAAGTCCATATTTTTAATAAACACGACTCCGGTATCAATCAGTTAAGATGGGTGTTACATTTAAGAAAAGAACAATTTGATCTGGCGGTTGACCTGCGCAATACCGCAATTCCCATTCTTGCCGGAGCAAAATGTTTTACTCCTCTCTGGACTGTTCGCGCCAAACATATGCACATGAAGCAAAAACATTTAAACCGTTTAAAAACGGTTTTTCAATTTGCCCGTGAATCAAAAGAACGTTACGCGCTTTTTATTTCCGACGCGGACAAAAAATATATAGATATCCTACTCCGGTCCGATGGTGTAGCCCAGGAAAGATTTATTGCTGTCGGCCCCGGGGCTGCCAATACGGCTAAGCGTTGGCCCAAAGAAAGTTTTGCCCAGGTGTGTGACCGTATAAACCAGGAGCTGAAGATCAAAATTGTTTTTGTGGGTGACCAGGCCGACAAAGAAATTGCCAAAGAAATTCTTGGTAAAATGAAAACCAGGGCCGTCAATGCCTGCGGCAGTACTTCTCTAACCCAGCTGGCGGCGCTTTTAAGCCGGGCTTGCCTAACGCTTGTGAATGATAGCGCGATTATGCATATGGCGAGTTATTTGGATGTACCGACGCTGGCGATTTTTGGGCCCACCGATCCGGCCAAGTACGGGCCTTGGGGCACAAAGGCTAAAGTTATCCAAAGGGATATTTATTGTGTGCCTTGCGAGAAATCCGGTTGTCAATATGGGCATGAGTGCATGAGCGATATTCAACCCAGTGAAGTATATGAAGGGGCAAAGGTGATGATCAATGGCTAGTTCCTCCCGTCGGATTAATCTGCATGCGATAGCCCACCGGGCACTTCTTAATTACGGCTTTAATCCCGAATTTCCTAAAAATGTTGTTAAGGAAGCGAAAGCCCTGAAAGATCAACTAAAAGACGGGATTTCCGATAAAAGTATTGAAGATTTGCGCTCTTTGCTGTGGTCATCGATTGATAATTTTGATTCGGAGGATTTGGATCAGTTGGAATTTTGCCAGCGAAGCCCCCGGGGAGAAATACAGGTCTTTGTTGCTATTGCGGATGTCGACGCTTATGTCGTTAAGGGTACGGCGATGGATAAACGGGCTTATCAAAACGGGGCTACCGTTTATGCCGAGGTCGAGACTTTTACTATGATCCCGGAAAAGCTGTGCACGAACTTATCGTCATTGCTTGAAGGTTGCGATCGGCTGGCGATTGTGATTGATTTTTTTGTCGGGAGAGATGGCGAGCTTCGCCATGGCCAAATCCGGAGGGCTGTTGTCCACAATAAGGCAAAACTAGTCTACGAATCTGTCGGAGATTGGCTGGAAAATAGGGGCTCTATGCCGGAGAAAATCGGACAGATAAAGAATCTTAAAGAACAAATTCTTCTGCAGTCCGAAGCGGCGCAGCGATTGCATGATTTTCGCATGAATAACGGGGCGCTCGAACTTGATACCCGGGAGCCGGGTGTGGTTATGAAAAAAGGAGAGATCGAGGACATTACGGTAAAGAAAAGAAATTTAGCCCGTACGATTATCGAGAATTTCATGATTGCGGCCAACCGGACTATGACCGGATTCTTTGAAAAAAACAGGATTCCCTATGTTCAAAGAATTCTTCCGACTCCCGAGCGCTGGTCGAGGATTATCGAAGTGGCCCAGGAGCACTATGATGATTTGCCGTTAAGGGCTGATGCCAAGGCATTGTCCGACTTTTTAGTCCGCCAGCGTGACCGCGATCCGGATCATTTTCCCGACCTCTCGTTGGCGATCGTAAAATTATTGGGCTACGCGATCTACGATCTCGTAGAGCCGGGAAGGAAAACACCGGGGCATTTTGGGCTGGCTGTCCGTGACTATACGCATTCTACCGCTCCCAACCGCCGTTATGTCGATGTTATTCTTCAAAGGCTTATCAAGGCAGCCTTGGCCGGTAAAAATACGCCGTATACAAAAATAGAGTTAAAAGAGATTGCGGACTGGTGTTCGGACCGGGACCGGGCATCAAAGAAGGTCGAGCGTTTTATGGTTAAAGTGGCGGGGGCGATCCTATTAATGGATAAAGTCAATCAGATTTTTGAAGGTATTATTACCGGCGCTTCCGAAAAAGGAACTTATGTCAGGATCTTTACGCCTCCGGTCGAGGGCCGGGTAGTCAGGAACTTCCGGGGGATGAATATCGGCGATAAGGTGCGCGTGCGCCTGGTCCGGTTGGATCCCTGGCAGGGCTATGTCGATTTTGACGGGATTGAAAGATAGCATTGGTAACGTATGAAGATCTCGGGTTTTGTTGTTTCAGGAAAAGGTACGGATGCTGATAAAAAAAGGAGGGCCGCATGAAAATCGGGAGCTTAAGCGTTAAGATTTTCAAAATCAAAAACCGGCGAGGATATGCCGCGCTTTGTGCGGATCACTTAACCGAAGGGGCGACACGCCAGGAGGCCTACGACCGGATGGTCAAAGCTATCCGGCGAAAAAAGAAACGAAGTCTTTGATTTCTTTTCGGGGATAACATAGTTAAGTATTTATTATCTGGATATAGGAGAATAAACGATGCAAGTGCTGATCATGTACTATACCCGTTCGGGTAACACCGAGAAACTTGCCCGGGAGATTGCCAAAGGGGTGGGGCAGGTCAAGGGTGTTAAATGTCTGGTGAAACCGGCTGCCGAAGTTACCAAAGATGATTTTATCAACTCCGACGGTATCATCGCCGGTTCGCCGGTTTATTTTGGCTCGATGGCGGCAGAGTTAAAGCAAGTTTTTGACAAGCTGGTTGAGGTAAGGGATGGCATGGGCAGTAAAGTCGGGGCGGCCTTTGCTACCTCGGGCGACCTTTCCGGAGGGAAAGAGACAACCCTTATTTCGATTATCCAGGCGATGTTGATTTATGGAATGATTATTGTCGGTGACCCTTTGGACGCAACCGGACATTACGGCGTTTCCTGTTGTGGTGCCCCGGATGGCAATACCTGCCAAAACGGCGTTAAGTTGGGCAGGCGCGTGGCGGAACTAGTCAAGAAGATTATAAGTTAACTTTTAAGAATTTCTTGAAAGTCGGATGGATCGTATGTCTCGCATAAAATTATCGCTTGTTCTATTCTTGATCGTTCTTCTTAATATTACTGGCTGTAATCCGTCAAAGTCCAAAGATTCTCAAGGTTCCCGGGCGGATATTTTTCGAAGCGGCTCTGTTTCTGATGACGAAAGAATCCGTCAGGCTTATCAAAATCAACAAGGTGGCTTTTTTGTCCGCTCCTCTGGTGTCGTGGAGAAGCTATTAAAGGATGACACCGACGGTGCGCGGCATCAGCGTTTTATCATCAGGCTTGATTCGGGGCAGACGCTCCTTATGGTGCATAATGTTGATGTTGCACCGCGTATCGGAAATCTTACGATCGGGGACCGTGTTTATTTTTACGGGATGTACGAATGGAATGACAAGGGCGGTATTATCCATTGGACGCATCACGATCCCCAAGGGCAAAAGCCGGGCGGATGGATTGAACATAAAGGGAAACGGTACCGGTAGGCTCGGGTTTACGTTTAGGGGCAAGCCCTGAATTCCGGCTTGAAGCCGTACTTTTGAAGTGATATACTCATTTTGCGTTATCGGTTTTTTAAGAATTTTTTTGAAATCAAGGGAGAGAGATGATGGCTAAGGCAAAAAAAATTCTGGTTATTGATGATGAGCCGGATTTGATTTCTGTGCTTCAGGGACGGTTGGAATCCGAGGGGTATAAAGTGGTTGCTGCCTCTGACGGCGAGGAGGGGCTTAAAAAACTTGCCACTGAGAATCCTGACTTGATCATTCTAGACCTGATGCTTCCGGGAATAGGGGGATATGAATTCTGCGCTAAGGTAAAAGCGGACGAAAAGTTTATGCATATCCCGGTTTTAATGCTTACCGCCCGCGCCGGGGATGTCGATAAGGCGATGGGATTTAAATGCGGGGCGGATGGGTATCTGACTAAACCTTTTAGCGGAGAAGCCTTGCTGGAAGAAATATCCGAGTTGTTGCGAGACTAAAGAAATAGGGGTTGTTTAGAATCCCGGAGTTTTATTTTCTTAGGCAGGAAGAGGAAGGTGAGAGATGGATAAGAAATTTACAGTCATTCTATCGGTCGCGTCTTTCTTTGTGATTGTTTCCTCAGGTTACGGAGCCGAAGAAGCCCAAAAGGAAGTTTCAGCGTCAAAAATCATCCCCAGTGGTGACCATAATGAAAAAGCGGCGGATGTGCTCATGGATGAGACAACGAAGGCGGCGGCCGAGAAATCATCGACAACCTCAAGAATCATCCCCAGCGGTGACTATGCCCAAAAGAAAGAGCCCAAGATTGACGAAAAGGGTGTGCCGGCGGCAGCCAAGAAAGAAAATACGCTACCCAACCCTCCCGGCAACGTGACAAAAACCGAGAGTACCGTCAGGTCTGTCCAAAAACAAACTGCTGTAACGACTACTAAAACGACGACTACAACGACCGCCAAGGAAGCGGCCGCTCAACCGAAACCCTGATTCATTGAGTTCGGTGTGAGGTTTTTAGGGCGCATCTTTTGTCGCTTGGCGGTTCCGTAACCAAATTATGAAAACTTACGAAAATATTCTTATTGTCCGCACGGACAGAATCGGCGATGTTATTCTCACAACGCCGGCGATTCTGGCGTTGCGCGAGGCGAATTTAGGGGCGAAGATATCCATCTTAGTTACGCCTCAGACATTGGATATTGTCGATGGCAATCCTTGCCTTGACGAGATTTTTATTGATGACCGTAAAGGAATTCATCGCGGCTTTTGGGGTTTTTTAAAACTGGTCTGCATGTTAAGAAAGAAGAAATTTGATTTGGCTGTTGTTCTTCATACGAAAAAACGGACGAATCTCTTATGTTTCTTGTCCGGAATCCCTAGCCGCATCGGATACAAAAATAATAAATTCGGGTTTTTGCTGACGAAAGGTATCCCGGATCAGCGGCCGGAAGGACTCAAGCACGAGGCGGAATATTGCCTGGATGTCTTAAGGCATATCGGTATTAATGTTCAATTGGATACCCTCAAGCTTGACATGCCGCTTAAAGAAGAGGCGAATGCCTGGGTTGAAAATATTTTCTCCGATAATTTTATATCCTCGTCGGAGAAAGTGATTGCGGTTCATCCCGGGGCCAGCTGTATTTCCAAGCGTTGGCCGGCGCAGAGATTTGCGGAGGTGATTAACAGCCTTGGGGCGCCCCCTTTTAAGGTTATTCTCGTGGGGGCGCCCGACAATCAACAAATCGCCCAGCAGGTCCTTTCAGGCATCAAAATCCCCATTATCGACCTTACCGGGCAGACTTCGGTGGCTCAACTGGCCAGCTTATTTAAGCGCTGCCGGCTTTTGATCTCCAACGACTCCGGCCCGGTTCATCTGGCGGTGGCGGTGGGGACGCCGGTTATCTCGATTTTTGGCCGCAATCAAAAGGGTTTAAGCCCTACGCGCTGGAGACCTCTGGGCAAGAAGGACATCGCCCTGCACAAAGAGGTTGGCTGTGAAATTTGCCTTGCCCATGATTGCAGGTTGGACTTTAAATGCCTTCAAGCCGTCAGTGTTTCCGAGGTTGTCGCTGCCGCAAAATCCCTTCTAAGCCTTTAATTTCTTAAGCCAGAATGGTTGACTGGGCATATAAACTATGCTACAATCAGCATTCGTTTTCATCCTCAAAAAATCTTAAAACCGTTTTTTATATAATTAATATTTATATACTTTCTTTAATTGAGGTACCCATTCATGAGCCAATACCAGCATATTATCGCCCGATTTAAAGAAAAACGTATTTTGGTCATCGGTGATGTGATTTTAGACCAATATATTAAGGGAACTGTTTCCCGGATTTCTCCCGAAGCCCCTGTGCCGATTGTCTTGCAGCAGGGGTTTCCTGTTTATACGCCCGGCGGGGCAGCGAATGTCGCCAGCAACCTCCGTAGCCTGGGGGCAAAAGTGACCCTGATCGGTAAAATCGGTACGGATGCCGATGGCAAGATCCTCTTAAAGGAATTAAAGAAAAAAAAGATTAACACTGCCGGCATTTTTGCGGATAAAAAGATTCCCACGATCCTAAAAACGCGTATTATTGCCGAGCACCAGCAGGTCTTACGGGTTGACCGGGAAGAAAATGTTGTTTTACCCGATGATCCTATTTATCGACGGATAAGAAATCTTATTTTAAAATCGATTCCCTCAGCCGACGGGGTTATTGTCTCCGATTACGGCAAGGGCATGATCAATGCCGCTTTAGTTTCGGAGGTCTGTTCTTTGGCGATTGCGAAGAAAAAGATTATCGCAGTTGATCCCAAGGTGGAACATTTTAGCTATTACCGTGGCGTGACGGCTATTACGCCTAACAAAAAAGAGACGGAGAATGCTATTCGGGATATCAAAATTCGTCAGAATGCCGGAAGGAAACTGGCGATTAACGTGGATGTCTTAAAAACTGACGCGGATGTCGATCTGGCCGGACAACAACTGGTCAAATTTCTAAACCTGGAATCGCTTTTGATTACCCTGGGCAATCAAGGCATGCGCCTGTTTGAAAAAGGCAGAAAACCTGTTCATATCGATACCAGGGCCCGGGAGGTTTTTGATGTGACCGGTGCCGGGGACACGGTTATTTCGGTTTTTACTTTAAGTTTAGCGGCGGGGGCGTCCAAGCACGAAGCGGCCGACCTTTCAAATTATGCGGCGGGTATTGTTGTCGGCAAGATGGGGGCGGTTCCCGTTACCCGAAAAGAACTCTTGGCTGCAGTAAGGACATCTTAAGAATTAAAATGACTGCTATCGGAGTTATTCCTGCGCGTTACGGTTCCACCCGGCTTAAGGCCAAAGTTTTGGCCGATATTCTAGGCCGTCCGATGATTTGGCATGTCTGGCAGCGGGCTCGAAAGGCCAGGCTTTTAGACGATTTGGTTATTGCCTGTGATGACCAAAGGATTATTGAGGCGGCAAAGAGTTTCGGCGCCAGGGCGGTGATGACCTCGAAGAATCACGCCTCGGGATCAGACAGGATCATGGAAGCGGTTAAGAATTTAAAAGCCGACATCGTCGTCAATATTCAGGGCGACGAGCCCTTGGTCCATCCGTCGATGATTGACAGCATGGTGGGTGCCCTTTTAAAGGATAAGTCCTGCCCGATGGCGACGGTCATAAAACCGTTGGACCGGCAAAAGGATCTGGAAAATCCGAATATCGTTAAAGCCATTATTGATAAAAATCATTTTGCCATATATTTCTCGCGGTCGGTTATTCCCTATAACCGCGATTGTGTGGGAATAGAAAAAATAGGTTATTACAAACACCTTGGGCTTTACGCGTACCGGAAAGATTTTTTAATGAAGTTTAAAAATCTGCCACAATCGCGGCTCGAGCAAGCGGAGCGATTGGAGCAGCTGCGGGTGCTGGAGGCAGGATATAAAATTAAAACCGTCGAAACACGATTTGATACGATTGCCGTGGATACGGCCGCCGATCTAAAAAAAGTAGAGGCTTTCTTAAGAAGGAAAAGCTAGTAATGGAAAGAATTTTAAAAATAGGAAAAGTCCGCATCGGTAACGATTTGCCTTTTGTTTTGATCGCCGGTCCTTGCGTGATCGAGACAAGAGAGCTGACGCTGAAAATCGCGGGCGAGTTAAAAAAGATTACCGCGCGCGCCGGTGTTCCGTTTATTTTCAAGGCCAGTTACGACAAGGCCAACCGGACATCGATTGCGTCTTTTCGCGGGCTTGGGATAGAGCAAGGGCTTGAGGTTTTAATGGAGGTTAAAGAACGTTTCCATATCCCGGTGCTCAGCGATGTTCACTCGATTTCTGACGTTGAATTGGCGGCGGGTGTTTTAGATATAATCCAGATTCCGGCTTTTCTCTGCCGCCAGACGGATTTGATTGTCGCTGCCGCGGATACGGGCAAAGTTGTTAACGTTAAAAAGGGGCAGTTTTTGGCACCGTGGGATGTCAGGGAAATCATTAAGAAGATTGAAAGCCGCGGCAACAAAAAAATCCTTTTAACCGAGCGGGGCGTTAGTTTTGGTTATAATACCCTGGTCAGTGATTTTCGTTCGTTGGCAGTCATGAAAGAAACCGGCTATCCGGTTGTTTATGATGCCTCGCATAGCGTCCAGCGTCCGGCAGGCTTAGGTAAAGCCTCAGGAGGCGATAGTCAATTTATTCCGCTATTATCGCGCTGTGCGATTGCGGCAGGTTGTAGTGCACTTTTTATGGAGACACACCCTAATCCCAAGAAGGCACTTTCCGACGGGCCGAACATGTTACCCTTAGGCAAGATGGGAGCGCTGCTTAAAGAATTAAAAGCCATTGACGGAGTTGTTAAGAAATGACCCTTAAACGCGCCAAAGAAGTTATTGCTATTGAAGCCCAGGCTATTAAAGATTTAGCCCGGCATTTGGATAAGAATTTCTTATCGGCGGTTGAACTTCTTTATAAATGCCGGGGAAGGGTGATTGTTACCGGCATGGGAAAAACCGGTATTATCGGGCGCAAGATCGCCGCGACTTTGTCTTCGACCGGGACGCCGAGTTTGTGGATGCATTCCGCCGAGGCTATTCATGGGGATTTAGGCCAGGTGACGCGTAATGATGTTGTCATCGTCTTGTCCAGCAGCGGCGAGACCGAAGAGACGACGAAGCTGCTGCCTATCGTTAAGAAAATCGGCGCAAAAATAATTGCCATGACCGGAAACCCCAAATCAAATCTGGCGAAGTATAGCGATGTCGTTTTAAATGTTACCGTTAAAAGAGAAGGTTGTCCGTTAGGTCTTGCGCCGATGGCGTCAACCACGGCCAATCTGGTTATGGGCGATTGCTTGGCGGCGTGTTTGATTGAACGCAAAGGATTTAGAAAAGAAGATTTTGCTTTTTATCATCCCGGTGGAGCGTTGGGACGCCAACTCCTTTTAAAGGTCGAAGATATTATGCGGGTCAATTTTCCCAAGGTCAAAGGGGACGTGGTGGTTAAAGATGTGCTTTTGGCGATTACCCGTGCGCGTTGCGGTTCGGCCTGTGTGGTTGACGCCAATGGCAAGCTTTCCGGTATTTTTACTGACGGCGACCTACGTCGTCATTTGGAAGCTGATTCTAATCTTTCGCTGCGTAAAGTCAGAGAAGTAATGACGAAAGGCCCTACGACTATTCTTAAAGAAAAGCTTGCGGTTGAGGCCTCGCGGATTTTAAAGGAAAAGCGCATTGACGAGATTCCGGTCGTGGACAAAAAAGGGAAGCCGGTGGGGTTGTTGGATGTCCAGGATTTGTTAAAAGTCGGGCTGGTGTAAGGTGGCTATGAAAGACCGCATTAAGAAGATAAAAGTATTGGCCCTGGATGTTGACGGCGTTTTAACCGACGGAAAAATCGTTTTTGACAGCAACGGCGCGGAGACCAAGTTTTTTGACGTGCAGGATGGTTTTGGCATCGTATTTTTCCGCAAGGCCGGATTTAAGACAGCCATTGTCACCGCCCGCGCCTCAAAGGTTGTCACTTTAAGGGCGGCGGATCTTGAAATCGATAAGGTTTATTTAGACGCATTCCCTAAAACGCACGCCTATGAAAAAATGCTGCGCGGTTTTAAGGTTAAAGATAACGAGGTTTGTTTTGTCGGTGACGATTTGCCGGATTTACCGGTTTTAAAAAGGGTCGGTTTTGCCGTGGCGGTTGCCAATGCTGTCCCTGAGGTTAAAAAAGCCGCGCACTATGTTACCAAGAAGAAAGGCGGCAACGGCGCGGTACGCGAAGTTGTCGAGCTTATTTTAAAGACACAAGGTAAATGGCAAGGAACTCTCGCCCGTTACGCTTAAATCCACAAGGATTTTCTCAAATCATGATTAGAAATATCACACTCGCCTTCTTAATTCTTCTTAGCGGCGGAGTGCTTATCCGCGCCGAAGATTCTTCTCAGCCTGCTGCCCAGCAATCCAACCAGCAGTTTCAGGGCTTTGACCTTGCCGGGTACAAAGACGGCGGTCAAAAGGCCTGGGATATCAAGGGTGACAGGGCTGATATTTTGGGCGATATTATAAAGCTGACCGACATCGTGGCCAATGCCTACGGCGAGGAACAGATGAATTTAACCGCCAAGTCCGGTACTATCGATAAGGTGAGCGGTAAAATGCACCTGCAGGACGACGTGGTGGTGACAACTCAGACTGGCTCAAAATTAGTCACCGATTCTCTCGATTGGGAAAGAGAAAAGAATGTGGTCACGACCCCCGATAAGGTTGTCCTGACCCGGGAAGGGATGAAGACAACCGGCACCGGCGCTATCGCTCATCCAGGTTTAAATACGGCGCAGATCAATGAAAATGTCACAGTGACGGTCGATACCGATCCTAAGAAAAAGGATTCGAACCATGTCACCATTACCTGCGATGGGCCGCTGGAGGTGGATTATGCCACGGGCAATGCTGTTTTTAACAACAATGTGGTGGCCATCGAAGGCGAACGGAAACTGACGGCTGATAAAATGGAAGTCTTTTTTGACAAGGAAGCCAAACAGATCAAGGAAATGATCTGCACCGGCCATGTCTCGATTTCGATGGGGCAAAACACCAGCTATTCGGAGAAGGCTATTTATAAAGCGGCAGAACAAAAACTCTTATTGATCGGAACTCCCAAGCTGATTTTTTACACCCAAGGCGATGACGCGGTCTTGCCTTTGACGGACACAGAATCGCAGAGTAGTAAAACAGACGAGGGCAAGTAATCCATGTACCTTCTCGAGACAAAAAATTTGGTCAAGGCTTACGGCGGCCGAAGGGTTGTCGATGGCCTAAGCATTTCCGTGAGGCGTTCCGAAATCGTGGGGCTCCTGGGCCCTAACGGCGCCGGAAAAACAACCACCTTTTATATGGCAGTAGGCATTATTGCGCCGGACCAGGGACAGATTATTTTTGACCAGGAAGATATTACAAGAAAATCGATCCACGAACGTTGCCATTTAGGAATCGGATATCTTTCGCAGGAGCCGTCGATTTTTCGTAAATTAACGGTGGAAGAAAACATTATGGCTATTCTGGAAACCTTAAATATCAGCCCTCGCGAACGCCGCAAAAGGCTTCAGGCTTTACTGGAAGAGCTTAAGATTGCTCATTTAGCCAAAAGCAAGGCGTATACGTTATCCGGCGGTGAGCGCCGCAGGCTTGAGATTACGCGGGCCCTGGTGACCAATCCTTCCTTTATCCTTTTGGACGAACCTTTTTCCGGTATCGACCCGATTGTTGTTGCCGAGGCGCAGGAGATTATTAAGGAATTAAAAGAAAAAGGCTTGGGGATTTTGCTCACCGACCACAATGTGCGTGAGACGCTTTCGATTACCGACCGTGCCTATCTCATTGCCGAGGGCAGGGTTTTGATTTCCGGTACGGCCCAGGAGCTGATTAACGACCCCAAGGCGCGAAAGATTTATCTGGGTGAGAAATTTTCGATGTAAGGGAAGGCAGTACCGTTTAAACCAATAATAAAGAGAGGTCAGGGTTTTTCATGAAAGTTGAAGTTAAGAAGATTGATGCGACTAAAAGAGAATTAAAATTCGAAGTTCCCAAGGAGCGTGTCGCTAAAAAACTTGAAGAGGTATACGGTGAACTGGGTAAGGTGGCAACAATCAAGGGTTTCAGGCCCGGCAAGGCGCCCCGCCATGTTATTCAGGAGCATCACGGTAAGCTTGCTGAAGAGGAGATGATCAAAAAGATCATTCCTGAGGTCTATCAGGAGGCCCTTGAAAAAGAAGCCCTGGATCCTATTGATATGCCCGAGATTGAAGATGTTCATTTAAAAGACGGTATTGTTTCTTTTACGGCGACGCTGGATATCAAACCGGAAGTCAAAATCAAAGATTACAAAAAGATCAAGGTTGTAAAAAAGACGTCCGCGGTAACCGACGAAGAAATCAACAAGACGTTTGAATTTCTTAAAAAAGGCCAGGGGCAGGGCAAGGAAATCGCCATCGACGATAATTTTGCCCGCGGTCTGGGTTACCCGAGCCTGGAAGATTTTAAGACTTCTTTAAAAAGACAGATGGAAATTGACAAGGACCGTCAAAACCGCCTGGATGTCGAAAATCAAATTGTCGAATATCTTTTAAAGAACGCCACATTGGCAGTGCCGGAGTCCGCGGTCAAAAGGCAGCTGGAGCATTTGGTGGAAGAAGGCAAGCATCGCCTGGAGCATCAGGGCGCCAAAAAAGAAGACATCGACAAGAAAGAAGAGGAACTGCGAAAAAATCTAAAAAGCGTTGCTGAGCGCGACATAAAGATGTATTTTATCTTAGGCAAAATTGCCGAACTGGAAAATATTACGGTGGACACAAACGAGAACCTGTTTTATAAGGTTTTGGCATTTTTATTAAAGGAGGCTGACTGGCAGGAAGAATCAAAAATTATTCATTGATCGTGCACGAGCAATTTCAAAAGCAGTTGTTAAAAAGGGGGCAGGACATGGACACTAAAGACGTAAAATCTCAAATGCTGGTTCCGATCGTTATCGAAAAAAGCGGGCATATTGAACGCGCCTATGATATTTATTCGCGCCTGCTAAAAGACAGGATTATTTTCTTAGGCACGGCGATCGATGATACCGTTGCCAATCTGGTGATTGCCCAGATGCTTTTTTTGCAATCCGAAGATGCCACGCGCGATATCAATATTTACATCAATACCCCCGGCGGGTCGGTCACGGCGGGTTTAGCGATTTACGACACGATTCAATTTGTTAAGCCGGATGTCTGTACCTACTGTATCGGCCAGGCCGCCAGTATGGGTGCGGTACTCTTAACCGCAGGGACAAAAGGAAAACGCTACTGCCTTCCCTACTCACGGGTGATGATTCATCAGCCCTGGGGCGGGGTGCAGGGAGCGGCGACGGATATCTCGATTCAGGCTAACGAGATTTTAAGAATGAAAGACGATATCAATAAAATTTTAGCCAGGCATACCAATCAGCCGCTGGATAAAATCCTGAAGGATTCCGATAGGGATTTCTTTATGAGTTCGTCGGAGGCCAAGGCATACGGCTTGATTGATGAAGTGATCGTTAACACCAAAAAGATCCAGTAAGCCTAAATACTAATCCAATAAACGCATAAACGCAATTTTATTGCAAGAAAGGAACCAGCCATGAAGAGAAATCTATTGCTTACTCCGGGTCCGACACAAATTCCGCCTCAAATCTGCGAAGTTTTAGGCCGGCCGATTATCCATCACCGTACGCCACAGTTTCAAACGATCTTAAAAGAAGCAGCGGAAGGCCTTAAATATGTTTTCCAAACACAAAACGATGTCTTTATTCTGACTTCTTCCGGAACCGGCGCCATGGAATCTGCTGTTTGCAATCTTCTTTCTTCCGGTGACAAGGCCGTTTGCGTCGAGGCGGGAAAATTCGGCGAGCGTTGGACGGAATTGTGCAAGGCCTACGGCATCAAAGCGGAAGTTCTTAAAATTCCTTCGGGCAAGGCCGTTAAAGATACCCAAATACGCGAACTGCTTGAGAAAGACAAAGACATCAAGGTTGTTTTTACGACCCTGACTGAGACCTCGACGGGTGTTGATACGAATATCAAGGCGATTGCCGAAGTAATAAAGAAGACCAATGCGGTCTTGGTGGTTGATGCCATCAGCGGCTTGGGGGCAACGGAATTAAAGACCGATGAGTGGGGTGTGGATGTGGTGGTCTCGGGTTCGCAAAAAGGGCTCATGCTTCCGCCCGGGCTTGCCTTTATCAGCGTCAGCAAAAAGGCCTTTGCCTTAGTCGAGCAATCGAAATGTCCCAAATATTATTTTGACCTGAAGAAAGCAAAAAAGGCTTGCGATCAGACGGACACGCCTTTTACTCCGGCGATCGGGATTATTATTGCGCTTAACGAGAGCTTAAAATTAATTAAACAGATGGGTTTGGAAAAGTTAATCGCCCATCACGCGCGTCTGGCCAAGGCTAACCGTGCGGCTGCCAAGGCGCTAGGTTTAAAGTTATTTGCCGACGAGTCGTGCATTTCCAATGCGGTGACTGCTATTTGTGTTCCGGACGGCATTGAGGGCGAAAAACTCGCCAAGGTGATGCGCGACACGCATGGTATTACGATGGCCGGCGGGCAGTCGGAATTAAAGGGAAAGATTATCCGTATCGCCCAGATGGGCTGTGTGGATGAATACGATATTTTAACCGGTATTTCCTGCCTGGAAAAAGTTTTAAAGGAGATGGGTTATAAATTCGAATTAGGTGCTGGGGTTGCGGCAGCGCAGAAATTGCTCAACTCTTAATCGGAATTTTGGTTTTTTGGATAAATCTTAAGACGAACCGCTTTGTAAGATTAAGAAAGATTGCGAGGAAACTTAAATGAAAATTCTAATTAGCGATAAATTAGCCGAAGAAGGGGTAAAAATACTTAAAGATGTTAAAGATTTTCAGGTGGACTGCAAATACGGCATCAAGCCCGATGAGCTTAAAAGCATCATCAAAGATTATGATGCCTTGATCATCCGCAGCGGGACCACAGTTACCGCTGATATCATCGCGGCCGCTGATAAATTAAAGTTTATCGGCCGCGCCGGAGTGGGCTTAGACAACGTCGATTTACCGGCCGCCACAAAGAAAGGAATCGTTGCGATGAATACGCCTGCCGGCAATACTACTTCGACGGCAGAGCATACCATGAGCCTTATCTTGTCGATGTCTCGCAATATCCCTCAGTCGCACGGTGCCCTTAAGGCCGGCAAGTGGGAGCGCAACAAGTTTATGGGTGTTGAGCTTTACGGAAAGACATTAGGGATTATCGGCCTGGGCCGTATCGGCTCGACGGTGGCAAAGTTTGCCAGAAGTTTCGGCATGAAAATCTTGGCCTTTGATCCGTACATCTCCATGGAAGTCGCCGCAAAAATGGAAATTGAAATGGCCGAACTGGATCAGATATTCCGGCAGGCGGATTATATCACCGTCCATACGCCAAAGAGCAGCGAGACCAAGCACCTCATTTCGGATAAAGAATTTGCCATTATGAAAAAAGGCGTGCGTGTTGTCAATTGTGCCCGCGGCGGAATCATTGATGAGGCCGCATTAGCCAGGGCATTGGAAAAGGGAATCGTGGCTGGTTGCGCCCTGGATGTTTATGAACAGGAACCACCTCCGGCAGATTTGCCTCTTTTAAAATTTGAAAACTGCGTGGTGACGCCCCATTTGGGCGCATCGACTTCCGAGGCGCAGGTTAATGTTGCCATCGAAATCGCCAATACGATTCGTGATGCCTTATTGGGCAAAGGAATTGTTAACGCGGCGAATTTCCCGACGGTGGATGCGGCCAGTTACAAGGTGTTGGGCCCGTACATCAATCTTGCCGAACGCATGGGCAAGTTTGCGGGGCAACTGGTCAACGGCCGTGTCAACGAAATTGAAATCGTCTATAGCGGCGCAATCACTGGCTATAAACTGGCGCCGGTTACCATGTCTTTGGTTTATGGCCTTCTCTGGCCGATTGTCGGCGAAACGGTTAACTTTATTAACGCCTTGGAATTGGCCAAAGAACGGGCAATCAAGGTGCAAGAGATTATCTCGAGCGAAGAAGAGGAATTTGTTAATCTTATCAACTTAAAGATCAAGACGGATAAAGAAACATTCTCCTTATGGGGGACATTATCGGGTAATAAACAACCGCGTATTGTCAAGGTCAATAGCGTTTATGTCGAGGCCTTTCCCGGGGGGTATATGCTTTTTGTTAATAATAATGACAGGCCTGGAATTGTCGGGGCCGTCGGGACTGTCCTGGCGCAAGAAAATATCAACGTTGCCGGCATTACTTTCGGACGAGAGACGCCGGGAGGGATGGCGATTAGCGTCGTTAATGTTGATACCGAGGTTCCCGAAAGGGCGATTGAGAAATTGCGCAAGACAAAAGATATCCTGTTTGTCAAACTGATTAAGGTCTAAAAGCGTTGGATTTTATCACAATTTTCTTAGCGGGGTTAATTGACAGTGTTAATCCGTGTGCCCTCGCGGTATGGGCGTATCTTATTGCCTACATTTTTTTTGTTAATTATTCCCGCAGGCAAATCCTGCTCTTTGGAAACTTTTTTATCTTGGGCATCTTTCTGTCGACCCTATTGATCGAATGGGGCGCATTTGGGGTATTCCGGAATCTGGAGGTTTTCTCTGTTATAACCAATACGGCCCATGCTTTTCTTGGTGTGCTGGCCGTTGTCCTGGGAATCCTCAATTTTTATGATTGGATTATCTGCCGAAAAACGGGAGATTGTGAAAGATCTATTTTTCTGAAAATAGGGGCTGGGAGAAGCGGAGGAATCCACGGTCCCGGGAAAGTTCTCTTCATCGCGATTTTGGGTGGTTTTGTTTTTGGAATCTTAAGTTCTGCGGGGCGAGGGTATCCGTATTTTCCCGTCGCGGTGGGGATGCTTGTTGAACAGGGGCGTATCTTTAAAGCGGTTGTTGGCGTGGCTCTTTATAGCCTGGCTTTAATTATCCCGCTGCCGGTTATTCTTATTTTACTTCTTAAAGGGCTCAAAGGGAGAAATCCCGCGGATTTTGTCAAAATCTATTTTTCAAAAGTAAAGATTATCAGCGCTGCGGTGTTCTTGGGGCTGGGCCTGGGTTTATTGTTTATGTTTGCCTAGGACGGGAAAGAGAGGAAGCTATGAAAAAATGGTTTTTTTCTATCACGTTGTTATTGGCGATTACTTTTTTCTCTCAATGCGCCTATGCTGAAAATATTACCGTTATCTATACGGCGGGATCGCGTGCTGCGCTATATCCGGCTAATGAAGGGGCTGGGCCCTTAGGCGGTGTTTCCCGTCGAGCGGGAAAGATTAAGCAGCTCCGCAAGGATTTTCCTGATCTCCTCTTGATCGAAGGGGGCAGCTCTTTTGCCGGTGCCCAACAAGACATCAATCGAGTCGAACAAAATCTGGATGCTTCACGTACGCTGGTTTATCTGAAAAGCTTGGAAATGATGGATTACGATGCCCTGGTTATCGGGCAGGATGAATATAATTTTGGTGATAAATTTTTAGAAGAAGTGATTTCAAAGATGGATTTAACTTTTCTTTCTTGCAATACTAAAATCAAAGGAGCCCGCCCGTACTTGAAGAAAAAGGCGGGCAACTTGACTGTCGGTGTCATCGGCGTGACCCAGCCGGGCCAGGATCCCTTTACGGCTGATCCCTTTGAGGGCATTAAGAATGCCGTCAATGAATTGAAAGACAAAAAAGCCGATTTGATTATTGTTTTAAGTTCGTTTGGCCGGCAGAAAGATAAAATCATAGCCGGTCAAATTCCGGGGATTAATGTTATGATCGATTTGACCGCGGAGCAGGAAGGCAAGGAATCTGAAAAGACCGGCGAAACCTTGATTGTGACTTTGCCGTCGGGGGCAAAAGAATTAGCGAAGCTTAATCTGAGCCTGGAGAACGGAACAATCGTTCATTCTTCAATTGAGGAAATAGCACTTGATAATCGCGTCGAAGATGATGCCGAGATTAACAATCTTCTGCCCCGTTGTTATTCTGATAAAGACTGTGCGCGTCCGGGGGTGCGTTCGGCTTGTCAGAATCCGGGCGAGAAGATTGCCAGCTGCGTATTCCAGGAAGCGGTTAATGTTAAAATGACAATGATTGTTCCCAAAAAATGCCGCACCTGCAAGACGGATTATGTGGTCGCAGGGCTCAAAAGTATCTTTCCGGGCTTAGAGGTGCAATCGTTAACGGCGGACGATCCCGAAGCTAAGAAAATGATCGATGAATTTAAAGTAGAGATGCTTCCCGCCTACGTGCTTTCCCGGCAGGTGGAAAAAGATCCGAATTTCTCCCGGTTTAGCCAGATTGCCGATCTCATCGGGGACCGGTATTATTTAAAACCGTCGTTTTCCGGTGTCTCTTATTTTATCAATCGCGCACCCCAGCCGGGCCAACTGGATTTATTTATTGTTTTGTCTCACCCGGATACCCCGGCTGTTCTTAAGGTTGCCAGGGAAATTATGGATCAGAAAAAAGACAAAACAAAATTTACCTTGCGCCTGGTCGGGGCTAAAAACCCGGAGACCGACGAGATCGTAAGCCCCGGCGGTATCCGGGAAACAATTGAAGACAAAATCTATGCCTGTGTGGATGCGTCCTATCCCGAAAAAAGCCGGGATTATCTTACTTGCCGCACGGATAATATTGATAGCCTGTGGTGGGAAGATTGCTTGGAGAGCAATGGCATGGATGTTAAAAAGATAAAAGATTGTGCCCGGGGTGAAGAAGGGACTAAATTGCTGGCGGAAAGGATTAAATTTTCCGAGGAGATGAATATTTCTTACGGCCCGTTGTTTCTTATTGATAACGTGGAGATATTTGGTGCCGGCAAAGAAACAACAGCGGCACAAGTATTGAGTATTCTTGATGCTCAAGATACCGTACCGGCAAATAAGAAATAATACGGCTTAATTAACCAGTGATCACTCGTTAACTATTACTAAAACGGCAACCGGAGATTCCATGAATATCGTCGTGATCGGCGCCCAGTGGGGCGATGAAGGCAAGGGTAAGTTGATCGATATCCTTTCTAAGGATACGGATATTACGGCCCGCTATCAAGGGGGCAATAACGCGGGGCACACGGTTGCCGTCGGGGAAAAGGAATACATTTTTCATCTCATTCCTTCCGCCATTTTACACAAAGAAAAAATCTGCGTGATCGGTAACGGCGTTGTTATCGATCCTAAGGCTTTTTTGGGAGAAATAGAAGATTTAAAGAAGCGAAAAGTTCATATCGGGCCATCTCGTCTTAAAATCTCCGGCAACGCCCACGTGGTTATGCCCTATCACCGTATTCTGGACGGATTGCGCGAGTCGAAACGAAAGAACAAAATCGGCACCACCGGGCGCGGTATCGGTCCTTGCTATGCCGACAAGGTGACGCGCTGCGGAATCAGGATTATCGATTTGTTGAATCCGGAAGTCTTAAAGGCGAAACTCGAGGATAATCTTGCGGAAAAGAATGAGATTTTCTCGCGCGTTTACGGGCGCACTGATTTTACCTTTGGCGATATTTATCAGGAATATCTGGATTACGGCAAAAAGATCAGCCCCTTTGTCTGTGATACAGCTCTCTTTCTTAACCGTGCGATTGACCAGGGAAAGTCGATCCTCTTTGAGGGGGCGCAGGGAACATTTCTGGATATTGATTTCGGGACCTATCCTTTTGTGACCTCTTCGAGCTCTATTGCCGGCGGGGTATGCGTCGGCAGCGGAGTGGCGCCGACTAAGATCGATAAAATTATCGCCGCGGTTAAAGCCTATACCACCCGGGTTGGCGAAGGCCCGTTTCCTACCGAATTTTCAACCGGGTTGAAGGAAGAGATCCGTAATAAGGGCAAGGAATTTGGGGCGACGACCGGTAGGCCCAGGCGTTGCGGCTGGTTTGACAGCGTTCTGGTGCGTTATGCCGCCGTTATTAACGGTGTTTCCGAGTTGGCGATCATGAAGCTGGATGTTTTAGACGATTTAAAGGAAATCCAGATATGTACCGGCTATCGATATAAAGGAAAGCTTTATAAGGATTTTCCTCTGGATTCGGAAGTGTTTGCCCATGCCCAGCCGGTCTATGAGCAAATGAAGGGTTGGCAGGCGTCTACCCGGGGGATCCGTAGCTATCCAAAGCTTCCGGTTAACGCCAGGCGTTATGTTGAACGACTGGAGGCCTTGGTTAAGGTTAAAATTAAATATATTTCTATTGGATCCAAACGGGATGAAATTATTGCCCGCTGAGCCGTTAATCGATATTTGATCGGTCCGCGATTGCAGAAACAA
This sequence comes from Candidatus Omnitrophota bacterium, assembly GCA_022703585.1. Classification (GTDB taxonomy): domain Bacteria; phylum Omnitrophota; class Gorgyraeia; order Zapsychrales; family JAKLDJ01; genus JAKLDJ01. The sequence continues at coordinate 133,904 of JAKLDJ010000002.1, read as the reverse complement.
GTTATTTGATAAGCACGTATCTTATTGCGAAGTATTATGTTGCCAGAAATTTCTTGACTTTAATTTAGGCTTATGTTAATGTTGGTTACTAAAAAAAAGGAGGCTAGAATGCGCAGGACGGCACAGGTAATTTCATTAGTAACAATAGTGTCATTTTTGAGTTTTGGACTCGTTGGTTGTACTTTTATTTTCCAAAAAGGAAGACGATCGGATATTGAAAAAATTACCCAGCTTAAAAGCGAGCTGAGCGAAATGGAACGCGCGAAGGCAGAGCTTGAAGATAAGCTGAAAAGGGAGATTGGCAATAAGGAAGTCAAAATCGAGATGCTCGAGCGGGGCCTGGTTATTACCTTTGTTTCCGAAGTTTTGTTTGATTCGGGTAAGGCCAAATTAAGAGAAGATGCTCTGGAGAAAATCAATAAGGTTTCCAGCGTGTTAAATACGACGGTACGCGACTTGAACGTTGGCGTGGAAGGCCATACAGATAATGTTCCGATAAAATACTCAGGGTGGAAATCGAACTGGGAACTTTCTTCTGCGCGCGCGATGAGTGTTTTGCATCATCTGGTTGACAGCCAGGGTGTTGCACCCCAGCGGCTCTCGGCGACCGGATACGGCGAATATCATCCTGTTGCTACCAATGATACGGCCGAAGGACGGCAGAAAAACCGCAGGGTTGAAATTGTTATTTTGCCCAAGGTGAGCAAAGAAGAGGCAGTGGTTCCGGCTCAAAGCGAAGAAAATCTGAAGTAGGGTGTTTCTTAAAAGTTTGTTACGGTGATTCTTGTTTTCTGTCGATAAGGAGAAAGATGTGAAGAAGAAATTGCCTGTCGTGATGATTTTAGCCGTTATCGTCATGGCGTTTTGCTTGGTGATGGTTACGGTTTCGGGCAAGAAGGTAAGCAAGATTCAGAAAGATTTAGAGGTTGAGCGCTATAATCGCATGAGTGCTGAGGAAAGGCTGGACGAAAGTCTTTCTAAAATCAAGGCCCTCCAATCGGATATCGCCAATGCGCAAAACCAGGCTCAAGGCGTGGGTTCGGTTCTCGAGCAGCAGAAAACGGTTGTCTCGAACTTAAAGTCTGAGCTAGATAAAGTCATGGCCTTAAACGCCAAATTAGAGCAGGATCTTAAAAACGCTACTAGTGCCCAGCAAGAACAGATTCAACCTCCAATAGAAGGATCGGGACCAAAGTAGAGAAACATGTTTTGTGCTCGATAGGATGATTTTGACCGTCTGTTAACTTGTAGAGAAATGGTTTCTTCTTCGCTGGGGGATGTTTTAATCCCCCTTTTTACTTCGAAGAGTCGATATAGATAGTGAGGGGCGAAAAACATTAGCGCCATTTAAAACAAGTCCGAAGGTTTTTCGGAAACGGAGGGTACAATGAAGAAGAAGACGAGCTCTTTGGCGAAGAAAAAGAGTTCACTATTGAAAGTCTTAAAACGTACGCCGGTAAAAGAAACTGCTGCGCGCGCGAAGACCGCAAAACGAAGAAAGTCCAGCCTCCTTACCAGCCTCCTGAAGCGCCGATCCGAAAAATCTATTGAAAAGACAGTAGGGGTTGATTCTGTCCAGCAAGAAGTATCTTCTGCCAAATTTTATACCGGCTATCAACTCGAGCCCGGCCGTCCGATGTCCTCTGAATTGCCCGATCGTTATCATGAAGACAAAATTATTATCCAGGTCCGTGACCCGTGGTGGATTCATGCCTATTGGGAACTACGGCATCACACGATAGAAGAGACCAAGCAACGGTTGGGGGCTGAGTTTGAAGGGGCGCAATCTATCTTAAGAGTTTATGATGTGAGCTTTATCACCTTTAACGGACGCAACGCACATCGCCATTTTGATATCGAAATTAGTTTTGATGCGAAGAGTTGGTATATTGATACCGGAGGCCCGGGTCGTGGATGGTGTGTCGAAATCGGTTTTAGGCTCCGTAACGGCCGTTTTATTGCATTGGCACGTTCCAATAGTGTTACGACGCCTTTAGACGGTCCATCCTGGATGACCGATGAAGAATGGATGGTTCCGGACGAGATTTTTACCCGCTTGTACGGAATGGGTTTTGGTTTTGGACCTGCTTCTCCGACGGGTAAGGGGATGCTTGAACGGGTCAAGCGAGAGAAACTGAGGCTCCTACACATAAGTTCTCCGGGTCTATTTTCAATCAGCAGCCCCCGCAAGGTCTACGTCAAGGCCAAGGGGCAAAAGGGATTCTGGCTGGTCGTTAACACGGAGCTTATCGTCTACGGCGCTACCGAACCAGACGCTAAAGTCACCGTGTGCGGTAAGCCGATCAAGCTAAAGAAAGACGGAACTTTTTCGCTGCGGTTTGCCTTGCCGGACGGCAAGCAAACGATTCCTGTCGAAGCTCGGTCGTCTGATGGTGAAGACTATAGGTCTATCACGCCTGTCGTCTCTAAAGAAACCCATTAAAATCTGGCGATTTTAGGGAATTAAGATTCCGATCATCCGATAGGTTTTCTTAAAGGGGGATTTTTTATGGAAAAAGGTTATTTGAATTTGGTGCTGCACGGTCACCTTCCGTATGTCCGGCATCCGGAGTATGATAATTTCTTAGAGGAAAGCTGGTTTTACGAGGCGATTACTGAGACCTATATTCCGCTTATTCTTGTTTTTGAGAAATTAATCAACGATGGCGTGGATTTTCGCATGACCATGACCTTAAGTCCCACGCTGCTTTCGATGTTCTGCGATCCTTTATTGCAGGACCGCTACTTGAAGCACATCAATAAACTGATTGAATTGGCCGAGAAAGAAGTCCATCGGACCCAGTGGCAGCCGGAATTTCGTGAATTGGCAAAGATGTATCTGGATTTCTTTACAACCGCACGAAACACCTTTTTGCGTTACGGAAAGAATCTTACCGTACCTTTTAAAGATTTCCAGGATCGGGGCAAGGTCGAAATCATTACCTGCGGTGCGACGCACGGATTTTTTCCTCTCATGGATGTCTGTCAGGAATCGATACGGGCCCAGGTGAAGGTGGCCGCATCCCATTACCGCAATATTTTCGGAAGGCCTCCCCGGGGGATATGGCTTCCGGAGTGCGGGTATAACCCGGGTTGCGATGCGATTCTTAAAGAAGCCGGAATTAAGTTTTTCTTTTTGGATGCTCACGGTATCCTGCATGGTTCTCCCCGGCCGAAATACGGAACCTTTGCCCCTGTGTATTGCCCTTCCGGTGTTGCGGCTTTAGGCCGTGACCTGGAATCCTCGAAGCAAGTCTGGTCGTCTATTGAAGGCTATCCGGGTGACTATCTTTACCGCGAATTTTATCGGGATATCGGTTATGATTTGGACTTTGATTATATCAAACCCTATATTCTTCCCGACGGAGTACGGGTGAATACCGGGATAAAATATTACCGGATTAGCGGGCCAACCGAAGAAAAGCAGCCCTACAACCGGAAAATGGCCATGGATAAGGCAGCGGACCACGCCGGGAATTTCCTGTTTAATCGTCATCAACAGGTTGAATACCTTTATGATTTTCTAAAGCAAAAGCCGTTGATCGTTTCTCCTTACGACGCGGAGCTTTACGGGCACTGGTGGTTTGAAGGGCCGCAGTGGCTGGATTTTCTGATTCGTAAAATCCATTTTGACCAAGATACGATCCGCATGATAACGCCTTCGGAGTATTTGGCAGAAAATCCCCGCAATCAAGTCGTTACCCCATCGATGTCCAGCTGGGGATACAAGGGATACTGCGAGGTTTGGCTGCAGGGGTCCAATGACTGGGTTTACAGGCATCTGCATAAAGCCTCTGAGCGCATGACGGAATTGGCCAAGATGCATAGCCGCACCAATGTCAACGGTTTGACCCGAAGGGCATTGAATCAAGCTTTGCGCGAGCTTCTGTTGGCGCAGAGTTCGGACTGGGCGTTTATTATGGGAACGGGAACGCATGTGCCCTACGCGATCAAACGTACCAAGGAACACCTGGCAAGATTCAATCATCTTTACGACAGCATCCGGAGCAATAGCGTCGATGATTATTGGTTGAGTGACATCGAGTCAAAAGACAATATATTCCCTGAGATTGATTATAAGGTGCACCAGTAAGCGGTTTAAATCGGATATTGCGGATTTTAATTAAGGCTAAGAATATTCCATGAAGGAATTAAATAGTTTGCCCGTACATGTTGCCATCATTATGGACGGCAACGGCCGGTGGGCCCGGCAAAGAAGGCTGTTGCGTACCCAGGGTCATCTTGAAGGTGTGAAAAGGGTCGAAGAGGTGATCAAATCCGCCAGCGATATGGGCATTAAAGTTTTAACCCTGTTTACTTTCTCAACCGAGAATTGGAATCGGCCCAAGGATGAGGTTTCAATTCTCATGAAGACTTTGATTTCGGTTCTCAATAAGAAAGCCAGGGAGCTGAACCGGGCTAATATCCGGTTGCAGTCTATTGGTCGGCGGGAAGGTGTTCCCACAGAAGTCTTGAAGACAATTGATGCCGTTAGGAAATTAACCCAGAAGAATACGGGGATGATTTTAAATATCGCGTTTAATTACGGAGGGCGCTGCGAGATCATTGACGCCGTTAAGAAAATTGCTGATAAGGTTAAAGGCAATAAAATGAGCGTTCAGGATATCGATGAAGAGGTTTTTAATAAGGCGCTCTATACGGCCGGGCTGCCGGATCCGGATCTCTTGATTCGCACCTCCGGAGAAAAAAGAATCAGCAACTTTTTGTTATGGCAGTTGTCCTACGCCGAACTTTATTTTACGGATAAATTCTGGCCGGATTTTAACAAAGCGGAATTCGATAAGGCCATCGAAGACTTCAGGCTCAGAGAGAGGCGGTATGGGAACATCAACAGCTCAAAAGGGTAACATCCCCTTAAATCGTTTACTGACGGCTACTTCACTGAGTGTCTTGGCTGTATGTGCGGTCATTGACCGTTGGATTTTTATTGCCGTTATTGTTGCCTTAACTGTCGGAGGGCTTTACGAATTTTTTACGCTTATTAAAAAGAAGGGAATCCCCATTTACAGTTATGTCGGTATCCCCATAGGCGTTTTGATACCGATTTCAATATTTTGGCATTTTGAGCTTACGAAAAACTGGGAACTCCTTTTTACGATCCTGGCTTTTTTGATTATTATCTTGATGCAATTTGTCCGGCGGGATAACAGCAATGCGACTGTCGGTATATCGACAACGATTTTCGGAGTTTTGTACGTTTCCTGGTTCTTTAGTTTCTTAGTTAAGATCCGGATGATGTTTCCCGGCGTTGACGGAGAGGGTGTTAAGCTGCTAGCCTTTATCCTTCTGGTTACTAAAGCCGGCGATATCGGTGCCTACTTGATCGGCATTCGGTACGGCAAGCATCCTTTATTACCGAGGATTAGCCCCAATAAATCGATTGAGGGATGCATAGGGAGTCTGGTCTTTAGCGTTGTCTTTGCTGTTTTGGCGAAGGGGTGGTTACCGGGTATCCTTGATTTTTCTTTGCTCCACGTGGCTCTTATGGGGGCCATTTTTGGATGCATAGGTCAATTAGGGGATTTATCCGAATCATTGATCAAGCGTGACTGTAACGTCAAAGACTCGGGCAATATTTTGCCGGGGATGGGCGGCGTCTTGGATGTCATTGATAGTTTGCTTTTTTCCGCGCCGGCCTTTTATCTGTATATAAGCGCGGTTTCTAATACGCTGTAATCTTAATCGCAGGAACGATTTTCTTTAAACGCATGCATTTAAAAAGAATTGCGGTCTTAGGGTCAACAGGTTCCATCGGTATTAATACCTTGCGGGTGGTTGAACGATTCCCAAAAGAATTTCAAGTTGTTGCCCTTTCGGCTTATACGAATACAAGATTATTAGAGCAGCAGATAAAAAAGTTTTCCCCTCTTTATGCCGGGGCCAGCCGACAGGGCATTGAATACTTACACAAATGCCGGGGCTTGGGAAAGTCAAAGTTGTTCTGCGTCGAAGAGGGGATGGCCCCGATTGTTAATAGTCCGCAGGTGGATACGGTTGTCCTGGGGATTCGAGGTGCGGCAGCTCTCAAGCCTCTCTTAGGGGCGGTGCGGTCAGGGAAAACAGTTGCCCTGGCCAACAAAGAGGCCTTGGTGATGGCCGGACATATTATTATCAAAGAGGCTAAGAGGCACAATGCGACGATTGTTCCCGTCGACAGCGAGCAGAGCGCGATATTTCAGTGCCTTGATGGGAAGAATAAAAGTGAATTAAACAAGGTCTACCTGACGGCTTCGGGTGGGTCGTTATGTGATGTGCCCAAAAGCGAATTCGGGAAGTTGTCGGTGAGCCGGATTTTAAAACACCCGCGCTGGAAAATGGGAAAAAAAATTACCGTCGACTCGGCGACTCTTATGAATAAAGGGTTAGAAATTATTGAGGCGATGTGGCTGTTTAATTTGGATGCCGACGCTATCGAGGTTTTAATTCACCCCCAGGCGGTGATTCATTCGATGGTAGAATTTCGCGATGGATCTATTCTGGCGCAGTTGGGGATAACCGATATGCGGCTTCCCATTCAGTATGCCTTGACCTACCCGCGGCGTTTTAAAACGAATCTTAAGGATATGGATTTCTTGAAATTGCGGCAGCTGACGTTTAAAAAACCGGATTTGAATAAATTTCCGGCATTGCAGCTGTGCATGGACGTAGCCCGGGATAAAGGAACAACGCCGTGTGTTTTAAACGCGGCCAACGAAGAAGCCGTTGAGGCGTTCTTAAATAACAAGGTGAATTTCCTCGGCATATACAAAATTGTCGAGAAAGTAGTTTCAAAACACCGCAGCATCCAATCCCCCACCCTCGAAGATGTTTGGGCGGCGGACGGCTGGGCGCGGGAACAAGCGAAAGGTTTAATTCTAAATTAAAAAATGAGCATTCTTGTCTTTCTTGCGGTTTTAGGGATTCTTATTGTTGTCCACGAGTTTGGGCATTTTATTATGGCCAAAAGACTCGGGGTAAGGGTTGAACGATTTGCTATTGGCTTTGGGCCGAAGCTCTTCTCGCTTAACTACGACAATACGGAATTCGCCGTGTGCCTGATTCCTTTGGGCGGTTACGTAAAAATGGCCGGTGATGAACGTCCCAATTGTAAGGGTTTGGCGGAAGAATTCTATTCAAAACCGCCGGGCCACCGGGCGTTGATTGTTCTTATGGGGCCGGTTGTTAATTACGTCATGGCCTATGTTTGTTTTGTCATTGTTTTTGTGACCGGTTATCCAACCTTGTCAGCAAAAGTCGGAGAATTATTAAGCGGGCTTCCGGCGCAGTCGGCAGGATTGGAAGTGGGTGACAAAATTATTCGTATTGGCCAAACCCCGATCAACAGTTGGGAAGAGATGCAGCGCTCTATTATGACCTCGAAGGACAAGGTGCTTACCTTTACGGTTGTTAGAAACGGCATGGAAATAAAAAAGACTATCGAGCCAACGGTTAAAAGGCTCGAAAATATTTTTGGCCAGACAGAAGATATTCGCGTTGTCGGGATAAAGCCTAAAGAAGAAATTGTCATTCTAAAGTACGGCTTGTCTCAGTCGCTGGTAAGGGCCGCTCAGCAGCTGTTTGACATTACCGCAACCACCTATAAGGCGCTGTATCGGATCATGACGGGCGCGATGTCTCCTAAGGACACGATGACCGGCCCCATCGGCATCTACTACATTATTAAGCAGGCGGCGACTTTAGGGATATCGTATCTTTTGTATATCATGGGGATTATCAGCGCTAGCCTGGCTATTTTTAACTTTCTGCCGTTGCCTATTCTAGACGGGGGGCATTTGTTCTTTCTGGCGATAGAAAAAATTCGTAAAAAAGCTTTATCGGCAAAAGTGGATGAGGCGATTAATCGTGCCGGGTTAACTCTTATTTTATGCCTGGCGGTATTTATATTTTATAGCGACATGGTTCGTTTTGGATGGTTTGACAAGATCATCGGCCTGTGGCGGAATTTTAATCCGTAACATGTTAACTGAAATTAAGGAGCGGATAAAATATGATCGATAAAGTACGAGCCAAAATTCATCAGTATTTTGCCACAAAAACGGATTTTCTGGCGGTTAAAGACAAGCTTTCCGAGGATCAATTGCGAGTTTTTGTTTCCAAGACAATTAGCGAATTCTGCGCCAAGGAAGAGGTTGCCTTGACCGAAGAGGAACGCACGGCCCTTATCCGAGAACTGGTCAGCGCGGTGGTGAGTTTTGGCCCCTTGCGGCCGCTCATGGAGGATACCTCTGTTACCGAAGTCATGATTAACGGCCCCCGGCAAATTTACGTCCAGCGTAGGGGGCATATGGAATTAGCTCCGGTTAAATTTGATGATGAGCACCACCTTTTTCATACCATTCAAAAGATTATCGCGGCCTCGGGCTCCGGCAGGCGGGTGGATGAATCCTCGCCTTACGTGGATTTTTCTCTTAACGACGGATCGCGCGTCAACATTATTCTGCCGCCCGTTTCTTTGATCGGGCCGGTGGTGACGATACGAAAATTTGCCCCGGATATTGTGAAAATGGAAGATCTCCTGGGCCGTGATATGTTAAATAAGGCCATGGCGGAATTTCTTCTGGCATCGATTAAGGCCAAGCTTAATATTGTTTTTTGCGGCGCGACCGGAACCGGAAAAACGACAACCTTGAATGTCCTCTCGCGTTATATTCCGGTAGAAGAGCGCATTGTGACGATTGAGGATACTGCTGAGCTTCGTCTTATGCAGGATCACGTGGTTCGGTTGCAATCGAAAACCGCCAATATCGAAGGCAAGGGGACGATCTCCATCCGGGATTTATTTGTTAATTCTCTGCGCATGCGCCCTGACCGGATTATTATCGGTGAGGTTCGCGGCTCCGAGGCCTTGGACATGATTCAAGCGATCAGCAGCGGCCATACGGGGTCTTTGGCAATTGTTCACGCTGATTCGCCGCGCGACTGTTTTAACCGTTTAGTAACCATGATTTTAATCTCTGGAATTCAATTAAGCGTGGATGAAATACGCCGGCAGATTGCCAGTGCCGTTGATCTGATTGTCCACACGGAACTTTTCTTGGACGGAACCAGAAAAATAACCTATATTACTGACGTCAGGCATTTGCTGGACAGCAATGAAATTTCTTTGGAGAATATATTTTATTATAAACAGGAACGCGTCGAAGCCAACGGCAAGGTTATCGGCGATTGGATTGCCAGTAAGAAGCGGCCTTCTTTTTACGAGAAATTCGTTAAAAGAAACGTGCCTCTTCCGGCCGGACTTTTTGAATAGAAAGGAAATTGAAGGTTATGCGCTGGTCAAGTTATTTTATTCCGACGGCAAAAGAAGCTCCCGTAGGGACGGAGGCGGTTAGCCATCAGCTTTTGCTGCGGGCCGGTTTAATCCACATGCTTACCTCTGGGGTGTATTCTTATCTGCCTTTAGGTTTAAGAGTTTTAAACCGTATTCAGGATATTATCCGCGAAGAAATGAATGCGATAGGTGCCCAGGAATTATTCTTGCCCTGCCTTCAGCCCCTGGAGCTTTGGCAACAGACCGGACGAGATAAGACCTTAGCCGAGGTGATGATTCGTTTTAAAGATAAACGCGGTAAGGATATGTGTCTGGGGCCTACCCATGAAGAGATCATTACGGATTTGGTAAAAGATTTTGTCCAGTCCTACCGGCAGTTGCCGCTGGTTTTGTATCAGATTCAAACGAAATTTAGAGATGAAATACGGCCGCGTTTTGGGATTGTGCGGGCTTGCGAATTCATTATGAAGGATGCCTACAGCTTTGACCGAGACAAAAAAGGTTTGGAGAGAAATTACCAGCTGATGTACGGTGCCTACGAAAAGATTTTTAAGCGCTGCAATCTTAACGCCATCGCGGTCAAGGCTGATTCGGGCGCTATGGGAGGGGACATTTCGCACGAATTTATGGTACCCGGGGCTATCGGTGAAGACGCGGTTTTGATCTGTAATGCCTGCGGGCAAGCTATGGGGGGAGCTCAGGTACAGTCATTGGAAAACGGGTCGTGTCCGCAGTGCGCCAAAGGGACATTGGAAAAAAAAGTTGCCATTGAGCTCGGGCACATATTTCAACTGGGTACAAAATACAGCCAGGCTCAAGGGGCAAACTTTTTAGATGAGAATGGGCAACAGCAGACGATTATCATGGGCTGTTACGGTATTGGGGTAAGCCGTTTGATTGCGGCCGTGGTCGAGAGCCACAACGACGCAGCCGGTATCATTTGGCCGAAAGAGGTCGCGCCGTTTGATGTTGAAATTCTGCCGGTGCAAATGGCTGATAGCGGCATTATGGAATTGGCCGAAAATTACTATCAGGACCTAAGCCGGTTGGGCTTAGAAGCCCTGATCGATGACCGTGATGTAACCGCTGGGGTTAAGTTTAACGATGCCGATCTTATCGGGATCCCGCTTCGGATTGTTATCGGTAAGCGGACGTTCGCTGAAGGGAAAGTAGAGATCAAAAACCGCCGCACCGGAGAGGTCATGAAGCTGGGCAAAGACGAAGTTTCCTCGAAGATAAAAGAGCTGATAGAAAAGGTATAAAACGGGCAACGCCTTTATGGAGATTTCAAAAGAACAGATTGAGGAAATTATTAATCCTTTCTTAATCGAAATGAATTTGGAGCTTATCGATCTAAGCACGCGCCGGCAAGGAGGGGATTTTGTTATCGAAGTACTGGTCGACCGATTCGGCGGCGGAATTACCGTTGAAGAGTGTTCGCGGCTCAATCGAAAGGTTATCGATTTAATGGAACAAAAAGAGCTCTTGTCGGAAGGGTTTAATCTCGAGGTTTCTTCTCCGGGTTTGGACAGGCCGTTAGTTACCATTAAAGATTTTATGCGGGTAGTGAGCCGGCCGGTGCGTTTTTTTCTCCTAGAACCCGTCGGGGAAAAGGTGGAGTACGCAGGGATTGTCGAACGTGTGGATGGGGAGAACATTGTTGTTAAATCAGAGTCGGGAGAAATTGTGATTCCCGTTTCTAAAGTGAGAAAAGGTTTACAGATCATATAAACGGAAGGGTGATGTAATCATGGATAGCGAATTATTATCAATACTTGAACAGCTTGAGAGGGACAAGGGCATTGACAAGGAAATTCTTATTCAGGCAGTTGAGGCGGCGGTTGCCTCGGCAGCCAGGAAGGCATGGAACGTGGAATTGGGAGAGGAAGTAAAAGTTGTCCTTGACCGTAAGACCGGAAAGTTGTCGGCCTTCGCCGGAGGACAGGAAATCAAATCAAAAGATTTCGGCCGCATTGCGGCTCAGACCGCCAAACAGGTTGTGATCCAGAAAATTCGTGAGGCGGAAAAGGATGTTGTTTTTACCGAATACCAGGCGCGTATCGGTCAAATCGTTAACGGCGGCGTTTATCGTTTTGATAGAGGGAATATCATTGTCGATTTAGGAAAATCCGAGGCCTTTGTCCCCAAAAGCGAACAATCGCCCAAAGAGGAATTTAAGCAGGGGGACAGGATTCGAGCCTATGTCTTGGACGTCAAGAAGGATAATAAGGGTCCTCAGATTGTCTTGTCGCGGGCCAATCCTAATTTTGTTAAGCGTCTTTTCGAGCTGGAGGTCCCGGAGATTTATGACGGCATTGTGGAGATCAAGGCCATTTCACGCGATGCCGGGGAGAGGACAAAAATTGCAGTTTATTCAAAGGATGAAAAAGTGGATTGTGTCGGGGCCTGCGTGGGGATGCGCGGTTCGCGCGTCAAGGGGGTTGTCTCCGAATTGCACGGCGAAAAGATCGATATTGTCCGTTACTCTGCCGATATGAAGGAATATATCCAAGCGGCGCTCTCACCGGCACAAATCAGCCAGATACAGCTTAACAAGGAAGCGAAGAAGGCCAGCATTATCGTTGCGGATGACCAGCTTTCCTTGGCGATCGGGAAACATGGACAAAACGTGCGTTTGGCTTCAAAACTCATCGGTTGGGAACTGGATATCCGTTCCGTAGCCCGTTTAGAGGAAGAGAAAAAACAGGCAGCTGAAGCAGCTTTGCCTAAAGAAGAGGTTGTCCCGGAGGGGGCAGCGGCAGCCTTAACCGAGTTAACCGGCGTTGGTGAAAAGTTAGTTGAGGCATTGAAGCAAGCCGGTTGGGATAATTTGGAGAAAATCTCCCAGGCGAAGGTTGAAGAGCTTACGGAGGTCAAGGGAGTCGGTAAGGTCAAAGCCGAGAAGATTATTAAGGAAGCAAAGAAGATTACTAAAAAATAAAACTATACGGAAAGTGATTTATTATGCGCGTTGAAGATCTGGCAAAGGAATTGAAAACGACGAGTGATGCTGTTTTGGCTCGATTAAGAACGCTTAAGCTTAAGGCCAAGGACAGTCAGCAGGAGTTAAACAGCGCAGTCTTGGCTGTTTTACAAAGCGACTTTAAAAAGTCTCCGCCGCCTCCTGCAAAAGTTAAAGAATTGCCCCGGGTATTGGTTGCTGAAAAGAAGCCGGAGGGGAGGAAAGAAAAGGTTGTTAAGGAAACGGCAAAGGCAAAGAAAGAGGGCGGGGCGAAAGAAAAAATAACAGCAAAGAAATCCGCCAAGTCCAAAGCCAAGGAAGAGAAGTCCGGGGTTATCCATAAAAAAGTTTCCAAGGCCAAAGAAGCCAAACCAAAGCCGTCTGTTGGTGTTGTGGAAAAGAAAACTGCGGTGCAAAAACCGGCTCAGCGTCCTGCGGCTAAAACCCACGAACACGTGGTTGCGCCTGCTGCTGAGAAAGTGATAAAAGAGAAGGCGGGAGCGGTCACTAAAGAAACCCCTAAGATCGTTGAGCCCGTAATTACGCCGGTCAAAGAACCGGCGCGTATTATTACGCCACCAAAAATTGAAGCTAAACCGGCGGCACCTGTTGCGGCTCGTGTTTTACCGAAAGCGCAACCGCCGACAAGAGAAATCAAGGCGGTTGCGCCCGAGGTTAAAAAAACCTTGGGTCCGCTTGAGATAGAGCTTCCCATTAGCGTCAAAGACCTGGCGGTACGTATTCAACAGAAACCAAGTATTATTTTAAAAAAGCTTTTGGAAATCGGAATCTTTGCTACTATTAACCAAAATCTCAACGAGGAGACTGTCAGCAAGCTGGGCGTTGATTTTGGCTTTTCCTTAGCAAAGTTTAAGACGCCCGAGGAACAGCTTGTCGAAAGCCGCACGGTCGAAGAAGACCCCAAGCTTCTTAAGCCCCGCTCGCCGGTGATTACGTTTATGGGCCATGTTGATCACGGTAAGACATCCTTGCTGGACAAGATCAGAAAAAGCAGGGTTGCGGATACTGAGCATGGAGGCATTACTCAGCACATCGGGGCCTATTCGGTCAATCTACCCAAGGGGAGAATCACGTTTCTTGATACGCCGGGCCACGAAGCGTTTACCTCGATGCGGGCTCGCGGTGCGCACATTACCGACTTGGTTGTTCTGGTCGTGGCGGCAGATGAAGGTATTATGCCCCAAACGGAAGAAGCGATTGACCATGCCAGAGCGGCAGGGGTTCCTATCATTGTCGCGCTCAACAAAATTGACAAACGCGGCGTTGATCTTGATTTGGTCAAGAAACAATTGGCAGCCAAAGACCTTAGCCCTGAAGACTGGGGCGGGAAAACAATTTGTGTCGGAGTTTCTGCTCTTACCGGCGAAGGGATTGACCGGCTCCTGGAAATGATATTGCTCGAAGCCGAATTGCTGGAATTAAAGGCCAACTATCAAAAGCAGGCATCGGGAATCGTTGTCGAAGCCCAGCTAAGCCGCGGTAAGGGGCCGATTGCTACGGTCATTGTGCAAAACGGGATTTTGCGTGAAGGCGATCATATTATCGTCGGGCCTCATGCCGGCAGGATCAAGGCGATGCTGGATGACCATGAAAGACCGGTTAAAGAGGCCGGGCCGGCTACTCCGGTTGAGATTTTGGGGCTTTCCGGTGTTCCGGAGGCGGGGGAAATGTTTTACGCGATGGACGACGAAAAACAGGCCCGCGAGATTGTCGGAAGACGGCAGCAGCAAATTAAGATGCAAAAGATGCAACCCCTGCAGAAAATTACCCTCGAAGATTTGTACGCACAGATTCAGGAAGGGAAAATAAAAGAACTCAATATTATTGTCAAAGCCGATGTCCAGGGATCCCTGGGGGCCCTGACGGATTCTTTGGTAAAAATTGTCAGCTCTGAGGTTCAGCTAAAAATTATCCATACCGGTGTCGGGGAAGTAACGGCCTCGGACGTGATCTTAGCCGAGGCTTCCAATGCGATTATCATCGGCTTCAATGTCCAAGTCAGTCCCCGGGCAGCCTCGGAAATGGAAAAACGCCTGGTGGACGTGCGCACCTACCGGATTATTTATGACGCGATCAACGACGTCAAGATGGCGCTTCAGGGTCTTTTGGAGCCGAAGACGAAAAAGAAGTTCTTAGGGAGAGTCGAAATACGGCAGGTATTGAAATTAAGCAAATCCGGAACGGTGGCGGGATGTTTTGTGGCCAAAGGCAAGGTGACCCGTAAGGTCATGGTGGATATCGTTCGAAACGGCGAGATTGTCTTTTCCGGCTCCCTAAGCTCCTTAAAGCGCTTTAAAGATGATGTGCGCGAGGTTGCGGAAGGTTTTGAATGCGGTATTACCATCAACGGTTTTGACGCGATACAGGTCGGCGATATTATAGAAGCCTATGAACTGGAAAAGATTGCCCGGACACTATGAAAAAAACTGTCTTTAGCGGAATGCGCCCCACCGGAAAACTGCATTTAGGGCACCTGCTTGGGGCTCTAGAAAAATGGGTGGAACTCCAGAAGGATCATAACTGCATCTATGGCATTGTCGATTGGCATGCCCTGATGAGTGAATATGAGCAGAGCAAAGATATTTCGGAAAACATATTGGATATGGCTATTGACTGGATGGCCTGCGGAATAGATCCGAAAAAATCCATTATTTTTATCCAATCGCATGTTCCGGAACATTTGGAGTTATATATGTTTCTTTCCTGTCTGGTACCTTTAGGCTGGCTGGAGCGTGTTCCTACTTACAAAGAACAATTAAGGGAAATCACGACTCGGGACCTACACACTTATGCCTTTTTGGGCTATCCGGCTTTACAGGCGGCGGATATTTTGCTTTATAAAGCCAATGCCGTTCCCATCGGCGAAGATCAGCTTCCTCATTTGGAATTAACCCGCGAGATCGCACGGCGTTTCAACCATCTTTATAAAACCAATCTTTTTCCCGATTGTCAGGCGATGCTGACCCAAACACCCCGTCTTTTAGGTGTTGATGGCCGCAAGATGAGCAAAAGCTATCAGAATGCCATCAATCTTTCTGATTCGGAAAAGACCGTGCGCGAAAAGATTCAAAGTATGTTTACTGATCCTTTGCGGATTAAGATCACCGATCTTGGCCATCCGGATCAATGCAATGTTTATAACTATTACAAGGTGTTTGCGCCGGAAATGGCTAAAGACGTTTACGATTGGTGCTCGAATGCCAAGAAGGGCTGCACCGAATGCAAAAAGATTCTAGCTGAGTGTGTCCTTAAAAAGATTGGGCCTATTCAGGAGAAAAGAAACGAATTGACCAAAAATAAAAAGAAGATTATTGATATTTTGGAAGACGGGGCTAATCGCGCCCGTAAGATAGCCCAAAAGACCATGGCCGAAGTCAAAGAGGCGGTTTTCTAAAAATGAGTTATAAAATCAAGCTGGAAATGTTTGAAGGGCCGCTGGACTTGCTTTTGTATCTAATCAAGAAAGACCAGCTAAATATTTACGATATCCCTATTGCCCAAGTCACCGAACAGTATATGCAGTATCTGGACCTGATGAAGATGCTCAATCTGGATATCGTGGGTGATTTTCTGGTTATGGCTGCGACCCTAATGCAGATAAAGTCCAAAATGCTTCTGCCACCGGATCCTAACGCCCAGGAAGAGGAAGAGCTCGACCCGCGCGACGAGCTGGTACGCCGTCTCTTAGAGTATAAACAATTTAAGGAAATTGCCGAGAATTTGCGCTCCCGCGAATTGACGCGCCAGGATTTTTTCGGGCGCATCATGGATGTCGAGCGTACCAAGGAGATGAAAGAAGAGGCCAAAGAGGTTTATTTTGAGGCGAGCCTGTTTGACCTGATTACCGCCTTTACCAAGATTCTAAAGAATGTCCCCAAAGAAGTTTTTTATGAGGTTATCAAGGAAGAGCATACTGTCGAGCAGAAGATCCACGACATCCTGCATATGCTTTTGGAAAAACCCAAGGTGATGCTCGGAGACCTCTTTAGCCGCTCGCGAAGCAAGATAGAGATCATTGTGACCTTTATGGCCATTCTGGAATTGATCCGGTTGCGGGAAATCGTTGCTTTGCAGAAGCGCCTGTTTGATGAAATTGAAGTCGTGCGCAATAAAGAAAATATGGCTCCTCCGCAAGAGGATGAAAAACCGCAACAATAGAGAAGGCAGAAATAGTAGAGATAATTTTCCGTTGGGCTTTCGGGAAGATATCGTCGGTTTCAATCGCATTTGATCTCAGGTCATCCTATGGACGATGTAAGAAAACAAAGACACAAGCTAGCCGTCGGCCAGCAGTCTAGTGACCCTTCCGACAAGGAAAAACGCAGGCTGGTTCTCAGCCAGGAGACGGAAGAAGACCAGGTGATGAGTCTGTCGCTTCGTCCTAGCCAGCTAAAAGAATTTGTCGGGCAGAAAGACTTGGTCGAGAATCTTAAAGTAGCGCTGCAGGCGGCGCGGCAGCGCAAAGAGTCGATTGAGCATATGCTGTTTTCGGGCCCGCCGGGATTAGGAAAGACGACGTTGGCGTATATTGTCTCGCACGAAATGAATACGCGGATTACCGTTACTTCCGGGCCGGCCATCGAACGTGCCGGGGACCTTATCGGGATTTTGACCAATCTGGAAAAAGGCGATATCCTTTTTATCGACGAGATCCATAGGCTGTCAAAAACCGTTGAGGAATTCTTGTATCCGGCGATGGAAAATTTCCAGATTGATTTTGTCGTCGATAAGGGGCCGTATGCCAGAACGATTAAGTTTAACTTGAAGCCCTTTACCTTGATTGGAGCTACGACCCGTAGCGGTCTTCTGGCGTCTCCGTTGCGGGACCGGTTCGGGATTTTTTATCATCTGGACTTTTACGAACCCGAAGAATTAAGTCTGATCGTCAAGAATTCCGCTAAAAAACTTAATCTTGCCATTGATGAAAATGCAGCTGAAGAAATCGCACAGCGTTCCCGCGGGACTCCAAGAATTGCCAATCGCCTGCTGCGTCGGGTCAGAGATTATGTGCAGGTTAAGACATCGCAAGCTAAAATCACAAAAGAGGTTGCCGTCAAGGCCCTGGAAACTTTAGGGATTGATACCGCCGGATTAGATGATGCCGACCGCCGGCTTTTGAAGATCATGCATGAATACTACAAAGGCGGGCCCGTTGGCGTCGAGACCCTCGCCGCTACCCTCAATGAAGAAGTCGACACCATCGTCGATGTTATCGAACCGTTTTTGCTTAAAACGGGTTTTTTAAAACGCACCGCCCGGGGCCGGCAGCTTGCCGATATAGCCCTTAAGCATCTTGGCATGAATGGCGCTTCTTCCCCGAAAGACAAATCTCAAAAAGAACTTTTTTGATTATCGAAAATTCTCTTTAAAAATCTTATAATAGAATTTAATAAAGTTTATTTTTCGTGCGGCTTTAGGGGTGCTTGATGAACGAGATGGCAAAAATGATGATTTTAACCGGCGGAATCTTGCTTGTAGTCGGGGTTATTCTGTTGATTACAGGGAAAATCCCCGGCGCCGGCAGGTTCCCCGGAGATTTCTTGGTCAAAAAGGATAATTTTACTTTCTATTTCCCTTTGACGACCTGTCTTTTAATCAGTGTTGTCGTAAGCATTATTCTCTACTTATGGAATCGCAAATAAAAAAGACTGTTATCCTGTTTTGCGCGCTGGCCGTTGGTTTTCTGGCGTCGGGAAAGACTTTGGCTGTGCCGCCGCCGGAAAGATTGGTTCGGGTTGCGGTCTTAAAAGAAGTTAAAGAGTTTAATCTTTCGATAAAAGGAAAATTTAAGGTCATAGACTCAGCGACGGGGCAGGTCTTGTTGCAGGAACGTGCTCTGCGTGCCTCAAAAGTAAGGATCGGCGAACAGGGGATTGGCGTAGGCCTACAAAGCTTTTTTTCTCCCCGGCTAAAATTTTCTCCCCTCAAAGACGCGACCGTCTATGTTAATGACCGGCGCCTGCGCGGAGAAGTCGATATTGTTAAAAACGGCAACGGCTCACTAACGGTCGTTAATGTCTTAAATTTAGAAGACTATATTAAGGGAGTCCTGTATCACGAAGTCTCGCATTATTGGCCGCTTGAATCGATCAAGGCACAGGCGGTGGCAGCCAGGACGTATGCCCTTTATCAG
This sequence comes from Candidatus Omnitrophota bacterium, assembly GCA_022703585.1. Taxonomy (GTDB): domain Bacteria; phylum Omnitrophota; class Gorgyraeia; order Zapsychrales; family JAKLDJ01; genus JAKLDJ01. The sequence continues at coordinate 115,496 of JAKLDJ010000002.1, read as the reverse complement.
ATGGGGATAAATAAAGCCAAAGACTATGATGTTACCAACGATATCTATTCGCAGGTTTACGGAGGCCGTAATTCCGAACGTTATCGTACCAGCGTCGCCGTTGATAGGACGCGGGGGCTCATTTTGTTTTATAAGGGAAAAATTGTTCCGGCGTACTATTCGGCGACCTGTGCCGGGTTTACCGAAGATGCCAACGAGCTCTGGAAAGAAGATCTGGCGCCGCTAAAAGGTGTCCAATGCGATTATTGCGTGCATTCTCCTCATAGCCGGTGGAAGAAGAATTTTCGCCTCAAAGACATCCAGGATAAATTAAATGAAAACGGTTTTAAACTAGGGCTGATTAAAGAGATCTCTATTGTCGAGCGTAATGCCAGCGGCCGGATAAGGACTTTGAAAATTACGACTCGGGATGATAAGACAGCGACTATTTCCGGGAAAGATTTTCGCAATATCATCGGTCCCAATCTTATCCGCAGCAATAATTATGAGATCGAAATGAAGGGTTATTATATGGACCTCATCGGAAAAGGCTGGGGGCATGGCGTAGGGCTTTGCCAGTGGGGCGCGGCCGAAATGTCGCGCAAAGGATTTAATTTTAAGGAAATCTTAAGCTACTATTATCCAGGCGCGGAGATTGTCGGTTATGAAACTGCAGGATTTTAATTACCATTTACCGCAAGAGCTGATTGCCCAGTATCCGCTTAAAAAGCGGGACGAGGCAAGGCTGATGGTTGTGGACAGAAAAAGCGGCCGTATAACCCATGACCTGTTTTTGCGGGTTGGCGATTATTTACCCGTCAAAAGTACACTTGTTTTAAATGACAGCAAAGTTATTGCCGCGCGCCTTTTGGGGAATCGCGAGACCGGCGGGCAGGTGGAGATTTTTTTGCTGAATCGCCTTTCGGATGATTATTCTTTTGAGGCTCTGATCCGTCCCCTGGGAAGGTTAAGGATCGATGAAAAAATTATATTTAACGGCGGTAAGATTTACGCGCAGCTTAAGGACGCTAAAAATAAAATTGTCCGGTTTAACCGCAGGGATATCTTAAGGCAATTGGATAAAATCGGCCATGTGCCGCTTCCGCCGTATATCAAAAGGCCTGATGAGCCGTTGGATCAGGATTTTTACCAGACGGTTTATGCGCGTCATCAGGGGTCGGTGGCTTCTCCGACGGCGGGATTGCATTTTACCAAAGAATTGCTTAAGCTACTTAAACGAAAAGGGCATGGTATAGAAAAGCTCACTCTCCATATTAATTATGCCACGTTTAAATCCGTGGAAGAAGAGGATGTCACGCAACATAAAATGCACACGGAAAGCTATAGCGTTTCTTCTCGGTTGGTTGATCATATCGAAAAGGCTAAATCCTCAGGGAGAAAAATTGTTGCCGTGGGCACGACCAGCTGCCGGGCCCTGGAGGCTGCCTCTGTAACGGGGAAGCTAAAAGGGGACACGGATATTTTTATTTATCCCGGCTATCATTTTCACGTAACCGATGCCCTGATCACGAATTTTCATCTTCCCTTTAGCACGCTTTTGATTCTTGTCAGCGCCTTTGCGGGGCGGGATTTGATCATAAAGGCGTACGATGAGGCGATTAAGCAAAAGTACCGTTTTTATAGTTACGGCGATGCTATGTTGATTATTTAACCGTGCGTACATTCTACAAAGAATAAGAATGATGGATAAAACCGATCACATTAATCAAGATTCAAAAGCTCCGATTCCTGATTTTCAGGTCAGAGATTTGGATGGTTCTTCAAGGGCGCGGTCAGGCGTTTTTCGCACCGCTCGCGGATGGATAGATTTTCCTTTTTTTATGCCTGTGGGCACTAATGCGACGGTTAAGACTCTTTCTGTCGAAGATTTGTCGGATTTGGATGCCCAGATTATCCTGTCGAATGCCTACCATCTTTTTATGCGCCCCGGGCCTGCGGTTATCAAGGCAGGCGGGGGCTTGCATAAATTTATGGGTTGGGATAAGCCGATTTTGACCGATAGCGGCGGTTATCAGGTTTTTAGTCTGTCAAAGTTAAGAAAGGTAACGGATGAGGGGGCGGAGTTTCAGTCTCACGTGGACGGCACAACTCACTTTTTTACGCCGGAAGATATCATTGTATTTCAAGGTGTCTTGGGCTCGGACATTATGATGCTGCTGGATGAATGCGCGCCCTACCCTTGTGATCATGCCCATGCCCAGCGGGCGCAGAAAAGAACGACATTGTGGGCAAGGCGTTCAAAAGAGTTTCATGTAAAAAACAGCCCCGGCAGCAAACAGCTTCTTTTCGGCATTATTCAGGGGGCAACCTTTAAGGACTTGCGCAAACAGTCCGCCGAGGATATTATTGGTATAGGTTTTGATGGTTACGCGGTGGGGGGCTTAAGCGTGGATGAGCCGCCGGAGGTGATGTTTGAAATCCTCGAGCACGTTGAACAATTCTTACCCAAAGATAAGCCGCGGTATCTTATGGGCGTGGGGATGCCGGATCAAATTGTTAAAGCGGTGAGTCTGGGGATTGATATGTTTGATACCAGCATCCCGACCCGTTACGGTCGTAACGGGTCGGCCTTTACCAGCCGAGGGAGGATTACCGTCCGTAATGCGCAATATACGCTTGACCAGAAGCCCTTGGATGAGCGCTGTGACTGTTTTGCCTGCAATCGGTATACCCGCAGCTACATAAGGCATCTGGTCAATACCAAGGAAATCTTAGGGTTAAGGCTGCTTTCGTATCACAATGTTCATTTTTATTTAAGGCTGATGCGTGAAATCAGGTTTGCGATTCAAGAGAGGCGATTTTCCCAATTTCAAAAAGAGTTTCTTTCTCTGTATAATTCGCCGGAGCAGGCATAAGAAAGGTTGATATTCGATGATGCGCGTTGACGTGATAACGATCTTCCCTAAAAGCTTTTCCCCGGTTTTAAACGAGTCGATCGTTAAACGGGCCCAGGAGAAGAAAAGGGCCACCATTGAGATCCACGATTTGCGGGATTACACGTCGGATAAGCATCGCAAGGTCGACGACCGCCCCTTTGGCGGCGGTCCGGGGATGGTGATGGGCGCCCAGCCGGTTTTTGACGCGATTAAGAAAATTAAAGGGGCGAAGAAGGCAAAAGTTATTTTGATGTGCCCCACGGGAAGGCCTCTGACCCAAAATCTTGCCCGTAAACTTGCCCGTTTAAAACACATGATTATTATCTGCGGCCACTATGAAGGGATGGATGAGCGCATCCGCGAGAAGTTGGTCGACGAAAGTATTTCCGTGGGTGATTATATCTTGACCGGAGGGGAATTGCCGGCAATGATTTTAATTGATTGTGTCGTCAGGCTTGTCCCCGGTGTCCTGGGAAAGCCGCAATCGCTTTCGGTGGAATCATTTGAAGACAATTTGCTGGAGTATCCGCAGTATACCCGCCCCGCAAATTTTCGTGGCATGGCTGTGCCAAATGTGCTATTATCTGGGAACCACGAAGACATAAATAAGTGGCGGATTAAACAATCCATCGAAAGGACGAAAAAGCTTCGTCCTGATTTGTTTAAGAAATACCAGGAATCCAAAAAAAATTCTAGGAAAGATTAGGGAGAAAGTATCATGGGTTTAAGAGAAAGAATGAAGCTTATTGAGAAGAATTTTGAGAAAAAAGATTTACCCGTGTTTAAAGTCGGGGATACGGTCAGAATGATGATCAGGGTAGCCGAGGCCGATAAGGTTCGTCTCCATCCTTTTGAGGGAATCGTTATCCGAAAAAGCGGTGAGGGCTTAAACGGCACGTTTACTGTGCGCAAGATCTCATTCGGCGAAGGGGTAGAAAGGATATTCCCTTTACGTTCACCCGTCATTGATAGTCTCAAGGTCATCAGCCGAGGTACGGTCAAGCGCGCCAGGCTTTATTATCTGCGGGATAAAATCGGCAAAGAAGGAAGCCGCATTAAGACGCTGCAAGTCGGCCAGAGCTAAAGGTCTTTTAACACTCCAACGACGACGGCACTCCGGAATATTTCTCGTTTACCGTAACTCAGGTAATTCAAATCAATTTCTGCTTTTCTGATGCTGTATCACGAAAACAAAGCCAAACAAAAAGGTTTTAAGGTCATTATCGGCGTGGATGAAGCCGGGCGGGGCCCTTTGGCGGGGCCAGTCGTTGCCGCGGCAGTTTGCCTAAAGAGCAGAAAATTCCACAATAAGATTTGTGATTCCAAGAAAATAAGTCATCATCAGCGCGAAAAGGCATTCTTAGAAATTCTCCAAAATGCTTATGTCGGCATCGGTATTATGAGCGAGGCGGTGGTTGACTCGATGAATATTCTCAACGCAACCTATTGCGCCATGGCCATGGCGATCCGTCAACTGGTTGAAAAATTACCCTCGTCAAAGAAAAGCCAAAGGGATTTTGAAAAAAGAATCTGCATCTTGGTCGATGGAAATTCTTTTAAAACGGATCTGCCGTATGCCTATAAGACGATTATCCGGGGCGATAATTTAAGCATGTCCATTGCCTGCGCCTCGATTGTGGCCAAGGTCAGCCGGGATAGAATTTTGAGCATCTATGACCGGATTTTTCCCGGATATGGTTTCAGCGTCCATAAAGGTTATCCGACGAAAGACCACCGGATGGTTATCCGGAAACGCGGCCCGTCGCCTATCCATCGCAAAACATTTAAATTGATCCCGTGACTCTTAAAACACTCGCATTGGGAAAAAGGGGAGAAGCGTTAGCCGTTACTTTCTTAAAGAAACATGGCTATCGGATCCTGGAAAAGAATTTTAAAACCCCTTTGGGCGAGATTGACATTATTGCCCTCGATGGCGATACGGTTTGTTTTATCGAAGTGAAAACCAGGACGGATGAGACATACGGCACGCCCTTTGAGGCCGTATCAAAGTTTAAGCAACGCAAACTTTCCCAATCCGCCCTTTTGTATCTTAAGCGCAAAAACCTGTTAGACCAAAAGGCGCGTTTTGATATTGTGGCGGTTGCTCAGGGCGAAGACGGAGAGTATCAGCCTGGCATTCTTAAAGACGCCTTTGAGTTGGATTCTTCTTATAGGTATTAAGATGCGAGAACCCCTAAAAAGAAAGCTCATTGGAGCGCATAAAAAATCATAACCAGCTATTGCAAAAAGATTTAGCTTACGGTATGATAAAAACATCAACAGAGGAAAGAGAGTACCAACCTTTTTTATCCCGCCATGCCGGCATATAAAAATCAAACTTTAAGAAGATACTTGCAAGAGCTTTCAATGCGTGTGCCCGTTCCCGGGGGCGGCTCGGCGGCAGCCCTTAGCGGTGCCTTGGGCGCGGCTCTTATCTCGATGGTCGCTAATTATTCCGTCCGCAAAGACAAGCCGAAGCCTACCGATGGGAAGATCAAGGGTATTTTGTGCGAAAGCGAAAAAATCAGAAAACGACTCTTGGAAATTGTCGACTTGGACGCCAAGGCCTATTTGGGTGTTGTCAAAACCAGAAAGGCGAGCCCTCGTATTAAGAATGCCGCTCTAAAGAAAGCCCGGGAAGTCCCCTTCGAAACTTGCCGCTTGTGTTACAAGGCGGTTGAGCTTACCCCGTTTTTGGTGGAACATGGCAATCAGTATCTGTTAAGCGATATCCGGGTGGCGCTGGAACTTTTAACTGCCGCATTTAATTCCGCTCTTGTCAATGTGGAGATCAATCAATGACGGCACGTCTCTTGGACGGAAAGCTTCTTGCCGAAAGCGTTAAGCAAAACTTAAAGAAAGAAGTCGATGCCCTTAGGCAAAAAACAGGGCTTGTCCCTAGACTAGCGAATATCTTGGTCGGTGATGATGCGGCGGCCAAGACCTATGCCAATTCTCAGAAAAAAGTTGCCCAGGATATCGGAATAGATTACGGGCTTATCAATTTGCCTGAGGATATTTCTCAAAAGAAATTGATCGAGTCAATCGAGGAGTTGAATAGAGATCCCGGGACGCACGGTATCATGATTTACCAGCCGCTTCCCGCACACGTTGACTATCGTCTGGTAGCCGAGTGCGTGGATACAGCTAAAGATATCGAAGGGATGAAACCGGCCAATCTCGGTAAAATGCTTCTTGGGGGAGCGAAAATTATCCCCGCGACTCCGGCCGCGGTCATGGAACATATTAAATCAACGGGCGTGAAGCTGCGTGGTAAAGAGGCGGTTATCGTTGGGCGCAGTGAAATCGTGGGAAAACCTTTGATCTTGCTTTTGCTGGAGCAATCGGCGACTGTTACCGTTTGCCATACCGGGACTGTTGAGGCTGGCCTTTTGACGGAGCATATCGCTCGCGCCGATATTCTCATCGTTGCTGTCGGTAAGGCGGGGCTGGTTAAGGGCGAGTGGATCAAAGAGAATGCCGTTGTTATTGATGTCGGCATTAACCGGATCGGAAAGACGATTGTCGGAGATGTCGACTTTGAATCGGCAAGCCAAAAGGCGTCGTATATTACGCCTGTTCCCGGAGGCGTTGGTCCCTTAACGGTCGTGATGCTCATGAAAAATACTATTGAAGCTTTTAAGTTACAGGTAAAGGGTTAGGCTGATGAAAAAAATCGTTGTTCTGGGAAATTCTATCGCTGCTATACGAGCCCTGGAGGAGATCCGTGTTGCTGACCAGGAAAGCGAAATAACCGTCTTTTCTTATGAAGCCCATTTTGCCTACCGGCGGCATCTGTTGGCTGATCTTTTAGAAAAAGATGCTCCCCAGGAGAAGGTTTTTTATAAACCGAACGATTTTTACAAAGATAAAAAGATCAATGTCATTTTTGATAAGAAAATAGGCAGGGTTGATTTTAAAAAGAGCCGTGTTATTACTGAGGAAAAAGAGCAATTTCCTTATGATGTTCTGATTATTGCCGACGGCGCGGACAAATTTCCAGAAATAAAGGGGGTCAGCAAGGCCGGTGTTTTTAGCCTGAAGCGTTTAAGCGGTATCAAAGATATTCTCACGATCATCCCGGTTATCGATACGGTGGTTGTTGAAGGCAACAGCATAGCGGCTTTAAAGGTTGCGGCGGGATTGCGCAAACGCGGCAAAGAGGTACTGCTGGTTATCCCGAACGAATATCTGCTCTCGTCTTTGATTGATCGTGATCCTTCGGAAATTCTTGCGAAGCATTTGGAGGAGAGTGGCGTCCGTATCGTCAAAGAAAATTCTATTAGTGAAATTCTAGGTGACAATGACGTTAAGGCTGTGCGGCTAAAGAGCGGAAAAGTATTAGCGGCTCAAGCGGTTATGTTCGATGAAGTTAGCCCGGATTTAAAGTTATTTACGGATTCAGTCTTAGAAATTGACCAAAGGATTCCGGTTGATACCGGCTTGCGTACGAATCTTGAGAATGTCTTTGCGCTTGACCGAATGGTAAAAGATGCCGGTCTTGATGGCTGGGATGACTGCGAGATTTCTTTATTGTCTCTCGCCGAACAAGGACGGGTTGCCGGATGCATTATCGGCGGCCAGGAGGCATCTTTTAGCGTTCCTTCCCGGTTGTTTGAAGTCGATTTATTGGGCCTGGATTTAACTTTTGCAGGCAGAGCAAAACGCCACGCCGATACGAAGGAATGGTCGAGATTTGATTCTCAAGCGAAAAGCTATGTGAAAATACTTGTCAAGGATCATTGTCCGCTCGGGGCCGTTCTTATTAATGCCGGTATCCTAAAAGATAAAGTCATTCGTCTTGTGCGTGAGCAATCACCCGACATTGCTTCTTTAAGAGATTGCCTTTTTGAAGATAGTGTTGATAAATGCGAAACCGAGATTCCTGCGAAATTACCCGAGGTTACCGATAATCTTCAGGCATTGGCTGAAAACCGGGAGGGCGTTTCTTGATTGTGCCGTCGGAAGCGAGAGGAAATTTTATCGGAGGACGTGAGATTTTACTTGCCAAAATGAAAACGATACATTATCCTAAATATTGGAAGGAGCTTAAGATTAATCGAATCTGCAGCACGTTTCTTATTTTCTCCTTTTTATTCTTCACTTTTCATCCAAGTGTTTTTGCCGAGAAAGAAATAAAAGAAAAATCAGCCCAAGAACTACGTCTCAAGGGCTATGACGCGCAGCAAAAGGGTAATCTCCAGGAGGCCTTGTCGTATTACGTTAAGGCCTCTGCGCTGGGCTTAGCTGACCCGAGTATCTTTAATGATATCGGCGTTATCTATGAACAATTGGGGATGCTGGACAGAGCCGAAGAGAGCTACCTGCAGGCCCTGGATGTCGACAGTCACTATCTGCCGACGTACACAAACCTTGCCTACTTTTATGAAAAGCAAGGTAACACAAAAGAGGCCATAGCCTATCTTAAGAAACGTATTGAATGGGGTGACTCAAAAGACCCTTGGACTGACAAGGCGAAGCAGGGGTTGGCCGAGTTTGGCAAAAAAGACCCTAGCGTCAGGAAATGGCTGACGCAATTCGAGGCTTCTGAGCTTAACCAGGAGCTGACTCGAAAGTCGCAAGAAGAGTTTTATAAGCGTGTTGTTGATGCCGAACAATATTATCAAAGCGGCAAGAAGCTAGCCAAAGAGAAGAAATACGAAAATGCCATCGAAGAATACGACCGGGCACTTTTCTTAACCCCTAAAAATCCCAAGATTGTTAATGTCCGTAACGAAGCCAGGATTGCTTACGCTCAAGTGAAGGTTAAGGAACACGCGGATCTCGCGATTAAGATGCTCGAATTAGGAGATACGTTTTCTGCAAAATTAGAAATCCGTAGAATACTCGCCAATATTCCAGATGAACCTATCATCGTTTCTAATCCAAGCAAGAAATAGCATGATTTTAATTTAATGGTCTTATAATTCCTCGCATGTCTTATCCTAAATTATTTTTACTCGACGCCCATGCCCTGTGTTACCGGTCGTATTTTGCTATTAAGAATCTATCGACGACCTACGGCCAGGCCACGAACGCGGTCTACGGGTTTATTAGCACTTTAAAGAAGATCTTGAAGGATCATAAGCCCGATTACATGGCCGTTTGTTTTGATGTCGGTAAGAAAACACGGCGCCAGGAACGCTTTGCCGAGTATAAGATTCACCGCCCACAGATGCCGGATGAGCTGATCAGTCAAATTCCGATTATCAAAGAGGTGGTTTCGGCGTACCGATTGCCGCGTTTTGAGCTGGAGGGATTCGAGGCCGATGATGTTATTGCCACTATTGCCGATAAATTCTCAAAGAAGGATCTCGAGGTTGTTATCGTCAGCGGCGATAAAGATATGGTCCAGTTATTAAATGATAAAGTAAAAATATTTAATACGCATAAAGACGGCATTATTGATTGCCTTGCCGCCAGGGAGATTTTTGGCATTGAGCCTGAACAGATGACGGATTACTTGGCTTTAACGGGTGATAAAACCGACAATATACCCGGGGTTTTAGGGATTGGCGAGGTGACGGCCCGGGATTTGATCGGGGAATATGGAAGCCTGGAAAATATCCTTAAAAAGGTCGACTCGATTAAATCCGAAAAGATCAAAGAAAAACTTATTGAGCAAAAAGAGCAGGCGGTGTTTAGTAAAGAGTTGGCGACTTTGGATCGCAGCGTACCGATTTCTTTTGACTTGGAAACATTGAAGGTTGCCGAGCCGGATTATCAAAAGCTGTTCGAGCTATTTAAGAAACTCGAATTCCGTAAATTAACCGAGGAAATAGCCCCGTATTTACCTGGACAAGGCAAGACCGATAAAGCTGTTGGCGTTAAGCCGCTAAAGAATAAAGAAGAGATCGACGGACTTTTATCCCAGATACGTAAAAAGAAAGAATTTGCTTTTTTGTTCGAACCCGGCGACGAGACCCAGGAAATCTTTCCTAAGGGTATGGCGGTTTCAGTGGGCGGCAAGGACGCGTATGTCTTGTCCGATGCAAAGATCATTCAGCTAAAAGATATTTTCGAAGACGATGGAATTCTTAAAGTTAGCCACAATATCAAGGAAGGAATGAAGGCTCTGCGCGAGAGGAAAATCGACGTTAAGGGAAAAATGTTTGATTGTCTTTTGGCGGGGTATTTGATCGCTCCTTCGCAAGGCAATTACGACATTGACGCTTTGGCGTGGAATTATCTTAAAACGTCCGTATCTAATAAAGAAGATTTTGCCGTTTCAGCCGATATTATTTTCCGGCTCTATCCGATTTTAAGGGATGAGTTAAAAGATAAGTCTCTGATTAAATTATTTGAAGAGATCGAAATTCCCTTGGCCTATGTTTTGTCCCGCATGGAAGCACAAGGGGTGGCGGTTGATGAAAAATTGCTGGGGAAATTATCCAAAGAGCTGGATAAAAAACTCGAAGGCCTAGTTGCCAAGTTGTACGAATTGGCCGGGATGGAATTTAACCTGAATTCCCCCAAGCAGCTGAGCCATGTTTTGTTTGAGAAATTAAAATTGCCGGTTGTCAAGAAAACCAAGACGGGCCTTTCGACCGACGAGGGTGTTTTGGTAAAATTAGCCAAGGAACATCCCTTACCGGCTTTGATTCTCGAATACCGGCAAATGACAAAATTAAAGTCGACCTATATCGATGCCTTGCCTAAACTGATCAATCCCAAGACGGGTTGTGTCCATGCCTCGTTTAATCAGGCCGGCACCGAGACCGGACGCTTAAGTTCGAACAATCCTAATCTGCAGAATATTCCTATTCGTACCGAGTTGGGCCGGCAGATTAGAAAGGCCTTTGTGCCCAAGGACAAAGATCATTTTATCGTTTCTGCCGACTATTCTCAGATCGAATTGCGTATTTTGGCCCATCTTTCCAAAGATGAAAATCTTATAAAGGCCTTTAAGAACGACGAGGATATCCATGCGTTTACGGCGGCCCAGATTTTTGACGTCAAGGAGAAAGATGTTACCTCGGATATGCGCAATGCCGCCAAGCGGGTTAATTTTGGGATTATTTACGGAATCAGCGCTTTCGGGCTCTCTAAAGATCTGGATATTTCCTTGGGGCAGGCGCAGGAATTTATCGATAAATATTTCTTGCGCTATCCCGATGTTAAGAAATTCATGGAAGACGAAATTAAGAAAGCGGAAAAAGAAGGTTTTGTCTTAACCTTGCTTAATCGCCGCCGGTATTTACCCGAAATAACAAGCCCCAATATGGCCATACGCCAATTTGCCCAGCGTCAGGCGATCAATACCCCGGTTCAGGGTTCGGCGGCGGATTTGATCAAGCTCGCCATGATCAATATCCAGCGGGAGCTCGAGGAAAAGAAATTGTATTCCAAAATGATTATCACGGTCCATGACGAACTTGTCTTTGATGTCCCCGAGAAAGAAAAGAAAACGGTAGTTGAGCTTATCCGCAAACAGATGGAACATACCCTAAATTTATCCGTCCCGGTTAAGGTTACCGTCAAGGCGGGAAGAAATTGGTTTGATACGGAGGAGTTATGAGGATCCTTTTTTGTTCCTCTGAAGTCGGCCCGTTCGCGCAAACAGGGGGTTTGGGCGATGTTTGCGGGACGTTACCGTTAGCGCTGGAAAAAAGGGGGATAGAAGTTTCTATCATGTTGCCGCTGTACAAGTGTGTTGACAGGGAAAGATTTAATTTAAATAATCTTGGCGGCGGTATTTTTAAAACTAAAATCGGGCGGAATATTGAGGTCTATTTTGTCGAAAATGATGCCCTCTATGGCCGTGACGGCCTCTACGGAGACAAGAGCGGCGATTATGAAGATAATCTTGACCGGTTCGCGTATTATTGCCGTAAAGGGCTGGCATTTATAAAGGAGAATAATCTTAAATTCGATATTATCCACTGCCATGATTGGCAAGCGGCTTTGATTCCGGCTTATCTTAAGTCGTTGTATCGTAATGACCCGTTCTTTAAAGATGTAAAATCGATTTTGACGATTCATAACCTGGCCTTTCAGGGATTGTTTGAAAAAGAAGAATATCCTAAGCTCGGCCTTCCCGAGGAACTTTACGGCATTAATGGTTTTGAATTCTACGAGTTGGTCAATTTGCTGAAAGGCGGGATTGCCTTTAGCGATATGGTCACGACTGTCAGTAAACGTTATGCCAAAGAAATTCAAACCTATGAATTTGGCTGCGGATTGGAAGGTGTCTTAAAGCAGCAAAAGACACCCGTAGTCGGCATCTTAAATGGCATCGACTATGCTCTCTGGGATCCCAAAACGGATAGCAGTATTGCCAAGAAATATTCTCCGGAGAATATTGAAGATAAGGCGGCCAACAAGATTAGGCTCCAGCAGATCTCAAAATTGCCGTTACGCGCGGATGTGACTCTTTTTGGTTTCGTTGGGCGCTTATCGACGCAGAAGGGTTTAGACCTGGTCATAAAATCCATTACCAAGATTGCCAAGCTGGACGTGCAAATGGTGTTTTTAGGGACGGGCGATGAACGCTATCGCAGGATTTTAGAAGAGATCGCCTATATGTATCCGAAGAAGATTGCCAGTTTTCTGGAGTTTAACGAAAGAATCGCGCATCAGATCTATGCAGGTAGCGACGTTTTCTTAATGCCGTCTACCTATGAACCTTGCGGCTTGAGTCAGATGATCAGCCTCAAGTACGGGACGATTCCGCTCGTTTTTAAGACCGGCGGCCTGGCGGATACTATTGTGTCCTTTGACGGGCCCAAAAATAAGGGTAACGGTTTTGTTTTTGAAGATTATAAAAAGGAGGCCCTGATAAAGACCATCCAGCTGGCTATGAAGATTCATAAAGATAAGAAGCAATTTAGAAAATTGATCCAAAGGGCTTTTAAGTGTGATTTTTCCTGGGACAAATCAGCCAAAGAATACGAGGAATTATATCAGAAATGCTTGTCGTCGGTTTAACAGGAAGTTTGGCAACGGGTAAAAGTACCGTCGCGGAGATGTTCCGCCGGTTGGGCGGTAAGGTCATTGATGCAGATGACCTCAACCGCAAACTGCTGGAGCGCGGCGGGGGGTGCGTTAAGCCTGTTTTGAAAGTATTTGGCCCCGGCATATTCACTAAAGGCAGGATTGACCGTAGGAAATTATCGGCAATTGTCTTTAATGATTCCCGGAAGCTCAAGAAACTTTGCGACATTATACATCCCATTGTTATTCGGCAGACGAAGCAAACCATAACGCACTACCGGAAGAGTCAGAATAAAAGCATCGTCGTTATTATCGATGCCCCGCTTTTAATCGAGGCGGGTTTAGGCATAATCGTTGACTTTTTGGTGGTTGTGAAAGCTAATCGACGCCAGCAGTTAGCGAGGACTGTGAAACGTACGGGTATCGCCCGGGGCGAAGCGCTTAAAAGGATAAAAGCGCAGATGCCTTTGGCAGAGAAAATCCGTATGGCTGACGCGGTTATTGATAATAGAGGCAGTTTAACAAGAACAAAAGAGCAAGTGAAAGTTTTGTGGCAACGGTTATTAAGGATAAAAAAGTAAAAACAGTTTAAGGGAGAAACGCAATGCCAGAAAAAGCAGAAAAAACGATGGAAGAAATTGATATTGGCAAGTTAAAAGACATGAAGATGTCCGAGCTGACCAAGCTTGCCAAAGAGATGAATGTCAACGGTATCAGCGGCATCAAAAAACAGGATATGATTTTTAAGATCCTTCAGGGCAAGGCCGAAAAAGAAGGGCTGATGTTCGGCGAGGGGACCCTTGAGATTTTACCTGAGGGTTTCGGTTTCTTACGCAGCGTCAATTACAATTATCTGCCCTGTCCCGATGATATCTATGTGTCGCCGTCCCAGATAAGAAAGTTTGACTTAAAGACCGGGGATAGCGTCAGCGGCCATATCCGCCCCCCAAAGGAAGGCGAAAAATATTTTGCCCTTCTTAAGGTTGAAGCGGTTAATTTTGAGGACCCTGAAAAGACGAAGGAGAAAATCCTTTTTGATAATTTAACGCCCCTGTATCCCAATCAACGCCTTGTCTTGGAAACGACCAAGGATGAGATATCAACCCGGATCATGGATCTGTTGGCGCCGTTAGGCAAGGGTCAGCGCGGGTTAATCGTGGCGCCGCCCTATAGCGGTAAGACGGTCCTTTTGCAAAAACTCGCCAATGCGATCACGACCAATTATCCGGATGTTATCCTGATGGTGCTTTTAATCGATGAGCGCCCGGAAGAGGTTACGGATATGCAGCGCAGTGTCAAGGGGGAGGTTATTTCTTCCACTTTTGATGAACCGCCCGAGCGCCATGTTCAGATAGCGGAGATTGTCCTGGAGAAGGCAAAACGTTTAGTTGAACACAAACGCGATGTGGTGATTCTCCTGGATAGCATCACGCGTCTGGCGCGCGCCTACAATACAGTTGTCCCACATAGCGGTAAGATTCTTTCCGGCGGTGTGGATTCCAACGCATTGCATAAGCCCAAACGCTTTTTCGGAGCGGCGCGTGGCGTGGAAGAGGGCGGAAGCCTTACGATTATTGCTACTGCCTTGGTTGATACCGGCAGCCGCATGGATGAGGTTATTTTTGAAGAGTTTAAAGGGACAGGAAACCTGGAGATACAGCTCGACCGCACGTTATTTCAAAGGAGAATTTATCCTGCGATCGATATCAGGCGCTCGAATACTCGCCATGAAGAGCTGTTGATCAAGGAAGACGAACTGCAAAAGATCTGGTTGCTACGCAAGGCCGTCAATGATTTGAATGCGGCCGAAGCCATGGAGCTTCTCGTGGAAAAATTGCGGAAATTTAAGAACAACGTGGAATTCTTGCAAAATATGAACCAATAGAATACACTTATAGGAAACTTGAAAGAAAGGAGCATTATCATGAAGGCAGGTATTCACCCCAATTATGCCGAGACCACGATCACCTGCGCCTGCGGCGAGGTTATCCACACGCGTTCGACAAAAAAGAACATCCGTGTGGAGATCTGCTCAAAGTGTCATCCCTTTTTTACCGGGGCCAAGAAATTCGTTGACACGGCAGGCCGTATTGACCGGTTCTCTAAGCGTTACGCCAAGAAATAATTATTTATTTCACGGCGCAACATCTTACGGCTAGCCGTAAGATGTTGCGCTTTAAGAGGTTCTAATCAATGTTTATCGTTGAGAAGTTTGAAAAGATCGAAAAACGTGCTCTGGAGCTCGAGCAGATTTTAGGGGATCCCAAGGTCATCGCGGATAGCAATCAATACCAAAAGTTTGCCCGGGAGTTTTCCGAGATTACTTTTATGGCGGGGGCCTTTCGCGAGTATAAGAAAATCATAGAGCAGGTTACAGAACTTAAAAAGCTTCTTAAGGAAAAACACGATAAGGAATTCGAAGAACTGGCAAAGGCCGAGATCAAAGATTTAGAGAAGAAGCAGCAGGAGCTTGAAGATAAGCTCGAGCAGCTTTTTAATGCCGGCAAAGAACAAAAAGATAAAGATGTTATTATGGAGATTCGTGCCGGCACGGGAGGCGCGGAGGCCAGTCTTTTTGCCTCTGATCTATACCGTATGTACACCAAGTACGCGGCCCAAAAAGGCTGGAAGGTTGATTCGATCAGCAGTTCTGCATCGGAAGCCAGCGGGTTTAAAGAAGCGATTTTTAGCATTAGCGGTAAAGAGGCATCGCGGCGGCTTAAGTGGGAGAGCGGTGTCCATCGGGTTCAGCGTGTCCCCACGACCGAGGCCTCGGGCCGTATCCATACCTCAACTGCAACCGTGGCAGTTTTATTCGAGCCTGAAGAGGTTGAGCTTACGATCGATCCTAAAGATTTAAAGATTGATGTTTTTCGTTCCTCAGGCCCGGGCGGGCAAAGCGTCAACACGACGGATTCCGCCGTTCGGCTAACACATCTTCCTACAGGGACGGTGGTTGTTTGTCAGGATGAACGTTCTCAACTTAAGAATAAAATGAAGGCCATGCGGGTTTTGCGGGCAAGGATTTTAGACAACATGAGACAGCAGGCTACGGCCAAGGCATCCCAAGAGCGCCGTGCAAAAATCGGTACCGGTGACCGTAGTGAAAAAATACGGACTTATAATTTCCCCGACAGAAGAGTAACGGATCACCGGATAGGCTTTACCACGCATCAGCTGGTGAGTGTGATGGACGGCGAACTTGATGAGTTAACTGGTGCCCTTATGAAGGCGGAGGCTGAAGCCGAACTGGAATTGGAGAAAGCCAAGCAGTAATTTGTCATTGAAGATCTTTTCTGAGGAAGAGGCGGTGAGAAATAGATGACCGAACAAGAATTGATGCTAACGAGTTTGCTGAACTGCCGGCGCATTGATCTCTATGTTGGTTCAAAGACGCTGACGCCCGAGCAGCAAAATATCCTGACCTTGATGCAAGAGAGGAGAAAAAACGGCGAGCCGCTGCAGCATATTCTGGGAAGCTGTGAATTCATGGGGTTAAAATTCCTGACCGATAAAAGGGCGCTGATCCCTCGGCCCGAAACGGAGATCTTAGTTCAGCTTGTCATTGAAAAGGCTTTAAGCCTTTCGCGCTTTCCTTTAAGAATTCTTGATATCGGTACCGGCAGCGGCAATATTGCCGTTAGCCTGGTTAAGAATATTTCAAATTGCCTTGTAACGGCTGTTGACATTTCTAAAGAAGCGCTTGATCTTGCCCGTGACAATGCCCGCCTTAATCAATCCGAAGACAAGATACGATTTATTGAAAGCGATTTGTTTTCGTATCTTTCCAGCTACCTAGCTTTAGAGAATTTATTCGACATTATCGTTTCCAATCCTCCGTATATTCCTGTTGCTCAAATTGCCCATTTGCCCAAGGAAGTGCGTCACGATCCTGTCATTGCCCTTGACGGCGGTGAAGATGGATTGGATTTTTATCGTCGTATCGCTGACGAAAGCCCCCGTTTTTTAAGAAAAGGCGGTTTTATTTTCCTGGAGATCGGGAATGGGCAAAGAGGCGACATTGAAAACATTCTGTGTGCTAATGGCCGTTTCAAAATTGTTGATTGCGTAAAAGATTATAACCAAACTGAACGTGTCCTAATCGCAAAGGTATAAGTCTATGGAAAAATTAGTTATCGAAGGCGGAAAGAAATTGCAGGGTGAGGTTAAGATCAGCGGTGCCAAAAACGCGGTCCTGCCGATTATGGCAGCGACTTTATTGACCGACGAGACCTGCACGATTCACAATGTCCCGAAATTGCGGGATACGATGACGATGGCGAAGCTCTTGCGCTCCCTGGGTAAAAACGTTGACATCGAGAAAGACTGCGTAACTGTTTCTTCCAAGGGGGAGATTAGCTATCTCGCCGATTACAAGCTGGTTTCGACTATGCGCGGATCGTTTTGCGTCTTAGGGCCTTTATTGGCAAAGCTGGGGATTGCTAAGGTGTCTTTACCCGGCGGATGTATTATCGGGGTGCGGCCGGTTGATTTGCATATTAAAGGCATCCAGGCGTTGGGAGCAAAGATACATTTTGAAGGCGGTTATGTTATTGCTCAGTCGAAGAAATTACAGGGAACTCATATTTATCTGGGCGGGGTTTCGGGCTCATCAGTTCTGGCAACGGCGAACGTGATGATGGCGGCAACCCTGGCTGCGGGGGAGACCATCATTGAATCCGCGGCCTGTGAACCGGAAGTGGAAGATTTGGCAAATTTCTTAATCGAAATGGGAGCACGGATCAAGGGTCACGGCTCACCGCAAATCGTTATTTCGGGCGTTAAGAAGCTTCATGGCGCCGATTATAAAGTTATTCCGGACAGGATCGAGGCCGGAACATTTATTCTGATGGCGGCAGCCATGAGAAGCAATATTGTTTTAAGGGATGTGCGCTATAATCATTTATCGGCACTTGTGGATAAGCTGGAAGAGGCGGGCGTTAAGGTTATCAAGGAGCACAACATGATCCGGGTAAAAACAAACAAAACTATAAAACCCGTCAGTGTGACTATGTTGCCGTATCCGGGATTTCCGACGGACTTGCAGGCGCAGTTTATGGCGGTGATGGCTATGACGCCAGGGATCAGTGTTATTACCGACAAGATCTACCCTGATCGTTTTATGCATATCGCTGAATTAAACCGTATGGGTGCGGATATACGCCGTGAAGGCAGCAGCGCTATTGTTCAAGGGACAAAGGCCATTTATGGCGCTCCGGTCATGGCCTCGGACTTAAGGGCGTCGGCGGCACTTTTGATTGCCGGCCTGGCAGCGGAAGGGACGACGGAGATTCATCGTATCTACCATCTAGATCGCGGTTATGAGGCCATCGATGAAAAATTAGCCAAGTTGGGCGCGAAAGTAAGCAGAGAAAAAGAATAATTTTATGATTCTCGTTATCGATAATTATGATTCGTTTACCTATAACCTCGTCCAGTATTTAGGGGAATTGGGCGCGCAGCTCAAGGTTTACCGTAACGATAAAATTACGCTTGAGCAGATTAAGAAACTCAAGCCCGACAAGATCCTTATTTCCCCGGGGCCGGGACGGCCCGAGGATGCGGGAATTTCCGTTTCGCTGATTCGCGAATTGTCCGCTCAATTGCCGATTTTAGGTGTCTGCCTGGGGCATCAGGCGATCGGCTATGCCTTCGGGGGAAAGATTATCCAAGCCAAGAGGTTGATGCACGGGAAGACATCGAAAATTTACCACAATAAAAAAGGAATATTTAAGTCGGTCGAAAATCCTTTTGAAGCGACCCGTTACCATTCTCTGGTCATTGACCCAAGAAATCTTCCCGAATGCTTGGAATTAACGGCCTGGACGAATGATAAAGAGATTATGGGGGTCAAGCATAAGAAGTTTCCCCTTTGGGGTGTCCAGTTTCATCCGGAGTCGATTTTAACTAAGTCCGGTAAAGATATTTTGAGTAATTTCTTAGCTTTACGCTAAGTTCTGGGAGGGGGCGGCCCGACCCGTTGGTCTATCGCCCAAGGGCGATTGGAAAACATCGAGGGCCGCCCCCCGCACAAAAAGATTCTATTCATCTCAAAATATGAAATCCGCTATCGCGAAAATCAAAGATAAGAAAAACCTGACCCAAGAAGAAATTCAGCAGGTCATGCGGACGATTATGTCCGGCCAGGCGCTTAAAGAAGATATTGCTTCTTTTTTGTTGGCCTTGCGCGCCAAGGGCTCGACCGTTGAGGAGATAACCGGCGCCGCCAAAGTCATGAGGGAGTATTGTCTCAAGGTAAAAACAAATCATGAAGTTGTCTTGGATACTTGCGGCACGGGCGGCGATAAAAAGGGCACGTTTAATATATCGACGGTGGCGGCGTTTGTTATTGCCGGTGCCGGGGTGGCCGTTGCCAAACACGGCAACCGGTCTGTTTCCAGCAGCTGCGGCAGCGCCGATCTTCTGGAGGCCTTGGGGATAAACTTAAGCCTGGATGCTCAAAAATTAGGTACATGCCTGGATAAAGTCGGTATCGCTTTTTTGTTTGCCCCGAACCTGCATCCGGCCATGAAATATGCCGGGCCGGTACGTAAAGAGCTGGGCGTTGAAACAATCTTTAATATCTTAGGGCCGTTAACCAATCCGGCTTCGGCCACGCATCAAATGATGGGTATTTACGATAAAGGGCTGGTTGAGCCGATCGCGTATGTTTTAAAGAATTTAGGGATCAAGCGCGCCATGGTGGTTCACGGACATGACGGTTTAGATGAGGTAACGACAACGGGGGCGACCTTTATCAGCGAATACGACGGCAATGAAGTGTCGTCGTATCCTCTCTCGCCGGAAGAATTCGGTATTGCTATTTCCAAAAGCGAAGACCTTAAAGGCGGAGACTTGAATAGGAATGTCCGGATTGCCAAGGATGTATTGAGCGGCCAAAAAGGACCCCAGCGCGATATTGTTGTCTTGAATGCCGCCTGTGCTTTGTATGTTACTCAGGCCGTAACGACGGTCGCTGACGGTATAAAAATAGCTGAAGAATCCATTGACTCGGGCAAGGCGGCGAAGAAGTTAACCCTGTTAAGAGAGTTTACAAACCGTGCCGGCTGATTTTCTTAATAAAATCCTAAAGCACAAGCAAAGCCTTCTTAAGGAAAAGAAGGCTTTTTTCGAATCCTTGAAGAAGAAAATCAAAGACGACAAGCTCTCCCGCTACCGGATTTTTAAGCAGGCGATTACGCAGCCGGGCCAGGTTAATCTTATCGCGGAAATCAAGAAAGCCTCGCCATCTCAAGGGATTATCTGCAAGGATTTTAATATTAATAGGATTGCCGCAACTTACCTTGAGGCCGGGGCGTCGGCTATTTCGGTTTTAACCGAGGAAAAATTCTTTCTAGGAAAAGTTCCCTATATGCGCCAGGTCAGTGAGCATTTTAAGATTCCTGTGCTGGCAAAAGATTTCTTTATCGATGAGGTTCAAATTTACGAGGCGTTTTATTTTGGCGCCAGCGCCATTCTTCTAATTGTTGCGCTTTTAGACAACGAGACACTTAGGCGCCTTATCGACAGGGCCGCTAAACTGGACGTTGATTGCCTGGTTGAAGTCCACAATGAGGCTGAATTAAAAAGGGCGCTTAAATGCGGTGCCGAGATCATCGGCGTTAACAACCGCAATTTACGTACATTGACGGTTAATTTTGATATCAGTCGCAAACTGATTCCGATGATTCCCAAAGACAGAATCATTGTTTCTGAAAGCGGCATTAAAAGTCATGAGGAAGTAAAGGTGTTACAGGATTTAGGGGTACATGCGGTTTTAATCGGAGAAACTTTTTTACGTGCCGAGAATATGTCGGCCAAGATAAGGGAAGTGATGCATGGAAAATAATGTCAAGACGAAGATTTGCGGAATAACCAACACGGAAGATGCCCTGCTGGCGGCGTCATTGGGGGTGTGGGCGTTAGGATTTATTTTTTATAAAAAAAGCCCGCGGTTTGTCTCACCGTCGAAGGCACAGCGTATTATCCAGATCCTACCGCCTTTTGTAACACCGGTGGGAGTTTTTGTTGACCAAAAAGAGGGGGCGGTCAGGGATATCGCCGAATTCTGCGGTCTTAATACCCTGCAATTTCACGGCGATGAAACTCCGCAGTACTGCCAGCGATTCAAATCCTACAAAGTGATCAAGGCCTTTCGGGTGCATGATAAATTTGACATAAGCGGCCTTTCACAATATCCGGTATGTGCGTATTTGTTTGATGCGCACCAGGAAAACGTGTACGGCGGCAGCGGCAAGACTTTTAATTGGGAAATTATTGCGGGCAAAAAGTTAAGCAAACCTGTTATTTTGTCCGGCGGCCTTTGCGCGGAAAATATCGCCGCGGCGATAACAACGGTAAAGCCCTACGCGGTGGATGTTTCCTCGGGCGTGGAAAGCGTTCCGGGCAAGAAGGATGAAAAATTATTGGTAGAATTCTTAGTAAAGGCTCGTGCCGGCGTTTGAGCGGCAGAAATAATAGGAGGGATAGTCTGTGGCTAAAGTAATCTTTGATATCGAAACCGTGGGGCAGGATTTTGAGCTCTTGGACGAGACGTCCAAAGAATATTTCTTAAGATTCGCCGAAAATGAGGAAGAAAAAGAAGAGGCGAAGAACTCTTTAAGTTTTTATCCTCTTACTGCCCAGATCGTTACCATTGCCATGCTGGAGGCGGAGACGGATAAGGGTTTCGTCTATTATCAGAATGGCGGGGCCAAACCGGAGAAATTTATCGACGGGGATGTTGTTTTTATCTCCGGCAACGAACAGGATATTTTGACTAATTTCTGGGTACACATGCGAAATTATACCCAGTTTGTGACGTTTAACGGCCGGACATTCGACGGCCCGTTTGTGATGCTGCGTTCGGCGATGAACAAAATCAAGCCGATCAGGAATCTTGTGCCCTATCGCTATTCTCATGCCGAGCATATCGATTTAAGCGATCAGCTGACCTTTTACGACGCGATGCGCAGGAAATTCAGCCTGCATATGTGGTGCAATGCCTTTAATATCAAAAGCCCCAAACAAGACGGAATCAGCGGTTTGCAGGTTAAAGACCTATTTAAAGAAGGCCGCTATCAGGATATCGCCCGGTATTGCCTCGGGGATGTTAGGGCCACTAAAGAACTGTATAAGTACTGGGAGAAGTTCTTAAAATTCTGATTTTTCTAGTTCTTGAAATATTGAAATCCCTATCGAGAGAATTGTGTTTATGAAAGAATATTCCTGTTCCTTTGGGAGCTGGGAAAAATGAGCCGCCGAGGGGTTCATCATCTTCTTGCTGCTTCCGCCGTTCTTGTTGCGCTCGGATTAACACTATATACTGCATCACTTTCTTTCCCTTTTATCCTTGATAGTGTTCCGAATTTAGCTGAAGTCAGTGCCATTAAGTCTTTTCATCAGCTCGCGGGGTATTTTCTGCCGCGGTATCCTGAGAGTATCGGGACGTCTATAGGGGTCGCGGAATACTACCGCCCGCTAGGGATTGTAGCGTACCTATCGGAATGTCTTCTTTTCGGGGAGAATTCGGCCGGATGGAATCTTATAAGCCTGCTCATGCATATTACTGTTGCTATTTTAGTTTACTTGTTTTCTTCTCGAATTATTCCAGACAGGAAATACGCCCTTCTGGCGGCCATGATATTCTTAGTGCATCCTGTCCAGGTTGAAACAGTATGCATGGTCAGTTGTGTTATTGCGAGCTTAAGTGCGGTCTTTATTCTTTCAGCTCTGCTACTTTTCCAAAATGGTATTCGGACAGGCAGCGTAAAATGGCCCGCCGTGGGGATGATTCTGTTTTTGTATGCATTTGCGCTTTTGAGTAAGGAAAGTTCCATTATCTTGCCGTTTCTTATTTTCGCCTACGATGTTCTCTGCGCTCAAAAGAGGAATGTCTTTAAAATTGTTCGGGAAAATCTGTTGTTGTACGGTGGCTTGTTAATAGTTGTCCTGGTGTTTTTTTGTTTCAGGATTTATTATCTGAAATTAGGATATTCGTGGAATGTGCATACGGAAGTTTTTCCGGAAAGGTTTTTGACGTCATCAAAGCTTTTTTTGGGCTATCTTAGAATTATGCTGTTTCCCTTTGACTTGCATTATTTCCGGGCCCAAGAACTCTTGCAGTTTCATTTTAATTTATCGGCGGTGGCGTATCTTTTGCTTTGGCCGCTGTTGATTCTTTTAACCTTAGTATTTAAGAAAATAGACCGCGTTCTTTGTTTCGGATGGCTGTGGTTTATCATTACGCTTTTTCCTACGCTTCCTTTGGTTTTGCCTCTTTATTTGGAGGGGGCAACGCTTGTCGTTTCGGATCACTTTCTTTATTTTCCGTCGATCGGTTTTAGTATATTTACTGCGGCTGTTCTGCTCAGAGTTAAGGAACGCATATCTTTCTTAAACAAAGATAACCGTGACCGATGGTTTTATTCAGGAGTATGCGCGTTGATTATTCTGCCTCTTTTTGGGACCACATTGTCCTATCAGCCGTTCTGGAAAAGTGATTTAGCTATTTTTAAAAGGTCGGCACGGTTTGAACCCGGGGTGGCCAGGATCCGTGAGGGCCTGGGTGATTGCTATTACCTTGAAGGTTCGTGGGATTTGGCTATTTCAGAATATCAAAGCGCCGTGGCATCAAGTCCTCGTTCTTTAAAGGAAGGCGTGACAAGAAAATACCAGGATGCTATTTTTCTGAATTTAAAACGCAAGCTTGCCACAAGCTATCTTAACAAAGGCATGATTCGGGATGCTGCGCGAGAATTTGAAGATTTGATTAAGCGCCAGGAAAAAAGAGAGGCGGGAGACTGTATTCAATTAGCCGTATTGTATAATCAAATCAAAGAATATGACAGGGCCGAGGAAATTCTGACAGGGCTCTTGGTTGGCCTTGGGCTGGAGAACAAAACAGACGACAGGGCTCTATTTATTAAGAATTTTCTGCAGGACATAAGACAAAAGAAGATGGGCAAGAAAACTCCGTAGTTCATTACCCTAAGGCGTATCGCTTAAAACCCGCCCGCATCCTGCCTCTCGTTACCTTGCCAACAGGCTAAATGTATGCTATATTTTAATTAGCCGATAAAGGTAAACCCGGTGAAAGCCGGGGACGCAAAGCCTACAGACCTAAGTTGTCTAAAACCCAAAAGGCCCCCCAAGCGGTTGGGCGATACTCGCCGATAGGCGTGGTTACTGACAATATGGTGGCTGGGTTGCCGAAGTGAACGGGGTGATGAGCCCCAATCTTTATCGGCTTTTTTATTTATAGTCCCAAGCGTAAGCGAGGGATATTTTTTTATCTGCTCTCTCCGCATCATTGCCCGGCTGCTCATTTCTCTTGCCAAAAAATGAAATAAATTTCGATACGGTATGGTATAATGGGCGCTATGAATTTAAAGTTCATACGCGTCTACAAAAAGGTCGACATTGATCACATCAAGGAACATTTGATCATTTGTGGGGACTTATCTGCCAGCTGCTCTAAGTGCAACGAACTCAATGTTAAGATGGATTCACCCAAATGCCCTTCTTGCCAGACGGATTTTCTCTACATGGCCTTCCGTAATATCAAAGAAAACATGCCCAAAATCCAGAAATTCAGCGAAACCAGGCCCGATTTGATGCTCGTGGATTATGAGGATTTCAAAAGAACTAGCGATGCTATCAAAGCCAGGGGGATTTTGGGATGATTTGTAAAAGAAGGCTGGTTGCGCTTACCCAGAAACTCATCCGTATTAACTCGGAAAACCCTCCCGGCAATGAAATACAGCTGGCCGATTTTATCGAGAAAGAAATGCGCTCGTTGGGCCTTAAGGTTAAAACTTATTCTTTTAAGAAAAATAGGCCCAATGTCGTGGTGACTCTTAAGGGTGTTTCGGCTGATGCTAAACGTAATGCCGTGCTTTTTTCTCCCCATATTGACACTGTTCCTGCCGGAGGGGGCTGGAAATTCAAGCCCTTTGGTGCGCAAATTCATAATGGCCGTATTTACGGCAGAGGAGCCAGTGATGACAAGGGCAATCTGGCCGTGTGCATGGAGGTCCTGCGCAGCCTTGTCGAAGACAAGGCTGCGCTTAAAAAAGATCTTGTCTTCGCCGCAACTGCCGACGAAGAGACGGGAAGCCATTTAGGAATTGTGCCGCTCCTCGAGAGGAAGCTTCTCAAAGTAAAAGAGGCCGTTATTTTAGATTCGGATGAATTTCATACGATTATTGCGCAGAAAGGGCTCATCCACTGTCGCGTAAAGATATTTGGAAAAAAAGCACACGGGGCCTACAACTGGCAGGGGGTTAATGCTATTGAATTGGCTGCCAAAGTTATCACCCGGCTTAAAACGCACAAGTTCAAATATGATAATCATTTGCTTCTGCGGGCTCCGACGGTGAATATCGGCACTATTAAAGGCGGGGATAAGGTTAATATGGTGGCTGATTTTTGTGAATTTTCGGTTGATGCGAGGTATTTGCCAGGGACTAATCCTCGTGATGTTTTAAAAGAGATTAAAAAGATTGTCAGCCGCGAGGTTAAAAACTTCAAGATTGAAATTGATGATATCCAGCATCCTTACGGCATTAGCGCGCAACATCGGCTTGTCAGGACCTATTTCAAGGCCTGTGTCAGCATGAAGCAAAAAGCAAAGTTAACCGGCAGCGAGGGCGCGACGGTTATTTCTTTCTTTAAAAAAGCGGGTATTCCGGCTTTTGCGACGGGGTTCAGTTCTCGGGGGACGGCCCATGCCACCGACGAATATGTCAAAATCGAGAATCTATACCAGGGCGCAAAGGTGCTTGAAAAGTTTATAAAAGAATATGATAATGTTTAGGTGTTTTGGCGGAACGTCGGGATAGCGAACGAACAAAGAATGCAGGAAATTCAAGGTGACCCTAGAAAAACATATTGTGCTTTCGGCAGCAACCACGGCCGTTTTTTCTGTTTTTAGCCCATCATGGCCGGGATTAGCCGCCTGTTTTTTAGGCGGCGTTCTTATTGATTTGGACCACTTTTTAGATTATTGTATTATTAAAAGAACGGTTTGTTTCTCGATAAAGAGGTTGGAAGATTATTGTCTTAACGAGAAAGCAGGAAGGCTTTACCTGATTTTGCATTCACATGAATTGTTGATAGCCGGATGGATCGCCGTTTCATTCTTCAGGCCTGATCCGGTTTTTCTTGGGCTTCTTTTTGGGGTGACGGTGCATATGATTTTTGACCAGCTTCTCAACCCGGTTTATCCCTTAGCGTATTTCTTGACGTACCGGGCATGGTTTGGTTTTCCGAAGAAGGTTTTCTTTAACGATGATTTTGCTGCATATTTAAAAGAAAGACAATCGTGATGCCGAAAAAAATCATAAGAATGGTTGTTGGCCTGGTTATTTTGGGGGTTTTAGGTATTTATTACCTGAAAACCCAGGAGGCCTTAGCCCAAAGGACACAGGTTCGCCAGGCATCGGTTGCCGGGGCGGATCAATCAAAGGATATTTCTCTGCCGTTTGCCGAGGGTGAATTTATTAAATATCAAATTAAAAAAACGGGAGTTAGCGTCGGCGAAGCCACGCTCACGTTTAGCGGCCGCCAAAAAGTTGACGGTAAAGAATTCTATTTGATCGTTTTCACGGCGGAATCCTTTAATTTCTTTGACGAGGAAAAAATCTATGCCGACACCAACGATTTTTACCCGCTGATCGTTAAGCGCGACCTTAACATCTTCGGTAAGAAAGAAAAGATTACCGAGGAGTACGATCGTAAAAGCGGTGTTATTAAGGTCACAAAAACCGCCGGTTCAAAAACCTCCCAGCAGGTCATTCATAAGCCGGGGTTGATCGATAATATTTACTGTTTTATCTACCGCTGCCGCGCATCGGGCCAGTTCCGGCTGGGCGATTCTTTTAACATCCGTCTGCCCACAGCCGATGTTAAAATTGATCTTGTAAAGACAACGAAACTCAAGACGTCCGCCGGTACGTATGATGCGTATTTTATGGAAAGCAACCCGGCTAAATACCGGGTTTGGTTTGACCAAAGTGCCGATAAAATCCCTTTAAGAATCGACGGGGCGGTGGGGATCGGCAGTACGTCGATGATGATAGCTGAATACAAAAAGCAAAAATAAAAGAGATATCCGCGCGATGAATTTACCGGACAGAAAAGGGCATTTTGGAGAGTTCGGGGGGAAATTTGTTCCCGAAACTTTGATGGCGGCGCTATCCGACCTGGAAAAAGTTTTTTATTCGCTTAAATCTAACAAGAAATTCAAGGCTGAATTCGATTTTTATCTTAAGGAATATGCCGGGCGGCCGACCGGGCTTTATCATGCGAAGCGTTTAAGCGCGCATTTAAAAAGGCTCAAGGTGTATCTAAAACGCGAAGACCTTTTGCATACCGGCGCCCACAAGATTAATAATACGTTAGGCCAGCTTTTGGTGGCGAGACGCATGGGCAAGACCCGGGTAATCGCCGAAACCGGGGCCGGCCAGCACGGGGTTGCAACCGCGACAGCCGCGGCACTTTTTAACGTTCAGTGCGATATCTATATGGGAGAAGAAGATATTGCCCGGCAATCCCTCAATGTTTTTCGTATGCGTCTTTTGGGGGCTAAAGTCATTCCGGTTAAAACCGGTTCTAAAACTTTAAAAGATGCCATGAATGAAGCGATGCGCGATTGGGTGACCAACGTGCATGATACTTTTTATGTTATTGGGACCGTGGCCGGGCCGCATCCGTATCCGTTGATGGTGCGCGAATTTCAGTCTGTGATCGGCCGCGAAGCAAGAAAACAATTTATAACGAAGGAAAACAAATTACCCGATTATTTACTGGCCTGTATAGGCGGCGGCAGTAATGCCATGGGGCTTTTTTATAATTTCTTTAATGATAAGAATGTGCGGATGATTGGCGTTGAGGCGGCCGGTTTAGGGTTAAATACGCAAAAACACGCGGCATCGCTTAATAAAGGCGAAATCGGCGTGTTGCACGGCAGCAAAAGCAGTATTCTGCAGGATTCCGACGGGCAAATAAAAATCGCGCACTCAATTGCGGCGGGTCTGGATTATCCCGGGGTGGGGCCTGAGCATGCCTATTACAAGAAAATCGGCCGGGCGCAGTATGTTTGCGTGACTGACCAGGAAGCGATTGCGGGCTTAAAGCTTCTTTCTCAGACTGAAGGGATTATTCCGGCTTTGGAAACAGCGCACGCCATCGCGTATTTGGGAAAATTAGCCAAGCGTGTCCGAAAGAATTCGAGCGTTATCGTTTGTCTTTCCGGGCGCGGAGATAAGGATGTTACTTCCATCAAGGACCTGGTCTAATGAATAGAATTGATCGAAAATTCCAGCAGTTGCGGCGTAAAAACAAAAAAGTATTTATCGCTTTTGTTACGGCCGGTGATCCGACGCTTAAAACTACCGAAAAACTGGTTTTTGAATTCGAGCACGCGGGCGTGGACATTGTGGAGCTGGGCGTGCCTTTTTCTGATCCTATGGCTGACGGCCCGACAATTCAGGCCGCTTCCCAGCGGGCCCTGGACGGCGGGGTAACGGTAAAGAAAATTCTTCAGGCCGTAAAGAATATTCGCGTAAAATCCCAAATTCCCCTGGTCCTGATGACCTACTATAATCCGGTCTTTCACTTTGGGTTGGAAAAATTCTTTCGAGCCGCTGGTCAGGTAGGCGTGGACGGAATTATTGTCCCTGATTTGCCTTGTGAAGAAGCCGTATCTTTAATGAAAGCAGCCCGCAAAAACCGCGTAGCAACCATATTCTTTCTATCGCCGACCACAACAAAAAAAAGAATGAAAAATATCGTACGCGATTCCGGCGGGTTTATTTATTATCTTTCGTTGACCGGCGTAACCGGCGTGCGTAAGGGGTTGCCCGAGGGCCTCTTAGTTCATGTCCGCCAGGCAAAGCGATACGCGAAGAAACCTATTTGTGTCGGCTTCGGGATATCAACTCCCGCCCAAGTCAAATCGGTTGCCCGTGTCGCCGACGGGGTCATTGTCGGTAGCGCGATTGTGAATGAAATTAAAAAGAACTTGGGCAAAAGAAATCTTGTCAAGAATGTTTCCCGTTTTGTGCGCCGTCTTACGAACAACGTCTAGCCAAAAGGACAATGCTGTGTATAAAAAAACTGTTTTAAATAATAAATTAAGAGTCGCCACCCACGAAATGAAAGGTCGCGATAGTGTCTCCGTCGGGATCTGGATCGGCGCCGGGGGCCGCTATGAGAATACGCAAAACAAGGGAGCCGCTCATTTCCTGGAGCATATTGTTTTTAAGGGAACCAAGAAGTATCCCTGCTACGCCATTAAAGAATTGATCGAAGGGGTGGGTGGGTCGCTTAATGCCTTCACTGACGAAGAGCTGACCTGCTATTTTGCTAAAATACCGGCCAAGCATTTAGAGCGGACCTTTGATATTTTAACCGACATGACTCTCTTTCCCTTGGTTTCTTCCGAGGACGTTGAAAAGGAGCGCACCGTTATCTTGGAAGAAATAAAGATGTACCGCGATTTGCCGCAGCATTTTGTTATGGAGTTGTTAGACCAATTGATGTGGCCGGGGCATCCCTTGGGGATGAATCTAACCGGAAGCCTGGAAACCGTCGGGAAAATGAGCGCGGATGATTTGGAGGAATTTCGGGAGACACATTACGCCCCGGGTAAGATCGTGGTGGCTGCCTGTGGTTGCTTAAAACACAAGGAGCTGGTGGATTTATCTCAAAAAAAATTTAAAGGCATCCGCAATAAGGAATGCCCTAGCTTTCTTAAGGCTAATAATTCTCAAGCAGAATCCCAGGTAAAGTTTTTCTTTAAAGATACCGAACAGATGCATCTGGCTTTGGGGGCTTTTGGCTTAAGGATTGATCACCCTGACCGGCATGCCTTTAATCTGCTTAATATCGTTTTGGGCGCTAACATGTCGAGCCGGCTGTTTAATGAAATCAGGGAAAAACGGGGCCTGGCGTATTCTATTTCCAGCGCGATTAAATCTTTGAAAGACACCGGCATCCTTTTAGTCAGCGCTGGCGTAGATAACAAAAAAGTCACCGAAGCCGTTGAGGTTATTTTGGGTGAGTTAAGGCGCATGAAGCAGGACAATATTACCAAAGACGAATTTACCCGCGCTAAGGATTATTATCTTGGCCAGATGCTTTTGGGGTTGGAGGACACGCTCGAGCATATGTTTTGGGTAGGGGGCCAGACTCTTATCTTAAATAAGACACGCAAGCTCGATGATATTTTAAAAGAAGTAAAAAAGGTTACGATTGCTGATATTAAACGTGTTGCCAATGTTATTTTCGCGGAGAAAAATATCAACCTCGCTGTGGTTGGCCCTCTCAACGATATCCAACAAAAGGATTTGTCCGATTCAATCATTAGGTTTTAGAAAGATGTTTTTCCGGAAGCATAATCTTTTCATCGGCCCAGCCTTTGTCTTAATTTTATGGCTGGGCCATTTTTTATTGTTTCCTTGTCCATCACGTGCCCACGAAGAAGAAATTGCGGTAACTCCCGAGGGATACCGTTATGCCGTGCGTTTGCCGTCGGGCTATATGAAGAAGGCGAACGGTTATCCGGTGCTTTTTTGCTTTCATCCTCAAGGGGACGGCGTGGAGACAACCAGGATATTCGGCTATGCCTCTTACCGGCTTAGCTGGATTATTATCGGTTTTATGGATCTTGTCTATTTTGAATTGAACGAAAAATCATGGCCTAAAGTTGTTGCGGCGCAAGAATCGGTCTTAAAGGATGTTAAGAAAAAGTATAATGTTGACGGCAACCGGTTTTACGCGGCCGGTTTCGCTAACGGCGGGCAAATGGCTTATCAATTGGCGTACAAATATCCCTCGGCATTTAAGGGGATCATTGCCTGCGGATCAGGCTTAGGGCTGGAGAAGCCGATTTTCTCCATACCGGTTTATCAATGCGCGGGTGATGATGATTACGCCTTGGATGAAGCAAGGCGTGCCCAACAACAAATTAAAGATGCGAACGCCAAGGTGCAATTGAGGATTTTTAAGGGCGGCCACGAGTGGCCGCCCCAAAATATTATTCACGAAGCCCTGGAGTGGCTGTATTCGATCCGTTAACCCGCATCCATGTAAACCCTCGGGATGGAAATTTTTAAGGACGCGGGGAATTCTTCCCGGGAAAGGGCATGTCTATTGAAGGATGTGCTAATTTTGATGTATGAATATGTTGACAAAAGATTGAATATCGGTTAGACTTTTACTTATATTTCAGATATTTTACGCGATGGCTTTTAGCAAGGAGGTGAAAAAATAGGTTCTTATAAAGGCCGTCTTAAAAGATTTAAGCGTTAACCGTAATCGTTTTATCAATTCTTAATACAGCACCAATACAAACAAGGAGAACGTAATGCAAGAGCTAGAATTCTACGATGTAAAGACCAAGAACAAATTCAAGGCTACGGAATATCAGATTAAAGAAAAAGCAGGGCGCTGTTTCGCCGTTGCCAAATCCAAG
The DNA here is from genome assembly GCA_022703585.1 of Candidatus Omnitrophota bacterium. Lineage (GTDB taxonomy): Bacteria > Omnitrophota > Gorgyraeia > Zapsychrales > JAKLDJ01 > JAKLDJ01. The sequence continues at coordinate 84,209 of JAKLDJ010000002.1, read as the reverse complement.
GCTGGCACCCACGAATGCTGGCGCGTCATTTCGAAGGATCAAGCGGCAAAATTAAAGAAATAGTTTCATTCTGCATTGTATTAATGTGTGAAGGAATGGTTTCTTGTCTTTGCTAAAGGCAAGAATGAGCATGTTTACTGCATCGATAGGCCCGTATCCTTTTTAAGGCAAAAAGGATTCAAGGGCCTTACGGTGTTTTTAATACTCTCTTAAGGTTATTCTGCCATCGTAAAAAAAATCCGATCAACTTCAAAAGAAACAGCCAAGCTAATCGCAGGATTTGCGCACGATAAGAAAGCGGAAGATATTGTCATCTTAGACATGCGTAAGGTGGTTAATTTCTGCGATTATTTTGTTATCGTGTCTGCCTCATCCGACCGCCGGGGCCATGCCATTGCCGATGCCATTGATGAGGGGTTGGGCAAAAAAGGTATCAAGGTCCGCCAGCCACAAGGACAACGGGAGGCTACCTGGATGCTGATGGACGTGGGGGATGTGGTGGTCCATATCTTTGCCGGGGAAGCGCGCGATTTTTACGGACTGGAACATCTCTGGCAGGATGCGCCGCGAATTAACTGGAAAAAGTAATTCCTCCAATTAAAGTGAAATACTTAAATTTCGATGTCCGAAGAAGCAAGAGTGCAGCTGCAGTCGATTTTAGAGCAATCCGTTAAGGCAGTTTGTCCCCAGCCCTTAAAGCAACCTTCCGTTATCTTAGAAATCCCCGGAGACAAAAAACACGGCGAGTTATCCTGTAATGTGGCTTTGCGTTTAGCCGGCCTCTTGAAGCAAAGCCCCATGGCTTTGGCGGCCCAGCTCCAGGGTATTATTCAGAAAAATATCGATGGCACTCCTTTAAAAGGAAAAATCGCCGCTGTTGAAATCAAACCCCCGGGATTCATCAATTTCTTTTTTTCGGCCGCGGCGTTTTACGATATCCTTTACAAAGTTTTTTCCGAGAAAGATGGTTTCGGCCGCAGCGCTATCGGCCAGAATCAGAAAGCGCAGATTGAATTTGTAAGCGCAAATCCTACCGGGCCGTTAAGCGTGGCGCATGCACGTCAGGCAGCTGTCGGCGATGCGCTGGCGAATATTTTAAAGTTTGCCGGATACGATGTAACAGAAGAGTTTTATGTCAACGACGAAGGAAATCAGATCAATATCCTGGGTCGCTCTATTGAATTGCGCGCGCGGGAGATTTTCGGGCAAGAAATCAATTTTCCCGAAGACGGTTATCAGGGCGACTATATCCGCGATATGGCCAAGAAATTTATCGAGGATAACAAGATAAAGAATGCCGAAGGGCTCGACAAAAAAGAGCTAAAGGATTTTCGTCAGTTTGGAGTAGATTATCTGCTTAGCGTGATTCGCCAGGAACTTAAAGATTTTGGCGTTCACTTTGATGTTTGGTCGCACCAATCAAAGATCGCCACAACCGATAACATTGAAAAAGTTTTAGAGTTCTTAAAAGAAAAAGGCTTTATCTACGAACAAGAAGGGGCGGTATGGTTTAAATCGACCGCCTTTGGGGATGATAAAGACCGCGTGGTTAAGAAATCCGATGGCAGCTTTACTTATTTGGCGCCGGACATTGTTTATCATAAAAATAAATTTGAACGCGGATTTGATAAAGTTATCAATCTTTGGGGGCCGGATCATCACGGCTATATCCCCAGGCTTAAGGCCGCTGTGGCGGCTTTAGGGAGGGATCCTAAGAATTTGGAAGTGCTGATTGTCCAGCTGGCCACGATTTTTAGAGACGGCAAGCCGCTTTCGATGTCGACCCGCCGGGGGCAGTATATCAGCCTGCGCGAGGTCATGGATGAGGTCGGCGTGGACGCGGGCAGGTTTTTCTTTCTCATGCGGCGCATCGATGCCCATCTTGACTTTGACTTGGAATTAGCCAAGAAACAAACGCCGGAAAACCCCGTTTATTACATCCAGTATGCGCACGCCCGCATTCATAGCATTATCGAGTTTGCAAAAGAGTCGAAATTAAAGCCCAAGAAATCAGGCTTAGCGCTATTAAAGGAAAAAGAAGAAATTGATCTTATCCGGACCATAAGTTATTTTCCCGAAGTGATTTCTATCTGTGCCGGGCAGCGCGAGCCGTATACTTTGGTAAGCTATTTGCAGGAGTTGGCAGGCTCATTCCATCAATTCTACGATAAACACCGCGTCGTTAGCGACAATGTTGATCTGTCCAGCGAGCGGCTGGGGCTTATTGATGCCGCCAAAACCGTTTTAGCCAACGGCTTACGTCTTTTAGGAGTCAGCGCTCCCATAAAAATGTAATGATCCGCGCGTGAAGGTCCGCCGATACGTATTTTTCGATCAATTAATATTTGAAGGGTTCCATGTACAAGAAATGGCTTATCCAAAATCCCCACCCGAAGCTCCAGGTTCTTCTAAGCAATTCTCTTAATATTCACCCTATTGTCGCCCAGCTTCTTGTCAATCGCGGTATTGACACGATCGAGGGCGCGCGCGACTTTTTATCAGCTGATCTTTCGCGGCTGCATGACCCGTTTTTATTTAAGGGAATGGACGCGGCCGTGAATAGGATTAAGAAAGCAAAAGAAAATCATGAATTGGTTTTGATTTTCGGCGATTACGATGTTGATGGCATTACTTCTTCGGTTCTTTTAAAGAATACGCTTAAAAAATTATCGATTGAAGCGATCAATTATATTCCCCACCGCATGCACGAAGGTTATGGGCTTAATCACGGTATTATTGACTTCTCAAAAGAAAAAGGCGTTAAATTGTTGATTAGTGTTGATTGCGGTATCGGCGCGGTCAGCCAGGTCCAGGCGCTTAATGAGGCGGGGATTGATGTTATCATTGTCGACCACCATGAACCCTCCGAAGGCAAAGTGCCCGATGCCCTGGCGATTATTAACCCGAAGGTAAAGGGATGCCCCTATCCGTTTAAAGGCTTAACCGGAGTGGGTCTGGTTTTTAAATTGGCGCAGGCGCTTTTGGCAAAAGTACCGGAAGAGGATTTGGATATCGTGGCGCTGGGAACGATTGCCGATGTGGCGGAATTAAGCGGTGAAAACCGGATTTTTGTCCGGGAAGGCTTAAAAAGAATCGAGAAAACCAAAAATAAAGGATTGGCGGCTTTAATGGATGTGGCCAGAATTAAGGGCAAGAAAATGCGCCCGTTTTTAGTCGGATTTGTCTTAGGCCCTCGCCTTAACGCGGCGGGCCGGATCAGCTCTGCGGACAAAGCCCTTAATCTGCTTTTAAGCGAAGACGTCGCCCAAGCCTATAGCCTGGCCAAGGTATTGGAAGAGGAAAACAAGACCCGCCAGAAGACTCAAAAAGATATTATCGAAGAGGCGCTGGCGATTGTGGAGCGGGAAGTTAATTTTAAAGAGCACAAGGTCATCGTCCTCAGTAAAGAGGGCTGGCACCGCGGTGTTTTGGGAATTGTTGCTTCGCGCATTGTCGAGACCTATTACCGGCCGGCGATTGTTATTTCTCTGGAGGATGATATCGGTAAAGGCTCGGCGCGTTCGATTGAAGGTTTTCATATTTTTGAGGCCTTAACGCATTGCGCCGGTCTGTTGGAGGATTACGGCGGGCATAAACATGCGGGAGGCCTGACGATTCAAAAGAAGAATATCGATGTCTTTCGCAACGCAATTAACGACTTTGCAAAAACAACGATTAGCGCAGAAGACCTGACGCCGACTTTGGAGATTGACTGCGAGATTCCGCTTTCGGACTTAAGTATTGATTTAATAAAGACGGTTGAATCAATTGAGCCTTTTGGGGAAGGAAATCCGCCGCCGGTTTTCTGTTCGCGCAATCTTACCGTTAAAGGCAAGCCGGCTATTTTGGGGCGTGATACGATTAAATTTTGGGTGACGGACGGAAAATCTACTTTTCAGGTCGTAGGTTTCGGCATGGCTAAATACGCCGATATGGTTGCTCATGCCCAAAGAATCGATGCGGCCTACGGCCTATCGATCGACGATTGGAATAAAGAACCTATGGTCCAGTTAGGGTTAAAGGATATAAAAGAGTCTAACGGTAAGTAGAAAAAATCAGGCCTTGACGATTTTTCCCGATTTAATACAGTTGGTGCAGACGTAAACTCGCTGGACGGAGTTATTCAGGAGAATCTTGACTCTTTGCAGATTCGGTAAAAATCTACGGGGATTCTTTCTGGTCACTTTGATACCGGCTCCGTCTTTGGCTTTGGCCATACCGCGTCTTCGATATTGACGGCCGGCCACGGGACCTTTATCACAAATCACACATGCTTTAGGCATAGCAAATAACCTTTCTTTGTTTTATATAGGGTAGAAGTATAATGGAAAACGTTTATTTGTCAAGCCTAAAATCGATGCTGGGGCGTATTTCCCAGGAATTTCCGAAGAATTGTCTCAGGTATATGCAAGTGTTATAATTCAATTTCTAGAGGCGTGAATTCTAAATAACGGTTAATAATTACCTAATGAACACCTTATCGGTAAGAATCGAGAAAGAATTTGTCAGCCTTTCAAAGAAGGTCGGCATGGCTATCGGCGATTACGATATGCTCCGGGACGGTGACCGGGTAGTGGTGGGGTTTTCCGGCGGCAAAGACAGTATGACATTATTAAAGCTTCTTAAGTATCGGCAGACGTTTGCTCCGATCAAGTTTGAATTACTCGCCATGATTATCGATATGGGGCTTCCCGGATTGGATATAAAACCGCTCGAAGATTTTCTTAAAAAGGAAGGCGTTTCGTACCACATTGAAAAAATAACTTTTTTAAAGAAAGGCCAGACGATTTCGGATACCAACTGTTTCTGGTGTTCCTGGAACAGGCGTAAAGCCCTTTTTGAGTGTGCCCACCGGATGGGATTTAATAAGATTGCTCTCGGGCATCACCATGATGACATCATTGAGACGATTTTGCTCAACCTTTTTTTTCAGGGGCACATAAGCGCCATGAGACCTAAACAGGAGTTTTTTGGCGGTAAACTTACGATCATCAGGCCTTTGGCCTATATCGAAGAAAAAGATATTACTGCTTTAGCCAAAAAGGCCAAGTATCCGAAGTTTGTCGAGTATGATTGCCCGAATAATGATATGACCAAAAGGAAGATGATCAAAGACCTTATCAGGCAGCTGGAGCGGGAGAACCGGGCGGTTAAGACGAATATTTTTAAGAGTCTGCAGCGAATTAATAAAGATTATTTGTTAGATTAAAATTTCTGGGGCGATAAGCGACGCATTGGAAAATGACTGAAAAAATCCTTAAGGGCCTTAATCCGCAGCAAAAGAAGGCCGTTGTCCACGATCAAGGCCCGCTTTTGATTATTGCCGGCGCCGGAACCGGAAAGACCACGGTTATTACCCGCCGCATCGCGCATTTGATCGTTGACAAAAAGGTCCGGCCCGACGAAATTCTCGCTTTAACGTTTACTGATAAAGCAGCCATGCAGATGCAGGAAAAGGTGGACGTCCTGGTGCCGTACGGCTTTACCGATACCTGGATTTTTACCTTCCATGCCTTTGGCGACCGGATCTTAAGGGAAAATGCCCTGGAGTTGGGCCTTAATCCTGATTTTAAGGTTTTGACCCGGCCGCAGGCTTCGGTTTTCTTTAAGGAAAATCTTTTTAAATTCCCTCTGGAATATTACCGTCCGCTGGGAGTTCCCACAAAATTTATTGATAGCCTCATTAATCTCTTTTCTCGGGCCCGGGATGAGGATGTTTCGGTCGGAGAGTATCTCGATTTTGCACAAAAACTGGCGCGTCAGTCTGCCGAGAATCCCGCCGATGAGGCATTAAAAGAATCGGCGCAGCGTCACAGCGAAATCGCCAAGTGTTACGAGCAATACCAGACGCTTCTTCTTAAAGAAAGCAAAATCGATTTTGCCAATCAATTTTTCCTGGCGGTAAAGCTTTTCCGGGAGCATCCCAGCATTTTAAAGCGTTATCAGGATCAATTTAAATACATTCTCGTTGACGAATTTCAGGATACTAACTATGCCCAATTTGAATTGGTCAAACTCCTGGCGCAAAAGGCAAAGAATTTAACGGTTGTCGCCGATGATGACCAGAGCATTTATAAATGGAGGGGAGCGGCGGTCAGCAATATCCTGAATTTCTTAAAAGTCTATCCCGAGAGCGAAAAGATTTCCCTGACCAAGAATTACCGCTCGACCCAGCCGATCCTCGATTGCGCCTACAAACTTATTCAGAATAATAATCCCGACCGTTTTGAAGTGCAGGCGAAGATTAACAAACGGCTTACCGGCATTTCGAAAAAAGGCAAGGCCGTCAAACATATGCATTTTGATACGATTTCTTCCGAGGCCGACTGGGTCGCTAAATACATCAAGGCCCAGATCAAATCAAAGAAATACACCTGTCTTGACTTTGCCATTCTGGTGCGTTCGAATTCCGACGCGGATCCTTTTGTGCGGGCGCTTAACATGCAGGGCATTCCCTGGCAGTTTAGCGGCAATCAGGGACTTTATTCCCGCGAAGAAGTAAAGCTGTGCATTGCTTTCTTAAGATTGATGGCGAATCCGACGGATTCCTTAAGCCTGTATCTTCTGGCCAGTTCCCATTTGTATCAAATGCCGCTGGCGGATTTGACTCGGGTCATGAATTATGCCCAGCGCCGGCAATGGGATCTGTTCTATGCGTTTAAGAAAATCTCTGCCGCCACTCAAGAGCTTCCGGATTTGTCGTCGGAGTTTTTATCGGCAAAAGAAACGATTCTTAAAGACGTGGAACAGTTTATCGAGCTGGCGCGAACTCATTCCACGGGAAGGCTTTTGTATCTTTTTCTAACCCAGACAAACTTTTTAAAACAGTTGGTCGAAAATGAGAGCGCTGAAAACGAAGAAAAAATAAGGAATATTGCCAAATTCTTTGACCTGGTTAAGGACTTTGAATATGTTGCCAGTGAAGATAAGGTTTTGCATTTTATCCGTTATCTGGATATGCTCATCGCCGCGGGCGATGACCCTCCGGTTGCTGAGGCCGAGCAGGATGTTGCCGCGGTGAACATCTTAACTATTCATAAGGCGAAGGGATTGGAATTCCCAATCGTGTTTTTGGTGGGGCTGGTCGAGGGGCGTTTTCCCTGGCCGCTGCGCCGTGAACCGATTGAGCTGCCCGAAGAGTTGATCAAGGATATCCTGCCGCTGGGCGATTTTCACCTTCAGGAAGAGCGCAGGCTTTTTTATGTGGGGATGACGCGGGCCCAGAGAGAATTGTTTCTAACTTCGTCTTTTGATTACGGTACGAAGAGGCTGAAGAAAATTAGCCGTTTTGTTTCCGAGGCTGTTTCTGTCAAACGTGAAACAAAGGCAATCAAGGCAGATGCCCTGGAGGCGATTGAACGCAATGCCCCGCAAGCGCGCCAGCGTCTGGAGGCTGTTCACCGAATTGGGGATGATGATATTTTGTCCTTGAGCTACTTTCAGATTGACGATTACTTGACTTGCCCTTTGAAATATAAATATGTTCATATCCTGCGCGTTCCGATCATGGCCCATCATACGGTTTTGTACGGCAAGGCCTTGCACGACGCTATTCAGCAGTACCACCAGGCCAAAATGAAGAACGCGGCTATTAGCGAAGATGAGCTGCTCAAGGCCTTCGAAAGTTCGTTCCGCAAAGAGGGGTTTCTATCCCAGGAGCATATTGAATTGCGGCTTAAGTCGGGTTTTGCGGCGCTGCGCAATTTTTACCGGGAGCAGGAACGCCTTAAAAAAGTCCCGGCCCATGTCGAGAAAGACTTTTCTTTTGCTTTGGGAAACAATCGTATTGTTGGGCGTTGGGATCGTATTGATATTGAAGGCGGGAAAGCGATTATCATTGACTTTAAGTCTTCCGCTGTCCATAAACAAGAGGATGCCGATAAACGCGTTAAAGAGAGTTTGCAACTTTCGCTGTACAGCCTAGCCTATCAGAAAGTATTTGGTAAGCTTCCTGATTACAAGGAGTTGCATTTCTTGGAAACCGGCCTTATCGGCAGGGATGCCGTGACCGAAAAGGCCATTACCAAGGTTGTCGAGAGCGTCGATGAGGCCTCTTCTGGCATCCGCCAAGGGAATTTTGCGGCCACCCCCAGCCGTATGGTCTGCCCGTATTGCGCCTATAATCAAATCTGTCCTTTTGCGCAAATCAGTCGCCCGTAAGGACTTGCTGCCCCAGGGCTCCGTATCTTTCCCGCTCTCATTAAATGAATTTATAAAACCTTATTTTCGGACCGAGGGTTTTAGCTAAGGGGGAGGGTTTACTAAAAAATATTGACAGGAAATACACTTGAGGATACAATGTATTTCCTAAACGAAAGGAGTTGGCGATGGCCATCAAATCAGGTTCGAAGGAATTGTTGAAAGACAAAAGAGTGGTGGAGGAAATTAACCGGCATCTTTGGATTGAAAGTGAAAAAGCAGGCCACGATATCGGATTTGAAAACGCCGCCAACGATTGGCTAAAGCGCTTTTCGGCAGAGTGGGTAAAATACAACATGCCGGAAAAGAAACTCCGAAGGTAAGCTGTTTAAAGGAAAACACGTCGTTAATCCTTTAGGGAATCCAACCGTTCATCTTGTTTGCCCTGTTTCCGTTAACACAAAGGAGAGGGACTGCGCTTAAAATACGTATTCAAAATACGTATTTTTTGTTTATCCGCCTTCGCAGGAGACTCTGGGCTTATCCGTTGATGAATGCGAAATTATGCTTCGGCGAGATTCCGCCCGCACGGCCAAGCCCGTTATTTTAGGGCGGATAACCCCGCCGTTTTGCTTCGGTTTGCGAAGCAAAACGAAGTAGGCGGGGTGAACAGATAGAAAAGAACCCCGGGCTTGTCCGTGGGGCTCCATAAACCGGTTTTTAAGGTGATTTTATGCCGTTTCAATTAAAGAAACTTAAGGAATTCTCCGGCCGTAAGGGGCCGCTATTGTTTATCATTATGGACGGAGTCGGGATCGGCAAGCGCGATGCCTCTGACGGTGTCTTCATGGCGCAGCCGCCTTGTCTTAACGGGCTGATGAAGAGCAGTCTCTATACGGTTATTCAGGCTCATGGTAAGGCTGTGGGGATGCCCAGTGACGAGGATATGGGCAATAGCGAGGTTGGCCATAATGCCTTAGGCGCAGGCCGTGTTTTTATGCAGGGGGCCAAACTGGTTAACAATGCGATTGAAACCGGCAAGATATTTCAAACACCGCTGTGGGCTGACCTTACTTCTCGTGTTAAAAAAAATAACCGCACTTTCCATCTGATCGGTCTTTTGTCCGACGGTAACGTCCACTCGCATATTGATCATCTCTTTGCTATCATCAAACAATGTGCCAAGGAAGGTGTAAGAAAGGTGCGCGTGCATGCCCTTTTGGACGGCCGCGATGTCCCGGAAAAATCATCCCCCATTTATCTTAAAAAAACAGAAGAATTCCTATCCAGCGTTAATAAAGAATTTGGTGTTGATTGTCGGATTGCCTCAGGCGGTGGGCGCATGGTCACGACCATGGACCGCTATAATGCCGATTGGACGGTGGTCAAGCGCGGTTGGGATGCGCATGTTCTAGGGAAGGCAAGGAGTTTTTCTTCTGCCCTGCAGGCTGTTGAGGCCTATTACAAAGAAGACCCCCAAATTACCGACCAGTACTTAAATTCTTTTGTGGTCACCGAAAATGATAAGCCTGTCGGCACGATCCAGGACGGCGACTCGGTTGTGTTTTTTAATTTCCGCGGGGACCGGGCTATCGAAATAACCCGGGCTTTCGAGGAAAAGGATTTTACCGAGTTTGACCGCGAACGCACGCCCAACGTCCTTTACGCGGGGATGATGCAGTATGACGGCGATCTTCTTTTGCCTAAAAATTATTTAGTCAGTCCTCCGCAAATCGACCACACCGTCAGCGAATATGTTTGCGGCAACAATATTGCTTCCTTTGCCATTTCCGAAACACAGAAATTCGGCCACGTCACCTATTTTTGGAACGGCAATAAATCCGGCTATGTCGACAAGAAGCTGGAGAAATATTTCGAGATCCCTTCCGACCGGATCCGATTCGACCAGGCGCCAAAAATGAAGGCACTGGAGATTGCCGACAAAACAACTGAGCTTTTAAAAAGCGGAAAATACAAATTTGGCCGGCTTAATTTTGCCAACGGCGATATGGTCGGGCATACTGGCGTTGAATCGGCTATTATTACTGCGGTTAAGACGGTGGATATTTGCGTCGAGCGGTTGATAAAAGTCGTTACCGAATTAAATGGCATTATCGTTATTTCGGCCGATCACGGCAATGCGGATGAGATGTTTACCGTCAAGGACGGTAAGAAAATTGTTAAAACGGCGCACACGCTTAATCCCGTCCCGTTTGCTATCGTTGATTCCGGTTATAGCCAAGAATATGTGATGGCCTCTTTAGAGAAGCGCGGCCTTTCCAATGTGGCGGCGACGCTTCTTAATCTCCTGGGTTTTGAGAAACCCGACGAATACGACCCGTCCCTGATTACTTTTAAATCCTAGGGCCATGGACGACCAGGAAAAATCTTCAAAAATCGAGCGGTTACGGAAACAGATTGCCCGGTGCAAACGCTGCCGGCTGCACACAACCCGCACGCATACTGTACCCGGCGAAGGATCGGCACAGGCCGCGGTTATGTTTATCGGAGAAGCGCCGGGGCGCAATGAAGACCTTCAGGGAAAACCGTTTGTGGGCCGCGCCGGAGAAGTTTTTGACCGGCTTTTGGATTCGGTTAATCTAACCCGTGAAGAAATCTATCTGTGTAATATCCTCAAATGCCGCCCGCCGGAAAACCGCAATCCCTTAAGCGACGAGATCCATGCCTGCGTTGGCAGTCTGGATATTCAGATTAAAACGGTTGATCCCAAAATCATCGCTACCTTAGGAAAATTTGCCACTACCTATATATTTGAAAAATTTGGGCTCCCTTTACGGAATATCAGCGAAGTTCATGGTAAAGTGTTTGAAGCCGAAACTGCCTTTGGTTCCAAAAGAATTGTGGCGCTTTACCATCCGGCTGTTGCGACATATGACGGCAATAAAATCAGCGTTCTTCTGGATGATTTCAGGATTTTTAAAAGCATCTTAAAAGAACTTTCGGCTATCGCGGAGGCATAAAATTTTATCATGATCGCAATTCTTATCAGCTCAGCCATTCTTGCCGTCTTTATTATTGCTTGTTTTTGTGTTTTCTTTGACCAGGCAATTCTTACCCGAAAAGAGACGATCTACCGTGTTAAAACGAATGAGAAAAAGGTTGCCCTGACCTTTGACGATGGGCCTTCGCCTGTCTGGACGCCCAAGATTCTTGATGAGCTAAAGAAAGCCGATATCAAGGCAACATTCTTTATGATCGGCCATCATGTGGCAGAATACCCCGACGTAGCCAAGCGGGTTGCCCAAGAGGGGCACGAAATCGGCAATCACGGCTATACTCACGGCGCCCTTATTTATTATACGACCGAGGAGCTTGAAGAGGAACTTAGGTATACCGATTTTATGATCCGGCAGGTGACGGGCCAGATAACAAAATATTACCGTCCTCCCAAGGCCTGGATTACGAAAAGGGAAAAAGAAAAAATTAAGGCCATGGGCTATCATATTGTCCTGTGGTCTTTGAATTCCAAAGATTGGGTCACCTTTGACGATAAATATATTGTAAAATATATTTTAAGGAATATTCAAAACGGCGATATCCTTCTTTTTCATGACAGCGGCGGCGTGTTTAAGACCGAAGGAGGGGACCGTTCGGAGACGGTCTCGACTATTCCGCTTTTGGCGGAGAAATTAAAAGAGAGGGGATTTAAGCTTGTTACGGTGAATGAGTTGTTAAGCGGAGGAGAGAATGATTGAAAGGTTAAAACACGGCCAGCTGATCTTTATTTTGATTGCAATGGCCTATTTTTTTCTTATGCTCGGTAATGGCATGATAAGCCTGACTCATCCGGATGAGGTCTTCTACATCCAGACGGCCAAAGAGATGATGACGCACAAAAGTTGGCTGGTGCCCTACATTTTTGATTTGCCCCAGTTTGAGAAGCCGATTTTTTCCTACTGGCTCTTTATATTGGCTATTAAGGTATTCGGGATGACGGCGTTTGCGGCAAGATTTGTTCCCGCCCTTTTTGGGATGGTCGGAGTCCTTGCGACGTATTGGCTGGCGATGATGCTTTTTAACAGCAAGCGGACGGCATTTTTATCGGCGACGGTCTTGATGACGAGCGTTATTTATCTGGCGCTTTCGCGGGCGGTCTTAACCGATATGGTGTTCTCGATATGGGTGGTTTTGGCGTTGTGTTTTTTTTATTACGGCTATACGGATGCGCGGCGCAAAACCTTAGGAATTTTAATGTGTTTTATCCTTTCGGGCGTGGCGGTGCTGACTAAGGGGCTCCTGGGCTTTATATTTCCGGCGGGAGTTATTTTCGGCTATCTGTTATACAAAAAAGATTTAGCGTTCTTAAAAAATGGAGTGACTGTTATCGGATTTCTTGTTTTTCTGGCTATCAACCTGCCCTGGCATATTCTGATGGTGAAATGGTACGGCAGTGTCTTTATCTCGGAATACTGGAATAATGTGCATCTGCGACGGATCTTTGAGGCGGAACATTTAAAGAGCAAGACCTGGTATTTTTATTTGATGACCGTTATCGGTGGGATCTTTCCCTGGAGCCTATTTATCTTACCCGCCGGCTATCTGTCTTTGCGAAATCTAAGACGCTCGAATCCTCACAAAGACCAGATGGCTTTCTTGCTGTTTCTTATCGCGGTTGTCTTTGCTGTTGTCCAGATTGCCCAATCAAAATTAGCCAGTTATGTCTTTCCGGTTTTTCCGGCTATTGCGATTATTATCGGCTATTATTTTGATCGCGTTATTAGCGGGGGCGAGCTTTTGCTCGAGAAAATGGCGAGAATATTTTTTTATATCATGGCTGCATTTTTGGCAATCGCGTCTGCGGCCTCAATTATTGTCGGACAGCGGTATGCCGAATTTATCGGAGACATGAAAACAGTTTATGTCTTTATGGGGTTGGCGTTAGCGTGTGCTGCGGCTATCGTTTTCTTTAATCAACAGCGTAAGCTAACCGCCGCGGCAGGGGCAACCGCCTGTATCATTGCCGTTGTCTTGGTGAGCGCAAGCACGGGCTACCACAATGCTGAGCCGTGGGTTTCCTGTAAGTTAATATGCGATGCGTTAAAGAAAGTCGATAGTTCGGACTCAGCCCTTCTGTGTTCGAAATTTTACGTGCGGGGGGTACGGTTTTACACAGACCGGAAAACCGCGGTTATCGATATAAACGGCAGCGGATTTTTTAGTCCGCATCCCATACCCTTTTTAAGTGATGATTCCAAGGTCAGAGATTTTTTGAGCAGTCAGTCTGTGACTTACTGTATTGTGAAGGAATCGAATAAGAGAGATATCGAGCGTTTGACCGCGGGGCAATTTTTGGTGGAAAAAATCGATGAAATCGGAGGAAAGTATTTATTGAAAGTGCAAAAAATCAAGGGGTAGCGGCCAACAAATCTTAAATTTATGGTATTGTATTGCTTTATGATGGTAAAATTGTAAAAGGGTGGAATTTTTAACCGTAGAAATGGCGCATGTTTCAAAATGACAATTCTCAAAGATATCGATAAGTCGATTTTTAACAACGTGAATGTCGGGATTTACCGCAATACTCCCGGTCCCCAGGGCCGATTTCTCGAGGCTAATGAGGCTTTGGTTAAGATGGCGGGGTACACGGATAAGGCTCGATTTTTAAGAGAAGTTCGTCCTGCCGATATGTATCTGGATTCCCAGCAGAGAAAGGAATTCAGTCAGACGCTTCTTAGAAAAGGTTTTGTCCGGCAAAAAGAGATTATTCTAAAACAAAAAGACGGCAGCCCTTTTTATGCCCATGTCACGGCGACGGCCGTAAAAGACAGCAAGGGCCGGGTGAGGTGGTTTGACGGTATCATTGAAGATGTCTCGAAGGTAAGAAAGGAGCAGCAGCGGTTTAAGCTGATATTCGAACATTCTCCCATTGCTATTTGGGAAGAGGATTTTTCTGTTTTTGTGCGATTGACTAAACAGCTTGAGCGTCTGGGGGTGCGCGATATTCGGAAGCATCTTGCCCGTCATCCCGATCTTGTCAAGAGGGCCTTCCGGGGAATCAAAATATTGGATGTTAACAAAGCCGCCCTGGTACTTTACGGCGCCAAAAGTAAACACGAATTAATCAAGAATTTCGGAAAAACAGTCGCCCTGGGGTCGGTTAAGGTTTTGGTTAATGAGTTTACTGCCCTTGCCGGAGGCGCGCAGTCTTTTGAATCCGAATTTAAAAGTAGGACTCTGGATGGAAGAATCTGCGATGTCCTATTGCGTGTTTCGGTCCCGGATAGTTATCAAAAAACACTTTCGCGGGTTATCGTTACGATTCAGGATATTACGGAAAGAAAGCGGTTGGAGCATCGCCTTAAAACCGCCGCCCAGCAGGACAGCCTCACTAAGTTATTAAACAGCCGTGCCATCGCCAAACGGTTGGAAGAGGAGCTTATCCGGGCCAAACGGTATAACCTTGATTTATCATGCCTGATGCTTGATATTGATTATTTTAAAGTCGTCAATGACAAATTCGGCCATCAGCGGGGCGACCAGATCTTGAAGCGCGTTGCTATGCTGATTAAAACCAGCTTGCGCCGGTCGGATATTATCGGGCGCTATGGAGGAGACGAATTCTTTGTTATATTAACCGTTACCAAGCCGGAAAATGCCAGGATTGCTGCCGAGAGAATCCGCCGCCTTATTTCTGCTTTGATTTTCAAATTCTCAAAGAGTTCTCCCGCTAAAATTACCGCTAGTATTGGCGTTAGCGGTTACCCCTCGCCCAAAATTAAAGAATTCCGTGACCTGATTACTGAAGCGGACAAGGCGCTTTATCTTGCCAAGGCATCGGGTCGCGATTGCGTAATTTTGCCTTCCGCTTAAGCTGCCCAAGAGTGCCGGTTTATGCGTGGCAGTGATATTCTAATGGTGTGTTAATATGAATAAGAAAATTTTTAGAATAGTGTTTGTTTGTACCGTTATCGTAGTGGGGTATTATTCTACTTTTGGCTGGCAGGTTAGCCGTTCTTCAATCTCTGTCCGCACCAAAGAAAATGATGATATGGCAGTCAGTCTCAAAAGGCACGTCTATATCTTGTCTTCCGAAATCGGAGAACGCAGCTTCAGGGAATACGGCAATTTAGAAAAAGCATCCCGGTATATCGTCGGCCAATTTACGCAACTAGGCCTTGAAGTTGAACGGCAGGAATTTGAGGTTGAAGGCCGGAAGGTCTGTAATATTATTGCGCGAAAAACCGGCACGAAGTCACCCGGTACGATCATTGTTGTCGGCGCCCACTATGATTCCTACTACACCCCAGGAGCCGATAATAATGCCAGCGGTGTCGCGGCAGTTCTGGAATTGGCAGCGGTTATCGCCAAGAAGGAAATAGCCGACAGCGTTCATTTTGTGGCTTTTGTTAACGGTGAGCCGCCTTTTTTTCAAACTCCCCAAGGAGGGAGCCTTGTTTATATTAAAAGTATCCAGGAAAAGAAAGGGGACATCAGGGCGGCCATTGTTTTAGATTCTATCGGATATTATTCCAATAGATTGTCACAGCGCTATCCGGTCGGACTCGGATTTTTCTGTCCCGACAAAGCGAATTTTATTGCCCTGGTAGGAAATACCGGCTCCTTAAAGCTGATGGGATCAGCTGAAACAATATTTAAAAAGAACATCTCTTTGCCGGCTCAGGCGGTGACGGGGTTTGATTTTGTCCGTTCCGATCACTGGGCCTTCTGGAAGAAAGGGTATCCGGCGATTCTTATAACCGATACCGGGGCGTACCGTAACCCCGATTTCTACAGTCTTTCCGACACCTATCAGATGCTTAATTACCGGCATATGGCGCAGGTCGTTAAGGCTGCAAGCCTTCTGGCGGAGGCGCTCGGTAACTCCGGCAACTGATAACCCTAGGTTTCCTGGGTTACTGCCGGGCATTAGCTTTTGTCTGTTCGCAGTGATTTCCCAGAGGATTTTTTGGGATATCCATGCTTTGGAGAGTGTTTAATTTCTTATAACTTGACGTATAACGACTTAGATAGTATAATTACACCTATTCTATTAAAGAAAAAGGAGGAAAGGAAGACTTGGCTTTAGTAAAAGAAAAGAAAACACAGGTTATTGACAGCTTTAAGATTCACCCTCAAGATACTGGTTCCGATGTAGTGCAGGTTGCCCTACTGACGGAGCAGATTAATCACCTCACGGATCACTTCAGGGTTCACCGCAAAGATAATCACTCCCGTCGCGGACTCTTGATTATGATTGGCAAGAGGAGACGTCTTTTAGCCCACCTAAAAAAGACTGATTCGAAAAAGTACGAAGAGACGATCGATAAACTCAGTCTACGTAAATGAGGATAAACCATGAATTTTGAGCGTGTTGAGATCCCTTTTGGGGATCAAAATCTTATTATTGAATCAGGGAAGTTCGCCAACCAGGCCAACGGTGCCGTCACGGTTACCTGCGGCGGCACGATTGTTTTAGTTACTGCCTGCATGGCCAAGGAAAGAAGAGAGGGTGTTGATTTCTTTCCTCTCATGGTTGAATATCAGGAAAAAACCTATGCTGCTGGACGCATTCCGGGAGGATTTTTTAAGCGTGAAGGCCGTCCTTCCGAGAGCGAGATTTTAGCCGCCCGCGTTATTGACAGGCCTATTCGGTCGCTTTTCCCTAAAGGTTTTTATAATGCCGTTCAGATCGTTGCCCTGGTTTTAAGCAGTGACGGGGAGCATGATCCTGATGTCTTGGCCCTGGTGGGGGCCTCTGCCGCGCTCATGATATCGGATATTCCTTTTGACGGCCCTATCGGGACCGTTCGCGTCGGCATGATTGATGATAAATTTATTCTTAACCCGACTTATGCCCAAAGAGCTCAAAGTTCTTTGGACTTGATCGTGGCCGGTTGGCATGACCAGGTGATTATGATTGAAGGAGAGGCCAAGGAAGTCGAGGAAGAAAAAGTCTTAAAAGCCCTTGAGTTCGGCCTGGAGAAGCTAAAACCCGTCGCCGAAATCCAAAAAGAGCTTGTTAAATCGATCGGTAAAAAGAAAACTGAAGTAAAGCTCTGTCAACTTCCTCCTGAATTTGTCGAGAAAGTCAAGAAATTATCGTTTTCAAAGATTCTTGAGATTTACAAGATGGGCAAAAAGGATCAGCGTGAAGAGGCGGTTAGCCTATTGCTGAAAGATTTAACCGTTGATTTGTCCGTATTTAGCGAGTTTAAGATTGAGGGGCGCGACATTGAAGCCTCTGATATTAAAATAGCGCTTCACGAAGTTGAAGCCCAAGAAGTCAGAAGGATTATCCTCGAAGAAAAAAGAAGGGTAGACGGCAGGGCATTTAATGAATTGCGTCCCATAGGCTGTGAGGTGGGCATCCTTCCGCGTACGCACGGTTCAGGTCTTTTTACGCGCGGCCAGACACAGAGCCTTGCGATTACAACTTTAGGTACCAGCAATGACGAGCAGATGGTTGAGGCCCTGGAAGGTAAGTCCGAAAAGACTTTTATGTTGCATTACAATTTTCCTTCCTTTAGCGTGGGAGAAACCGGGCCCATGCGCGGGCCCGGCAGGCGCGAGATTGGACACGGCGCCTTGGCTGAAAAAGCGATCCGCTCGGTGATGCCGAAGGCTGAAGAATTTCCTTATACGGTACGGGTGGTTTCAGAAATCTTGGAATCGAACGGTTCTTCGAGCATGGCCTCGGTTTGCGCGGGTACCCTGTCCCTTATGGATGCCGGTGTTCCTATTAAGGATGCCGTTGCGGGTATTTCCATAGGATTGATTACCGGAAACGGAAAGGCTGTCCTTTTAACGGATATCATGGGGCTTGAGGACCATTTTGGAGATATGGATTTTAAGGTGGCGGGGACACGAAAAGGGGTTACTGCTATCCAGCTGGATTTAAAGATCAAAGGGATCAGCATTGATTTATTGTCCCAGGCGACCCAGCAGGCTAAAGAGACGAGGCTTGTTATCTTGGATAAAATGCATGCTGTCCTGGCCGGCCCCAGGGAGCAGCTTTCTACTTATGCCCCGAGGATAACGACATTGCATATTAATCCCGAAAGGATCGGTGAGCTTATTGGTCCAGGCGGGAAGAATATTAAAAAGATCATTGATGCGACCGGTGTCAGCATTGATATTGAAGATGACGGAACTGTGCTCGTGGCTTCGACCGATGAAGCGATGTCCTCAAAGGCCATTTCAATTATACGGGGCATGACCGAGGATCCCGAAGTCGGGAGGATCTACGACGCTACGGTTAAACGCATCATGAATTTTGGCGCCTTCTGCGAGTTTTTACCCGGCAAAGAAGGCCTAGTGCATGTTTCGGAGTTGTCCAATACGTTTGTCAAAGACATCAACAAGGTTGTAAAAGTCGGCGACCAGTTTAAGGTCAAAGTAATCGAGGTTGACGAATTAAACCGGGTCAATTTAAGTAAAAAACAGGCCGAATGAAACGTGAACAGATTATAAACGAGATTAAGGCAGTCGTTATCTCAGCGGCTGCCATTATTCTTTTCGCAAGTCTTATTTCTTTTGATCCCCACGACCTGCCGTGGTATACCTCTCACCCGAATTACCCTGCTCATAATCTTATCCGCATTTTTGGTGCTTACTTAGCCGGTGGGCTTTTCTTTGTCCTGGGCTATAGCGCTTACGCGATTGTAGCCTTTTTATTGTTTTGGAGCTGGGATAAGTTTTCATCAAAAGAATTGAAGTTTTCTCTTTCAAAGCTGATCAGCTTTATCGTCATGTTTTGTGTTTTGGGTTCACTTTTTAGCATGATTGGCCTCCAGGCCCATACGGCACGTTTTCAGCGGGGAGGACTTTTGGGAATTTACACGTCTGATTTTCTTATCAGCTATTTTGGGCGTATCGGTGCCTATGTTATTTTGCTGACCCTAGGGCTTCTGGCGTTAATCTTGATCGGAGAATTTTTAGTGTCGCCTTTTCTGTTCAAGATAGTGGATCTTCTTAAGGAAAAGTTCGGCTTCCTGAAGGATAGGATAAAAGAAGGCAGGGTAACGGAAGATTCTCGAAAGGCAGTTACCGTTAAGTTGCCGAACATAGAAAAACAAAAGGCTCCGAAGCCGGATAAATCAATTGCTAAGCTGTTTAAAGGCAAAGAAGAGAAGCCGGATAAATCAGAGCCAATCTCTGAACCAGCACCTGCGCCAAAACCTCAAATCCGCGTCTCGGTACCCGAGTCCAAAGAAGCGCGGTCTTCCACCTTGATAGAAAAGCCTTTGAAAATCGGTGAGTACAATCTGCCGACCCTGGATTTATTAAAGGATTCGCCTCCGGTTTCGGCGCGTCAACTTCAGGAAGATCTTGAAGGAGGGGCAAAGGTCCTGGAAGAAACGTTGGCGGAGTTTGGCGTTCGCGTGCGTGTAGCTGACGTCGAGCGAGGGCCGGTGATTACCCGTTATGAACTTGATCCGGCGCCGGGGGTCAAGGTCCAGCAGATTGCTACCCTTTCGGATGATATTGCCCTGGCGATGAAGGCCCAAACTGTGCGTATCGTTGCTCCTATTCCGGGGAAAGACCGGGTTGGCGTAGAAGTTCCTAATACTTCCTCAAGCCTGGTTTTCTTAAAAGATGTTTTGGCTAACGGTGATTTCAGGAAGCACAAGTCAAAATTAACCCTCGCCTTAGGTAAAGACATTGCGGGGCAATCGCTATTTGCGGATCTGGGCCAGATGCCGCATCTTTTGATTGCCGGCACGACGGGCGCAGGAAAAACCGTTTGCGTCAATAGTTTAATCATGTCGATGCTTTTTAATGCCTCCCCGGATGAAGTAAAGTTTATTTTTGTCGATCCTAAGATGGTCGAATTGTCTATTTATAGCTCGCTTCCGCATGCCTTATGTCCGGCGGTAACGGACCCTAAAAAGGTTTCGGCTGCGCTTAACTGGGTTGTCGGTGAAATGGAGGCCCGCTATTCACTTTTGGCCAAGGACGGGGTGCGCAATATCGAGGCCTATAACGCCAAAGAACGCAGGCTTCCGTATATCGTGGTTATCGTCGACGAGTTGGCTGATTTAATGCAGGTGGCCGCCAATCACATTGAAAGTGCTATTACGCGCCTGGCGCAATTATCGCGCGCCGTCGGCATCCATTTGATCTTAGCGACCCAGAGGCCGAGCGTGGATGTTATCACTGGTGTTATTAAAGCGAATTTTCCTGCGCGCATTTCGTTTAAAGTTGCCTCAAAAGTCGATTCGCGCACCGTTTTGGATATGAACGGTGCCGAGAAATTACTGGGTCGGGGCGACATGCTTTTCATGAAACCCGGAGAGGCCAAACCTATCCGCGGACAGTGCAGCTACGTTTCCGACGAGGAAATACAGAATGTTATTGATTTCGTCAAAACACAGCAAGAACCGCTGTATGATGAAAACATATTAAAGCAACAAGCCAGCAATACCAGCGGTGCTCCTATAGAAAAAGATGAGCTTTATGATGAGGCCTTGCGATTGGTTATCGAAACCAATCAACCATCGGTAACGATCCTGCAAAGACGTATGCGGTTGGGCTACACGCGTGCGGCCCGGCTGATCGACATGATGGAGCAAAACGGTATTATTGGGCCCTATTGCGGCAGCAAGGCGCGGGAGCTTTTAATCAACAGAGAAGAATGGCTAAAAAATAATATAGGGCAACCTCAATGAGCGATCGGGCCCAACAGGGGTTATTATTGAAGCAGGCCAGAGAGGCCAAAGGGATTAGCCTTGAGTCGGCACATGAGGCAACCAAAATCCCGATGGACGTCTTAAAGGCCATCGAGGATGCGTATACGATAAGGACTCTGTCGCCTTTTTATTACCGAGGTTTCTTAAAGATGTACGCCAAGTTTTTAGGCGTTGAATTAAATGTTATCCTGGATGATTACAAGCCTGAAAAACTTCCTGCCCCGATTGCTGCCCCTCGGCCTGTAGCTGCGAGCTTGCCGGATTTTTCTTCCTATTTAACCGCACCCAGGTTGCGATTAGCTGCAAAAATCATCGCCGGTATAGTGATATTCATCTTTGCCGTCAAGACCATAAATTTTATCGCACACAGAAAACCTGGTTCTGCTAATTCAAAAACAGAAAAAAGTTCTTCGAATTCTTTGCGAATCCAGGTTAAAAAAGAAAAATCTGCCGATAAGCGGAAACTTGAGGCTAAAGGAAGTAAAAAGGCGGCTACCTCCAAAACAACTGCTCCCGCCGAGGCGGCTGTCAGCACTGCGTTGACTTCTACTGAAAAGGATGCTGATAATCGCACTCAGGAGGCAGGCAAGAAGGTCGTCCTTTCGGTACGCGCTAAAAAGGACAGCTGGTTGCAGGTAAAGGCCGACGGCGTCGAGGTTTTTCGCGCCACTCTTAAGAAAGGGACAACCGAGACCTGGAATGCCAATGAAAGAATCGAGCTCTCCGGAAACGATATCGGCGGCTTGGACTTTGAGCTCAACGGGAAAATACTCGGGCCCTTAAGCCGTGAAAACCGCCGATCCAAGAAAGTCATCATTACACCGGCGGGTTTCTCCGTTAAGTAATGAAACGTGTTCAAAGGCATCGCAGTCCTTCTGTCATAAATTCTTCCCCTAAAAACAATCTTCAGAAATCATCCGTCGGCATTATTAACCTGGGTTGTGCTCGCAATTTAACCGACTCCCAAATTATCCTCGGTCGCCTTAAAAAAAACGGATACCCCATCGTCGATATTAAGAACGCCGAAGTTGCTATCGTCAATACCTGTTCTTTTATCAAAGAAGCCAAAGAAGAGTCCATCGATGTTATTTTGGATTTGATTGAACTTAAAAAGCAGGGAAAAATAAAGAAGATCATCGTTGCCGGATGTTTGAGCCAGCGTTACCCACATGAATTAATCGCTGATTTTAAGGAGATTGATGCCATTACCGGTGTTCTCTCTCTTGAACGGGATGAGGCCTGCCCCCAAGTTATTCTAACCCCGAAACATTTTGCCTATGTGAAGATTTCCGAGAGCTGTTTTAATCCTTGCAGCTTTTGCACGATCCCTAAAATCAAGGGTAAATTCTGCTCGCGCACTATCGAGTCGATAGTTAAGGAAGTTACATTCTTGGACTCCAAGGGTGTCAAAGAGATCAGTATCATCGGCCAGGATATTACCGCGTACGGCATGGATATCTACAAAAAGAAAAGTCTCAGCCGGCTTTTAAAGGAAATTGTTTCGGTAACAAAAAATATACGCTGGGTGCGTTTGCTCTACGCTTTTCCCGCCCACGTGGACGATGAATTGATTGGTTGCATTGCGGACGAGAAAAAGATTTGCCGTTATCTGGATATGCCGCTTCAGCATATTTCCGACGGGATTTTAAAGAGGATGAACCGTCATAGCACCAAACAACAAACCGTTACGTTGGTTAAAAAGCTTAGAGAAAAGATTCCGGACATATCGCTAAGAACCACGTTTATCGTCGGTTTCCCGGGAGAGACCGATGAGAATTTCCAGGAGCTTCTCGATTTTTCTTTGCAATTTCCGTTTGAGCATGTGGGTGTCTTTCCTTATTCGCACGAAGAGGGGACCGCGGCCTATGATTTTAAAGACCAGGTTCCGGAAACGGTTAAAAGGAAACGTCTCAACCTTTTGATGCGTCAGCAGCAGGAGATTTCCAGGAATCTTCAGAAAAAATTCTTAGGTAAAAAGTTAGAAGTCCTCATTGACGAAAAGCAAAAAGGGGAAGAGAATATTTATTTAGGAAGGACCCAATACCAGGCCCCGGAAGTCGATGGGCTGGTTTACGTTCATACGAAGAGAACCCTTTCAATAGGGGATTTTGTTCCGGTGGAAATTAACGATACCTACGAATACGATCTGGTTGCAAAAGCCCTATGAACCTACCCAACAAGCTTACGATCTCGCGGTTTATTCTAACTTTTGTATTTGTGTTTCTTATTTCTCAAAACGGCCTTGTTCCGGTTGTCGCCGCGGCGATTGTTTTTATCTTAGCGTCCTTGACGGATTATTACGACGGATACTTGGCCAAGAAATATAATATGGTCAGCGATTTCGGCAGACTTATGGATCCTATTGCCGATAAATTTCTTATCCTGGCGGCATTCTTAGCGTTCGTGCGTATGCACTTGGTTGACGATTGGATGGTTGTCTTGATTTTGGGCCGGGAGATTGTGGTGACGGGCTTAAGAGTTTTTGCCTTGACTAAAGGGAAGGTCTTGGCTGCCGAGAAAGCAGGCAAACATAAAACCATCTCGCAGATCGTCGCTATCTTTTCTATCCTTGGATTTATTGTTTTCAGGGAAGTCCTGACATCCCTGTCTCAATGGTCGGGCCAGATTGAAATGTGGTGGCGAACCGGGATTCAGGTATTGATGCTGATTACCCTGGTTTTAACATTAACCTCGGGTATTTATTACCTGTGGAATAACAGGAAACTTATCTATGCTCAATAGTATTGTGAAATTTTGCGCGACATTCTGCTATGTGGGAACTTTTCCCTTTGCCTCAGGAACGATGGCGAGTGCGGCGGGGGTTGTAATTTACTTTCTTTTATATGCCCAGATCAGCGCGTATATCTTAGTGACGGTCGGTATTACTGTGGTCGGTTTCCTGGTTGCCGGCCGGATGGAAAAGATTTTAAATAAAAAGGACCCTTCTTGGGTTGTTATTGATGAAGTGTCTGGAATTTTAATTACCCTTTTTTTGCTTCCCCCTACGATTCCGGTCATCGTAACGGCTTTCTTTGTTTTTAGGGCTTTTGACATGTTTAAGATATACCCGGCGAATAAATGGGAGGCTGCGGGAGGGGGTACCGGAATCATGATGGATGATATTATCGCCGGGCTCTATGCAAATATTGTCATGCAGGTAGCTTTGCAGATTATCAATGTATAGATTCCGTTAAAAGTCATAGCGATAAATTCTTGCCGTATCCGCGCAAGATACCCTAAAAATGCAGAAAATAATAAATAATAATATAGTTACCGATATTATATTATAATTACCTCCATACATTATATATTACATTTAATATCGTATTATGTCATTTAGTGCCATAAAGAAAGCGAGGTAAATAATGATTAAATTCTTGATAATTGTCCTCATTCTTTGCCTTGTGCTGTTTATTATTCAGCAGAGTAATTTATTTGAGACGGTCAGGGTTATGGACGGCCGGTTGGGTGTGCCGAAAGACGAAACCCATATTAATTGGGATAATCTTTCAAAATATTTTGATGGAATCGTTGCAAAAATCAAAAAGATATCCGGAAAATCTCACTAGGCTCGAGAGTTTCCAAAATCCGCTCTTCTTAAAACTTCATAAACAGGCCCCTGAGCTGTTAGCGTGCTTTTGATAAGTGTGATATGACTGACTTCTTGGGTGATGGGGGCGGTAGACTTAAATTCTTTTAGGATTTTGCTTAAGGCAAAGATATTCTGCGGTGAGCGTGTCCGTCCGACGGTAATGTGGGCGGAGAATTCTCTCTCCTCTTTTTTTATCCCCAGCGTTTCCAGCTTTTCTTCAAGAGAAGCAGCTATCTGTTTGACTTCCTTGCGGCCGTTTTCGATTCCTACCCAGATAATGCGAGGGCTGGAAATCTTAGGGAAAGCCCCTAGCCCGGTTATCTCGATCAAGAATTTTTTAACGGATTGAACCGATTCTTGCATAGCGTTTGCGATTTTATCAACTATATCCGTGGGCGTATCGCCTAAGAATTTTAAAGTCAAATGGATGTCGTCAGGCTTCACCCATTTGACATCTGCGCCTGATTTCCTAAGGTGATCTTGAATAATGCCGATAGCTTCCCGGACGGAAGGGTCTAGTTCAATGGCGATAAATAGACGGAGGGTATTTGAGGTCATGCGATGGCTTTAAAGAGCAGGCATAGCGCCTGGGAGGCAGCCTTTTTCTTAATCACAGTGCGTGTTCCTTTAAAAACGAAACGAAAACTTTGAGTAGCCTTTTTAGAGCTAACGGCAATATAGACGAGTCCTACGGGCTTATTTTTGGTTCCTCCCGTCGGGCCGGCGATACCGGTGACACTGACGCCAAAATCGGTTTTTGAAATTTGCCTCGCGCCGCTGGCCATTTTCTTGGCAACCTGAGAACTGACGGCGCCGTATTTGGCCAAAAGGAATGGCGGGACTTTAAGCAGCTTAGTCTTGGTGGCGTTGGCATAGGCGACAATTCCAAGAGTGAAGAACAATGAGCTTCCCGGGATATCTGTTAGGCGGTTGGCGATAAGGCCACCGGTGCAGGATTCGGCGAGGCTTAAAGTTTTTCCGTCTCGGGTAAGCGTTTTGGCAATTTTTTGCTCTAAGGTTAGCATAGGTTTTTGGAATAGTTAGGTAATTCATTATAAAAGAGGCGTTATCGGATGACAAGGATTAAATTTATCGGCAAAGTTTTAAGGCTAGACGGGATAAAAGCCTTGACAATACCTTTCATTTAGAATATATTTACAGAAAGCTTTAAAGGTATTGAGGTTATGTTATTTTCCTATTAGCAAAAATGGCGGTTAAAACCGTCCAAAAGGGCGAAAACTGATGTTCAATTCAATCCCTGAGATCATAAAAGACCTTCAAAACGGCAAAATGATTATCGCCATTGATGACGAAGGCCGTGAGAATGAAGGTGATATCTTAATTGCGGCTGAATTTACTAAGCCGCAGGATATTAATTTCATGGCGAAAGAGGCCAGGGGTTTAATCTGTGTTCCCATGACAGAAGAAAGGTTGAGCCGGCTGGATTTGCACCCGATGTTGGATGACGCCCATTTTGACCGCCGGCATCAGCGGGAGCGCTTCAATACCGCCTGGGCAATTTCGGTAGATGCCGCTAAAGGCATTACCACAGGGATTTCTGCGTTTGACCGGGCGCGAACAATAAAGCTTTTGACTGATGAGAAAACAAAACCTTCGGATCTGGTCACGCCCGGGCACCTGTTTCCGCTTAAGGCGCGAAAAGGCGGTGTCCTGGTGCGCGCTGGACACACCGAGGCCGCGATTGACCTGATGCGCTTGGCTGATCTTAAACCGGTTGCCGTTATCTGCGAGATTATGAATGAAGACGGGACCATGGCCAGGACGCCGGAATTGATCGAATTTTCCAAGAAACAT
This sequence comes from Candidatus Omnitrophota bacterium, assembly GCA_022703585.1. Taxonomy (GTDB): domain Bacteria; phylum Omnitrophota; class Gorgyraeia; order Zapsychrales; family JAKLDJ01; genus JAKLDJ01. The sequence goes on along the minus strand of JAKLDJ010000002.1, from coordinate 58,013 downwards.
AACTTAAAAATTTGCACGATCAATAGCCTTATCGGATATCGTCGCAAGAATGAAAAGCTTGTTCTCCGGCGCGCCGAAGCTGTTCTTCCGACGGACTACGGAGAGTTTACCATGATCGGCTATGAATCATTGGTCGATGGGCTGACGCATGTGGCCTTAGTCAAAGGCAAAATCGATTCTTCAGCTCCGCAGTTGGTGCGTGTTCAATCAGAGTGTTTAACCGGTGAGGTCTTCGGATCTAAACGGTGCGATTGTGGCGGTCAACTGCGCAATTCCATGAAACTTATTAAGAAAAACGGCTCCGGAATTATTCTGTATATGCGCCAGGAAGGCCGCGGTATCGGGCTTTTGAATAAACTTAAGGCCTACCGTCTGCAGGACCATGGCATGGATACGGTTGAGGCCAATGAGGCCTTAGGATTCTCGGCTGATTTGAGGGATTATGGCATCGGGGCGCAGATTCTAACCGACCTGGGAGTTAAGAAAATAAAGCTTTTGACCAACAATCCCCGCAAGATTGTAGGCCTGGAAGGCCACGGTTTAACGGTTGTCGAACGCATTCCCATAAAAATTCCCCATACGGAAGCCAACAGGAAATACTTGAAGACAAAGAAAGAAAAACTCGGCCATCTTTTGTAATCGTATTTTAGAATCGTAAGTCCGAAAAAAATATAATGATTAAAATTATCGAAGGACAGGTCAAAAGTAAAGGGAAACGATACGGAATTGTTGTTTCCCGTTTTAATGATTTTATAACCAAGCGGTTGCTCGACGGTTGCCTTAAGGAATTAAGGCGGTGCGGCGTTAAAGATAGCGAAGTTACCGTTGTCTGGGTGCCGGGGGCATTTGAAATTCCGCTTGTTGCCAGGCAGCTCAATGAAAAGAAATCCATCGACGCCGTCATCTGTTTGGGTGCTGTTATTCGTGGGGAGACCTTTCATTTTGATCTGGTCGCACGGGCCGCATCAGAAGGGATTGCCCAGGTCGCTCTTTTGACAAAGAAACCGGCAATATTCGGGGTTTTGACCACGGAAACCATCGAGCAGGCCTACAAACGGTCCGAAGAAAAAGGGGATCACAAGGGCAGGGATGCCGCCCGGACCGCGATCGAGATGGTTAATCTTCTCCGGAAAATTTAATCAGGAACGGAAATCCTAAATGCGCAAAAGAACACAATCTCGTGAGTGGGCATTAAAGATTCTTTACCAGGCGGATATCACCGGTAAACCGGTTTTGGTGTCTGCCGAAGAATTTATTGCCAATGAAGAAAAGGCGGATAAAGAGGTAGCGGATTTTTGTAAGCGGTTAGTCGTCGGTATCGGAGATAATTTAGAGGCTATTGATTCAAAGATTCGCGCTTATGCCACCAACTGGGATTTTAAACGCATTGCTGTTATTGACCGTAATATTTTACGCTTAGGAATCTTTGAGCTGATGCACACCCCCGATGTCCCACCGAAGGTGACCATTAACGAGGCGGTAGAATTGGCCAAAAAATACGGCGATCTTGAATCCAGCAAGTTTGTTAACGGCATTTTAGATAATATACACAAAAAAGAAATCGCACCCCAAGATAAAAAGTCGTGACGTCTTTCGCCGATCTGCATATTCACAGTCATTTCTCCGATAGTACGCTATCTCCCCGAGATATCGTTCGCCTGGCACTCGAGGCTCATCTTGCCGCTGTCGCCATAACCGACCACGACACTACCGATGCTATTCCTGAAGCTCGATTAGCCGCCGAAGGTCTTCCCCTAGAGGTGATTGCCGGTGTCGAGTTATCCGCAGAAATCCACGAAAAAGACGTCCATATGTTGGGATATTTTCTCGATTGCGACAATGCCGTCTTAAAGAAAGAGTTAGAGAAAATGCGTCATGTCCGCCTTGAGCGGATTGAGGCGATGGTCAAGAAACTTGAAACGCAAGGCATTGATAATCTTCAGGCCCAGGAGGTTTTCGATTTGGCAAAGTCGGATGCGGTGGGCCGGATGCACTTAGCAACCGCTTTAAAACAAAAGGGGGCAGTTTCTTCTATCAGTGAGGCATTTGAGAAATACATCGGCGAAGACTGCCCGGCATACGTCAAGAAATTCAAAATATCTCCCTACGACGCCATCGCTCTTATACGGCAGGCCGGGGGCGTCGCTGTTTTGGCGCATCCGATGGTGACCGGTAAAGACGAACTCCTTCCCAGCCTGGTCGAGGCGGGCTTAGGGGGAATGGAAGTTTACTATCCGAATTGCTCGCAAGCAATCGTTCATTTTTATGAAGGATTAGCCAGGAAATATAGGTTAGTTGCCACCGGCGGGTCTGATGCTCACGGAGAGGCAAAGACCAATACCTTTATCGGCAAGGTGCGTCTTCCCTATGAGAAGGTAGAGGAATTAAAAGCAGCTATAAAACATTAGGTGAATTGATGACTGATTACGATTATATGCGGATGGCTTTAGCTTTGGCGTTACGCGCCAAAGGGAAGACTTCTCCTAATCCGTTAGTCGGCGCGGTTATTGTTAAGAATAATAAAGTTATCGCGCAGGGTTTTCATCGGCGCTGCGGTGCGGACCACGCCGAAATTGTCGCCCTCAAGAAGGCAAAAGAAAAAGCCCGGGGGGCAACACTTTATGTAACCCTGGAGCCGTGCTCGCATATTGGGCGTACGCCTCCCTGCGTGGATGCGGTTATTCGAAACGGCATAGCCAAGGTCGTTATCGGCATGATTGACCCTAATCCGGTTAATAACGGCAAGTCGGTTGCCCGTTTAAGGCGTGCGGGTATCGGAGTCAAAGTTAGTTTCCTTCAGGAGGAATTAAATAAAATCAACGAATCGTTTATTAAGTTTATCAAATACAAAATGCCCTTTGTCGTGGTAAAATGGGCACAGACATTAGACGGCAAGATGGCAGCTCGCACAGGGCAGTCGAAGTGGATTACTTCGCAAAAATCAAGAAATTACGCGCACCGGCTGCGCAATGATTTTGATGCCATTATGGTGGGGGCGAATACGGCTTTAAGGGATAATCCCCGTTTAAACGCAGCCGATAAGAAAAAAAGAATTAAAAAAATCATTGCCGATACATATCTGAAGATATCTCTCCGGGAGAATTTGTTTAAAGGCGCGTGTCCGGAGAATATTATTGTTGCTACGACTAAAAAGGCGCCGGCAAAAAAGATTAATGAATTTAGAAAGAAGGGCGTTAACGTTATTATCTGTCCGCATGTCAAGGCGGGCGTGGATTTGAAATGGTTGTTTAAGGAGCTTGCCCGGCAGGGAATAACCAGTGTTCTTATTGAAGGCGGCTCAAAGATTATCGGCGCGGCGTTTAAGGCCAAACTCGTTGATAAGGTCCTTGTTTTTATCGCCCCCAAAATTATGGGGGATGCGTGTGCCTTAAGTTCGGTGAGCGGGTTGAGTATTAAGAATGTTAATGGCGCTATCCGTTTAAAGGATTTGTTTCTTAAAGAAATTGATAAGGATATTCTGATCGAATCATATGTTCACGGGAATCGTTGAAGAAAAAGGCACGATCCGTGCCATCGAGCGCAAAAGAAACCTGATCGTACTTAGAATCGCTGCTAAGAAAGTTTTAAAGGGCATCAAGGTCGGCGATAGCATTGCCGTCGACGGTGTTTGCCTGACGGTGACCGAGCGGCGGGGAACTACGGTTGCCTTTGACCTGATGAAGGAAACGATTGACAAAACCACTTTGCGATATTTAAGGCCGGGAAGTGAAGTCAATTTAGAAGGCTCGCTTCGGGCCAACGGGCGCATCGGAGGCCACTTTGTTTTCGGGCACGTTGATTGCGTGGGCGAGATCATTAAAAAAGTTACCAAGAAGAATTATTGCCAGTATGACGTGGCCGTGGATAAAAAGTTGTCAAATTATCTTGTCTTTAAAGGCTCTGTTTCTATCGATGGGATCAGCTTGACCGTCGGGGAAGTGCGGGGAAATATCTTTTCGGTGTATATTATTCCGCACACGTTAAAGGTAACGACTTTGGGAGCCAAGAAGGAATCGGATAAGGTTAATATCGAAACGGATATTCTTGCAAAATATATTTTAAAACGCCGCAAAACCCAGAACGATTTTCAGGGATAGGGAATAGATGAAAAAACGCGTTGTCATAACCGGTCTAGGAATTCTCGCCAGTAACGGCAAGGGCAAGGAAGAATTCTGGCAGTCATTAGAAGGCGGCAAGGTCGGTTATAAGCCCGTTACCTTGTTTGATGCCAGCCAATTTTCCGTCAATCAGGCCGGAGAGATCAGCGATTTTGACCCTAAAGTATATATGGGCACTAAGGGCTTGAGAAATCTGGACCGCAGTACCATGCTTTTGGTTTCGGCCGGTAAACTGGCGATTGATGACAGCGCCTTTAAGATTACAGAAGAAAATACTGATGATGTGGGTGTTTCGGTCGGGACGACATTGGGGAGTATTAAAAGTATTGCGGATTTTGACGAAGTGACGCTGCGGGAGGGGCCGCGCTATACCAATCCGGCACTTTTTCCCAACACGGTTATTAATTCGCCGGCCAGTCAGGTTTCGATCTGGCATCATATCAAGGGTTTTAATACCACAATTTCGACCGGTTTTACCGCGAGCCTGGATGCGATGAGTTATGCCTATGACTTTCTGCAGTATGAACGGGCAAAGATTATTTATACCGGCGGGGTCGAAGAGATGTGCATGCAGACATTTTTCGGATTTCACGCGCTTAAATTTATGTCGGGTTCCAAGGAGGGGCAGGCATTTATCAATTGTCCTTTTGACAAAAGACGTAACGGTATCACCTTTGGTGAAGGGGCGTGCCTTATGGCGATGGAAGATTATGAGCATGCCCAAAAAAGAAACGCGGCTATCTTAGGCGAAGTTTTGGGTTTCGGGACGTGCTTTGACCCGTTTCGTATCGACCGGTACAATCCCCGCGCGGTGGGCTTAAAAGAATCGATACGTTTGGCGCTGGAAGATGCGGATGTCGCGGCTGAGGACATTGATTATATTTGCGCTAATGCGAATTCTACGGTTTCCGCCGACAAAATCGAAACCAGTGCGATTAAAGAAATATTTGGCAAACACGCGTATAAAATTCCCGTGAGCGCCGTCAAATCCATGACGGGTGAATGCTTTAGCGTTTCCGCTGCCTTTGCGGTGGCGGCGAGCTTGGGGGCAATAAACAAGAATTTCATTCCGCCGACGGTAAATTACAAGGAAAAAGACCCTGATTGCGATTTGGACTACGTGCCCAATAAGGCGCGCAAGGCCGTTGTAAATAAAATTCTTATTATCGCTTTCGGGCCCAACGGAAGTAATACTTGTATGGTCCTAGGGAGATTCAAGAAATGAGTAATCTTAAGGATAAAGTTGCTATTGTCACCGGGGGTTCGCGCGGTATCGGACGGGCAATTGTCTTGATGCTGGCTCAAAACGGCTGCCACGTTGCTTTTAGTTATCAAAAAAGCGAAAAGGCCGCGTTGGACCTAGTCGCGGAAGCCAAAAAACTTGGGGTTAAATGCATGGCCTCAAAAGTCGACGTCAGGGATTTTGTAAAAGTGAAGGCCTGGGTTGAAGAGGCAAGAGAAAAAATGGGGCATCTTGATATCCTGGTTAATAATGCCGGCATCATTATGGACAAGGCACTTATGTTGATGGAGCCTCGTGACTGGCAGGATGTTATCGATACGAATCTTACCGGGGTATTTAACGTGACCCGCGCCTGTATTGTGGGCTTCTTAAAACAGAAAAGCGGAGACGTTATCAATATATCCTCGGTGAGTGGTGTTTTTGGTTTGCCGCGGCAGGTAAATTATTCCGCCAGTAAGGGCGGGGTGAATGCCTTTACCAAGGCACTGGCCAAGGAAGTGGCGGCTTACGGTATTCGCGTCAACGCCATTGCTCCAGGATTTATTGATACCGATATCCTATCGGGATTAGCCGATGAGCAGAAAGATAAGATTTTGGCGGTTGTTCCTTTGGGACGGTTAGGAACTTCTCAAGAGGTGGCCGGTTGTGTGCGGTTTTTATTGAGCGAAAATGCGCGGTATATCACGGGACAAATTATTCAGGTTGACGGCGGATTAGCGATTAGGTAGGATTCAAATATTCGGAGGTTTTTATGCAACTTGATATTCAGGAAATAAAGAAAATTATTCCTCATCGTTTTCCTTTTTTGCTGATCGATAGGGTCATTGAGCTGATCCCTAATGAAAAGCTGGTGGCTATTAAAAACGTCTCGGTCAACGAAGAATTTTTTGTTGGCCACTTCCCTGAAGAAAAAGTAATGCCGGGGGTTTTGATTATCGAAGCCATGGCCCAGGCGGCTTGCGTGTACTTTTATCACAGCCGGAATCTTATCGGCAAAAAACTTATTTATTATTTGGGTAAGGTCACGGTACGGTTTTTTGAACCCGTGGTACCGGGCGACCAATTAAAGATCGAAGTGACAACGGTTAAATTTCTGGCAAAGACGGGGATTGTCAAGACCCAGGCTTTTGTTAAGGAGAAACTTGTTGCCGAGGCGGAAGTCGTCTTTAGCGTTAAGGAAGTGTAAGCAGTTGTAGAGATTTAAGGAGGGCCGCCCCCGCAGGCGGGGGCGGCCCCGTCGAAATTATTTCGCAAGTTTTAACGGGGAGTAGCGCAGCTTGGCTAGCGCGCAACGTTCGGGACGTTGAGGCCGTGGGTTCAAATCCCACCTCCCCGACTTTTCCTCTGCCCTCCCGAGGGCGGGGCCAAATACCGGATAGAGAGATTCTTATGGTTCAAGCCCATATTCTTTACTCTGGAACTGTCCAGGGGGTAGGTTTTCGCTATACCGTCGAGCAATTTGCTTCTGAGCTGGGGCTTAGCGGTTGGGTAAAAAATCTTCCTGATGGGCGGGTCGAAATTCTCACTCAAGGCAAACGAGAACTTTCCGAGCAATTAATGGATCGTATCGAGAAGCATTTCGAGGGCTATATCCGGGGCAAGGATATTAGCTACGAAACGGTGCAGGACCGCCTAAAAAGTTTTTGTATCACGCATTGACTATTCCCGTGAGCTGTAAACTGAAGATTCAAAATCGCGCTAGCGGCGGTATGCCAGACGGTGGGCACGTTTATTTAACCAAATAGAAATCGAGATAAGCGATGCGCTGCGGTATTTTCTCTGATGTTCATAGCAACCTCGAGGCCCTGGAAACTGTTATCCATGCGTTTAAAAATGAACGCATTGACCGTTATTTTTTTGTCGGTGATGCCGTAGGTTATGGCCCTAATCCGCACGAATGCATTGAAATCATTAAAGGGCTTCAAGGTGTTTGTATCGCCGGAAATCATGACTGGGCCACAGTTGAAAAGCTGGATATGCGCTATTTTAACCCCATGGCCAAGGAGGCCATACGCTGGACAAGGCTTAAGACCTCAAGGGAAGACATGGCTTTCTTGGATAAGCTGGAGTTGACGTTTATAGGCGATGAATTGATTCTTGTCCACGGGACACGACAGGAGCCGTCTTTCTTTCATTACCTCATGGATGAGATTCAGGCCAAGGAAATGTTTGGGATCATGGAAAAAGACTTAGCCTTCGTCGGACATTCGCATATTCCCGGAGTGTTTATAAAGAAAAAAAGCTCCATCCGCTATCTAACCTGCGGTGATATTCAGCTGGAGCCGGGTTGCCGGTATATTGTTAATGTCGGTAGCGTCGGACAACCCCGTGACGGAAACCCTATGGCATCGTATTGTGTTTATGATACTGAAGCGGGAATTGTTTCGATTAAAAGAATTAATTACGATATCGAGAGTACTCAAAAGAAGATTCTCCAAGTCGGCCTGCCGGTATTCTTAGCGGCTCGTCTGGAAGCAGGGCGGTAAAACCATGGATAAGACAAGGGCCCAAAAGGAAATTGCTGAATTAAGCGAACAAATCGAGCGCCATAACCATTGCTATTATGTCCTAAGCCAGCCGACAATTTCTGATAAGGAATATGATATTTTATTAAAGCGTCTTATTGTTCTTGAAGGGCAATTTCCGGAATTGCGCTTACTGACATCTCCCACTCAAAGAGTCGGCACTAAAGTCGAAGAAAGCGCAAAAACTGTTACGCACCGGGTTAAGATGTATTCTCTGGATAATACTTATTCGGTCCAGGAATTAAGAGACTGGCAGAATCGCATCTTGAAGGGGTTGCCGGGTCAGGATATCGAGTATGTTGCAGAGCTGAAGATTGACGGAGTCAGCGCCGCTTTGACTTATGAAGAAGGCTCCTTTGTTTTGGGGGCAACCAGGGGCGACGGCGCGACAGGCGAGGATATTACGTATAATCTTAAAACCATCCGGTCGGTTCCGTTAAGGCTTATTGCCGACAAAAAATACCCGTTTCCAAAAGTTTTGGAAGTACGCGGGGAAATTTATATGGAAAAAGAAGACTTTAAGAAACTCAATGAGGAGCGGGAGAAAAAAGGTGAACCCCTTTTTGTTAATCCCCGCAATGCCACCAGCGGTTCGGTAAAACTCTTGGATTCAACGGTTACCGCGCATAGAAAATTAAATTCTTTTGTGCACTCTTTTGGCGTCCTGGAAGGAGGCAAAGAATATGAAACTCATTGGGAATTTTTAAATGTTGCCAAAAGTTATGGATTCCGCGTTGACTCCCATAGCCGGCTGTGCGCATCATTAGATGAGGTCATCGACTATTGTCGGGAGTATGAAGGCAAACGGAATACTATTTCCTATGAAGTGGACGGGGTAGTTGTCAAGGTTAACTCTATTCGCCAGCAGCGCAAGCTGGGGGCTACTTTAAAGAGTCCTCGTTGGGCTGTCGCTTATAAGTTTGCCGCCCATCAGGCAACGACGATTGTCGAAGATATCTTGGTCCAGGTGGGGCGTACGGGAGTGCTGACGCCTGTTGCCCAGCTTCAGCCTGTTGAATGCGGAGGGGTGACGATTGCGCGCGCGACTTTACATAACTTCGATGAGGTAAAACGACTTAAAGTGAAGAAAGGAGACCGTGTCCTTTTGGAGCGCGCCGGCGATGTGATCCCGAAAATTATTAAAGTCGTTGAATCGTCTAAAGGCGCGGCTGTCTCTTTTAACGTTCCTAAAGAATGCCCCGAATGCGGTTCATTGATTACCAAACAGAAAGACGAGGAGGTAGCTTACCGGTGCCCCAATCTTTCCTGCCCGAAACAGATGGAAAGGGGGCTTGTGCATTTTGCCTCGCGCAAGGCGATGGACATCGAAGGTCTTGGCGAAGCAGTGGTGGTGCAGCTTCTAGAAAAAGGCCTGGTTAAGGATTTGGCGGATATTTATTTTCTAAAGAAAGAAGACCTGCTTGAGTTGGATCTTTTTGCCGATAAAAAGGCCGACAACCTTCTGGCGGCTATAAAGGCGAGTAAACAGCAGTCTCTTTCGCGTTTTCTTTATGCCTTAGGAATTGCCAATATCGGCGAGAAGGCGGCGTATACACTGGCACAAAGGTTCTTGGCTCTTGATAAAATCATGGAGGCGAAAGCGGCTGATTTTGAAGGTATTCATGAAGTAGGGACGGTGATGGCTCGGTCTATCGAAGGCTACTTCAGGCAGCAGTCGACAAAGAAACTTATCGAGAAATTTAAAAAAGCTCGTGTCAATACGGCAGAGCCGGAGCAAGTACTGAGAGGTGGAAAATTATCGGGAAAGAAATTTGTTTTTACCGGGGAACTCGAGAGCTTGACCCGGGATGCGGCGGGTGCTTTGGTCAAGAACATAGGGGCAGAGGTTGTTTCCAGTATCAGTAAGAATACGGATTTTCTCGTCGCCGGAGCCCGCCCGGGATCGAAATATTCAAAGGCGACGGAATTTGGCGTTAAGATACTAAACGAAAAAGAATTTAAGGAGCTCGTCAATGAATAGTTTTACGCGCAAGGATCATCAAAAACTTTATTTCACGGTCTTAATTTCTTTTACTTTAATTGTGTCGATTGCTTTGGGGGGTTGCGAGCCGTTGCGCAAGAAATTTACCCGCAAGAAAAAGGAGTCGGTCCAAGACAATATGGAAGTTCCTGTCCTCGAGCCGATCGAGTACCCCAAAAAAATCTATACCATACCGGAGACGTACAAACTTCATTTCTCAATTTGGCGCGGATGGTATGAGGATCTCCTTGCCGGTTTTTCTGAAAATGATTCCCGCAAGCGACAGAACTATCTTTTGGGCCAGGCGATTGTCCAGATGGAAGAAATGGAAAAACTGCTTATCCCCGAGAAACAGGCAGAGCTCCGGAAGGATATTGCGACACTCAAGAAAATCCAGGCAGAAATCAGTTCACCCGTCATGCCGCGGAGCATGACCTCTGTTGCCATGGAATTGGAGTCGGTCGACAGAAGGATGCGCAACAAATTTTCTTTTAGTAAAATTAAAGATAGCATTGTTAAGGAGTAATCTTTCTAGCAGAGTGTTTTGAGCTTTTCTGAAATTTATCGTGCGTTGGGGATGTTCTTATAACCGGAATTGCTAATGAAAGAATTCATCGAGGAGTTTTTAAATTATATTTCCATCGAGCGCGGACTGGCGGTCAATACCATTTCGTCGTATCGCCTGGATCTGTCAAAGTATGTCAAGTTTTTAGCCAAGCAGGGCATCACGACGGCGGACCATGTCCAGCGGGAGAGCATTACTTTGTTTATGCGCAGAGAGAAGGATGACGGCCTTTCGCCAAGTTCTATCTCGAGAAGCTTGGCCGCGATAAAAATGTTCCATCGGTATCTGGTGCGTGAGCGTTTAAGCCGCGAGGACCCGAGCAACCTTGTCGAGACACCGAAGTTGTGGAAAAGGGTTCCGGATGTTTTATCGGCGATGGAAATTGAATCGATGATTAAATCTGCTTCAGGCCGTGGCTGGCAGGTGGTACGGGATAACGCCATCCTTGAACTTTTGTATGCCAGTGGTATGCGTGTGTCTGAACTGGTAGATTTAAAGGTGGAGAGTGTCAATCTTGATGTGGGTTATGTGCGTTGTATCGGCAAGGGGCGTAAGGAGCGCATTGTTCCCGTAGGAAAGAAGGCGCAGGCAGCCGTGAAGCGGTATCTGGATCAGGTGCGGGGTAAATTGCTAAAATCAAATTTTACCTCGATTTTGTTTTTAAGCCGCTTGGGAAAAAAAATCAGCCGCCAGAGCGTTTGGAAAATCATTAAACTTTATGCCAAGAAGGCCAAAATAAAAAAGATGGTTAAGACGCATACGATACGCCATTCTTTTGCCACGCATCTTTTAGAACATGGCGCGGATTTGCGTTCCGTCCAGGAAATGCTGGGGCATTCGGATATTTCTACCACTCAAATTTATACACATGTGGACCGGGAGAGGCTGCGTTCGATTCATAAACAATTTCATCCACGGCCCTAGGCCGTACCCAGTTTAGCGGCATAAACGAAAGATCGATTTGATGGGCAATCTTCTAAAAAAAAGATTATGCGGGCTCGATAATGAAATCCTGTCTATTGTCCGCGAAGTAGCGAGGGAGGCAGAAGGGTGTCGTTGTCGGGCCTATCTTGTCGGTGGTTTTGTCAGGGACCTTGTGTTAAAAAGGAAAAACCTTGATCTTGATTTTGTTTTTGAAGGAAATGCCATACGGGTTGCTGAAAAATTCTCTGCCGCACATGACGCGGTTCTGACGGTACATAAAAGATTTAAGACGGCTACGGTTGTTCTGCCTTGCGGCTTGCGCGCTGATTTTGCCACTGCCCGCAAGGAATCGTATCCCTATCCCGGATCGTTACCGGTTGTTGAAGATGGTCCGATAAGAGATGATCTGTATCGCCGTGATTTTACGATCAATGCGATGGCCGTTGCTATCAACCGAAAGAATTTTGGGGAATTGGTGGATTATTTTTCCGGGTACAGGGATTTGACATCAAAAAAGATCCGGGTCATGCACGATAAAAGTTTTATCGACGACCCTACCAGGATTTTAAGGGCGGTGCGTTTTGAGCAGAGGTTCAATTTTGAGATCGAAGGCCATACGCTGCGATTATTAAAAGAGGCCCTGGAAAGCAATGTTGAGGGAAACGTCAAGCCGCCTCGCTATTTCGTGGAGTTTAAAAAGCTGTTACAGGAACCTAAGCCTATCAAGGGTGTCAATCGTCTCGCGGGTTTAAGAGGGCTCGCATTTATTGACCGAAACTTTAAGGTCGGGAAACCTGTTTTTGATATATTGCAAAAGGCAGAAATTAATATTAACAGTTTTCAAAGGAGATTTAAGCAAAGACAATCCGATTCCTGGCTTGTCTATTGGATGGTTTTGATTGCTGCCTTGCCGTCTTCTCGCATCCCGTCTTTGCTTCAATCTTTTCATTTTAAAAGAGAGGATGTGAAGAAAATTTTATTGAGCAAGAATTCTGCCGGAATCATTAGGGATCTTTCTTTAAAAGGCATTACCCCTAGTCGCATCTATGAAACCCTAAAACCGCTTAGCTATGAAAATATGATTTTATTGAGCAGCATCACTTCACAAAAAATAGTTCGCAGGCATATTAAAGATTTTCTGCTACAATACGAATCCGTGAAGATTGAGATTAGCGGAAGCGATTTAAAGGAGATGGGAATGGCATCCGGGAGAAGCATGGGAAGCGTCTTGGGGAAAATATTAAAGGCCAAGCTCGACGGAAAGGTCCGCTCTGTGCGTGAGGAGTCGTGTCTGGCGAAAAAATTAGCAGCTTTAACCAAAGGATAAATAATATGGCGAGAATCGAGAAGGTGAATGAAGCGGTCAAGGAAGGAGTCTCGGAGATTATCCATCTTGAGGTCAAAGACCCGCGCCTGGAATTTGTTACTATTACCGAGGCAAAGGTCAGCCGCGACCTTCAGCATGCGACGGTTTATTTTAGTGTTTTGGGAGATGAAAAAAAGAGGCTGGCGGCTGAAGAAGGCCTGGAGAGTGCGCGCGGATTTATAAGAAAGATGTTGGCGCAGCGCGTTCAGATGCGCTATACACCGGAAATAAAGTTTATCTTTGACGAAACCATTGAGCGCAGCATGCGCATTGAAGAGCAGTTGAGGAAAATAAACGATGAATTATAAACCCTTTCTTAAGTTAGCCAAACAATCCAAGAGTTTTCTTATTGTGACGCACGTCAATCCCGACATTGATGCCTTAGCCTCTCAGCTGGTGGTAGGTTTTTACCTGAAATCGGTCGGCAAGAAAATTTATATTATCAATGCGGATCCGGTTCCTCGCATGTACTCTTTTCTCCCCGGGGCCGGTTCGATAAGGGCCCTGAAACCTGCCGATGGGAATTTAAGTTGTGATGTGGCGGTTGTTGTTGACTGCGGTGATTTGGGCAGGGTTGGCAGTGTCCAGAAAATTGCCCAGAAAGCCAAAACGATCGTCAACATCGATCACCATGTGACCAACCGCCGTTTTGCGGATATCAACTTTGTCAATCCTGCTGCTTCATCGACGTCGGAGATGGTATTCGAACTTTTAAAGGCAGGCCGCTATCGATTAAACCGAAAAACCGCCCTGCTTTTATATTTAGGGATCATGACTGATACCGGATCTTTCCGTTATGATAACACTTCAGCCCATACCCATGCGGTTATCAGCCAGCTTTTGGGTTTTAAGATTCCGGTGAACAAGTTGTATCAAAAGATCTATGAGACGGTTCCTTTAAATGATCTAAAGATGTTTACAAAAATTATCAACAGTTTTGAGATTACGCATGCGGGAAGGGTGACGAGCGTGAGCTTGCGTAAGAAAGACATCAATCGATTTTCAGGAGAGTTTGACTTAAGGGAAAAAATCTTCACGTTCTTGCGTTCCATCAAGGGGACCGAAGTTATTGTCATATTGACCGAGATAAAAAAGGATTTAACGCGTATTAATTTTAGATCGCAGGGTAACGTTGATGTGGCCCACATAGCCTCTTTGTTTAACGGCGGCGGCCACAAAAAGGCAAGCGGTTGTCAGGTCGGGGGCAGTCTTAAAGAGGCCCGCCATCAAGTTTTTTCATCTTTGAATAGGATTCTAAAATAATTATGGACGGATTTATTATCATTGATAAGCCGAGCGGAATAACCTCGCACGATGTGGTGAGTTTTATCCGGCGAAAACTGAAAATGCGCCGCGTGGGCCATGCAGGGACGCTCGATCCTTTGGCGACGGGCGTTCTTGTCGTTCTTTTGGGGCAATCGACAAAACTCTTTGACCGTTTTTCTTCTTTTGACAAAGCCTATGAAGCAACCTTAACCTTGGGAACTACGACGGATACCGCCGATACTCAGGGCAAGGTCTTGAACATGCTTCCTTATGAGGATGTAACCCGGGAGAGAGTCGAAAGTGTATTCCGTACCTTTCTGGGAGATATCGAACAAGTGCCTCCGATGGTTTCGGCGGTGAAGGTCCAAGGCAAAAGACTTTACAAGTTAGCCAGAAAAGGGATTGAGGTGGTGCGAGAGCCTCGCCAGATAAGAATTAACCGGTTGGAATTGATTGACTTTTCTTTGCCGAAAGTAAAATTTCATTTGGAGTGTTCGAAGGGAACCTATGTGCGTAAAATAGCCGAAGATGTCGGGGCGATTCTCGGCTGTGGCGGTTGTATCTCTCAGATTAGAAGGTTGAGTGTGGGGCCTTTTGATATTAAAAGTGCCGTGAGCCTTGAGGAAGTGAGCGAGCGCCATATCTTAAAGTGGGGCGAAAAAGGCGTGGGCGTTTTATGAAAGTTTTTTATCGGATTGAACGGCTTAAAAAGAAATTCGTAAGACCTGTTTTGGGTATAGGGATTTTTGACGGCCTACATCTCGGTCATCAATATCTCATTCGAAGCGTGTGTCAAAGAGCGCGGCAGGTTAAGGGCACCGGTATCTTGATGACTTTTTTTCCGCATCCCGAACATGTTCTAAAATCCGGCACAAACCCGCCGTATATTATTTCCCTAAAACATCGGCTGAAGATCATGCAGCAGACGGGAATAAAGGCCTGTATCGTTGTTCCTTTTACCCAAAAATTTTCCCGCATTAGCGGTGAAGATTTTATAAAGAAATATCTTGTTAAAATGATCAAAGCCAAGGTTGTTTTTGTGGGTGCCAATTTTAAGTTCGGTAAAAACCGTTCGGGAGATGCCCGTTTCTTAGAAGAGAAGGGGAGGCAGCATGGTTTTGGTGTCAAGGTTATCCATTCCTTAAAGAAGGGAAAAATGATAATCAGCAGCAGCCGTATACGACAGTTCATTGCCGCCGGGAAGATTGACAAGGCACAGAAGCTGCTGGGTCGTCCCGTCTCGGTCTTAGGCGTGGTGGTTCACGGTGACGGCCGAGGAGCCTCTTTAGGTTTTCCCACGGCAAACATTGAGTCGGCCCAAGATATTATTGTTCCCGAGGGTGTTTACGCGGCTCGCGTTACCTTTAATTCGGAAATTCTAAAGGGTGTCGCCAGTATCGGACGAAAACTTTCTTTTAAGGGCAAACAAGTTAAAATATGTATCGAAGTTCATATTTTTAATTTTAATAAGTATATTTATGGAAAAGAAATCGAATTAATGCTGATTCGTAAAATTCGCAATCAAAAAAAGTTTGCCTCGATTCATCGACTGGTCAGTCAAATGAGGAAAGACGCAATAAAAGCCAAAGAATTCTTGCGTTAGCTGCTTACTTTCTAGTCTTTGTTGTTCCTGCCGTCGTATCTGCCGCAATAAAACAAACACTCTTTATCCAGCCCAAAGGCCGCCCCCACCCCTTTTCCTGTCGTCGAGAAAGGGTAGTTTCGTAATTATTATAAATATTCATTTACCCTAAAAATAACGGGATTTGTGTTGACAAGTCCCATGGGCTTCACTATACTGGCCATTAGGTGGAGCAAAGTGGTGTAAAGTGGTTTAACCAAAGGAAATGCCATGTTTTACGGTGAATATGAACATAGCATTGACCGAAAGGGACGTCTTATCCTTCCGGCTCGCTTTCGTGAAGTGGCCAAGGAGGCTGGCGTAGAGAAGTTTTTTCTCACCCGTGGTCTGGATCGCTGTATTTTTATGTTCGCTGAGGAAGAATGGCGGTCTCAGGAGCAGAAATTTAAGAATCTTTCGTTTACCAAGCAGGAGGCGAGAAAGTTCAACAGGATTTTCTTTTCTGGAACGGCAGAGGTTGTTCCTGACCGGCAGGGCCGTTTTATCATGCCGCAGTACTTGAAAGATTTTGCCAGTATTAAAAAAGATACGATTATTATCGGCGTCTCGAATAGGATCGAAATTTGGGATATTGATCTGTGGCGTGAGTCCTACAGCAATTCCAGAAATTCGTACGAAGATATCGCGGAAAAAATGATTGATGTTTAGCGGCGTTGCGATGATTCATATTCCGGTAATGCTCAAGGAAGTACTAGAGTTTTTAAATCTCAAAGACGGTGATTGTATTGTGGATGGCACCGTCGGCACAGCCGGCCACTCCATGAATATCTTAACCGCTGTCGGACCGGCGGGCCAATTAATCGGCATTGACCGTGACGGCGATTCTCTTTTAGTGGCAGAGGAAAGGCTTAAAAGTTTTGCCGGGCGTTACCGACTGGTAAAAGATGATTTTAGAAATATCGATCATGTTTTAGACAGCCTTGGCATTCGCCAGGTGAATGGCATGCTGCTCGACCTGGGAATTTCCAGCTATCAGCTGGAGGATGCTCAAAGAGGTTTTAGCATAAAGTCCGAAGGACCTTTGGATATGCGTATGGATAAGAATAGCTATATATCGGCGTATGATTTGGTTAATTCACTCTCCGAAGGAGAGATTGCTTCGATTTTGAAAAATTTCGGCCAGGAGCGGTGGCATCATCGTATCGCCAGTTATTTGGTCAAACAAAGAAGCAAGGCGCCGATTGAGTCAACCCAGGATTTAAGTGATACGGTTTTAAGGGCGATACCGCATCGTTATCAAAATCAAAAAATCCATCCTGCGACGCGGACTTTCCAGGCTTTTCGTATTGCCGTTAATCGCGAGCTGGAGGCGCTTGAAGTGGCGCTGGATAAAGCGGTTGATTATTTATCTCCGGCCGCACGGCTGTGTGTGATTTCGTTCCATTCTCTGGAGGATAAAATTGTTAAGGAAAAATTTCTCTCCTTTGCAAAACAAGGAAAGGTGAAGCTGATTACCAAAAAACCGTTGCGTCCAAGTCCGGACGAAACTAATGACAATCCGCGTGCGCGCAGCGCACGGTTACGCGTAGCAGAGAAAGGCTAAAATGAGATTATCGAGATTTTTTGGGACTATGTTTATTCTGACCGCGGGGGCTTTAATTTACATCCATCTGCAGTTCCAGATATTTGACCTAGCCTATCAGGGGCGATGTAAAGAAGTAGCGGTGCAGAAACTTATCGACGATAACAGCAGTGCGATGTATAGTATTCATAAGCTAAAATCTGCCAGTAATCTGGGTGTAAAATTACTGGGAAGCAGTTCTCGCATGCAGTTTATGGACGGTGAGCATATTGTACGGCTTAAAACGCCTGTCCAGACGGTAGAGAAGATTGATCTGGCATTATCGAAATCGACAGAAAGAAAACAATCCTTTTTGGCGAGTATTCTGTCTTTAAGATCGCAGGCAGAGGCGAAGTCGATACGCTAATTTGAAGTTTCTCGGCATATTTAGCTAAAGAAAAATGATAAGAAAGTCAGCTTCTTATCTTGATTATTGAACATAACTATTCAAATCCGATAAGCTATTCTATCGCCGCTTAAGAGTGCTGTCGGATTCTACCTTAAAGCCGAATCAATCGTGCACATCCGAAAGTATCCTCTGCGATTTTGCATTGTCTTTCTTGTCTTTATTCTCGCCCTCTGTTTTTGTCTCATTAAATTAATTCTTATCCAGGTCTTTAAATCCTCCTATCTTGATCAACTCGCTGAAAAGCAGCATAATTATTTCATAAAGCTCGAGCCCAAGCGGGGAGCTATTTACGATCGCAACCTGCATCCCTTGGCTATCAATGTGGCGGCGTATTCGCTTTATGCGAATCCAAAAATGATGAAAGCGAGAGATAAGGAGAAAGCGGTTGGGGAATTATCTGTCCTGCTGGGGCTTGAGCCGGATTTTATCCGGGAGCGGCTGGATAAAGATAAATATTTTGTATGGCTGGAGAGAAAGCTTCCCTTAACAAGTGTCCAAAAAATAAAAAATCTTAAAATAGCAGGTTTGGATTTTATCAAGGAAAGCAGGCGTCACTATCCGAACCAAGCGCTGGCCGCCCAGTTAATCGGTTTTGCGGGGATGGATAACGAGGGATTGGAAGGGCTGGAATTAAAATATAATAAATACCTTAAGGGTGAATTTGGATGGACGCAAATATTGAAAGATGCCAAACAACGGGCCCTGCTGATCGAGAAAAGTTTCATACCTCCCAAGGACGGATTTGACGTCGTCTTGACCATTGACGAAACCATCCAGTATATCGCCGAGCGTGCCTTAGATAAGGCCTTTGTGAAGCATCGTGCCCGAGGCGCGATGATCATTGTTATCAATCCAAAGACCGGAGAGATTCTGGCTTTGGCGAATAGGCCGACGTTTGACCTTATGTCGCCGACCCAGAGTGACATGGATGCACGCCGTGACCGTGCCGTTGCGGATATGTATGAACCGGGGTCGGTATTTAAAATCGTGACGGCAGCCGCGGCTTTAGAAGAGGGAAAGGTTTCCGAGCAGGATAAATTTTTCTGCGAAAATGGGACCTACCGAGTTGGCAATCACATCCTGCATGACCACCAGAAACATGGGACCCTAACCTTTAGTCAGGTTATCGAACAGTCCAGTAATATCGGCGTAACAAAAGTCGCCCAATTACTGGGACCGTCCCTGGTTTACAAGTATGCCCAACTTTTTCGTTTTGGCATGCCGACCGGGATTAATATTCCGGGCGAGGTAAATGGGGTCTTAAAGCCGCCATCTGTGTGGTCCAAGACCTCTATCGGGGCTATCCCCATCGGGCATGAAGTGACGGTAACGGCTATACAGCTTGGGTGTGCGATTGCCGCTATCGCCAATGACGGCGTGTATATGAAGCCTTTTGTGGTAAAATATATCAAAGATCAAAAGGGCGAGATCATAGAAGAATTCCAGCCTCAAACCGTTGCCCAGGTCATCAGTAAAAATACGGCCGATCGCCTGAAGGTGATCCTGACGCGAGCGGTGGAAGACGGTACGGGAAAGCTTGCCAGAATAAAGAATGTTAAGGTCGCGGGAAAAACAGGCACGGCCCAAAAAGTTGTCGGCGGCGTGTATTCTCACAATAGTTTTTATGCTTCCTTTATCGGATTTGCCCCGGCGGATAATCCTAAAATTGCCATGGTTGTTATTTTCGACGAACCGCACCTGACGTATTACGGGGGGACGGTCTCGGCACCGGTGTTTAAGGAAGTCGCACAAGATGTCTTAAGATATCTTGACGTTACCGGTAACGATACGGTGAAAACTGCAGAAACAGGTACTCGCCGATGAAATTAAAGAAATTATTGAATGGAATTGACGGCGTTGAGTTGCCGGAGTGTTTTGCCGCGCTAAGCGTTGAATCTATTAGCTGCGATTCCCGGGATATTCAGAAAAACAGCTTGTTTGTTGCGGTCAAGGGGCCGATATCCGACGGGGCGGATTTTGTCGTCTCGGCGATTTCAAAAGGCGCCAAGATTATTGCCAAAGAAAAAGGCCGCGGCGATACGGATGATTTTGCAAATAAAGATGTCTGCATTTTAATCGTTAAAGATTCCAAGAAATTCCTCCGGGATGTTTTAATGCGTTTTTACGGTGACCCTTCTCAGAAAGTGCGGACGATCGGGATCACAGGGACAAACGGAAAAACGACAATATCCTATCTTTTTGAATCTATTCTGAGGCAGGCCGGCAAGAAATGCACGGTTATCGGCACGGTCAATTATCGTCTGGGGGGAAAGGTTATTCCTTCTAAAAATACGACTCCCGGCATTGTCGATAATCAGCGGTATTTGTCTGAGATGGCCCGGGAGGGCATTGATTATTGCGTGATGGAGGTTTCTTCGCATGCCCTGGACCAAGGTAGGGTGGATGCTATTGATTTTAAAGTCGGGGTGTTTACCAATTTAACCGGCGATCACTTGGATTACCACAAGACAATGGAGGAATATTTTACTGCTAAAGCCCTGCTTTTCTCTCGCCTTTCAAAAGATTCTTGTGCCGTCATCAATATCGATGATGAGTATGGTGTGAGGCTTTTACCGATGACTCGCGCTAATAGTATTACCTATGCCTTAAACCATAAAGCCGATGTGACGGCCGAAAATATTGTTTTAAATTTTTCCCAAACCGCCTTTACGCTTAAAACTCCCCAAGGAAGAATTCCTATTCAAACGAAATTGATCGGCAGGCATAATATTTATAACATCTTATCCGCAGCCGCGGGGTGTTTTGGGGAAGGGATAAGTCTTGAGGGGATCAGGGATGGAATTGAAAATCTGTCCGTTGTGCCGGGCCGCCTGGAACAGGTTGTTTGCGGGCAGGACTTTAATGTCTTTGTCGACTATGCGCACACGGAGGATGCCCTGAAAAATGTTTTAACCAATCTCAGGGCGGTTAGCAAAGCAAAAATTATTGTCGTTTTTGGCTGTGGCGGCGACCGAGATAAGACCAAGCGCCCCAAGATGGGGCGGGTGGCCGGCCGGCTTGCCGATTGGTGTATTTTGACCAGCGATAACCCCCGTAGCGAAGACCCGCAATCTATTCTCGAGCAAGTTACTTCCGGTTTTCAAGAAAGGAATTATGAAGTTATCTCTGACCGCGAGGCCGCGATTAAAAAAGCGCTCATTTCGGCAAAAAAAGGCGATATTGTCCTGATTGCCGGTAAAGGCCATGAGACCTATCAGATTTTTAAGGACAAGACAATCGATTTTGACGATAGAGAGGTTGTACGAAACTTTTTTTCATGTTTACGTTAAAAGAAATCTTAATTGTGACCAGCGGCACGCTAAAAAACATCCCAAAGACGGAGCCGGTGTCGGTCAAAGGTGTTTGTACGGATTCCCGCCATTTGAAGCCCGGAGATTTGTTTATTGCTATCCAGGGTCCGAATTTCGACGGGCATAATTTTGTTCAAGAGGCGGCGAAGAAATCGGCATCGGTTATTATTGTTTCGCGGAATATCAAAGTTTCGGATCGCAATGTTGCGGTTGTGCGCGTTATGGATACGGTTAAGGCGCTGGGGCAGATTGCCCGGTTTCACCGCGACCGTTTTGCTATTCCTGTTATTGCCATCACCGGCAGTACGGGCAAGACAACCACCAAGGAAATGACGGCGGCCGTTTTGGGGAGACGGTACAACGTATTAAAGAATATTGCTACGGAAAATAACCACATCGGCGTGCCAAAAGCTCTCCTTAATCTTACGTCTAAGCACGATGTGGCCGTTATCGAACTGGGAACAAACCATTTTGGCGAGATCCGCTGGTTAACCGAAGTGGCCAATCCGACGATCACGCTATTCACTAATATCGGTGAATCTCACCTGGAATCTTTTAAGAGCCCCGCGGGCGTCTTTAAAGAAAAGTCGAATCTTGCAAAATATATGCGCGCACCCGGAACCGTTATCTATAACGCCGATGACCGTCACCTGCCAAAGATTGCTCGATGCAGAAGAATTAAGAGATTTATCGATTTCGGTATCAACAATACATGTGACTATCGGGCTGACCGGATTCGCTTAAGGGAAGATTTTAGTCTTGAGTTTAGGGTTAACCGGAGAAAGAGATTTACGCTGAGTTCACCGGCGGTACATAATGTCTATAACGCCTTAGCGGCGATTAGTTGCGGCTGTTTATTGAAGGTTAGCCTCAACGATTGCCGTGATGCGATCGCTCGTTTCAATTTTCCCAAAGGCCGTCAAACATTAGAAAAGATCGGTTCCCGGTGGCTTATCGATGATACCTATAACGCGAATCCAGTTTCTTTCCGTAGCGCCATTGAGACTTTAAGGAAGCTGGAGATTCCCGGCAGAAAAATCCTGGTTTGCGGGGATATGTTTGAGTTGGGCAGCCAGGCAAAGAAATTGCACTGCCTTGTGGGGAAGATGGCGGCTGATTCCGATTTGGATTTTGTGGTTACGGTTGGGAAAAACTCAAAATTAGTTTCCGATTACGCCAAAAGGAGCGATAATTGTATTCAGGCGTATCACGAGGGTTCTTTGGCTTCCGCATTTAATCGGCTTAAAAACTATGTCCAGCCCGGGGATGCGATACTGGTCAAAGGTTCCCGGGGAATGCACATGGAAGAGATGGTCGAGTTCCTAAAAGCGCTTAAGGATTGAAGAAACGCACGGTAATTTAGGCATCAATAAACGACGGCATAAAAAAGAAAGGCTAGCAGCACGATGTTTTATTATCTGTCTAATCTAAGTGATGTTTTCTTTGGATTTAATATTTTTAAATATATTACGTTTCGCGCGGGGATGGCGGCGGTTACGACGTTTGTTCTGTGCATCGTATTCGGCCCGATTATTATCAGGAGTTTTAGAAAGCTTCAAATCGGAGAAAATGTTAAAAGAGACGATTGTCCGCAGCTGTATCAATTGCACAGTTCCAAGGAGGGTACTCCGACGATGGGCGGCCTTTTTATTATCGGCAGTATCGTTGTCTCGGTATTGCTCTGGGCGGACTTAACAAACCGTTTTATCCTTCTGACGCTGGTTACCTGTCTGTGGCTGGCTGTTTTGGGCGGCATTGATGACTACATCAAACTGACGCAAAAAGGGCGGAGGGGATTACGCGCGGGTACTAAATTTGTATGGCAGCTTGTCCTGGGGTTTATTATCGGGATTTTTATTTACTTTAATCCTGCGTCTTCAACTCAGCTAGATGTCCCGTTTCTTAAGAATTTGATCATCGATTTAGGCGTATTGTATATCCCTTTTGTCATTTTAGTTATTGTGGGGACTTCAAACGCGGTCAATTTAACTGACGGGCTCGACGGGCTGGCGATCGGTTGCGTGCTCATTGTGACAATTGCCTTAGGGATGTTGAGTTATGTCAGCGGGCATTTAAAATTCAGCGAGTATTTATTCATACCATTTGTCCCTGGGGCAGGGGAGCTGACGATTTTTTGTGCGGCGATTTTGGGGGCAAGCCTGGGATTTTTATGGTTCAACTGTTACCCGGCGACTGTCTTTATGGGGGATGTGGGTTCCTTGGCATTAGGCGGTAGCCTGGGAGTTATCGCGGTTTTAATCAAAAAGGAATTATTGTTGGGGCTTCTGGGGGGCATTTTTGTTATCGAAGCGCTTTCGGTTATCCTGCAGGTCGGATCGTTTAAATTGACCGGAAAGCGGATTTTTAAGGTTTCGCCGTTACATCACCATTTGCAATTATCCGGATGGAATGAATCAAAAATTATCATCCGTTTTTGGATTATCGCTATTATTCTTGCCCTTTTAACTTTGACTACACTTAAGATCAGGTAAAATGGATTTAAAAAATAAAAAGGTGACGGTCCTCGGCCTTGGCCGCAGCGGGACGGCACTTGCCGAATTGATCGATTCCCTCAAAGGAATTCCCCGGATTTCGGAGAAGGCCCCGTACGATTCGGTAAAAAAGGTCCTGGAAAACTGGCCGCTGAAAGATAGGGTCGAAACAGAATTTGGCAATCATAGCCGGGAATTTATAGAAAAAAGCGATCTGGTTGTTTTAAGCCCGGGCGTACGAATCGATGCCCCGCCGGTGCAATGGGCCAGGGAAAAAAATATTCCCGTCATCGGTGAGATTGAACTTGCCTGGAGTTTTTGCGATAAGCCTGTTATCGCCGTGACCGGCAGTAACGGCAAGACAACCGTTTCTACTCTCATCAAAGAGTTTTTGGCCGCCGCAGGAAAAAAGGTCTGTCTGTGCGGCAATATCGGCTCTCCTTTTTCGAAACATGTCTTGGAATTAAAGGATAAGGATTTTGTTGTCCTTGAAATCAGCTCGTTCCAGCTTGAGTCGATTGTTCATTTTCGTCCCCACGTTGCCGTATTTATAAATTTTAGCCAGAATCATCTCGACCGCCATAAAGACCTTCAGGAATATCTTGATGCCAAAAAAAGAATTTTTATGAATCAGGCCAAGGGTGATTACGCGGTTTTAAATTATCAAGATCCTACTGTGAAAGGTTTGACGCCGGAATTAAAGGCAAAGGTAATTTATTTTAATTCTCCGCAAGTGTTAGAGCATGTGCCGATTTCTAATCCCAACTACCTGGCGGCATCTGCGGCAGCCGGAGTGCTCGGCGTCTCTCAGGAAATTTGCCGGAAGGCTTTTGAGAATTTTAAAGGCGTGGAACATCGCCTTGAGCAGGTTCGTACGATTGAAGGGGTAGATTTTATTAATGACTCTAAATCGACGACTATCGAATCCGGACGTTGGGCGTTGGAAAGTATTGAGCGGCCCATTATTTTGATTTGCGGCGGTCGGGATAAAAAGCTCGACTTTTCCGTCATTAAAGATCTTGTTAGAAATAAGGTCAAACTGATGATTATTATCGGCGAGGCCCGGGAAAAGATCCGGCAGGTTTTTAAGGGTGTGATACCGATTGAAGAATCTGATTCGTTCAAAAATGCAGTCCTGCTTGCCCGCCAAAAGGCTGTGAAGGGTGATTGCGTTATCCTTTCTCCGATGTGCACCAGCTATGATATGTTTTCTAATTTTGAAGAAAGAGGAAAGGTTTTTAAGGAAATAGTTAACGGAATCTAACCATGCGCGATTTAAGAATTTCCGTATTAGTTTTAATGACGGTGCTCATCTGCGTGGGCATTGTCATGATTTTTAGCTCCAGCGGCGTGTATGCCCTGCAGGAATTGGGATCGAGCTACTATTTTCTAAGCCGGCATCTTTTATTTCTGCTGATGGGTGCGATTCTCATGGTTGCATTTATGGCGATCGATTACCGGGAACTAAGGAGATTTGCGAAGCCGATTTTACTGATTGCGATTTTCTCGCTCGTCCTGGTCCTTATTCCTTTTATCGGAAAAGAAATCAACGGCGCCAGGAGATGGTTTCGTCTGGGGTTTATCAGCATACAGCCGTCTGAATTTACAAAAATAGCCGTTCTTATTTATGTGGCTGATTTTCTATCGCGCAAACACAATAAAATAAGAGATTTTAGAGAAGGTTTTTTGCCGATCATGCTGATGCTGGGTGTTGTCTGCCTTTTAATTTTAAAGCAGCCTGATATGGGAACGGCATTATTTATCGCGGCGGTTGTCCTTATTCTTATTTTTGTTGCCGGGGCAAGACTGCTCCATTTGGGATTGATTGTGCTTTTGTCGTTGCCGCTGATTTATCTTCTGATTGCTAAGGTTGCGTATCGCATGCACCGGATTATGGCATTTCTTGATCCCTGGCAGGATAGCCAGGGGGTGGGTTTTCAACTTTCCCAATCACAGATCGCCATAGGTTCTGGAGGATTGTTCGGCTTAGGTTTGGGAAAAAGCATGCAGAAGCTTTTTTACCTGCCGGCAGCGCATACGGATTTCATATTCTCGATTATCGGAGAGGAAATGGGATTGCTGGGGACATCAGCGATTATTCTTTTGTTTGTGCTTCTGATATGGCAGTGCGCCAGGATCGCCAAAAGGATTACTTACAGCTTCGGTTATTTTTTGAGCGTCGGTATTGTCGCCATGCTGGGTTTGCAGGCGGTTATTAATTTGGGCGTCAGTATTGGTGCTTTGCCGACCAAAGGTTTGCCGCTTCCCTTTATCAGCTACGGAGGCTCGGCGCTGATGGTGGATATGATTGCGGTGGGGCTTCTTTTAAACATTTCGCGCACCCAGGAATTATAGAGACCAGCGATGAAGATTGTCATGGCCACAGGGGGAAGCGGGGGGCATATTTTTCCGGCGCTAAGCACGGCCTTAAAGCTGCGAAGTCAGGGGCACCGGGTGGTGTTTATCGGAACGCCGGGCCAGGGCGATGAGAAGTTAAAGGCAAGCGGTTTTGAGTCTGTTCCTCTTTGCGCCAAAGGTTTATCATTTAAATCTTTTAGGTCTTTTCTTTTTGCAGTTTCTTGTATGATAAAGTCTTTTTTTGAATCCTGCCGTTTTCTTAAGCATTTTAAACCGGATGCGGTAGCGGGTTTTGGAGGATATGGCGCTTTCTCAGCCGTAGTCGCGGCCAGATTTTTGGGTTACCCGGCCGTAATCCACGAGCAAAATGTTGTCCCCGGAAAGGCCAATCGCATTCTTTCTAAAATTGTTAACAAAATAGCGGTTAGTTTCCAAAAGAGCGAGAAATATTTCAATGCAAAGAAAGTTGTTGTGACAGGTTGCCCTTGTCATATTGTGGTGCCATCGCTGGAGCGCAAAGAGTGTATGGCAAAATTTAATTTATTGCCGGGCCGGTTGACTATGCTGGTTTTGGGCGGCAGCCAGGGAAGCCATGCGGTTAACGGGAAATTTTTAGAGGCCGCTGTTTTGCTAAAACAAGAATTGGATTTCCAGGTTATTCATGTCGCCGGAAAGAAAGACTGCCCGGACACAAGAGAATCTTATAAGAATTTCGGGATTAACGCGTCTGTCTTCGACTTCCTAAGTGAAATAGGCCTGGCCTATAAAGCGGCGGATGTCGTGATTTCTCGTGCCGGAGCTGCCACTTTGTCGGAGCTTGTCCTGTTTAGACTCCCGGCTATCTTAATACCTTATCCTTTTGCGGGCGGGCATCAAAAGGAAAATGCGGATGTTTTAGGCGAGGCCGGTTTAGCCCGTATCCTCGAGGAAAAAGATCTTACGGCGCAGCGCTTAAAAGACGCCGTGCTTTCATTGTTGACGGACAAAAATATAAGAGAAAAAGCAGCTGCTTATGCAAAGAATTTTTTTATTTCTGACGCGGATGACCGCTTAGCGAAAGAAATAGTTTCTTTAGCTTGTTAAATAGGTTAGAATTAAAATATGAAGAGAATATTCGCCGTAATTTTTCTGCTGGTTGTTTTCGGATGGGCGGCCGTCAGCGGCGCCGAAGAGGGCTGGAAGGAATACCGGGCCTTGCATTTTATTATCTATTACAAAGATGCGCCGGAGGATTTTATCAAAGAAGTAGAGAGGACCGCAGAGACCTATTACCAGCAGATAACCAGCAATTTAGGTTTTGCCCGTACTCAAATCTGGTCCTGGGATAAACGGGCGAAGATTTATATTTACCGCGATGCGGATGATTACATAAAATCAGCCAAGCAAAGTCCCTGGTCCCACGGGGTGGCGGCATGGATCGAGAAAGAGATCCGGACGTTCCCGGCGGCAAACGGCTTTTTTGACTCCATTTTACCGCACGAGTTGGGGCATATTATTTTCCGGGAATTTATCGGCTCCAATCCCTATGTGCCTCTCTGGCTGGATGAAGGGGTGGCCATGTATCAAGAAAAGGCGCGGCGCTGGGGCGTTAATAGCGATGTCAAAAAGGCCATTGAGCAAAAGAAATTTATCCCCTTAAGTGAGCTTTCTACCGTCCGGCTTTACTCGGATACCGCAAGGGATTTTGTCGAGCTTTATTATGCGGAGGCTGCGAGCGCGGTGTATTATCTTATTACCGAGTTTGGGGAATTTAAGTTTGTTGGTTTGTGCCGGCAATTAAAGGAAGGTACCCGTTTCGAGCAGGCATTCAAGAACATTTATATCCAATTCAAGAGTCTTGACGCCTTTAATCAATCGTGGGTAAATTATTTAAAACGATGAACAAGCACTATCACTTTATAGGAATCGGCGGGGTGGGGATGGGGACCATCGCCTCTTTGCTGATTGCCAAAGGCTATCGGGTGAGCGGTTCGGATTTAAAGGAGAGTGATTTTACCGCGAAACTGCGCGAACAAAAGGCAAAGATTTCTATCGGCCACGATGCAAAGAATATCGAGTCTCCCGATTTTGTGGTTTATTCCTCGGCGGTTAGCCGGGATAATCCCGAACGCGTGGCGGCAGAGCAGAAAAAGATTCCCGTGCTGCAGCGCGCGCAGTTACTCGCCCAATTAATGGAGTCCGAAAAAGGGATAACGGTTGCCGGGGCTCACGGTAAGACAACCACGACCTCGATGATTTCGTATTGCCTGATCCGGGCGGGCCTTAATCCGACGACGGCCGTCGGGGGAATGATTAATAACGATAAAACTTATAATTCGAATCTGGGCAGCGGCCAATATTTTGTTGCCGAGGTCGACGAGAGTGATGGGTCATTCTTGTATTTTTCTCCTTTCTATTCAGTCATCACCAACATTGATTTTGAGCACGTCGATTATTATCATAGCTGGGACAATATTTTATCCGCCTATCGCACATTTATCGCTCGCACCAAGGCTGACGGCTGCATTTTTGCTTACGGTCAGGATATGAGGCTGCGATCACTGCTGTCGGAAAGCGGCCGGCGGTTTACAACCTACGGTTTTTCAAAGGAAAATGATGTTGTCGCTTCCCATGAGAAGCTCAACGGGCGTTCCCTTGGTTTCGATTGTGCTTATAAAGGAAGAAATATCGGGCGGTTTGATTTGAGCATTCCCGGAAAACATAATATTCTAAATGCCTTGGCCTGTATTTGCGTGAGTATGCAGATGGGGATTGATCTTGAAGTTATCCGCGAAAGTTTGCGGGAATTTAAGGGGGTGCGCCGCCGGTTTCAGCTTAAGACCGACGTGAATGACATCATGGTTATCGATGATTACGGCCATCATCCCACCGAGATAAAGGCGACGATTGAGACAGCTAAATCGTTGGGGCGCAAAAGAGTCGTTACTGTTTTTCAGCCGCACCGTTATACCCGGACAAAATTCCTGATGGAAGAGTTTGTAAAGAGCTTAAGCGCCAGCGATTGCCTGGTGATTACGGATATTTATGCTGCCAGTGAAGAGGTTATCCCCGGCGTTACTTCGGAGAAATTGTGCGAACTTATTCGGGCTTCGGGAAAGCCGGAAGTCATTTACCTAAAGAAAGAAAGAATCATTGATTATCTTTTGGATAATGTCCGTAAAGGCGATCTTGTCCTGACTCTGGGCGCGGGAGATATTACCCGTATTTCAGATGCCTTCGCGCAGAAATTAAACGATAGAAATGTCGAACCAATAGCCATGGTTAAGGACGGGCTATGAACGGTATCAATCAATTCGGCCATATCGGGATTTTGATGGGAGGGTGTTCTTCGGAAAGAGAGATATCCCTCAAGTCAGGCACGGCCATTTACAATGCCCTTAAAAATTGTAATTGCCAGGTCACGGCTTTGGATATTGCTAGTGAAGACGAAGCCCGGATTCTTTCGTTGGTAAGGAATGCGGGGATTGATGTTGCCTTTATTGCCTTGCACGGCCGGCTTGGCGAGGACGGAACGATTCAATCGATCTTAGAAAAGGCAAAGATTCCTTATACAGGCTCGGGAGTGACCGCGAGCCGCCTTGCCTTAAATAAAGTTTCAGCCCAGAATATCTTTAGGAAAAATAATATTCCCGTTCCGGACTACATTGTTATCCGCAAGAAGGATAGTGGGGATTCGCAAAAGTTTTTAGATAAGGTGAACGGTTTTCCGGTTGTGGTCAAGCCCGCCAATCAGGGCTCGAGCATCGGCATTACCCTGGTAAAAGAAAAAAAGGATTTAACGCCGGCTTTAAAACTGGCATTTCAATATGACGACGAGATCTTGATAGAACGTTATATCTCCGGAAGGGAATTGACGGTGGGTATTTTGGACGAAACACCTTTGCCCGTTATAGAAATTAAACCGAAGGGAAGCTTCTTTGATTTTGAATCGAAGTACCAACCCGGCATGGCAGAGCATATTGTTCCGGCTGTCATCCCGCCGCCGGTGGCAAAGGCTGTTCAAGATTTCGCGCTCAAGGCGCATCAGTCGCTAGGCTGCCGTCATCTTTCGCGGGTTGATGTCCTTTTAGATAAAGAAAACAACCCCTATGTTATAGAAATCAATACGATTCCCGGCTTTACCGCAACCAGCTTGCTGCCGGATGCAGCCAAGCATGCGGGCCTGGATTTCTCACAGCTGTGCTTAAAATTAATAGCGTTGGCTTATGGCAAATAAAATTAAAAAGACGAAGGCGTCCGTTTATATCTTAAAGAATATTATCATTCTTATTGTCCTGGTTTTCTTTTCCTTTCTGACCTACCAGAAAGTCGCATTTCTTTTAAGGCATTCCGATTATTTTATGATCCGGAGCATTATCTGCGAACCTTCGTTAAGATTTATGGAAGCGAGTTTGGTTTCGAATTTTAAAGGAAAAAATATCTTTGCCGTGGATTTGAAGAAAATCGAACGGCACCTTCGAGTCGAGTATCCCCGGTTTACCCAGCTGAAGATTTTGAAGAGGTTTCCCGACCAAATTCTTGTCGCGGCACGGGAACGCGCCCCATTTGCGCAAACAAAAGTGAACGGCAAAATAGTGACGCTTGATCCTCAAGGAGCTATGATGGAGGTATCGACGGATCTTGATGACAGGCTGCCGTTTATTATCGGAGTTCGTCTGGTAGTGCCCAAGTTTGTTTTAGGCTCGCGTGTGGACAGCATTGCCTTGCGTGCGGCGTTTGAAGTTATAAAGGCATTTCGGTCAGAACCGGAACTGGCAGGATACCACATCGCGAAGATTGACGTTACCAACCTATCGCAAATCTATTTTTATATCAACGATGACTTAAGAATCATTGCCGACCAAGAAAATATTGTTCGCCAGCTAAAGATTCTCGGGCTTCTTTTGTTGCAGGCAAAAACCGAGTTAAAAGACGTAAAATATATTGATTTACGTTTTAAAGAGCCTATACTGGGGAAGAAATAGTTCTTAAAATTCCTAAAATACAAATTAAACTAATTGATAAGAGATGATCAAAGAAAAAATATTTTGCGGCCTCGATATCGGTTCCCAGCGCATTAAAGTAGCCCTCATCAAAACAAAAAAACCATCCTCTGTCGAATTGCTGGGGGTCCAGGAAGAGCCGACCCGTGGATTTAAGAAATCCTCAATCAGTGACCTGCATGATTTAGCCGATAGCATCCATGGTGCTTTAAAAGGGCTCATGAAAACAACCGGATGCCGTCTTAAGGATATTCAGTTGGGTATCGGCGGGCCCTTAATTGAGTGCCGCTACGGCAAAGCCGCGATTCCCTTGGTAGACAAGGTCAGCAAGGTTGTCACGGGTACAGATTTAAAAAAGGTAAACAAGCAGGCCTGCCTTTTGGGAGTCAAGATTGAAGAGGAGATCCTTCACGATTTTCCCCAGCATTATCTCGTCGATGACATTAACCGGGCGCTTAATCCCTTAGGGTTATACGGGCGAAAACTTAGCGTTACCTCTCTTTTGGTCCTGGCGAATGTTAACCTGGTTAGTAATATTGCCAAGGCGGTTAACCGTGCCGGGTTTGAGGTTTCGAATGTATTTTTTACCAGTTATGCCTGCGCCGAAGTTTCCTTAAGCAAGGAAGCCCGGCAAAAGGGGTGCCTTTTGGTGGATATGGGCGCGGAAACTACCGGCATTTTATTCATTAAAGACGGATTATTAAAACAGACGGATGTTATCCATTTAGGCGGGGATCATTTTACTCATCGGATTGCCGAAACGCTTAATATCCCTTTTGACTTAGCCGAGGAAATAAAAATATCGCATGCCGTTGTCCAG
This sequence comes from Candidatus Omnitrophota bacterium, assembly GCA_022703585.1. GTDB lineage: Bacteria > Omnitrophota > Gorgyraeia > Zapsychrales > JAKLDJ01 > JAKLDJ01. The sequence goes on along the minus strand of JAKLDJ010000002.1, from coordinate 26,450 downwards.
GGTGAAGTAAAACAACAAGAAGGGGAAATCCTTATCAAGAAAGAAAACGGCTATAAGCCCGTTAAGCGGAAGGTTATTTGCAGTTCGATTGAACCCGAAACGGAAAAGTTGATTGCCCATATACAAAATACCTTGAAGCTCTCGCGTCTTTCGGATAAGCTTCAGGGGGGAATTGTGATGGCCGGAGGCGGGGCCCTTTTACCGGGCCTTATTGAACATGTCGAGCGCGCGGTCGCCCAGCCGGTCAGGATAGGAAAACTGCAGATTCAAGCGGCAGCAATTAACAATGCCGCGGTTTTTATGCCGGCCATCGGGTTGGCTTATACCGGTTTTGGAAAATCGACCGACGGCTTTCTCCCGCCTGCCGTCGCCGGAGGATGGTTTAATAATATTTCCAGCCGGATAACCGATTTGTACGAAGAGTATTTCTAGCGCATTGTTCGATAGCCCATCGGAAGTGCTGATTCCATCCGTCATTAAATCTTCTAAAACCGGAACTTGGTAAGGCGTTTAAGCGGATTAAGATTCGTTTTTACGCTTGGTGGTGAGGCTGAAACCGATTTCTTTTAGGACTGCTCGTATGCGCAATATTCCGTTAAAGACATACAGCATCCAGAAGGAATTTAGAAGAAAAAGAAGCGTGATCAATAGCGCATTAAAAGATTGCATCAGGATGAGTTTTTCGCTGGCGCTTGTCTTTGCCATATCCGCACCGATATTGATAACGTTAACTGCAATGATAAAGAACACGACAAAGATAGCGACCAGAATAATTTCAAAGAAGAGTATATAAAAGTGGCGCATCATCCAGCCCGCTAAACGATTATCCCAGTATCGAATTCTTGCCATTAGACTGTCGACTGCCATAGCATCCTCCTTTTGGTCATGATTTATTTTACATCAAATTTAACCTGCCGGTAATCTTTTTTTAAATGGTTCAAAAGGGGTTTGTTTCTTGCTATTTCCATTTCGGTTGATATAATACAGAAGCTGTTTCGATTTTAGGGACGATTGCGCTCGCCCCAGCTTTTCTATAATATTGGACAGAGGAAGCTGGGACTGGCGCAATCTTTTCTGGCATAAAGACATTAAGGACGATTGCGCTCGTAGCTCAATTGGATAGAGCATCAGCCTTCGGAGCTGAGGGTTCCGAGTTCGACTCTCGGCGAGCGCGTTTTTATCAAAGCCTATGCTGACATTCTTCAATCGCCACCGCCTTATAAAAACACTCCCGCTTTTTGTTGTCCTGCTTTCTATTGTTGTCGGAATTTGGCTTACGGTTGCTACCTGGCGCATTAATTTCTGGCCGACGGATGCCGAGGATTACTACATCAGCACCTCTGCCCGCTTGTCACAGCTAAAATACCCCTCCCAGATGCACGGGTTTGTCGATGACGTCAGAAAAAGGTGGCTTCACGGCAAAGAGATGTTCCTGATTTTCTCATCAATCATTCAGGATATTTTTAAGGATTATGCGGGCTTGAGGCCTCTGATCTTTGTCTGTATTCTGGCAACGTGCCTTTCGGCGGTGTTGGTCTATTTTGTCGCGGGGGCATATTGGGGCAATCTCGTCGGGTTGGCCTGTTTTTTGATTTTTATCACCAGTTTCTGGCCGTACGTTTATATTTTATTTGTCAAGCATCAACCGCTGGGAATGTTTTATTTTCTCCTGGCGCTATTTTTCTTGTCTCGCGGTCATTTAAAACGCATTGGCCCGATTCTCTATATTTTCTCGGGGTTTTCTTTGTGCCTGTCGATTTATTCTTCAACTATCGCCAGCCTCTACATTCCTTATTATGGCGCGGGGTTGCTGTTCAGCGTTTACACGCAGGGTGATAGGCAAGAAAAAACTTTTAGGTTAATCAGGAAATTGTTAACGGCAACAACGTTATCGCTGGCGGGTTTTCTGGTTGCTTTTGTGTATTTTAATTATCCGAATATCGCTCAGAATGTTCGAGGTTATTTAGAATACGTTGACATCAGCAAATCTTTTAACCACTTTTTCTACAATCAGCCGGTTCTCATACAATGGATCGATCATCCCGAGCTCAATGTTCGGGGCGGTTGGGCGTGGGTGGGCAAGTATTTCTTTCTCGCCATGCCGGTTCTTTTCCCTTTCTACATATTTTGCCTTCTTTATCTTATCGGCCGCTGTCTGACGGTTCGGCAAAACGCCTCCCGTTTTCGCACGGTAACAATTTTGCTCATTATGTTGAGTTTCTCGTCACCGATTTTAGCGTATTGGCGCAAAGTGGCCCAGTACGGAGCAAATTATTTTACTTCCCTGGCAGGGATTATCATGTTGGTCGGGTATGCCTTGTTTATTTTCTTTAACAGTGACTGGTTTAAAAAGGCAACAACCACAAAAAAACGCCTGGCAGGGGCATTTTTGATTTCAATCTTTGCTATCCATGCCGGCATCAACAGTTACATATTTTTTACTGACGTATATCCCAGCCGCATGGCGACGACATTTCTCTCCAGGGAGATGGAAAAGAAAAATATCCGGGAAATCCATACTTATCTTAACCATCCTTGCCGTCTGAATATGGTCGACTGCCTTGATCCGCAGCTGGTGGGTAAGCTGCGCTTTTACTCTATCCGCAATATCTATCAAGTCCCCAAGGGCTATATCCTTGTGCCGCCGGTGACGGGGCATTCGGTATATATCGATGTCACCCGCAATACCTACGCGGATTTTGATAAGGATATTTACTTAAGCGAGTTATTCCGCAAGGGCAATCTAAAGGATTATGCGGTTGCCTCATTTAAAACTCTCTCGGGGAGCAGGATCTGGTCTCAGGAAGAAGAGGTCCTAAGTTATCAATGTTTAATTTTAAATCAGTGCGAGGATGTTTCTCCGGACAAGAAAAAGGTGTGGCTGCTGGACGCTGAAAAATTGCAGAAAGACCGGGAGAGGAACCGGCCGTCCCCGGAAACAATTGCCTTGATTAATAATGGGGTTAGAAATATCGGCACCCGGACGCTGTTTCTCATGGACGAAGGGCGCATGCTTAATCTTACCAAGCCGATGCTCCTGAGAAGGTTTAATATGAGATTGTACAAAGTCGGCCAGCCGCAGGATGGGCTGGTGGCGTATGTGTATCGCCTTGCCCCGGAGGAGCCGGTATGGATTCCGTTTAGCGATCATTTTAAATCGAATCCTGTTTCGGCTAAAGATGTCGGGGAAAATCCCTCGGGTCAGGAGGTATCGTTTAACTTTTCAAAACCGCTTTTACTGACACCCGGGCCGTATCGGTTTGTCATTTACCGCACCGGAGCCCCAAGCGATAAGAATTTTTATAGGATCTATATCGATGACCCGCAAGCCTTAAAAGAGTCTGTCGAGGCGATGATTTACTAAAACGGGTGCCGCAATCGTATCTTTCCGACGAGAAGAAAGGCGAAATTCTAAAATCGAAAACACGCAAATGTTCTTTACAAGCATAATGAATTCTTATAAGATAGCATAAAATTACGATTTTTAATTTTTTACGAAATCCGAAATTAAATTTTTCACAGCGTATTTAACCCGTATAATCAATTCTACCCAAAACGGTTTTCTCGCATGTTCGTAAGCGCCGCCGCCAAACAAACACCTCTTTATCCGGAACACCTCAAGCTTCATGCCCGCATGGTTCCCTTTGGCGGATGGGATATGCCGGTTCAATACGAGGGGATATTGAGTGAATACGAGCACACCCGCCGGGCTGTTGCCATCTTTGATACCTGCCATATGGGAGAATTTATCGTTGAAGGTGACGGTGCCCAAAGCGGTTTAGAGCATCTTGTTACTTCTTTCTTGACGGACATGCCGTTAAAGGCATGCCGTTATACGCTTATGCTCAATGTCAATGGGGGCGTGATTGACGATTTGATTGTTTACCGCATCGAAAAAGAAAAATGGATGATTGTGGTCAATGCGGCCAATATCGACAAGGATGCCGGGCATATTGCCGGGCACCTGACCGAGAACTCATCTTTTTTAAATATTTCGCAAGAAACAGGAAAGCTTGATGTCCAGGGCCCGTTATCAAGGGATGTATTAAGCCGCTGGATCAGCGGGATTGAAAAATTGAATTATTATGAGTTTGGTTATTTTAAAGTTCTCGGTGAAAATGTCGTCATCAGCCGTACGGGATACACGGGTGAATTAGGTTTTGAAATATATTTCCCTTGGGAAAAAATGCCCACTCTTTGGCAAAAGCTTCTGGATGATAAAAGGGTCAAGCCGGCGGGCTTAGGTGCGCGGGATGTCTTAAGGGCAGAAATGTGCTACAGTCTTTACGGCCAGGATATCGACGATAACATATTGCCGCTGGAGGCGGGCTTGGATAAATTTATTAATTTCGATAAAGATTTTATCGGCCGTGATGCCCTTTTAAAACAGAAAGAGGCTGGGTTAAGGCGGAAGATGATTTATTTTATCGGCGAAAACCGCCGCAGCCCGCGGCACAATCACCGCATTTATTCTTTGCATTCAAAAGAGATAGGCGTTGTCACGACCGGCACTTTCTCTCCCGGTCTTAATCGCGGTATCGGTATGGGGCTTATCTCAACCGGATCGGCGGCCAAGGGTGAAAAGATTTTCTTTGGCGACGATAAAAATAAAATATCGGCAGAAGTAACGGGCAGACCATTTTATAAAAGCGGTTCATTAAAAAACTAAAGGAGCGATTTATGGAGGTTGTCAAAGATTATTTGTACACCAAGGAACACGAATGGATCGATATCGAAGGGACGACTGCCACGATTGGCATTACCGAGTATGCTCAGTCAGCCTTGGGTGATGTGACTTTTGTGGAGTTGCCGAAGATTGACACGGAAGTCGAGCAGTTTGAGCAGTTGGCCTCGGTGGAATCGGTCAAGGCGGCCAGCGATATTTTCTCTCCAATGTCCGGAAAAGTTATTGAAGTCAATAAAGCGCTTGAGTCAGACCCGCCGCTTTTAAATAAATCCTGCTACGAAGAAGGCTGGATCGCCAAGATTGCCATCAGCGATATCGAGGAAAAATCAAACCTCATGACCGCCGCCGAATATCGTAAATTCCTGGAAGGATTAGAGGAGTGAACCCGTATATTGCCAATACCCCCGAAGAAACCCAGGAGATGTTGCGGACGGTGGGCGCTAAGAGCATCGATGAGCTTTTTGGCGATATCAAACCTCATCACCGCCCCAAATCTTTTAATATCCCCGACGGGAAATCAGAGTTTGAAGTCGTAAAGTATTTTAAAAGGCTTTCGGCTCAAAATGCCACCAGCCTGATTTATTTTCTTGGCGGCGGCTATTATGATCACTATGTCCCGGCGGCGGTGGGAGCCTTAATCTCCCGCGGTGAATTCCTGACTGCCTATACCCCGTATCAACCCGAATGTTCGCAAGGCACTCTACAGGCCCTGTATGAGTACCAAAGTGCCATCTGCACCTTAACTCAAATGGACGTGGCCAATGCTTCCCTTTATGAGGGAGGCACCGCTCTTTATGAAGCCGCAATGATGGCGGTCCGCATTACCGGAAGAAATAAAATTATCATGGACGGCGGCGTCAGCCCCATTTACCGCAAGATATTAAAAAGCTATACAACCAATTTGGACATCGAATTTCAGGAAACGCCTGTTGTCCACGGGCAAAGTGACCGCGCGCAGATCAAAAAAATCTTAGACAAAAAAACAGCCGCGGTTATTCTACAAAATCCTAATTTCTTTGGCGCCATCGATGATCACTCCGATATTATTGACGAAGCCCATCGCTTGGGCGCCTTGGTGGTCGAAAGCGTTTACCCGGTTTCTTTAGGCATACTTAAAACGCCGGGCGAGATGGGGGCTGATATTGTTACCGGCGAAGGGCAAAGTTTGGGGTTGCCTTTAAATTTCGGCGGGCCGTATCTGGGTTTTATGGCTACAAAAAAAGAATTTGTGCGTAAAATGCCCGGCCGTATCGTGGGGCAAACGGTCGACGCTCAGGGCCGGCGCTGTTTTGTTAATACCCTCCAGGCCCGGGAACAGCATATCCGTCGGGAAAAAGCGACTTCTAATATCTGCACGAATGTGGCCTCGTGCGCTGTCCAATCACTTATTTTTATGTGTCTCTTAGGCAAAGAAGGATTAAAAGAATTAGCCCAATTAAATTTAGACAAGGCTGAGTTTGCCCGGCTGACCCTGGAAAAAATAAAAGGGATCGAGGTCAAAAGGAGTTCGCCGACCTTCAATGAATTTACCGTTGATTTAAAGACAGATGCCTCGCGCGTGGTCGCGGCAATGCTCAAACGCGGCTATGCCGCCGGTTTTCCTCTGGGGCGGTATTATAAGGGGATGGAAAATTATTTATTGGTGACCGTGACTGAAAAACGCACCAAAGATGAGATCCTGGATTTTGCCAAGAATCTCGAGGAAGTTCTATGCAATTAATTTTTGAACAAAGCGTGCCTGGACGCCAGGGTTTTAAAATGCCGGTTTCTGATGTTCCCGCCAAGACCCAAATCGCGGATCGTTACCGGCGTATAAAAGAATGCGCCTGGCCGCAGGTCAGTGAGTTGGAAGTGGTGCGCCATTTCACCAAGCTTTCGCAACTAAATTTCTCGGTGGACAGTATTTTTTATCCTTTGGGTTCCTGCACCATGAAATACAACCCCAAATTTACCGAGGCCGTTGCCCGCCTGCCGGGATTTGCCGATTTGCATCCTCTTTTGGCCCAGTTGAGTGACGGGGAATCGCTGGCTCAGGGGGCGCTTAAGGTGCTCTATGACATGGACCGCTTTTTAAGCGAAATAACCGGCATGGATGATTTTACCATGCAGCCGTTGGCGGGCGCGCACGGCGAGCTCACGGGTGTCATGTTGATTGCCGCGTATCATAAAGCCAAGGGAAATAAAAAGAAATATATTATCATTCCCGACTCTGCTCACGGAACTAATCCGGCCAGCGCGGCTACCGCGGGCTATGACATTATTTCTATTCCGACAAAAAAAGACGGAACGATGGATGTGGAGATACTCAAGAAGAAACTTAACCCGGATGTTGCCGCGGTGATGCTTACCTGTCCTGATACCTTGGGAATTTTTAATTCCGATATCGATAAGATTGCTGAGATGGTTCACAATGTCGACGGGCTGATGTACTATGACGGGGCCAATCTAAACGCCATTCTTGGCCGTTGCCGGCCCGGCGATTTGGGTTTTGACGTCATACATATTAATCTTCATAAAACTTTTGCTACGCCTCACGGCGGCGGCGGGCCCGGCGCCGGGCCGGTCGGCGTTAAAAAGAGACTTTCGAAATACTTGCCCATTTCGCGCGTCGTCCAGCGGCCCAACAAAACACTGTTTCTCGATTACGATTGCCCGGATTCAATAGGCTACACGTCTTCTTTTTACGGCAATTTTGCTGTTATCCTCAAGGCCTATGCCTACATTTTACTTTTAGGCAAGGATGGCTTGACGGAGACAAGCAATCATGCTGTCTTAAACGCCAATTACATTATGCACCGGTTGAAGAAATATTTTACCGTGCCCTATGAGCGTACGTGTATGCACGAGTGTGTCTTTTCGGCCGCACAGCAAGTGGAGAAGGGCGTTCACGCCATCGACATCGCGAAATTCTTAATCGACCAGGGCATTCATCCCCCAACTGTTTATTTCCCCATGATTGTCAAGGAGGCGATGATGGTGGAACCTACCGAGACTGAGTCTAAACAGGCGATGGATCGGTTTATTGATTGCATGATTAAGGCCGCTGATTTAGCCCAAAGAAATCCTTCAATGTTCAAAGATCTCCCAATCACGACTCCCATTAGCCGTCCCGACGAAACAAAAGCAGCCCGGGATGTCGATTGCAATTTTTTCTTCGATACAAAATAAATTACCTGTCTTTTTATTGACACAAAATGAATCTCAAAGACATTTCTTTTGCGAGCCCCGAAGAGAATATCCTTTTTGACGATGTCCTTCTTTCTCTGGCTGAAGAGGGCCGGGCAGGGGAGGCGTTACGATTCTGGGAATCGGAACAAACCTTTGTTGTTTTGGGCAGGATTTCCAAGGTCGGTGAGAATATATTTATTAAGGAAGCTCTTAAAGATAAAATCCCGGTGTTGCGGCGTTCGTCCGGCGGAGGGGTTGTGCTTCAGGGAAAAGGATGCCTGAACTATTCCTTGATCTTATCAAAAGAACTTAATCCGCAGGTGAGGACACTCCATAAGTCTTACGAATTTATTCTAGGAAAGCTTATTCAATCGCTCAAGAGCCTGGGCACTGAGGCGGTCTTTAAACCTGTTTCGGATATGGCGGTTAAGGTGAACAATGAAGAGAGGAAATTCTCCGGAAACGCGCAGCGGCGCGGCAAGAAATTTATTCTTCATCACGGAACGATTCTTTATGATTTTCCGCTTGAAGACATTGAAAAATACTTAAAAGTCCCCGTTGATGTCCCCGATTACCGTCGAGAAAGGGCACATCGGAAATTCCTTACGAATATTACTATCTCACCGAAAGGGCTTAAGGAATCCCTCGCTAAAATTTTCTGCGCTTATGGTATCGATCAGAAAATAACCGGACAGGAAACCGAAGCCCTAAGTCGTTTTCTTAAAACAAGGGAAGTGCGCGTCGTTATTTAGGAATTACGGAATTATTTTGCTTCCTTTAAAGTAATTTGATGTATAATTAATTGCACGTTATGTATTTCTAAGAATAACAGGAGGAAATCGGTATGGTAAAAATGCGAAGACATTCTACAGCAACAAGAAGGAAGATCAGTCTGGCGCAAAAGGGAAGCAAGAATTCCATGTATGGCCGGCATCAATCGATTGAGGTTCGCAAGAAACTCAGTTCCCGCAATAAAGGAAAGGGCAATCCGATGTATGGCAGGAAACATAAGCCCGAAACGATTGCTAAAATCCGGCTTTTGGCACTTCGGCGCCTGGCACATAGGCGCGGATAATTCCTGAAATAGATTTTTTATTCCAAGCAAATTTAAAATCTTGGAAGTTATTGACATTCAAGGGTCGTACGATATAATTTTTTAGGATTATTCTTTTCTTTCAGCCCGCAGAGACAAAAAAGCGGCGGTGTTACTTTTGTGTTATTTTAAGGAAGAGGTGGGGTACATGAAGACGTTGAGGCTCGCTGTTTGGATTGTGGTTTTGGCAGCTGTCCTGGTTGTCGCGTCCCATTCTTTTGCGCAGCTGATCAATTACGACCGCTTGAACAAGACAAGGGCGCAAAAAGGCTTACCGCCTATTCCTGTTCCCGGCAAGGCCGCAGATGTTGCGCAGCCTCCAGAACCTTTCTGGGCGAAAGGGGATACCAAGGTAACCACGAAAGAGGAAGAGGCCTATGATGTCAATAACGACGGGAAAATGCAGAAGGCGGAAGTAAAGATATTTCTGCGCGATAATCTCGACGAGATTGATAAAAAAGGCGGCGTGACCGTCAGCTCCCCGATCCTGAAGGCATACGATAAGAGCGGGGATGGCGTTGTCAGCCGTTTGGAGGCAGAAAAAATAAGGCAGGAAGTCCGCTAAATATAAATTTGGGATACTTTGACGCGTATTTTTTTACCGCCGTGAAAATAATTTTCACCGCGGTTTTTTATTTACGAAAAGCTTTTTAAGGTAAGAAATTATTTTCTAAAATACTACAAAAAAACCTTGTGTCTATTGTCCTGTGCTATAATAAGCGCCATGGAAATGATTAAAAGGAAAACTTTTTGGATTTTCCTGAGTTTGTTTCTTATTTCTTTTGTTTTTACCGCAGAACTCTTTTTCCCCGGCCGACTTTTTGGGGCTGCTTCTTCTCCCAAAAAAGAAACAGCGGCCAATACCCAACCCCAAGAAAAGCCTAAAGATACAGCCGCTCCCAACACCTACCAAGAATACATTGATTTCTTCGAGAAAGTTTATAAGACCGTAGAAAACGACTATTATTTTCCTGTTAAGCGCGAGGCCTTTGACCGGTTTCTGGTTCAGTTTAATACTAAAATTTACGGCCAGCTTAAAGGCGAGGATAAGACGAGCGATTATATCCGCTGGAGGTCTGCCGCCCTTTTGGTTGATGCGCTCAAAGACCCCGAAGATTCTTTTTCGGCCTTTATGCCGCCAAAGTACGCCGATAAATATGAAAAAGAAGTTTTAGGCGAGCAGATTGATTTGGGAATCGAAGGGAAGCTGACGGATGGAGGGTACCTGGTTACGCGTGTTGAGCCGCGTGCCGATGCCTATGTTCAGGGCTTGCGCGAAAAAGATATTATCTTAGCTATTGATGACGTTGTAGTTACGAAGTTGGCGGAAGATGCTATCGGGCAAAAATTTAATCCTCTTGTCGGGACCAAGGTGGGTTTGCGTTATTTGGCAAATGAAGATCAGAAGGAAAGAAATATTACGGTTGTCAGTCAGCAATATTTTAAGCAGTCGGTTTTTCCGGAGCCGGTGGATGTCCCGGGTGTTTTTTGTCTTCAGATCCGTCACTTTAACCAGAAGACATCCGAGGATCTCTTGCGTTTTCTGCAGGTTATCGAACGATACCCCGGTTCGGCGCTTATTCTTGACTTGAGAGGAAATCCCGGCGGTCCGCCTCTGGCTGCCCAGGAGATCTCGGGGTTTTTCTTGACCCCCACCGAGGATTTTGCCTATTTTCAAAAGAAGGAGGAGAAGATCGCCCGGCTTCAAGTTCCTCTGATCCCCGAGAAATATCATTACAAAGGCCCCATCGCCATCTTGGTCGACAAAGAAAGCGGCAGTTCTTCCGAATTATTCTCAGGCGTATTGCAAAAAAGAGGCCGTGCTGTTCTTATCGGCACTAATACGGCCGGAAAAGTTCTTTTAAAAAGCATGTTTCATTTTGATGACGGTTCCATGCTCCTTTTGGTGACTGCGCGCGGCCATTTTTACGACGGGGCGGTGTTTGATTTTAACGGGCTTACTCCCGATAAGCCGGTGGAAGATTCACAGGCGGATCTTGTTCATTTTGCGGCAATCTATTTAAAGGGGCAAGTTTTAAATCCTAATTTAGGCGTTCGGTAAAAAAGGTGTCGTGATGGCGTTTGTTTTTATCCTAATGATATTTCTTTTTCAAGTTGTCCTGGCCCTGGTGATTGTCTGGATCTTGAAAGTTTTACTTAATCGCCAGTTGATTGAAATAACGGTACGCAGTTTTGAAATGGCGGATAGTTCCTGCCTTGAGCAAGATACAAATGAGATTACGGTTATTGCCTACGGGAAAATAAGCGAGGATATCAAGCAAAGAATTTCCGATGCCTTTTATAAGAAAACCCGCAGGACCGCTAATCTTATCGTCATGCAGGATAAGGCCATCAAAGGCGGTATTGTTATTAAACAAAAAAAGATTATTGCCGATGGAAGCCTTCATGACCGGCTTAAAAGAAGCGGCATGCTGGCGTGGTGGCATTAATTCTATGATGATTTCTTCCGCGACTTCAAAGAAAATTCTTGCTATTGTCCCGGCCTACAATGAAAGGGGCAATATTGCGCGTACGGTCGCCGAGTTAAATTCTTTAAAACTTCCCATAACTGTTCTGGTCGTAGATGACGGTTCTTGCGACGGGACAAAGGATGAGGCAGTTAGATCCGGCGCCTTGGTGATTTCGCTCCCCTTTAACACCGGCATCGGAGGGGCGGTGCAGACGGGATTTAAGTTTGCCCTTAAGGAAGGTTTTGACGTTGCGGTACAGGTCGACGGGGATGGCCAGCATGATGCTGTGTATGTGGAAGCGCTCCTCAGGCCTGTCCTAGACGAGAAATCGGATTTGGTTATCGGCAGCCGTTTTATCCCGCCGTATTTGGGATACCGTTCGTCATTTGTCCGCCGTATCGGAATTAATTTTTTCGCGCGCTTAATCAGCATGCTCACCGGCTTTAAGATAACCGATCCTACTTCCGGATTCAGGGCCTATAGCCCAAAAATAATTAAGGCGTTTGCGTCCTATTACCCTCAGGATTTTCCAGAGCCGGAGGCGATTATGGTGGTTAGGCGTTTGGGGGCCCGTTTAACCGAAGTCCCGGTACAGATGCGTAAAAGAACAGGAGGCCGTTCTTCGATACGCTATTTAAAAACACTGTACTATATGATCAAAGTAACTTTTGCGATATTGTTGGATATGGTGAAAAAAGGGAAGGCGGACTAAAACATGGACATAAAAATCCTGTCTCTTATTCTGTCACTCATAATCTTTGTCCTGGTCATTGAGCTGGTGCGGCGCGAAAAGTTAACTTTTAAATATGCATTTGGCTGGCTGGTATTGTGCGTGGCTGCCGTATTCTTTGCCGTCTTCGATCAGCTGCTGTTTAAGATCTCAGGATTCCTCGGTTTTACGTTAGCGAGTAACTTTATCTTTTTTTCGCTTCTATGTTTCTTTGTTTTTTTAAGTCTGCTTTTGACCGCATTTCTTTGCCAGCAGAATAACCGTAACGATATGATGGCTCAGAAGATCGGCATTCTCGAATTTGAAGTTTCACAGCTAAAGAAATTGCTCGGCAAGAAAGAGCAGCTGACAGAGAAATAAAATCCAGCCGTAGAGTGTTGTATTTCTAAAGAGGGTCGCAATATGACGGATAATCTGCGTAAACCGGAAATCGGCAGCAGTGAACCTCAAAGCTGGAATAATTTCTGGCGCAAACAGCCCGACGCTGCGGCGGCTGAAGGCCTAAGCTGGTCAAAAAAGAGGATCTTGCAGGTCCTTGACCCCTTTGTACGCAGGGGCAAAAGGGTCCTTGACGCGGGAAGCGGCAGCGGATTTTTTTCAAAATACTTTTGCGACCAGGGGATGCATACGGTTTCAGTGGATTTCTCCGACCGGGCTCTGGAGATGACCAGCCGGATAACCGGCAATCGAACCCGGATTTTAAAACACGATTTGCGCTCGGAGGATTTGGAGGAAGCCCTTTTTGAGAAATTTGACCTCATCTTTTCGGATGGGCTCTTCGAACATTTTTCTCCTGTCGACCAGGATAAAATTTTAAAGAATTTTTGCAGGCTTCTTGACCGGGACGGGATGATTATTACCTTCGTCCCGAACCGCTGGTCGCCCTGGCAGCTGATCCGGCCTTTGTTTATGCCGGGAATCAGCGAAACCCCTTTTGTTTTAAAGGCTTTGATTGCCTTAAAAACACAAAATAATCTTCGCATTCTTGAGTCCGGGGGGATCAATTGTTTACCTTTTTCTTTTTCTCCGGACCGGTTGATTGGCCGTTTTTTCGGGATGCTCCTGTATGTAGTGGCAAAAAAAGATGCTTGAGAAAAATATCAGTATCGTTATTCCTGCCTTTAACTGCGAAAAAACCATCGCGCAGAATCTCACCGCTATTCTCGGTCAATCGCTCGCGGAAAAAATTTTAGAGATCATCGTTATTGACGACGGTTCTACCGACGGGACATTCTCTGTCGTGGAATCGTTTAAAGGCGTGCGCTGTGTCAGGCAAAAAAACGCAGGACCGGCCTCGGCCCGTAACCGCGGCGCCGCAGAATCCAAAGGCGCGATCATTTTTTTCACCGACTCCGATTGCATCCCCGAAAAGGATTGGCTGGAAAAATCCCTGCTGCATTTTGATGACCCGAAAGTTGCGGTGGTGGCAGGCAGTTATGGAATTGCCAACGAAGAAAATTTGCTTGCCCGTTGCATTTACAGGGAAATCATTTTTAGGCATAATGTGCGCATGCCGAAATTTCCAAAATCTTTCGGCAGCTACAATTTTGGCATACGCAGGAATGTTTTTAGCGAGGTCGGCGGATTTAATGAACGCTACCGCTATGCCAGCGGGGAAGACAATGATTTAAGTTACAAGATATTAAAAAAAGGATACAAAATTTGTTTTGAAAAAGAATCGTTGGTTCGGCATTATTTTCCGACGAGTCTGATGCGCTATTTGAAAGAGCAATATGCCCACGGATTCTGGCGCGTCCGGATGTATCGTGATCACCCCGGAATGGCAAGAGGGGATGATTATACATTCTGGAAGGATATTATCGAACCGCCTGTCGTGCTGTTATTCTTGTTAAGCGCAGGGTTGTCTCTATCGGGTAAAATTTTGCTTTTGGATGTATCGAAAAGTTTGTTTATTTTTCTCACCTTGCTTGAGATTTCTTACGGAATTTTGGCCACAAAAAGCATTCTTGAAGGTATTTTTTTCGGTTTTGTCACCCTCCTGCGTGCCTTTGCCAGGACGCTCGGATTTTCCGTCGGAATTCTTCGAATTTTCCTCCAAAAATAATAATAAAAAAGAGAAATAAACCTTTCCAAAATATAGCACTTATGATAAAATCATCCCTATAATAAGTGCTTCTGCAGGACTCGGTTTCTTTTAGAAATTTATACTAATACTCTTATTAAGAAACGTATATATGGCCTACCATTCCTTGCTAGGTTTTAAAAAAGAACCTTTCTCAACAAGCCCCGATCCCGAATTCTTCTATTTGACCCGCGAACACGATATGGCACTTACCAATATTTTAATTGAGCTTCGCTTAAAGCGGGGCCTGACCGTTATTTTCGGTGATATCGGTACCGGTAAAACTACGCTCTCCCGCAAGTTAGTCCAGGAATTACGCAGCCGCGGAGACATGATTTTCCATATGATCCTCAACCCTTCCTTTGACAGCGAAGAGCAATTTTTGACTTCGCTGGTTCGCAATTTTAACGTTGATTACGTTCCTCAGTCTGCTCCCACTATGAGTGCTATTTTGGATCTGCGCGATGCCATGGAAAAATTCCTCATTCAAAAAAGCGTCGAAGAACGCCAGACCATTATCCTGATTATCGATGAGGCGCAAAAATTAAATTTGACCACCCTGGAAGTTTTAAGGGTGTTGCTTAATTTTGAAACCAATGAATACAAATTGATTCAACTGGTGTTATTGGGTCAGCTGGAGTTGTATCCGAAGATCGTCAATATGCCCAATTTTCTTGACCGCATCAGTTTTAAATATACGCTCAATCCGCTTAGCCCGCAGGAAACAAAAGAGATGATTGATTTCAGGATCCGCAAGGCGGGCTACAATTCGAGCATGGACCTTTTTTCAAATGAGGCCATCAGCGCGATTTACAATTATTCGCGCGGCTACCCCCGGTCGGTGACCATGCTTTGTCACCGGCTTTTAAAAGAGCTGGTCATCCAAAACAAGCGGATTGTTGACCAGGCAATTGTCCGGGAAGTCATCGAGAAAGAGCGTCAGGCGGGCTGGGAGAGAAATCAAATAATCCAGGGGCCTGCCTTTCAGAGGATTCAGGATATTTCTTAAAAATTTTTCATCGCGCGTACGATTATTAAAACCTAAGCCATGGAAAAAAAAGAGACAGCCGAGCAGAAACTTCTGAAAATTATCGAGAGCTCTTCCGGTGCGCAGGCGCCTGCGGCGCCTGCGCCCGGCTCCAATATTGCCGAGCAGATTGCTAGTTCGGTTAAAAGTACGGGGATGCCCAGCATATCCCTGACCTCTTTGCTGGCGCCGCTGGCAAATCTTTTCGGAGGCAAACTTGCCTCCTCTGTACCCACCATCAGTTTCGGTATAAGCGAATTCAATAAAATCCTTCTCGGCGGCGTTGCCCTCACCGCGATTATCTTTTTTGTTAATCTGTCCGGGGATATGCGGATCATGAGAGAAAAAGTTGATTTCGCCACTGAGGCAAAAGCAAGAACGGCGGAAGCCGACGAAAGTTTTCTTCCCCAGGTAAAGCAGATTTCGGATTATTTAGGCAATATCCAGCGGCGCAATATCTTCATGCCTTTTGAGAAGAAGGCCGTTGTGCAGGCGTCCGAGGAAGTGGTTGAAATGCAGGCGATATCGGTGGTGACAAAAAATCTGAAGCTGGTAGGGATTTCCTGGATTGATTCTGCCGATTCCGCTCAGGCATTAATTGAGGATACACAAAGCGGGGTCACCTATTTTCTGAAAGTCGGAGAGAAGATAGGCGATGTGACTCTTAAAGCGATTTTTGCCGACCGGATTATATTTAGTTATCAAAAAGAAGAACTGGTTGTGAAACTATGAAAAATATTTCATGTCGCTTGTCTGCGTTTGGTGTTCTTTTGCCCCTTAGCCTATTGCTGAGCTTGTTTTCTTTTTATAGCGCGGCATACGCTCAGGAAAGTTCCTCTTCTTCAAAACCGGCTATCAACATGACGGTGCCCGCGGCCAATCAAAAGGCGGCTGCTAGTATGCCGACACCTTCGGGCTCAGCCGTGGCCATAGGGGCGGCCCTGGGCCCTTCGGACCGGCCGAAGCCGATTGTTGTTTCGCAGACGCAGGAAACGATTGAAGAGCGTCTTGCCAGAAAGATTACCCTCGATGTGCGCGACATGAACATCGTTGACGTTATCAAGTTCCTGGCATTAAAGGGTGATTTTAACGTGGTGACCAGCAAGAGTGTCGGCGGCAGGGCTACATTGTACTTAAAGAATGTCACCATCAAAGATGTCCTGGACATCATTCTTATTTCCAATAATCTTGCCTATCAGCTGCAAAATGACATTGCCTACATTATGTCGGATGCCGAGTTTGAGGCGACCTACGGCAAGAAGTATAACGATAAAAGCGAAGTGGCGATTGTCCGTTTAAGCTATGCCAAACCCAGTTATGTATTGTCAACCCTGGATAACATCAAGAGCAGCCTGGGAAAGATTATTATCGACGAAGATACCGGATCGGTGGTGATGATCGATACGCCCCAGACTCTTGCCGAGATGAAAAAGGCCTTAGAGCGCATGGAAAGCCCCATGGAAACGTATGTCTATACGCTGCAGTATGCCAAGGCGGATGTGGTCGCCGAGAAACTGCGCCCGCGCGTGGATGCCAATGCGGTTGGCTCTATTGTTGCCGATGAGCGCTCCAACCAATTGGTTGTACGGGCTCTCCCGGGAAGAAAAGAAGAGATTGAGGCTTTGATTAAAAGTCTCGACTCCAAAACAAAGGAGGTCTTAATCGACGCCCGGGTTATGCAGGTTGTCTTTAAGCCTACCTTCGACGCGGGTATTGACTGGGATTTGAATTTTAAAGACAGCCCTGACAAGGAGCTGCAGAAACTTACTTTTAAAAACGTTTTTTTAAACGAAAGTGCCCTGACATCATCTAACCCTTTGTACTCCGCCTTCGGCAAGGTTGCTGTCGGCAATATTAACATTGACCATTTTCAGGCGTCTTTAAGGGCATTAAAACAAGTAAGTGATACCAAGATTCTGGCGAGTCCTAAACTTTTGGTTACCAATAACGAAGAAGCTAGTATCCATGTCGGCGACACGGTGCCGTACATTATTTCTACCGTGAGCGGCACCGGTGATACCGCGATTGTCGGTGAAGACGTGCGTTTTGTCGATGTCGGCTTAAAACTGGCGGTAACCCCCACGATCAATGACGACGGTTTTGTCACCATGCGTCTTAAGCCGGAGATTTCCACGGTGGTCGCCAAAATTGAATCAAAAGGAGGCGGTATCCCTCAGATCAATAAAACCGAGGTAACAACCACAGTCATGGTCAAAGACGGTATTTCGGTTATCTTGGCCGGGCTTAAGAAAGACGATAAGGTCAGTACCAAAAAAGGCTTGCCGGTTCTCATGGATATCCCGTTTTTAGGATATATGTTTGGTGCTACCAGCAGCTCCATCACCAGGACAGAGATTATTATTTTTATAACCCCGCATGTGGTCTCGGGCGAGGATGATTATGCCAAAATGCGCGGTACGATAAAACCCATTAAAAACTACGAAGAAGAGCCGGCAGACCAGCTCAAATGATTTTAAATTTCTTAAACAGACAAAGAGGCGCGAAGATGGAAAAAATCCACGGGCATAAAAAGATTCGGACGGCTGTTGGTTTGATGATGTTTGTTTTTCTTACTCTTTGTTGGGCCTTGCCTGCCATGTCCCAAGCCCCGGATAAAAAAGAAAACACGGCAGTCAAAAAGGTCGAGGTCCTTCAGACCGAGGTAGGCTTAGACCAAATTATTAAGGAGCCCCCCAAAGCCGCCCCTGCCGCGAATGCGCCCTCAAAAACGGCCCAGGAGGGGATTGATCTTCTGCCTGAAGAACAACAGATTATCGCGATCAACAAAAGTCTCAAGAATGTTTTGGAAGAGAATCAAAAACTTACCCAGGAGAGGCAGGCCCTTGAGAAAGAATTAGGACAGCTGCGCGGAGAAAGCGAGATACGCGCCAACCGCATTAATTTCTTAAGCAGGCAGCGGGAGGATTTGCAAAAACAGACGGAAGAAGCCAGGGCCCTTGATTCCCAAAAGGCCAAGGAATTGGCGGATCTTAAAGCCGCCCTTGAGCAAAAAGAAAAAGAATATCAGGAAAAGCTTCAAGCAATGCAAAACCAAGCAGCCCAAAAAGAGCAGGAACAAAAAAAGGCCATGGAGATGGTCTTGCCTCGCAAAGACGCCAAGGGTGCCAAAGATAAAGATGCTGTTGTTGCCTCGCCGCAGGATTTGACCCAGATAAAAAAGCAGACTCAGGAAAATCTAACCCGTGTCGAACAAAATGTCAAGAAGGTCGCGACCCGTATTTCCCAGCTCAATAAGGAGAATAAGAAGCTAAAGAAAGATTCTGCCAAGCTGCACTACAACTTGGCCAATACTTTCTTTGAGCGGGGCCTGTTCGAAAAAGCGGCCCGTGAATACAGGAAAGTGGTTGATCTCTTGCCTTATGATGCCGCGGCCCATTACAATCTGGCGTTTGTCTGCGGTGAATTCTTAAACGACTACCAAACAGCGCTCGAGCATTATCGCCAGTATCTGTATCTGAATCCCGATGCGGAGGATGAAGAACTGGTGAAAGAGAAGATTCTGGAAGCAGGGCTCAATTTAAGGGCCAGGGTCAATTCGCCTATTGACCAGGAAGCTCCGTACGGAGAGGTCAAGAAGCACATAAAGTAAGAGTAATAAAAGTTTCTGATTTGCCGTAAATCTGTGAGGGCTCTTAAAACGTGTTTAACTTTTCTCTAAATATTTTTTGGAGGGGCAGATGAAGAAGTTGTTGATGTCTACAGGCCTTTGTACAATCAAAGAAAATCGCGCGAATTCGAGATCGAGAGGACAAAGGCCAGTATTGACTACCTCTATTGCGATTAGTTCTACGAAAGTCAATAAAGCCGGGCGGGCGGCATTTTATTCTGTTTCTTTTCTTGTTGTTTTCTTCTTGATGGCCCTGCCGTCCTGGGCCAATAACCTCACTATTTCTAACATAAGTGCTCAGGATAGAGACGCGGTTAATGATACGATGGTTGTTCAGTTTGATGTCAGCTGGGATAATTCCTGGCGCAATAAGATAAATCATGACGCGGTCTGGCTTATTTTTAAAGCCCGGCCTAGTGAGTTCGATAGCACTAGGACACACAAGGCTCACTGCAACATGAAGGATGCCGGGACTGACCCTTCCGGTACTTCTCCGGGCAGCAATACCAATCTTGAGATTTATGTTCCTTCCGATAAAGTAGGCGCTTTTTTGCGGCCCAAGAGCTACCAGGCTCCGGGAACGGCGACGTCGACTTCGGTCAAATTAAAAATTGATTATGCAAGCTGTTATTTTTCAGACGCGGAGACCATCAACGATCCTTCTATCTATGGCGTTGAGATGGTTTATATCCCCGAGGGTGCTTTTTACGCGGGGGACACTAGTTCGTGGGCGGCTTTTAAACAAGGCTCTTCGGACACAGATCCTTGGTATATTTCAAGTGAATCCACGATAACCGTGGCGAACAGCGCAAGCGATGTGTATTATTATCAGTCCGCAGGTAATACTTACGAAGATGCGACCGGCTCCACATTTATTATCCCCGCGGCTTTTCCTAAAGGTTATCAGTCTTTTTATGTTATGAAGTACGAAATGACTGATTACCAATGGGTAGATTTTATGAATAGTATATCGGGAAGCATGATGAACAATCGTGATATCACGAATAGCAGCCATAAGAATAGTGATTATCCGACCCCGCTTCTTCGCAACACGGTATGTCAGAATGCAACTTCGGGTGGTTGCCCCTGTGATACCTTTAGTGAGGATGGGTATGGAACCGAAAATGCTTGTTCCTACAGGCCTTACAGGGCAACCAGCTATCTAAACTGGAAAGATTTTAGTGCATGGCTTGACTGGGCGGGATTAAGGCCCATGACTGAGCTTGAATATGAAAAGATTGCCCGCGGGCCTCTGATGCCGGTACCGGGTGAATATGCCTGGGGGACAACGGATATTACCGGGCCTCTGGGTATCGTCAGCCTCTCAAATCCTCCGGGTTATTTTGAAGAAGGGCTGGAGACCCTCACAACTTCCGGTGCGAATGCGCACTACAGGATGGGGGAATATTTTCCTGTTACCGAATTTACCGGAGGTGACTATGTCGGTGGACAAGAATTCAGAAGGGGGATGGTGCGTGCCGGTATTTTTGCGGCAGGCTCTTCGACCAGGGTCGGTTCCGGTGCCGGGTATTACGGAGTGATGGAGCTCTCGGGAAATGTGTGGGAGCGTGTTGTTACCGTTGGAAATTCGGGGGGCCGTACCTATACGGGCAATCATGGTGACGGCAACGTGATACGTCTTCTGGGAGTCCCGTATCCGGCAGCCGGAGATTTAGGCAATGCCGATGTGTCACGCTGGGTTTACAAGAGTGCTACTTACCCTGAAAGAGGTGTCATGGCAGCGGATGGTTCGGGTTTTAGAGGAGGCGGATTGACATATACTGCAACCTATCAGATGATTTCTGCCCGTCCGATGGCCGCGTACATTACGGCTGGGGCACTAGCTGATTACGGAGGCCGGGGTGTGAGGACGTATCCGTAAAGATAAATATACAACGGAGAACCACGTGGAAGTGTTAAGCAAAACTTATTTAGTGGGGGAAAAAATGAACTCAAAAGGAATCCTTAGCCTGCTCTTTCTTTTGATCGCTGTTTTTGTTTTTTGTGTATCAGCGGGCGACTGTTTTGCCAACGGACTTTCTGTTTCAAATCTGTCGGACTATAGCACGGATACCTCCGCGAATACAATGACCTTGACTTTTAATGCTGTCTGGAATAACAGCTGGCGCAATTTAACTAATTATGATGCTGTCTGGTTTATTTTAAAATATTCCACGGACGGAGGGTATACCTGGGCGCAGGCGTATCTTTCAGCTAGCGGTACCAATCCGACGGGATTCACGGTGCCGGCAGGTTTTGAAATCATCGTTCCATCGGATAGGACCGGTTTCTTTCTGCAAAGGTCCACCAGCGGTACTGGTACGGCGACGGCCTCAGGCGTCCGGGTTGTTTGGGATTATGCCCAGGCAGGGCTTTCTGACGCGACGGCGGCCGCTGCCAATACGATCGTAAAAATTCATGGCGTTGAAATGGTCTATATCCCTCAGGGCGGATTTTATGCCGGAGATACGGCGACCGGCAAGAGCGGGTTTCAGCAGGGTTCGGCTGATACCCGACCTTGGTATATCGGCAGTGAAGACGCCATCCGTGTGGGGCCGCAGGCGACAGACGGATATTATTATACGACCGGTGGAGGCACGGGAGAATCTGCCACGGGTTCGAGTTTTGTTATTCCTGCCGGCTTCCCTAAAGGGTACAAGGCCTTTTATTGCATGAAATACGAACTTACTGAAGGGCAGTGGGTCAGTTTTTACAATGGACTATCTCCGTATACAGCAAGAAATACCCGCGACATCACAACGTCGACAGATGGCGGAAAGAACGCTGACACTGTTCTTAACCGCAACACTATTGTGGTTACGCCTTCGACAGCAGCCAACCTTTTTGCTGCCCGTACCTCTCGTCCTGACCGGGTCATGAACTATCTTAGCTGGCCGGATTTAGCGGCTTTTTGTGATTGGTCATGCCTGCGCCCTATGACCGAACTGGAGTTTGAAAAAGCAACTCGCGGCTCGGAAGTTTATCCGGTATCGAACGAATACGCATGGGGAAGTTCTTCGGTCGCCGGGGCAGATTTTATTAATACCTTAGCGCTTAGCGGTGTAGATGGTGAAAACGGAACCGAACTGGCCCGCGGGGCTATCATCGGAAATCCGGTATATGCCAATGTCAACTATCTGGCGACAGCGCAGTATAGTCTCGGTGACGGCGGGTTTGGCCCTATAAGGGCAGGTGCGCATGCTCGCGCAGACACCACGACGCGTATGTCGGCAGGGGCGAGTTATTATGGAATTATGCAAATGTCAGGCAATGTCTGGGAGAGGACCGTATCCGTCGGGCACGCGACGGGACTGGCCTTTACGGGTTCGCACGGGGATGGCACCCTCATCAACACGGCGAGTGGTAATGCCGGATATGTAGGCAATGCGACGAATGTTGATTGGCCCGGGATACTGACGACTACTGGTAGCGGTGTTGCCACTTTTACCGGTTCGGGTATGCGGGGCGGGGGGTGGAATACCTCGAGCGGAACATTAAGCCAGCTCACGGTGTCCTCGAGGACATATGCGACTAATCCCAGCTTGCGTGATCCGCAAAGCGGAGGGCGTTGTGTCAGGGCGGCGCCGTAGGCGGATGAGCTTCTTTTCTTTATAAGAAGTTTGCAAGAAAAATGACGGGGCAATGAATTATTTTTTTTGGGTTTCTGCGCGCTATATGTGCATAGCGTAGATTTTATTATTTCATTTGTAATAAATCTGTTTCGCCTTTTTATTATGATTAATCTTAGGTTTCTACGCTTCAAAAACCTTAACTTCTCCGCTTGGCGGACGATTCCGCTTTTCCTTTTCATTCTCTTGCTCGCCTTTTTCCTGTGCCCTTCGTTTGCCCATGCCCAGTATACCGGCGGTAGCTACGATGGATCCTCCGATGCTGTTGTAGGCGGGGATATTTATGCCGGCGGTGGTTATGCCGGAAGCTCTACGGAAGATCTTAATATGGGCGTGAGTACTCAGGGTGGTTACGGCGCGGCCGATCATTTGAATTTTTCTACGAGCGCTTCTACCATGGTCAATTCTCCCTATGTCGGCGAGTACATTTCTCCTGCGTTTACTGTTACCGTGGTTGATGCCTGGGATAATACCGTTACTGGGGGCACATACAACAATGTGACTATTTCCATGGGCAATAATCCGAACTATGCGAGTCTCTCCGGTGACCTTATTGAAAATACCAGTAGTGGTGTTGCAACATTCTCTTCGGTGGCGCTCGATAAGCCGGGGGATCTTTATACCCTCATGGCGAGCCAGGGCTCCTTAGATTCCGGATACTCGAATAGTTTCTCCGTATTGCCTGCCACCCATGAGTCCAAGACGGTCATTGTCTATGATGATGCCAATTCAACTTCTACTAATTTTTCCTTCAAAGTAATTAGCTGGCTGGAGCGTAACGGCGATGTAATGACGGGGATCAACGGAACGGGAAGTTGGCAAATCGCTTGGGACTTTTATGAAGCCGATGGCACCACCCGGGTCACGGGGTATGGGTCGCAGGTCACAGAGACGTCGGCAACCAACGGTGTTTTTACTACTACACTCACCTTGCCCATAGCCACCTATGCCCAAAGGCAGATACGGGTTGTGACTCAGATTACCTATCATACGGTTGACGCGGATGAGGTGGCGCTTCTGGATATCGGCGCGGCCACGCGCGCGGAGATCCTGGATGATACCGCCGCCATTAATTGGACGGATATCACCGATATCAGAGGCTATGTCAGCGCCATCAACTGGGCGGATATCGGTGTTATCAAGGCCTCGACGGATAGTATCAATTGGACCAATATTACCGATATCAAGTCAGCAACTGATACCATCAACTGGACCGATATCGGGGTCTTGCAGGCGACGACCGCCGCCATAAAAACCGTAACCGACTTGCAGGCTAATGTTAATTGGGATGATATTGAGGTCTTGACCAAGCAGGGTGTCAACTGGACGGATATTACCCGGATGACTACGGTGGGCGTCAACTGGGATAATCTCTACTCCTTGACTGTTTCCGGGGTCAACTGGAATGATGTGGCTTCGCTTTCAAGTGTTGGGGTCAATTGGGCGGACCTTGATGTCTTCTCTGACGCGGGTGTTAACTGGGCCGATATTGCCTCCTTGACCGCGCTCGGTGTTAACTGGGCGGATATCCAAACCCTCACACTGGCTAATGTCAATTGGGATAATCTGACCTTTATGAGTACCGCCGGGGTCAACTGGTTTGATATTGCCTACATGAGCGGTTCGGGACAGAATTGGACCACTTGGGTTAACTGGGACAGTTTGGCGGAATTAACTACCGCGGGTGTTAACTGGACGGATATGACCACCATGTCCAGTGCCGGTATCAATTGGAGTGACTTGGATGTCTTATCTGATGCCGGCATTAACTGGTCGGATATGGGTGTTTTATCCGCGGCCGGTGTTAATTGGGCGGACTTTGACGTTTTCTCGGATGCCGGTATTAACTGGGCGGATATGGCTAGCATGTATAACGCTGGTGTCAACTGGGCCGATATTGACATTCTCTCGGATGCGGGTATCAACTGGTCGGATATCGACATCCTCTCGGATGCCGGGGTCAACTGGTCAAGCGTGAGTGATATGACCACCGCAGGGATTAACTGGACAGACATCGATATCCTCTCAAGAACCGGAATCAATTGGTCGGATATAGGTATCTTATCCGCGATTGGTATCAACTGGTCAGATCTCGACATCCTCTCGGATGCCGGGGTCAACTGGTCAGATATCGACATCCTCTCGGATGCCGGGGTCAATTGGTCAGATATCGACATCCTCTCGGATGCTGGGGTTAACTGGTCCAATATTGGCACGATGACCACTGCCGGTATCAATTGGACGGATATCGACGTCTTATCAAAAACCGGCATTAACTGGAGTGATATCGGTGCCTTATCCGTAATTGGCATTAACTGGTCAGATATCGACATCCTCTCGGATGCCGGGGTTAACTGGTCAGATATCGACATCCTCTCGGATGCCGGGGTCAACTGGTCAGACATCGACATCCTCTCGGATGCCGGGGTCAACTGGTCCTCAGTTTCTGACATGACCACCTCAGGCATTAACTGGACAGATATCAATATCTTATCGACCATGGGTGTTAACTGGGCCGATATAGCTTCTATGCATAATGCCGGCATCAACTGGTCAGATATCGACATCCTCTCGGATGCCGGGGTCAACTGGTCAGATATCGACATCCTCTCGGATGCCGGGGTCAACTGGAGTGATATTGATGTTCTTTCGGACGCAGGCCTTAACTGGACGAATGTTTCGGATATGTCCGCTACGGGTATTAACTGGACAGATATAGGTGCTCTATCAAGTCTGGGCATCAATTGGTCAGATATCGGTGCCTTGTCCGCGGTCGGCATTAACTGGTCAGATATCGACATCCTTTCGGATGCCGGGGTCAACTGGTCGGACTTGGATATCTTGTCAGATTCCCATATTAGTTGGGATGTTATTGGGGAAATGACTAATGCCGGCATTAACTGGTCAGATATCGACATCCTCTCGGATGCCGGGGTCAACTGGTCAGATATCGACATCCTCTCGGATGCCGGAATTAGGTGGGAGGGCATTGCGACCATGGCAATTGCCGGTATCAACTGGGCTGACATCGACATCCTCTCGGATGCCGGGGTCAACTGGTCGGATATCAACATCCTCTCGGATGCCGGGGTCAACTGGTCAGATATCGACATCCTCTCGGATGCCGGGGTCAACTGGTCCTCAGTTTCTGACATGTCCACCACAGGCATTAATTGGACGGATATCGACGTCTTATCAAAAACCGGCATTAACTGGAGTGATATAGGTGCCTTATCCGCAATTGGCATTAACTGGTCAGATATCGACATCCTCTCGGATGCCGGGGTCAACTGGTCAGATATCGACATCCTCTCGGATGCCGGGGTCAACTGGTCGGATATCGACATCCTCTCCGATGCGGGTCTTAATTGGGCGAATATCTCGGACATGTCGACCATGGGCATTAACTGGACAGACATAGGCACTCTATCGAATCTCGGGGTCAACTGGTCGGATATCGACGTCTTATCAAAAACCGGCATTAACTGGAGTGATATTGACATCCTCTCGGATGCCGGGGTCAACTGGAGTGACATCGACATCCTCTCGGATGCTGGGGTCAACTGGAGTGACATCGACATCCTCTCGGATGCGGGGGTCAACTGGTCCAATATCGGCACGATGACCACTGCCGGCATCAATTGGACGGATATTGATGTCTTATCAAAAACCGGCATTAACTGGAGTGATATAGGTGCCTTATCCGCAATTGGCATTAACTGGTCAGATATCGACATCCTCTCGGATGCCGGGGTCAACTGGAATGACCTCGACATCCTCTCGGATGCCGGGGTCAACTGGTCGGATATCGACATCCTCTCGGATGCCGGGGTCAACTGGTCCTCAGTTTCTGACATGACCACCTCAGGCATTAACTGGACAGATATCAATATCTTATCGACCATGGGTGTTAACTGGGCCGATATAGCTTCTA
>JAKLDJ010000011.1 GCA_022703585.1 Candidatus Omnitrophota bacterium | reverse complement strand
TCGCCCGCGCGCTGGTGATGGACCCGGAAATTCTGCTTGCGGACGAACCGACAGGAAATCTTGACACGGAAACAGGAAAAAAGATAGAAGACATCCTGGTTAATTTAAATACAACAAAAAAAATAACGTTGATTGTTGTCACGCACAACAAACTGCTGGCAGACAGGATGTCCGGCAGAATCGGCCTGCGAGACGGGAAGATTTATGATTTCTAATAAAGTATTCCGAATATTGATACCCCTAGTTCTTTTTGTTCTCTGTTTATTTACGGAAGCCCAAGCCGATGATCTCAAGAAAATATGCATTCTGCCTTTTGAAGTTCACGCGAGCGCCGAAAGTGGTGCAATACGAGAATCCTTTTACAATCATCTGTCCAAGGAATTTCAGCAGGAAAAGAAAATGGAAGTTGTAGCGGCAGGGAACTTCGCCAATAATAACATTGTCTTTAATAAAAGCCAGGCCATCTCGGCCGGAAAGGCCCTGGGGGTGGACTATGTCGTCACCGGTAGTATCACGCAGTTCGGCGACTCCCTGAACATTGACGCGCAAATTATCGATATTGCCCTAGCGGTGATTTTGCCGGACGTGTCCGTCCAGAGTAAAAGTTCGGCTGGTTACGAGGCGCTGGCAGGTGAACTGAAAAAGGAAATATTGGGCATTACGGGAATGCTTGATAAGATCGCGAGGGTTGATATCGCGGGTAACCACAAAATTGGAGCGGACGCCATCAAGCAGCAACTTCGCAGCAAGGCCGGCAACCCTCTGAACGAAGAGGATATTACTGCCGATATTAAAGCCATTTTCAAGATGGGATTATTCGTGGATGTCAGCGCTTCCGTTATAACAGAGTCGCAAGGCAAAGTTATTACCTTCACTGTTGTGGAAAAGGGACTGATATCGGAAATCCGGCTGATCGGCAACAAAGCGCTGGACAAAGACGACATTCTGGGCGCCATGACTGTTAAGACAAGGCAAAGCCTCAATCAAGAAAAAATTAAAGAAGACATTCAAAAAATCAAGGCGCTTTACGACACCAAAGGCTATTATAATGCCGAAATCACCGACCGTCTGGAAAAAGATGGCCAAAAAGACATGGTCCTGATTTTGGACATTAAAGAAAATAACCGGGTTTACATCCGTTCCATCACATTTGAGGGGAACGAAGCTTTTTCTACAAAAGAACTGGTCAAGATGATGACCACGACCGAGCGCACCTTGCTGGGCTTCATTACGGATACGGGTATTCTGCAAACCCAGCAACTTAAACAGGATATTCAAAAATTAAACGCCTTTTATTTTAATAACGGTTTTATCAACGCCCAAATCGGCGAACCGTTCATCACGCACGACGCCAAAGGTATTTATGTCAAGATTCTGGTCAAGGAAGGCAAACGATTCAAAATCGGCAAAGCTGAAATATCCGGAGATTATTTGGAAAAGCCCCGGACTGATTTATTGGTGCAATTAAAAACCAAAACCGGCAACAACTATGATCGTGAAGCGATTCTGAAAGATATCGAAATGATTACGACGGCCGCCAATGACGAAGGTTACGCCCA
>JAKLDJ010000010.1 GCA_022703585.1 Candidatus Omnitrophota bacterium | reverse complement strand
CGGCCGGTGCGGTTATTGCCGGAGCCGTGGCCGCCATTTTTGGCCATGTAATGCTGCTGGTATTTTAAATCCAGCAGGGTGTGATGGCTTCTTGCTGCGCGCAAAATCACATTGCCACCCTTGCCGCCGTCCCCGCCATCCGGTCCGCCCTTGGGGACAAACTTTTCCCGTCGGAAACTCACGCAGCCTGCTCCACCATGTCCGCCCTTCACAAATATTTTTGCTTCATCCACAAACTTCATAGCATTTGCCCCGGCGCCAAAACCAAAGTAGGGAGCGGTTTGAAACCGTTCCCTACAAGAGTGCAAGAAAAAAAGGCGCTTATGGTCTAAGCGCCTTTTTGTATTCAATCTTGAATCGCCGGTTTATGCCGCGGCGTAAACGCTAACCTTTTTTCGAGTTTTATCGAGTCTCTCATATTTCACGACGCCATTGATGAGCGCGAAAAGTGTAAAATCCTTGCCCAGGCCGACGTTGTTGCCCGGATGAATTTTGGTTCCTACCTGCCGCACGATAATGGATCCCGCGTTGATGCTCTGGCCGCCATACACTTTGACGCCGCGTCTTTGCGCGTTAGAGTCTCTACCGTTGCGGGAGCTTCCCTGACCTTTTTTATGTGCCATGATGTCCTCCGCCTATATCGAAATATTCTTTATTTTCATGCTCGTTAATGCCTGACGATGCCCGGTCTTTTTGCGAAATCCCTTGCGGCGTTTCATTTTACCGATAATCAGTTTCGGACCTTTTGTTTGGGCAACGACCTCGCCTGTGACTTTGGCGCCTTCCACGAAAGGCCTGCCGACCTTTACGGTTTTATCATCCGACACCATCAGAACTTCATTAAAAACAACCTCGGCCCCTTTGTCTCCAGCGAGTTTCTCGACCAATAGGACATCACCCTCGCTGACCTTGTGTTGTTTTGATCCTGTTTTTATGATTGCGTACATATACTTATATCCTTAGTTGACGTTAAGGTTGAGACTTATAGACAAATTACACCTGTTTGTCAATAAAATTTAGCTGTCTCATAAATATTTTCCAAAGACATCCTGAAATGACATTAATCCATTTATATCACTCGGATTATTTCCTCCAGGACGGAAGAAGTGAATGCGGTATGGGGAAGCATTTAGCCGACCCGGGAATCCCGAAAAAAAGCAGACGGCGGGATTTATGGGGCTAATCAAGGAAGATAGGCGCCAATAAAGTCGCTTGCACAAAGCAGACTCCAAAATGTAGGATAAGATGGTAAGTCTTGTGGGAGAGAACACAAGCAAAGGTGGATGCGTGCAAAGAAATTTTCTATATTTAATTTTCGTCATCAATGTTTTATTTTTATCTGCGTCTTTCAGCGTTGCTGACGAACCACGGCGACAGCTGGTCCAAGAATTGTTGATTGCGGAAGGGCTTGGTCCCTCCCAGGCGCAAAGTATCATGCAGGATCCCCGCATATCTATCTGTTCGGATATCGTCATAAAAAATCTTTTCTTTTCCAGTGCCAAAGGAACAGCCGAGAAGCCTGATGTCATGGAAGTTGATCAGCGGCAAATCAAACAGGGGAGAGCTTTTATCAAAGAGCATGCCGACGTTTTATCCGTTGTAGAAAATCGTTTTGGCGCATCGCCCCGGATTATCACGGCCATTCTGATTATCGAGTCGAGGCTGGGAGCCCACCCGATGCCCTATAACGTGGTTAACGCTTACGTCAATCTGGCCTTTGTGCTGGATCCAGGTTATTGGAAAGAACTCCAGGATCTTTATGCACATGCTTATCCGCAGCTTTATGACGAAGCAACCCTTACCCGGGCTAAACGAAAAGCGAAGTGGGCGGTAAGCGAGTTGTGTTATCTTGTTTATATCGCGAATCACCTGGGCATCGACCCATTGACCATTACCGGATCATTTGCCGGGGCATTGGGACCGGCGCAATTTATACCTTCTTCTTTCTGGATTTTCGGGATCGACGGCGACAGTGACGGTATGGCCAGCCCCTTTAACCTGGCGGACGCGATCCTCAGCATGGGATCCTATTTGAAAAAATACGGTTGGCGGGAGGACGCTTCCCTTGAGCAAAAGCGCAAGGCGATCTGGTACTATAATCGCAGCGATGTCTATGTGAATACCGTTATGATGCTCTATGAAAAACTGGGGCGCTGAAAGGCGTCCCAGTTTCACGGTTTCCTTACTCTTACCAGGGATCAACAAAAGAATGCCGGGCATCCTGAGGCTGACGGGCGGGAACGGAATTCAATCCCTGCAGAATCCACTTGCGGGTATCGGCCGGGTCGATGACCGCGTCGATTTCGAGGTAGGATGCCATGTTAATGGCCTTACCCCTTTCATACAACTGGGCAACCA
>JAKLDJ010000001.1 GCA_022703585.1 Candidatus Omnitrophota bacterium | reverse complement strand
TGATCCAATTTAAAATTAATCAGCATCCGTTGGCTATCAAGCACAGTTAGAAAATCGGTTTTCTCGGCTTCATACCCTTTGAAGGCAACACTTACCGATTCACGTGCTTGCGGTATAAAAGCGGTTTCATATAATTCGACAAGTTTCTTATTAGCTACGGCCCTGGCGTAAGCATCGTTTAGCTCAAAGAGAACAGAATTTTCCTTGCCCTTGTACTCGGCTTTGACCATGGCAAGATCGGATTTCATTTCTTTGACCCCGAAAGATTGTTTTTGAAAAAACCACAAAGGAATAGTCACCCCCACCATTCCCGCCCAGGCGCCGTCTTCGGCACGGCCTTTATCAACCATCTGTTTAAACCGAACGGTAAAATCAGGCATAAATTCGTTGCGCGAAAGATCATAGGCCGCTTGACCCCGATCGATGGCATACCGGTACACTTTTAGTTCCGGATTGTTGTCGAGGGTCAAACGGTAAAAGTCATCCAAGGTGCGACTAAATCTAATGGGTGGCTCAGCTAAAGGAATCCCAAAATCCGATTTAGGATCTCTATTAAGTAATGCATTGAGTTTCGCTTGCGCCGTAACCCGCTTCTGCTCGAGCAGGATCAGTTCATTGTCAAACCGGGCAAGCTCCACCTGAGCTTTCAGTGCGTCTGCCTGTGTGCCCTGACCAGCCCCATACCGTTTCGTCGCAGTTTTAGAAAGCTGATCTAAAATATCTTTATTTTCTTTATCGATTTCTATGGCTTTATAAATAAGAGCAAGCTCAAAATAGGCACTTTTTAATCGGGAAATGACATCTCGCTCCTTGGCCTTGTAGTTTTCGTATGCCATTTTTGCAAGTTTTGAGGCGATCTTTGCGCGTAAATATAGTTTGGTGGGAAATGGAATATCCTGGGAGACAGAAAATGTTTTCATCGGATTCCCGGATAGATTTCGGTCGGCCGTTATCTTATCGTATTCAAATTCAATCGCCGGGTCGTTAAAGCTCGCAGCCTGCGGAATACGCGCGCTGGCAGATTCAAAGGCATTTTTGGCTGACAGGATTTCGGGATTTAAGGCAAGCGCTTCTTTAACAAGAGAATTAAGGGTGAGAGATTGATCACCGCTCTGGGCGTAGAGCAGGGAAGGACACAAAAAGAAGAGCAAAAGCAAAGGGATCATTTTATAGAAAAATGTTTTATTGCCCATACCCTCCCTCCTTTTTATTCCTTCACGCCTAAATAGACTAAGACGTCCTTCTGAAACGCTGAATAAGTTGCGTAACTTCTTGAATTTTTTGCTGCGCTTCCTTATCAAACTTTCCCTTAAGCGCACCGCTGATACATCCGTCAATATGCTTCTTTAATATCTCATTTTCAACCCGCGTCAAGGCGCCAACAACAGAGTTTATCTGATTTAAGATATCCACGCAATACCTTTCTTCCTCGATCATCCGCTGAATTCCGCGGACCTGTCCTTCGATCTTTCTTAAGAATTCCAGCTGCTCCGTATGAGTGGTAGGCTGTTTCATAGTCTTTATCCTTTCTTTGATTCAATAGTACCATACCCCCCCACCCTATGTCAAGGAGTTTTTAAAAAGGACCTCGCTGTTTCATCTCGCCAAGGCCGACCTAAGAGCTTCTCTATACCGCAATAGCACCTTTGTGGTTGGAAAATAGACTCAAGCCGGCAAACACCACTGTTACAACCGACGCTCTTCAACTATCCCCCGCACCTCTTCTGTGAAAACATTCTCGGCCCGAAAAACAGGTCATCTTTTCGGGATGGTGGCGTTGGACGTCTATAGTTTCTCCGGATGGTGCTTGACAACCTCCGCCTGGACCATGTAGATCACATCTTCGGCAATATTAGTGGCATGGTCGCAAATGCGCTCCAAGAAACGTGCAATCAACAAAAGCTGGACCGCTCGCGGCGCCGTAGAGCCGTCTTTAACCATGTAGTCTTCAATGAGCTCTTTCTGAATAAGGTTTCTTAAAGTATCCGCCTCGGAATCAGACGCGAGCACTTTCTTGGCTAATTCGATATCCCCTTTGATAAATGAATCAATTGACATCTTGACAATATTTTGGGCAATCGCGGCCAACTTTGGGATATCCACCAGCGGTTTTAAAAGCGGTTTATCCACGATTTCAAGCGTACGCTGAGCGATGTCAACCGCAATATCCGCTATGCGCTCCAATTCGGCATTTATTTTCATTCCCGTCGTAATAAAACGTAGGTCCTTGGCCATCGGCTGATACCGTGCGATCAAATCAACGCATTTTTCATCAATAATCAATTCCAGCCGGTCAGCATTAACATCATTATCGATAACACTTTTCGCAAGTTCCTTATCACGATTTTTTAGTGCCTCGACTGATTTAAAGATGGACTCTTCGGCATAAGCGCCCATTTTTAGTATTTCATTATTCAGCTCTTTTAATTCCTGATCAATATGACGTTCCATTGTATGCCTCCTGTTTTCCGATAGAAAAATCATTCTCCGGCCCCGTTTTGAACAAAACGGGGCCGGAATGATCCTAGCCATACCTTCCGGTAATATAATCTTCCGTCCGCTTATCTTTAGGCGCGGTAAATATCTCGTGGGTATTTCCGAACTCAACCAGCTCGCCTAAAAGCATAAAACCGGTATCATCAGAAACACGCGCCGCCTGCTGCATATTATGCGTCACAATAATGATCGTATACCGGTTTTTAAGTTCGCGCATCAACTCTTCAACTCTGGCCGTTGCCTGCGGATCCAGCGTCGAACACGGCTCATCCATCAAAACCACATCGGATTTAACGGCAATAAGCCTAGCAATACACAATCGCTGCTTTTGTTCTAAAGATAGCGACAGCGCCGATTTATCCAACTTGTCTTTCAATTCATCCCACAACAGGACACTTTTTAAGCTTTCCTCGACGATATCATCCCGTTTATGACGCGTCGCACTGGATCCGTGAATCTTCTCTCCAAAAATAATATTTTCATAAACAGATAAAGGAAACGGATTGGGCCGCTGAAAGACCATCCCCACTTTCTTGCGCAAAATCACCAAATCCGTGTTGCCGTTAAGGATGTTTTCCCCGTCAACCAAAACCTCTCCGGTCATACGCACGCCTTCAATGAGATCGTTCATCCGGTTAAAAACGCGAAGCAAAGTCGATTTGCCGCACCCCGAGGGACCGATAATCGCGGTAATCTTATTAGGCTCAAAGGCAGAGTTAACACCTTTTAGGGCCTTAAAATTACCGTACCACAAATCCAGATTCCTGGTTACTATTTTAGCCATTAGCCAAATTTTCCTC
Source organism: Candidatus Omnitrophota bacterium (assembly GCA_022703585.1). Lineage (GTDB taxonomy): Bacteria > Omnitrophota > Gorgyraeia > Zapsychrales > JAKLDJ01 > JAKLDJ01. Next base: position 811,865 of record JAKLDJ010000001.1, on the reverse strand, counting down.
TAATGTAACCGTCTGTCCGTTTGTCTGCCGGCGCGGTAAAAATTTTATCGGTCTGGTCCAACTCAATAAGTTCGCCGCTTAAGAAAAATGCGGTCCTGTCCCCCACCCGCGCGGCCTGCTTGACGTTATTTGTTACCAAAACAATCGTGTATTTCTGTTTTAATTTAAGCATCGCCTCTTCTACTTTCGCGGTCGAGATCGGGTCAAGCCCCGAACAGGGCTCGTCGAATAAAATAACCTGGGGCGCAACCGCCAAGGTCCTGGCAATGCACAGCCTTTGCTGCTGGCCGCCGGACAATTTAAAAGCAGATTCGCTCAACCGGTCTTTGACCTCCTCCCACAGGTAGGCCTGTTTTAACGCCTCTTCCACCTGTGCCGTCAATTTTCCTTTATGGCGTATCCCCTGCATCCTTACCCCGTAAGCAACGTTATCGAAAATAGACAAAGGAAGCGGCAGCGGAAGGGCAAAGACCATCCCCACCTTTCGGCGCACTGTTTCCGCGTCCATTCTAATGATATCTTCCTTTTCAAATTTAACCTCTCCCTCCATCCTAAAACTCGGCTCCAGGTCATTGAGCCGATTGAGCATCCTTAAAAAAGTTGTTTTCCCGCTATTGGAAGGCCCGATGATGCTTAAGATTTCGTTGGCCTCAACATCCAGGCTCACCTGTTTTAAGGCGTGGACATCATTAAACCAAATATTAAGATCTCTTATCTTAAAAGCTACCATTTTTTTAGCTTCCTAAATTTATTACGCATGATAACCGCAATCAAATTCATCGATAAAACGATTGCCAACAGCACGAAAGCAGTCCCATACCTTATTTTCTCGGCCACATTGGGCACTTGAGTGGAAATAACATAAAGGTGATACGGTAAGGCCATGGTTTGGTCAAACACGGATTCCGGAAGCTGCGGCAAATAGAAAGCAGCGACGGTAAATAGAATGGGCGCCGTCTCCCCTGCTGCTCTCCCTATCTCAAGAACAACTCCGGTTAATATACCGGGAATGGCATTCGGTAAAACAATGTGGCGTATCGTCTGCCATTTGCTCGCCCCCAGCGATAAGCTGACCTCGCGAAATGATTGCGGAACACTTTCCAGCGCGGTACGCGACGCGGTAATGATAACCGGTAGCACCAGAATCCCCAAAGTCATAGCTCCGGCGAGAATAGACGCCCCAAACTTAAAGAATACCACGAACAACGACAACCCAAATAGCCCAAAGACCACCGACGGAACACCGGCCAAATTGACAATGGCCAGTTTGATAATCCTAGTCAATAAATTATCTTTTGCGTATTCGCTTAAATAGATAGCAGCCAACAAACCTATCGGCAAAGAAAAGAGGATCGCCCCCGAGGCTAAATAAATCGTACCGATAATAGCGGGGAATATCCCTCCGGCACGCATCCCCTGGCGCGGCATGTCACTTAGAAATTGCCAGCTGATGCCGGGAAGACCCTTTTGGATAATAACAAAGACAATCAGGCCTACGGGCACCAGGATCAACAGTATCGCCAAGAACAAAAAGGCGAATGCGATTTTTTGTGTCCGATGGGGATTTCTCATGGCTATTGTCTTTTATGCAAAAACAGGTCCGCGGTCACGTTAATAATAAAGCTGATCACAAACAAAATAATACCGATAGCAAACAAGGCAAAATAATGTTCACCTCCGACCACCGCCTCTCCCATTTCCGCGGCAATGGTTGCGGTGAGGGTTCGAACCGGCACTAAAATACTTTGAGGAATAACCGCGGCATTTCCTGTGATCATCATCACCGCCATGGTTTCGCCGATCACCCTGCCGATCCCGAGCATTACAGCAGCCAAGATACCCTTGGAGGCCGCCGGTAAGATGACCCTCCATATCGTCTGCCAATGAGTTGCCCCCAAAGCCAGGGCCCCTTCTTTGTAAATCTTCGGAACCGAATAAAGCGCATCTTCAGCGATCGAAACAATGGTGGGCATCGCCATAAACGCCAACATGATGGACCCGGACAACGCCGTTAATCCCGTCGGCAGATGAAAGATACTTTTGACCAGCGGAACCAGCGTTACCATGCCGATAAATCCCAATACCACGCTGGGGATAGCGGCCAGCAATTCTATCCCCGCCTTTAATACCTCTTTAATTTTCCCCGGGGATATTTCGGCAATATAAACCGCACAGGCGACACCGATAGGGACAGAAATGATTGCCGCACCCAGCGTCACCCACAGCGAACCCAAAATCAAAGGAAGAATTCCTAAATGAGGCGGCTCGGAAATCGGATACCAGCTTTTGCCCCCTAAAAAACTAAAAAGGCCTACGGTCTTAAATACCGCAAGCCCTTCTTTGAGCAAAAATAGGAAAATCAGCGCCACAAAAAATATGGAGGCTAACCCGCAAAGGAGAATAAGTTTTTCAATAATAAATTCTTTGAATTTGCGCATGAATCGAAAGCCCGCTTATTTTACCGGCACAAAATCCGTCTTGAGGACAATTTCCTGTCCTTCTTTTGAAAGACAAAAATCAGAAAATTTCTTAACCAGCTCTTGCGGCTGACCGTTGGTGTAAAGGAATAACGGCCGTGAGATCGGGTATTTGCCGTTCACGACATTTTCAATCGTGGGAGCCTCGTATTCAGATTTTTCGTCTTGAGCAATAAAAACCGGTTTTTGTTTGGCTGAAATATAACCCATCCCGTAATACCCTATAGCCGATGTATTCCCCGCTACCTCGTCGGCAATTGCCTGGGAAGACGAGAGCATCAATGCCCCGTGAGCAAATTCTTCCTGGGAATTGGGATCGTTCTTTCTTAAGACGTGTTCTTTAAAATAAACATGGGTCCCGGAATTGACCTCACGGGAAAGCACCACGATTTTCTCGTCCTTGCCGCCCAAATCTTTCCAGTTGGAAATTCTCCCGGTAAAAATTCCCGCCAGCTGATCCACGGTAAGCTTGCTAACGGGATTCGCCGGATGAACCACCACCGCCAAACCATCAAGGGCCACTTTTATTTCATAGGGGTTGATGCCTTTTTTTTGGGCAAGGGCAATCTCTTTTTCTTTAATATTTCTTGAACTCATCGCGATATCGCAGGTGCCGCTGATAAGGCTCGACAACCCCGTGCCCGAACCGCCGCCGGTAACCGCCACAAAACTATCCGGATTCTCTTCCATATATCGCTCGGCCCAGGCCTGCCCTAAATTGACCATGGTATCCGAGCCTTTGATCTGAATCGAATTCTTTTGCTTTGCCGCCAACGCGGAAGTTGCAAGCGCGAGCACTGTAATAATAAACAATATTCTTCTAAACATTTTTCTCCTCCTCTTTCTTAGTTAATTATAGTTATCCATATTAGATTCATGTTAAGCCAATGTAAAATCTAAGTAAAATTTAGAACGCAAGCTTGAGTTTCGTGCCTAACACATTCGTATCCGTCCATCGGCCGGAACTTTTAGTGCTCTGTAATAAATAATAAATTTCACCTTTGAGATTCTTGAGCAAGGTAAACCCGATACCGGAATATGCCCTATTCCTGGTCAGCTCTCCATTCTCTAATTCAAGAAATATCTCGTCCGCCAGATAGGGCTGTATTTCTACTTTTGTGAACTTCCAGGGAAATTTTACAGAAAACTTATTGCGATATCGCCATGAATCATCCTGATAGTCAAAATGCCGGTATTCAAAACGGTTGCGGTCATCAATCTTAAACCCGTAAAAATCATATTTTACTGTTGCATTCACGTGGGGCCGGTTCTCTTCTTTGAACTTTCCTTTTTTCAGTTCATAGACCTGCCGATAATTTATTCCTAGATCAAGATGCTTGTTGGCGTTATAAACAAAGCCGGCATCATAATGGTGATAATAGAATTCGCTGGCGTTATCGCCGAAACGAAATTCTTCTTCCAGCGCTATTTTTGATTTTTTTCCGACTTTAAGCTCCTGATTTTCCGTATGCCAGACCTGAAAATCTCCATCATCGTAAGGATATGCGTTAATCACTCCCGTAACAACGAATGCGATTATAAAAGAAATTGTTTTTTTCACTGTCATCCCTCCTAGGAATAGCGGTTATTTTTTTGTCCTGTTAAAAGATAAAAAGCAAATAATAAACCAAGCTCAGCGAACAGCTCACCCCCTTTCTTTATCTTGAATATCTGAATATAAAATTGAAAAACTCTTTCCGCTTCTTTCTCTGCAATCCTATCGAAGAAATTAATGATCGAATTGATCGTTTTTCGGAGAATGATTTTCATGCTACACCCCCTCTTTTAACTTCCAGGTGAAGTATAAAATGAAGGTATTAAATCTGCTTCAAGGGTATGTAAACTGCGGGTAAAATTATTGGGGATTTAAAACGGGTTAAAAACGATTGCTACGCAGGAAGGGTGAAGAAGAACTTTGAGCCCAGGCCTTCGGCGCTTTCCACGCCCACCTCGCCGCCATGCAGCTCGACGATATGTTTAACGATGGAAAGCCCTAAACCCGTACCGCCTAATTCGCGCGAGCGCGCCTTGTCAACCCGGTAAAACCGTTCAAAGATACGGGGAATATCTTTTTCGGGAATACCAGCTCCTGAATCTTCAACGGTAATCTTGATCATACCGCTTATTTCCTGGACATAAATACGAATGGAACCTTTTTCTTTGTTAAATTTTATGGCGTTATCGATTAAATTGGTCAAAACTTGACCGAGACGATTTTTATCACCCCGAACGGAAAGGCCAGCGGGCAGATCATCTCTAATTTCAATACTATTTTTTTGTATCTGGGATTTAAACCCTAAAATAATCTCCTCAACTTGCTGGCGAAGTTTAAAATCCGACTTTTGTAAAACAATCGTTCTCGACTCAAGGTGCGATAAAGAAAGCAGATCGTTGACAAGATTATCCAGCCGCTCGGTATGGTCCTGGATGATCTTTAGAAATACACGGTTGTTCTCTTTGTCGTCCAGGGCCCCCTCGAGCAGCGTCTCCACAAAACCTTTAATCGAGGTTAACGGTGTTTTCAATTCATGCGAGACATTCGCCACAAAATCGCGCCGCATCGTCTCCAGCCGCCGTATTTCGGTGATGTCGTGGATAACCAACAAGCAGCCGTTAACGGTATTGTCCTCGAAAATAGCCGAGGCATCGATGCTAAAGATCCTCTGAACCGGCCAAAGCAAAGAAAGCTCCCGGGATATGAATTGACCGTTTTCCAAGACACTACTTATAATATCTCTGATATCGGTATTACGGATCACCTCCAGGAAAAGTTTCCCCTGCGCCTCCTGCTTGGTGACATTAAATATCTTTCCGACAGTAGGATTAACGGAAATAATGCGGCTGGTTTTATCAACAACAATAATGCCTTCAACCATGCACTCCAGAATAGCCACCAGGTGCTGATTTTTTATTTCAACCTCTTTGATCTTATCCTCTAAATTCTGCGCCATGGCATTAAGGGTATCAGCCAATTCTCCGATCTCATCTTTGGAGTCAGAGAATATTTTATGGCTAAAATCTCCTTGGGAAAATTTTCGGGAGGCATGGATAATTCTGTTGATCGGCCGGGCGATTCTATTGGTGAGCACAAGACTTAAAACAAACGCCAGACCCAGCGCCAATAAGAAACTAAGAAAAACCGTTTTTCGGACAGACAATAACATCTTTTGGATACTGGCGAGCGGGAGACTCAATCGGACAGCGCCGATGATTTCGTCCCCTGCTCCTTTCACGGGCAGAGCAATATAGAGCATGTTAATTTTTAGAGTCGAGGAATAGCGGATCTCCTCTCCTGTTTTCCCGAATAAAGCCGATCTTATTTCAGAACGATTGGCGTGGTTTTCCATCTCTAAAACTTCTTCCCGGGTTTCCTGAGAGTCCGCCAGAACATCGCCCTGATGATTTACCAGCGTGATGCGGCATTGGATTTTAGGGCCCAGTATCTTTACTAATGAATCCAAATAAGCAGTATTTTCTTTGCGTAAATTTTCCGGCAGAATTTGATTTTCAATCAAGTAAGCCTGGTTGACAAGGGAAGATTTGATGTCCTTGAGGAGATTTTCTTCCAAATTTCTATCCAGAAAAAAAGAAATAGTCCCAAAGGAAACCAGGACTATCAGCAGGTAGGAAATGATCAGATTGAATCTAAAGTTATAGCTTTTAATCTTCATCGGCCTCGAATCGGTAGCCGTAGTTTTTAACCGTAAGAATATGCCCTGCCTCGCCTTTAAGCTTTTTTCGTAATGTCCTGACGTGGACATCGACGGTGCGGGTTTGAATTTCTATTGCGTGGTCAAGGCCCCAGATGGTATCTAAAAGGTAGTCTCGAGAGAGGACTCTTCCTTTGGCCTTAATCAGCGTTTTTAAAAGTTCGAATTCTTTTGCGGTAAGTTCAACCGGCTTGTCTTTAACCAGCACCCTGATCTTTGCGAAATCAACTGTTAATTCCCCTATTTTTAGAATCTCGGGAAGCTTGTCTTTCTCCTTCGCGCGGCGCAGCACTGCTTTAATACGGGCAATAAGTTCCCTGAGGCTAAAGGGTTTTGTCACATAGTCATCGGCCCCCAGTTCAAGACCGACGATTTTGTCGGATTCCTGGGATTTCGCCGTCAACATAATGATGGGGATGGATGCCGTTTTGCTTTCTTTCTTAAGAGTTTTGCAAACTTCCAGGCCGTCGATCCCGGGAAGCATCAAATCCAGAATAATGAGATCCGGATGCTCCTTGCCCGCTAAATCCAAGGCGTCCTCTCCGTCATGGGCCGAAAGGGTTTTAAACCCTTCCTTCTTTAAGTTGTACTCCAGCATTTTAACAATGTCTTTTTCGTCTTCGACAATTAATATGGTTTCTTTCATAGCCCACCCGTTTATTTGAGAGAGTTTTCCTGAAAATATTTAGCGCATCACGCAATCTGACAGAAGAAAGACTGAACTGAAATTCAAAGAGATTTTTAAGCCCTGAATAATGTCTTTGTGGCGAGAAAGTAGGCCAGGGCTGATATAGCTGCGGAACAGGGAATAGTAAGCACCCACGCCCACACGATCCGACCGGCGACTCCCCAGCGGACCGCGCTTAAGCGCCGGGCAGAACCGACCCCCATAATAGCGCCGGTAATCGTATGTGTAGTGCTAACAGGGATACCGAACGCCGAAGAGATAAAAAGCATAATAGCAGCGCTGGATTCCGCGCAAAATCCGTCGACAGGCTTCAATTTAGCGACCTTTTGACCCATGGTCTTAACGATGCGCCACCCGCCAAACATGGTCCCCAATGAGATAGCTGCATAACACGCAACCACAACCCAAAAAGGGATATAAAATTTATCACCCAAAAGCCCGGCGCTAAAAAGAAGGCTGGCGATAATACCCATGGTTTTCTGGGCATCGTTGCCGCCGTGACCCATGCTATAGAAAGCGGCAGAAACCAACTGGCCTTTTCTAAAAATATGGTCGACTTTTAAAGGAATATTCTTTCGAAAGAGCCCGTAAACCCCGGTACAGATAAATAATCCTAGAATAAGCCCCGCAATCGGAGAAACAAATATAAAGATCACCGTCTTTGAAATACCCTGCCAGAGAAGCGATGACGGCCCAGCCTTGACCAGTGCCGCCCCGATCATGCCTCCGATCAAGGCATGAGAAGAACTCGTCGGAAGCCCAAAATACCAGGTAATAATATTCCATCCGCAAGCCCCGGCCAATGCTCCAAAAATAACCCCCTGGTCAACAATAGCGATATCAATGATCCCTTTACCGATCGTACCGGCAACATGCAGACCAAAAAAAAGAAAAGCAATAAAATTAAAGAACGCTGCCCACATAACCGCAAAGCGGGGCGTTAGCACGCGGGTCGAAACAACCGTGGCAATAGAATTGGCCGAATCATGAAATCCGTTTAAGAAATCAAAAACCAGGGCAAGAATAATAAGCAAAATAATACTTAAGGTCATCGATTATGCCTGCTTAACCAGTATTGATTCCACCACGTGGGCAACATCTTCGCAGATATCCAACAGGGTTTCCGCATCCTCATAAATCTCTTTCCACTTAATGACCTCGATAGGGTTCTTTTCCGTCTCAAAAAGCTCTGCCAGCACCTTATCCCTCATAGAGTCCCCGACATTCTCGAGCCGGTTTACTTCAACGCAGGCATCAGACACTGCGGCACAGTGTTTCATGTTCCGCATACCCTTAACCGCCCGCTCAACTGCCAAAACCGATTCCTCGATAACAGAGGAAAATTCAACTAAGTTCTTGTTAATGCCCACGATTTTATACACCACCATGCGGTTGACAATGGTATTGATCATATCAACAATGTCATCCATCTCGGTTACTAAAGTGTGGATATCTTCGCGGTCAAAAGGAGTGATAAAAGTCCGATTCAATTGATCGATAGCCCTGTGCGCCACATCGTCTGCCTGATGTTCAATGGCATGTATCTTTTCAAGCGACGCTTCGTTGACAGTCCCCCTAGATACCAATTCCCGAAAGGAATGCGACGCATGAACGGCATAACCAACTTGTTCTTCAAACAAATCGAAGAAATTAAAATCCTTCGGGAAGAAATTAAAAATCATGGCTGATCTCCTTTAATAATATAGTGGACCTTCTTTACGCACTCGGACCGCATAGAACTTTTTCTCCGCCGAGGGCACCCCAAAACTTTACCTTAAAACTTAACTTTCCCGGCCAGTAACAATACCAGCCGCAAGCCGACGGCTGTTGCGCCGGTGCCGTAAAAACTCGATAACCCCGGGCAAGATCGAAATAATGATAATGGCGAAAATAACTAGCGAGAAATTCTTCTCCACATACGGCATGTTGCCGAAATAAAATCCTCCGACAACAAGAATCGTCACCCACAAAAGCGCTCCGGAAACATTGTAGATCAGAAAGTGCAGATAATTCATTTTCCCTATGCCAGCCACAAAAGGCGCGAAGGTGCGCACGATAGGGATGAATCTGGCCAAAATGATCGTCTTCCCGCCGTGTTTCTCATAAAACCGGTGAGTGCGATCCAAGTATTCTTTCTTAAAAATCCGGGAATTCTCGTTTTGAAACAGTTTCATGCCGAAAAACTTTCCCACAGCATAATTAACGCTGTCGCCGATGATCCCGGCAGCAGCCAACGTCACAAAAGCCCAGAACAAACTGAAAGAACCCTTGGCCGCAAACGCACCGACTGCAAAAAGCAAAGAATCCCCCGGTAAAAAAGGTGTCACCACCAGACCGGTTTCCGCAAAGACAATGACAAAAAGCAATAAATACGACCAAACGCCGAAATTTTGGATAACAAGATCGAGATACTTGTCGACATGCAGAAAAATGCCTACGATTTCTTTAATAAATTCCATTAAACTTTCTTAAGGCAGGATAAAAAAAGTTATTTGCCAAGCTAACCAAGATTTATTTTATGTAACACCTTGGAGATTTTACCGCAAAACTCGCTTTTAAGTTGCCAGGATACAAATCTTGCCTCGATCAGCCAGACGGAGACACTCTTGCTGGTCGATGATCAGGGTCCTACCGGCATCAATAGCGAGGCAGGCGGCCTTGCATTTCATCATCGTCTTAATAGTCGTAGGACCGATAACGGGAATATCAAAACGCTCATCCTGGGCGGGTTTGGCGGTTTTGACCACCACCGCCCCAAAACGGGCGATCGCGCCACCGCGTAGAATCGCACGGTCAGTCCCTTCCATCGCCTCAATTGCAAGAATCGCCCGGTCCTTGACCACAACTGTCTGGCCCACATCCAAAAGCCCCATGGCCTTGGCGATATTGCGGCCGAATTCAATATCGGCAAGCTCACCCTCCGTGGGCCCTCGGCGGGTGAAGGTGCCTTTGGGCGCTAAATAATCATTAAGCAAAAATGTTGAGTTTAAAAGCTGCATCCCTTCTTTTTTCAGGCGGTCGGCAACGGCAGAAAAAATCGTGTCAGCCTTACGGTCCTTAAGCGCGGCAAAAAGGATTTTAAATTCCTCGTCTAAGGCGACTTTCGGGTCAAAGAGATTATCCGGGTTCACCTGCCCCGCCATGATCACTTCTCTGACATTATTTTCCTTAAAAACAAGGAACATTCTTTTGAGTTCACCGGGATTCAGCCAGAATATCTTGTCGACAAAAGACTTGACCAGAAAAGAGGTGTCACCTTTGACGGCGACAGCGATGACTTTAAAACCTTTTTTGCGGGCCTCACGGGCAAAGAGGATGGGAAACTTTCCGTTGCCGGCAATTAATCCTAACGTTTTCTGTTCTTTCATCACTCGACAGGAAAGTACCTGATGAAGGTTTAGATACTGTCAGTTTCTTGCTCTTCCGAAAATGCAGAGTGGCAAATACCCCTTTTGGAATTTTCGACAAAGGATAACAGATATTCCAACTCAGGGGAGGTTCCAAGCTCTTCCCGAACTTTGGCGACCGCATTGGACCGGATAAGGCCTGCATTAAAAAGGATCTTAAATGCCTGACGTAATAATCTCATTCGTTCCGACGGCATCTTGGCGCGCTTTAAGCCCACCGCATTGATCGAATAGACCTTCGCCGGATAACCGACACACATCGAGTACGGAGGGACATCCTGCACCACCCTCGAACAGCCCCCCACAATAGCCATGCGCCCCACGCGGGCAAATTGATGCACGGCCGTCAAACCTCCGACAATCGCCATGTCCTCAATGGTCACATGCCCGGCAAAGGTACCGTTATTGGCCACGGTACAGTCATTGCCGATACAACAGTCATGCGCTACGTGGGTATACGCCATCAGTAAATTGTTGTTGCCGATCGTCGTCGTACCGTTTTCTCCGGTCCCGGGATTCACCGTCACATATTCGCGGAAAATATTATCATTGCCGATTTTCAGGAAGACTTTCTGGGTTTTATCGAATTTTTTATCCTGCGGGATACTCCCGATCACCGCCCCGGTAAAGAATTCACAGTTTTTTCCGATCGTGGTATTGCTCTCAAAGACGCAGAAGCTTCCGACCTTAACGCCTTCGGAGATCTTGACATGATCACCGATAACGGAATAAGGACCAATGTCAACGCCGGAGGCAATCTCTGCTTTTTTGCTGATGATAGCGGTTTTATGAATAGCCATTTTGGGTTTTCGTATTTTGCGTTTAATAAATTCTATGCAGGTTTATCTTTCAAATAACTTTCGTCCACAAAAGAAATCATGATTTCGGCTTCAGAGACAACATCCTCTCCCACTTTGGCCCAAGCGCGTATCTGCGCCGTCCTTGATTTGTCCCGCACCACTTCGGCTTCGATCACCAGCTGATCGCCGGGAGAAACTACTTTCCTAAATTTTACCTTATCAGTCGATAAAAAGAAAGCCAGTTGCCCTTTGTGCTGCTCGCCGGTTAAAACCGCGATGCCCCCCACCTGGGCCATGGCCTCAACCATCAAAACCCCGGGCATAATAGGCCTCGCCGGAAAATGCCCCTGGAAGAAATTATCGTTAATAGTAACGTTTTTAACGCCCACAGCGCGCTTGCCCGGCTCAAAAGAGACAACCCTGTCCACAAATAAAAACGGATAGCGGTGCGGCAAGATATTCATAATCTGATGAATATCAAGCTCTCCACCCGAAGAAGGAACGCCTTTAACCTCGGGCGCGGATACGGCCGCCGGCTCCCGAAGGGCCTTCGAGGAGTCGTACTTTTTCTTTTGTTCGATAATCTTCTTTAAGAGCGCAATATTAAGGGTATGCCCGCTTTTCTGGGCAAATATGTGGCCATGAATCGGAAATCCCAGCAAAAATAAATCCCCCAAAAGATCAAGGACTTTGTGGCGCACAAATTCGTTTTCAAAACGCAATGTATTGTTTTTAACCCCGCCGTCTTTGGTAATCACCAGGGTATTGTCGTAATTGGCCCCTTTGCCCAGGCCTTGTTTGCGCAATTCCTCTGCCTCGCGTTCCAGGCAAAAGGTGCGCGACGGCGCAATTTCGCGCTCGAAATTTTCCGGCGTAACATTAAGGCTTAAAAATTGTGAATTAAAAGCAGTTTTCTCATAGTGGAGCGTGTAGGAGATTTTTAAATCCGCCGCCGGAACAATCAAAATCGAGGCGTCACCGTTTTCGACCCAAACAGGTTCGCGAATTTCAAATAAATTTCTCGGTTCATTCTGATCAACCAAACCGGCATCCTTAACCGCCTTTAAGTAATCATTGGCGCTGCCGTCTAAACCGGGCAATTCGTTGCCGTCTATTTCCACAATAAGATTATTGACTCCCAGGCAGCATAAGACCGAAGTCAAATGCTCGACGGTATGAATAGCCGCTCCGTCGGTTCCAATGGAGGTGCAACGGGGAACACCGGCCGGCAAGAGGCTCGAAAGCTCAGCCTTAATAACGGGGCACCCGGGCAAATCGACACGCACGAAGCGGATGCCCGTGTTAGGTTCGGCGGGTTTTAGGCGCACAGTTGTCTTGCTGCCCGTATGCAGGCCAACCCCTTTGAGAATGACTTCCTTACGAATAGTCTTTTGCGAATCGCTCATTTTTTCTTTGAATATTTTCTAAGGCCGGATTTTTTTGCGGCAGCTTTAACAGATTTTCCGGATACCGCGGTTAGAGCGCATTTATCAATTTTATCTTCTAAGCTCTTTAGCTTTTTTTCTAAATCATTAATGGTTTTAATATATTCCGGCAAACGCTGGACGCAGGCATTGACTTTCTTGGCCGTATCGTGCGGCTTGGCCGGATAACCCGAAACCATGGTGAATGCAGGCACAGATTTGGTCACCCCGGCCTGAGCGGCGACAATAGCCCCTTCACCGATGGTCAAGTGCCCGGCAATCCCTGCCTGCCCGGCTAAAACCGCATTTTTTTCAATAGCGACGCTTCCTGATATCCCCGCCTGAGCCACAATAATACAATGCTCTCCGATTGTTACATTATGCGCAATGTGAACCAGGTTATCAATCTTCGTCCCGCGGCCGATTATCGTCCTGTCAAAACGGGCCCGGTCAATTGTCACATTGGCGCCGATTTCAACGTCATCCTCAATCACCACCGTGCCGATTTGAGGAATTTTTTGGTGCACGCCTTTGACATTAACAAACCCGAATCCATCCGAGCCAATAACGGCACCGCTATGGACAATCACCCGATCGCCGATTTGGATACGCTCGCGCATAGAGACATTCGGGTAGATAAGACAATCTTTGCCGATTGTTGCCTTGCGCCCGACATAACAACCGCTGTAAATAATTGTGTTGTTTCCTATTTGCGCCTTGCTTTCAATAACCGCAAAAGGGCCGACACTGACATTTTTCCCCATCTGAGCGTCGGGAGCAATAATCGCAGTGGGATGAATTCCCTTAAAATGCTCCAGCAAATTATCCTCTAAGAAAAGGGCTGCGATTTTGACAAAGGCAACCGACGGATCATCCACACGGATAACCGGCTTAGCAATCGCGGTAAAATCCCGCGGCACAAGAAGCGCCGAGGCCAGGGTCTTTTCAATTAGAATAAAATATTTAGGGTTAGCAACAAAAGAGAGGTCTCCGTTCTTTGCCTCCTTGATACCGCAAAGACCGGTAATAACAACATTGCCGTCTCCGAGGACTTCTCCGTCGACGATGTTGGCTATCTCGGTTAGAGTTTTACGCATAGGGGTATTTTAAAGATGAAATCACTTTTACGAGCGGGCGTGGCTCAACCCTGATTTTCCTTCGGGAAAATCAGGGTTGAGGTTCGAGCCGGTATTTAAATACAAATTCTTAGAGTTATTTCTTGGGCGCCGCTGCCGGGTATTTATCGTTGAGCGCTTTTATAATCTCGTTAGTGCGGTCCAACTCCGTGCTGCCGAAAATAAGGACTCTGTCATTGAGGATCAGTGCGTACTTTTGCTGTTCGGCAAATTCTTTAACAACTTTTTCGATTTCAAGGAGGATCTCCTTGATCTTATCGTCGCGTTCTTTTCTTAAATCCGTCTCTCTCAGGCGCCTGAATTCCATAACATCAGCCTTATCTTTTTCAATCTGGGCCTGCATCTTTTCTTTTTCCGCATCCTTTAAAAGCGCCAGCTTTCCCTCGGCCTCAGTAATCTTGTCGACCTTGGCCTTAAGCTCCTGCTGATAATCGTTGGTTTTCTTCTCCAGGACAGCGTCATATTCTTTGGTTTTGGCATACTCGTCAAAGACACGCCCCAAAGTAACATAGCCAATCTTACCGGCCGCCGCTTCCTGGGCATGAGCCGCCAACGCACCGAATAAAACAAATGCCGCCATTACGATAAAAATTTTAACCTTATTCACCGCAGACCTCCTTTTTAATTTAGCTTAAATAATTTTAAGCAATGGATTGATTTCTTATGTTTCTTTACCGGGAATATTTTTGCGGTTAGAACCCGCGGCTGACGCTAAAATAAAACTTACCCGATCGGCTCTCTTCTCCCGGTTCGTCATTAAGAGGGTAGCCGTAATCAAGGTTAATCGGCCCGATAGGGGTTTTGACTCTTAGGCCCAGACCCATACCGGATTTAAAATCCCCTTGGCCAAAATCCCTTACCTTTGACCAGACGCCGCCGCTATCAAAGAAAGCGGCGAGTTTGATAACATCGATCAAGGGAACCGTGTACTCAATATTGGTGACCAAAAGGCTGTTGCCTCCGATAGGATCATTGGTGACCGGGTCAAGGGGGCCGACTTTGCGCTCATTGTAACCCCTGATAGAATAAGCGCCTCCGGTAAAAAATCTTTCAAATATCGGAACTCCGTCGGAATCTCCGTAAGAATTGATAATGCCTCCGTGCACGCGAAATTCGAGGACTGAATTAAAGAGAAGCGGTATATCGTAGGTTCCCTTACCCTGGAGCCTGGCAAAATCTTTGTCCCCTCCCAAGAATCCGCCGGCGACATCCGTTATTCCCGCCAAAAACAAACCCTTAGTAGGATTGAAAGCATTATCACGCGTATCTCTGGCTATTCTAAGATTCACGCTGCTGACATCATTGGTACCTTCTTCTTTAATTAAATCGTTCGTGGCGTCAGAAGTGATATTGCTGATTTCAATGCGCTCCAAACGATAGGTGGCCCCCGCCGAGATATATTCTGTGAGTTCTTTGCCAAAACGGATGTCCCCGCCGGTTCTTTGTTCATCGTAACCATAACCAACGTCGCTTTCGCGAAGCCGTTTACTGCGATAAGCATCAAAACCGCCCGAGACGGGATAATCAAACAGCCACGGCTCGGTAAAGCTCAGGCGCATGTTATTACGCACCGACCCGAGTTCTCCGCGAACCGAAAGATCCTGGCCGCCACCGGTAAACGTAGGCCAGTTGGCAAAATCGAAATTCTTCTGTTCGATTTCCACAAAACCAATAAGCTGATCGACGGTGCTGTACCCGCCGCCAAAACTGAGGCTTCCGGTCTTGGTTTCTTTAAGCTGAACCACCAGATCTTTTTTGTTGGGCACAGACGTGTCTTCCACATCATAATTGATATCTTCAAAATACCCTAAATTACGCAATCTCTCTTTACTGCGGCGCAATTTCTCTCCGTCAAACCGGTCACCGGGATTAATACGCAGTTCCCGGCGAATAACAATATCGCGGGTACGGTCATTGCCCTGGATCTTGATTTTATTAACATACGCCAAATCACCTTCTTCGACGGTAAGGGTCACGTCGACTTTCCCGGTTTCGGGGTTCAGCAGCGTCGACTCATTAGCATTGGCAAAGATATAACCCTTGTCAAAGTACAGGGTACGGATATTGGCAAGGTCAACACTTAAACGCTCGCGGCTAAAGACCTTGCCGGGCTTGATTTCTTTCATGATATCCAGAATTTCTTTCTCGGTTGCGACTTTATTGCCGTTTACAACAATCTTGCCGGTATAGTAACGATTCCCCTCCTGAATCTGGATATGGACCGTAATCCTCCCCTTGACACCCTCATCGATCTGGTAATCAGCGGTCACATCGATAAATCCTTCCCGCTCATAGAAAGATTTGATGCGCTCCATATCTTCCGCCAAAACATCTTCCTTCAGATACCCCGAATCAAACAAAGAACTTGCCCTGGTTTTAATAACCCTGATCATTTTTTTGTAGGAATAGGTTTTATTGCCCTCAATGGCAATCTTCGTAATCTTAATCCGGTAGCCTTCCTCTATAATAAAATGCAATTTTGCCTTATTAGTGGTCTTGTCAATATCCGTTTCGACATCGACAGAGACAGTGGTCAGGCCCTTTTTTTCGTACATATCCTTGATAGTAGCAATGTCGTCTTTGAGGGCTTTTTGATCAAGGAACTTGCCTTCTTTGGTCTGAATCTTGGTTAAGAATGCGCCGGGATTAAAATAGCGGGTTTTTGTAAAGGTCACTTTCTCTATAATCGGCTTCTCCACCAGGTAAAAAATGACCTTAAAACCCCCCTCGTAGTCTTTATGGTCAATGCTGACATCCGAGAAATAACCCGTATTGTAAAGGCGCTTGAGGTCATCGCTGATGACATTCTGCAGATAGGCCTCTCCCACGCGCGTCTTTATTTTGGCCAGAATAGTAGGAACGGTTATGATTTTATTGCCCTGGATCTCTATGGACTTAACAATTTTGTTTTCTTCCGGCTGCACCAGGACGGGCTGGGCCTCGGTCTGGCCAACGGGAGCCAGCAATTGAGACGGCACAGCTTCCTGATCTTCAGGGGAAGAAGACATGCTTCCGGAAAGCCTGGGAGAGGAAATAGGCGGGGTAGCTACTTCGTCATTGACAGCCTGCTCTTCACTTTGCGCAAATGCGTAACTTAAACAAAGAAGAAGACTTAGAGCCCAGAAAAATAAAACAAAGATGGCTAAACGGTTTCTATTCATTTGTATGATTATACGGTTAACTCCACAGCCTGTCAATCCACACGCGCTAAATTTTCAAAGCGCATATATTCCTTGATGAAGGTTAATTTCATAGTCCCCACGGGCCCGTTACGCTGCTTGGCGATAATAACATCCGCGATACCCCTGTTTTCTTCCGTCGGGTTGTAGTATTCTTCCCTGACTAAGAGTACTACCAAGTCGGCGTCCTGCTCGATGGCGCCTGACTCCCGCAAATCCGAAAGTTGGGGCCGGTGATCCTGGCGGCTTTCGACCGCGCGCGACAATTGGCTAATAGCAATAATCGGGACATCCAATTCCCTGGCCAAGGCCTTAATCGAACGGGAAATCTCGGATATCTCCTGCTGACGGCTGTCGACCTGGTGGGAACTGCGCATCAGCTGCAGGTAATCAAGAACAATCAATCCGATATCATAATTGGATTTTAACCTCCGGGCCTTGGCGCGCAATTCCAATTCGGATATCGCCGGTGTATCGTCGATATAGATCGGAGCCGCAGATAATTTTCCGGCCGCGGCAGTCAGTTTCGGCCAGTCGGAAGGAGACAGGAATCCGGTGCGGACATTGTGCGCGTCAACCCGCGCATGACAACAAAGCATTCTTTGAACTAGCTGTTCTTTGGACATCTCCAGGCTAAAGAAGGCAACACCGACCTTCTTTTCAACGGCCGCATGTTCGGCCATACACAGCGCCAGAGAACTTTTACCCATGGAGGGCCGGCCGGCAACGATAATCAGGTCCGACTTTTGTAGCCCTGAGGTCTTCTTGTCAAATTCCTCATAACCCGTAGCAACTCCGGTTACCGATTCCTTGCGCTGGTACAGCTGATCGATCGTCTCAATGCTGTCTTTGATAAGTTCTTTTATATGAATGGATTTTTGCCGCTGCCGGGAAAAGGCAATTTCAAAAATCAGCCCCTCGGCCTTATCTACCAACTCGTCGACATTAACCCCGGGCTCATAGCTTTCGCCGATAATATGTGTCGCATTCTTGATAAGTTTGCGTTGTATACTTTTCTCTTTAACAATCTGCGCGTAATGCTCGACATTGGCAGCGCTGGGGACAAATTCCACAAGCTGCGTCAAATAACTGATTCCCCCAACCGCATCCAGGGCCCCTTCGCTTTTAAGCTGTTCGGCGAGAGTGATCAAATCGACATTTTTATGGCTGTTAAAAAGATTGATGACAGCAGCAAAAATACGCCGGTGGGCATCTTCGTAAAAAGCAGACTCATCGATGACTTCCAAGGCCAGGCCAACAGCCTCTTCATCAATAAGCATGGAACCTAAAACCGATTTCTCGGCTTCGGCATTATGGGGCGGGATTTTTATACTATCAACATTTTGACTAGGCATGCGTAAAGATAATATTTCTTTTCAAAATGAACAAACGTTTGAGATACAAAAATCTACTTTTTGGTAACCCAGAGCCTTAGCTTGGCGGTTACCTCGGGATGAAGTTTAATACCGACCTCATAGATCCCCAATTCTTCTATGGGTTTTTCTAAGATAATAGATTTTTTGTCAATCGAATAACCTTCCAGCTCAAGCGCCCGGACGATATCAAGATCACTGACAGAGCCGTAGAGTTTTTCAAGATCGTTAACCTCCACTGCTACCGAACAGGCTACCTTGGCCAATTTTGCGGCGAGTTCTTCGGCTTGCTTTTTGTTTTTCTCTTCCAGGGCCGCTTTTTTTGTCTTCTCCTGGGCAATCCTCTGCAAATTAGCGCTCGTAGCCTGGCAGGCCATTTGCTTGGGGATAAGAAAATTACGCGCAAATCCGTCTTTGACTTTAACCAATTCTCCGGTCTTTCCTATGTCCTGGACATCTTTAAGCAAAATAACTTCGATGGTCATGGCGTAGTTCCTCTTTACTAAAAAAGTTTAATGAGGCTTAAATTTTTAAGCGCTCACCCTTAGACAGAAGTAGCGGCTTCGCGAGCTTGGCGCCTGGCAGCGGGCGAAATACTTAAGAGCCCTAAAAACCTCGCCTTTTTGACAGAACGGGTCAGCGCCCGCTGCTGCTTGGCTGTGAGTCCCGTGATACGCCGAGAAAGGATCTTGCCTCTGTCCGTGATATATCTCTGCAACAGATTAAAATCCTTGTAGTCGATTTTGGTGCCAGCGGCCATGCGATATTTAATGGCAGGCACGCGGATCCTTGACGTCCGCGGCTTTCTGTCCTTCTTAGTTCTTCCGTCTTTTCCTGCTCTTCCGTCTCTGATCGCCGGTGTCTTCTTATCAAATGGTTTCTTTTTCTTAAACAACGTTCTCCTCCTCATCCCAAGAAGCTGTTTCTAGTTTAGTTTCTTGACCTGGTAAATCTGTGCCTGGGACATCGTCAGCCGGACCATTGGCAGCCGCTACATCAACGCCCTTGCCCGTTCCCAGAAATTGAATCCGCTCAGCCTGGACTTCTATAGTATTCCTCTTCTGGCCTTCCTTAGTTTCCCACGAACGGGATTGAAGCCTTCCCTCAACGCAGACCGGGCGCCCTTTTTGAAGATATTGATTGCAAACCTCCGCCTGCTTGCCCCAGGATACGACCGTAATGAAACATGTCTCTTCTTTTAATTCCCCGTTTTTATTTTTAAATTTACGGTTGACCGCAAGCCCTAAATTGGTCACCGCCATCCCGCTGGGCGTATAACGCAATTCGGGATCACGGGTTAGATTTCCGATTAATAAAACCTTGTTTAAACTGGCCATAACTCTTTCCCCCTTGTCATTGACGCGTTTGTTCGCGTCGGGATTTATTCTTCTTCCCGGATAATAGCAAAACGTAAGATTTCTTCGTTTAAACGCAGCAACTGGTTGATCTTATCAACGACCGCTCCTTCACCTTCGAATTTTGTCAAGTGATAGGTAGCTTCCCCGCTTTTCTTGATATTGAAAGCGAGTTTGTGTTTTTCCAGCCACACGTGGCTGTTGACGACTTTACCACCGCCTTTTACTACCGCGTCATTGACATGTTTGTAAATCGACTCTTTTGCATCCGCTGCCAAATGCGCGTTAACAATTGTCACTAATTCATACTTGTTATTCATTGACCTTCCTTTTGTTGAATTGGCCCATTGTTTTTTCTGTTCCCGTAAGGATCCAGGCCACAACGCAATCCGCGGCCCTTGCGACAAAATCTACTAAATTCTTTTTTTCAGCCTGGCTAAAAGGAGAAAGCACAAAATTGACGACCTCTTCTCTATCGGCCGGCTGCCCTATCCCCAATCTTAAGCGGGTAAACTCATTACTTTTGATATGCTCAACAATCGAATGCAATCCGTGATGACCGCCGTCACTGCCCTTTGGTTTTAAACGCATCTGGCCAAACTCGAGATTGAGATCATCGCATATCACCAGAATATTTTCGAGGGCGATTTTCTTTCTCCCCGCCATTTGCCGCACGGCTATCCCCGAATGATTCATATAGGTCGACGGCAAAAGCAGATAAATCTTATTTTGCTCAATCACACCGTGAGCCACAAGGCCCCGAACCGTCAGGCTTCTCGTCCATTTAAGCTTGTATCGTTTCGCCAGATGTTCGGCAACCAAAAACCCCAGATTGTGCCGCGTATGCTGGTAATCCTTGCCGGGATTTCCCAAACCGACAATAAGCCGAAATTCGGACAAGGCTATTTACCCTCTTTTTCCTTAGGTTCCGCCTTCTTGGCTTCTGGCTTTTTTGCTTCCGGTTTTTCGCCGGCTTCACCAGGTTTGGCCGCTTCCTCTTTCTTCTCCCGGATAACTTCGGGTTCCGTCGGAGCTGCTGCCGCTTCGGCTGCTGCTTCGGGAGTTATTTCTTTCATGGGCGGAACAACCGTAAATACAATCGCATTCAAATCGTGCTTGGTCTTAACGCCCTCGGGGAGAGGAAGATCCTTCACGTAGATTGAATCATGGATTTTCAGATTAGAAACGTCAATTTCAATTTTTTGCGGAATCTTCGTCGGCAAACAGGACACCTCGATCTCCCACAAAAGGTGATCCAGGGAACCGCCGTCCTGCTTGACCCCAACCGGATCGCCCTTGGCCGCGATAGGCACCTTAACCTCAATCTCTTCCGTTAATGAAATATGATGAAAATCGATGTGCTTGATTTTGTCCGACACCGGGTCATGCTGGATTTCCTTAACGATCGCCGGATAATCCTTAACCGTTTTCTCGTCTTTGATAACGTTAATACGAAAGATGATATTGGCGCCGCGGTGAGCTCGTTCGATTTTCTCAAATTCTTTTCTGCCGACTTGAATCGGTGTGGACTTATCCTTGCCTCCGTAAATAACCGCAGGAATAAGATTTTCTCGGCGCACGCTTTTGATTTTACGTGAACCGACTTTTTCTCTGACCTGAACATCTAACTTGATTTCTTCCATGGATACAAACCTGCCTTCTCGTTAGTCGTTTTAGTATTTTAACTTGTATTACCGCCTTACTCCGTCGAATAAACAGCTGATGGATTCTTCGCCGTGGATCCTTTTAATCGCCTCCGCCAAAAGGGGAGCGACACTTAAGACTTTTATTTTCGGATGTTTCGCTGGGTCTTTTAAGGGGATGCTGTCCGTCACCACAAATTCCTTGAGCGCCTTGCAATCACGAATTTTCGAAAGAGCACTGCCGGAAAGAACACCGTGGCTAACAGCCGCATAAACGTCGCTGACGCCTTTTTTCTTAAGGGCCTGGACAGCCTCAATGACCGACCCGCCGGTTGCAACCAGGTCATCAACCAAGACCGCAGTCATTCCCTTAACTTTTCCTAAGATATGCATGACCTCTGTCTTTTCCGGACTCTCACGGCGTTTATCGACAATAGCAAGACCTGCCGACAAATTCTTAGCATAAGCGCGCGCCATTTTGATCCCGCCGACATCCGGAGAGACAATGACCAAGTTTTTGATCTTCTTGGAAGCAAAATAATCGCAAAGAACATTGATTCCGTACAAGTGATCGACGGGGATATCGAAAAACCCCTGAATCTGGCTGGCATGCAAATCCATGGTCAAAACCCGGTCTGCGCCGGCGGCCACGATCAAATTGGCCACCAGTTTTGCCGTGATCGGAACACGCGGTTGGTCCTTCCTGTCCTGACGGGCATAGCCGTAATAGGGCAGCACGGCAGTAATCCTCTGCGCCGAGGCGCGGCGAGCCGCATCGATCAAAATCAAAAGCTCCATCAAATTATCGTTAACCGGCGGGCAGGTAGGCTGGACAATAAAGACATCTTTACCGCGGATATTTTCTTTGATCTGTATTCGTATTTCCCCTTCGCTGAAACGACCGACCAGAACTTCGGCCCGGGTCACATCCAAATTCTTGCAAATCTCTTCGGCTAATTTAGGATTGGCGTTACCGCTTAGGACAATGAGACCATTCATCGCAATTTTCTCCTTGAGTTTATCTTTGCCGGCACACCCATAACGATACTCCCGGCGGGGACTTTTGAATTCTTAGTCACCACACACCCGGCAGCCGTAATCGCTTTTTTCCCGATTTTTAAAGGAGCCACTAATATCGAATCCGAACCGATAAACGCATCATCCGCAATTTGGGTAAAGTTTTTTTGCTTTCCGTCAAAATTGGCGGTTACGACCCCCGCGCCGATATTGACCCTTTTTCCGATAACAGCGTCACCCACAAAACTAAAATGCTTCATAAAACAATTGTCGCCGATTGTAGCCCGTGAAACTTCGGTAAAGTTCCTAACCTCGACTGTATTGCCGATACGCGCACCCGGGCGCAGATGGCAAAACGGCCCGATCAGACATTTTTTTCCGATTACAACATCGCCTTCGATCATGGTGCACGGAAAAATCACCGTGTCCCGGCCGATTTTAACATTGCAATCGATGTAGGTTGTTTCCGGATCGATGATTGTAACACCTTCATTCATAAATTTCTTTAAAATTCTTTTGCGCAAAACAGCGCCGGCCCGACTTAAATCTTCACGGGTATTGATGCCCAGCCCTTCGGCTAAACCCTGCGCCTTGAGTGTCCTGATTTTCTTTCCTTCCTTCGCCAGCATATCGATAATATCCGTTAGGTAAAACTCGTTTTTCTTCTTGTTAAGCTTAATCGCCTTGACTACCCCAAACAAATCTTCGGATTTAAAACAATACGTCCCGACATTAATCTCGCGAATATCTTTTTGATCTTCGGTCAAATCTTTTTCTTCGCATATCGCGGTCACATCGCCTTCGCCATCACGAATAACCCGTCCGTAACCAAAGGGATTATCGGCCTCAGCCGTCAAAAACGTACAGGCGGCTTTTGACGCCCTGTGGGCCTTAACCAGGGCTTTGAGTGTCTCTGCCTTTAAAAGCGGCGTATCGCCGCAGACGACCAAGACATCGCCCCTAAAACCCTTAAAATGATGCTGCGCGCTTCGTATCGCATCGGCGGTCCCCAAAAGCTTTTTTTGAATCACCGCTTCAATATCTTTGCCGAGGTGCTGCTTGACCGCTTCGCTTTGGTGGCCCAGGACAACATAGATTTTGAAAGAACCCAACGACCGAACCGCGTCGATGACGTAATCAATCATCGGCTTGCCGCAAACAGCGTGCAAGACTTTCGGAAGATCAGAATTCATCCGCACGCCTTTACCGGCGGCAAGAATAATAGCCTTAAAATTAGCCATAAAATGTCAAAGTGTTAGGCTGTAAACAAGACCCGTATTTAAAACAACGCAACAGGGTAACGGAAAAATAGGCCACAATTGAAGATTTCGCCAGCCTTGTTGCCTTATTGATTGATTTTCAATTGCCTTGCGTTTTTCGCCGCAGGCGAAAAACGCTGCCCAGCCAGGACTCGAACCTGGAAAACGAGATCCAAATTCTCGTGTGTTACCATTACACCACCGGGCAATAAAGAAAAGGGATTTACCGGGCTTATTCGTCCGGATGACTGCCTTTGGAAAGATGCGCTGCCGGCCCCGCCTTCGAAGGATTGGCCACTTCTTTCTGGTAGGCATCCAGGATTTTTTTCTGTAAATATTCCCTAAACTGCTGGGTCACCGGATGGGCGATATCCCGGTGCTCCGATTCACTGGTAACCATCTCTATCGGGGTAACCGGCTTTTCCTGCACCGGCAAACTACCCCCGCATTTATTACAAAATTTGCTGCCTGCCTCGTTTTTAAAACTGCATTTGGGACATGCGGATTTCAACTTCCTCGAGGGCATCGCAATGAAGAGCCCCGTCGAGCCTTGAATAACCTTTATATTTCTGACGACAAAGACATTGTCGAATGTTACCGTCGCATAGCCTTTAAGTTTCTTGTCCTGGCCCTCCTTTAAAAACACCCTAATCTCGGTTATCTC
Organism: Candidatus Omnitrophota bacterium; assembly: GCA_022703585.1. Taxonomy (GTDB): domain Bacteria; phylum Omnitrophota; class Gorgyraeia; order Zapsychrales; family JAKLDJ01; genus JAKLDJ01. Next base: position 787,733 of record JAKLDJ010000001.1, on the reverse strand, counting down.
CATCGCTGTCCCTCCTTTTAAAGAGTACAAACGGCAAAAACTTGAGCGTACTTTTTGCTCAGGATTGCCTTAAGCGCATGGGCTTGCCTTGATGATTCCGCCAGGCCAAACACAGCAGGGCCGCTGCCTGAAAAAACAACGCCCACCGCCTTTAAAATCTTCAGTTTATTCTTGATCTTAGACAGGTTTGGGTGGAGCCGCACAATAGTTGTCTCCAGGTCATTCGAGAGAAGACTACCGATTCGAAGTAAGTCATCTTTCCTTAAAGCGCGAGTAAGAATATTAACATCATCCCTGGCCTTTGTCAATATATTCGTCGGGGCCCCGGAGATGCCTTTTAGAGGGCTTTTGGGGGAGGTTGCCGGGGCTAAAAATGGCCCCGCGGGAAGCTTAAGCGCCCCAAATACTTCCCCGGAATAGACTTTTATGCGTGGGACAACCAGGATATGCCACAATTTTCTTTGACTAGGAAGCTTTTGTATCTTGTTACCGCGCTCAACTCCCAGCGCCCAATTGTAATCATAAAGAAAAAACGGCACATCGCTGCCGATTCTCTCTCCTAAGGCCGCCAGCTGCCGGATGTTTAAATGAAGATTCCATATTTTATTCAGCCCCAAAAGGGCGGTCGCGGCATTGCTGGAACCGCCGCCTAATCCTGCCGCGATAGGAATACGCTTGGTTATTGCCACATCCACCCCTAAGAAGACCGAGAATTCTTTCTGCAAGAGCTTAGCCACCCGGTAAATAAGATTCTTGGGTCCCGTAGGTAATTCGGAATTATTTGAGCGGATACGGATAGCCCCGGTCGTATTGGCGGTCATTTTGATATCATCGCAAAGATTTATCCGTTCAAAAACCGTCACCAGGTTATGATAACCGTCTTTTCTTTTATTAATAACCTTTAAATAGAGGTTAAGCTTGGCGGGAGACTTGAGGCGAATGCTATTCATGAAAGTAGAAAATTAAGAGGTTACTTCGCTGCCTTGGTTTCTTTTTTGAGGCCTTCGATTTTCTTAACAACCCCCTCTTGGTCGGGTTTCAAATCCAGGGATTGTTTCCAGTATTTCTCGGCGTTTTCATTTTCGTTAAGTTTGTAATAGACATCGCCTAAGTGATCGTAAATAACCGGGTCTTTAAAAAGCTCACCGGCTCTTAAGAGTTCTCGAAGAGCCTCTTTCAACATTCCTTTTTGGTAATAAACCCAGCCTAGGCTGTCCAGGTAGGCGCCGTTGTCAGGGTCGATTTTAAGCGCGCGGTTGATAAGCTCCATGGCCTCATCCAAATTGATGCCGTCTTCGGCATACAGATACCCTAAGGAATTTAAGCTCCCGTCGTGCTCGGGGTCAATCTCGATAGATTTCTTGAAATACTCGATAGCCCTGTCCCTGTCTTTATTTTCCGAATAAAGGGCGCCTAAGGCATAAAGGACATCCGCATTCTTAGGGTCAAGCAAGAAAACCTTTTGAAATTCCTCAATAGCCTTATCGAATTTTTTTTGGGAATAATAAAGCTGACCTAGATAGCCGTGGATATCAACATTCTGCGGGTCATCAGAGGCCAATTGTTTTAAAACCACTTCATACTCTTCGGTGGCCTTAAAGGTATCTTCCTGCGCCGAATAAATCAGGGCCAAGAGATAATGCGGTTCGACATTCTTGGGATCCAGCTCGGCGGCAATCTTTAATTCGCGGATCGCTTCGGGAAATTTATTCAGGCGTGCATAATCAGAGCCGAGCCTTAGGCGGACGGCGTAACTGGCCCGGTCAAACTCCGAGGCCTTGGCATATTCTTCGACAGCCCATTCGGTCGCCCCTTCCCAGTCATGCATAAGCCCGATCACATAGTGGGCAAGACCCCGGGCAAATGACGCATGATCTGCCACAGTCTCAGCGGCCCGCGCTTCGGATACAAAGAAGCACGAAAATAAGCAAACCCCCAGCCCCAGGCTTAGAATATTCTTTTTAAATCTTAAATGTGTCATTAAATGAACCATAAATCATTATTTTAATCCAGAATTTGTACCGGACATACGGTGTTGAAAATCCAGAGACATAAAAATAGAAGGCAAATTTTGCCTTCCACCACCGATCATCGGCAAGGTCAGCCCCGCTTTTGGCCCAGGACGCTAACGGATACCGGCCAAGAGACATCGTTAGGTGCAGCAGCCCCTCGGGAGGATTTTGCGCAGCCCCGCACCCAGCTATCTGGGTGCGGGACTGCGCAAAACTCAGCTTTAGTTATGATCTCTCTTCTTCAAATGACGAAGAGACTTACGAAGCTTTTTTCTTTTGTGCGTTCTGATCTTACGACGTTTTCTTTTTCTTCCGCAAGGCATGTCGCCTCCCCCGTGACGTTAATAGATTAATTTATTAAGTGAATATTCAATGATCCCCTGGGCCCCGACCCCTTTAAGCTTGGGAATCAATGCCCGGACAACACTTTCAGGAATGACTGTTTCAATAGCCAGCCATCCTTTTTGGCTTAACGGTGAAATCGTCGGATTTTTAAGCGAGGTTAAAAGGCTTAAAACTTTTTTTAGGTTCTTTTGCTCGACGTTCATCTTCAATCCCACCATACCCTCGGCCTCGATCGCCCCCTTGATAAGCAAAACCAGCTGATCCATTTTACGCTTCTTCCAGGGGTCTTTGACGGAACTTTTATTGGCAATAAATTGTGTGGTTGACTCGCAGACGGTCGAGACAATGCGCAGCTTGTTAGCACGCAGGCTGCTGCCGGTTTCGGTTAATTCCACGACGGCATCCACCAAGCCCGCAGCCACCTTGGCCTCGGTCGCGCCCCAGCTGAATTCCACATCCGCCAAAACCTTGTTTTGCTTTAAATAATTTTTGGTAACATTCACCAATTCGGTGGCCAGGCGCTTGCCCTTAAGGTCCTTAACGGATTTAATGCCCGAACCTTCCGGCACCGCCAAAACCCAGCGTACTTTGGCCGCGCTTTGCTTGGCATACATCAAGTCCGCCAGACGCACGACATGAGAACCATTCTCCTTTATCCAGTCCGCGCCGGTAATCCCGCAATCCAGGGCGCCGTCTTCGACATAACGGGACATCTCCTGGGCCCTTAACAAAACGGGATCAATTTCGACATCATCAATATAAGGAAAATAGGAGCGGTCCGAAACGCGCACCTTAAATCCCGCATGATCAAGAACTTTGATGGTCGCTTCCTGCAGACTTCCCTTCGGCAAACCTAGTTTGAGTTTTTTCATATCTTTGTCAGTTTGATGTTGTTGATCTCAGATTTGAAAGCCTTTCTTAAAGAAGGCCTTTCGCTGTAACTTTACGTATATCAATTTGTTAGGCACTTACCCAAAAGATACCTAACAAAACGTTGCTATTATACCTTTGGCTATTTTAATTGTAAAGGAAATTATCGCCCCCGCTTACGGGTAGGCGATCAAAAAGTAGTCCCTTCCGATATTTTGAAGAGAGTAGCGGGAAATAGCGGCGGCTTTGAGGATTTCCTTGATTTCCCCGGGCGTATAGAAATAAACCGGGCAGCCTAAAACCTTAAGACGGATAATGCGGATAATATTACGCAGGCGCCATCGGGCGGGAAAGGTAGCGATGATTTTTCCCGTGGTTAACAAGCACATTTTCTTTAAATATTCCTGCGGCTCACGGGTATAGTCAAAAAACCCCAAGGCCAAACAAATATCAAATTTTCCGTCAAACGTTCTTGTTTTAAAATCATCGATGATAAAGCGGCATTTATTTTCGACTCCGTTTTCCTTCGCCAGCGAACGCGCCAGCTCAATCATCGGTTGGGAAAAATCAACCCCCGTCACCTGACGCGCGCCCAATCGAGCCAACGCCACGGCGTAGCGGCCCGAACCGCAACCGACATCCAAAATCCCGGCACCGGACATATCCCGGCATTCTTGAATCGTCAATTCAAGGCGCCGTTTCATGGACGCCCGCAACAGCGCGTCCAAAATTTTTCTTAAAAAATTTTTTTCGGTTTCAGAGTAATAGGAATCAAATGCGCGCGCCCTTTGGACAAAGAAAGATTGAACCTTTTTAGAATCGTCCATCTTGGATAATTTTTTCTAGGGGGGCATATTGAAAATCTGCGAGGAGGCCTTCAAATTTCTCCTGCATTTTCTCGAGGCCGGTGTAGTGGGCAAAGGATCTTTTAAAGGGAATTTTTAACTTCGGCTGCTTGGGATCAAGCTCCCAGACATGGATATAGGAATTAACGATAATCCCCTGTTGGTTCAACTGCTCAATAGCCGCTTTAATCCATTGGTACGGCAAAAACCGGAAATACGCCCCTCCGGCGACAGGAAAGTTCTCCCCCAGAAAACGGATGGTCGAGACCGGGAATTCGATTAATTCATTATGCAGCCGATAGGGGACACGCGGGGCTGCGGGAATCCCGTAACGCGGATGCCGCACCGGAAATATGCTGCAGTCATATTTAATCCCCTCCTGAATAAGGATATCAACCGCCCAGAGGGTTCTATTGACGATCGAAAAATCGGGCGCCCGATAACCCAGGACAGGCTTTCCGGTAATACTTTTTAAGATTTCCATCGATTTCTTTAAATCCGCCCTGAACATATCCGGCGTCTGCTTGTGAATCTCCAAATGCTTGTAGCCGTGGCTTGCAATTTCGTGGCCGGCATCGTGGATTTTATGGATGGCATCCGGATACCTCTCGGCAATAACCCCTAAGACAAAAAACGTTGCCTTAGTATCGAGCGTATGCAAAACATCCAGCATCCTTTTGATGTTGTCCTCAATACGGCTTTCGTATTTGTCGCTTAAATCCGACGGTAGATTCAGGCCGCAGATATGATACCATTCTTCGACGTCGATCCCCAAGGCATTAACCATTCCGCTCTTTCCTTTGCAATAAAACTACTGTTTGCTTAAAAATGTCTCGTACAGATCCCTGATTTCGCTAACCATGGTCGCGCTGCTAAAACGCCCGTCAACAAATTTTACCGCTTCCTGCCCCATTTGCCCTCTTAGGGCATGGTCTTGGACCAACCGCAAAATAACTCCCTCCAGAGCAGAAACATCTTTAGGCATCAGCAAAATCGCCGTTTTATTCTTATTGACAATGTCGGCAATCCCTCCGGCCTCCATCGCCACCACTGCCTTGCCTGCCGCCTGGGCCTCCAAAATAACCCTTCCCATTCCCTCGTAAAGCGAAGGCAGGCAGAAAACATCCATGATTTTTAACAACTCCGGGACATCCAAACGCAGCCCCGCGAATAGGACGTTACTTTGTATATTATCATTTTTTACCTTTTGTTCCAATTTTCTTTTCAGCGGGCCGTCTCCGATTAAAAGAAATACAATGTCCTTTCTTTCCCGTAAAATTTGCGCCGCCGCCTGAAGTAAATATTCATAACCCTTGCCCTCTTCCATCCGCGCCACCGCACCAACGATGAAGCGGTCCGGGCCGATTCCCAATTCTTTTCTTTTCTCATCTCTGTCAACAGAGATACGAAATTTCTCTATTTCAATGCCGCTTAAAATAACGCTGATCTTGTCACTCGGGGCAATCCGGTATCGAATAAATTCACTTTTAATGTGCGGGCTGATGGCAATAAAATAATCCGTCCAATGCGCCGCCCATCTTTCCAGAAAAATAAAAAACCTCTTGGCCAAAGGCCCCACTCCGGAATAATTAAATTCACAGCTATGAATCGTGTGAATGATAACCGGGACCTTGCACAGCTTAGCCGCCAGGCGGCCCAAAATCCCTGCCTTGGAATTATGCGTGTGAACAATCGCATACTGTCGGTTTTTGATTAAACAGATCATTTCAAAAAGTGCCAGGCAGTCATAAACGGGATTGATCCGGTTGATCAAATGCGGGATAAAATGAAACTTAATATCGCCCTCTTTAAGACTATCGATAAAAGCATCCTGGGCTTCCCTGCTGCCGCAGGCCAGTTCAGCAGAAAACCTCTCTTTGGGAAGCCCCTTTAAAGTCAGCACAACATTCGTACTTGAGCCTCCGACAATAGCACGGGTGTGCAAATGCAATATTTTAACAGGTTCACGTTCGGTTTTATTCATAGGAACAAATTCAAGCAGTATTCAGCAGCGATTCGGCCGCGGATAAAACATCCTCGCAAGATAGAGATTTCAGGCAATCGAAATCCCTGCGGCTAAATCCGCCTCCGGAGCAACCGGCGAACGGCTTTCTTAGGATAATTGTTTTTTCTTTGCGGTACGGCAGAAATGCCGTCGGTGTATTACCGCAAATAATGACCGTGGAAACACCCAGGGTACTAGCGATATGCATGGGGCCGGTCTCGTTGGTGATAAAAAGCACGGATTTCTTAAGACAGGCGGCTAAGGCATCCAGGGAAAATACGCCTGCGGCAATCCCAACGCTATTTTTTTCTTCCATCAACGAAACGACATATTCCGCCAGGCCTTTTTCTTTTTCATTCCCGGTTATAACGATTTTAAAACCGTGCTTTCGAATAAGATTGTCGGCAAACCGGGAAAAATTTTCCGCCGGCCATCGCCTCAACTTATTTCCCGCACCCGGGTGAATGCAAACAATACGGTCATTCTGACTGAATCCGTTACGGCGCAAAAACTTTTGCACCGCATCTTCATCCGGCCGTAGCCAAAGTTCCGGCTGCTTAGAGCTAACCTCAGCCCCCAGAAGCCCAACCAAACCAAGCATCGTTTCAAGATTATGGTTCGGGAAACGGGATGATTCCGGCAAGCGAAGGTGATAAAAAAATCCTTTTCGGCCGGTATCTCGTCCGGCTGATTTTTTAGGGGCCATCAAATAAAAAAGAAAAACCATCTTTAAAGAACCCATGAATGAATAAATGGGATAAAGATTAACCGCCCAATCGAAACCTAAACGCCGAATCTTAAGAATTTCCTTAAAATTCCATAAGCTAAGATTTTTGTCAAAGATAAACACTTCCCTAAAATAGGGACACATCTCCACAAGTTCGATATTATCCTTAAACGTCAACAGATACAGCTCGCCATCTTTAAGTCTCGCTTTAAGCGCTCTGACCGCCGGCGAAGAGACAACGATATCCCCCAGGCCGGCTAAATTGACGACAAGGATTTTCTTCATTCCGGACATACTGTTTTTACGGTTGTTTTACCGACGGGTAGAAATTTGATTTTACAGAAGTTGCTAATCGAAATGCGTACCGGCCCAAGAAATCAAACGACATTTTTTATCCGGTTTTCAGTCTAACACGGGTGAAATTCCTTGTCAAAGCGTAAATTCGAGGATATAATCAGTTCATTCTTTTTTTGAAAATTTTGCCCGTTTCATAACATCCAGGAGAAAAAAATGCTTAAGACATTGCGCAAAAAAGGTGTTGCCAAGAAAATATTGTGGGTGGTGGCTATCGTCATCATCATATCGTTCGGGTTTTTCGGAACGGCCAATTACGTCCAAAAGACGCACAACGTCACCTCGGCGGGAAAGATATTTAACCGGACGGTCTCCTTTGACGAGTTCGAACAAAGCCTGATGCACGCCCGCACTCAGGCCATGCTGACATATGGACAGAATTTTGACCGGCTGAAGCAATTTTTAAATCTGGATTCTCAGGCCTGGGACAGAATTATCCTTCTGAAAGAAGCCAAGAAACAGAAAATAAAAGTCTCCGATGAAGAAGTCGTCAGGGCTATCGGGGATTTGGATCTGTTTAAAAACCAGGGTGCCTTCGATTCCCGTAATTACGACGAAATCGTGCGCTACTATTTTAAATGCGGGCCGAGGGATTTTGAAGAGAGCATCCGCGATTTACTCACCTTCAGCAAGCTCAGAGAGAAAGTCACGTCAGCGATCACCGTAACCGACGAGGATATCCGCAAGGAATACCAGAAGAAAAATGAGAAAGCCCAGGTGAGTTTCGTTTTAGTTTCGGCCGACGATTACAAGAAGGATGTCTCCATTGACGAGAAAGAAATCGAACAATACTACGCCCAGAATAAAGACCAGCTGCGCGTTCCCCCGTCGATTAACATCCTGTACCTACACGTGGCGCTCGAGGCGGACCCAAAACAAGATCAACCCTTAAGCCCTTCGCAGAAAATTCAAAATATAATGGAAAATCTTAAGACAAATCCTGACCTAGAGAAGGTGGGCCAAAAATACGGATTAACCGCGAGCGAAAGCGGATTCTTTAATAAGGAACAGCCGGACCTTAAAATCAATTTGCCCTACGAAGCCCTGCTGGCTGCGTTTGAGCTTTCCGAAAATCAGATCAGCGCTCCCATCGAGACACCCCAAGGATATTACATTTTAAAATTAAAACAAAAGCGTGATGCCTATGTCCCTGACATTAAAGAAGCAACCGCTCAAATCAAAGAAACCCTGGCGACAGAAAAAGCCAGGGGGATCTCAAAATCCAAGGCGGAAGAATATCTAAGGCAGATCCGCGAACAAATCACCGGAAATCCCAAGACAAGTTTTTCTGATACCCTAGCTACCCTGGGGCTTAAAGTCCAGCAAACACCGCCCTTTAGTCGCGGGCAGTACGTGCCCGGCATCGGTGTCTCTCCAGAATTTCAGGATACCGCGTTTTCTTTGACCGAGCAAAACAAAATCAGCAATGTGATCGAAATCGCCAAAGGCTACTGCATTATCCATCTGGATTCCCGGACACCCATTGATGAGGAAAAATTCGGTAAAGAAAAAGAGGAATTCGCTAAGAATTTCGCCGAGGAAAGAAAAAATCAAGTCTTTGGCGACTATTTACGGGACCTGAGGATTAAGGCCAACCTGCAAGATAATATTTCCAAGCTTCGAAAACAAAAGCTCTATTAGGGTTATTATCCGAACGGCGAAAAAAGGATCTCTCCCCATATATTTTAGTTATTACGATTCAGAATCTCTTCGTAGTTATCCGGCATGGTGTTGTCAGCGGCCTGAATGATTCCCTGGGAATTGAGAAAAAAGAACATCGGGATACCGATGACGTTATAGGATTCCGCCACCGTCGAATCCTGGTCTAAAAACACATTGATACCAATTCGGTTCTTGCTGACATAGTTTTGGACATCACCCCGGTCTTCTCCGATATCGACTAAAATAAGCTTGATTCCTTTTTGTTCAAAAACAGCACGGTCTTGATTGAGCTTTTGTAAAGCAACCCGGCAATGCGGACACCATGTTGCCCAGAAAAAGATAACTGCTTTTTTCCCTTCCCGATATTTGGTCATGCCGACATCCGCGCCGCTTAAATCTTTAAGCGTAAAGTCTTCCGCTGCTTTGCCGATGCTTTGAGCATTACGGAAATCCGTAAACGACATCTGGCCCGCGCCAAAAGACAAAGGGCTGATGATAAACACCAAAAACAGTAAAACGCACATACGCAAGAACGATCGAGCAATCATTACATTAACCTCCCGGCTTTAATTAAGAAATACTCACCCGCTATCAATAAAATCAAACCGCACAATTGTTTTACCCTGACCATCCACACTCCGGACTTAGGCATTCGGCCGAGCAGGCCGCTAAAGGTCCCCACCAGAATCAAAGAAGCCCCTACCCCGTAGGAAAAAACAAACAAAAGGCTTACCGCATGCACAATATTCTTCTGAGAAGCAACATATAATAAAAGCGTTCCCAGGATAGGAGCAGCACAAGGGCTTACCACCAATCCCGAGGCTGCGCCAAACAGTAGTATCATCCATAGATTTCTAGGCCTTAATTTATTGACGATGGAAATACCCACGGCGGGAACCGGGATAACATCGAACAATACCAAAGAAAAAAACACCAGGAGATTACCGATCATTAAGAAAACAACCGGATTATTTTGGATATGGCCAAATACCGTCCCGCTTAAAGCCGCCATAGCTCCCAGAGTGCAATACGTTATGGCCAGGCCCAAAACATAAACGAGAGAAATAAAAAACCCCTGCAGCCTGGTGCCTTTGGTATTAAGCCCGGCGATAAAACCGGCAGTTATCGGCATCACCGGATACACGCAGGGGCTAAAACTCACCAAAACCCCCGCCCAGAAAACGATAAAATAATCAAAGATATTTCCGGATAACACCATCGATCTTACCCCGCCTTCTTGGAGGCGACAGAATCATTCACCCACTTTAAATATTCTTTACTGCCCGCGACGATCGGGATAGCGATAATCTCGGGAACGCTGTAGCTGTGAAGAGATTTAACCGCCTTTTCAACCTTTTTAAAAAGGCTCCGTTTGGTTTTGAGGATCAAAAGTACCTCGTCGGCCGCATCCACCTTTCCCTCCCACCAAAAAAAGGATCGGACGCCCTGGATGATATTCGCGCAGGCAATGAGTTTTTGCTCAACCAATGCTTGAGAGATCTTTTCTGCCTCTTTAAAATCCTTAGCCGTAACAAAAACAATGATATTCATCGGCGAAACCGTCCCCCTTAAAAGTTGAATGAGCTATTATACCCATGAAATCCGGCTTTGCAAAAAATATTCAATGCCGCCCTTCAGCTTAAAACCCGGCGTCAACCCTGATCCGGTATTTAACCTTGACCGTTCCGTCTTTGGGGACATCAACGTCAAAACGTATCGTGGAAACATCGACTTTTGTAAAGGGATGCGTATTGCTGATAACCGTCCAACTGCCCAAAACCGGCTCAATAAGGCTCACCGTGACGCCTGTTTCTTTATGATTGCGCAGGGTAATCTCCCACTCGGATTCATGCGCGAACAAACCGACCTGCTTATAATCAGTCTGAATTCTTTCGGCGACCACGTCAAAGGCCTCGCCGATCTTAAGCCGCACCCCTTCGTCTTTGGGGGTATGTTCGATTTTGTCTTCACCGATAAACTGAAGTTTTTTATCCGCGTCCTCTTTGTAGAGCCGCATGACACCTTCGGGAAGAGGCATGCCTAAATTATTTTCCTTGGCATTCTTAAAGGTCATGTACACATTAATGGGTTGTTTTGGATTTCTCTCTTTATAAAGGCGGGTAAAATAACTTTTAATGCCGTACACGAGCAGTTCTTTCTTGGCCTTAACTTTATCCGCTTTAAGAAGAGAAATTTGTTTGGTCTGATTATCCTTAATCGTCGTTTTTCCTTCCAGGTCGTAAATATGGTATTCGAAGAAAGCCTGCTCCTGAAAACGCGGGGCAGCGACGACATCCATCATCATTGCTTTGCCCCGAAGCCCCTGGCCGTAATCTTCTTGCTCCTGAACCCGGTTAACCTTGCCGGCAATCAATTTTAAGACGGCATCTTTGTAGGTGGCACCGCTTTTATTATCAACCGTCACCCAGCCGGAAACATCGACCATGGTATCGTCTTTGTTGACAACAACCACGTAATCGGCCTTCCAGTTAATATCGCTGGTCAGATAGGAAACCTCGAGTTGATGAGGATTTTTGGAGGTGTTTTCATACGCCCAAGTCAGCGTAGGCTTGGCAATCAGATTCTCGGGAAGCTCGGGAAGAATAACCAGGCCCGGATGCCCGAGATAAATCTCGCTACCGATTTGATAAATCGGCCGGTTTTCATTGTTGCTGAGAAGTGTCGCCTCAACACTCTTCTCGGTTCCCTGATACTCATTTTTATCAAGAATCTTGACCTTTTTACCGACGTATTTATCCAATAACTTGCTTTGACTGATCAGGTCGTATTCATAATTCTGCTCTAAAATCCCAAAACCATCGGGAAAATTAAGCGATTTGGCATGAACGGTCACCGGCATAATATCGGCGGCAACATCCATGAATCTTAATTCACCTTTACCCGCGGGCAGATTGACCTGACGGGTATCCTTAATTAAACCCAGATTGCTGTTATAAACCGTCACCTCCATGCCCGTCTGGTCGTCAATGGTACTTTTAACGGCATTTTGGGCAAAGACCGTCGTAGAAATAAGAACCAGCGATAGAATACTTCCCCAAAAAATGACGCGTTTCATCCCGCTCCTCCTTTTTTTCAAATCAGGCCTAATGCTTCTTGAGGTTTTTAGACTTTAAAATCATCACCGACGCCATACGCCCGGCTTTTTCGCCCTCTCGGCGGAAAGAAAATAGTTTCGGGTCGCAGCACGTGCATCGCGCGCAATCAAAGACATTATTCCTTTTAATGCCCATTTTGGTTAATTGGCGCCTGTTGACCCGCGGCAAATCAAGAAAATAATTTTTTCCTTTTTTGGTAACATCTTTCGGGAAATATTTCCTGAATTCCGACCCGACCTGATAACAGCATTCTTGAATGGCAGGGCCGAAAACAACTTTTAGGTCCTTTGCTTTCGTCCCCCAGCTTTTTTTCATCAAATAGACGGCGTTGGCAATAATGCCTTTCTGGCTCGAGCGCCAGCCGGCATGAAGCAATGCGATGCCCTGATGCTTGGGGTCATATAAAAATATCGGAAGGCAATCGGCGGTGCGGACAGTTAACGGCAAGTTGGGCAGGTTTGTTATCGCGCCGTCAGCCTCGCCTAAATAATCACTGTCGTAAAGGCTGTTTTCTTTTATCAATAATACGTGCCGGCCGTGGACCTGGCGGAAGGTGGGAAAATGTTTAAAAGAAGACTTTGCGGATTTATTTAAGAAACCTTTTTGCTGGGAGGTCGGTTTTGCGCTGCCTTCTTTAAGAGTAAAATCGACGCCGCGAGTCGCAGTAAACGCAATAACCTCCCGGCCGAAAAACCGGCTGAAGTTAAGGATCGAACCGTTTTTATTTTTGACAGGCATTTTGGTAGGCATCAGAGATACGGCGATCTGCCGCTTAAACCTCCGGGTTATCCCGGGGGATATCAATAATATTGCCCTGATTTTCTAAAGAAGAAATATTCCCTTTCTTGTAATCGTCGATGCGCCTGATTTTGGTATCTAATTCTTTAAAACTCGTAGCCTTGATTTTATCATATTGATCCCCAAGCTTATCGATAGAAACCCCTAAGTCACCAAAGCGTTCTTTAAAAACGCCGTAGGACTTAGAAAAAAGTTCGATCATCTTAACGATTTCTTTCGTAGCCTTTTCATAACGGAAATTCTCAAAGGCCTGGCGGATAACGGAAAGCATCGCGTACAAGGTAAAAGGCGAGCACAATACAACCTTCTGTTTTAAAGCCTCGTCGATCAGGCCGGGCATGTTCTCCTGAATAAAGCCAAAAACCTGCTCGTTGGGAATAAACAACAAAACAAAATCCAGCGTATCCTCACCCGGATTAATATAGGAGCGGTTTTGGATTTCCTTAATGCGCATGCTGACATTGCGCAAAAATTCTTTCTTGTAACCTTCTCGCTGGCCGGGCTCTTCGGCATTAACCATGCTCAGATAATTATCCAACGGAAATTTAACATCCATATTGATTTTATGGTTATCGGGAAGCAAAAATGTATAGTCGGGTTTAGTGGTTGCCGCGTCCAATTTGGTCTGTTTTTTATAATTAACGTTCTCGATCAAACCGCAGCCTTTGATGATATCTTCGGCCATGCGCTCCCCCCACTGCCCGCGCAGTTTTACATTCCCCAAGATATTGGTCAAGCGATTGGTCGTATCCTGCAGTTTCGAGGTCATCTGGGAGGTATTCTTAAGTTCATTCTCCAGATTGCCGTATTTCTGGGTACGGTCCTCCTCAAATTTACGCATAAGGTCTTTGTATTCCTTAAGCTGTTTTTCCAGGCCCTCGACGGAATTCTGAACCGCCTGCTTGCGCGCGTCAAAATCCGCCTGAATTTCTTTCTCCTTAGACCCGAGCACTTCTTTTGCCAAAACTAAAAACTGCTCGTTGTTGGCTTTGAGTGCCTCTTGAGATAATTTCGATAATTTTATCTCGATTTCTTTTTCCATCTGCTTCTTAAAGAAAACAAACAAGAAGAAGAAAACTCCGACAGCCAAACCTAATATAATCCAGCTTAACACGTTCATTCTTTCACCTTTTCAATGATAGCCTTTTCACCTTCTTTGACTTCTTTCCCTGACATCTTATCTAAAAGTGAAGGTTTAGACAAGATATTTATCCCGCTTCAAAGAGTTCAGGGAAGGTTTCTTTTTAAGGCTACCAAATGTTTGCTTTCCGGGCCGAGCGTGTAATTCAGGCGCAGGAAATACTCCAGCTCGGGAAACCACAGTTGTTTTCTGTTTGTCCAATAATCAATCAAAATCTTTTTTTCTACAAACACATACGGCGGTTTTTCTGTAGAAAGTTTTATCAGGGCATTTTCATAATCTTCCTTGAGTTGCGACGCGGGGCCCTGAAAATCCTCGGATTGGAAGAATGACGATTTGATAAAAGGAAACCGGGTAAAAAACGGCTTGCGCTCCGCCCGCATCAACAGCGCGACATCAAAACTGCTGATAAGGCAGGCCTCTTCATCGGGACGTGTCAGCTGTTTTACGAAATTGGCGTCCGTTTCTATATCAAATGTCTTCCCGTAGACACGTTTGCTAAGGACATAGTCTTTTTTCTCAAAATTAAATATGTTGGGACACTTCAAAAAACTAGGTGTCGCCAATAAGGCCAAAAGGCTGACGCCAAGCACGGTTAGGGCAACCGGACGAGCCCTCTCGTCCGGTTGCCCATCGAGGACCAAGACAAACCAGTAACAAAGAACAAAAATAAACGGCACGCAGTAAATCAAATAATTAAATTCCACCGAGCTCCAAACATAATACTGATACAGGCATAACCCATAGACACTCATCACGACCGGCAGGATAAATTCCTTACGGCTAGTCCGCTGAAGATAAAATCCCGCGCAAATCAAAAACGTAGCCAGGTAGCACAACGGCATCATGACGCTGATCGTAAACGCGCCCATCTGCCCCTTTTTAAATAACTGCATAAACGGCATCGCCCCAAAACCCGTATTCGCTTGCTTTACAAACCCTAAGAGATTATTCCAATACGCGGAATGAAAAACCGCAGAACCAACCGAAGACCATAAGAAGGTAAAGTAAACAACGGCAGGCAGGACACACAAGACCCCAAAAACAAACAGGCCTTTTTTACTTTTAATAAAGTCACGACGACAATGAGGCTGGGCCATCACCAGCAACAGATAAATATAAAAACAAACTACCAGGTACGCCCCGGTATCGGTTACATAGCTGACGGCAAAACCGGATATCGCGGCCATAGCAAAAAGCCACCCCCTTTTTTCTGTACGCAAGTGGCTTAGAAGAAAAATGAAGAAGGGAACATCGAAGAAGAACCGGACAACCGTCCGGCCCGGATAAAGATACAGCGATGTATCCAGGTGAAACACCTGCAATTTAAACAGCCATAAAATTCCTATGATAGCGACGATAGAACTACGCAGCGAACTTTTTAAGAAAAAGTAAAGCACCAGGTAATAAATAATTCCCATCCCCATCATAACCTTCAATATATTTTCATAACTAAATCCGCCTAAGATCAAGCTGAGACGGCTTAGCAAAATCGGCATAATGGTCCCGTACTGGCTGTAGGTATCGACGTTGGGGATAAGCCCTTTAAGCGAAGCCCATCCCGGCCCCATGACAAATACATCGATATGGTAAAAATGGTCCCCCGCATAGATGGCGCTTTTAAGGCCCGTCGTATCGGGAATATACAAGGCAAGGATAATAAAAAGCGCCGCGAAGATATCCGGCCCTTTGAGCGATAAAAATATTCTTTGCGTTCCTGTAAGCCAACCGGAAAATCGTTTTATAAAGTCCGAAATTAAAAAAACACAAATTTTATTCACTACCATCAGCAGCGCACAAGCAGCCAAGATTATCTTGGGCAGAAATAAACGGTCGTCAACCGTAAAAAGGAAATAGCCGTAAATAAATAACCCGGTCAGGATGCCTTCGGCAATAACGAAGGCCTTTAGGTTCTTAATAAAATCCGGGCTGGCAGCCCGGGAGCGGAAAATAAAAAATTGGAGCAACTGGATGAATACAGCCGAGCAGATAAAGATACGGTAAAAAAGAATCTTGCGGTTCACATAAAGATTGCCGATATAAATATCGAGATACAGGGATTTTAGATCATACGCGATGGGGATAAAGTGGAAAATGATGACGGAAGCCACGAGCACCTGAAAGGCCAACAGAAGGCTGGCCGCGGAGGAGTAAACAACGAAAGCATAATCGCTGATCTTTTCTTTTACGAAAGAATGCATAAATTATGGAGCCCCACGGGCAAACCCGTGCTGCCTTTCTGTATTACCCTACTTCGCTCAAATACTTTCGTGTTTGAGCTTCGTAGGGTTATCCGCCCAAAAATGATGGGCTTGACCGTGCGGGCGGAATCTCGCCGGAGCACATTTTCACATTCATCCATCCCGCAGCACTCGTGCGAGGTAGTTTTCTGCGAAGGCGGATAAGATTGCGCCTGGCCCCTTCCTTTTGCGATACTCATTATCATACCCAAAACCCTCCCCTTTTTCCACTATCATGATTTCACAAGGCGAGCCGGGTCTTTATGGACCGGGCCTTTATGGATAGCCCCCTCGCCGAATTTATCCTTAATGGTATCGACGGCCCGGTGAATCTTTTCCAGGCGTTGGGCCCCCTTGTTCTCAAAAAGGCTCTCTTGAACATACGGATCATCAAAATGAGATACGCGCACGCCTAAAAGGCGGATTTTCATTTTTGGCGCATAGAATTCGTCAAAAAGTTCCCTGGCCTTTTTATAAATCACATCGGAAAAATTGGTTTTCTCCAAAAAGGTAAAGGCGCGGGTAAAGGTGTGGAATCCTTCCAGGCGGATTTTAAGCGTAATGGTTTTACCCTTAAGTTGTTCTTTGCGCAGCCGCCGCGATACCTTTTCGCTTAAAAAAAGCAAGGTCGCATAAATTTCTTCTTTGTCATTGGTGTCGCGCTCAAAGGTATGCTCGTTGCTGACAGACTTGACTTCTTCTTCAATGTGAACGTCGCGTTCATCGATACCGTTTGCCAGGGCAAAAAGATGGCGGCCGTTTTCACCTAGATGTTGGCGCAATCCGTCTTCCGAGACATGGGCCAGGTCACCGATGGTATAAACACCTAGCCCGTTTAAGGCTTTCCTCGTCTTGTCGCCCACGCCCCATAGCTTTTCAATAGAAAGAGGCCAAAGAAATGTCAGCAAATCATCCCTTTTTATTTCCAGTAACCCGTCGGGCTTGCATAAATCCGAGGCTATCTTGGCCGCCATTTTAATAGGGGCAATCCCAACGGATGCAGTAAGCCCAATTTCGCTATGTATTCTTTGTTTTATTTTGAGGCAAGTATCAAAAGGTGTTTTATAGAAATGAAAACTTCCGGTAATATCCAGAAAGGCCTCGTCGATACTGACGGGTTCAATATCCGGAGTAAAATCGTAGAGGATTTTAAGAATCTGATCGGATACTTGGGCGTATTTACGCATATCAACGGGTAGAAATGCCGCGCGGGGGCAGAGTTTGTAGGCTGCGGAAATGGGCATGGCCGAATGGATGCCGTAGGTCCTGGCTTCATAAGAACACGTCGAAACCACTCCCCGGCCGCGGCCTGCCTTGGGGTCGGCGCCGATGACAACCGGCTGACCGCGAAGAGAAGGATTATCTCTTTGTTCAACCGCCGCAAAAAAGGCATCCATGTCGATATGGGCGATGACTTTGGCTGCCATAGGAAGGATTCCGTATTGAGGCAAGAAAAGTTTAATGTCAGGATGAGCCTTACCAAACAAGGGCTCGAAGAATCTCGAGCCCTTGCACGATGTTCCTAAAACTTACAGACCAATTGATGCTTAAAAAAGAAAAGCTTATTTCTTTTCTTTAAGCAGCTTTATGATTTGCTCCAGGCGGGCCGTAATAACGATCGGCACAAAAATAATCCAAATCAACAAAAATATCTGTACGGTACCGCAAATGATCATATCAGAACTTTTTCCCATCATCATCGGACACATCATTTTCCCCTCCTTTTGTTTTGAATAGATAGGGTGTATTATATACTGTGAATTTACGCCTGTAAAGACTCAAGTGACAAGCCGAATAAAAATATGATATACTAAATTTCGATTATTTAAGAGGATGCGTTTCTCTGTAAGAGAAAAAATCGCAGGTTAAGGAATACCGGTTGCGACCCAAGGCCGAGAAACTTATGAAACCAAGACCCAGGCACATTATTTCTCTTTCTGCCCCCTTGCTGCTGATGTGCATTTTGGCTGCCCTGCTTTTGCCAAACCCGGCCTTTTGCACAACCATCGACGATTTCCTATGCGAACTGGGCCTCAAGTTTTACAAAAGGGGAAATTATGCCGAGGCCTTGGGCGAATTTAAAAAAGCTCTTATTTATAATCCTCACAATAAAACCGCGCCTAAATATATTAAACTCATGACGCAGCAACAGGAAACCGAGCAAAATCCTCAGAAAGAACCCCGACAGACATCGCAACCGCAACCCAAGAAAGAATCCGCGCCAAAACTTAATTATGGATTTATCACCAGGGCAGAGCAAAAACCACAAATAGAATGCCGCAAAGAGCCTGAAATAACATCTAAGAAAGCTGATCTCAAAGAAAGAATTTCCCCGCCGAATCTGCGTACGGATGACCGAAGCCGACGCCGAGAACGAGAACGACAAGTCATAATTTTCAAGGAATTAAACCAGGCCGCACCGCCCACCGGTATTTCAGACAAGAAGTAATCCAATCAAGAATCAACCGTAATAAAAGTAAGGGGATTTTTTACATACGAGGGTAAACTGTTACTTTCGGAGCTGCTGCTTAAGAAGCAATACTTCTTCGCGGATACGGCGGGCAATGGAGTTGCTTTTATTATCTCCTGCCGATTCTGTCGACGACGACAAGAGGATCTGGGCTGCCATCGGTTTGCCAAAGATTACTTTAATCGGATGCGGCTTAGGAAAACGCGCGCTTCTAGGCCAGGCTTCATACGCGCCATCGATAGCGGCAGGAACGACATTAATTCCTAATTCCTTAACCAGAATACCGGTTCCTTTTTTAAACGTCTTCACCTGCCCGTCAATCGACCGTTGCCCTTCGGGAAACAGGCACAGGATTTTTCCGTGTTTTAGGACATGGGCGGACGCCTGCATGGCCTTAATAAGCTCCGAGGAAGGATCAATGGGAATAATCCGTGCGAGACGTATCGACCATTTTAAAAGCGGATGGTCAAAGATTTCCTTGGAACCGATAAAATACGTATTAAACGCCAGCCGAAAGGGGAGCGCGGAAAGAATCGCAAACGCATCCAAGTAGCTGGCGTGATTACAGCAAATAACATAGGGCCCGACGGAAGAAAGATTGTTCCTGCCGGCCGCCGTGAAACGGAAAACCATTTTAAAAACAAGATAGACGAGGGTTTTTACAAAATAGCCAAAAAGGCGGCTAACAAAACCGGGGTGAAGCTCAACCGAGGAAAATTGTTTTTCTTCAAATCCGGTCAGGATCTCACCCCAACTGTCCCTGGAAAAACTCCCCCCGCCTTCACCCGGCGCGGCCGGATGGGCTAAAATGTCCTCAATCGCGCCAATGAGATCTTTAACGGTTGACACCCCCGCAAAGACATCATCCGCCAGACGGATGCCGAACATCTTCTCGACTCCGGCAACAAGCTCTACAAATTTAAGCGAATCAACTCCTAAATCAAGTTCCAAATGGTCCGTAGCCCTGATCTTCCCGGCAGATACCAATTCTTTTTGCAGGAATTCTAGAATTCTTTGCCCCGTCGGACTTTCGAAAATCCCGTCCAGGGCCTCGGATTCAGCTTCAATAGGCATCCCGGAACTTTGAGCCGACTCTTTCCGGTAAATCACCGGCAACTGATAGCGCTTGATTTTGCCCAAGCGGGTTTTAGGCAATTCATCTTTTGTTATCGCAAACCCCAGGATCCGCTTATAGGCCGGCAACTGGCTGGAGATATTCTCGACATCCCACTTTATCTTCTCTCGCACATTGATCAACCCTATCTCTTTAAAAACCTCAAAATCCGGGACAATAACCGCCTTTAAACACGAGCCGTGTTCTTCCGGGGAAAGAAAAATCCCTATCTCTTTTATAAATTTCGAACGCGCGTAGTAACCTTCGATTTCCTCGGGGAATATATTCTTGCCCGAATCCAGCACGATAAGCTCTTTAATGCGTCCGGTGATGTAAAGATATCCCTGGCTATCCAAATACCCTAAATCACCCGTATAAAACCATCCGCCCCTAACGGCTTCTTTTGTCTCGGCTGGCTTATGATAATATCCCTTCATCACGTTTGAGCCGCGTACCGCAATTTCCCCGATGCCGTCAGCATCAGGGTTCATAATTTCGACCTCGACCCCGGGAACCACTTTTCCGACGGAGCCAGCTTTAGGTTTACCGGGCGGATTAAGAGTAACCAGCGGCGCTGTTTCGGTTAAGCCGTAACCCTCAAGAATCGTAAAGCCAAACTTCTCAAAACCCAGGGCAACCCCGGGTTCTAACCGCGCGCCGCCGCTGATAAAAAGACGTAAATTCTCTCCCAGCCGTTCGTGAAAGGGCCTGTAAATACGCTTTAAAATATTTAAACCGGTTATTTTCCGCAACCATTGCCCAAGGCCGGTTGCCGCACTTAAAAATAATTTCCTTGAAACAGGAAGATCCTTAATGCCTTGCGCCATAGACCGGTGAATATTCGAGAAAATCTCGGGAACACCCACCATAATCGTAACACCGCTTTCTTTTAGAATTCCGGACAATTCGCTACTCTTGATGGTCCGAGGATAAACGATGCGAGCGCCGATAAAAAAAGGAAAAACCAAAGTCGCCATAAAAGCATACGCGTGGAACAAGGGCAAGATCGAAACAAAGACATCCTTTGAGCTGCAGACATTCAATTCTTTAATGCTGTTAAAATTAGAAACAAAATTGCGCTGCGATAATTCAACTCCCTTGGGGTTGGACGTAGTGCCGGAAGAATAAAGAATGGCAGCCGTATCCCTTTCGCTCGCTATCGGCAAGCTATGAATATCTTCCCCTCCCGGCTGCAGCATGATGGACTGAAAAGAAACAAAGCCTCTCGCGAGCGGCCCCGGGCCTAAGACAACGATTTTCTTAACATCCTTTTCGAAAAAAGAAGCCTGCTCGACCAGGCGCTTTTCGATAAAAATAAAATCAGCGCCCGCGTCATTAATAAATTTAAGGGCATCTCCCGCGTTTAGCTGAGGATCGAGCGGCACGCAAACCCCACCCGCCAGCAGAATACCAAAATAGGCCACCGCCCACTGCGGTGAATTATCGAGCAGGATTGCGGCTTTATGGTCCTTGCCAAAACCCTGCTCTTTTAGCCACGAGGATATTTTTAAAGACCTTTCGAGAATATCCCGGTAGGAATAGATCTCCCAGCCGGAAGCCGTCTTTAAGCGCATGGCCTCACGACTGGAGAAATTCTGACAGGTTTTTAAGAATTCTTGATTAAGATTTGAGGCAAAGGAAGATTTTATTGCTGCGCCGGACGCGTGAGAAAAGTCAATCATACCTTGACGGTTAACCGGTTTTTAAAAAAATATTGCTTTAGACAAATTCTTTATTTTTAAACCGGACAAAAAATGTATCCCGGCATTTTCGGCACAGGTTAACCCTGTAGGAAGTATAGATATCGTCAGGAAGCTCGGAGGCGAGCTTTTTCCCCATTTGCTCGGTTAACGATTTGACATCCGCCGCGGGATCTTTTTTGCTTTCCACTTCAGTCGGAGAAATTTCCGGGGCCCGATGCAATTCCAGATTAAGCTGATAACGCTCCTGCGGCCGGGGGAGGGCCTTGTTGCAGGAGTAACATTTATAATTCGTGGAATAACTCAAATTGTTTAAGGGGCAAATTTCACAAAAAGGCTTAGGCCGGCATAGCTCTTTACCCAGGCGCACTAAAAGGGCATGATATTCATTGTACATCTTGGTATCCTGGTTGAGATTATCCATAAATATGCTCTGGATCGTCTGGTAATCGGCGCGCCGGTTGACAAGATTGTGGCGCGACAGGATTCTTTTGGTGTAGGCATCGACGACAAAAACGGGTTTTTCCAGGGCATAGAGCAAAATCGAGTCCGCTGTTTCCGGCCCGATACCGTTAACGCTTAAAAGCTTGATACGCAAATTCACCCAGTATTCTTTTGTCATTTCTTTCAGATTACCGTTATATTCCTTAAATAGAAAATCAATGAAATTCTTTAGCCTCTTGGCCTTAACATTAAAATACCCGGCAGGCCTTATCAGGGCAGCCAGTTTGGATGCATGAATGCCTTTTAGGCCCTTGGGCGATAAAAGTTTTTCTCGCCTTAAATTATCAATCGCCTTCTCAACGTTTTCCCAGCTGGTATTCTGGGTTAAAATGGCACCGACCATGACCTCAAACTTAGTTCTACCCGGCCACCAGTGCTGCGGCCCAAACTTGGCCAAGAGCCTTTTATAGATTTCCTCTAGATTTTTTGCGGTTCGTTCGCCCATAAAAATTTATTTTTATCACTCCGTAAAATTAATACTTTGCAGTTATTTTTGTTAAAATCAAGCGGGTGCTGTGCCCAATAAATCATTAATAACTCTTTTAACGATGCGCTAGCGGTGTTTATATTTTGATTTTGTCCGCAGCATCTCCTGATACAGCTCTTCCTCGGTCCAGTCTTCCTCTTTTTTCTGCTGTTCGACGGTCTTCTCGATCTTTCTTAAATCCAATTGATACTTAGGTTTCTTGTAAGGCTTCATATCGCGCCTCCCTGAGGAACACCGGATGCTACCGGTTCAAATCATAAATTCCCCTTATTGCTGTCCGGTGTCACGTGCTTATAGTCAACGAATTTGCCGGAATTATCAAAATACAGATAGACTTTTTCCGAACCGAATAATTTAGCCGTGTAGCGGTACAGCCACTGCTCAGTTCCATTGTCCAACTTTTTGGTAAGCACGGGGTCGCCGAATTCCTTAAGAAAAGATTTTTTGTCGGAGAATTCATTTAAGCGCCCCGCTTTGACAACGGCAAGGAGCTGATCAAATTTCTTGTCCTGTTTTTCAACATAGCGGTTTTGGGCGTCCTGATTATCGGAAAGGCCCTTAAGGGTCAACAGCTCCTGTAAATGGCTGAGCTTGGCGCAACCGCATGAAAACAATAAAATCACCACCAGCATGCTGAATCTTTTCATGTCTCCTCCTCCGCCTTTATCTTACGAGTAACGAAAATGGACAATAATCCGGCCCCAGTTCTTGTCGTCCTTTTCAATTCGATGATATGCGCCTTTATAATTCTTCTCCAGGAACTTCAGGACATGTTTTTTAAGCTGCCCCGTGCCCTTGCCGGGAATAATCTCTAAAAGCTTTGCCTTCTTGTCCCGGGCCTCGTTCATCCCGGCATGCAAAGCCCGGGTAAGTTCATCCCCTTGCGAATAAATTTCATGTAAATCTAATTTTAATTTCATGACCGTCGTGTCATTTACTGATACTGTCACGCTCTTCAGTTAACCGCGTGATCGTCGACTCAATCTCGCGGATACGCCGTTGAATGAATTTTAATCGCTGTCCGTATTCTTTAAGCGTTTCGGAATCGCGCCGGCTTAACGGCTCGGAAACAATACGTACCTTGACATAGCTTTCGGTTTCCAGGTCTTTCTTTTCCTTTTCCAAATCCTTGATTTCTTTCTTTATCGTTTCTATCCTTTTTAAAGCCTCCCGATGGCGTTTGTGGAGTTCTTCAACCGCAGGATTGACCTTAACCTTTTCTTTACCAGAATCTTTTCTGCGCTTTTCCTCCTGGCGGCTTTCGCGCTCTGCCTGAACAGTCCCCGCGTCTTCGGTCGCTTTTTTATCAAGATAATAATCGAGCCCGCCGGGAAAAGACCTGATCTTTCCGGCATTGACCTCGACAATATAATTGGCGATCTCCTTAACAAAAAACAGGTCGTGGCTGATAAAGCACAGTGTCCCCTCGTAGGCCTTAAAGGCCGTGGTTAAAGCCTCCACCCCGTCGATATCCAAATGCGTCGTGGGCTCATCCAAAAGAATAAAGTTGGGCGGATTAATCAAAAGTTTTGCCAAAATAACCCTGCTTTTTTCTCCCCCCGACAAAACCTTAACCGGCTTAAAGACATCGTCGCCGCGAAAATTAAAAAGCCCGAGCAAGCTCCTGACCCGTAGTTCCGGGACACCGCCCGGCACCGAAGAGACCACCTCTTCAAACGCCGTCTTCTGCGGATTAAGGACGTCGAGCCGCGTCTGGGAAAAATATCCCAGGCTGACCTGGTGGCCGAGCTTTCTTGTCCCCGAATCAGACTCGACCACACCGGCCAGCATCTTTAATAAGGTCGATTTGCCCGCACCGTTCGAGCCTACCAGGCAGATCTTCTGGGTACGGGTAATTTCAAAATTAAGATTCTCATAAACTTTCTTTTCCGCGTATGATTTGCTGACATTCTCCAAAGTGGCAACGACATAACCGCTGTTAACGGTCTGGGGAAATTCAAATTGATGGATACTTCTTCTGTCCTGGGGTATCTCGATAGTCTCGAGGCGCTCAATCATTTTCTTTTTATTACGCACCGCTGAGGCCAGATTAGGCTGGGCATGAAACCGCTCGACAAATCGTTCCAGCTGCTGGCGCTTTTTTTCGACAACCTTTTGTCTTTTTTCTAAAGACTCTACCCTCATCGACTTCATCTGTTCATACTGCTCATAATTACCCTTGATCTTAGCAATACGGCCCTGCTCGAGAATAATCGTATAATTGGTCACGTCATTTAAGAAAACTTTATCGTGTGAAATGATGACAAAAGTCCCCTGGTAATTAGACAAAAAGTTTTTAAGCCACAAGGTAGCAGCCAAATCCAGGTAGTTGGTGGGCTCATCCAAAAGAAGCACGTCATACTGGTAGGTCAATAATTTGGCCAGCAGAGAACGCATCTGCCAACCTCCGCTTAGAGAAGAAATCGGGCGGTTGAAATCCGCCTCGGAAAATCCCAATCCGGAAAGGACCTTTTTCGCCTTGTGCTCCAGCTCATAAATTCCCAGATGCTCCAGTTCGTGCAAGATGTCTCCGTAGCGCATGCTGTCGGCCTTATGAGTTTCTTCCAATTCTTTCTTTTCTTTCTTTAGCGCAATAATCGTTTCGTCACCGGCCATCAGTTCTTCCAGCACCGTTTTTGTGGAATCAAAGTGGGATTCCTGAGGCAGGTACCCGATTTTGATATTGCGTTGTATCTGAACCTCGCCGCCGGAGGGTTCGGTTTCGCCTAAAATAATAGAAAAAAGGGTCGTCTTTCCCGTACCGTTAGGCCCGGTCAAGCCTATCTTCTCGTTCCGGTAAATACTGATTGAAACACCGTCGAGCAAAACCCTTTGGTCAAAATTCTTTGTGAGATTATTAAGTGTGATCATGGGATTTTATTAAATCTTAAGAAACACCGCGCTGGCGAAGCGCCTCATAGATAACCAAGGCTGCGGTGGTTGACACGTTAAGCGAATCCGCCTTACCCCGCATCGGTATTTTTACCTTTATATCACAATGATTGATCCAAAAATCGCTTAAGCCCTCCTGCTCGCTTCCCAAGATGATTGCCGCAGAATTCTTAAAGTCGGCTTGCGTATAAACCGTCGCAGCAGTCGGCGTCGTCGCAAAAGCTTTCACTCCGTTTTCCTTTAGAAAGGCCAGTGTCTTTTCATTGGAGCTTTCTACCACCTTGACTGAAAAAATTGTCCCCAGACTGGCGCGCACCGCGTTGGGATTGTATAAATCTGTCGCCCCTTCACAGATGATTAACCCGTCCACGCCGGCGCCATCACAGCTCCTTAAAATAGCCCCCAGATTTCCCGGTTTCTCGATTTTCTCAACAATAACAAAAAGAGAAGAATCGGACACCTTAAGATCCCTTAGTGCCTGACTAGGCTGCCGGCAAACCGCCAAAACACCTTCATGTCTGTCGCCGAAAGAGATTTTTTCGAAGATCTCTTTTGTAGTTTCAAAGACTTTAACCTTCTTTAACTCAAGCTCCTTAACAATGCCCTGTTGCCCGCGGTCGCCAAAAAACTCCCGGCAGACATACACTTCTTTAAATTCAACCCCCGCTTTAAAAGCGCATCCGATTTCTCGCGCGCCCTCGACAATCGTCAATTTACTCTTTTCCCGCTCTTTTCTTTCTCGAAGAGCAATAACATTCTTCACCTGCGGGTTTTTAAAACTGGTGATGTTTTTATCGAGCATTGCGCAAAACCTCAACAATCGGTACGTTCTTGTGAAAAGAATCCGTCTGCCAGGATTTGATCATTTCTTTCTTTTCTTTACACCAGCATCCGGCGTAGGTATCCCATCCCGTTAACGGCCCCTGACGATTCACCCAGGGCGGATTATCTAAATAGCTAAAGATTCCGTCGGGAAAGATATTATTTTTAACCGCCTTATACGTCCAATAGGTCCAATGGAAACCAAACTCTTTAAAACACGCCAGTATATCCCTAACCCACCGTTCTTCATTGTACAAACCGTCCCGGTTATTAACGCCAAATTCTCCGACAAAAATCGGACGGTTGCGTTTTTCCGATGTTTTTTTGTAGCCGGATAAATATTTTCGTAATCCGCCCTTATCCCAAACGCTTCCCTGGCATTTTAGCGGATAGGATAAATGCGGGACAAAATTAAAGGTAAAATCAAGCGGCCGGTAGGCGTGAATACTTAAGGCAAGGTTATCGTCGCTAAATTCATCCAGGCAATCCAAATCCGTAGCCCATGTGTTGCCTTCCACAAAAAGAATATGATTCTTGTCAACCGCCCGTATGCGCTTAACCAAAGATTGATAAAAAGCGTTTAAGCCTTTTGTGTCGTCCGTAACCGCTTCGTTTAAAAGATCGTAGCCGGCCAGGGCTTGTTTTTCTTTATAACGGTCGGCTAAAAATTCCCAAAGGGCCAATGTCCGATTTCGAAAATCTTTCCGGCTCCACAAATCGGCTTTTCCCAAGCTATCCGAATGCCAGTCACCGTTTTGCGCACCCCACGCCGCATGCAAGTCCAGGATAATCCATATCCCGTGTTTTTCCGCCCAACGGATAGCCCGGTCGAGATAAGAAACTCCATTAGAATCGTAGCGATACGGGCTTTTTTCGATCAACCGGCAATTAAACGGCAGGCGGACACAATTCAGATTCATAGCGGCGATTGTTTTAAAATCATCCTCGCGGATAAAATTGTCGTAGAAATTTTTTTCAAAAGAACGTAGCTCCTTTTCCCCAAGCCTCTTGGCGAAATTCTTCTTAAATACCTGCGCGGCAATATTAGGAGAATGCAAGATATAGCCTTCCATCATCAGCCAACCGCCCAAATTAACCCCTTTTAAAATAACCGGTTTGTTTCGGCTGATTACGATTTTCGTTCCTTGTGCTCTTAGGAATTCTCTCATACACGCATTCCCTTAATGGTATTCTTATCCTAAAGGTAATTATATTTCTTCAGGAAATCCCCGATCCCTTTAAGCAGATCATCTTTTGAGTCGATGTGGTTCGTGTTGTGCCCGCCGGTGATTGTTAAGAATTCTTTCGGTTGCGCCGCCGCATCAAATAATTTCTTGCCCAATGCAAAAGGTACAATCTCGTCGTTGACACTGTGAATAAAAAGTTTTGGGATAGAAATACCTTTCACTTTATTGATGGAATCCATTTTGGTCGCCAACAAGAAAGACGGCACAAAAGGAAAGATCATTTTCCCTAAATCGGCAACCGACGTAAACGAAGAATCAATAATGAGACAGCTTAATTTCTTTTTTGTCGCCAGATCAATTGCCACCGCCCCGCCCAAAGAATCTCCGTAGCCGACTATTTTTTCCGGGTTAATACCGCGGTCCGCCAACAAATAATCGTAAGCGGCAAGGGCGTCCTGATAAACACCCTGCTCGGTCGGCTTGCCTGTGCTCTTTCCATATCCCCGGTAATCGATAATAAAAATATTGACTCCCAGCTGATGGAATAGAGCGATCTTTTCCAACCGATGCCCTAGATTACCGGCATTGCCGTGAAAATAAAGCAACGTACAGCGCCCGTCCCCGGCTTTAACAAACCAGCCGTTAAGCGTTACACCGTCTTGGGTCTTAAAATAAACATCGTCAAAATCAAGCCCGACCGCCGAGGGCGTCACCGGTATCTCGCGCGTCGGATAAAAGACGCTCCTCGATTCGAAGTAGCGCACAAAAAGGACAAACGCAAGAATTGAAAAAACAATAACAATAAGTATCTTCATGGCCATCTTAAACGCTAAACCGCACGTGCATGATATCGCCGTCTTCAACCACGTAATCTTTTCCCTTTAAGAGCAACTTTCCCGCCTCTTTAACCTTGTTTTCGCTTCCCAGCTCCATAAGGTCGGCGTATTTAATGATCTCGGCACGGATAAACCCTCTTTGCAAATCCGAATGAATGGCCCCGGCCGCCTGAGGGGCCAAGGAATCTTTTCGCGTCGTCCACTGACGGACCTCGTCTTCTCCGACGGTAAAAAAGGACATAAGCCCCAAGGCCTCGTAACAAAGGCGCGAGAGTTGATTGAGTGCGGGCTCTTTAATATTCAAATCTTTTAAAAAGGCCTCCCGCTCGGACGCGCCCAGCGAAGAAATTTCAGCTTCTATTTTGGCCGAAATCTGCATCACCTTAACGCCAAAATCTTTATACTTTTGGCTTACCGCATCCAGGGTGGTGCGGTCCGCCACCTTGTCTTCGCTGACGTTGAGGGCGATAATTTTCGGTTTGGCGGTTAAGAATTTGTAGGTCGCCATGATCTTTTTTTCGTCTTCATTTAAAACCAGAACACTTAAAGGCTTGTTATCATCCAAAAGAGATTTCATGCGCAATAAAATTTCTTTTTCTTTAATCTGTGCGGGAGTCGATTTATTCAAAAGTTCCTTGGCGAGCCTCTCCAGCCTTTTTTCGATCAGGATCAGGTCGCTTAAAATGAGTTCGGAATAAACCTCTTCAGCATCTCTTAACGGGTCGACACTTCCATGAATATGAAAAACGGATTCGTCGGTAAAGCTGCGCACGATATGGCAGAGGGCGTCGCAATTCTCCAGCGATTTTAAGAATTCGCCGCTGGCAATCGTCTCTTTATCGAATTTAGGAAGAAGGACGATATCGATGGCGGCCGGGACGCTTTTCTTAGGTTTATACATCGCAACCATCCGGTCAAAACGCGAATCCCTGATCTTGGCGATTCCCAACAGGACATTAGTCTTGGATGGCTGAGCCTCAGAAGAGGTTTTTTCTCCGGTTAAAAGCTCGAATAAGGTCTTTTTACCCGTCTGCGGTAAGCCGATGATGCCGATCTTCATTTAAGTATTCTCCATTTCCTTCTTGGACCTTCGCTGCGGGATAAGGCTGACCATCAGGCGAATCCCTTTTAAGATCGCCTCCATTTCGCAGGGTTTGGTTAAATAATGGTCCGCCTCGAGCGTAAAACCTGTTTTCATATCCTCTAATTCTCCCCGGGCAGAAACGATAATAACCGGCTGCCATTTCTTTGACGGTGGATGTTCCCTTAAATTCTTTAAAACCGTGAGCCCGTCCATCTTGGGCATAGTCAAATCCAGCAAAATAACATCCGGTAACTCGCTTTGAATTTTATCCCATGCCTCCTGGCCGTCATGGGCAGTCACCACCTGATAGCCGATCTCGGAGACTTTCTTAGCCATAATTTCCAGGGTGTCTTTTTCGTCATCCGCGATAAGAACTTTGATAAATTCCATAGGTCACCTCGCCTTTAGAAAATTATTAAAAGCTATTTTGCTATCTGTTCTCCCTTTAGTATCTCCGGCAACGGCTCGGCGTCAATTCTTAAGCCCCCGTCATGTTCAATTTTAATCGTATACAGCGTACCCGGCACAAACACGGTCCCCGGGGCCTCGATCTGGGCATTTTTTATACCCATACTTTGGGCATGGCCGGGGTCAAGGGCGTAGCGCCAGAAATTTTCCCATATTTTCTTCTCGAAAGGCGATCCTTTTTTATCCACGCGGTAACCGAGAGGGATTTCGGATACTCTATTGATCTCAAAAACCTGGGTATTTTCTCCGTCAAGAAGAAAAACATTCATAAATAAATACGCGCTTTTTCCCCGTAATTTGTCCGCCTGGCGGATTTTGATATCATCAAAACGCACCACCAACGATTGAAACTGGATAATATTGCCGGCAAAAGTGAAATATTTCGGCTCCAAGGGTTTATTCTGGCTGTCAAACTCCAAGAACTTAATTGTCGTTGATGTCTTTTGCGACTGTTCGTCAAAATTGACGTTGGTCACCAAAACCTGCGCCACGCGAGAAGTAGCCTCGAGACGCTTGATAACCTCTTTTAGCATCGCGTTTTCCTGAATATAGTTACGGATCGTCCAATAAATAAAAATGAACGAAATCGCAACAGCAAGAAAAACCAATCCTTTTAAAAACTTTTTAGCCATTCCTTGAGAACCTCTAATGAGCCCGGCGTATTTTTTTAGAATCCAAATAGTCTCTGATGACCTGTTTATGATCAAAGGCATAATCCAGCTTCATGAGGTCATGATAACCCACAACCCTTAAGCCCTTGGCGTCATCGCCGAATTTTGGCCTTCCCCGGCCCTGGGCGGTGAATACGGTCGTAATGGTATGAAAACGCGGATCCCGCTCCGGCTTTGAATACGTATGCAATTGCTTTAGATTCACCAGCGTCATATTTGTTTCTTCCTTCGCCTCGCGGGCAACCGCCTCTTCCAAGCTCTCGCCGCAATCGACAAAACCCCCGGGCAAGGCCAATCCGTAGGGCGGATTCGAGCGTTCGATTAAAATGATTCCTTTTCTTAACTCAATAATAACATCCACCGTCACGTACGGGCCCTCGGAAAGTTTATACAAGATATGTTCCAAATAGCCGTAGACGGCCCGGTTGAAGATCTTAAATGTCGAATCATCGCGCAGGCAGAAAATAATTTCCGTTAAGCCCGTTTTATTCTCCCTCAAGTATTTGAGGACTTCCTGGGTCATAATTTTGGCCGTGCCTAGCAAGGGAAAACCGCCGCATCCGCCGCCTAAGGCAGGGAGAGCAACGGATTTTAATTTGAGCCGGTCGGCACATGACAGAATACTACGACAGGCAAGACGCATTTTCGTTTCATCGGTTTTGGCGATATCGCTTTTCTTACCCGGACAAGTACCCATAATAGCGGCATGAATGACAAATTTTGCTTTTAAGGCTCCCCCTTTTGTCCACACCGCCTCACCGGCTTTGATAGGGGCTTTTTTAGCGGCTTCTTTCTCGATAACGCCCCCGCCAGTTTTTTTAATAAAAGCAGCTAAACCCTCCTGCATTAAAAGCCCATCGCTGGTAGGATTAACAATGGCATCGACTTTAAGGTGGGTAATATCAGCCCTGACAATTTTAAGTTCCGTATTCTTTATTTTCATAAGTTTCCCCTGCTATTTTTTGTTCGCGATACTCCTGGCCAGCTTTAAGGCTTCATCTTTGGTTGTGACCTTGCCCATCGCCTGCTTTTCCTCAACCTCGTTTAAGATCTTGGCAAAAATGGGCGAAGGCGTAAGTTTTAGCTTCCGGATAAGATCATTGCCGTTAATCAGGCGCACCAGCGGCTTTTCCTTTTTCTTCTCGAGACAGTGCCGTAATAAATTCCGTATAATCCTCTCGTGATGGGCCTGGTCTTTTTTAGTCGTCATCGGCCCTCGGGTCGCCCGCTGATCCGCCAAAGACAAAAGCAGAATGCTGATGCCCTCTTCTTTGGTGTCGCGGAAATACCTAAAAACAGCTCGAGGCGTAGGATTTTCGAAATTCGACAAATACCCCGGGCGCAAATGCCACAAGACCATGTCTTCAAGAGCATGTTTTTCCCTCGTGGAAAGCTTTAGCAAGTCGGAAATATTCTTAATAATTTCCGCACCGACCCTTTCGTGGCCGTGAAAAGAAATCTTCCCTTTTTCCTTCTTTCTCGTCTGAGGTTTTCCGATATCATGCAAAAGGGCGGCGAGCTTCATCAGCGCCAAACGGCTGCGGTCCGCCCCCAAAGGTTCTTTAAGATAGGCTCCGATATCCTCGTGATTGCTAAACTCCTGCAAGACCCCTTCCAATTCAGCCACTGTCATTAACGAGTGTGCCCAAACGTCCAAATGATGGTACCCACCTTGCGCCACGTTGTACATAACCGTAACCTGGGGCATGATCCTTTCCAGCAAACCAACTTTGGCCATATTCTTAAAATTCACCGCCGCATTTTTGCTTGCGCATATTTTAAATAATTCATCGCGGATGCGCTCGTAGGCAATGCCTTTGAGAGAATCTCTGTCTTTCTTTATTCGCTCCAGCGTTTTTTTCTCAATGGCGAAACCTAATTCGGCCTGAAGGCTAAAAGCACGCACCAGCCTTAAGGGGTCTTCTTTAAAAACACCCTCGACGGTCATTTTAATCTTTTTTGCCTTGAGATCTCTTAACCCCGCCTTGGAGTCGATTAAAATATCAGAAAGCTTTGTTTCGGCACCAATCGTATTAATATCAACGCACAGGGTATTAACCGTAAAATCACGGTGCAGCAGGTCTTTTTGAAGAGTTGCCGCTCTAAAATCGGCAAAATCGAAAGTAAACCCCGTTAGAGAACTTTGTTCTCCGGCGGTTGGCGCTGACTCCGATAGAAGATTCTTCTCTAACGGGGTAACGATCCCTTGCCGTTCTTTTCGCACCACCCGGGCACAACCGTGTTCCTCATCTAAAAGCACAAAAGCGCCTTTGATTGCTTTCGCGAAAGCGCGCGCCATACCAATGGCATCGCGAGACACGGCAAAGTCAAAGTCAGTGACATCTTTGCCTAAAAAATAATCGCGCCAACATCCGCCCACGAGATAAACCTTAATCTTTTTTCTCCTGGAAATTTCCCGGATGTCTTTAATGCGGGCGTTCTCACTAAAAGAAAACGGAACCGGCGTGCCTAACCGGTCAATGCTCAAGATATCCTGAGGACTCGTGGCGGGACTTTTCATAGGGAATAGAAAAAAATCGTTAATCCGGCTGTTGCGGCTTAATAAACGCAGCCTTATTCATAACTTCTTCTTCGACAAAGATCGGGGCACCGGTCCTCACCGCCACGGCAATGCCGTCGGAGGGCCGGGCGTCAATGATCTTTGTCTTGCCGTCGGGAGCAAGAATAAATAATTTGGCATGGAAGGTATTGTCGATTAATTTATCAATAACAAGCTTCTCAAGTTTGGCGTCAAGGCCGGAAATCGTTAAGACCAGCAAATCATGCGTCATCGGCCGGCGCAACTGCTGACGGGAAAGCTTCATCTTGATGCTGGTCGCCTCCAAAAAACCAATGACAATAGGAAACTGCCGACCGCCGTTCTTTTCCTTTAAAACAATGATCTGATCCTGGCGTTTTTCGTCGATGATAATTCTGCTGAGCTCCACTTCAACCATGAATAACCTCTTATTTCTTCTGTTTCTCTAAAATATATTTTAGTTCGCCCATAAATTGGTTAACGTCCCTAAATTGCCGATAAACAGAGGCGAAACGGACATAGGCTACTTCGTCCATCTCAGCCAATTTTTCCATAATAAATTCGCCGATATCCCGGGAACTAACCTCCCGGTCATATTTGCGCTGCAGGGCCTTTTCAACCTCAACGGTCAGCTGCTCCATCCGGTCAATAGAGATCGGCCTTTTCTCGCAGGCCTTCATGATTCCGGCAATGATCTTTTTGCGGTCAAAAGGTTCGCGCCGGCCGTCACGCTTGACCACCATGAGCGACATCTCCTCTACGTATTCGTAGGTGGTAAAACGTTTCTTGCATTTAAGGCACTGGCGCCGCCGGCGAATGGCAAAGCCGTCGCCGCTCAACCTTGAATCGACAACCTTGGTTTCACGATAGGAGCACGAAGGACATTTCATTTGAGCAAATTCTTATACAGAGGAAACTTTTCCGTTAATTGGCCGATTTTTGTTTTCACATTTTCCAAAGCTGCCGCGTCATCTTTTGAGGTAATAGCCTGATCGATCAATTCCCCGATCAGCTGCATTTGGCTTTCTTTCATTCCGCGCGTGGTCAAAGCCGGGGTGCCGATACGCAGCCCGCTGGTCACCATCGGGCTCTGGGGATCAAAAGGAATAAGGTTTTTGTTAACGGTAATCCGCACCTGGTCCAAAAGATGCGCCGCATCCTTTCCGGTAATATTCTTCTGCCTTAAATCCACCATAAAAAGATGGTTGTCCGTCCCGCCGGAAACAATTCTAAAGTTCCGTTTAGCCAACGATTCGCTGAGTGCCTTGGCATTCTTAACAATTTGCTCTTGATACTTTTTAAATTCGGGTGTTAATGCCTCTTTCAAGGCAACGGCCTTGGCAGCGATAACATGCATGAGCGGCCCGCCCTGGATCCCAGGAAAAACCGTTGAGTCGATTTTCTTGGCAAAATCTTTTCGGCATAAAATCATCCCCGCGCGCGGGCCGCGCAGTGTTTTATGCGTGGTCGTAGTAACAAATTCGGCATACTCCACCGGATTGGGATGCAGCCCCGCCGCTACCAGCCCGGCAATATGCGCCATGTCCACAAAAAGATAGGCGCCGACCTCGTCGCAGATCTCTCTAAATTTCTTAAAATCAATAATCCGGGAATAGGCCGAGGCACCGGCTAAAATCATTTTAGGTTTATGGGTCTTGGCTAGGTCGCGGACCTCATTATAATCAATCATTTCCGTTTCTTTATTCACGCCGTAAGGAACAATATTATATGTCCTGCCGGAAAAATTCATCTTGTGTCCGTGAGTCAGATGCCCGCCGCAGGCTAAGTTCATCGCCAAAACCGTGTCGCCGGGATTTAAGGCCGCGTAATAAACGGCCATGTTCGCCGACGAACCGCAGTGGGGCTGGACATTAACGTGCTCAGCGCCAAAAAGTTTTTTGGCCCGCTCAATAGCCAAGGTTTCGACCACGTCCACGTTCTGACAGCCCGCATACCAGCGCGCCGCCGGATAGCCCTCGGCATATTTATTGGTCATGACACTGCCCTGAGCCTCTAAAACCGCCTCCGAGACAAAATTCTCCGACGCGATCATTTCCAGATTGTCATTTTGCCTTTTGATTTCGTTTACAATAGCCTCGTAAACCTCGCGGTCAACCTTTTGAAGTGCCTGCATATTTCCTCCGACGATGATAGATGAAAGAATTCGTTTAAAATACTTTACTAGCAAGACAAACAATTTTGTTCAATCTTTTTAATTTGATTAACGCGCCTGGCGTGCCGTCCACCCTCAAATTCACTTTTAAGCCAGGTTAAAACCAGAGGCATAATATCCTTTGGCTTTATAAAGAGTGAACTTATGACCAGCACATTGGCATCGTTGTGGGCGCGGGAAAAGAAGGCTGCTTTTTTATTATAACAAAGCGCCGCCCTGATTCCCTTAACCTTGTTAGCAGCGATGGCGTTACCGATACCCGTCATACAAATAAGAATACCGACACCCCCTTTGGTCCGTACGACTTTCTTCGCCAGAGAACACGCGATCCTTGGGTAATCACAAGATTCACCGGGCACGAAACTGCCAACATCCTCGACGCTATAGTCTTTTGACCTTAGCGATTCTGTGATCCTCTTTTTTAAATCAAACCCTCGATGGTCCGCGCCGATGAATATTTTCATTGATTAGATTTACTATCGAAACGATAGCCTTTCCTTTAGAAATTGTTAGACTGTCTCAAATAAGCTCCGCGACTCTTTTAATGGATTCTTTGATCGTCAATAAACATTCTTGATACACTTCCGGAGACCGGCCGATAGGATCCGGAATATCCAGATTAAGCCGGGATCCCGGCGTATTGCCAAACTCGCGCAACAGATACGTCCGTGACCCGGCCGAAGGCACCTTTTCTAAAACCTGCTGGCGGTGGCCTTGCGACATGGTCAAAATAAGGTCAGCTTTTTTAAGAAGAGTCCTGGTTAAAGGTTGCGAACGATGTTCCGAGGCGTCCATCCCCTCTTTCCTCAAGGCCTCAACGGTCTCAGAGCTTGCCTCGGTATTAAACAAAACCCCTGTCCCGGCTGAAAGAACTTTAATGCCGGTTCTTTTATCCAACATCTTTCTTAGTAAATACTCAGCCATGACCGAACGGCAACTATTGCCCGTGCAGACAAAAAGCACGATCTTTTC
Source organism: Candidatus Omnitrophota bacterium (assembly GCA_022703585.1). Taxonomy (GTDB): domain Bacteria; phylum Omnitrophota; class Gorgyraeia; order Zapsychrales; family JAKLDJ01; genus JAKLDJ01. The sequence continues at coordinate 751,699 of JAKLDJ010000001.1, read as the reverse complement.
TTTGGTTAGCGCGTCAACATCTTTTTGGGTGATCGGCCCTTCCCGTAAAACTTTTGGTAGCGGCTGGGTCACATCAACAACCGACGATTCCTCACCCACGGAGACAGGCCCGGCATCAAGAGCAATATCCACCAAGCCGTCTAAGTCCCTTAAGGCCTCCTGACATGTCTTTGGCGGCCTATTACCGTGAAAATTTGCCGAGGGAGCGGCAATCGGGCAACGGGCCTCCCGAGCTAAGCTTAACGCCACTGTGTGGTTAGGCATGCGTATGCCGATCGTGCCCGTCCCATCCTTGGAAGGGACAACAACCGTCAAGGGCCCGGGCCAGAATTCATCGATCAATTTATACACGGCTGTCCCGACCGGCTCGGCAAGAAAATCAATAGCTTCCTTTTGCCATACCAGGACAGAAAACGGTTTGCCGTCGGGCCGTTTTTTAACTTCCTGCAAACGCTGGAGCGCTTTCGGGTTGGAATAGTCCGCCCCCACGCCGTACACCGTTTCCGTCGGGAAAACGACCAATCCCCCTTGATCAATAGCCTGTGCGCAACGCGCTATCTTATCAAATTCCGGGTACATCGGATTGATCGTGATAATTTCTGTCTTCAAATCTTGACCTTTATCTTAAGGATCTTGCTTTTCTGACTTTTTCGATACCGCTCCAACCGCGCCAAAATACCCTTGTCAGATAAAGCCAATATTCTTAAAGCTAAAAGCGCGGAATTTCTAACGCCCCCTTCGCCAATCGCCACCGTTGCCACCGGTATACCGGCCGGCATCTGGACAGTCGACAGCAGTGAATCCAAACCTTTTAGAGATTTTGTTTCAACCGGAATTCCGATAACCGGTAAGGCTGTGTGGCTAGCGACCACCCCCGCCAATGCCGCGGCGCCGCCGGCGGCGGCAATAAAAACCTTAATCCCCTTCTTTGGCGCTGCTTCGACATATTGAGCAAGTTCTTTGGGCGTGCGGTGCGCTGATAGAATTTTTACTTCAAAACCCACTTTAAAATCTTTTAACAAATCTATAGCCGGTTGAACAACTTTTAAGTCCGACAGGCTACCCATGATAATAGCGATTCTTGCTTTATTCATTTCTTTTTGCTCCTTTCAATCGCCCGCGCCGCAATATCTTTCCTAAAATAACACCCCTCAAAATCTATTTTTCCAACGCTATTATAAGCCCTTTTAACAGCCTGTTCAATGCCACTGCCTAAGCCGGTCACGCCCAGCACCCGACCGCCGGAGGTTAAAATTTTACCGTTTCGCTTAACCGTCCCGGCATGAAAAACCGTAACATCCTTATTTCTTGCAGCCGCTTCTAATCCGGCTATCTCTTTTCCTTTTTCGTAATCGCCCGGATAACCTTCGGAGGCTACAACCACACAAACACAAGAACGTTTATCCCACTCAAGGTCAAAACCTTTTAATCTTCCTTCGCAGCTCGCCAGCATGATTTCGAGCAAATCGGTTTTTAGCCGCGGCAAAATCGCCTGGGTTTCAGGGTCGCCAAAGCGGACGTTAAATTCCAAAACCTTTGGGCCCTTAGCAGTAACCATAATACCGGCGTAAAGTACGCCTTTAAAAATATTCCCTTCTTGCTTCATCCCGTCGATCACGGGCTTGATCACTTTCGTGGCTATTTCTTTAAATAATTTCTTTGAAACTACCGGCGCTGGCGAATACGCGCCCATACCGCCGGTGTTGGGGCCCTGATCGTTATCAAAAATTCTTTTATGATCCTGCGCCGAATCAAGCATGACAAAATTCTCGCCGTCGCTGATGGCCAGGATAGAAGCCTCCTCACCCACCAGGCATTCCTCAATAACAACCTGATTTCCGGCCTCGTTAAAAACCCTCTTTGTCATGATTTCATCAAGGACGTTCTGCGCTTCTTTTAAAGAATTGCAGATAACAACACCTTTTCCGGCAGCCAGGCCGTCGGCTTTGATGACAATTGGGAATTTTACTTTTTGAATATAATTTTCGGCGGCTGGACAATTGTCAAAACTCTCGAAAGCGGCCGTCGGGATACGGTGCCGTTTCATAAATTCTTTGGCAAAAACCTTGCTCCCCTCAAGCTGCGCGGCCATCTTGCGGGGCCCGAATATCTTTAAATTCCTTTTTTCAAATTCATCGACAATACCTAAGGCCAGCGGCACTTCGGGACCAACAACGGTAAAATCGATTCTTTCGCCCTGGACAAATTGAATAAGCCCGCCGATATCATCAGCCTTGATGGGTACGCACCGGGCCAACGCCTCAATACCGCCGTTTCCGGGAGCGCAAAAAATTTCTTTAACTCTCTTACTTTGCTTCAATTTCCAGACAAGCGTATGCTCCCGCCCGCCGGAACCGACCACAAGAACTTTCATAAGATAATTTTATTTTTGTTGTTAATAATCGAACCGATTTTCCAGGATTTTAAACCCTTCCCGGCTAAGAATCTCTGGATGCCCGCAACGTCTTTGGGCTGAACAATCAAAACCAATCCGATGCCCATATTAAAGGTGGTAAACATCTCCCTTTCGGGGACATTGCCTTTGGCTTGAATCGTCTGAAATATTTTCGGCACCGGCCAGCTGCCCTTATAAACCAAACAGCACTTTCCCTCGGGAATGATCTTGGTTAATTTCTCGTAAAACGCTCCCCCCGTAATATGGGCAATGCCTTTAATATTAAATTTCTCGATAAGCGGTAAAATTTCCTTAACATAAATCCGTGTCGGCTTTAAAAGTTCTTTGGCCAGCCGTTTTTGGTGGGGCAAAGAAAACACTTTGCGCACCAAAGAAAATCCGTTTGAATGTAACCCACTAGATTCAACCCCGATTAAAATATCGCCGCGTTCAATCTTTGAGCCGTCGATAATTTTATCTTTTTCGACAATGCCAACCGTAAAACCAGCCAAATCATAGTCATCTTTCTTATAAATCCCGGGCATTTCGGCAGTTTCCCCGCCAATAAGACTGCAACCCGCCTGACGGCAGCCTATCGCGATTCCTTTAACGACTTCTTTTAAAAGCTGAGGCTTTACCTGGCCGCAGGCAATATAATCCAGGAAAAATAAAGGCCTTGCCCCTGTGCACAAAACGTCGTTAACATTCATCGCAACCAGATCAATGCCGACGGTGTCGTGTTTGTTGGCGTGTTTAGCAATAAGGAGTTTTGTCCCTACCCCGTCGGTTGAAGAGACTAAGACGGGGTTTTTGAATTTCTTCTTATCCAGGGCAAAGAGCGAACCAAAGGCCTTGTGCTTGCAAAGAACCGAGGCATTCATGGTCTGCTTCATCAAACCTTGAATACCCTTGACGAAAACATCAGCCTGCTTAATATCGACTCCGCTCTTTTTATAGGTCATGGACTGTTTCATTATAAAAGTTTCTCCTTCACGTAATCGACGCCGTTTTGAAAAACAATCGCCCCATCGCCGTATTTTGATTTCTTCCTTTCCCTCGTCCAGCTGGGATGTTGGGTAAAAAGGAAATGCCTCTCCGGGTGCGGCATAAGCCCGAAGATACGCCCGCTTATATCACAAATACCGGCAATATCGTCAACGGAGCCGTTAGGATTCTGCGGGTATTTCGGCTTCTGCCCCGCGGCATCACAATAACGGAAAACGATTTGGTTGTTTTCTTTCAGTTTCTTTAAGGCCATTTCATCCTGCGCGATAAATTTTCCTTCGCCGTGAGCGACAGGAAGCGAAATGACTTTATCCATTCCTTTAGTCCAAACACACTTCCCCGAAGATTTTAAGAATATCCAACGGTCCTCGAATTTTCCGCAATCATTGACCATCAGGGTTGCCGTCTGTTTAAAATCACCGGAATCCGCCGAACCGTTTAAATTTCCCGGCAATAATCCGGCCTTGACCATGATCTGAAAGCCGTTACAAATACCGATGATCAGTTTCCCGTCGGCAATAAACTTTTTAAGCGAACTACCCAGCTTTACGCGCAGTTCATTCGCCAAAATCTTTCCCGCCGCAATATCATCGCCGTAACTAAACCCGCCGGGAATAGCCAAAATATGATAGTCGTCTAAGCTTTTTTCTTTTTTTATGAATTTGTTAACATGAAACAAGTCAACGTCGGCACCGACACTTTTAAAAGCAAACACCGTTTCCGCGTCACAATTCGTGCCGGCTGTTCTTAAAACAATGACTTTAACTTTCTTGGACATCTATTCCGCCTAATATTTTAAACGTTAATTAACGTCTTGAAGATCCGCCCAGTTGTTTTTCCTGTAGAATTTCTTGATAATATCCACAACTTCCTGGGGTTTATCGACGATTTGAAATGCGTCGTAATCATCCTGATTGATGCAGCCTTCTTCTAAAACAACACCCTTGAGCCAGCCCAGCATGCCGCGCCAGTATTTTCTGCCGACTAAAATAACCGGAAACCGGCCGATACGTTTTGTCTGGACCAGGGTAATACTCTCAAAGAATTCATCCAGCGTTCCAAACCCGCCCGGAAAAATAACAAAGGCCCGCGCATATTTGACAAACATGACTTTCCGGCAAAAGAAATAATGAAAATTTAAAAGGGTATTGATATACGGATTCGGTTTCTGCTCGTGAGGAAGTTCGATATTAAGCCCCACCGATTGCCCTTTGGCCAATTTGGCCCCTTTATTGGCAGCCTCCATAATCCCGGGCCCACCGCCGGTAATGATCGAGTAGCCTTCTTTGCTTAAAAGATAGGCAGTGCGCACCGCCAGCTTATACATCGGATGTTCCGCAGGGGTTCGGGCTGAACCAAAGATCGTTATCGCCGGCCCCACCTTGGACAAGACATCGAATCCGTCCACAAACTCCGCCATGATGCGAAATACCCGCCACGGGTCCTCTTTGATAAAATCCGGTTTTGCATTGCGTCTTTTTTTCATTCCTCGCCCCTTTTTGTTGGATAGATCAACACTGATGGGTCTTTTAAGTTTCCCCAGAGCCTATATTCTAACACCCTTAGGCCGATAACGGAACCTTTACCAGCGCAATGGCTTCTGCCAAGATTCCTTAAGAGAGTCCGTATCAGCGCTCAGACAAGCCTTGCCGTCTAATCCATAAATCGTTATTTTCTTCTGCTCCTGAGTGCAGCCAATGAGACCTAAAGGAATTCCTTTAAATAGCTTTTCGAAATCTTTCTGATTCTTTCTTTCTACCTCGACAACAAAACGCGAATTGGACTCCGAGAAAAGAATGAAATCATTTCTCAGGGCTTTGAGCCTTGAGCTTTGAGCTTTGAGCTTGCAGATAACTTCTTTTAAGAATACCGTCGCGCCCAGCCCGCCGCTAAATGCCATTTCGGCCAAGGTAACCGCCAAGCCTCCTTCGGAGCAATCATGACAGGCCGCCAGCAAACCTTTTTGGGCTGCTTTTGAGACTGTCTCAAAAATCTTTGTTCCTTTTTTGAAATCAACCTTCGGCACACTGTTGCCCACAAGGCCGTTATTGTCAAAATATATCGACCCGCCTAATTCGTCGGATGTCTCGCCGATAATATAAACCAGGCTCCCCTCTTTTTTAAAATCCATAGTCACGGCTCGATTGACATCATCAAGAATACCGATAGCCGAAATAAGAATGGTCCCGGGAATCGCCAACGACTTCCCGCCCGCCCCGAGCGTAGTCGAGGGGTTGACGGCGTATTCGTTGTATAAACTGTCTTTACCGGAAATAAAAGGAACTTTGTAGCCCAGCGACGCCGCCAGGCAGCCTTCGGAAGCCCTGACTAAAGAACCCAGTCGATCAGCCTTGTCCGGATTTCCCCAGCAGAAATTATCCAGGATCGCGATTTGTTTTAAACTACCCCCCACCGCGATAATCTGCCGTACGGCCTCGTCGATACAGGACGCGGACATCCAAAAAGGATCGATCATGCCAAAGCGGATGTTAATGCCGTTGGAGATGGCAATGCCTTTTGATGAATTCAGTTTCGGCCGCAATACGCTGGCATCGCTCGGGCCTTCACAGTCCACTCCCGTTAAAGACTTAACAACACCCGCGCCCTGGACCTCGTGATCATACTGGCGTATAACCCATTCTTTGGAACAAACATTGTAATGCGATAGCGCCCGTTTTAGAGAATCGGTTAAATCAGCCGGGCAGCTAAAATGCGCCTCTTTGTGCTTGGGCTGAGCCCAAACGGCCTCTTTGGTCAGCCGGGGCAGACCGTCGTGTAAGAATTTCATATCAAGACTGCACACCGGGCGGCCGCTAAAGAATAATTCCAGATAACCCGTGCCAGTAAACTCACCAATGACTGTTGCCTCGACGTTTTCATCGTTAAAAACTTTCAAAAGGCTATCAATCTTGCTTTTATGGACGGATAAAACCATCCGCTCCTGCGATTCAGATATCCAAATTTCCTTGTAAGACAAGCCTTTATATTTCAGGGGGACTTTTTCCAAATCAATACGCGCGCCTAAATCTTTTCCCATCTCGCCTACCGCGCTTGATAACCCGCCCGCGCCGCAATCAGTGATAGCCGAATAAAGGTTCTTGTCCCGCGCCTGCATGAGCGCGTCCAAGACCTTTTTTTCCTGGATCGGATTGCCGATCTGGACTGCGCCCGAGGAGACAACCTCGGATTCATGCGTCAATTCTCCGGAGGAAAATGTCGCCCCGTGAATCCCGTCGCGGCCGGTACGGCCTCCGACGACAACAACCAGGTCATTTTTACAAACAGCTTTCTTAACTTTGTCGTTGGGCATGATGCCGACAGTCCCGCAGTAAACAAGCGGGTTTCCCACAAACCGTTCATCAAAAAGAATAGCGCCGTTCACGGTCGGAATTCCCATTTTATTGCCGTAATCGCGCACGCCACTGACCACCCCTTTCATAATACGTTTTGGATGCAGCGCGCCTTGAGGAAGTTTTTCAAAAGGAAAATCCGGTGGGGCGAAACAAAAAATATCAGTGTTACAAATCGGCCGCGCGCCCAAACCCGTCCCCAAGATATCCCTGATAACGCCGCCGATACCGGTATTGGCGCCGCCAAAGGGCTCCAGGGCGCTGGGATGATTATGGGTCTCGACTTTAAAACAGACACAATCCTTGTCGTCAAATTTAATAACACCGGCATTGTCGTGAAAGACCGACAGGCACCAGGATTTGTTAAGCGTCTTGGTCGCTTTGACGATGGTGGATTTCAATAAATTGTTGATCAGCCTCGCCTTCTTCTTTCCGTTCTCAAAATAATGAAAGCGGATATTGCCCCGGAATGTTTTGTGAACGCAGTGCTCGCTCCAGGTCTGGGCGATCGTCTCAAGTTCGCAATCGGTCGGGTCCTTGCCAATTTTCTGAAAATATTTCTTGATAGCGCGCATCTCCCCGATGCTTAAAAAAAGCTGCCCCTTCTGGCTTAATTTGAGCAATTCTTTATCGCCGGCAGAACGCAGGCTCACCCGGACAATATCAGCTTGGGTGCCGTTAAAATCCGGGGCAGTTTTTTTCTTATCCGCATGCGAATAATCTACGGCGTGCTGAATGAGTTTGTTGGAAAGAGTTTTATTAACAATGATTTCGAACTCTTGATCGGAGAGATTTCCAAAAAGAAGATATTTCTTGGCAGTGCGTACCGAATCAACCTTTTCGATGCCCAAATCACGAATACCCTTAAGGGTCGATTCCTCGACCGGATCCATGACTCCGGGATTATAGGCGATTTCGGCTACTTTAAAGTCTTCGGATTTTGTACTGACAGGAATTTTACCGGCCGGGCCGTAGGAATAATCCTGAATAACCTTGTCGATTAAAAGTTCTTCACAAATTCTTTGGACCTGCGCCTGGGTGATATCACCCTCGATGGTATAGACCTGGATCACCCGCACTTTTGAAACCGACTTGACTCCCAGGTCAAGAATGTCTTTCTCGACCCCGGCTCCAAGGGCGTCAAAAATGCCCTCCTTATCTTTAATTTCAACGCGCCAGATCATGATGTGTGTGATGCTTTAGAACGGATTGCGGAATTGTTCACTGGAAATACCTAAAAGGAATGAGCGATTTTACTGCTCTATTATAAGCGCAAAAAACGCGGATCGGATTTATTTGCCCCGGCTAACCGATAAAGAAATTTGTCCGGTTCATCGATAAGACCGCTTAAAAATCTCGGCGCCTTATTTAGTAACCCGGCTTAAAATTTCCTGATAGGCCTCTTCGATACCGCCTAAATCCCGACGGAAACGATCCTTGTCGAGTTTCCTTCCTGTCTCTTTCTCCCAAAGCCGGCATGTGTCCGGGGAGATTTCATCGGCCAAAATAATCTTGCCTTTAAATTTGCCGAATTCTATCTTAAAATCAATCAGATCCACCCCGATAGCCGCAAAGAATTTCTTCATCAACTCATTAATCTGGAATGTGTATTTCTTGACAGTCTCCAGCTCTTCTTCAGTGGCCAACCCCAAGGCGCGGATATGGTATTCGTTAATCATTGGGTCATTTAAGCTATCGGCCTTATAACAGAATTCCAAAACCGGGCATGCCAGCTTTGTCCCTTCCGGGATATTTAAAATCTTCGAAAGAGAACCGGCCGCCACATTACGGATAATAACCTCTAAGGGAAAGATAGTTACTTTCTTAACCAGCATATCCCGGTCATTGAGCATCTTTTCAAAATGGGTCGGGATCCCTTTGGTCTCCAGGAATTCAAAGATCTTGGTTGAGATCTTATTATTGACAACCCCTTTTTGGTTGATCGTCCCCTTTTTGGCCGCGTTAAACGCAGTGGCATCGTCTTTGAAATATTGAATAAGATAATCCGGCGAATCGGTCTCGTAGAGTATCTTGGCCTTGCCTTCGTAAATCTTCTTTCCTTTTTCCATGATTCATCCTATCGTAAAATAAAGTTAAACGGCTGTATTAAAGTCCTACCTTCTTAAAGATCTTATCCCTGTGCCTGATGTAATATTTGATATCAAAACAGGCGTCGATCTCATTGGTAGTCAAGTGCTTTCTGACCTTGCGGTCGCGGTAAAGCACATCCTTAAAATCAGAAGTCTCCTGCCAGACCTGCATAGCACAATGCTGGATAATCTCATAAGCCTCGTCGCGAGTAAGGCCTTTTTTCATTAATTCCAACAAAACCCGCTGAGAGTGAATAAGGCCCCGCGTTTTGGTAAGGCTGACAATCATATTCTTGGGATAAACCAACAACCCTTCTAAGACCGAGGTAAATTTTGTCAGAATATAATTCAAGATAATGGTACTATCCGGCAAAATCATCCTTTCGGCGGAAGAATGGCTGATATCCCGCTCATGCCAAAGGGTCATGTCTTCAAAAGCAACCTGCACGTTACCGCGCAGTATCCGCGACATACCGCAAACGCGCTCGCAGACAATTGGGTTCCGTTTATGCGGCATCGCGGAAGAACCTATCTGCCCTTTAAAAAACGGCTCTTCGACTTCAAGGACTTCCGTCTTCTGCAGCAGCCTTATCTCGGTGGCAAATTTATTTAAAGAAGAACCGATCAAGGCCAGGACCATCAAGAAAAAGCAATGGTGGTCTCTCTGGATAATCTGGTTGGCAATATTCGAAGGCTTCAGGTTAAGTTTTTCGCAGACATATTCCTCGACGAAGGGATCAATATTGGCAAAAGTCCCGACGGCACCGGATAATTTACCGACGCGTATGTTTTCGCGAGCCTGTTCCAGGCGCTCAAGATTCCGTCGCATCTCGTCATACCAGACAGCTAATTTCAACCCAAAAGTCATCGGCTCCGCGTGAACACCATGGGTACGAGCCACACAAACGGTATCTTTATATTTTTTTATTTTCTCTTTAAGGACATTCAGAAGTTTTTTTACATCGGCAATCAAGATATCGCTGGCCTCTAAGCACTGAACGGAGAGAGACGTGTCCAGAAGATCCGAAGAGGTAAGCCCCATATGAAGATAACGTGATTCCGGGCCTAAGTTTTCACCGACGTTAACGATAAAGGCGACAACATCGTGCTTGGTTTTCTCTTCAATTCTTTTGACCTCATCAATATCAAACTTTGCCTTCTTTCTGATCTTCTCCATGGCAGGCTTAGGAATCATCCCCAGCTTTGTCATGGCCTCACAGGCAAGAATTTCTATTTTGAGCATAATGTCCATCTTATGCTTCTCTGACCATACGTTGCCCATCTTTGATAAGGTGTATCGTTCGATCATGTCTCCGGCTCCTTTATCGTCTATTGATCGCTATTGTCCAAAATTGAACTTCACTAATATAGCAGAAATCAATGGTAAGGTCAAACAAAAACATCAAAACAGGCAATAAAAATTGATTAAATATCAAGGATATAAGCTATTGCAATACAATATCTTATGCTATTTATGCTCGAATTTCGGAGGTTTTTGGCTATTTATTTTCTGACACCTCTCTATAAAGGGCGCCAGATCTTCCTGAGTAATAAGCCCCATCTTGACCAGGGTCTGGCCTAAAAGCTGGCGTGAAGACCAGTGCTCGAACAAGGCTTCTGTCAGTTGGTTATCATCAATTAACTTAGCCCTCAAAAGGAGCTGGCCGATAGGGAGCGTATCCGGATCCTCTTTGGCGGGAAGGCCTTCCTTGTGATCCCTGTGCTCTTTGTGATCTTTGTCGCCGGCGTGCGCCCGGTCAAACTTGCTTTTGCTTACACCGCGCCGGTTGATTAAAACCTTACTGCCCGTAATCGTCTTTAAGTGGTGCTTGATTTCCGAGGCAAGTTCAGTCAATTCCAATACGTTGTGGATTTTACTGGTTTTATTGTTAACAACAGCGATGGAGATCGACATCAAAGGCGCCTTAATATCATTATCCTGCCTGTCTTTAACAGCCAGGTATCCTATGACACGGTCCTGCTCATTGTAATGGAGCGGAATCAGCCGGTCGAATTCTTTGATAATTTCTTTGGCAATAACTTTTTCTTTCTCTGGAGTTGTGATAATGACAAAATCATCCCCGCCGACATGGCCGACAAAATCGCCTTCATCGCCGCATTTCTTGACGCTGTCGGTTAAGATACGAGCCGTCTGCATAATCACACCGTCCCCTCGCAGATATCCATAGGTGTCGTTGAATGATTTAAAATTATCAATATCCAGATAGATAAACGAAAACGGATTATTGTCTTTTATCCGCATGCGGCTTTCGCTCTCAATCGCTTTATTGCCGGGAAGGCGCGTTAAAGAATTGGCATGAACGTGATGGTCCGTGCGCCGAAGCGCCATCTCCAGGCGAATCTCCAAATCAATCGGGTCCGGGGGTTTAATAATATAGTCGTCAACGCCCTCTTTGACTTCCAAAAGCCTTCGACGAATCTGTTTTTTCTCGATTAAAATAATGATAGGGATATAGGATGTTAAAAAATCGTTTTTTAGCATCTTACAAAGGGCAAAACCGTCAATGCCCGTCAAATCACCATCCGCGATAATCAGATCGGGGAGTTCGCGCTTGATCATCTCCAGGGCAATAGCGCCGTCGGAGGCAATGAGAACTTCGTAGCCAATAGGTTTTAAAAACTGGGGCAGGATTTCGACAATAACCGGCTCATTCTCGGCTAAAACTATTTTTTTGGTTCTGGGCAAACTATCCAACAGCCGCTCCTTAAGGGGTCTTCTTGTCAACGGCAGGATTATTAGCCTGACCCGGGGAAAATTCTCCCAGGGTTTCCGTCTTTTTCTCAACATATTTCCCGATCGCGTCGACAATGTCTTCCCGCATCATCGGCATAATCATGGCCAATTTCCGATACAGGGGACTTTTATAAAATCCGATCAAAGTTGCTAGGTCTTCTTCCGTAAAATACTTATCATAAATAGGGATAATCTGCTCGATAATTTCATCAACGTTAAACAGGGACTTTATCTTTTCCCTATCCGCCGCGGGGACCTGGCTCATCGTCTGGTCTAACCGTTGGCGCATATTTTGCTTCTCACCGGTCACTTCGATATAATTTAAGATCAATTCACGCTTGCTGACGGCAGGTGCTGTCGAGACGGAAACCGACACATCCGATATTTGAGACTGGGCCTGGCTTTTGCCTTGAGGCTGAGAAGGAGCAGCCGGAGAGTTTACCATCGGCATCGAGGGCGTGGAACTTACAGGCCTTAAGATTTCGATCGGTTTAGCCTGAGGCTTGCTTTCCGCCGGAGCCGAAACCCCCATCTCAATACGCTCGATCTCATCTAAATAGTAGGTCATATTAATACCGCTAACGCTAACCTTGATTTTCTTTGCGTCCCTCTCGCTGATCTGCCCCTGAATTTTTTTTCCGCTCTTAAGATAAATCGTTTCGGCAGAACAAATTCCGGTTAGAAGAAATAGACAGCATGCGAAAGAAACCATTTTTTTAGTCATCCTGCGGCTCCTCTTTGTCGTTTTATTAAAAGTGAGTTTTATTGTATTCTTTTTACCGTTCCCGGTCAATATATTCGTATGGCCAAAAATGATTTTTACGCACCGCGCCGGCCTATTCCCGGCCGTAAAACTTAGCTGAACCCAGAGAGTGGATTTTTCCTGCCCCGCCTTCGGCAAGGGCTGTGCAAAATCCAGGTTGAAGCCGGAGTGCGCATGTGTTACCATATATCCCGATTTACAAAATTTAGAAAATAGCCGCTATCCCTGTGTCTGGGCTCAAAAGAGGCCGAAATGATTGAACGCATTAAAAAACACATTGATGTCAGCTTGGGAGATTTTTTAAAACGCATCAAGCGCGAATACAAACTGCACCTGATCAACCCCATCCTTTTTGAAAGCATCAAAGATTTCACCTTGCGCAAGGGAAAACGTATCCGCCCCCTTCTTTTAATCCTCAGCTACCAAGGGTATTCCAAAAATAAAGGCGCCATATCACGAAAGCTCTATAATGCCTCGACCTGTATCGAGTTTTTACATAATTTCATGCTTATCCACGATGACATTATCGACCGCTCCGATCTGCGCCGGGGAAAACCAACCATGCACAAACTTTTAGCCAAGGCCGTTAAGACCACGGATAAGGAACGGCTGGGTTACGATTTAAGTATTGTCGCCGGTGACATCGTCTACGCCATGGCGATCGACGCGTTCTTGTCGATTGACGAAGCGCCAAAGCGCAAAGAAGAGGCTTTAAAATATTTTATCCAGACCGCCGCCTTTACCGCCATGGGAGAATTTATCGATATCATCCACGGCGTCGATAAAATAGAAAACATAACCGAAAAAGATATCTTTCTTAACTATACCCTTAAAACCGCACGCTACACCTTTGCTTGTCCCTTGGTCATCGGAGCCATCTTAGCCGGAGCAAAGCCGGATGATATCCGCAAACTTTCACAGCTGGGAATCATGATCGGGCAGGCCTTTCAGATACAGGATGACATCCTGGGGGTTTTCGGTTCTGAAAAAGCAATCGGTAAATCGGTCTTAAGCGACATCGAGGAATTCAAGAAAACTATCCTCGTCTGCCGCGCCTACCGAAAATTAAGCCCGAAAAGGCGCACTGTTTTCATGCGCTATTTTTCTAAAACCAAAAAATCATATCACGACCTGGCGGTTATACGAGAATTCCTGATCGAATCCCAGAGCCTCACATATAGCTTGAAGAAAATAAAATCCCTTTTGGGGCAAGCGCGAACAATCCTTGGCAATGTTAAAATGAAGGACCCTTACCGCAAATTGATTGCGGATTCGCTGCAATCACTTTTTAAGACCAGCGATGAAATTGCGCAAACTAACGGAATCGATTTTAGGATCATGTAGCCGAGGCGCATTTTTAACAGAAAAAATCAGGCGATGTATTTTGAAAAAGAGATAACCTGCCCTTTCTGCCGTAAAGATAAAACCGAATCCGTGCCCTTGATGTACCAGCGTCTAAAATCCAACGACGCAGGAATAAAATTTCTCGCCGAAGGCTCCATCGCGACCGAAATATCCCGCCTGCCTCCCCATAAAAAGGCAAAATTAATCGAACATTTAACGCCGCCTTCGGAACCGAAGACAAAACTCCCCGCCGGGGCGATTGTCCTCATGGCCCTGGTGGTCTCCTGGCTATCGACGGGTTCTCTTATCTCCAGCCGTATCGGCCCCAAGATTTATTTCTGGCTCTCGGTTGCGATTGTCTGCGCCGTCACCATTCCGTTTTATTCGATTTTAAGCCTTGTGATTGAAAATTTCAGGCGGGGCCTTTACCGTTACAAAAAAATAAAGGCGGTCTGGGAAAAACAATATTTCTGCCACAGCTGCCAGAGAGTTTTTATTCCAAAGGATTAAATCCGGCGCTCTTCAAAAGAAATATTCTCAAATCATCCTCGCGCACAACTCATCTAAAACAAGGCGGCCCTTAAAGGTTGTCTTGATTTTGCCGTCCTCTTTTACAAGAAATCCGTTTTCAATAAAATCATTAAGGGCATCAGCCTTGTCATCCGGTAACAGGCAGCCGAATCGTTCTTCAAGGTTAGATACGTTTACTCCTTGCGTCATGCGCAGACCGAAAAGCAGCGTCTCAACCAACCGCTGGGAAGGGTCAAGCTGTTCTTTCCCCGCGATGATTTTAAGATTTTCTTTCGTGCCGGAGACATATTCCTGAAAGTCAGACGTATTCCAAGACCGTATCCCGTCCCTATGGGAATGCGCGCCTATCCCCAGGCCGATATAATTTCCCCCTTGCCAATATACGCAGTTATGCCTCGACTCTTGGCCGGACTTTGCAAAATTGCTAATCTCGTATTGCGCAAAACCCGATTTTCCTAAAAGCTCTACCATGCGGACATAATATTCGGCCTGCAATAAATCATCTTTTACTTTTATGTCCTGCCTGTAAAACCGACTCCCCTCCTCGGGCATCAGCGTATACAGCGATAAATGTTCGCTGCCCAGCGCCGCTATGGCCCGCACGTCCTGGATAAGTTCCGGGAGGGTTTGCCCGGGAAAAGAAAACATTAAGTCCAGATTGATGTTCAAGAAACCGGATTTTCTTAAATTCGCTAGCGCCCTTAAAGCGCAATCGGCATCGTGGTTTCTTCCTAAGAAATTTAAATACTTGTCATTCAGCGATTGAATGCCGAGGCTGATACGATTAACTTTTGAATCTTTTAGTAATTCTAATTTAAGACAGTCAATCGTCTCAGGATTTGCCTCGATAGTAAATTCGGCAGTGGAATCAAACTTGAAATTCTCATCAATGACTTTAAGGAGTTTCCGAAGCTGGTTGGTGCCCAGTAAGGTAGGCGTTCCACCGCCGATATAAACGGTTTTGACAGTTGTGCCTTTGTACTGTTCGGCTTCAACAGCAAGGCTCGTAAGGTAATCGTCAATGCGATGCTCTCTGGCAACACAAACAACGAAAGAGCAAAAAGAACATTTACTTTTGCAGAAAGGGATATGGACATAAAGGGAAGTTTCTTCGTTTGCCATAGAAGGAATATTTTAGGAGAACAAAATCGATTGTTACCCGGAGGGGCGGCCCGGCCCGTTGACCTATCGCCCAGGGGCGGTTGAATAACATCGAGGGCCGCCCCCCTCTGCCAAAAACAAAATCCAGCGATGATTTTACTCTAATTCTTTCCAAAAGACAATAACGGCATTTTCGGGCAGAAAAGAGGAAATTGTAGTAAAATACTTAAAAAAGAAAATTATCAACTATGGCAACCCACAAATATCTAAACTCGAAACTAATACTTACCGCCTTTCTTCTTTTCGTCATCAGCCTTAACTTCTCTTCCCTTAAAGAGGCCTATCGTTCGGTCGCTTTTCATAGGGCATCCCGCATTTTCCGCAAAAGTCCCGGATTTGAATTTGCCGACTTCAAGGATAAGCTAACGGGCATAAATGCAATTGGATTTTTAACCGATAAAAACATGTCTCCCGAGCGAAACGACGGGCAGTTTCTGGCTGCTCAATATACCCTCGCGCCCGTTATCCTGGATTTGAATAATCCCAATTACCGGTTAAATATCTTAGACTGCACGAATTTAGCCGACGCCTTCGGCATCATGCAGGGAATCTCCGCCGAACCGGCATTCATTAATCCTTACGGAAAAATCCTGGCGCAAAGGGGCCTATGATTTCTCTTCTGCCGTTTCTGGTTTCATTTGTAATCGGCTATTTGTTATGCCGTATTCTCCTTAAGGAAACAAAATCCGTTAATGCCTTTCTATATTTCTTTATTTCGATAGGGACAGGCCTGGGGATCTCTTCTTTCACAACATTTCTCTCTTTTCTTTTATGCAACGGATTTAATCCGGCCGCTATTTGGGGCCTTCACACCATTCTCTTCGTCTTGCTCAGTGCGATACTCTATTTCTCCGGCACTAAAATATTCCCGGGGCCTGCCATAAAATCCGGCAATTCTCCCTGGATTTATCTTTTTTGCTGGGGATTTTTTGCCGCGGCGGCTTTCGTGATATACGCCCTTGCTCAAGGGCATCCTTTTGGCGAGTGGGACGGTTGGGCTATTTGGAACATGAAATCCCGGTTTCTTCTTTTAAGCAGCAGCCGCTGGGCTGATGTGAGCACAAAACTGCACTGGCACACCCAGCCGGATTATCCCTTGCTGTTACCCTTTATAAACGTCTGGGGCTGGAGCTTATCACATCGTCCCTTAACAGAAATTCCGCTACTGGTTTCTGTGATCTTTACGGTCTCTTGCGCCGGATTGTTGTTTGGAGGCCTCATGTATCGCATAAACAACCCCAAAGCCTTCCTTGTCTGCGTAGCCCTTATATCCCTGCCGGCGTACATAGGGCTGGGGACTTCGCAATACGCCGACATTATCCTGGCCTATTATTTGTTGGCGACTCTGATTGTGCTGACATCGACTGTCCGCGAAAAAGACAACGGATGCGCTTATCTTGCCGGCCTGATGCTCGGGTTTATGTCTTTTTCCAAGAACGAAGGAATTGTCATAACGCTCCTATTGGTTGGCATCACTATCCTCTATTTGTCTTTTAAGGAATCTCCAAGGCGCGCGGAAAACTTAAAACTTATCAAATGTTTGGTCATGGCGACGGCCCTGTCGTTGTTGCCCATCCTTATCTTTAAATTATTTATGACCGTGCCTAACCGCGACATCGCCCTAACAAAATTTTCGGAATCATTTCCATTCTTAAATTGGGAGGGCCTCTGCCTGACAATAAACTTTCTCGGGCAGGAATTGCTGGGCGCACACTGGCATTTTCTCTGGCCCCTGGCCGGCGCGGCAATTATTCTCGGGGCACGGCAATGTTTCCGGGGGGAAAACAAAATACTGTCGTTGTTTTTTGTAGCCTATCTTCTGGTTGTCATTCTTGTTTATCTGACGACCGTCAATTTTGATTTGCTGTGGCGGCTATCAAGGACGGCGCAACGCATTTTATTCACCCTCCTGCCGTCATTTTTGTTCTTTGTTTTTTATGTTTCCCGGCAACGAGAAGAAGAACAAAAAAGACAATAAAAGCTCATAAAAAAATTGGGCAGAAATCAATCTGCCCAATTATTAAAACTATCCGGTTTTATCGGACCGCTGTTGCGGTTATCTGGAATTCTTTTCTTTTGCTTTTTGAGCCTGCAATTGCCTGAACTTTTCCGGCATATGGTACTTCATCCATCCTTCGGCATAGAGCCTGAACCACTCATCAGTTGCCCGTTCGGTGCCGATAGAGTAGCCAGCTTTCTGACTTTCAATCCAAAGATGCTTGTTGATCTCTTCTGTTACCCTTTTGTCTTTTAATAACTCCTTCAAGTCAGAAATCTTCATCCTCTCCTCCTTTACCGTAAAGACATCGCTGATTTATTTTTCCGCCTTAAGACAAGCGGCAGTTCGATTATTCTTAGTAAGGCGTATTCTATATTAAAAATTTATAATTGCAAGATAAAAATTAGACTGCGGTCATTACCCTGAAATATCCTTGCTTTGCCTACAACCCCAAATCCACCGGGAGAGAAGAATGCCCGCTTCATAGAGCCCCCATAGCGGAAGCGCCATCAAAATTTGCGAGACGCAATCCGGCGGAGTCAACAGGGCGCTTACAATAAATAACAAAACGATGACATACCGTCTTTTCTCCGCCAAAGACTTCGGATTCACGATTCCCATCTTGGTTAAAAATACTATGATAAGGGGAAGCTCAAAGGCAATCCCGAACGATAAAATAAGCGTTCCCGCAAAAGAAATATATTTTCCAGCTGTAATCATCGGCATAAGCCAGGGGCTGGAAAAACTTAAAAGAAACTTTAGGGCGATCGGCAAAATCACCGCGTAACCAAAAAAGGCCCCGCCGGCAAAAAAGAGAAAAGACAACGGCACAAAAAAAATCGTATATCTTCTTTCATCATCGGAAAGGCCGGCCGAAATAAACCGCCATGCCTGATAAAAGATAAACGGCATGGAGAGAAAAATCCCGCCCAACAGGGTCAGAGACAGGTAGGCAGAAAATCCTTCTGTCGGTGAAGTAAAAACAAGCCTTCCCACGGGCTGGATAAAGAAGAAAAAGGCCTGGTCAGCATATTTATAGAAGAAACAGGAACAGATAATAAAAAAAACGACAGATTTTATAAGGCGGGATCTTAATTCTTCAAGATGATCAAGAAGGGTAAATGCGTTATCCCTTTTTTCCACTCTCGGACTCTTTCTTTGATTGCTTATCTCCCTCTTGGCTGCCGCTCATCGATTTCTTAAACTCATATACCGCCTTTCCCAAGGCCTGGCCGATTTCGGGAAGTCTTTTGGCGCCGAAGATAACCAGAATAATCAAAAAAATAATAATTAATTCCCCTATCCCGATATTGCCCATTGCATCCTCCTTTATTGGCCGTCATTTAAGAAATATTTTCTGCCGGAATTTCTTAATAGCTTTTCTACTACAGACGTATTTTACCGCTAAGACAAATGCTGCACAAGAAATATAACCACGATTTCATCCTTTTTTGTCCGACCATTTACTTGACAACCGACCCTAACGGCGATAATCTAATAATTGTTATGGCCCGTCAGAATAAAGAGTCTGCCAGACGTTGGAATATCCTGATTGCCGAAGATGACTTGGCGAGCCGCGCCCTGCTTTTAAAAGCCTTAAGCCGTAGAGCAACGTGCACGGTCGTCGAAAACGGCGAACAGGCCATGGAAACCTACCGCAAGGCCTTCAAGAAAAAAAAGGCTTTTGATTTTATCCTTCTGGACGTCACCATGCCCGTCGCGGACGGCTTTGAGGTACTGCGCTCTATCCGCAAAGAAGAGGAAGAAAAGAATCTGACGCCCTCCCGGATCATCATGATCACGGCCTACAAAGATTCCCTCATGGAGCACTATAACATGGGATGGGACGAATATATCACCAAGCCCGTCGATACCGACAGGCTGATAGAAAAGCTGGAGAAACTCTCAACTTAAATTTTCCTAACTTGACCTTTTTAACCTCGCCACAAAAAATCCTTCCATCATCTCGTCGGGCAGAACACGCAAACACCCCCGCAGCTTAGGGTTAAATCGTTTACCCTTCCATTCCAAAATCGCCGGATAGGTTCTGATGCCATCAAGGGCAACCGGCTCAACAGCCATTTCACTCTTTGTTTTCTTTAAAAACCAGTCCATCACGGCTTCGTTTTCCTCGGGTGCAAAGGTGCAGGTCGAGTATACAATAACACCGTCCGGCTTCAGGAGACGGCTGGCGGTCAAGATAAGGCCCCTCTGTTTTTGGACCATTTCTTTTATTTTGCGCGGGCTCCAGTAGGCGTAGGTCTTTGGGTCAAAAACCTTGAAACGCCCTTCCGTGGTGCAAGGGACATCGAGAAGAACCTTGTCGTAAAGTTCAGGTTCGCTGCCTTGGGCGTGCAGCCTTTTGGCATCCATCAACCGCACCGTAACATTGCCGGCACCCGACTGCGCCACAATAGTTTTAAGTTTATAGAAACGTTCTTTTACTTTCTCAACGGCCAAAATTGATCCCGCGTTATTCATCAGGGCCGCCATTTGGGTCGTCTTGCCGCCCGGGGCCGCACACATGTCGAGAACACGGTCGCCCGGCTGAGGATTAAGGGCGATGACCGGCAACATGCTCGACAGGCTTTGGATATATAAAAATCCCTGCTTAATCAAATCACTTTCCGTTAATTGCCTGGAATCAATGCCGCGCAAAATCAGCGCGTCAGGGCACCAGCCGATAGGGGTATATTCGATTTTTTGCTCATCTAAAACGGCAAGGACCCGGTCCCGGGATATTTTTAATGTATTAACCCGGACGCTCAGCAATCTATCCCGGGTGAAGCTTTTCAAGCAGGTATCATAATATCCCGGAGGAATGATTCCTTGCAGGCGTTCCAGGAATACAGACGGGAGCGTTACCATATGCGCCTCTCGAAGATAAGCATGAGGGCACCCACGGCAATTTGGATATAGGCAAATACCTTTAAGGCCGATATGGGAATTTTAGCGAATTGCTCAACGAGTTTCTGATAGATTTTTCTTTTAAGCAGGAAATACGACCTAATAATCAGGATGACCGCAACCAGCGTCAGAATATGAAGCGCCCTGAAATCCGTTTTAGAAGAAAGGGATATTAGAAACATGGCCAGAAATATCGAAACTACCAATAACCATCCCTTGAAGAAACCAAAGCCTTGGGCCAGGATTTTCTTCCGCGCCTTTTCCGGCTGAGACAAAAATAAAATGCCGGTAATGACCAAAAACCAAGCCAGGATGACAATAAAGATTCTCGTCTGGCCAAACAAAAAGTTAACGGCCTTATAGGAGGTATTTTTAATAAGCGAAATAAGGTAGGTCATAATATCTTATAGTATACATTCGTAAAATAGATACGGCAGAAAATTCTAAAGAGTTTTGAGAATAATCTGAGGGATTATCCCTGGGGGCAGGCCGCGCTTAAGCGCGACCTGCCCCCCCCTATAACATCGAGGGGAATGGGCGCTAAATAGCGCCCATTCCCCTCAAAAATTATTTCTTAAATTGCTTTAAGTTCTTTTTTAAGCTTTTTTATTTGTCAACACCAGCCATAAGGCGTGAATGACACCCGGGACACCGCCCAAAAGGGTCAGAACCAAGTTAATCCAGAAATGATTCGTCAATCCGACCTGAAGGTACGCGGCAACGGGTGGAAGAAAGATACAGCAGATAATCTTAACTATTTGCATAAGCAGCTCCTTTCTTTAGCCATATTATAACAATTGCGCACAAAAACTGATAGCTTTTTTTAACAGGAAATGGGCAACTCTAAAGCTACTGATTGAACCGACTGATTTCGCTTAGCAGCTTTCTCGTTTTAACCCTCTCCTGCTCATCTATGGGATACCCCATGCTGATAATCATATCGATTTTCTTGCCGACAGGTAAGCCCAAAACTTTTTTAACTCTCTTTTCGTTAAGCCACCCCAAATAACAAGTCCCTAGCCCTTCCTCGGCGGCCTGCAGCGCAAAATGTTCACAGGCAATGCCGATATCGATGAGGCTAAAAGCCACCCCGCGACAGCAACCGCCCAGGGCCGCCAGATAACTCGACCCTTCCCTGACCACAACCACCAACACCGGCGCATTTTTCGCGAATGCATTCATGGAATGGATCCCGGAAAAAGCCGCATCAGCCACTTTGTTTTTTAGCTCTTCGCTGTCAACCACGATAAAATGCCAGGGCTGAGAGTTGCATGCCGAAGGCGCCAGCCGTGCCGCCTCAAGGCACCGTTCGATAATTTCCCGGGAAACGGGTTTCGTCATATATTTTCTGGTGCTTTGCCGCCTTTTTACAAGATCAAGAAACACCACAGGAATTTTCTCCTTAAGGTAAAGACACGTTTTCCTTCACAAATAAGGCTGTTTAAGATTTTAATATTTTCCGCATAACAAAACGGAACCTACCTAGTTTTTCTCTTAAAAACAATTAAACTCTTCCCCTCAAGAAAGCGGTCATAATTTTTACTGAGGTATAAAAGTAGCAGGCTAAATGATCTCTCTTGAAGATAATACGCAGCCGGCAATTCACTAATGAGCTTCCTGTCGATAAAAACAAATTTCGGCCGGCTTCCCTCAAGCTGACCCAAGGTCCTTCGCAGGTGTTTCTGGGTCAGCAGATAGATCCCGCCGAATGTACTGGATTTTCTCGGCGCAGAATGCACCATAGGAAAACAATAGAAAAACGGAGGCCTGTCCGCCTCCATAAGAACCATGGTCTCAAAATCGCTGAACAGGCATACCCGTTCGCCGGGCACAGTCAATTTGTCAATCAGGGCAATATCCACCGGGGAGAGAAGGTTGTCCTTGATATCTTTTACGGACACGGCATCATTGCCCGAATAGATATGGAACAGATGCGGATAGTCAATGAAAGAACGGCAGGTTATCAGAATAACAAAAACGGCTCCGGCCAGGATAACCGTGACCTTTTCTTTGAACGGATACGGGTTGAACCTAAGCCCTTTGCTGATCCAATAACAGGTTACTACAATAAACGGAAACGACACCGCGCGATAATAGGCCGCTCCCGGACGGCATATAAAATAATTAAAGAGGCACAGCCCATAGATACTCAGCAAAACAGCCAGGATATTCTCCCAGGCGATCTTGCGGGCAAAGCACAATTTCCCCACCACCGCGATAGTCAAAAGATATTCCAAGAACATGGCAAGGGCCAGGAAGATTCCGACAAAATCTTTTTGTTTCAAATAAACGCTTGCCGGCGTTGCGCCTAATCCACTTAAAAAGAGTTCGGTAAATTCAAAGCAGTTGTTCCAAAAAACGTCCCTAAAGATTGCACTGCCGGTCACAGCCCAAAGAGACACAAAGGCAACCGCAAAGGGAAGAAGAAAACAAGCGACCCACCCCGCGACACTTTGCTTCTTGGCGCTTCCCGACGGATAATACCGCTCTTTGACAAAAGATACGACCAGGTAGCAATAATACGTCGCCAACAAATAAAGCCCCGTGTCAACGACATAAAAAAGAGAACACCCCACAATAAATCCCGTGGCAGCCTTAAGCCAAAAACGGGAATTTCTTAAACAGAGCAACAACAGGATAAAGAAAGCCGCTTCAAAAAGGTAACGGGAGGCAATCACCCCGTTGGGATACGCCCAAATAAACGGGCTCGACTGAGAATACAACCTCAAAATAATAGAAGCCAGAATACCCGCCATTGCCAGAAAAGGATCTTTAAGCCAAATCCTTAATAAGAAATAACCGAGTATCAGGCAAATAATCGTTAAGACGTTAAGCACTGCCAGCACATTTTCGTACGAAAAACCTCCCCATAACCAGCTTAAACGGCCAATCACAATCGGCATCCCGATACCGTACTGGCTAATCACGTCCATGTTTAGAACAAGCCCTTTAAGCGAGGCCCACGCCGCCCCCATAATCACGCCGTCAAAATGATATAAATTGTCGTACTGTAAAATCTTTGCCATGGCCATCGTCCGGTCCGGGATATAGACAATGAGGAAAATGACAAACGGGAAAAAGTAGTCCGCACATCGCGAAAGCAAATCAATATTCTTATCAAGTGAAAACAATAGCCCTGCCCGGTCCGCAAGACGAAATACAACCGCGCGAAATAATTTCGTTACGGCCATTAAGAAAATAGCGAATCCAATAATATACTTGCCCAGAGAGGAATCCCCGTGATAAAAAATCTGAAATAAACCCCAGAAGGATACCGCCAGGACAAACGACTCGACAACAACAAACTTTTTCAGCGATTGGATAAAGGCAGCTGCCTTTATTTTCTTTGCGAAAATAAGAAATGCGGCAGCTTGAAAAAAGAGAACAATACACACCAGCAACCGGTAAAGAAATAAATTCCGGCTCGGATAAAATGTTCCCAGCCATTCCACCAGGATCAGATTGTCTAAACCTGTGTTGAGCGGAATGCGGCTATACACTATCCCAATAATAACCAGCACCTGCAGCCCGGCAATCACCGCCGCCAGCGAAAGCAGCGCAAGATGAAAAACTTCCCGCATCGTCAATCGATCATTCGCCATCATATTCCCTTATGTTCTCGTTAATATTCTTTTATCTTAAAACGCTAATCCGGTATTTTTTCAAGACCTTATCCGGGTGATAGGACGACTTGGCAATCTTCAGCGCCAGTTTTCCCAGGTCTTGTTCAAAATTCAGATACTCGTATTTTTTAGGCAAAATATTGGCAAAATGATTATACATGTACTGGTACATTCCTTTAAATTTTCTTTTTCCCTTCGCAAAATGCAGGGCAAACATCGTTGCATCGATTTCCTCGCCGATAATAAACCCCGCCGGTTCATTGTCGACGTAATAAATACCGCCGCAAAGAACCAGCGCATCATAAAGTTCAAAGGCCTCGCGACAGGGATAATAATCGGTTTGCTCTTTTTGTTCCCCGACATCCTGCTGCCAGGCCTCCAGGATGTCACGGGCATCATCCATCCGCTCTTGCGTCAAAGGAAAGGCTTGGGGAGTATATAACGACAGAAATTGGTTCAGCAGATTTTTCTTTCCGTGCAGCTTAGGGCCTTTGTAGGTCGATATTTTATCAGTTTTATAAATATAATCTGAATCTCCCTCCGAAAATTCTTTGGCGAAGCGTTTTTCTTCAAACATACCGAGCCATTCCTCGGCAATGGGAAAGATAAAGTCATAGCCGGCTGCGGTTTTCAGAAGATATTCGACATTAAGCACGCGGATATCTCCGGTCGGCATAATAAAGCTGCGGCCGTCATAGGTCTTGCCGGCAATAAATATTTCCTGGTGATCCTTAAGGACCTGATAATGATGAGCCTTGCGAAAAAGGTAGAGATTGGGAAAGCTGTATTCCGATAATAAGGCTCGGGATTCTTTGAGCCGTCCGATAAGGAGATCTTTGTGTCTAAGGGTGACGTCTTCGATGTGCATTCGAAATTAAAACACCAGCAAATGATGGTTAGTGCGCAGCCAGCGGTGAACCTGTTTGTAGCCGGGAAACACGGCCTCCACCTCCCGCCAGAATTTCCTTGAATGGTTGCGTTCAGTTAAATGCATCAACTCGTGAACAACCACGTAATCAACAACCTCCATCGGCGCCATAATCAGACGCCAGCTGAAATTAAGCGTCCCCTTGGGCCCGCAGGAGCCCCAGCGGCTGTTGGCATCAGTGATCATAATTTTACCGAACTTTAAATCTGCACCACCCGCATAATAGTTGACACGCTGGCTGATAACATTAAAAGCCTTTTGTTTATACCATTCCGCAAACCGGTTGCGTGCCACCGAACGGTACACATCCCTTAGCAAAAATTCTTTTCCGTCAAAATCAAGCGGGACATGGAGCCCGGAAACAACGCGAAGCGCATACGGCTCCCCCAGATAAAGAAATTTTTCTCCGTCAATAAATCCCTGTCTTTCCGGAGGCCGCGGCCTCTGGCGAACTTGAACCTGTTTTCTAACAATCCAAGGGGTTTTCTCCCGGACTACCCTTTCGATATCGGCTAACGGCGCTTTAAACGGCGCCCGGACGATAAGCGTGGCGTCGGAAGCAATCTGCAACTCCAGCGTCCTTCTTTTTGAACGGATGATTTTCTTGACGAGGCCGCCAGCGGCCATTGGTTGAGGGATATTGTTGGGCAAGATTTTATCTTTTTTAGTTAGAAAAGCTTTCGGACCAAATCGAGAGTTAACGCGCCTTTAAGATCGTCTGGACCCTTTTTAAAAATAAGCTTGTATTAACGGGCTTGACCAAATAATCCTCAACACCTAACTTCAGCCCCTTTTGGATATCGCCGTCTCCACCCTGAACCGTGAGCATCACAACCGGTATGTCCTTGGTGGACGGAGTTGTCTTAAGGTCCTTGAGCGCCTCAAATCCGTCTTTCTTTGGCATCACCACATCGAGCACAATCAGGCTGGGATTGATATTTTTAGCCAGCTCAAAGCCGCTGTTGGCATCACTCGCCGCAAAAACAGCATAGCCTTTGCCTTCCAGGGATTTCTTAAGCAAATGCACAATGCCTTCGTCATCGTCAATAATAAGAATAACCCCTTCGGTCAAATATCGTTTTACCTTGTCTTTAAAAGCACCCTGAATATAGGGCCCCAGATATTTCGTCGCCCCTGCCTCCAGGCATTCCTGGACAAAGTATTGCATATTCGCTTCTCTCGTGTTTTCGTCTTCCCCTATTTTGAGCTCCGATTTATGGTAAAAACTATAAATCAGAATAGGAATTTTCTTAAATTGCGGCATCTGGCGTAGAATTCTAACCACAGCATTCGAGCTCATATCCGGCATACGGCTCTCGATAAGGATGATCCGGGGAAGGAACATAATCGCTTTGGAAACCACCTGTTCGCCGGAAACAACAAAATCCGTGTGGCAGCCCTCTTCCTTAAGCTGGCTAATCATCTCCTGGACGCATTCTTTTTCATAGCGGCCAACCACCAGGACCCGCCTATTCCTCTCCGGCTGCATTTCCGGGCCGGGTCCGGCCAAAGCACTTTGGACTTTTGACAACAGGGCTTCTTTTGTCACCGGCTCTTGGATAAAATTAGTAACCCCGATAGTGTCAAAATAATCTTTCATCTTCGGTCGTTCCAAAACGACCAAAAAAGGGATATCTTTTCCGTAATACCGCTTTCGCACCTCTTTGTAAAAATCGTTTCCGCTCATTTTGGGCATCAGGACATCGGAAATAATCAGGTCGGGAACAATTTCATCGGCCTTTTTGACCCCGTCTTCGCCGTCTCTGGCCAAAAAGACCTGGTAACCCTCGGCCGTTAATACCCCGCCCCAAAGGTCTCTAAAGTCTTTTCTGGAATCGACAAGCAGTATTTTTTTGGTTTCGGTCATACGATGAGAAGTGTTTTGAGCCGTGCCCGCTTTTGATAAACTCTGAGCACGCGATCCTAAAGGTATTATATGAGCAACATTCCTCTCTGGCAAGAAATTCTAGGGGTAAGTACGGCTTTAAAAATTTATTATTAAATGGTCTGGGGCAGCACCCTTTTAAAAGAATAATCAAAAAAGGGTGCTGCCCCTTCGCTTTTAGGCACACTTACCGGTGAATGAAATTAAATCCTTTCATTACATCCACCCGATAACTAATCGCCGGCAAAACCGCCTGAATAGCGTCAAAACTGATATAGCCCTGGTGTTCGGTCAAGGCAAACCCCGAGGGCTTGATAACGATAAAAACCTTTCCGTTGATCTCTGCCTGACGCAGAATATTGACACCGCGGATCACCGCGGCATTTTCTCCGCCAATATAAATATCGTAGAGGGTTTGCTCATTAAAACTAAAGGTTACGGGAGCCTGGGCAAGGCAATTGTCTTTTCCCATAAAGACCGTCACCGTCAAGACAATCAAAAGCACCGAGAACGTATTTGGGATAAATTTTCCAAACATGTTTTTATTCATTTTGCCTCTCCATTCTATGATAGCCGGACTATAGGGTTCCAGTCGTTATTGTAAGATCATTTTAACACAAAACACGCTGTATTTACGCTGTCGTTATTTTCCAGCAACGGTGAATTGCACGGTTACGGTAGTCTTCGGGAATGGTTTTGGGAGTCAACTCAATCAAACCCTTAAACGGCAAACCTTCTAAGCGGGGCTCAAAACGCTGGTGATTGGTTGAAAAGAATACAATTGAATTCGGCGCCATCACCTTTAAAACACTTCGGATCAGATCCGGGTGATCTTTGTTAACATCAAAGGACATCCCCTCTTTTTCATCCCGGGAAAATGACGGCGGGTCGACGAACGCCAGCGTAAATCGACGGCCGTCATGGTAGGCTTCGGATAAGAACTTCCTGGCATCGGATTGGACAAAAGTATGCTGTGGGCCGGCAAGCCCGTTTAATACCATATTATCCTTGGCCCACTTAAGGTAATTGGCGGACCGGTCCACCGTCAGCGTCATCTTGGCATTGCCTGCCGCTGCCGCGCAGGTAAATGCGCCCGTATAGGCATAAAGATTTAGGAAATCCTGATTCTTGGCGAGATTTCCCACAATAACGCGGGTATCCCGGTGATCCGAATACAATCCCGTATCCAGAAAATCATCCAGATTCACCCAGAAGCGCAGGTTGCGTTCGCGCACCTCAAAGCGCAATCCCTTGGAATCCAGTTTTTCGTAACGCGGCCCTTCTTTAGTATTGGTATGGCGGCGCTTGATGTGCACCTTCTCCGAAGGAAGGCTCAACGTCGCGGCTACGGCTGCTGCCATTTGAGGCAGCCATTCGGGCCCGGTCTGTAGCCTCTCGTATTCCGCAACAACAATGTGGCCGGCGTACCAATCCACGACCGCGCGTACCTCCGGGATATCCCAATCGTAGAGGCGAAAACAATCAATATTCTGGCGCTTAAAACGTTTTGCCAAATGGCGAAAACGATTGCGCACGCGGTTCGATAGAATTTCCGCGTGATGTTTCGCTTTCTCAGGGGTAACAAAATGGCTGGGAAGCTTTACCTTGTCCGGGGTCTCTTTCGGTTCTTTCAAGACGATCTCCGCTATCGGAACAAATTAAATTTTATAGTGGGCGCACAAAAAGCCCCGCCTTCCGGGGCTTTTTGTGCGCCCAATCATCGCTAAATCTTAGATACCTATTCTCTCCCCAGAACTAAAGTAAGGAGTGATATTCCTGCAATGATTTGGGCGCGGTTTTATTTTTCTTTGTCTCTTCGATGCCGGCAACAGTTGCCTGCGCCGCCGCAATCGAGGTCACATAAGGAATTTTACGTTGAATCGCCATCATGCGAATATAGCTGTCATCGTACTTGCTATCTTTGCCCACGGGCGTATTAATGATAAGTTGCAGCTCGTCATTCTTGATGGCGTCGGCAATATTGGGCCTTCCCTCGTGCAGTTTCTTGATCAAAGTATTTTTTACGTGATGTTTATTTAAATACAGGCTTGTTCCTTCAGTCGCAAAGATCGTGAACCCTAACGATTCGATGGCTTTCGCGATAGGCAACAATTCTTCTTTGTTTTTTTCGGCTACGGTTAACAGCACGTTACCTTCCAAGGGTAATTTGTAGCCTGCCGCCTCCTGGGCCTTATAAAAAGCGAGCCCGAAGGTATCCGCGAGACCCATGACCTCGCCGGTAGCCCTCATTTCCGGGCCCAGCACCGGGTCAACCTCGGGGAACATATTAAAAGGAAAGACAGCCTCTTTAACTCCCACATAAGGGATCTTTTTGACTTTAAGCTCGGGAAAATCCTTAAGCTTCTTTCCCATCATGATTTCAGTCGCTATCCGCGCCATGGAAACACCGGTTACCTTTGAAACGATAGGCACGGTCCGGGAGGCGCGGGGATTGGCCTCAAGGATATAGACCTTGTCATCGCAAATGGCAAACTGAATATTCATCAGCCCCACGACCTTTAATTCTTTCGTAATAGCCTCGGTATATTTCTGAATGGTTTTAAGATGCTCTTCTTTTATCGTTCTAGTCGGTATCGAGCAGGCGGAATCACCGGAATGAACTCCCGCCAATTCGATATGTTCCATAACTGAAGCGACAAATGTCTCTTCGCCGTCGGCTAAGGCATCGACTTCGGTTTCAATGGCCTTTTCTAAGAATCGGTCAATCAGCATCGGATGCTCGGGGCTGACCTTTATGGCCTCGAGGGCATATTTTTCCAGCGAGGCATCGTCATAAATAACCTCCATACCCCTGCCGCCGAGTACATACGAAGGCCGGACCATCAAGGGATAACCGATTTTATGGGCAATCGTAATCGCCTCTTTATAAGACCTAGCCGTCGCGCCTTCCGGCTGAAGGATATTTAGCTCAATCATTTTCTCGCGGAAACGTTCCCGGTCTTCGGCAAAATGAATACTCTCCGGGCTCGTCCCTAAAATCGTAACGCCGTTATCCTTTAATTCTTGGGCAATATTTAAAGGTGTCTGCCCGCCGAACTGAACAATAACCCCGTCGGGTTTTTCTTTATGGTAAATATTTAAAACGTCTTCAACAGTCAAGGGTTCAAAATAAAGTTTATCCGACGTATCGTAATCCGTGGAAACCGTCTCCGGATTACAGTTGACCATGATCGATTCGTAACCTCCGTCGCGCAGCGCAAAGGCCGCATGCACACAGGTATAATCAAATTCGATTCCCTGGCCGATACGGTTTGGGCCGCCGCCTAAAATCATGATCTTTTTCTTTTTTGAAACCGGTACCTGGTCTTTGACATCGTGGTATGTTGAATAATAATAGGCGGCGTTTTTAACACCGCTCACCGGCACGGCCTCAAAGCGCACGGTTTTACCGATCGCGATGCGTTTTTCCCTGACTTCTTTTTCCGTAATTCCAAAAAGATTGGCCAAATAGCGATCCGCGAATCCTAATTCTTTTGCCTCCGCTAATTTCTCCTTAGGAAGACTGGACCATTTCAACTTCAACAGCCCTTCTTCAAATTCGACCAACTCTTTCATCTGTTCAATAAACCAGCGGCCGATAAAGGTCATGCGGTGAAGCTCCTCGACGCTCATCCCTTTTCGCAGCGCCTCATACATCAAAAATACCCGTTCACTGGAAGGCACAGCGAGTTTTTGCTTGAGCTTATCTAACGGCATCTCTTTAAAATCCTTGGCCCCGCCCAAGCCGTAACGTTTGATCTCCAGAGACCGGATAGATTTTTGAAAAGCTTCTTTAAATGTTTTAGCAATGCTCATGACTTCACCCACGGCCCTCATTTGCGTTCCCAAAATATCTTTGGCCTGGGGGAATTTTTCAAAGGCCCATCGGGCAAATTTAATGACCACATAGTCGCCGCTGGGTTCATATTTTTCCAGCGTCCCTTTCTTCCAATAAGGGATCTCCTCCATGTTGAGACCCGCGGCCAGCTTTGTCGATATTCGGGCGATGGGAAAGCCCGTCGCCTTAGACGCCAGAGCCGAGGAGCGCGAGGTGCGGGGATTGATCTCGATAACCACCAGCCGGTCGTCTTTGGGATTATGGGCAAACTGAATATTGGTGCCGCCGATAACGCCGATGGCATCGACAATTTTGTAAGATAATTCCTGCATCCGTTTTTGTAACGGCAAGGGGACGGTCAGCATCGGTGCCGCGCAAAAACTGTCTCCGGTGTGAACGCCCATGGCATCGATATTCTCAATAAAACAAACCGTAATCTTGTGATTCTTTTCATCTCGGACTACTTCCAACTCAAGCTCTTCCCACCCGAATACCGATTCTTCGACCAAGACTTGGTGGACAATACTCGCCGCCAGTCCGCGGGTGACAATCGTACGCAATTCTTCAACATTGTACGCCATTCCGCCGCCGGTCCCGCCCAAAGTATAAGCAGGCCGCAACACAACCGGATATCCCAGTTTTTCTGCGATCTTTTCCGCTTCTTCCACCGAATGCGAGGGCTCGGATTTTGGCATACCGATTCCGAGTTTGTTCATTGTATCTTTAAAAGCAATACGGTCTTCGCCGCGTTCAATGGCATCGGCCTTAACACCGATAATTTCGACACCGTATTTCTTTAAAACGCCGGATTTATTTAGAAGAGAAGAAAGATTAAGCCCCGTCTGGCCGCCTAAGTTAGGCAAAAGTCCGTCGGGCCGCTCTTTTTCAATAACGGCTGTCAGGCTTTCCAGAGTAAGAGGTTCAATATAGGTTTTATCCGCCATGCCGGGATCGGTCATAATGGTGGCGGGATTGGAATTAACCAAAACCACCTCAAAGCCTTCCTCTTTAAGGGCCTTGCAGGCTTGCGTCCCGGAATAATCAAACTCGCAGGCCTGGCCGATAATAATGGGACCGGAACCGATAATGAGAACCTTCTTGATGTCTTTACGTCTGGGCATGACTCCCTCTTTCTTCTTTAGATAATTTTTATCCCTTAAAATACCTTAAACCGCACGGGCCTTAGAGTTTTAAGAAATTACAAAAAAAGACAACCCCCGCGGGAGTTGTCTTTTAAGCGTGCCTGCTCAATACCGTGCCAATCATATGGGCAGTATTGTATACTAAATTTTTATTTTTTGAAAGTAGAAAAATAAACGGGGCGCCCCCCGCCAAAGGCGGGGGGCGCCCTTAAACTATCCTCTTGGTATTGTCGTTTTATCCTCTACCCAAGAGCCACATCCAGAATCATCATAACCAAAAAGCCCATAATAGTTCCCGCCGTAGCGATATCCGTATTGCCTTTATGCTGGGATTCTGGAATAACCTGTTCGACCACGACAAAAATCATCGCCCCCGCCGCAAACGCCAGGGCATACGGCAATAAGGGCTTCGCGGCCAATACCGCAGCCGCTCCGGTAACAGCCGCCAAAGGTTCGACAACGGCCGACAACTGCCCATACCAAAAACTCTTTAACCGCGACATCCCTTCTCTGCGTAACGGCATTGACACGGCAAACCCCTCGGGGAAATTCTGAATGCCTATCCCTATGGTTAACGCCACCGCCCCTATCAGTGTCGCCGAAGAAAATCCTGCCGCCACAGCTCCAAAGGCAACCCCTATAGCAAGGCCTTCGGGAATATTATGCAATGTTATCGCCAAAAAAAGCAGAGTCGTGCGCTTCCACGAGGTTTTAACACCTTCCTCCTCCCCCATAGAAAACCCGAGATGAAGATGCGGAAGTATTTTGTCAATGAGCCTTAAAAAAGCCGCCCCTAAGAGAAAACCACAGGCAGCCGGAAACCAGGAAAGACCGCCCTGTTCTTGCGACATTTCTATGGCCGGAGCTAACAATGACCAGAAGCTGGCAGCGATCATAACACCGGCGGCAAAACCCAGCATAGCGTCAAGGATTTTCTGGCTGGCAGTCCTTGCCGCAAATACGCAGGCGGCTCCGACAGCAGTAACTGCCCATGTAAAAATACCGGCGAGACCAGCCTGTGCTATAGGGGAAAGATCCTTAAAAAATTCGATCATTTTATCCATCGGTTAGCTATATTCTATACGGACTAATGCTTTTTTCAAGATAATTTAGGAACCTCTGCCGGGTATCCTTGGCCACCAACATGTTTTGGGGCCTGGGCCTTGACTTCTTAGTTCTTTATCGTTTCGTGAGTTTGTTTAAAACATGCGTTGGAACTCAACTTATATTCTTTTGAAATCAGTTTCATTCTTCGGTCCAAGTCCGTAGCGTACAAATCCATAAAGAACGTCGGGCCACCGAAAACCAGGGAAGCGGCACTCATCATATTCCACCCGGCATTGAGGGCATGCCCGGCCATGCCCTTACGGGCAAACCAATAATTTCTCATCACATACAGAGATTTATAATAATACTCGGCGGTTTCCGCATTCGACCCTAAAAGCTTTATGGCCGCGAAATCCGTCTTAGCATGTTCATCCGGCGGCTTGCTGGGCAGATTATATTCCGGATGGCACACCTCATGCGCGATGACATTGGTCAGTATTTTGAAACGGTCATCATAATAGTTTTGGTAGACGTATTTGACAAAGTCTTTGGGAAGAAATACAGTTTGGCCGGAAATAAAGGGGATGCCTTTTTGTTTGTTCGCGTCTTTGCCTTCGATCAGGTTAACCTTGTATCCGTCTTGGAGTTTAAGCTGCACCTGCAATTTTTGCCATAATTGTACAATCTCATATTGATAATTTTCCGGAGGGGTATAATAATTGGCAGAAAAATTGACCGTCGAACATCCGCTTAGAAAGAATCCGTATAAAATAACAGCCCTCAGGCCTCCTGTCCCTACGAGCTTTGCTGATTTAATCATTGTCGACCACCCAAATAGGTTATTGAAAATCCGCATGTCCACATTCTACTCCATGCATCCATTATGCACAAACGAAAAAGGGCAACTCGCGCTAGCGAGTTGCCCTTTTAAACACTAATCTCCGATAAAACAAGAGGGATAAAATTTCCTGCTTCTCGTTCTATTCCATGCCTTTTTTATTTTCCCTCTTTTCGCGCCGGTTACCAAAACGGCCTTTTCCTTTTTCCGGACGCTTTTCTGTCAGCTGCTGAAACTTTTCAAACTGCTCAGGAGTTAAGATCTCCTTTACCGCAAGAATGCCGTCAACCCTGCGGTCGGTTAACTGCTCCTGCAAAGATTTTATTTCGCTAACGATGGGCGCAACAGCCTCTTTGGTGACAGCGGGATTTGTAAGCTCTTCTTTCAACTTTGCCTGCTTTTCTTTCATCGCGGCAAATAACTTGGCTGTTTCTTCGCGCTGGGCCTTACGATTAGCCTCCAGTTTTTCCTGCTGTTCCGGAGTCAGATTCAGTTCCTTTAAAATGCCGCCCTTGGACCCACGCCTATCTCCTTTTTGTAAATTTTGATCATGCCGAGGCATACTTGCCTCTGGCCCGGAACCATCATCCGAAACCAAACCTTCACCTTCCGGCTGGGCATAGGCCACACCCCCTATTAAGAAAATTACTGCCAAACCAACGAGCACCGTTTTTAGTTTATCCATTTTTCGTTCCTCCTTTCACTAACTTAGACATTTCTCAATTCAAAAAAGTTCCCTTACAGGAAATATTCTTCAATACTGGTTCCCAGGCCCAAGAGCAATGCCTCACTATCGCCGTTTAGACCATACTCCGCAAGAATTTCGCGTCCATTCTCCTGGCTGGCCAATTGCTTTTTGTGGATTACGGCAGAAGTCAAAACAGTAATAAGAATGACCGTTGTAAGCGCACTGGACAGGACAAAGACCGGGCGCGGTTTTAAGATCAGCTCTCTTAACCGTTCAATAATGCCGGAGCGCACACAATCCGTGTTCTCTAGATTTTCTGCTGCGATAGCCTCGCGGATATTATTCCAAATATACTCCGGCGGCTGCAGTTGTTTTGCCTGATTAAAAACAACGCGTTGGGCCTGTAATTCTTTTTCCAGGCGACGGCACGGCGCGCACTTTGCCAAGTGTTCGTTGATCTGCTTTTGTTCTTTTGGGCTGCATTCACCGTCTAGGTGATCGGATTTAAGCCATTCTTGTATTTTCTTACATTGCATGTTTCACCAGACCCTTTCTCGCCGCCTCAAGCAAAGCCTCGCGCGCCCGTTTGAGCCGGGAACGCACCGTATTTACAGGAATAGCTAATGCCGCGGCAATTTCCTGGTAACTTAGCCCCTCGATCTCACGCAATATTAAACACGACTTATGCTCCGAACTCAACAATTCCAGGAGGGCATCGACCCTGACTTCATTATCATTTTGGACAGCTTCTTCGGATGCCAGAGAACCGCCGGGCAATGATTCGATGATATTGTCGTAATTAACCCTGCCTTTTCCTTCCCGTATGGTTTTGCGATAACGGTTGATCGCCGCATTAACTGTAATTCTATATATCCATGTCTTAAATGCCGAACGAAATTCAAAATCTTTTAAGCTATGGTATATTTTCATAAAAACATCCTGGGTAACTTCTTCGGCATCTACGCTGTTTCGAGTAATCCGTAAAGCCACGCTATAGACAAACCCACTGGTTTCCTTATACATCTGTTCAAAGGCCTCCATATCTCCCTGGGAAGCGCGCGCCAATACATCCGGAACAATGCTATTCATTTTTATCACGGTTGTTACGTTAAAATTGATCAATCTTCGTTTCTTTTAACCAAATCCTTCTTGCATTATATACGCTGCTACATCATTTTCAATAACATGATTATATCCCTTATTTTCCGTAGAGAACTTTCAACTGCTCCACGGTGGGATTGCCGGAATAAAATTCCCCTTGAGGCCCGACGTAGCCGTTATTACTCTTGATCAAGGTAACCGCCGTATAACTTCCGTCTTTATTAGGAACATTGACAATCATTGTTTCGCCGGATAATGTTTGAGGCTGAACAGTAGAAGAAACAACAATAACATTCGGGCTGACCACCGGTGCCGGAACAACAATGTATCCGGAAGGGCAGGGTTGGTAATAAATATTATCATAATAATAGTAGGTCGTGTTCCTGACGACAATAACCCTGTGCCCCGCCGGAAGAAAACGAATAACCGCGCCTATCGGAGGAGCAGAAATCAGGAATTCAAAACCAAACCAACCCGGCCTGAAGAAGTGCCCATCCCGGTAATGATATCGGTGGTGCCCGACAACAATAACCTCTCTATGATGTGATATATCTCCATTTCTGCCCCTGTCATGATTTCTTTCCCCGCCTCTATCCCGGGCAAATGCGTTGGATGAAGATAGCACAAGCGTCAAGCAAAGACCCACAACCACCCAGAACTTATTTTTATTAAATCCCTTACTCATCTCCCCCCCTCCTTTTTATGTTTAGTTTCTCCGTCTTCCTACTGCTTAGACAGCAAGAAAGGGGAAAAAGTTCCATAAAATTAATTTTGGGTCTATTTAAAAAAGGGGAAATAAATAAGACGCGGCTGTCGAAAGGCGAGGAGAGATAAAAACGAAGGGCGCCCCCCGCCTTTGGCGGGGGGCGCCCTCAAACTACACCCACCTACTAATCTCTTTAGAAAAACAATCGAAAACTACTTAGTGATATTCGCTTCTTTGAGCTTCTTTTTTGCTTTCTCGGTCTTTTTTTCGACTTCCTTCTTGGCTTTCCTGGTTTTCTCTTCGGCTTCCTTCTGGGCCTTGTCGGCCTCTTTGGCAGCCTTTTCTTTTACTTCTTCAGCCTTTATTTCGGCTTCCTTCTTAATTTTTTTGGCCTCTTTTTCAGCCTTGACATCGGCCTTCTTGGCCTCGACTTCAGCCTTCTGGGCGGCCTTCTTGGCCTCGATCTTCGCCTTCTTGGCATCTTTGTCCAGGCCGCCTAAATGTAAGCCCTTGTCCTGGGCCAAGGCAACCCTGGGCAGCAAAGCCAACGCAACAATAAACATCCACACTGTTAACCTTTTCATATGGCCTCCTTTCCGGAAATTTGTTTCTATGATCTTATCTTTTTTTAATCTTACTGGCAAGAACTAAATAACGCGGCAATCAAGGGCAGGAATTTCGAAGAGTAATCGATCTTACGCAAGCCGTTTATGGAACCTTTTAACGCTTAAAATCAAGACAATAGCAGCCATCAGGACCAGAGGCAAAATCTGGTCCCACAGCCCGGCAAAACCCAGCCCTTTTAAAATAATCCCGCGGATAATTTTTACAAAATACGTAAGCGGAATGGCGTAACTAAGGTAATAGACAAAAAGCGGCATGGTCTCCCGGGGAAAGATAAAACCCGATAATAGAATTGACGGCGGCATAAAAAACATAATCACCTGGGTCGCCTGCTGCTGATTGTCGGCCAACGTCGAAGCCAAAAGCCCTATCCCCAGGCAGACGACAATAAACAAAAATGTTAAGACAAGTAAGGTAAAAGGATTGCCCCGCACCGGAATATGAAACAGGATCCCCGACGTCACAACAATAGTTACCGTGATCAAAAGCCCGATAGCGATATAGGGGATAATTTTTCCCAAGATAAGCTCAAAAGGCTTAATCGGGGTAACGATCAACTGTTCGATATTTCCCCTTTCCTTCTCCCGAACAATCGCAGAGGCCGTGATCATCGGAATCAACATCTGCAACAAAAGCCCGATCAAGCCCGGCACCATGAAAAATGAACTCTTTAAATCCGGGTTATACCAGAGCCTGGGGCGAAAATCGATTGGTGCCACGCTTACCGGAACCAATCCTTCCCTTTGCATAAAGGCCGTGACAATAGCCTGGCTGGTATTGAGGGCAACAGTGGCCGGGTTGGAATCCGTGCCGTCGATTAAAAGCTGCAATTTCGGCCCCCGCCCGGCCAGCAGATCCTTGGTAAAGTTCGGCGGAATCAAAACACCGGCCTTTGCCTTTCCTCTATCTAATGCCTGGTAGAGTTCATCGGCGGAGGAGACACGTTTTTTAATATCAAAATAGGCCGACTGCTCGAACGTATCGATCAGCCGGCGGCTTAAGTATTTTTGGTCTTCGTCATAGACATAGAGAGCCAGATGCTTAATGTCAGTGCTGATGGCATAGCCGTAAATCAGCAGTTGGACTAAAGGCATGAGAACAATCATCGCCAGTGTCCGCCGGTCGCGGATGATATGAAGAAATTCTTTTTTGGCAATCGCCTTAATGTTTTTCATCTTGTTTATCCGATAGCGATGCAAAAACATCTTCCAAGGAAGCCCCGATAGGCCGCATCGCTTTAATGTCAATCCCGCCGGAGCGCGCCGCGTTTAGAACCTCCGCCTTCACCCGCTCCATGTCACTTGTATTAAGATGCAAAGTCGTTCCGAAAGCGGTCACGCCCTTAACACCGGCAATTTTTTGAAAAAGGCTCGAGGCCTTCATCAGCGGCGAACATTCCACCTCCAGAAGAGTCCCGGTCATCTCGTCTTTAAGGTCATTGGGCCGGCCGATTTTTAGAATCCTTCCCTGGCTGATAAACGCGATATGACTGCAGCGCTCCGCCTCCTCCATATAATGGGTAGTAACAAACAAAGCCACGCCGCTATCGGCAATCTGATATAAAAGTTCCCACAAAGCGCGGCGCGACAAAGGATCGATACCGGCGGTAGGTTCATCCAGGAATAAGACCTTCGGTTTATGTAGAATGGCGTTAGCCAGGGCCAATTTTTGTTTCATGCCGCCGGAAAGAATCCCCGCCAACTGATGCCGCCATTGCTGTAGTCCGGTCAGCCGTAAGATCTCTTCAATACGATCGTCTAAGTCTTTGCCGGTAATACCATATATCCGGCCGTAAAATTCCAAATTTTCCTGGGCAGTCAAATCATTATAGAGACTAAAACGCTGCGAGACATAGCCAATGACCTCTTTTATTTGTTCGGATTGACGATTGACATCAAACCCGCCCACCGAGGCTGTCCCGCCGGTGGAAGCAAGAATGCCGCAGAGCATGCGGATGGTCGTGCTTTTCCCCGCGCCGTTGGGGCCCAAGAAACCAAATATCTCTCCGTAATCGATAGAGAAATTGACCTTATCGACGGCGATGAATTTGCCAAAATGGCGGCTTAAATCCCTGACATCAATCGCGACAGAAGTATTCATAGGAAATATTGGTTTACGGCGCCACCCGGATCATAACATCACAGGAAACGCCAGGGCGCAAGAATGGTTCCGGGTTTTCCAAGGTCACTTTAACCGCAAAGGTCTGGGTGATCCGCTCTTCCTGGGTCTGGACGTTGCGGGGAGTAAATTCCGCTTGAGAAGCAATAAAACTCACGCGGCCGTTAAATGTTTTTTTAAGGCCGTCAAAATATAATACAGCCGGCTGATTCATTTTAATTTTATTGATCACCCCTTCCGGGACATAAATCCTAACCCATACATTAGAACGGTCCCCGATAACCGCGACCGGCGACCCGGCGGAAACCACCTCTCCCATTTCCCGTACCTTGACTAAGACCACACCATCCACCGGAGAAAAAACCGCCTGGTCATCCCAGATAAGCTGGGCATTCTCTACCCCTTGTTGGTTGGTACCGCCCTGTTCAAAAAGTTGCCGGACGCGGTCAAAATCTTTCTTGAATTGTTCGTAGCGGTCCAGGGTGGCTAAAAGCTGGCCCTTCTTTACCTCGCTTCCCTCATCCACTGAAAGGCTCACGATACGCCCGGCGGCCCTGGCACCGACGGAATGTTCATTTAATTCCAGGGTTCCGGAAAACTTAAGCTCTTTAGTTCCTCCATTGCCATTGCAACCCGCCAGAACAAAAGCGGCGAAAAACATCAAACCCAAACAATAATTTCTCACGGGACTCTCCTGTTTTTAAATTTTCTATTTTCTAAATTGTTCGCTTAAAACGCTTATCTGCCCCAAGGCATGCACCCGGTTGATTTGGGCCGTCAGATAAAACGCCAACGCTTCATCTCTTTGGTCAGCGGCCAGGGCAAGATCAGTTTCGGCTTCAATAACATCGGTTTCACTGCCGAGCCCCGACTGAAAACGGTTCGCGGCTACATCCAAAGCCTGACGGAGAACTTCCCATTCGGCCTGCCGCTGCTCGACAAGCGCCCGGGCCTCTTCGATTTTCTCGCGGGTAACGATTGTGCCGGCCCGGGCGTAGCGCTTAACGCTTTCGACATTGGCCTGATTCTCTTTAACCCGGCTATCCGCCTCGCGGATGCGGGATATCCTGTTTCCCCCTTCAAAGATCGGCAACGTGGCCTGAACGCCGAGCATGTAAACATTGCTTGAATTATCCGGGTTCTCGCCGTTGGAACCGTAATCCGCGATGCCGGAGATCTTCGGCAAGAAATCCGCCCGCTCGGCGGAAGAGATCTTTTTGTTCTGATCCAGCTGCTTTTGAGCAACTTCGACATCGGGATGGCGGGATACGTCAAAATCTTTTTCCTCCGGCGGCAGAAATATTTCGGGCAAGGATTCGGCCTTAACCAGGACAACAGATTGTTCAAAAGGTATTCCCAGCGCCGCCAGCAGATCCAGCTTGCGTTCGTTTTGCTCTCTGTGCGCCGCGGTAAGGTTGTGCCGGCTTAAGAAATAATCGGCCTTGGCCTGCTTTAATTCCAGCGCCGAGGCTGTGCCGAGAGAAAACCGTTTTTCGGCAATAGAAAGAAGTTTTTCATCCCGCTTTAAACAAAGTTTCAAAGGCTCAACTCTTTCCTCGGCTCTTTGAGCATCGATAAAAAGGACGGCGACCAGCGCCAAAACATCTTCGCGCGTCTTTCTTTGTTCGGCCAGCGACAACTGCCGGTTTTCTCCCGCCGCCTGCAATCGTTTGATGGCCGCGGCATCAAAAATGGTTTGGGTTAATTTGATCCGCGCGTCAAAAGAATTGTACGGGCCAATCTTCGGATTCCCCCCTAAGGAAATACCGACAGAGCGTAAATCGCTCGTCTGTCTTTTTTGGGAAGCCGAGGCCGTTAACTGCGGCAAAAAAACCGAACGGCTCTGGCCCAAACGCGCCACGGACTGCGCCACTCTTTCTTCGGCCATGATAATGCGGGCATCCCGCTGAACGGCCATCTTAAGGACATCGCCCAAGCCTAACGATAAAATCTCGGCCTTGTCCTGGGCGAACGACGGATAGGCGATAGCCGCAACCGCAAAGACAATCACCGCTATGAATCTATAAAATTTCATTCCTTATTCTTCCTTCCTAATCCTTGCGCGATTTTTTCCATAACGACGCGCAACGAATCCATTTCGCCGGCGTTTAAGATTTCCAGAACTTCTTCCCAGCGACGGCTGATGACATCCTGAAATTGGCTGATAACATTTTTTCCTTCCGCCGTTAAACCCACCATGACCTGGCGGCGGTCGCCGGGATTATCCAACCGGCGCAGCAATCCGGCTTTAACCAAACGCTCAACGATCCCCGACATCGTGGGCATACTGACCTTCATATTTTCGGCTAAGGTTTTCATGGCGCAACTTTCAGCCGAATGAACAGACACAAGCACAAAAAATTGCGTATGGGTAATAGCCCGTCCGGCTAAAAAGCCCAGCTGGGCCCCCTGGATAATATAGGGAACCATCCTCGCAATGGCACGGCTTAAATCTTTTCGGTTTGTTACAGTCATAGGCTCCTGTCCGAGTCAAATGGATTTACTTAGCTTATACTAAATATTAGCCTATACGAATCGAGTTGTCAAGGGGAAAAATAACTTAGGGCGCCGTTGCTCGGCAACGGCGCCCTAAGGCAATCGCGGATTATCCTCGCCCTTTAAAAAGTCAACGGCCTTCAAGCTTGCACCCGTCTCTTTGTCCATACTTCTCTCCCCGGCATCTTAGCCCATTTTCCTAATGGAATTTCCCCATAGCTATATTTCTTCCTTTTAATAATATTAAAGAGATACCAAGGGCCGCTGGCCCCTTCCCAACGATAAAAACGCTTTCCTGAGGACGGCCGGGCTACCTTGTAAACCCCCGATAGTGATGATATCCTTTAATTGTGTTGCTCGATTAAGGCAACTTGCCGGACATGATCAATTTTTAGAAAGCTTTACGGAATAATAAACAGGGGTTGAGGAGGATAGCGCCATG
Organism: Candidatus Omnitrophota bacterium; assembly: GCA_022703585.1. Taxonomy (GTDB): domain Bacteria; phylum Omnitrophota; class Gorgyraeia; order Zapsychrales; family JAKLDJ01; genus JAKLDJ01. Next base: position 709,923 of record JAKLDJ010000001.1, on the reverse strand, counting down.
AAGAAACTAATGATTATTCTGAGCTTGTTTTCTGCATTCATTATAATCACCTGTAGCGCCTATGGGGCCAACAGAGACATAGGGAACATGGGCGGCAGCAATCCACCTGTTCGTGATGCTGACCGGGATGGGTATATCTACGTAAAATACGGCGGTGATGACTGCAACGATCTTAACCCCGCCATCCATCCTAATGCTGTTGAAATCTGCGGCAATGGTATTGACGAAGACTGTTCAGGTACGGATTTGCCTTGCGATTACGACAGCGACAATGACGGTTATGATGCTATTCCTTACGGTGACGATTGCAACGACAACGACCCTGCCGTCAACCCCGGTGCCGATGAGATCTGCGGTAATGACATCGATGAAAACTGCGATGGAACAATAGAGCAATGCCCGCAGGAGGGCGATGTCGTAGTAAATTCTGTTTTTCCCTCCAGCTTAGTTCACGACCAGACGTTCACTATGACCGGAAGCGGATTTGGGAACAGGGAAATCGCACCGGAATCGTTTTTTGAGACATGGGACTGGGGGGTCAATGAGTCTTTTGTGGATATTGACGATTCTCCCTGGAGCGTATCTTCCGGTAATCCTCCCGGTTCGCGCGATGCGGAAAGGTTTTCTAACGAAGATCTTCGTAATGGTCACGGCCTAAACGCAAGGTCAATCCGCCCGGATAGAATTACAGGGAGCCAGATCAATGATATTACCTGGAGAAGCGGGTTAAATGTCCGGCCCGGAGACAAGGTCTACATGAGTACGTTCATCTGGTCAACCTACGGTGGGGCACAACAGTACGGGCCCGACTGCCCCCAGCAGTGGAAAATTTGGGGCCCCCTCAATCACGGAAATCCCGCAAGCTTAACACCCCCGGGCATGAGAGTTGGATGGAATGCAGCCGGAGGCCCTAACGATGTGCCCCCATTAGGCGCACCTTTCGTAGGGGTCCAGCATGAATGCGGTGACGGATCTGATAGCATCACCTCTTACGGTTGGGGTATTCAGCCCGAGGAAAGGACCTGGTGGCAGATTGAATTTGAATATCAAGTTGCCACAGCGCGCTATGCCAACGATGGGTATCTCCGGGTGTGGTTTAACGGACAGCTGGCCGGAGAGGGGCCGACACAGTCCTGGTGCACTGATGAACAGAACAATAACGTCATCGCCAATGGTTATGTGTATGACGGGACGTTATTAAGGAATTATATTCAGTGGCAGCCAACGAGCTGCGTCGATCTGGAAACAAGAACAGACATCATGCGTTTCGATGATATCGTATTCCAGAAAGGCACATGGGCGCGGGTTGTCCTGGGCAATGCCGCCACCTGGGATTCCTGTACGATTCGCGATTACCAGACGATTTTAGGCTGGTCCGAGAACTCCATCACGGTCAAATTGAACCAAGGCGCGTATGAAGCTGGGCAAACAGCCTGGTTATACGTGATCAACAATGACGGCATACCGTCGTCCGGATATCCGGTAACGATCGGCCAATAATGAATTAATTTAAATTGGGGCTGCCCCTGCGTCTTGCTGCTGCACGACAACCGCAGGAGCAGCCCACTGGAGTTCCTGCACATCAAGAGATTATCAGCCGGTCACAGATTGGAGCGACGAAACGATCACGTTTGCTATCAATCAAGGGGCATTTCAACCCGGCCAGCCAACCTGGATTTATATTGTTGATGATAACGGAGCGTTATCAGAAGGGATTCCGGTAACAATAGGAAATTAGATGAAGCATGGGGGGCAACCCAAAGGATTCTATATTGAACCTATAAGATTTCTTTAAAAGCAGAAATTTGGGTAACTGTCACGCTTTTTTGCATTTCACTTTTTTTTGCGTCTTTTTTGTTCTTGCACTTGGCACTTACGTATATAGAAATAAAAACGGAACAGCTCCTGAATCATCTTTGCAACAACTGCAACCCTAAAAATATTCGATCGCCCCTTAGTACGAGGATAATAAACTGTCGGAAATTGCAGTATCCTGTACCCCGCCTGTCGCGCGCTAATGAGCATTTCGGCATTAATAAATGGGCTTTCGGAATGTAATACAATATTCTCTAATATTTCACGCTTAAACAGCTTAAACGAAAAACCGACATCCTTTAAGCCCAGGTCAAACAAGGAATTGACCATTGCGTTATAAATATAGCTGTAAATCGATCTTTGTATCCCGTCTGCGTTTCTATTCAGCCTGTAGGCAGATATAAAATCTGCATTTTCTTTTCCCAACAGTGCTATGGCTTTCCCTGTCTCGCTTAAATCGAACGGCAAATCCGCATCGAAATATAATACCAATTCTTTACCGGCAACTTTAAAACCTTCTTTTAAGGCTCCGCCTGATGTCCTGTTTTTCTGATTATGCAGAATTTTTATCTTCCCGTCGGTCGCGGCGACAGCATCAAGTATCCCCGGAGTTCCGTCTGTGCTGGCATCATCGATTAAAATGACCTCAAAATCACCGCATACCAGAGGTATCGTTTTCCTAACCGCCGATAAAAGGGGCAAGATATTTTCTTCTTCGTTGTAGACCGGGATAATAAGCGATAGGCTATTCATGCTCACGGACCCTGCGAAGCTCTGGAAATTTAATGATGGGTTTCTCTCTGGTAATGACGCATTTCCCTTCGGGTTCATTTAGAGAATTCTCATTCTTAGTAAGAAATAGGCAGCGATAGCACCGGCCAAACACAATATTCCTCCCGCAAAACCTGCCTTCCACGGCGGGAGATACCGGAAACTGACAATTTTTACCTGGGCAGGGACCTCGGCAACAACCCTCCCCCAGAGATCGGCCTCGCACTTTAATTTCTCTTTGCCGTGCATGACCATGATTTCCGGCCGCCAAAGCATATTGATGACGATGCGCCCTCCGGCAATCAAGATACGCGAAGTATCGATATCAAGGCCGTTATTCTTGACAGAAAACGGCAACGCTCCCCGGGGATGACCCTCAACAAATACAAGGGGATGCGCATTGTTAAGCCGAACGAGGACATAATCCGGAGTAACCCGGCGTTTTACGCCCTGCGCAAGCAAGAAACTTGCCAATCCTAAACTACGCGCATCTGCCATTTTCTTTTCTTCAATATCTCTGTCGATAACAACCCACCGTATGCCGTAAGCAATAGCCGCTTCCGAAGGACGAGAGAACAGATTTTCCTTTGCCTTGGAAAAATAAGGAGATTTATCAATAAAGTAGTCGTATCCCCCGAAAGCATGGACATGGAAGAAAGTTGGAAAATTATGGTTGAGAGAAAATACATAGCCGCTTTTAGGGCTACGATCGGAAGTTAAACTTAAGACTCGCCGAATATTCCCGCGATCAGAAAAATCTGAAATATTGAATCTATCTTTGTATGATTGCAAACGAGAGGGCCTATCGCCATAGGAATAAAAACTGGCACTGGAAAGGCTGACATGATACAGCATTAAGCTGCAGACAGCTGTACCGAGAAACAATGCCCAGAGCTCCTTCTTGCGCGCCGTGCGAAGACACCGCTCTATAATCACGCCCCCTCCCATTACGGCAAATAAATTAAAGTAGTGTAAAAACTTAAAGGGCATCCTGAATTTATTAAAGATAGGGAGTTGAGCCTGAATAGTCCATAATAAGCCGCGATGGCCCATCGCAAGCACCAAGGCTAACAAGGCTAAGATGATCCAAATATTATCCGCTATGAATCGTTTGAGCAATAGCCGCTTATTCTTTCCAAATAATAACAAAATCGAAATAGCTAAAATGGCTCCCAAAAAAACCGCGAAAAATATCGTTCCTGAATAATAGAAGGGCGTCAGGTGCCCTTGGTCATAGACAGTCCCCCAGCTTGTTTCCGGGAATGGGGCACGGATAAAAGGAAAAGGCAAGAGCATTGCCCCTATGCCCTTATAGGGGATACCCGATACCAGAAAGGGATCTCTCGGAATACCTCGGACGATTGACCATTGAGGAATGAGCAACGGCATGGCAATCGCTAAGCCGAATAGAAGCGCAGGGATCGCATATAAAACTTTACGGAAAGACAGTTGACCCGAACAAAACAAAACTGTAAGCGAAAATAAAAAAAACATTATCGCATACATCCACATCTGCGCATGCCCGGCATGGAAGAAAATACCTACCATAGACCCTGTGCCGATAATCCACTTCCAGCCAGGATTGCCTTGCTTAAGCACAGTAACCGATAAGAATAAAAGCGGTATCCACACAACCGAAGCAATCATAGGAAACCAGGAGCGCCCTGCGATAAGCGTATACCCTGACAGGATAAATGACAAACTACCGGCCGCCGCAAGAAAAGGATGCAATTTATTACGCCATAAGAGCCAATAGGCGGCAAAATATCCCGCAACAAGGTGAAGAATGCAAAACACATCAAGAGTCAATAGTTCATTCCCCAGAAGATAGCGGGCTATAATGAACGAAAAATATGTGGGGGGATACGTTAAGGCATACTCTCCCGTACTCGCGACAGGAAAACCGAGAAATTGATACGGGCTCCAATCTAAAATTGCGCCTTTCATAAAAGCACGACAGCCTTCCAAAACAACAGAAAGAAACTGCGCAAAATTATCATCCTGCACGAAATAATATGGCTGCCTATACTCAAGAAAACTTATTCCGAATATAAGCATCGCAAAACCTACCATCACCCATTTCTGCCTTTTAAGAAAAGACTGCTTTGATGGATTCTCTTCGCTGTGGCTGATATTCTCTTCGAAAAGGCATCGCTCAATCCAAGCCATACTGTTTACTTCCTTTTTTTCCTGTTTTCCAAACTAAATCTAGAGACGGCAGGTTGCCAGAGGAACGCATCCGGATATACCCTCCCCAAAAAAGAAACCGAAACGGCTTAGGGTGCTTGTCTGGTTGCGGAACACGATCAGCGAACCCTATCTTTAAAAATAAAGCGAATCATTAGAAAGACACGAAGTCGTATGTGTTCGCTTCGCTCACAAGCGTTGAACGTGCGACCTTCAGATTGTGGGGCAAGGCAGTATGCCGCGTAAGTGTCTGTCGCTAAAAAATGCCGCATAACGGTTTTGTTATGCGGCATCTTCTTGGCATTAAATACTACATTATTATTCCCGTACCAGCCGCAAGGACTCCTTCCAAAAAGAAACCTTTGATTTCTCCGCTCCGACAAAATAGAACGCGCCTCTAAGGTCGGTCTGCATCGGAAACCCGATATCCTTAAAGCTTTTAACAAATGTCACCGAATGAGGCTCGACGTCAGGCGGCAGCGGTCCGGCAGGAAATATTCCGAAAACATCATGGTCGGGATCATTGATATCGCGGATAATGTTCACATGATACGTCCAGTCGGGACGCAGGCTAACCGGCTCTTCATGCACCAAGGCCAGAGTGGACCCGTAATATTGCTCAAAAACCACTTTTTTATTTTCTGCATCCATAATAATTTTAACGGTATTCGTCCTCGGGCCCTGTGTTACGGTCATCGAGACAAACGCCCGGCGAGCTGATAATTTTCCTTCGCTACTAATCATCATATCAATATCAAAGCTGTTCGAATAAACCCAGCCCGGATAATCCGGGTCTATGAAATGGACCACGGCGACATCATCTGCCGCATTAAATACGACTTGATGCGACGGAATCAATTCAACCATGCCGTTTTGCTCGACGTATTTCGAATCAACCTGATTGATCGTGACGCCTCTTCCCTTCATGACCTGAGGAACCAACGGTTCCTGTTCATTGGTCTGGGCTAAGGCTCCCTGGCTGGCGAAGGCAACGATAGCCAGCGCCAGGACAACGATGTTTCTTTTTGTATTCACTTTAGTCTCCTTTATGAAATGGTTGTTTACGGGATAAGATGCGGAAAAGTATAGCATATTAGTTAGAATAGGCAAGCGTGGACACGGGCTTGATCTGGTTGCGGCACCCTGGCCTTTCTATTTTAATACCCCCTCAATAAGCATGAGCTTCTTTTTCCGGGACCAGCCTTTGACTTGTTTCTCTCTTAGCACAGCCTCATGCTTGGCTGGAAATGATTTATGATAAAGGAGTCTGTTCGTGCCGTACTTTTTCGTGAAATGGCCGCCTTTACCGTCTTTGTGTTCCATGAAACGCTGCTCAATATCATCTGTTATGCCGGTATAAAATTGACCGTTTTTACATTCGAGGATATACAGATACCACATGGAAAGATTATATCATAAATTGGCCCTTCGGCTCGCCCTTTGGGCTCGCTCAGGGTGGTCCTCCGCGCCCTATATGAAAAAGCCCTTCGCCTCACTCAATTTTGGCTTGTGGTGAGCAAGCCCTGAGCGAAGCGAAGGGCGCGTCGAACCATTGCGGGGGCACGATTTGAACGTGCGACCTTCAGGTTATGAGCCTGACGAGCTACCGAGCTGCTCCACCCCGCGATATGAGCGCTTCATTATAAAGAACAAGTTCTTTATCTTCAGGAAGCGCTCATATCGCGGGGCTGCATTTGGCTTTTCTTAAATCGCCCTTTTAGGCTGAGGAAGCCAAATGGCTGCCCCGCTCTACAAGCACTTCCGTTAAATTCCTACTCAAGCCGGTATAGTATAGCACGAATCCGCCGAAACGCTATTATCTTGATCCAGCCGTCTATTTTCCTTGCTTATTTAAGACCGGCGTAATTCTGTAAACCACTTCGCCCTCGCGGACAAGCCCCATTCTTTCGCGGGCAATTTTTTCCAAATAAATCGGGTCATTCTCCAGGCGGTTTATTTCTAAACCCATACGGTTATTTTCCTGCTTAAGCACCCGGATCTGGCGGGTGTACTCGGCATTCTTCTGCTTCAAATCCTGCATCTGCGTGTATGACGGCAAGAAAACAACCAGGATAATAACCGTAATAACAAAAAGCCAAATAGCGTTTTTTAACATAAGCTGTCAGCTGTCAGCTGTCAGCTGTCAAACCAACAGCTGAAGACTGACGCTATTAACCAATTTTTCCCCACAATGGGCCGGCATACACCGCTTTTTCTCGGAGCTCTTCTTCAATCCTTAAAAGCTCGTTATATTTGGCAATACGGTCGGTACGCGATAAACTTCCGGTCTTGATCTGCCCAACGCCGGTCGCAACCGCCAGATGGCTGATGGTCGTATCTTCCGTTTCGCCGGAGCGATGCGAGATAATCGCCGTGTATTTGTTTTCTTTGGCCAACTTAACAGTATCTAGAGTTTCGGAGAGACTTCCGATTTGATTAACCTTAATCAAAATCGAATTAGCCACTTTCTTTTTGATGCCTTCAGCTAACAATTTAACATTGGTGACAAAGATATCATCACCCACCAGCTGAATATTGTCACCAATCTTCTTGGTCATCTCCTGCCAGCCAGCCCAGTCATTTTCTCCCAAACCATCTTCAATGGAAATAATCGGGTATTTCTTGATCATATCCGCATAAATACGGATTAGGTCTTCGGCGGAAATTTGTTTCTGGTCATACTTGTATTTGCCGTTCTCGAAGAATGAAGACGAGGCTGCATCCAGGGCGATAAAGACATCCTTGTCGGGTTTATAACCGGCATTCTTGATCGCCTCCAGGATCAGCAGAATCGCCTCTTCGTTAGCTCTTAGATTCGGGGCAAAGCCGCCCTCATCACCTACGGAGGTTGCCAGGCCTTTGGATTTAAGAATAGCTTTGAGGTTATGAAAAACTTCGGTGGCCATGCGCAGAGCTTCCTTAAATGTAGGCGCGCCTAAAGGCGCAATCATGAATTCCTGGATATCGAGATTGTTATCGGCATGCATACCGCCATTGAGGATATTCATTAAAGGCGCAGGCAGGATTTTGGCATCATTGCCGCCTAAATAACGATACAGCGGGATTTTTTCTTCGTTGGCCGCGGCCTTGGCAACGGCTAAGGAAACCCCTAAAATCGCATTCGCACCCAGCCTTCCCTTATTATCGGTATCGTCGAGTTTGATAAGAAGCTGGTCGATGGCTTTAAAGTCCGATTCCTGCCCGATAACCTTATCTGCGATCATTGTATTAACATGGTTAACGGCCTTGACGACGCCTTTGCCCATATAGCGGGACTTATCATTATCGCGCAGTTCCAGGGCCTCGTGCTCACCGGTGGACGCACCCGAAGGCACGGCCGCACGACCCATGGCACCGGATTGTAAAACAACATCCACTTCAACCGTCGGATTTCCCCGGGAATCGAGGATTTCGCGACCCTTGATCTTGGTTATTTTAGACATGACTTTTTCCTTTTTTATTTTTTAGAACCAGAACACCCGAAAGAGTGATTTTCTTTTAAATAAATTATGACCAAATTAACACATATTGTATTTGAAGTCAAGGGGTTCATTCTTTCATCCCGATATTTATTGACTTTCTTATGACCAAAGAAACATAAGGATGTCAATATTACCTTTTTCCCGACGAAAGTGAACTCTACGCCCCTGTCGTTGGAAAGAAAAAGGTTAATAATGAAATTTTGGAATAATATGTTATATTACTATTAATCTATAAACCCGAAAAAGGTAAAACGTCCCTATGCAAAAATTCATTATCTGGCTTAAGGTTAACTGGCTTAAAATCCTCCTCATCCTCATTTTTGCCGCCCTCTTGTCCGGACTTGTAACATTTATCATTTTAACGTTCCACGGGTTCCGGTCCCTGGAAAGCTTTTCAAAGAGACAGATGGCCGGCCAGATGGCGCTCTATCTGCCCATGATGTTCTTCGCACAACTTTTGACCCTCCCCTTTATTTTCGCAATGTACTACTACATTATGACAGGCAAAGGCTTAGGGACATTCCGTCGGACAAAAATCGACGCCGTCAATGTCAAATGGGAGGATATCATCGGCATCGATGAGGCTAAAAAAGACGCCATGGAAGTGGTCAAGCTGCTTAAAGATCACGCCCAACAAAAAGATGCCAAAGGCAGTATTATCAAAGGGACCCTTCTCATCGGGCCGCCGGGCTGTGGAAAAACCTATCTGGCCAAGGCCATGGCCACCGAATGCGGGCTGCCAATGATTTCGGCGGTGGGCAGCGAATTTGTCGCGATGTTCATGGGCCAGGGCGCCGCGCGCATGAAGTCCCTTTTTAAGCAGGCACGGGAATTAGCCAAGATTCACGGCGGGTGCATTATCTTTATTGACGAAATCGACGCTTTCGCCCGGCAAAGGCAGACCGCCAAACAGATTCCCTCCTATTCCATGGCCGACACTTCCTATAATGCCACCATCAACCAGTTCTTGACCGAGATGGACGGATTGCGTAACGCAGACAAAAATGTCATCGTCATCGCCGCCACCAACATGAACGAGGAAGAAATCGACCCGGCTATTTTACGTTCGGGGCGCTTCGACCGCAAGATTTACGTGGAAAAACCCAATGCCCGCGAACGGGCCGCGCTGCTTAAGTATTATTTATCAAAGGTCAAATACGATCCCGTCATCAATATCGAGGCCTTCGCGGAGAAAGCCAAATGGTTTTCGGCTTCCGACATCAACAACCTGGTGCGAGAAGCCAATGTGATCGCCATGCGCGAATCTTCCGCAACTATTTCGCAAAACAATCTTGACGTTGCCCTGCGCCGCATTATTTCGTCTTTGGAAAAAGTCGGAGGAGATAAGATCCTCGGGGAAAGAGTCAATGTCCCTTGGGAAAACGTCATCGGCATGGAGGGCGCCAAGAAAGAGGCCTGGGAAGTCGTCGAATTACTTAAAGACCGCATCAAGTTGCAGGCCGTCGGCGGAAAAATCATTAAAGGAGTCATCTTTTTGGGCCCGCCGGGTTGCGGAAAAACTTATCTGGCTAAGGCCATGGCCACCGAATCAGGATTTCCATTTATCTCCCGGACCGGCAGCGATTTTGTCCGCATGTGGGTGGGTGAAGGCGCCCGCAAGGTAGAAGAAACCTTTAGCGAAGCCAGAAAACTCGCCCGGGCCGAAGGCGGGTGTATTATTTTTATCGACGAAATTGATGCCTTTGCTTTTCCGCGCGTGCTCGATCAGGGATTCGGCGGCACCGCCAGCATGAACGCCGCCATCAACCAGCTCTTAACCGAAATGGACGGCCTGCGGCACGAAGAAAATAATATCTTTGTCCTGGCCGCTACCAACGCGCCGGAAAACATGCTTGACCCGGCCCTGATGCGTGCCGGACGGTTTGACCGCAAAATCTATATTGCCTTGCCCAACCTGGAAGAACGTAAATCCCTCTTTAAATTTTATTTATCGCGGGTTAAAACCGATCATTCCTGCGATCCCGATCTTTTGGCACGTAAAACACTCTACTTCTCCCCCTCTCAAATCGATAGCATGATCCGTGAAGCCGGCATCTTTGCGTTAAGAGAAAAAAGAGGCGTGCTCACCTACAAAGACCTTTCCGCCGCCTACGACCGCATTCAATACGGAGACAAATCCAACATCTTGATGACGGAAAAAGAAAAGGTCTGGACCGCCTACCATGAAGCCGGACACGCCATTATCGGTTACCTGCTCCATCCTACCGATGATGTTATCAAGGCGACCATCATTCCCCGTAAGGGGAATTTAGGCATGGTCTCCAGCCGGCCCATAGAAGAAACCCATTCCGCGAATAAAGAAAAATTGCTGGCCGATATCAAGGTCGGTGTTGCCGCTTATGCCGCGGAAAAAATAAAATTCGGCCTGACCGGTTCGGGTGTCGGCGGCGGGCGCGGCAGCGATTTTTACAATGCCATGTCGATTGCCCGTCATATGGTACTGAGTTTAGGTATGGGAAAATCCGGCCTGGTCGGCGATTTTCTCTCCGTGCAATCCTATCAGGGAACGCTAAACGTTTCTGAGAAGACAAAAGAAACCTTGGATGAAGATATTCAAAACATCCTGCAATCCTGCATAAAAGAAGTCGAAAACACCCTTCTAGAGCACCGGGATTTATTCGAACGCTTTGCCCAGGAACTGCTACGCCGCCAGGAACTTGAATACGACGAAATCACGGCGATCTTTAACCAATTTGGTCTTAAGCCTTTATCCCGCGAACAGGCGTAATTAAAAATGCCATTCAAGAAAATCTCCGCTTTTGTGATCGCCTGCCTCTCATTGGGCCTGCTGTCAAGCTGTTCGGATCCATTCAAGTCCCCCCTCTACAGCCAAAGCCAGGCCGATCAGAAATTTCTTAAAATCTGTAAGGAAGAATTCAGTTACGACGTCATCACCAAGACCGTCGGCAACACCCAGTGGATTTATCTGCCGATTAAGGAAAGTATTTTTGCTTTCAAGGCCAACGGAAAGTCCGCGCCCGCGGAGAAAAAGAAGTTTTCTGTTCAATTCTTAGACGTCCGTTTTGAAATTAAAAATTCTTTCAGAAACTTCTCCCTGGAATACGATATTATCCCCGCGACTAAACCGCCCAAGGATTACGGATACGGCAATGCTTACTCGCCAGAGTACACCAAGAAACAGAACAATATCCTGACCACCATTACCAGGGTTTATTTTAATATCGAAGAAATGCCCGGTGAAACCGAATCGAACGACCCCGAAGCGGAACAAAAACGTATAGACCTTATTAACGATTACGTCAGCAGGCAAAAAACTCCTCTGTTTTTTGTCGTCGTAATCGCAGATATCACCAACGGCATCGAATCAAGGGGGATATTTTACTTTCAGGACTTCAGGCGTTATATGGCCCAGGAGATGCCGTTTGAGGAATATAGCCAAAGATATATTTCAGAATTCAGCGGTGATGAGAGAATAATCGGAGACACGAAAGGAAAATATCTGGAATATCGGGATATTTCTTGGGAAGAATTCCTGACCAAACAGATTTTAAACCGCGTCACTTTTCGATACCAGACAAGCAGTTTTCCGCCCGGCGACAACACGCCGGTCGAAATTGCCCGTATGATCATTGAGGCAACATCGGCGTATAATTTTAGCGACTTTACCGGCGTAAAACTTCTGGATTTGCGTACTAACGATACCTATCTGTTTGACAAATCACAGCTATCTGCTTTCAAGTAAATCCGCTAGAAATCTTTCCTAATAAAATTCTGTCCTTGGCTTTGATTCAAGAAATTTAATAGCAGAATTCTGGGAAATATTCCGGAAGGTCAACGAATTTTAACCGTGCGCCCATGGATTTTTATACAGCCGCGGGCAAAGAGATCGACCGCTTTGGGATAGATTTTGTGCTCGATCGCGTGGATTTTCTTCTCGAGGCTGGCGAGTGTGCCCCGAGGAGAGACTTTAACGAGTTCCTGCAGGATAATCGGGCCGTGGTCAACTTTTTCGTCGATGAAATGAACGGTTACGCCCGTAACCTTAACCCCATATTCAAAGGCATCCTTAATCGCATGTGCGCCTTTAAACGCAGGCAAAATCGCGGGGTGGATATTAAGGATTTTATGCGGGTATTTCCGGATAAAAACCGGGCTTAAGATACGCATAAAACCGGCCAGCACAATAAAATCAATTTGCTCCTGCTCCAAGCGCTTAATTATTTCCCGGTCAAAACTTTCCCGGTCGGGAAAACCAATTGGCTCAACCACAATTGATCTGATGTTTGCTTTCTTGGCACGCTTCAAGGCATAAGCCGACGGGTTATCGGAAACAACAAGTTTCAGATTGGCCCGGACACGGCCTTTTTTAACAGCGTTAATAATGGCCTGCAGGTTACTGCCGTTTCCCGAAGCAAAGACCGCAAAGTTCATCATTGAAAAACCCTTTCAGTTGCAAGGTTGGACCCTTCTTTCTTGTACCGTAGAAGGCCGATCAGGCCGATAAAAGAAAAAACCGAGCCCACGCCGATCAGAATCCAAAAATGCGCGATATATTCTGCGAGAATAGAACTAACCAGCATCGCGATCAAGAAACCTAAATGCATGACAATTTCAAGGAAGCTAAAAACTTTGCCGCGCATGCCCTCGTCGCTCACCTCATGAACTACCGTGTTCGCAGCAATCATAATCGGTCCCAAGATAAGGCCCAATAGAAACGTCAAGCTTGCCGCCACTGAAAGATTTTGTACTTTATGCACCACCGCCGAAAATAATATTACCATCAGGCCCCCTAAGAACAAACAGAAAAAAATCACCTTAAATTTTGACGGTCTCTGCCCCCAACGGCCATAGATCAGGGACCCTAAGAAAAGCCCCAGCCCCAAAAAGACCGCTAATAGCCCCAAGTCGCGGGTTACGCTGTGAAAGGCCTCCTGCACAAAAACGATAATCACGACATAGATAGCGCCCGCCGCCGAAAAAAGGATAAAAAGTGTGCTAACGATAAAGCGTATGTCTTTATGATTGATGAGATAGCTGACGCCTTCTTTAATCTCGCTTAAAACCGACTTTTTGATAACCGTCATGACTTCTTTGCTGATGCCAATAATTTCGGAAGTATTGATTTTCATCCGGAACTGGCTGCCGATAGAAAATACGAGAATCCCTGAAACGAAAAACGTGGCCGCATCGCAAATAAATCCGCCCTTGGCGCCAAATTTCTCGACGATAAATCCGCCCGATACACACCCCAGGATAAAAGCAATCATCCCCGTTGTCGTTACCAGGGAATTAGCCATCAACAGGTCTTTTTCTCCTACCAGATCGGGAATAATAGACATCTTGGCAGGGACATAAAAACGGCTGAGACAAAATGCCAGGAAGACAACCGCATAAATAGGGATCATCGAACCGCGGTCGATGAAAATAAACGGTATGGTTAAAACCAGAAGACCGCGCAGAAAATCACAGACGAAAAGGGTGGTGCGTTTATCCCAGCGGTCCACATAAACACCCGCGACAGGACCGATAATAAAAACCGGGATGATGGTAAATGACAACAATTTAGCCAACTCAACCGCCGAGCCGGGGGTGCGGCCGGCAATAAGCCCAATCAAGGCCATCTGGTTAATGCGATCGCCAAACTGAGAAAAAACTTGACCCAGCCATAGCCGGAGAAATCTGCTGTTTTTAAGCTTTGCAATCAATCCAACCATATTTCTCCTGAATTTCCGTTACTAGCATAAGGGGATTGTATTATACCACTCTCTTTGAATTCTCACTATAGGCCCGGGGAAGTTTTTATCTGGGTTTTACGGCACGGCTCTTTTGAAAATATTCTTCGGCTTTCTGAAAATCCCCTCTTTTTTTGTAAATATTGGCTAGCTGAAAATAAACACGCGCCGTTAATAAATCCGGCTGGTCATCCGGAAAAGTTATTTTCTCGTAATAGAAAACCGCCTCATCAATCCGACCGATCGATTCATAACTGGACGCCAGATTAAAAAGGGCATTCTTAAAATCCGGACGCAGCTCCACCGCCCTGAGATATTGTTCCATAGCGTTCTCAGTTTCCTTGTTCTTTGAATAAGCAACGCCCAGGCTGTAATGCAAATCGGCGTTGCCCTCATCGCGGGCAATCGCCGCCTGATACTGCTTAATCAATAACCCCCGGGTTAAACGCATGTTATTTTCTAAAAGCTGCGCGTGCCGGCCGGCATCGGCGACTCTCTCATATTCGTTCAGCCCTTCGAGAAGACGGCCCTGGTCGCACAGGGCTTTGCCCAAAGCAATGCGGGCTTCCACGTACCCCGGAAAAAGATTGAGGGCCTCTCGAAAATGTCCCTCCGCTTCTTTAAATAACCATTTCCGGGCATACACCAACCCTAAACAAAGTTGAACGCGGCTATTTTGAGGATTGCGCATGACGGATTGCCTGAGCATCGCCAACTCATTGGCCGAATAGATGTTTTGCTGGACAAGGGTGATAAAAAGAAAAGCATATAAACCGATAACACCAAAACAAAATACGCCGGCAGAAAAGACTTTACGTCGTAAACCCTCGCGATAAAGCCACCGGCCTATTAAAACAAACAAAACAAATACCCCCAAACAGGGCGCGTAGAGAAAATGCTCGGTCGTAGAAATAGCCCCCGGCTGTACGCATATGGGCAAGATCTGGGAGACGGGTAAAAGGCCGATCAAAAACCACAATCCGAAAAACAGCGCCGGTGGCGACACTTTTTTTCTAAATCTGAATAATATTAGGGCCGACAGACCAAAAAATAAAAACGTCAGCAAAACCTGGGGATCGGAGAAATTTGTAAAAATCACCATAGACCTGTCAAAATAAAGGTCAAGCGGAGCAAATAAAATCCTTAGATAGGTGATCTCAGCCCTTAAAAATGTTATCATCGCTAAAATAAGCTCTCGGGCAGAATCCCAGTAATCAGCTTGCGTGATCCCAAAAAGTCGACGGATTAGAAAATAAAAAACTAAAACCGCCAAGAAAGGCAAAACGCTTTGTGCTATCGACAGCCATCGTTTCTTCTCTTTCCCTCTTAAGATCAGTTCATAGCTCAGTACAATCAAGGGAAAGGCCATCACGGCTTCTTTAGACAAAAGCGCCAGCGCGAAGAAAACAAGTGATGCAGCGTAGTGCATCAGCCTTCTCTTGCCGGTCTTAGAGAGGCAAAAGAAATAAAAGGCGGATATTTCAAAAAGCGACGCTAAAAGTATCGACCGATCGGGAATATGGGAGACCGATTTCCAGTGAACAGGGTGAATAGCAAAGAGAAGCGCAACAAAAAACCCGATGTTCTTATCCTGAAAGATGCGGGCAATAATAAGAAAGATAACCAGTGCCGTTATAAGATGGATAATGATGTTGCTTAGTTTAAAAAAGAGCGGGTCGACACCGAAAAAGTGACAATCAATCATATAGCTGACAATCACAAGGGGCCGGTAATAGGCACGGTCTTGGAAATAACCTGTCCGGAATACTTTGCCGATATTTGAAAAATCCTGGATATCGGGATTATTGACGATGGAAAACTGGTCGTCCATCGTCTTAAAAGGCGCGCTTAAGGCGAAAGAATATGCCGCCAATCCCAACAGCACAATAAACGCCGCCATCATAACCCGGCTTTTTGCTAAATTATCTACGGCTATTTTCATATCTATCAATTTGTTTCTTCAGATACTGCACACCCTCGTCATCAGGGGAAAGTTCAACAGCTTTTTCTAAAAGCCCCTTGGCTTTCTCTAAATCTTCAGCCATAAGGCAAGAGTAAATCGCATAAATATAGCCGAGCACGAGTCCGTCATTAAGCTCAATTGCCTTCAGGGAATAAGCCAAAGATTTTTGAAAATCCTTTTTCAAAATATAGGCCTTGGCCATATTGGCATAGGCCAGTGCATACTCAGGGCGCAGGCGAATCGACGTCTGAAACTCGGCAATCGCCTTGTCGGGATCATCGACATAACACATCCCCAGGCGGTTATAGACAAAATAATCCCTGCTCATCGCTTCAACAAACGGATTGTTTTTATCAATCCTTAAGTATGCGCTGAGATTCTCTATCGCCTTTTTATATTCCCCGTGGCTCAGATAAATCTCTCCTATCGCCCAGTACGGCTTTGAGCAGTCCGGATATCGCTTGATTTGTTCCTGGCAAACGGTAAAGTCATTTTTAAAAAGCATATTGTGAGGAATTGTTATGACCATACACAGTCCGACTAACCCGAACTTTAGAATGTATTCGAAATGAACCGAACCGAACCGTTGGGTCAACCGAGAACATAATTTCTCGATAAAAATCGCAACGATAACAAAAAAGCCTACCGACGGCATGTACATAAAACGAAAAGCAAACGGGTTGGGTACGGGAAAAAGATTGGCCGTAGGCAGGTAGGTTATAAAAAACCACAGGATAAAGAACAAAACTATTTTCGATTTCTTAAACGATCGAAACGCGGCAAAAAAACAGACAAGCATAAAAACAAAGACAGCGGTAACTTCATAGGGCCGGATTGCGGCTAAAGGCGGGACATACAGCGTAGGCAAAATCGTGATTTTAGGCGGGAAAATCAAAACAATCAAATAGCTGTAAAAGATTTTAGTCGCAATAAGAAATTGTCTTACAAAATCGGTTGATTGAAGATAATCCTGAGGATGATTCGAGTTTGGAAAAACAAAGAAATATAGATAGAGGTAAAAGAACAATAGGCCGACAAAACCCGCGTATTCGAGCATAAGCTGCCGGCGGTCCTTCGGCCGGTAACTCTTTAAGAAAAACCAGTCGTAAACCGCCAACAAAAGCGGCAGGGTTGCAGACCCTTCCTTTGAAAACAGGGAAAGAAAAAATGCCCCATAGCAAGCCGCAAGCCACTGCCATTTTTGACAATTACCGCAACGGCGGTATTGGATAAAGAAAACAAAGGTAGCCAAATAAAAAACCAGACACAAAAGATCGGACCGGTAGCCGATGCTGTTCACCGCTTCCGCGTTGATCGGATGAACGGCAAATAACACAGCAGCCATGACAGCGATCTTGGCGTTTTTAAGGGTCCAGAATACCAGCGTGTAAATAAAAAGGCAGGCAAGAATGTGGATGAGTATGTTGGTCAGATGATGGCCAAAGGGATTATGTTTCCAGACGGCATAATCGATAAAAAACGACAGCGCGGTGACCGGCCGATACGAGACACACCCCGACATCGATACACTTCCTCTCATGGCAGCGTTATCGATATCATCGAAACCGGTGATGAAATTCTTTTGCACCAATCGGGAGACATTCTTCAAATCCTTATAAAAACCATTATTTTCAAAAAGAAAATGGTCGTCACCTACAAAACCGTTCAGCAGAGAAACGGCATAGGTTAGCACGATGGCGGCAACGATTAAGGACAATGGTTTCTTATGCCGGAGAATAACTTCTTGAATAGACATCGCTAACCCTTTCTATGGATTGCCGGCCACTGACGCAAATGATTTCATCATCCTTGCCTTCTTCCAGGCGTCCGTCGCTTTCTGCTCCTGCCCCATATAAAAATAGGCACGTGACAATATCATAAACATCCGGGCATCATCCGTAAAATATTCCTGCGAATCTTCGATCAACCGGGCCGCATTACGAAAATAGCCGTGATTGTACAGCTCATGGACAACAAATCGAACAATCAGCCGTGTATTGCCGAATTTCCTGATCAGTACATCCATCCATTTTGCATATTGGTCATCCTGCTTGTTAAAAAAATTTGCCATGGCCAGATACAGCAGCGTTTCCATATCGTCGGGATTATAGTAATAGGCCTTGGACAGGTTCCCGGCCGCACCCGCATAATCATTCTTTTGATACAACACCTGCCCTAAAATCCGATACGTCTCGGCGTATTCTCCGTCCCGAAGGAGCGATTCCCTTAAGTAGCGGATGCCGTTGTCCACGTCCCCTGCTTCAAAATACGCCACCGCGAGTTCATTATACGCCTCAATGTTCCCGGGATTCAACCGGATCGCCTCTTTAAACAGCGGGATAGCTCCGGGGTAATCTTTTCGATGGCGGTAGATACCTCCCAATCTTTTGACCCACATGCTCCGGGAGGCGGGATTGCCTTGAGCATCAATAATTTTCCTCGTTTCCCTTTCGTTGTCTTCGTACTTCATTAAGAGCTGCATCCCCGCGATATGCGCATAACTCTGCTCGATGCGAAAGACCCTATCGAGAATATTCTTCTCGCTATCCCAGGAATAGTTATTATAAATACTGAAAAGAACATAGTACGACACAAGAAATATCAAGATGCCGTATCGAAAAGTCCTGTTGAGGTTAAGAATAATGCTGCCCAAAACAATGACAAATCCGACGGAAGAAAGATACAGGTAGGCTTCTGAAAAATAGGGGCCCATTCTCTCGATAAGTTTTTCCATCACCAAAAAAGGCAGCATGGTGACGAAAATCCAGATGAGCCCAAAAATCAGCTGACTTTTTCGAAGCTGTTTTTTTCGCTCAAGAAAGATCCCGGCAATTAAAACGATCACACCGAGCAAGAATATAAGAGATTTAAGGCCTACGGGTGCAAATAAAATTTTCGTAGCCGTTTGTGCGGACCAGGGAAAAATAAAACACACGCTGTATTCTTCAATAATCAAAAACCATCTCAACAACCTATCCGCCGATAAAAACGCCGACAGCCCCTCACTGGCAATAGGAAAAAGAGCAAGACGAACGATATAATACAATACGGCAACCGCAAAAAAAGGCAAAGATTTCCTCACGGCAGCCTTCATATCCCTGTCATGATTCCACGATAGTAAAATGGCTAGCAGGGGATATACCAAAGAGGTCTCCCGCGATAAGATGGCGCATATAAAAAAAAGAATGCTTAAGAATAATTTTCCGCGAATTCTTTGTCCGAGATACCCGACAAAGGTAATGGACGCCATCAATAAAAAGAAGGCCTGCAATAAATCACCCCGACAGGAAATCGTATTAACTGTCACCCCGTGAACCGGAAGAATACAAAATAATACAGCACTGAGAAACGCCGCCCCTTCTTTCTGGAAGATTCTGCGAACCAGCAGAAAGAGAAGTATTCCGTTGAGGGCATGCAGAAAAATATTTGTTAATCGGTATCCCCAAGGCCTTAATCCCCAGATGCGGTAATCTAGCGCCAGGGACGACAGCGTCATCGGGCGGTAATAGCCGAGCTTGAGATCGGCCGAAGATTTATAGGGACTGAAGAAACTCTTTGCAAAGATATACCGGTAAAGCCCGGCTTGCTTAATGGCGGGATTCTGGGCAACAACAACATTATCGTCCAGGACAAAATCAGCTTTAAGGCTTGGGGTGTAAAGAATAAAACACAGGGCAAGGAGAAAGAGAAATACGATAAACTCGAGGGGAATTCTTTTAGAAATATTTATTTTCTCCACGTAGCACGCACCCGTCGGCAACGGGTTTTGAGGTAGAAAAAAGCTGGCGACCAGAATTGAACTGGTGACCTACGGTTTACGAAACCGTTGCTCTACCAACTGCCTTCGACTTCCTCTAAACTTAAAAAACTGTATTCCGAAAGGTCGAAGACTGCACCAGCCTCCTCTAGAATAAGATTTTAAGGATAGCTGGGCTGCCCTTGACTTCCTTTAAACTTAAGAAACTTACATCCTATAAAAGTCAAGGGCTGCACTTGCCTTTTCTAGCATACTTTTAAAGGAAGGCAAGTGCTGAACTACGCCATGTATGATATTTAAAAGCCGACGAGAGGAATTGAACCTCCGACCTACGGTTTACGAAACCGTTGCTCTACCAACTGAGCTACATCGGCAATATTCAGCACGATTCGACAGCCTTGGAGTAATTTTATTCTAACGGATATTTAAAATATTGGCAATGATTTTGGAAGGAAAAGTGGCTCCGTGTCCGACCTTGCTGCATGACAGCCTTTAAACCCTAAAGAAGTAAAGTGCCGCCCCGACCCTCCTCTAATCATATTCTAAGGAGGTCGGGACTGCACTTGACTTTTCTGAATGCCTATCCTTGTAGTTTAGAGGAAGTCAAGTGCCGAGACCCAGACTTGCACTGGGGACGCCAGGCTTTTCAGGCCTGCGCTCTACTACCTGAGCTATCTCGGCAATTTATTATCTTACAGGGTCACCATTGTAGCAAAGTTCTTGAAGATGTCAACAGCAGGCTATGCCCCACGCAAAAGCAGAACGGCTATCCGTTAACGCGATTCATAATCTTGACAAAAATATTTTGGGCGGTCGAAATATTTGGAAAGAGGCCTTTTCTGGCCTTGACCTTCAGTCGGGTGGTTGAAGTTGTCAGCTGAAGCACTTGTATATTAACCTTAGCGCCGTCAATGGTAGCCGATATCTTCCCTAGTTCAGGGCTTTTGCTGCTGACCATGCCCATAATCGAAGCAATCTCAACGCTGGAATCCCAGACCTCCTGAAAGTCTTTCTCGGTCTCCCCTTGAATCGTATCCGAGCTAATGGCATAGCCCCCGGCCGCGGCCGCGGCACCCAAAACCAAATAAAAGCAGCCGCTTAAAGACACGCCCAAGAATACAAGCGCGACGACTATTGCCGCTGCCTTGCCCTTCGCTAACCGTGGATGCATTCGAGTTCCCTTTTCTAGACTGTTATTCTTTGCATCAACATTTTCGCAAAATCAGAATTATTCTAACACGGCCGATTTAGGATTGTCGAACGATTTTCAATAAAATGAAAACCTCTCCCCCTCCCAGCCGATGGTTATCCGCAGCACAATTTTAAGAACAGATTTATGCCGGCTCCTCCGTCCTGATCCTCATATCGTAAAACGAACGCAGGACAAAAAAGACAGAAACCGCAAAGAAAACAACCGCCAGGATCAAGTTTAATCTCTGGCTCAATTCAATAGCCATCTCAATCGCCAGAAGCCCAAACAGTGTCGTGAATTTAATAATCGGATTCATGGCAACCGATGATGTGTCCTTAAAAGGATCCCCGACAGTGTCGCCGACAATTGTCGCCGCATGCAAGGGAGTTCCTTTTTGATCCTTAAACTTAGTCTCGACTAACTTCTTGCAGTTATCCCACGCCCCGCCGGCATTAGCCATGAAGATCGCCTGAAATAATCCAAAGAGGGCAATCGAGATCAAGTACCCGATAAAGAAAAATGAATCAAGGCAAGCGAAAGCCAGCGTGCTAAAGAAGATGGTGAGGAATATGTTGATCATCCCCTTTTGCGCAAATTTGGTGCAGATCTCCACGACCTTCTTACTGTCCGCCATGGAGGCCTTTTCTGACCCTTCCAGTTTGATGTTATTCTTGATAAATTCTACCGCATGGTAGGCACCGGCTGTAACCGCCTGAATCGACGCTCCGGTAAACCAGTAAATCACCATCCCTCCGGCCACTAACCCTAACAGAAACGGCGGATGAAGAATAGAGAGCTTATCGATTTGTGAAGTTAGGCCGCCGGTTAAGATAAAGATGATGGAGAAAATCATGGTCGTGGCACCGACCACCGCTGTACCGATCAAAACCGGTTTGGTGGTCGCTTTAAAGGTATTTCCGGCGCCGTCATTGGCCTCCAGGTAATCTTTGGCATTCTTAAAATCAGGGTCAAATCCAAAATCTCTCTTGATTTCCTCTCTGATGCCGGGAATATTTTCAATCAGAGAAAGTTCATAAATAGATTGGGCATTGTCAGCCACCGGGCCGTAAGAATCAACCGCGATCGTCACCGGCCCCATACCCAAAAATCCAAAAGCAACAAGGCCCAAGGCAAAGACTGCCGGCGCCAGCATAATCGCACCCAATCCCAAGGTGCTCACCCCATAGGCGATTCCCATTAAAACCAGAATCGCAAATCCCAGCCAGTACGCGCTGAAATTCCCGGCTGTCAAACCCGCGAGAATATTCAATGATGCGCCGCCTTTACGCGATGAATTAAGGATATTCTGGACAAAAGACGACTCGGTTGAAGTAAAAACCTTAACCAATTCGGGGATAACCGCTCCCGCTATTGTCCCGCAGGTAATAATAGACGCGAGCTTCCACCAGAGTGTTCCGTCGCCGAGATTGGCAATCAATAGATACGAAGCCAGGTAGGTAAAACCAATGGACACAAACGAAGTGATCCATACCAACGACGTCAGAGGAACTTCAAAATTCATCTCTTTGGCATTGCCGTAACGGGCCTTGGCAATAACGGAATTAATTCCGTACGAAACGCCGCTGGCTATAATCATGACCAGTCTCATGACAAAAATCCAGACCAAAAGCTGCACTTGAACAACAGGGTCATGGATCGCCAAAAGAATAAATGTGATCAGGGCTACCCCGGTAACGCCGTATGTCTCGAATCCGTCTGCGGTGGGCCCGACGGAATCACCGGCATTGTCACCCGTACAATCCGCGATAACGCCGGGATTACGGGCATCATCTTCTTTGATATTAAAGACAATTTTCATCAAATCCGACCCAATATCCGCGATCTTGGTAAAAATCCCTCCCGCCATTCTTAAAACCGACGCACCCAGCGACTCACCGATGGCAAAACCGATAAAACACGGGCCCGCGTAATTCGGGTCAATAAAAAGCAGAATACACAACATGACAAATAATTCGGTACTGATTAAAAGCATCCCGATACTCATACCGGCCTTTAAGGGAATATCGTAGGTCGGAAAAGGTTTGCCCCCAAGACTTCCGAAAGCAGACCGAGAATTGGCCATGGTATTAATGCGCATCCCGAACCATGCCACCGCATAGCTACCGGCAATACCGACAACGCTGGCGATCAAGACAGTAACTACCTTATCCGCGGTGAAATGTCGCAACCAGCCGAAGTAAACCGTAATGATGACGCCGATCAAGATTTCCAAGATAATCAAGAATTTTCCCTGCGTGATTAAGTACGTTTTGCAGGTTTCATAAATCAATTCGGATATATCAAACATCGATTTATGGACCTTAATAGCCTTGATTTGCAGGAATTGGACAAACCCGAAAATAAAACCGAAAGCACAAATCGACATACCCCACAACAGAAGTGTTCTCCCGTCGATGTTAAGAAAGCTGACCGAGCTTAAATCCGGGACAATCAAATCCGCTTCTCCGGCAAAAGCCGGCCGGACACACGTCAATAAAATAAAAGTTCCCAGGATATACCGGATAAATGATTTTCCCGCCATTACGATTTTATCTTTCATGGATAACGCCTCCTAACAGTTAAACTACACTCATCAATAATACTGCATTCCTTTATACATGTCAGACAGAAAACCCTCGAATCAACACGCGGGTTTTATCCGTCGCTATTTAAGAATTAAATTAATGGCCCTTGCTGGGGCTTTTTCCGTGGTTGGCCTTCTTGGAGCGCCATTTTAACTTACCCTTGCGTTTTCGTTTACTCATGTAATTCTCCTTTCCTGTTTATGAAATAAAAATTAATCAGCATAAAACTCATTCTTACCGGACAATGTCCCACACCTGGGAAATGTTTTTAATTACACGATAGGGCTTTAGGGCACCGATTTCTTTCTTGCTGCTGGAACCGCCTAAAATCGCTATTGTTTTTACGCCAGCCCTTTTCCCTGTCAGGATGTCCACCGTCATGTCACCGACGTAAACAGCCCGGCCTTTTTTGACGGAAAGTTTCTTTAGAATTTTCAAAAGAATATCGGCGTTCGGCTTTGGTTTTTTCAGCTTATCGCCGCATAAAACATAATCAAAATATTGACGGATCTTTAAATGATTCAGAATAATATTTGAAAATCTCGTCGGACGGTTACTGGCCACGGCCAGCTGATAGCCGTTCTTATTTAGAGTTATCAAAAGCCGCTTGGCCCCGGGCAGAAATCTTGTTTTCTTCTTTAAGGCAATCGCATGATGCCTGCGGTATAACCTAAGCGCCTTAACAGCGTTCTTTTCGCCCACAAAAGGCCTTAAGAGATTCCTGTCTCCCCAGCCTACCGCACGGCGGATAACCGCATTATCTTGTCTAGGAAATCCCAGCCGGCGCATGGCAAAATTAAAACTGCCCGCGATCGCCCCATAGGCATCCACAAGCGTTCCGTCCAAATCAAAGATCACCAAATCTATTTTGCCAATCATTTGAACTCAATCAATCATCATTGCGGACTTACAACCCCGTCGGAGACAATAAACTTTATCGCATCTTCAATGGGGATATCCAGGAATATTACTTCTTCTTGAGGAACCATAATAACAAACCCGCTAAACGGGCTCGGAGAACCCGGTATAAGAATATTGCATAATTCCCTGCCAACTTTCTCGCAAATCACTTTCGACGGGTCACTGACTATAAAACCTATCGAGTATATGCCCTTGCGCGGATATTCCACCAGAACTACCTGCTTAAAAGTTTTCTTGTCCCGGGAGAAAAGAAACGAGGCAAGTTGCTTGGTGGACGGGTAAACCTCCCTGAAAAACGGCAATCGTAACAACAACCTCTCGATAGCAGGATATAAATCCTTACCAAAGAAATGGGTTGCCAAGAAACCCGCAACCAGAATTAGCAGAGCCGATATGACAATGCTGATCCCCCAGGGATAAAAACCGAACAAGTTGATAAAAAGCGGTTTGATAAATTTTCCTAGAAATCCATCAGCGAAATTAAACACGATGATGATGATATAAACCGTCAGCAAAAACGGTAAAAATATCGTTAACCCATAAAGAAAATAGCGTTTTAATCTATTCAATTGAATTTCTCCTTAAGATTTTTTGTATCTGCGTGCCCCCACCCGATGAAAAGATTACCCTTTTGCCAACACAAGGATTAGCAGCCCCACTAACGCCATCAGGATACCGGCACATCCCTTAAAAACAACCACCACATAAGCCCACCAATCCAAAATAAGGGCAACGCCTAAAATCAAAACAATCCAGCCTGCGATAAATAACGCAGCTTGCTTGGCCTGTTTTTTTGTAATTTTAAATGCCATTTTTAGACCTCGACGGATAAAGTTGGATTATCAACCGGCTGGGGTTCCCCGGCCGGCCGGCTCTTCCAGCGCCGATGCATCCATCCCCATTCCTGGGGATACCGGCGGATGTACGTTTCGATAATCTGGGTAATGCGCGATGTATTAACAAGAACTGTTTCCTTGTCGTCCTCTTTTTCCTCTAAGAATAACGGCGGCGCGATAATAATCTTATGAAAATCCCCCCGCTCGCGCACCGTAAACACCGGCAACAGCGGCGCCCCGGTCCTCATGGCAAATATGACCGGCCCTGTCGCCGTGGCTGCCTTTTGACCGAAGAAATCAACAAACACCCCGCCCCCACTGCCGAAATTCTGGTCCAAAGGGATAAACAAAAACTCGTTATTACGTAATACCCGGATCGAAGTATCCACGCATTGTTTTCTTGGATGACTATAGACTGTATTAAGCCCGAGCATGGTTCTTAAATTTAAGAAATACTCCTCGATTTGTTTATCGCGCGCCGGACGGATAATCGCGTTAACCTTATAGCCCTCCTGGGCGCAGCGTAAAAGCATCAAAGGAAAATTACCAAAGTGAGCGCTGACCGCAATAACACCCTTGCCGCCTTTAAGCGCTTCGTCTAAATGTTCTTTGCCCTCAAAAAAAACCTTTTCTTTGATCATTTGGGGATGAGCCATAAAATAAATAAGCTCAATCATCCCCCGCCCTAGATTTTTAAAACACTCTTTGGCAATTTTATTAATTTCGTCTTTGCCTTTTTCTTTGCCAAAAGCAATGGTTAAGCTTTCATGAGCGAGGCGCTGCTGTTTTACGGCCAGAGCAAAACCGACAGCAATAAACAAATTGGCTAAAAAGCACACTACCCCGTACGGGAGATTGGTTAAAATCCAGGAAGAGGCATACAGCCCGTTACGGGCCATCGTCCTTTTAAATACCTTGATTCGATCTTGAAAATTCATCCGTTTATTACTCGGCCAAAAAGCACGCCGAAGCTTTCTATCTTTTATAACCCAGTTTACGTAAAAGGTCTTTTCGCCACTGGGCGCCCTTGGCGTCTTCAATACCCTTGGGCTTTACGCCGTCGATAACCCCTAAGATCCCCCGGCCGGCACCGTTATCGGCCACCACGACCTCAACTGTGTTCGCCGTTGCCGCAAAAACAGAACAAACCTCGGCAACGTTTTTGATCTGGTTAAGAATATTTACCGGAAACCCCTTACGCATAAAAATCATGAAACTGTGGCCGGAGCCAACCTCCAGGGCATTGTCGGCAGCCAGCTTCTTTAATTCATCGTCATTGCCCTCAAGGCGTACCAGGCATGCCCCCGAGGCCTCGCAAAAGGCCAGGCCAAACTTCATCTCCGGGGCAGCAGAAACAATCGCCTCATAGATATCCTCGACGGTTTTAATAAAATGGGATTGCCCCAGAATCACGTTAACATCTTCCGGCTTATTAATTCTTATGTTTTTAATTTCCATCTTAATGCCTCTTAAAATAATTCTCAAAATGCCTTTTAAAAGAATATTCAGCTGAGGAACCGGCTGGCTGGAATAATTAGAGCCCTAAAACTCTATTGATCTCCGCTGATAATTTCTCGGCATCAAACGGCTTGGGCAAATGGGAAACGCCTCCGGCCTCAAGTTCGGCCTTAATATCATCGGGAGAATCCTTTGATGTCAGGAAAATAACCGGAATGTCTTTGGTTTGCGGATCTTTTTTAAGCCGCGCACAAACTTCTCTTCCCTTGATTCCCGGCAAAATAACATCCAGAACAATTAAATCCGGCTTCTTCCTTCTGGATACCGCTATGCCTTTTTCGCCGGTCTCCGCCAACAAGACTCTAAACCCTTTCCAGGAAAGAGCATTTTTTGCCATGACCAAAAGGCCTTTTTCGTCGTCAATAACCAAAATGGTCTTGCCGTTTCGCGGGGCCCGGGCAAGGGCTTTTTGAAATTGTTCTTTAATTTTCGGCTGGATAAAGAAAAAGATAACCAAGGCATAAATAAATAAAGAAAGAAGCTGGAAAAAATCCATCCCTTGAGAAAGAAGGACCGCCCTTAATATCGTATAAACGCACATCGCCGCATTCGCCGCGATAACCAGTTTACGGCCCCATTCCCTTAAGTCTAATACCGCCACCAATCCTATCAACTGCAGAAAATATAAAAACCACAACACGGCAGTGTACTGCTGAAATTCCGCAATGCTGCGATATTGCCCGATAAACATCGGCGATTGTAAGAAAGCTCCCTGATTAAAAATCGATAAAAATAGCCCCGCCAACGCTGCAATCAACCCGACTACGTAAGCAATCGATAGGCCAAAACCGACGACCGTCAGATCAAGCGATCTTCTTACCATGTTTTGAACTCCTTGAGTTTTTAGTTTATCCATTTCGAGAAAAATCGGCAGTGCGATCTTTAAGAAAAAACTGTTTCCTTAAAATAAACGACGGCGTATTATTCCCGCTATCCCCCATAGTATACTGCCAAAACAAAAATATGTAAAAACATCTCCGTATTTTGTATAGAAAGTTTTTTGATTATTTAACCCGACCCGTTCGATTTTATAGCCGGAGACATACGTGGCTTTTTTATCCGTATTCTCGACTCGATTGATCACCTTGCCCCGGGAATCAATAAAGCAGCTTACGCCCGTATTGGCAGCTCGAATAAGATATTTGCGGTTCTCGACGGCCCTAAAAACAGCATCCTGCATATGCAAAAACGGCTCTTTGGTATCTTGAAACCAGGCATCATTGGTGATATTAACCAAAAGGTTGGCGCCTGTCCGGACAAACCCCCCGGAAATCTCCGGAACCGTATCTTCAAAACAAATAAGAACCGAGAAAAAACCGGCAGGGCCTTTTGTCTCACTCCCGCCGGAGGAAACAGGAAATAAGGTAAACTTATTTCCGGCATTAAAATCTCCGATGGGGGCGATATCCGAAAGAAATGGAAAAACTTTTCTTAAAGGAACATATTCGCCGAACGGAACCAAATGCAGCTTATCATGTTGCACAATCACTTCGCCTTCCCGGTCGATAAGCAGGGCGGAATTATAATAAGCATCATCAAGCTGGGTAACAACACCAAGCAATAAGGGTACTTTGAGTTGCGCCACAAGGCTTCGTAACTCCACAAATAACTGTGGCGCTTCCCATATAAAACCGGGAAATGCCGTCTCCGGCCATATAATGATATCGGGATTTTCTTTTGCCGCCTTTTGAGTTAAATCCAAATATGTTTTCATGATCGACGGCCAGGCAGATTTCTGCCACTTTAATTCCTGGGGAGTATTAGCCTGGATAACGGCAACATTGACCTCTCCCCGAGAAACTTTTATGCTCAACCGATAAAAACCATATCCAATAGCTGCAATCAAAAGGATTGAAATAATACCGGTGGCTAGAGATCTTTGTTTACGGACAGAATCCGCCTCTTCTATCTTTGCATCGAGCCATTCCTTTAAAAGCACGTTGGCCGCAACGATCAGAAAGGAGATACCAAATACTCCGGTCGTATCGGAAATTTGAATAAGCGGCAAGATCTTGTACTGCGAATGCCCAAGATTAACCCAGCCGAAACCGGTAAAAAGATGCCCCCGGATAAATTCTAAGCCAACCCAAAAACTGGGCAAGAAAATAATCTTGGCAAGAATACTTTTGCCGGAAAACAAACTATAGCCCAGGCCAAAAAGGGCAAAATAAATTCCAAAATACAAAACCAAGAGGCTCGCCCCTAATTTGGTCACATAAATAAACCAGTACAGGGTGCCGGAAAAAAACAAGATACCCAGAAGATAGCCGATAAAGAAAGACGCTGCCGGCTTTTTTCCGTCGAGAACAAATAGAAAAGGCACAAGGGCAACCCAGGAAAGTATCCAGATATCGGCTTGGGGAAAGGCCGCGACTAAAAGACACGCCGAGCACAAACAAAGCCAAACGCTCGAAAGAAAAGGATGCCTCAGGCAATGCGAACGGATTCTTTCGGAAATATTCTCTAGGATGTTTTCTACCACGGAGTATCGTTGGAGGAGTTGTTGCGTCATTTGTTTATTGCCCGCAGCACTTTTTATACTTTTTTCCGCTGCCGCAGGGACAAGGGTCATTGCGTCCGACCTTGGGGCCGGTGTGCTGATAAGGTTTTGGGGCGGGGGGTTGTTCAGTGTCATTCTGAAAAGCAGCATCCTGTGATGACCGCACCGCTTCTTCGGAAAGGCTGGTAAAGTCATTGTGAACAAGCTCCTGGGGCAGGGAACCAAAAACGCTTTTGGGCCTTTCACGGTCTTTGGCAGGCTGGACTTTGAGAATCATCTCGCCTACGTCCTGGTTAATCGACTCATACATGGACTTGAACATTAAAAAACCTTCGCGCTTGTATTCGATTAAAGGATCCCGTTGGCCGAATGCCCTTAAGTTGATCCCTTCCCTTAATTGGTCCATCGCGTACAAGTGGTCCTTCCATTTAGCGTCGATTGTCTGCAAAAGAAAAATCCGTTCCAGCCAACGCGTCTGCTCAGGTGTCATCGTCCTCTCTTTTGCCTCATATAATTCCAAAATCTTTTTTAAGGCCAACTCTTCGATCTCCGCCACCGACATGCTGTGGAAAGAATCTTTTTCGGAAGTTAGGTCAAGGCTAAATCTCGTTTTAAGCGTGGTCACCAAACCGTCTAAATCCCAGCCGGCTTCACCTGATTCGGAAGAAAGGTGCTGAGCCACCAAGGCGCGGGCAGATTCTTCGATCGCCTGCAAGATATATTCTTTGACATTTTCACCCTCGAGAATCGAGCGCCGCAAGCCGTAAATAACTTCCCTTTGCTTATTCATAACGTTATCATATTCCAGAAGTTGTTTACGGATTTCAAAGTTGTGGCCCTCGACCCTTTTTTGGGCAATTTCAATCGCGCGGGTAACCAGCGAATGCTCGATCACCTGGCCCTCTTCCATGCCGAGTTTATCCATAATGCCCATAATGCGGTCGGAACCAAAAAGCCTCATCAGGTCGTCTTCTAGGGAAACATAAAATCTCGACGAGCCCGGATCGCCCTGGCGGCCGGAACGGCCCCGAAGCTGATTGTCGATACGCCGCGACTCATGGCGCTCGGTACCCAGGACATGCAACCCGCCCACCGCCACGACTTTTTCATGTTCTTCTTTGACCTGATTTTTAAATTGCTCAAGAAATTTTTCGTAAAGGCCCGCAGTTTCCGCTTCATCCTTGGCCTCTCTCTTCTTTTGCTCCTCAAGGCTTTTGGCTAAAAATTCCGCGTTACCGCCCAGCATAATGTCAGTTCCGCGGCCGGCCATGTTGGTAGCAATAGTCACCGCCTTGTACCGCCCTGCTTGAGCCACAATATGGGCTTCAAGATCGTGATATTTGGCATTTAACACCTGGTGGGGAATGCCGCGTTTTTTAAGCATGGCGGACAAGATTTCGGATTTCTCGATAGAAATGGTGCCAACTAAAACCGGGCGCCCCTCGTCATGCAAATCGGCTATTTCTTCGACCACGGCTTGATATTTTTCTTTAACTGTCTTATAAATACAGTCCGCATGATTGGTGCGGCTTAAAATCCGGTTAGTCGGAATGACAACGCAGTCTAATTTATAAATCTGTTTAAATTCGTTGGCTTCCGTATACGCCGTACCGGTCATTCCGGAAAGCTTGTCGTACATTCTAAAATAATTTTGGAAGGTAATTGTCGCCAGGGTCTGATTTTCTCGCTCGATCTTAATGCCTTCCTTGGCCTCGACCGCCTGATGCAAACCGTCCGACCAGCGCCGGCCCGGCATCATACGCCCGGTAAATTCATCGACGATAATGACCTCGCCGTCACGCACCACATAATCGACATCCCGCCTAAAAAACTCCTTGGCCTTTAAGGCCTGCAGGATATGGTGGCGATATTCAATCGTTTCCATATCATGCAGATTAGGAATACCGAAAAGCTGGGCAGCCTTGATTTCCCCTTGTTCGCTTAAGGACACCGAGCGGCCTTTTTCATCGCCGACATAATCATACCCTTTGGATAAATCCTCGCCGCGGTATTTAGCGTCTATTTCTTCTTTTTCCGTAATCCGGCGCCCTTTAAGCTTTCCGGCAATATCATTGGCGCGGTAATATTTGTCCGTCGATTCCTCGGCCGGTCCGGAAATAATCAAGGGTGTCCTGGCTTCATCAATTAAAATGCTGTCCACCTCATCCACGACGGAAAAATGATGCCCGCGCTGGACCATCTCCTGCTTGTCGCCCACCATGTTGTCGCGCAAATAATCAAAACCAAATTCATTGTTAGTTCCATAAGTGATATCGCAACCGTACTCCTGCTGCCGCCGGGCAGGATCCATATCATGCTGAATGACACCCACGGTAAGCCCTAAAAATTGGTAAATCGGCCCCATCCATTCCCGGTCGCGCCTGGCCAAATAATCATTGACGGTAACAACATGAACACCTTTATCGTTTAAGGCATTTAAATAGACCGCCAGGGTAGCGACCAGGGTTTTTCCTTCACCAGTCGCCATTTCCGCGATTTTCCCTTCATGCAAAACCATCCCGCCAATCATCTGCACGTCAAAATGGCGTAGCCCAATGGTGCGCTTGGAGGCCTCCCGCACGACGGCAAAGGCCTCGGGCAAAATGTCATTTAAGATTTTCTCTCGTGTCTTTTTTAAATCTTCCTGCGCCTGGGTTAATTCCACACTTAAGTGTTCTTTTTCCTCTTCCAGGAGGGCCTGGCGGCAAAGGGCCTCGATTCTTGCAACCTCTTCTTCCTTAGATTTTACGGCTTCTTTGATCTTTGTTTTAAAATGCTGCGTGGTCGAGGCAAGCTGGTTGTTATCGAGCTTGGCAATTTGCGCCTCCATGCTATTGATCTTCGCAACAACAACAGACATTCTTTTGATAAGAGAAACTGACGGCAGGGTCAAATCTTTGGGGATATGGACATTGACCTTGGGCTCCAGCCGGTCAATGAACTTTTGAGCGCTTTGGATGAAGGTGTTTTTAATCAGAAAATCGATCATGGGTAGATTATTTTTAAGATTTCATTTTTAAAAATGCTTCGATAAAAGAATCGATATCTCCGTCCATCACTTTTTGCACATTACCGGTTTCAAACTCGGTGCGGTGGTCTTTGACCATGGAATAGGGATGCATCACGTAGGAACGAATCTGGCTGCCCCATTCGATTTTTTGTTTCTTTCCGTATTCAACCGCCATACGGTCATCCTGCTCTTTGCTTTTAAGCTCGTAAAGCCGGGCACGTAAGACCTTCATCGCGGATTGCCGGTTTTGCAATTGCGAGCGTTCATTCTGGCACTGAACCACAATTCCCGTCGGAAGATGAGTAATGCGTACCGCCGAATCGGCCGTGTTGACACTTTGCCCGCCGGGCCCGGAAGAACGGTAAATATCAATCCTCAGTTCGTCCGGCTTGATATCGACGGTAACATCATCTTCAATTTCGGGAATAACATCCACCGAGGCAAAAGAGGTATGCCGTCTTTTATTAGAATCAAAAGGAGAAATACGCACCAGGCGATGGACGCCCTTTTCGGGTTTTAACAACCCATAACTCATTTCGCCTTCGATATGAATCGTAACGTTTTTAACTCCTGCTTCTTCGCCGGGCAGGATATCCAGTGTCGTTACTTTAAATTTTTTCCCGTCAGCCCAGCGGGTGTACATTCTTAAAAGCATGCTGGCCCAATCGCAGGACTCGGTCCCTCCGGCACCGGCATTAATACTAAGAATCGCATTATTGCGGTCGAACTCGCCCGAAAGAGTCGCCCGGGTTTCAAGCTTCTCTACTTCACCTTCAAGAGAGCCCAGCTCATTTTCGATTTGCTTTAAGAAATCGGATTCTGCCTGAGAAATAGCCGTAAGTTCTTTAAGATCTGCCAATTTCTTGCTGCCATGCGCGAAAGGCTCGGTAACTGATTTAAGGGCCTTTAATTCCTGAACCAATTTTCCGGAATTGGAAGCATCATCCCAGAATGTCGGTTGAGACATCTGTTTTTGGATAGATTCGATAGCTTCTAGCTTCTTGGGGACATCAAAGAAACCCCCTGAGGTGGGTAAGCTTTGATTCAAGAATTTCTATTCTTTTATTTATAATATCAATCATATCTTGGGGTTACGAGAATTATCCGATAAAAATCCGTCGCTGTAGTCTTAACGGTGAGGTATTATAACACAACACAAAGATATTACAATAATTTGCTTAAGGGTTACCGGGCACGGCCACCCTTAAGGCCTCAACCTTTTCCAGGCAAGCCTTTAGTTCAGGATTGGCAGGATCAAACTTTGAGATATTTTGCCACGCAGCCAATGCCTTGGGAATATCATGGAGGTTAAAATAGATTTTCCCCAAAAGGAGCCAAATCTCGGAATCACGCGGGAATAACTGTGCCGCTTTCTTAAGAAAAACAAGGGCATCCACGGCATAATGCTGATCGTATAATTCCGCGGCAATAAACCGGCAAGCAAAGCTATCATTTTTACTTAAAACAACCGCCTCCTCCAAAAAAGGCATGGCCTTGTCGCGTTGATTTAACCTGAAATAAGACATGCCTAAATACAGCAAGCTATCGACGTTATCCGGGTCATAAAAGGATGATTTTTCAAGATAGGAAACAGCTGTTTCATAATCCCTGCGGCCATAGTAGATAATTCCTATTTCGCGATACGCGTCATCCGATTCCGAGTTTATTGCCAGAGCCTTTAACAGATAATCAACAGCCAAGTCATCTTGTTTTTCCTTAGAATAAACCGATGCCAGATAAATGTACGGCCATTCATCCTTCGAAAACAACTTAATAGCCTGACTAAAAGATTCAACAGCCTGCGGATAATTCCCATTGTCCAGGTAATAGCCCCCCAGGGCCTGCCAACACTTGCTTTTCTTTCCTTCGTCATCCGCCTCTTCGATCATGCGCTTTAGAGCTGCTTCGTTTAATTCATATTGTGAAGAAATTTGTTTTGACGCTATTGACCGGATATTCCCTTCCAGCGTGCATACGTGCCTTAGCAGAGAATATTCATCTTTCCAATGCGAATTATTATAGACCACGACGCCGCAGTAGTAGAAAACGATCAGCACAAGAATCGCCCTTTGGGCGGGGAATCGAAAACTCAAAATTGCACCGCTTAAAAATACCGAGAAACCAACCGCTGATAAATAGAGATAGTGTTCCGAGCTAACCGGCCCCAATGTCCAAGACTGTGAGATCATGAAAAAGAACGGCAGAAAACTTAAAAGAATCCAGATCCACCCGAAGAGTAAATATTCTTTTCTGCGATGGGCGTATTCCCGGCAAGAATACACAAATAATGCCAAAATCACACATCCGGCAACGATAACTTTAATTGCGCCGGCCTCGGCAATCGGAATAATGGTCGCCTGGACAACCCAGGGAAAAACAAAACGCGTCATGTAGGCTGCCGAGAATGCGAGCCACTCCATAATCCTCGCCAGGAAAGACATCTCCTGGGCTATACTTGCGCCTTTGACTATAGGTAAAAAGGACAGGCGAAAGAAAAAGTACAGCCCTCCAATAACGAGAAACACGAGCGAATACCGCAGCGCTTTCTTCCGATCTCTATTATAAAAATAACCGGTTAAATAAATAAAAATCGGTAGGATAAGGCCGATTTCCCTGGAAAGAAAAGCCAAGATAAAAAATGCCAAGCTTAACAGAAATCTTGAGAGTTTATTGTTTTCAAGAAAACTGATAAAAGAAATAAGCGACAGCATCGTAAAGAATAACTGTAGAAGGTCGCATCTGCCGACAGTATAATTCACAACCCATTCCTGGATGGGGAGAATACAAAAGAGTACCGATGCAACGAGGGCCAGCTCTTGATTTCTAAAAAGCGCGAACAAGAAAATAAAGATAAGAAAACAATTGACCGCGTGCAAAATAATATTCGAAAGATGATATCCGAGAGGATTAAGACGCCACATCCGGTAATCGAGGGCGAAGGTAAGAGAAACAACCGGCCGGTAATAGTTTAAACTTTTTTCTGTTTGTTTTTGGCGTTGCAAAAAAAGATCTTCGGTGAAAATCCGCTTGTAAAGGGCTGGCTGTTTAATGATGGGATTATTGACAATAACGATGTAGGCATCGGTAACAAAACCGGCACCAAGACTGTTTTTGTAGAGAACCGCACAAAGGATAAAAAGAAATAGCGCTATAAGCGCCTTCGGGATTCTTTTTTCCTTGATTGGCGTCTCGGGCATTGAGTGTCAGATTCCTAAAAACAGGGGATACAGAATAGATCGTCGGCAGAAGAAAATTTATCTTTTCTAAAAAGATATTTTTCCGCTACCGTTTATCGAACTCGCTGATTCTTTTAATCCCTTTTAATTCAAGATTAAATTCATCCCGGCTATCGGCCAGAAAACGGGCGTCTTCCTCATGGATAAGATCCGCCTTGACCAGCTGCACCAGCGATCTTTTAAACGACTGCATCCCAAACAACTCCCCTTCGTCGATAAAAGATTGTATCTGGTTGATATTGCCTTCCCGGATAAGCCGGGCAATGGTAGGGGTCACCACCATCGTTTCGTAAGCAGGGATACGCCCCTTGCCGTCTTTGCGGGGAATCAGGCGCAGCGAAATAACCCCTTTAAGCAGCAAGGACAGCTGCAGCCGGATCTCATTATGCAAATGCGGCGGAAAGAAATTGACAATTCTCTCAATCGTGTGCATGGCATTAATCGTATGAAAGGTCGACAGCACCAGCGTTCCTAACTCCGCGGCACCGATCGCGGCACGCATGGTGTCGGTATCGCGGATAGTGCCTATGTAAATGATATCCGGGCTCTGCTGGGTGACATAGCGCAACGCCGTCGGATAAGAGCCCACGTCGATCCCCAGCTCACGCTGATTAATAATACTTCGCTTATCTTTGAATAAAAACTCGATAGGGTCCTCGATCGTAATGATATGCCTGGCGGTAGTGGTGTTAATATATTCGATAATGCTGGCAATCGAGGTTGACTTACCGCTGCCCGCGGGGCCGCAAACCAGGATAAGCCCGCGAGATTCTCCCGAAAACTGTTTGCATAATTCAACCGGAAGATTTAATTCATCAAAAGGTTTTATAATATCCGTCACGTAACGCGCGACGATAGCCGGCGTGCCTCGCTGGGTAAAAATATTTATCCTGAAGCGGCCTATCTCCGGATCGGCATAAACAAAGTCGATATCTAAATTTTTCGCATAAAAATCCCGGCGGCTTTCGTTGTTAAGCAGAAATTCAGCGATAGCGACAATCTCTTCTTTTGTAATAATCCCTTCGCTTAAGGTTTGTAATTTTCCCGCTATCCTGGCATACGGCGGAGCACTGGCCCGTAAAAACATATCCGATGCCCCCTGCTCGACCATGGCTCTAAATAATTTTTCTACTCGCATAACCTTCTCCTTAGGATATTTTTAAGTTCCGTTTAGTTTTATTCTACACCAGAACTGTCTTTGTGCGCAATACATCCCAAGTAAATTCTACTTTCGCTCCCGTAAATGCCGGGCGATTTCTTCCTCGAGCCTCAACAAATTCATTTTCATCTTGCTGCCGCCGGCATAACCGCCGAGAGAACCGTCACTTTTAACAACCCGGTGACAGGGAATAATAAGCGGAAAGGGATTTCTACCGAGCGCCTGTCCCACGGCCCGCACCGCTTGAGGCTTACCGATTGCCTTAGCTATCCATTGATAGGAACGGGTTTGGCCTAATGGGATTTTCGCCGTCGCCGCAAGGACCTTCCATTCAAAAGGGGTCAGCTTGTTTTCCGAGCCGGTAATATTCTTTCGGCGAAACTTTTTAAAGGTCTTTTCTGCGGGTGCTTTTGCCCCAGAGACAGCTATCTTATTTTTACGCATTATTAACCTTTTTCTATTCAATAGAAATATAAATTTACTTTCGTTTGGAAAGAGATAATACCGCGCAACTTCGATTGCGCAGTACTGGGCCAAAGCCCGGTATCGGCTACCTTATGTTTCTTTGGTCCTAGGAAAGTCGATAAAAACCTCCTTGCCGCGTAATTGCCGATGATAGGAAACCGCAAAACGGTGCGCTTCATCCCGGACGCGCTGAACAAGCCTTAAGCCCAACGAATCACGCGAGAGAATCACCGGATTTCTTTTGCCGGGAATAAAAATTTCTTCCTGCCGCTTAGCAATAGAAATCAATGGAATCTGTATCTGTAGTTTTTCCAATTCTTGCCCAGCCGAAGATAATTGCCCCTTGCCGCCGTCAATCACGATCAAATCCGGGAACATCCTTCCCTCTTCTTTGAGCCGATGGTAACGCCGACGGACGACCTCGGCGATCATTTTAAAATCGTCGATTGCTTGAACCTCACGGATACGAAACCGCCGGTAATTATTTTTATCCGGTTTCCCGTTAAAGAACGAAACCATGGAACCCACGGCCTGATGGCCCATGATATTCGAAATATCGAAGGCCTCAATGCGCTCTGGCAGTTTGGGGAGATTCAAAACCCGCTGGAGCTGTTCGGCTTCTTTGTAATAATTAATATCCTTGGTCCCCGAATAAAGGGCCCCGATGGCGCGGAGTTGATCGCGCACTTTGGCTGCTTCTTCGAACCCTTTTTCTCGCGACAGCCCCTCCATCTCTTCTCTTAAATTCTTATACAAAACGTCTTTTTTCCCTTCGAGAATAAGGCAAACGTTGCGGATAATTTTCGCATATTCTTTTTTGCCGATACGCCGCTCGCAGGGCGCGTCGCATAGCCCCATATGATAATCCAGGCAGGCCTTGTTGGGAAACGGGTGGCATGCTCGAAAGTGAAAGATCTTTCGTATGATTGTCAGCGCTTCGCGGATCAGTTTCGCGTTGACGTAAGGCCCGAAATATTTTCCTTTAACTTCCCTGGGGCCGGGCCGGCCGGCATTGGGCCGCACCACCACAACCCGCGGAAATTCTTCATCCGTAATTTGAATAAAAGGATAGCTTTTACCGTCCCGTAATTCGACGTTATATTTCGGTTGATATTGCTTAATGAGGCTGGCCTCCAGAATAAGCGCCTCAGCTTCGCTGGCGGTAGAGATATAATCAATACTGCGGATTTCGGAAACCAGAAAATCGGTCTTGGAAAGCGTGGTTGATTTTCTAAAATACGACTGGACCCGTTTACGAAGACAAACAGCCTTGCCGACATAAAGAACGGCCCCCGCGGCATCCTTCATCAAGTACACGCCGCTGGTGAGGGGAAGCTGTTTTATTCTTTCTTTTAATTCCATGGCAAGGTCTGAATTAAACGGCGGAATTTATTTTGATTTTCCTTGATAGCCAGCGTAAACCGCTAACAGCCTGGCCAACCTTTAAAACAAAACACATCGCCCCAAAAACACACAAGGCAATCATTCCGGTCATCATCAGGCGCAACAGTTCGTTTGATACCATCAAATATTCCCAGCTCAAGGCTACGGCAACAGCCATGGTGACGGTTGCCGCCAAAATCTTTATAAAGGAACGTAAAACCTGGTCGCTGATTCCCCCTAATCTTTTATTCATCAGATAAAAGAGCGTTAGAAAGTTAAACGTGGCCGAAACAACGTTGGCTAAAGCGATCCCTCCTACTTTAAGCGGCCCCATCAAAGCAAAATTAAGGACAAGGTTAATAATAAGCGCGATGCCGGCAACGCCGACCGGAGTCCGGGTATCCTGAAGGGCATAAAAGATCGTGACCATGACCTTGACCCCGCCGAAACTGACCAGGCCTATCGCGTAGAATAAAAGTGCCAGAGAGGTAATCTGCGTCGAGTGGCTGTCAAAGGCCCCTCTTTGAAAGAATACCCTGACCATCGGAGTCGATAAAATCATAATAAAAGCGCTCATCGGCAGCATGACCAGGAAAATATTCTCGAGGGAAAACACAAGCGTCTTTTTAAGTTGTTGCGTGTCGTTTTTGGCGGATAATTCGGACATCGTCGGCAAAAGTGCCGATGCCAGAGAAATGCTAAAAACACCCATGGGAAACTGAATAATACGATTAGCGTAATAAATAGCCGAAATAGCCCCGCCCCCGACTACAGACGCCAACGACGCACAGAACGTGTCCACAAAGACGTTCAGCTGATAAATCGCCGAGCCGAAAAGCCGGGGCAAAAGCAATGTTCCTATTTTTCGGGCCCCGGGATGCGAAAGTGTTTTGGGCTTTATGAATTTTACTCCCTTTCGAGCCATGGGCCCCAGCTGCACCAACAGTTGCGCCACACCGCCCGCCAAGACACCGATGGCCAAACCAAAAATAGGTTCTTCCATTGTTCGAGAGGCAATATAGGCGCTGAGAATCATGGCAATATTAAGCAGGCAGGGGCTAAAGGCCGGAGAGAAAAAAGAGCGGAACGTATAAAGAATTCCCATGCTATAGGCCGTCAGGCCTATCAAGACCAGATAAGGAAACATAATCCTCGTCAGCTGAATCGTCAATTTCAATTTCTCCGGCTCCGCTATAAATCCGGGAGCAATAAGACGGACGATCCAAGGCGCAAAAACGATTCCTATAATAGTAATAAGGCTGAGGATAATCAGGGCAAAGGAGAAAACAACGCCGATCAGGCTCCAGAGTTCTTCTTT
Source organism: Candidatus Omnitrophota bacterium (assembly GCA_022703585.1). GTDB lineage: Bacteria > Omnitrophota > Gorgyraeia > Zapsychrales > JAKLDJ01 > JAKLDJ01. The sequence continues at coordinate 670,111 of JAKLDJ010000001.1, read as the reverse complement.
ATCTTTCTTGGCGGCATATTCGGAGAGGACCGGCACGACCGCGGCATTGGTTGCCCCCTCCCCGGCCAAGTCACGGAATAAATTCGGTATCCGGTTAGCCACAAAAAATGCATCCGCTGTCGCGGCGGTTCCGAACAGCCTAGCCAAAACGATATCTCTTAAAAAGCCCAAGACCCTGGAAATAAACGTTCCCAGGGCAATAATTGAGGTAGACTTTATAAGCGCGCGGTTTAAGTTAAGGACAGGGCCTGCGGCGGCCTGTTTTGTCTCCGGTTTTTGGGGGGAAGCGGAAAAATTATTGGTTGACATAAATCTTACTCTCTGCTATATTGGCGCCTTAAGCTGTTGGAAATAAATATCTTGTTTTACACAAATGCCTTTTAAAGCTCAAGAAAGGAGCCGTTAGTTTGCCTCAACGAAGAAACGCCATTAAGGCACTACGCATCAGTAAAAAGAAACATCTGCATAATCTTCAGATTAAGACCGATCTGCGCAAGGCCCTAAAGAAATTCCAGGTGACCATCGAACAAAAGAATATTGAAGAAGCGAAGGCTGCCTTAAGAATCGCCTTTAAGAAGATCGATAAAGCTGCCAAACGACATTTATTTCACAAAAACACAGCGGCACGCCGCAAATCCTACCTCAGCAGACTCCTGTTGGGCATCACAAAGAAGTAAAGCCCCGGTACCAATTCGTCAAGCTGCTTTATAAACTTTAACCGCATTAGAAAAGAAGGCTTTCTTTTCTATCCAGCTGCCTGCGTTTCCTTCGAACTCAACCGCACGACCAATAACTCCAGGGCATGTTCGGGCTTTAGCCGGCTTCTTTTGATGTTCCAATCAGCCTCCTGAAGCGCTTCTAAACCTCTTTTAAAAATCTCCGGGGAGACTCTATTTCTGGCGTGGCGCCATTTCCAGACCAAAAAACCGAGTATCTGAGCCGGAAATCCGCCTTGAGCAAGAATCTGGGCGAGAATCTTTAATGCCTCAGAATCTTTCTGCGCCAGGATCGCATTGCCGAGAGCAAAAACATCGGGCGGTTTTTCTTTTTCAAAGTACAAAGGCCTGGCGGCCTTTTTTAATTTCTCTATAAAAACGCTCTTGGCATCGGCGCGATAGAAATCAAGAACGACAACCGAGCTCTCACTAGACTCTTCAAGCGTTTTTAAAACAATTTCCTGATTACGATTATCGAGTCTTTCGCATTCGTGGATAATGACCACTCTCTTCGAGGAAACCACCGGCAAGGCAACAAGGGCTTTTTTGAGCGTTTCAGAATCCAGTTTCTTGGCGTAGAGAGTTTCACAGTCAAAATGGAAGGATTCAGCTGAGAGCAAAAATTTCTTTTTAAGTTCAGCTATTTTTGAATCTTTGGCAGGCAGGTCATCGCCGATCAAAAGATAGGTCATGAGACGTTTTGATTCCGGTGGCTTCCCCACGCGGCATTATCTTTTATCTGGAAAATTGAACCGGAAAATTTACGGGCACTACCAGTTTTCGATAGTGCGCTCTACCACGCGGCGTCCCAGGTCTTTAAGGGCGTCTTCGATAGCGGCACTTTCGCTCTTTGCCTGAGCCCCCACGACAAAATAAGTTGTATCGCCGGAGAAGTTAGGCTCACTCCAGATGACCTCTTGCTTGACCGGATCAAAAAGTTTCAACGAGACCGAAATCGTAATCCTGTATTCCTGGACATCCTCGTTATCCGTATAACGCAAGGCATCGCGTTGGTAATCAATCAATTCTCCCTGGAGAATCGCATCGGCCTTATTCTCTTTGGCAATCTTTAGATGCCCGTCAAAAAGAAATCTATCCACAACCGCATTGGTAATCTTGACTTCCATAAGAGGGATATAGATTTTGCGGGTCGTCTCCGAATCATAGGCAATCTTATTTCTAAAAGGCTCGACATAGATCGTCTTAACCCTCCCGCTCACGGCCGAGGTTGAATAACCGCACCCCGCCATGAAAGCGCTCAAGATAAAACAAACCAATACTGGCCTCATCTTCTTCATTTTTTCTTTGACTCCATCATTTGCAAACGCTCTTTGGCTTTACCTGCCGAAGGGCTGCCCTGAAAATCCCGAATGATCATTTCGTAATAGATTTTGGCGGACTCATATTTCTTTTGTTTTTCATAAAAACGCCCGACAAGAAAATTGTTTTCGGCTTCTTTATTTCTTAAGCCCTGAATCTCGTCCTGAGCCTTCTGGGAAAGCTCGGCATCCGGATAAGCCTTGGTGAATTCCTTTAATTCTTCGACGGCTACTTGAGTCACTTTTTGGTCATACTGCGCCTCAGAAGAACGATGGGCGTCAGTCAGCGCAATCTGGTAGGTGGCGGCTTTAACCCACTCGCTAGTGGGATAGTCGTTAACAACCTTTTCAAACTCGTCCCGCGCCTCCTGATACATCTTCTTTTCTTTAAGATATAAACCGATTTTATATTGGGCCGGAGCCGCATTCTTGCCGTAGGGCGCGTTTTTAATAACCGTACGAAAGACATCAATAACTTCGTACTCGCCGCCCACAATGGTCGAGACAAACTTCCCCTTTTTCCCCTCGCCCTCCAGCATCCGCTCGCCGATTTTATACTGCCGGTCAACCACCTCGGAGGAACGTTCGCTAAAGGGATACTTCTCCACGACCTTTTGATAGGCCTTGTACGCCTCATAGACCCGGCCCTGATCCTCAAAACATAGGCCGATATAAAATTGAGCCTCAGCCGCTTCTTTGGATTTAGGGTAACTGCGGATGAGTTTTTCAAACTCGGTCACGGCTTTTTTGTAGTCTTTGGTATCATAGAACTGCTTGGAGAAAATAAGTTGTTCTTCAGGGGTTTCCTTGACGTCATATTTGGGATTAACCCATTTATTAGTCTCGGGGGTCCACATCCAGAAGGCAAAACTGTTCCGGGGACATGATAATATTAATATTGAACAGAATATTAGGAACGATAATACTATTTTTTTCATGAAACAAACCTTAAAATTACGATTTTGAGAATTCCCGTCAGGTTATTGCGTCCACTTTATCATAATTCATTCTCTTTGTCAATCTGATAAGAAGGACGGTAAGCAAAATCACCGCTAAATAGTAACCTCCCACCTCCCAAAGAGATACGTCTATAAGCTGGATATAGGCAGCCGGGACCTTACTGAATAAATAAATGCTGGCCACCATAAGATTAAGCACCAGATTAAGGCAATCGGCAAAAACAAAAGCAATGCCCGGCAAAACTAAGCCCGCCCCCAATAAACCAAATCCTAATGCCATAATCGCCGACATGCAGGGAACAACAATTAGATTTGCCAAAATCGTGATCGGCGTGATGATATTAAAATAGTAAGCGATCAGTCCGGCCACGCCTAACCATGCCGCCAGCGATATGGCCAGCGACTGCGCAACAAACAGAGTTGGCTTGGCCCCAAAATAACGGTGGGCCTTCGGATAAAAATGCATAATCCTCGGATAATAAACCAAAATCGCCAAAACGCAGATAAACGACAGCTGAAAACCAATATCAAAAAGGTTCATCGGGTTATAGACCAAAAGAAGAACCGCCGCCAGAGATAGCGAATTTATGCTGTCGGTTTCGCGCTGGGTGATGAAACTTAAAAGAAAAATAGCCGCCATGATCGCAGCCCGCACCACCGACGGCTGGGCACCTGTCAGAAAAGCATAAAAGATAACAAACAAAATCGTCAAGACATACTGCCATCTCCGGCTAAAGAAGGTTGCCTTTAAAAATAAGAAGACCATAAACGCGACAATCGCAACATTTTGCCCGCTGATCGCAAGGATGTGGGCGGTACCGGTGCGAATAAATAAATCCATAAGATGCTGAGGCAAATTATAGCGGTCGCCCAAAACCATCGCTTGCATCAAATCAGCCTGAGGCTTGGGAAGATGCCTCCGAAAGACCTTTCCCAGCCTGTCTTTCGTTTTTAAAGAAGCCGCCTGAAGAAAATTTCCGCGATGGGATTCTAGGATTTCCACGTATCCGTCTTTCTTGACGCTGATAATAAATTTAATCCCCCGGCGGGAAAGATAATCCCGGTAAGTAAATTTCTTATCCTTGGAGAAATTAAAAGGCCGGTACATCTTTCCTTCTAAAATCACATAATCACCGTACGCTAAAGATTCTTCTCGAAATATATTTACCAGCGCCTTGCCGCTTTTCTTCTTCCACCCCCAACGTGTTTTAAAACGTTTTACCTCCAGGGTAAAAGTCGTTCTCTTGCCCCTAAAAGATTCTCTCTTTTGAACATCCGAGACAACAACTCCCTCCAAAAGAACGGGATCTTTACGATAATATTTTGCGATATAAAAGATGTGATTTTTAGGTAAAACCTTGCCGCTATGCACGAGCAAAACCCCCAAGAAAATAAAGGCCATTCCGATAAGAAACATAGAGAGGATTCTTCTCCTGATCAAAAGAAGTCCGGCCATAGCAGATGAAAATACCAGAATGGCCAAGGGCGCCCAGGACAGCACCCAATATTGCCCTAAAAGAATTCCGGCGCTTAAGAAAATAAAAATACTCGCCAGCGGCCGATGGGCAGCCATCAATCATTCTCCTTGCGGTTTTCTCCTGCGGAGACTTTTAAGAATTTTGCAATCTGCCGGTAATTATAATTTCCTATGCCCGGCACAAGCTTGACCTGCTCGATATCGCCAAAAAGGCCGTTTTGGATCCGGTAATCAATAATACGCTTTGCCTTGGCAGACCCCAGATAAGGAATCTTAACCAAATCCTCGTAGGTCGCCGTATTAATATCAACGCGGCTGTAGAGCTTATCGCTCTCGATAATATTAATGAAATCCTTGAGCCTCCCGTTACTCTTCAATGCCCAGTGGATCAACGTGCCGAAAAGAATAATGAAAATAAAGAAAATCAAAACCAGACGCTCTTCCTTGGTAAGGTTGAACATAGAATGCCGATGCCATCCTTGTCTTCACAGGTTAATAAAAGTCGGTAAATCTGAGTTGAAACTTAACGATAAAAACGGTCGATACTGCGGATGAGTGTTTCAGAAATTTTTGGGTCAAATTGAGCGCCGGCGTTGAACGCTAATTCTCTGATCACTTCTTCTTTGGATAAAGCTTTAGCGTAGGGCCGGCTGGTTCTCATCGCATCAAAGGCATCGGCGACACAAATAATACGTGCCCCCAGAGGGATCGCCTCTCCCTTAAGCCCGTCGGGATAACCGGTGCCGTCAAAACGTTCATGATGATGCTTAACAATCACTTTTTCCCGTTGCAGAAATTTTAAGGGCTCCAGGATAGCCACTCCCTTTAAGGGGTGTGATTTTATCTCCTGGTACTGCGCGGGGGTTAATTTGTTGTGGCTGAATAAAATTTCGTCTTTAATGCCGATTTTGCCGATGTCGTGTAATTTAGCGGCGCGCGCGATCAGCTCTGTCTCCTTTTCGGTTAAATTCAGCTCTTTCGCCAGCATCATGGCATACTGCTTCACTCTTTCCGAGTGGCCGTAGGTATAGGAATCTTTGGCTTCCTGGCTTAAGACAAGCGAAAGAATGGTTTCGACATGGCTATTCTTAAGATTCTCTTGCGCCCGAAAAAGTTTTATGTTCGTTTCCTGAAGCACGGCGACGTCTTTACGTTCCGCCAGCCACATATAGATAACACAGATGCAGGCCACCATCAGAGAAATGCTTTCGGGAATAATGCTCACCTTGAAAATAGTGGCCGCGTACTGAGCCAGAAGCAAGAGCATTAAAATAATCAACGTACTCAGCTTGAAGAAATTTCTTTGTCCCAGCAAAAATTCAACCGCACTATTTTGGTTATTAGTTTTATCCGCCATGCTTAGTCACCGATAACAATATTAACCAGCTTATTGGGAACAACGATAAAACGCTTAACGGTTTTTCCTTTAAGATATTCTTTGATTTTTTCATCCGCCAGGACGATCTTTTTAAGCTCGCTCTCTCCTAAGTCCGACGGAGTTTCACATTTTCCTCTTAATTTTCCGTTGATTTGCACTACAATCTGAATGGTGTCTTGCTTTAAGACATCTTCGGCGTACTGCGGCCACTGAGTCCGGGCAATCATCTGATTTGTCCCGCCTATTTTCTGCCAAAGCTCTTCGCACAAATGCGGCACAAAAGGCGCCAAAAGCAAAACAACCGTTTTAATAGATTCGTTAAGAATGCGTTGGTTGATCCGGGAAGATTCTTTTCCCTTGGCATAGTCTTCGATAGCATTGACTAAGACCATAATGCCGCTAATGGCAGTATTGAATTTAAAACCTCTCTCAATATCCTCTGTTACCTTCTTGATAGTAATATGCCGTTGCCTTTCCAGGGCGCGATCGGCATCACTTAACGGAGAAGAACCCTTGATGGGGTGATAATGGTTTTCGGCCAAATTCCACACCCGGCTTAAGAATCTCCAGGAACCCTCGATCGCATTGCTGTTCCATTCCAGCTGGTCTTCGGGCGGAGCGGCAAACAGAATAAAGAGCCGCAGGGTATCGGCGCCGTACTGGCTGATGACCGAATCGGGATCGACAGTATTGCCCTTGGACTTGGACATGACCTCGCCTTCTTTTAACACCATCCCCTGGGTCAAAAGCCGCGTGAACGGCTCTTTAAAAGAAATCAATCCCAACTCTTTAAAGAATTTGGTGAAAAACCGCGAGTACAAAAGATGCAAAATCGCATGCTCGATGCCGCCGATATACTGGTCGACCGGCATCCAGTAATGCGCTTCCTGATGATTAAAAACCTCATCGGAATTGTGGGCGGAACAAAAACGCAGGAAATACCAGGACGAATCAAAAAATGTCGCCATGGTATCGGTTTCCCGTTTGGCAATGTTTCCGCATCGGGGGCAATCGGTAACAACAAAATCTTTTAACGATGCTAGCGGGCTTCCGCCCTGGCCGGTAATCGAAACTTTTTCGGGAAGCTCAACCGGCAAATCTTTTTCCGGCACCGGGACCGTGCCGCATTGCCGGCAGTAAACGACCGGTATGGGAGTGCCCCAATAACGCTGGCGGGAAATAAGCCAATCACGCAGCCGCCAGTACAGGGTTGTCTTTCCCATGTTGCCAGCTTCCATCCATTCGGCTATTTTTTGGATGGCCTCGCGATTTGCCAAACCGTTAAACTGAGATGAATTCACCTGAATGCCGTCGCCTTCATAGGCTTGTTTTAAGTCGGCGGCGGTTTGGTCCGGGTTGGCAGGATCTGCAATGACAATACGCATCGGTAATTGATGTTCCTTGGCAAAAAGAAAATCGCGCTGGTCGTGGGTCGGCACCGCCATAATCGCGCCGGTTCCATACTCCATTAAAACATAATCCGCGATCCAAATCGGGATCTCTTCCTTGTTAACGGGATTAACGGCGTACTGACCGGTAAACATCCCTTCTTTCTTAAGACCCGCCGAGACACGGTCGCTCTTGCTTTGGTTCTTGACCTTTTCGATAAAGCTCTCGATTTCTTTCTTATTGGAGGCTTCCTTGATCAATTTCTCGACTAAGGGATGGTCGACCGCTAAGACAACATAGGTCGCGCCGAAAATAGTGTCGGCACGTGTCGTGAAGACAGGAAGAATCTCACCGGTTTTTTTAACTTTAAAATAAATCTCAACACCATAGCTTTTTCCAATCCAGTTTTCCTGCATGGTGATAACACGCGCGGGCCAATTCTGGAGGGTTTTTAAATCGTCCAGCAGCTCTTCGGCATAATCAGTAATCTTTAAATACCATTGCTCCAGATCTTTTTGGGCCACCTTATTATGGCAACGCCAGCATTCCCCTTGAATAACCTCTTCGTTGGCCAATGTCGTCTCGCAGCTGGGGCACCAGTTAACCGACGAGGCCTTCTTATAGGCGAGGCCTCTTTCCATCATTTTTAAAAAGATCCACTGGTTCCAGTGGTAATATTCTTTATCACAGGTGGCGATCTCGCGGTCCCAATCATAGGAAAAACCCATGCGCCTCAGGCCTTCACGCATCTGATTGATACACTGCAACGTCCATGTCTTGGGATCGGTTTTGTTTTTGATGGCGGCGTTTTCGGCGGGTTGCCCAAAGGCATCGTAACCCATCGGATGCAGGACATTAAATCCCTGCATCATTTTTAGCCGGGCAATAACATCGGCAATGGTGTAATTGCGCACATGGCCCATATGGATTTTCCCCGACGGGTAGGGAAACATCTCCAGGACATAATATTTCTTTTTATCCGGGCTAGCATTAACCTTAAAGGCCTTTTCATCCTGCCAGGCCTTCTGCCATTTTTCTTCGATGCGTTTTATTTCGTCAATCGTGTAGGACATATGATTTTATTATGGGCCTTTGCACAACTAAAGAAAATCGTGTTAATTCGAGATCGAGAGAACAAAGGCCAATATTGACTACCTCTATTGCGATTAGTTCTACAAAAGTCAATAAGGGATCTTTTGCGGAAACCGCGTTTTTGCTTAAGTACGTAATGGGCTTCATTCTAACACAACGCTAATTTAAACGTCAAGAAACTATAACATAAGCCTAAAATCGATTAACGGGATAATGAGATTGACACATTTGGCCCCACCGTAAAAATTTTTGCCAGGAAAAAGCGGGGCCTCAGTGTTAACGCCGAGCATATCTGGGAAAATGTGCTTATGATTTGCTCCGAAGGGCATACGAATGTGTTGACATAAATATCGGTAAGTGTTATATTTTCAGATACTTTAAGTAATTGCCTATAAGGTTTTTCGATCTTTAAGATTATAGCGGATACGGATAACGTGCGGTGGCTGCCCCCGCCTTCGGCGGGGACTGCCCCAATCTTATCTCGGATAAAAGATTTAAGGATGATTGGGGCTGTAGCTCAGCTGGGAGAGCGCCTGCATGGCATGCAGGAGGTCAGGGGTTCGATCCCCCTCAGCTCCACCATTTCTTAGGACAAATAGCACCGTATTTTATAAGCCGACGGATAACCCTTCTTCATGCAGAAGAAAATAATTCTTCTTATCGCCGTCATTGAAATATTCATCGGGGTCATCACCCTGTCGGCGATCGCCGTTTCCCTTGTTTTGTCGACAAACACAAAGACCCCCAACGTCCTTTTATTCGTTCTTATTACAGCATCTTTATCGACGTTCTTAGGGGTTGGGGTTTTAAGATTTAGTAAAATCGCCTACAAGTTATTAATTTATTTTTCTTCCGTCGTCATTTTAAGCAAGATATTGCTTTGGGCGGACATCATCAGCCTCAACGGGTTTTTAGTGACATCCTTCCCGGCCCATATTAAAGATAGCATCTCCGTCATTTATCATAGCTTTGTCATCGCTTATTTGAACCGGAAGAACATAGAACAGCTTTTTCATTAAAAACTTTTTGCCGAAGTGGCGGAATGGCATATCCGGCAAATTTGCAAAGCAAATTTGCCGAGACCTCGTCCCGACAGCTGTCGGGACGGGCGCGGCGGGTAAAATTTATAAATTTTTGCCGAAGTGGCGGAATGGCATACGCGGCGGTCTCAAAAACCGTTGTCCTCACGGATGTGAGGGTTCGACTCCCTCCTTCGGCATTTAACTTCCTTCGATTTAAAAGGATCAACGTTAAGAAAAGTTAAATGCCGTGTTGGCATCCTCTAATATGGTTAGAGAGAAAGCCATGCGGCGCTTGACTTCCTTTAAATTAAAAAGATGGTCATCTAGAAAAAATCAAGTGCTGCATTGATATCCTCTAAATATAGTTAGAGAAAGAATCATGCGGCGCTTAATTGCCTCTCAACGGAATCAGATTAACATGGCAAAAATTTCTTTTGTCCTACCCTTTTATAATGAAGAACAAACCCTCCCGCTTTTGATCGGCCGGATTCGAGAAATCATGGCTAAAGAACCGGAAGACTACGAGATGATCTTTATCAATGATGACTCGAAGGATAGCTCAGTCAAGGTCATCGCTGACCAGGCTAAACAAAAAGGCAAAGGAAAGATCATATTAGTAGATATGTCACGGCGTTTTGGGCTTGAGGAATCTATTATGGCCGGGATCAGCCAGTCAAAGGGAGATGCGGTTATTACCATGTTCACGGACATGCAAGACCCTCCGGAAACAGTTGCGCGGATGTTGCAGTCCTGGAGGGCCGGGGCCGATATCGTTCATACCGTCCGCCGTAAAAGAATTAAAGAAAGTCCTCTTAAAATCCTTGCCGCGTTTTTTGCCTACCGCATTATCGGTAATCTTTCAGAAATCAAAATTCCCTACGATGCGGGTGATTTTAAATTAATATCGAAGAATGCGGCAAAACATTTATCGGCCTTAACCGAAGCTGAGCCTTATTTAAGAGGACTGGTTCCCTGGCTGGGATTTAAGCAGGCGTATATCGAATATGAAATGCAGCCCAGAGCCGCAGGGCAATCAAAGATGCCGGTATTTGGGTTTAATGCCTGGTCAAGATTTTTAGGCGGGATCATTACTTTCTCCGATTTTCCGGCATATTTGATTCTGCTGGTCGGACTTCTGGGAACTGCGGCTTCAGCCGTGCTGGCAATTTTACTTGTGCTCGGCGTGAATTTGGCCTGGTGCGGAACTTGGGTCGTACTGGTTGTCTTCTTGTGGGCAACGCTGATGATTGCCTTAGGGATTTTAAGCCTTTATGCGCTTAAGATATACAAAAATACCAGAGGTCGGCCAAGGTATATCATCAAAAATATTAATCATTTTGAAGATTAATACCTATCTTTCTCAGGAATCCCGTGAGTTAAGGGCATTGCCGGCTTTTCGAAAACATCCGCACATAAAATAGACGAGTCATGAAGAAAATAAGCTACGGTTTCTTTCTTGTGCTCCTTCCCCTCCTTGCATATCTCCCAGCCTTCATCACTGAATTCGGAGTGCATAATGATTACACCTTAATTCCGCCCTCCTTGAGCAATCATCAGATCTTTATGGATACCCGGCACCTGATTTTGGTAGGGCGGGCTTTGCAGGCCGCTCTGATCAACTGGATGTCTTGGACAATTCATCGCGTCGCGGACCTCGCTATCTGGCGAATCATTTCGTTTCTCTGCATGCTGGTCTTTATTACAACTCTCCTCCGGTTTTTGCGTCAACGCTGTAGATTGGAACCGTTCTGGCTCTTTATCTTGGGGCTGGCTATTGTTTTTTTACCGGAGAGCCAAATCTATGTTCTGCTGGCGGCGACTTCTTTAAGTGGGTTTCTAACCCTGCTACCGAGTCTTTGGGCTTACATATTGTTGGAACAAGGATGGAAGGTCGAAGGGAAAGAAATATTACAGCCAAATGGGATACGCTCCGTCGGATCGCTGACCCTTTCGTTCCTGCTTTTCGAAGCCGCGCTCTTTATTTATCCGCCTAATGCGGTATTTGTGTTTGTCTGCACGTTTGCGTCTTTGCTTTTTTCCACAAAGGCTCAAGTTCCGCAAATTCGAAGAATTTTTATACGAGATTTGATTTTCTTTGGCAGCGCCATGTTGGTTTATTTGATTGTAAACCTCAAAATTGTCATCCCCTGGGCACAGATGAATCTAAAGTTTATGCAGATCCATGCAGTAACCCTGACCGGCGGACTTTACGAGCTGGGGATGGGCGTGGATTTGTTCTCCAAATCTCGGCTGCTCTGGGAAACTTTCCTGGTTTCCATGGCCGGGGTGTGGCATTTGACCTGGGGGCCGAATGCAGGGGGAGGGCTTTTGGTGTTGGCCGTACTGTGCGCAGCAGGGCTTTGGCAACAAACTAGACGGGAATTTGACCGTACGGCTTTCTTGCAAAAGTTTTTGGGGGGAACGGCGCTGTTTACCCTGGTCAATCTTCCGACACTCATAGCCAAGGGATGTGACCATGTCATTGGGTATCGGGTACTTTTCGCTTCGGCAGCGCTGCTTTTGTTGTGGCTGATCGGGTTGTTACGCGCTGTCGCGGCAGGACTGGACGAAAAAAAACGAACGGCGGTTACGGCGGGAATTCTGATCATTTTTACAGTTATTCCCGGCGTGTTAACAAGCCGTAATATTTCTGCCGTAGTACATAATTACAGCCGGGAATTAAATTTTATCCGCGACAAAATCTCGGGGTTTGATCCGGAGAAAATCCATCGAGTTATGGTAATGACCTTGCCCCTGGGATCCGGAGAAACGTTGATCGGCCGCAAATTGCCGTTTGAATTCAGCGGTATAATTTTTGGCCCGCAGCATATTGTTGATGAGATCATGCAGAAATCCGGACGGACCCCAATCCCGGTCGATACAGATGTGGGAAAGCTGATCTTCGTCGATGAGAATACCAGTATCATCGATTTGCGGGACGCCCAGGCAGTGCGTTGGTCAATCTCAAAACCGATTGTGCAGGTAAGAGTATCCGCGCTGCCGGGACAAGAGGTTTCAGCTTTCCGCCAGGGCCGGTTTCTGGTCTTTGAGCAAAAAAGAAACGGCCAAAAATTTCCTTTTTACTCAGCTATAGCTTCGTCTGCCGGCTTGCCTTGGGTGGAATTTGATTTTCTGGATCACGACGATCGCGTTTTGCAGAATTTTATCTGGGGGGTTTTTAGCTCAACATCTCACCATGCGGACCTGGTGAACTTTATCTTACAGGCCTCGGCAGATGGTAAGCGGTGGGTCACTTTAGAGACAACAAAGAATCCGGCAGTAGCACAGCTTAATTTGTGGGCATATCAGGTACTCAATCCCGGCGCATATCACCGGTATCGGTTTCTGTTGCTTGACCCGCCGCTACGGGTCATGTCGATTTATCTGGATTTAGATTTCCAGCCATGAAAAACTTTTGCCAACTCGTTACTTATTTTGAGTTCATTACGCGGGTAGCCAAAGACTCCGTCCAGAAAAATTAAATGCCGTATTGGCTTTCCTTAAAATAAGGCGAAAAAAGGCCCCTACGGCACTTTTTGCATCCCCATCATTTTCGACATCTCAGATAAGAGCAGATCGCTTCTCATCATTCCACTGATAATTCGTCTCTAAAAGAAGTGCCGTTTGAATCAACGCTAAATGCGAATACCCCTGGGGGAAATTTCCCCTCAACACGCCGGTCTTGGATTCAATCACTTCAGATAACAGCCCAAATTTGTTCACATAACCAATCACCCGCTGAAACATCTCCCGCGCTTCCTGTCTACGCCCGGTCAAATAAAGCGCGTTAATAAGCCAAAACGTGCAAACAATAAACGCATTTTCAGGAACGCCAAATTCGTCTTCTGCCGTATAGCGCATAACAAATCCGTCGCGCAAAAGTTTTTTACAAGACGCCTCGACGGTTCCAATAATCCGCGGGTCATCCGCCTCCAAAAATCCATAATGCAGCATTAAGAGATTCGACGCATCAAGGTCTTTGGAGCCATAGAACATGACAAAGCTGTTTAATTCCTCATCCCAGCCATTTTTTAAGACATCTTTCTTGATCTCTTCCGCAACTTTCAAATACCGCTCGACATTCTTTTCTTTTCCGACAAACCGACTGATCTTTACCGCCCGGTCCAGCGCCACCCAATTCATCATCTTGGAATGAACAAAATGCTGCATCGCCCCCCGCCGCTCCCAAATCCCGCAATCCGGTTCCTGCCATGTTTCAACTACGCGGTTGGCAAGCGAACGGACCACCGTCCACAATTCTTCATTGAAATTTTTCTTACTTCCGGCGTTGATAATAAAATAGGAATAGATCGCCTCAATCAATTCTCCATAAACATCGTTTTGCCGTTGTTGATACGCCGCATTGCCGATCCGCACCGGCCCGGAACCTTCATACCCTTTAAGATGTTCAAGGGCCTGCTCTTTGATATCCCGTTCGCCGTTGATCCCATACATGACGGAGATATTCTCTTTCTTTAACAGCATCCGCCCGAGGATAAATTTGATAAAATTTTCCGACGCAATGATATGGCCGATGCGCGCAAAGAGATCAATGATCATGCTTGCATCCCGGACCCAACAAAATCGGTAATCCCAGTTCCTCGTTCCCCCTTTAATCTCCGGCAATGAAGTAGTCGGAGCCGCAACAAAAGCTCCTGTCTTTTGGAACATCAGCAATTTGAGAGTAATGATTGAACGCAACACCATCTCGCGATACTTTTGCGGAGCTTTTACTCGATAAACCCAATCCATCCAATAGCTTTTTGTCCTTTCATATTCCAGATAAATTCGTTCCTGGGTCACGGAAGCCAATTTCTCGTGATAGGAAAGCATGAAATACGATGACGCCTTCAACTCAATAGGTTCACCCCGTAAGATTGCATTAAAATCCAGATCAGAATATAGATAAAAACTATTGTATTCACCTTTGGTGGAATTGATTTTAAGATAATCCGGAGATACGGAGAAGCTTCCCGGTGCCAACCCATAGTTAGGGCATGGTTTAAGCTCGACAATAATTTGGGGGTTTCCTTCGATCAGGTGAATATTCCGATGAATTTCCGGCGGACACATTACTTCGCCGTCATGGGCCAAAAAGCGCGGCATGTAGTCCATCACTTCAAAAATACCGCTCTTAGTCGTAAACCTTGTTTTCAAAATAGGCGAACGATGGGTGTATCCCTGTTTGACATCCAGGACATCTTCGGCCCAAATACGAAAATGCCCTCCTTTGTGATCATCCAAAAGACGCCCGAATAGCGACGGCGAATCAAAAAACGGCAGGCACAGCCAGTCAATCGAACATTCCGGGCTAATCAGCGCGGCGCTTGTGCAATTCCCGATAACAGCATAGTTCATATCCCCACTCCCTAAGGTTATTTATTTCCCATACAAACTGGCGGCTTTTTGGGAATCCAAAACAGCCCTCAAGAAATGCGTTACCTGATTGATATTTCTTAGGCAATACTGAGCCGCTGATGTTTCGCCGCATCCGACACGGATACAGAGCCCTTTGTTCTTCAATGCAATAAATGCCGTCTCATCTGTCACGTCATCTCCAATAAAGATGGGGAGCATCTTTCGAGAACAGCCATTTTTTCGAAAATGTTTCAAGAGCCATAAAACCGCGCTGCCTTTATTCCATTTGACCGCGGGCTTGATTTCAAAAACTTTTTTCCCTTTGTTGATACTGATGCACCCATCCATAAGATAAGGCCACATGCTTTTTGAAAACATCTGCTCAAATAAAATCAGATCTTTCCGGCCAACCCGCCGGTAATGAACGCTAAGCGTCAGCCCTTTATCCTCGATCGAGACACCCTTAACTTTCTTAACACGCTTCACTAAATCAAATTTTATCTTCCGAAATAAGACTTTAACGCCCGTTTTAACAAATGACGTATATCGGATACCCGGCCCCTCCAATTCCAATCCATGATTTCCTACGTAAATAACATTTTTCAAACCAACACGTTTCTTCACATCAGATAATGCCCGGCCGCTTACAATCGCCACAAAACACTCCGGGCACTCGGCTATTTTCTTTAACAACATTTTGCTTTCTTGAAGAATCGTCGCTTTCTTGTAATGGTCGACAATAGCGGCAAGCGTCCCATCAAAATCCAGAAAGAGCATGATGTTGCGTTCGCGGAATATGCAGCTAGAACTGTCCCGACGCTCAAGAAAATTCTTTTGCTTTTTACGAAAGCTGCACATACGCGATCCTTAAACCTTATCCATCCGAACCTGGGCCAATTCCCCAACCAACTCGCTGGCCCACCGATAGATATTATGATCCTTAAGCACACTTCTCATGTTCCGCATTCTTTCTTTTTGCTCCGGCGCCGACATTTCTAAGGCATTCTTTATTGCTTCGGCCGTCTGTACGATATCGTAGGGATTGACGATTAAGGCATCTCTCAATTCGCGGGAAGCGCCGGTAAACTGACTTAGGATTAGAACCCCCTTTTCATCGTCCCGTGCCGACACAAACTCTTTAGCGACCAAATTCATCCCGTCATGCAGCGAGGTCACCAAACACACATCCGCCGCTTTATAAAACGGTGTAATCTCAGAATGGCCGTGATGTTTCATCAAAAACAAAATGGGTTGCCATGTTTTGGTTTTAAAACGCGCATTGATCTTCTCGCCAACCTGGACAACATCATCGACAAATTCTTTATACTTGGCAATCATCGTCCGGCTGGGAGCCCCTAATTCTACAAAGGTAAACTTTTCGATATACTCCGGGTTCTTTTCCAAAAAGTGCTCCACGGCACGGAATCTTTCAATAATTCCCTTTGTATAATCAAGACGGTCTACCCCTACCCCCATGTAATCGGCTTGAATATTGTGTTTCTTTAAAAGACTCTCCTTGGTTTCTTTGAGCTCAGAAGAAATACCATTAGTTGAATTAGAATCGATGCTAATGGGGAAAGGCTTGATCCAAGACGTGTGTCCTTCCCTGCTAACGGTAAAATGCTCATAGTCAATGCGCGATTCCAGAAATCGGTCTACCGTCTCAGCAAAGTTATTGCAGTGAAACTGGGTGTGAAAGCCAACGATATCGGCTCCCAGCATCCCCTGTAAAATCTCTTTTTGCCAGGGGCAGATACCAAATGATTCTGGATTAGGCCAAGGTATGTGCCAAAAGATAGCCACCCTTGCATCCGGACGAGCTGCCTTGATCATCTTTGGCAACAAGGCAAAATGATAATCCTGAATAAGAATGTTAGGCTCAGATATCCCTTCCAGCTCTTTTACAACAGCCAAGGCAAATTGCTTGTTCACTGCCATATAGGCCAACCAGTCTTTCTCTCTAAAAATAGGCCGGGTATGCGCTATATGACAAAGAGGCCATAATCCTTCATTAGAGAATCCGGAATAAAATCCGTCTTCAAGCTCTTTATCAACCCAGATCCGTTTTAAAACATATTGGGGTTCTTCCGGCGGAACTCTTAATTTATCGTCCTTATCGACGGTCTCACGGTCAGCGTCCCCACTGCCTTGAGCGATCCACATTCCCCCGCATGCCTTTAACACCGGCTCAATCGCTGTCACAAGCCCGCTGGCTGGAACAATACATTCAATTTCTTTTCCTTTCTTGATATGCATATACGGCTCGCGGTTTGAAACAACAAAAAGCGGCCGGCCTTTCAATTTATCCCGAACAAATTCTTTTAATCGGTCTGGTGTCCACAAAGATTCTGTTGTGTGTCGCAAACGAGCCTCTTCCTCGGCAGAAAACCTGGCCATCTCTAAACTCTTTGCCATCTTGGTGATTTCATTCGCCAAGGGCCCCAAGAGCTGTTGGCCTTTAGGATCTAATTTCTCCAGCGACTCCCCCTGTCGAACTTTTCTTATCCATTCAGTTGTTTTTCGAATCGGAGTCATAATATTGAGGTAAACAAGAATCATCGTTGCAAGAGCAATCAAAAAAGCTTGTATCGAAGCTCTCTGAAAACTATTTATCCAAATTCTGCCTACCCGGTCTTGGATATATGCTGCGTCATGAAAAATAGTCAGAACATGGCTGACTTTTTCATTGGTCAAAAGCGGGACAGAATAGGCATGCAATTGTTGCTTACCGAAACTGATGAATTTCCCCTGCTCGGTGCTTAACTTTTCCACGTCCTGGATATTAGGCGCAATCACCTTGGGATTTTCTTGTAACTTCGGCAGAAGGTCGGTTGAGGCCAAGATAAGATTCTCTTGGATATCATGAATAGCAATTCCAACAAGCCTTTCTCTATTGGAGAACTTATCAACGATACGTTGAAGGTATCTTTTATCATCCGAGGACAAGAGAGGCTCAACCGACATTTTTAAGCTGTCAGCAACGATGTTAGCCCGTCTTTCAAGTTCATTTTTAAGACGCGCCTCTTCCTGTCGCGCCTGCCAAAACGAAAAGGAAAAGGCAACCGCAGCCACAATAAAAATTAAAGAAAGAATGAGTCTTAAAGTTATTTTCATCTATTAACTCCTATCTGAAAAAAATAAAAGCCATCTGATCACAACGATCAGATGGCGGCCCGACCATCAAGAAACCCTCTGGGGTGATTTCCCCAGACCCTTGAAACATTCAAAAATTCTGTATTTTATTATATCAAAACATTCCTAATTTACAATTCCTATTAAGCATACGGCAGAATGAAAACGGGATTCCGAAGCGCGAAACCCGCTTTCGAAAGCGGGTTTCGCGCTTCTTTTTATTCGATATTCTTAAATCAAATCCGACCGCGGTTCATCGCGGTTAGGGTTCTTGCCCGAAAACATCAAGAAATCCTTCAAGCCCACACAGGCATCGCCGGGATACAAAACGATATTCCTGAGCATTCTTAATATGCGTCTCGGCTTTAAGTAGAATCTCCGGTAAAATTCTTTCTCCCGCTGAAGAATCTTTTTTTCTCTATCGGTATCCTTTAGCCGATTTTTATAAGGAAAAATATCAAAATCTATTTCTTCTTTCATCTGCTCAAAGAAAGGCGTTCCCGGATAAGGCGTCAACTTTTCAATAACGGCATAATCCAAGTCGGAATAGGCCGCAATCCGAACGTCTTCTTTAAACTCAGCCTCGGACTGAACCCCTCCCACCATAAAAAATCCCACCGATTCAATTCCCAATCGACGCATGATCCCGAAAACTTCCAAGGCACGCATGGAGTCAGTATTTTTTTGATAAACTTTTAAGAGCTTTGGGGAAAAAGTTTCAACCCCCAGATACAGTCGAAAACATCCCGCCTGTTTCATCAGCCTTAACAATGCCTCGCTTAAATTATCCGTACGCGCCAAGGCGCTCCACTGAAACTTTAGATTTCGACGGATAACCGTCTCACAAAATTCCTTCACGCGTCCAGCGTCGACGCAAAAATTGTCGTCCATAAACCGCACAGTTTTAACACGATATTTTAAAATAACCTCTTCAATTTCCTTTAAAGTATTTTCTATCGAACGATAAACCACCCGTTGTCCGAAAGTGCGCACGCAAAACGAACACGTCATCGGGCAACCCCGCGATGAAAGAATTGTCACAAAAGGCCTAGGGCTAAAGAATTCATTATAAAGCCGGCCGTCAACCAAATCCCGGGCCGGAAACGGCAGGGCATCTAAATCCTTAATTCTTTCCCTGGCCGGACCAACAAAAATCTCCCTGCCAATCCGTGCGGCGATACCGGACAGGTCATTCACCCCTTCCCCGTTTTTAATTCTATCGTAGAGCTGGGAAAATATCTCTTCTGGTTCTCCCATTATGATAAAGTCAATACACCCCGCCCCGGTTAAAATCTCTTTGGGAAATTGCGTCGGTAAATAACCAAAGCAAATTATTTTAATATTCGGAAAAAATTTCTTTATTTGTTCAAGGCAATCGATATCGCCGGAAAACATTTCGATCGCTGTCATCGCTACCAGCATGTCAGGCTGCAGGTCCTTTAACCTGGCAATCAGTTGTTCGAGACCCAGTTTCTGGGCAATGCAATCGATCACCACCGTCTCGTCTTTCTTCCAATCGCGCACGATAGCAGCCAAGCTCATCAGTTCCAGGGGAGGAAAAAGAGAATTTACGGCATAATAACTGCAGGTATACCGCCGGACGATTCTTTTCTTTAGGGGGAGATTAACCAGTGCTGTTTTCATCGTTAGAGACGCTTCCACAACTTAAATGTATCCATCACAACATCCGGGCCGTGAAGAAAAACAGAAAAGCTTCCCCTCTGACCATGGCGATACCGGGCGGGCAATTCTTTGACTGATAATTTCATGCGATATGCCTTTGCGAATATTTCCGCATGGATATCAAAACGGTCGGATGTTAATTTAAGGGATCGGACGGATTCCTTTCTAAAAGCAACCGTTCCCGAACCGATATCCCGGGCATTAACAGAAAAAAGAAAATGACATAAACAATAGTAGGCACGGCTTGTGATTTTCCTCATAAGGGGAATTTTACTGCTCTCGCCGGCATAGCGAGAGGCAACAACAATGTCATTTTCGAGAATTTCCTGAATCATCGAGGGTAATATCTCAACCCCAAAGGGTAAATCGCAATCAAGGTAAATGATAATTTCCCCTTCGGCATCCTCAAAAAGATGCCGCAAGGTAAATCCCAGCCCCCTGTTTTCATCGTTATAAAAACATCGGACCCTGCTATGGCGCCGGGAGATTTCGCTTAAAAGGCGGCAGCTCGCATCGGAACTTCCGTCGTCCCTAAAAAGAATTTCATAATCTAAATTCATACTCTGAAGGCTCGGATTCAAGATATCCAGCGTTTCCTGGATAATCTTCTCGGCATTATAAATAGGGATAACAAAAGATATCTTCATGGAAATTATTGTTCCGGATAAAACGGTTCCTGGGCAGGCAAAATTTCCTGAATAGATGGATGAAAATACCGGTCAAAGGCTTCCTGCGCTTTGTCGGCTTCGTCTATCTTATTCTGCATGCGATAGAGCGCTAAGGATTTTTGTAGGGCATCTTCAGCCTTTTGTTTCTGACCGGACAAGGCGTAAGCAACCGCAAGATTAAAATAGCCCTCGGCAAAATCGGGTTTTAATTCTATCGCCTTATTTAAGGATGCAATTGCCTGCTCTTTTTTATCAAGCTGCATATACGCATCCGCCATGGAAAAATAAGTATCCGCGCTGCCGGGCTGAATGGCAAGAGCCCTATTGAAACTTTCAAGTGCTTCCCTGGATTGGCCGTCATCCGTATAGGCGCTACCGAGCTGGGCATGCATTAAGGCGCTCTGAGGACAAAGCGCGGCCCGCGTTTTCTTAATCGATAGATCACTTTCCCAATCCCGGTTACGGGCCACAGTCCTCACGGTATAGAAAGTAACCAGCACAATAATGATCGCCAGGCTAATAAGCTTGGGGTCACAACGGCATAAAAGGCTTTTACGTTCATAAAGCAGTGTCAAAAAATAGCCCAAAAACAAACAAAATCCGAACGACGAAAGGTACAGATATCTTTCCCCGAAGAATATTTCGCTGGGAATAATATTGGACGCCGGTAAAAGCCCGACAAAAAACCAGAAAATACAAAACGACGGAATCGGTTGTTTCTTGGACGACCGGATCGCCCAATAAAGCACGGCAAAAATAAGGGCCAGTGAAATCATAACCTGCGGGTCCCGGAAAGATTGGGACAAAACGGCATTTCGGTCAAAATCGTCCGCGGCAAAGCTGTAAATTCCCTTAGAAATAACATGATTGACGGTTAGGTAGACGGGCCAGAAAATAACCAGGACATATTTAACCATAGCCTTAATGCTGACGAGCATCGTCAGATAAAAACTTCCGTAAAGATAGCCTTCCCGGGCAACCGTGTGGAGAATGAGGAACTTCAAGAGCACGTAAATAACGGCAATCGAAAAAAACGGAGCCAAACGCAAAGCCGCTCTTTTCGGTTTTCCCCGATTGCCACTAAAATAAAATTCATAAATTAAGAATAAGAACGGTAGAGAAATCGTTAATTCATAGGTAAAAATAGCCAGCGCCGCAAAGATAATCGATAAGACATAACCCCTGTTTAGGAATCTTCCTCCGGCCTGCGAATTCTTTATATATAAAAGAAAGGAGAGGAAGAAGAATAAGGACCCGATCATATCGACGCTGGCCGTCATAAACGTAATCGCCTCGACGTGAGCCGGATGAAGGCCAAAGAAAAGGCTGCTTAAAAAAGCGATCAAATTATTCTTGGTAATATGCAGGGCAATGAAATAGACCAGAATTGTCGCCCCCACATGGACAAGGATTGAAACGACATGATGCCCGACAGGGTTAAGGCCCCACAGTTGGTAATTAACGGCGTGAAAAAACGTCTTGAGGGGAGAATAGATACCCTCTTCTCCCCAGGGCTGGTTTTGATTCCCGAAAAAGAGAGGAAAATTTCTCATATCTTGAATGAGTGGCCAGCGGACAATAAACGAATAATCATCCAAGGCAAAATCATTCCGGAAAATATTCAGGTAAGCCAAAAATGCCAGCAGGGTAATCGTTCCGAGCGCCATCTTCCGGCTGTTTGTTATTCTGTACACTATTCCTGGAAAATCGAATTTCATGAATAGGTCTGGCCCCTTGAATTATTTTAAGAAATACGGAGAAGATTTAGGAATTATTATAACGCTTTGGCATAAACTTTCCAAGAAAACATAATAATGAGTCAGAGCTGCGCAAGAGCAAGTAATCAAAATCTGATTTTACCAATAAATCGTTTGACGCACGCCTAAAACAAATGGTAGAATTTATCCGTATCCAAACGCGTCTTAAAGCGAGAGGCAGATAATGAAGAAACTCATCCTTTTTTATTTCGTATGTTTATGTTTCTATGCAACACCACTATTGGCGGCCGATAGCCCCGCTGCACCGGCAGCCCCTGATCAAAACACCTCCGTAAATCAGGTGCCTGATCCGGTAAAGATAACCGTCCAAAACCCGGCGGATAAATTGGGCCGTGGAATCGTTAACATCATTACCTCTCCTATTGAAATCGCCAAGCAGGTTGATTTAAGCTGGAAACAGAGCGCTAAAAGTAAAAGTCAGGCCACGGGCATCGTTACCGGATTTTTTAAAGGCCTCGCCTATACGGTGGGGCGAATGGGTTCCGGCATTTGGGATGTTGTCTCGTTTCCGTTTAAGACTCCCGAGAACTACGAACCCTTGATGAAACCTGAGTTTGTCCTGGATGAAAAATAAGCCCGAGAAATTCAAGATAAATCAAAAGGGCCAATCGTAAACGATTGGCCCTTTTCAATAAGAAAAGAAACTATATTATTTTACACTTGCCGCCTTATGAATAGAATAGCCCGCATATGTTCCTTATCGATAGCCTTTCTCTGGCTTAGCCTGACTGCCCATGCCGAGACAAGTCAAACAATAAGATTAAAGGACGGCTCGACCCTTAAGGGGACAGTCGTTGGATTCCAAAACGGCGCTTATTCGGTTAAAACCACCCATTTGGGAACCGTTGACATCCCCTCATCGGATGTAGTTCGTATTACAACTGACGATGCCGCCGATCCTGAGCCAAGCAAAGCGCAGGACAAAACACAGCCAGAATCCCTACCGGATAAAACACAGGTCAAGGAAAAGATCGATGCCATCCAGCAAAAAGTAACCTCTGATCCCAAAATCATGTCAGAAATCCAGGATGCCGCTCAGGATAAAGAAATCATCGAGCTATTAAAAGACCCGGATATACTCGGCGACGTTTTAAGCTATGATCCGAAAAGAATCGAAAGCAATCCGAAAATTCAGGCCCTAATAAAAAATCCTAAGATCCAAAACCTCATGAATGAGATTTACCAAAAAACAGGGAATCCCTCTCCTTAGGTTTTTTTCTTTCCGTAAACACAATCATCTATAAATAAAAATTAGGAATACCAAAAGATACTTCGGAGGCTTTTAAAGAAGAATTATCCGGCCGCATAACGCAGCTGGCCGCAGGCGGCATCGATATCCCGGCCGCGGGGCAGACGCACCGTTGCATGAATGCCGAGTTCGGTCAGCTTTTTCTTAAAAAACAAAATTTCCAGTTTCTGGGGCGGTTGATAGCGCAATTCATCGACGGGATTACAGGGAATCAGATTGACTTTACAAATCATGTTTCGCAGCAAGCCTCCCAGCTCCTGGGCAGCTTCGGCGGTACAGGTTAAATCTTTAATAAGAATATATTCGAAAGTGATCTGACGGTTGGTGCGCTTTATATACTCCCGGCAAGCCTCGATTAAATCCTCGAGCGGATATTTCTTGTTAACCGGCATCAAAATATTTCTTACCTCATCATTCGAGCCGTGAAGCGAAACCGAAAGCTCAATCTGCAAGTCTTCTTGCGTCAAACGCAACATCTCCGGTATAAGCCCGCAGGTTGAGATGGTGATATGCCGTGCCGCGATATTCATCCCCTGCTTTGAATTAATTAAACGCACCGCCTTCATCACATTGTCGTAATTATCTAACGGCTCTCCCGTACCCATGAAAACAACGTGTGATAAAGGTTGCGGGCTGTGGTTCTTCACGTAAAGGATCTGGCTGACAATTTCAGCGCAAGTGAGGTCCCGGCTAAAACCTCCTCTGCCGCTGGCACAAAACGCGCAACGGAATTTACAGCCTGCCTGTGTCGAAACACAAACCGTTGCCCGGTCAACCGCGGGGATAACGACCGTCTCAATCTTCTCGTTGTCTTCAAGTTTAAATAAAAACTTCACGGTTCCGTCCAGAGAATCGTTTTGCTTGAGCAGTTCGCATTGCAAAAAAGAGAAATCGTTTTTAAGTTTTTGCACCAATCCTTTGGAGATATTCGTCATGCCCTCAAAATTTTTGGCGCCTTTTTTATAAATCCAATCGAATATTTGATGGGCCCTAAATACCTTTTCTTCTTGTGTTTTTAGATAGGCGAGAAGTTCCTCGTACGATAGATTTCTAATGTCTCTATAGTTCATGGATGGCCACCGGTATTTTTAATTCAGGTAAAAGGCGGAAATTTAAAAACAAGAAGGGCTGACAGAGTTAATTTGTCTCAAATACCCCAAGCTTGCGGAATTTATCGTAACGGGCGTTTAAAAGATCTTTTTTGGAAAGGGCCGCAAGCTGTTTAAGGTGTTTAGTCACGGCTTTTTTTAAATTTGCAGCAACTGCCTCAGGATCGCGGTGCGCTCCGCCTTCGGGTTCGGGGATAATCTCATCAACAACGCCGAATTTCAGATGATCTTCAGCCGTCAACTTCAAGGCCTGAGCGGCTTCGGGGGCCTTGAGACTGCTGCGCCAGAGAATCGAAGCGCATCCCTCCGGAGAAATAACCGAGTAATAAGCGTTTTGCAAAATACACACCTTATCGGCAATGCCTATCCCCAAAGCGCCGCCGCTACCGCCTTCACCGATGATCGTCGCGACAATGGGGACAGCGATTTTGACCATATCGCGCAGATTACAGGCAATGGCCTGGGCCTGGCCCCGTTCTTCGGCCCCTATCCCCGGATAAGCACCGGGCGTATCAATAAAAATAACGATAGGAATATTGCACTTCTCGGCTAATTGCATAAGCCGGATGGCCTTGCGGTAGCCTTCGGGGTGGGCACAGCCGAAATTGCGCATCACATTTTCTTTGGTGTCGCGCCCTTTTTGATGCCCCATCACCATAACCTTTTTATCGCCTAATTTGGCAAAACCTCCGACGAGGGCCAAGTCATCGGCGAAAAGCCTGTCGCCGTGCAATTCCACAAAATCAGTCATCATGAGCCGAATATAATCAAAGGTATACGGCCGTTGCGGATGCCGGGCAAGCTGCACCCTTTGCCAGGGCGTTAACCCGTCATAGATCTCGGTTTTCATTTTTCCGAGTTTTTCTTCAAGCTTTTTAATTTCAGCGCTAAGATTGACCTTTTTCCCGGAGCTAAAATTCTTTAGCTCGTTAATCTTAGATTCAAGCTCGACAATAGGTTTTTCAAAATCTAACGCCATGCAGCGACCTTTGTTGGTTTAAGACAATACGGAAGAATCATGCCTAATCGATGATAGTCACTTGCGTCCCGACAGGGATAAGACTAAAGAGCTCTTCGACTTCTTCGTTACGCATACGCACGCATCCGGCGGTAACCTGCTGGCCGATGGTTTCGGGCTGGGTGGTCCCATGGATACCATAACTGGGGATATCAAAACCCATCCAACGGCTGCCTAAGATATTTTCCGGATTTCCGGGAGGAATAGCCCTGCCGTTTTTATACCAGGGCGGATCGATAAGCTTATTGACAATTTTAAAAGTTCCTACGGGCGTAATATTATTCTTTCCCGTCGAAACATTATAGACTTTAATAATTTCCCCGTCACATTTCAGAAGAAGAATATTCTGGGACTTATCGACAAAAATGCTGAAGACCCCCTTCCAGATACGCAGTCTCTGGCCCGCCTTGATAGTATCTTGAGTAAGATTATTGCTTTTCTTGATAAGCTCCGTGGTCACGCTGTATTGCTTTGCGATCTTTCCCAGCGATTCTCCGGGTTGGACTTCGTGAATAATTGTCTGAGGTGTTTCTATGGCAGAAAAAATGATTTTAAGATTGGCACTCTCGAGTTTCTTTTGGACGTTGGCGATCTCCTTAAAATCCGGATAGTCGGACATGATCTTCTGGTAATTTTCCCTGGCCTTAAGCAGTTCGTTTTTCTCTTCCAACGCAACCGCTTGGGCGTAAAGTTCCTGGACAGAGGAAGAGGAACCGCCGGAAATACCAGGAGCGCTCTTTTTACCCATTGCCAGCATAGCCCCGGCAACGATTAAAACCGCCGCAACCAACCCGATCGTTAAAATTTTATTACTCACAAACACTCTCCTTAATCTTAATTTAGATAAATATCTTTAGGAAATAATTTATTACCCCAAAAGAGGATACATGACCAAAGCGATAAAAAGCCCTATCAAGGACCCGATAAAAACTTGGATAGGCGTATGCCCGATAAGCTCCTTAAGGCGGTTGGTCTCAACCTTTCCCTTCCAATAAATGTCCTCAAGAATCTTATTAAGGATCCCAGCTTGTTGTCCGGTCTCGCGGCGCACCCCTTGGGCATCAAACATGGTCACCATGGCAAATACCGCCGCCAAGGCAAAAATAACCGAATCAAATCCCTTTTCCATGCCGCAACATGCCGCCAGGGCGGTAGCGCCGGCCGCGTGGCTTGAAGGCATGCCGCCGGTGCCGATAAACCAGCGAAAGTCAAACTTTTTCTTAGTAACCACCCCCAGCAAAACCTTGATAAGCTGAGCAATAATCCAGGCCAAAAGTGTAATGACCAGGACTCTATTATTCATAACCGCTTGAAAAAAATTAACCATTTAGCCTCGATGCCGTTTATTAACCTTTTTCTTTCTAAAAGCAAAGTGTAAAACTCGCCTTCGTCAGGAAAAAGGTAATACCGCGCAACTTCGGTTGCGCAGTACTGGGCCAAGCCCGGTATTGACTACCTTATATTTCTTTGGTTTTAAGGAAGTCAATAAGATTGACGGGTTTAGCGAATTATGTTAAGGTACATTATAAATTTTGGAATTCAAAAAAGCAAGGTATTTTCTGGCAACCTAAAGCCTTTCAATTCCAATATGTTAGCAAAACTCTCTAGTTTCGGAATTTTCGGCCTTGATACCCACGCCGTCACTATCGAAATAGACATCTCCTCAGGCCTGCCTTCGATGGTTATCGTTGGGCTACCGGATAACGCCGTTAAAGAAAGTAAAGAGCGCGTCCGTTCAGCTATAAAAAACAGTCATTACAAGTTCGCGCCTCAGCGGATCACTGTTAATCTCGCCCCGGCCGATGTCAAAAAAGAGGGCCCCTCCTTCGACCTGGCTATCGCTTTAGGCGTCCTGGCAGCGACAAAACAACTTGACCCTTCCCGCTTAGGAAAATACGCGGTTCTAGGCGAGCTTTCATTGGATGGCCGGGTCCAACCCATCAAAGGCACCCTGTGTATCGCCATGGCAGCCTCCAAAGACAAATTTGACGGCCTCATTGTCCCTTTTGAAAATGCTACCGAAGCAGCCATTGCCAACAATCTCGCGGTTTATCCGGTAAAAACATTGGCCGAGGCGGTTAATTTCCTGACGGATTCCGATGCCATAAAACCCGTCAAGATAGACGCAGAATCGATTTTTAAAAAAGCCCATCGTTACGATATCGATTTTTCCGACGTTAAAGGGCAAACCCATGTCAAGCGCGGACTGGAGGTAGCCGCAGCCGGAGGACATAACACCTTGTTAATTGGCCCTCCGGGTAGCGGAAAAACAATGCTTGCCCAGCGACTGATCACCATCCTGCCGGATATGACCCTGCAAGAGGCGCTGGAGACAACCAAAATCCATTCAGCCGCAGGCGAAATCAATTCCCGCATCGGCGTTGTTGCCACACGCCCCTTTCGGTCCCCGCACCACACCAGTTCCGATGTGGCTTTAGTGGGCGGAGGCACGATTCCACGGCCCGGAGAAATCAGCCTGGCCCATAACGGTGTTTTATTCTTAGACGAACTCCCGGAATTTAACCGCAATGTCTTGGAGGCACTACGGCAACCCCTGGAGGATAATTTTGTTTCAGTTGCCCGAGCGGCAAAATCAATGCGGTTTCCGGCTAAATTTATGCTTGTCTGCGCCATGAACCCCTGCCCGTGCGGTTGGTATACGGATCCCAAAAAGGAATGTCATTGCACCCCGCAAAAAATCCAGAAATATCTTTCGAAAATCTCCGGGCCACTTTTAGACAGAATCGATATTCATCTGGAGGCCCCTTCGGTCAGATATAAGGAACTTCTTTCTGCCGTTTCTTGCGAATCTTCCGCCGATATTAAGAAAAGGACTGTTTCCGCGCGTCACCGGCAGCACCAAAGACTGGCTAAAACATCTATTTACTGTAACGCCCAGATGGGCCAGCAGCAGATAAAACAATATTGCCCCATAAGCGAAGAGTCAAAGGAACTGCTCAAAAGCGCCATGGAGGAATTGGGCCTCTCCGCCCGGGCCCATGATAAAATTTTAAAGGTTGCCCGCACCATCGCCGATTTGGACGATAAAGAAAATATTTTGCCCGAACACATCTCTGAGGCTATCCAGTATAGAAGTTTAGATCGAAATATTTGGTGAGAAACAACCGACCGGACTCCAATAAAACTTTTTTTATGACACCTCTCTACAAAAAAATATTATTCCTGATTTTGGTCATTCTTATCGGAATCCTCTTCATCCACCCCTATCATAATTTGCATATTGCCTTGACCCAAGGCGACAACGGCCGCGACTTGTATGGCTTTAAAAAAACTTTTGAGGGCGGCACTCCCTACCGAGACTACTGGTGGGTTTACGGACCGCTCATGCCCTACTATTACGGTTTGTTTTATCAACTTTTCGGAATCAGCATCCACAGCGTCCTACTGGGAAAACTATTGCTCGTCGAGTTGTGCGGCGTCGTTATTTACTTGATGTTATCGCTTTTCATAACACCCTGGCTGGCATTGATTGCTGCAGTGTGGTTTTGGACGTTTAATCCTGATTTCGTTTATACATACAATCATATCGGCGGAATCCTCATGCTTCTGACAACCGTCTATTCACTTTTTCTCTATATCAAACGGCCTCGGAATCTTTATGTCTATACAGGATTACTCTCCGTTTTTATTTTGGGTTTAATAAAAATTAATATCGGGCTTTCCGGATTAGCGGCACTGGTCTTGTCCCTTCATGTTATTGACTTCTCTCGTAAATATCTCCCGGTTTTTCCAAAAAAGCGCCTTTACCTTTTGTCCGTTTCAATCGTAACACTGACCCTTTTGACCTACTGGGTATTCCTGCGGGGTCTCCCCCTTGACTATCTTCAGCAATGTTATCCGGGCTCTTACCGCGCTCCCGATTATTCGTTTTGGATTCCTTTTAAAGAGTTGTGGCGCTCCAATGTGTCCAACTTCCTCTCGAGCTGGCCCAATATATTCTTCGGGTTAATCATCATATTCTCGTCTTTGCAAACCTTGAACCTATTGTTGCAGCAACAGTCTAACCGAGAATTCAAAACGCGCATTTCGCTTATATTCATCACATTGGCATTATTTTGGTCCTTCAATCTCCACGAGCTAATCGTTAGCGGGGTCAATTACCGGATATACTGGATTACGCCTTTAAACACCATTCTTATTTTTACCCTCATCCATATGGGAACCAAAAGGCTATCACGCATCGTCAAATTTCTATTATGCATCACACTTGCGTTACTTGCTTCTCTGGCAATGTACGGAAAATATCAGATGATACAAAGTTTTAAAACCCCTCCTCAATATTTGAGCCTTGAGTCCGAAAAAGTATACGTGACCAACGACTGGGGATGGATTTATACTGTTCAAACAACGACAAAATATTTACGCGATCACTTAAAAAGCGGCGAAACATTCCTTGCTTTGCCCTATGATCCGCTTTATTATTTTCTGGTCGGTAAAGACAGCCCCATACGCGAGTTGTATTTCTTTGAACATATTAAAATCTCTCAGAGGCAGGAGAAAGAAATCATCGCCCGGCTGGAAAGCAGGAAGGTAAATTGGATTTTGATGTCTTCTAGAATCGATTCGCCCGTACCGGGCTTAGGCGTATTCGGTAAAACATACTGCCCTCTACTCGCCCGTTATATTGACGAACATTTTGAGCTGGATGCGGTTTTTGGTGATTGGCAAGCCCCTCCTCGGGAACCCTGGAGCCATCACGGAACAAAAGTCTTCAGGCGTATACCGCCCTAATAAATCTCAGGAAAAGTTATTCTTTGGATTACGGTCATCACCTCTTCCCTCGGAATGAATCAGGCAGGAAATTTATCCGTCTCCAAAACATTTTAACACGCCCCTCTAAGGCAGATCTCACGAAAACTTGGCTGGCACCGTCACTTGCCCTTCGGCTCAATATGGACAACCACATCGGTTACGCCGGGAATTCTATTCTTAATAGCCCCGGAAATCTCGTGGCTGATCCGGTGAGCCTCATCAACATGCATGTGAGAGTTGACTTGAATATGTAGATCCACGTGGATGTCATCCGGCCGGCCGCGGCTCCTGATTTTATGGCAGCTTTTAACGCCCTTGATGGAGGAGACAAGGGTTTCTATTTTTTGCTCATCTAAGATAACCGCCGTGTCACACAAGACGCCTGAGCTTTCCCGGACAATCGAGAAAGCAGCATAGGCAATAAACAACGCGATAAGCATCGTAACAATCGGGTCAATAATATTGAATCCAATCTTGGATACAATCAAAGCGATAATAACCGAAAAAGAAGTAAAAATATCCGTCCTGGTATGAAGAGAATCCGAAATCAGGATATCGCTATTGAAACGTTTGCCCTGTTTATATTCATAGCGCATCACAAAGATATTGACCGCCATGGTTATAATCATGACTGTGAAGCTTAAAGAATCTATTTGGGGAATAACGGGTTCATGCAACCGTTTTATGCCGCTTATCACAAGGTTATAGCAGGTGAAAAAAAGAAATCCCGCGATCGCCAGAGAAAACAACGTTTCGTATTTCTTGTGTCCGTAGGGATGATCTTTGTCGGCGGGCTGTGAGGCGATGGTAATGCCGATAAGGCCTATGATGTTGGACGCACCGTCAGCTAGAGAATGAAAACCATCGGCAGTCATACTTCCGAAATTAGTTATAAGGCCGTAAATGATTTTAGCGGCGGCTACGCTCCAATTTAAGAGAAGGATGAGCCACAAGACACGTTTTATCTGGTCATACCGCCCTTGAGGATTTTTTTCGTGCATAAGAAAATTATATAGCTATTTGGGTGAAGTTCAACTTATTTTGCGTTTAGCGCAAGAAAATAAAATCTTGTTCAAGGCACTGCTCGTCCTTTAAAAGGCAGGTTAAAAACCGTAAGGGCAATCCCCCTATTCGGGGGATTGCCCTTATAAAACTATTTATTAAAACCCAACCAAAATCTCGATTTCAGCAGGTTCAGCTTACTTCGATTTCGCTTTGGACTTGGCTTTCGCTTTCTTCTTTTTGGTCTTTATTGGAGCACAACCACAACAACATGAACCACGCATGATGATCACCCCCTTTAGAAAATGTAGCTTATAATACACCTCCACACACCCAGTGTCAACAGCTCAAACCGGAGTCAATCTTAAAACTTGCTAATTAAACATACATCTGATAAAAATAGGAATAATGGTTAATGTATTTACACATAAGATAAAACAAAATGCCGTTCTTGCATTCGTCCTGGGCCTGACGTCCATGGTCAGCCAGATCGTGCTTTTGCGCGAACTGATCATTATCTTTTACGGCAACGAAACCGCCTATGCCGTTATCCTCGCCAGCTGGCTTTTCTGGATTGCCGTCGGAAGTTTATTAGCCGGCATCTTCTCTAAGAAAATAAATAATGATTCTTTCTGGCTCAATCTTTTCTTTATTTTAATCTTTTTTATCCTACCGATCTGCGTCATTGTCATCCGCCTCACAAAATCCCTGATGGGAATTCAAACCGGAGAAATCCTCGGTATTATCCCGATATGCGTCATAAGTTTCCTCGTTTTGGCGCCGCTGACAATCCTCTTGGGGGGAATTTTTGCATTGCTATGCCATTTGCCGCACACGCCCGGCAAAGGCAACCCCCCTCAGACTTCTTTGGCAGGAAAAGTCTATCTCTGGGAATCTCTGGGGGCGGCTAGCGGCGGAATTTTGTTCAGTTTTATACTCGTCCGCTTTATGCCGGCTATGCAAATAGCCTTTCTGGCTGGGTTCGTCGGCATAGTCACCGCTACCCTTACCTTAAAAACCGGCAAGAGGTCCGTCAAAATCTCCTTAGCCTTTCTTGCATGCATATTAATGCTTTGCTCGACAAGATTGATAGATAAGTTGGACAAACTCACCCGCCAGGTTCAATGGAAAGGTTTTGAAATTGTTGCAATCGTTGATTCTCCGTACGGTAACATCACGCTGACCAAGATAAAAGATGAGTACAGCCTTTTTGAAAACGGACTTCTTTCATACTCCACAAAAGACGAATTAACCGCCGAGGAAAATACCCACTACGCCCTCTTGGAACATCCCGGCCCTAAAGAAGTTCTTTTGATCGGAAACGGCATCGGCGGAAGCCTTAAAGAAATATTGAAACACCCCGTCATTCGCACGGATTACGTCGAACTTGATCCCGGCGTCATACGTCTTTCACAAAAATATATTCCGGAAGAAAATCTTCTACCTTTAAAAGACAGCCGTGTGCACATCATTTATTCCGACGCCAGGCTTATCGTCAAAAGGGCACAGGAAAAATACGATGTGATCATCGTCAACTTAGGGGACCCTTACACGGCGCTCATTAACCGTTATTATTCACTCGAGTTTTTTAAAGAGGCCTCCCGAATCCTTAACGACAACGGCATCATCGCTTTAAGCGTTTCTTCTGCCGAAGATTATTTAAGCCCGCAGGCGCAAAAATTCTTACGCTCAATTTACACGACGTTACGAAACGTCTTCCCCGACGTCATCTCCATCCCCGGAGAAACAAATATTTTCTTAGCCTGCAAAAGCTCGAATATACTTACCTACAATATCCCCACGCTGGTTAACCGGTTAAGAACCCGGGGCATTAAGACTCAATTCGTTAATGAATATTATCTGCCCGCTAAATTGACCGAAGATCGAGTCAGTTATATCAAATCAATCTTAAAAATTGACGGCAATCTAAACACCGACATGAAACCGGTCGTTTATTTTTATGACATCGTTCTGTGGTCAACGCATTTTAATACGATCTTTAAACAGGCCATGGAAAAAATAGAGTGGATAAAATTAAAACACCTGATGATTTTGCCTATTATCCTCCTGGCCGCGGGATTGCTCTTGCGGAAAAGATCCCCCGCATCGCCGGTCGTTATTTCGATTATCAATACCGGCTTGTCTCAAATCATCGTCCAATTGATCATCATCCTATCATTTCAGACACTGTACGGTTATATCTATTACAAAATCGGCCTGATGATGGCGGCGTTTATGGGCGGGCTGGCCTGGGGAAGTTTTACGGCGGGAAAAATCATCATCAAATTTTCCGGAAACCTGAAAGAAATTTATAAAGTATACCGGCAGTCACAAATTGTTACCACTCTGTATCCTTTGGCATTGCTGGCAACCCTCATCTTTTTAAAACAATCTCCCCGCCTGCCGCAAGAAGAAATATTTGTCGCCGCCTTTGCCCTTTTACCGGTCGTTGCCGGATTCTTAGGCGGGCTTCAATATCCTTTGGCAACACATCTTTTGTGGGGATCAAGCGAAAGAAAATCAGAATCTTTGGCAAGCTTTGCCGGCGGGCTTTATGCCGCCGATACCCTGGGGGCTACTCTGGGGTCCTTACTGACCGGAACAATTCTTATTCCTCTTTTAGGAATAACTTCACTGGGACTTTTTTGTGCGGCACTGAATGCGGCGGTATTAATTTTACTTCTATTATCTTCCTATCCGGCCAAATGATCGGCACGGGTATAATGCCTCGCCTCCACAAGCCGGGACGGCGGAAAATTATTTTTCTTGGCAGACATAAGATTTAAGAAATCCTTTATACGAAAAAGAAACAACCCCGCCATAAAAATCCCCGTGGTCTTTAAAAAATCTCTTCGAGTCATTGTCTTTGTCTCCATATCTTTAAATCCTCCTTTAGGCATCGATGTAGTATCCCTAGCTCCAAATGCCGGGGATAGCGGTATTACAAAATTTGCATTTTCCGCCGACAATATTATTTTCCAAGACCGTAAAACCGATGCGGCGCACCAGCACCTTGCCGTCGTTGGGGCAATACGTATTATTGGCGGAATGATCCGGGATATTGCCGATGTAACAGAAGTGCAAACCCTCTTTGCGGGCAATTTCATAAGCACGCTCTAACGTTGCCACCGGCGTAGGCGGTAAATTCTTCAGCTGATGCATGGGCCAGAAACGCGAAAAATGTAGCGGCACCTGTGCCCCTAAGTTATCAACAATCCAGCGGCAGAGATTTTTGATATCTTCTTCGCGGTCATTCCAGGTGGGAACAACAAGATTGGTTAACTCCAGCCATACACCCCATTTTCTTATTGTCTTCATCGCATCCAAAACCGGGGCCAGCGTTGCCTCAGACATGCCCCGATAGAAATCTTCAGTGATCCCTTTAAAATCAACATTGATCGCGTCGGTCACGGCGCATAATTCTTCCAGCGGTTCTTTTTCAATATAACCGGCTGTCCGGTGAACGTTAAGAATCCCCTTGGACTTGGCCAATCTTGAAATATCCACGGCATATTCGTAAAAGATAACCGGGTCCGAATAAGTATAGGCAATGCTGCGGCAGCGGTTTTTTATGGCCGCGTCAACCGCCGCTTGAGGAGAAAGGTCAACGTTTTCGGTTTGCTCGGGAGGGTTTTGAGATATTTGCCAGTTTTGACAATATTTACAGTGAAGATTGCATCCTGCCGTAGCAATAGAAAAAGAACTGGTGGCCGGCAAGACATGATAAAAGGGTTTCTTCTCAATAGGATCAATATGAATCGCGCAGGGTTTTCCGTAAACCAGGGTAAAAAGCTTTCCGTCAATATTACTCCGCACCCGGCAGTTTCCCCGTTGGCCATCCCCTATACGGCAATGGCGGGGACAAAGTTTGCATTCAATCAACGTGGCCATCGTTTTAAGCTTTCTTTTAAGGGCGAATCAATTTCCAGTATTTTGCTTCATGTATAACCAGACCGGCGCGTTCGATATCCGCTTTTATCTTGGCGCTATCGATTCGGCTGACAACGGCCGGTGTAACCCCGGTCCGCTCTGGACGGATATTCTCCCCGATAATGCCTATTGTCACCGTCGAGGAGGCAACCAACAAAACAACAAAGACAATATCACTGTTTTTCATTGCGCCACCCGCCCAAATAAAGCATTGCCCTGGGGCATTTTTGAAGACATCTTCCGCACTGTATGCATTCCGGATAATCAATCTCCGGCTTCCCGGACTGGTTCACCGTAATCGCTTGGACCGGGCAAATCTTTTCACACGCTGCACAACCATCACATTGGCCCTTGGCCTTGATCCTGAATAAACTGACTCTGGAAAAAAGCCCGCATACCGCCCCCATGGGGCAAAGATATTTGCACCAGAAACGAAAATGGAATAACGAAATGGTCAGGACAGAAATAACAAGCACCCATCCGAGCTTACTGGCCCGGGCGGTAAAGAACATCACGAAGACCTCAACATTAGCCGGATTCGAATTGCCCAATATAAAACTTGCGATTAAAACCGCAAAAAGTACCACGTATTTTATATACCGGGCGGGACGGTCAATATTCCGGGACACGTTTATTATTTGAGCTCTCGGCCATATCTTCCGAAATGTGTTGAATAATAATTCCTGGACTCCGGCAAACGGACATATATTTCCGCAGTAAACCATCCCCAGGAGAATTGCCGAAATAAAAGTCGGGATAATCAGCCAATACCAAAGCGGAATGCCGGCAAGGTCGGGAATTTTCCATAAACCGATATTGGCAACGTCAACAACAGAAACCATGGTTTTCTTATAGAATCCGAGATAAAAAAGCCCTCCCAGCATGGCCATCCACCGCAAGATATTGCTATGAAAGACGAAACCAAAAACCGCGGCTGTGAAGACTGAGGCCGGGACCGCGATTTGGTCGAAAGGGATTTTTTGCTGTTGCTGATTTTCGCTTGCGGCATCCAGGCGCAAAACCTCGCGGGCAATTATCTTAAGGCTCCGCTCTACCGAACGCGCAATCGCTTCGCTGGTAATGGTGGCGCCGGTAATGCCGTCTAAATCTTTCCCCGGCTTAAAATCATTTTTAAAATTAAGACGGGAAAATTGAGCAATAAATTGATCCAAGTTAGAAACATAGGGTGACGTTTCACCGTGAGAAAGAATATACAGGGCATTGATATTCCCGTCCAAATCAACCCCAACCGCTATTTTAACCGGGCCGGCATAACCTTTGATATCGGGGGCAAGATCAGTCGTGATAACGACAACTCCCGACAGCTCTTCCCGGCCGGTTTGCGGATTATTCTTGTAGGCCTTATAGTGCGGAGGGTTTGAAAATTTACCGGAAAATCGCTGGGCTTGGGGAAAAACTATTGTGCAGGCTTCTATTTCTTTTTCACTGCCCTGGGGATTATACCGTCGGGTATAATTAAAGAAGATTCCCCATACAAAAATAGCGATAAAGACAATTGATAGGAATCCGTATTTTTTCATAGATTGGTATTTATTATACATCCCGGCAAAGGCCTAAACAAGATTTCAAAAACGATATCCCCGAAAAACAGTTTCCAGCCCTTTAATCCGGAAATTCGGTTCGCCGTTCTAGAGGATTCTGTCGTTGATTTAATTCTTCGTAGTGCTATACTGCCAGACGAAGAAGGAGGAGAGTTATGGATAACAAACCAACAGAAAAAAAAGATTCCGGAAAAAAACAACTTAGCTACGAAGAATATCAAGCCCTTAGACAGCAAAAAGCAAAGAATCACAAAGAGTTTAAGCTCCATCCCGTCGTTAAATGGATACTCGCTTCGCCTCTTATTATCGTCGGCCTCTTTGGTCTTTGGTTAATACCCTATCTCATTTTTCAGTGTTTCCAACCCGATAAGCCAAAAACCGAAAAAAGCAGCACCTCCGTCGAAAAGTAAGCCCTTCTTTCCCCTTAGGCACAACCTCGGATGGGATATATCCAGTGAGCTGGCATGATTTTCTTGTCGGAGATGGTTGGGAGTTAAGAGACCATTGCGGTATAACCGGCAGGCAGAAAAGCTATCTTTTATCCAATAGCTGTTGCAGATCATTCGCCATATTCATCTCGTTTAGTTTTCTTAAGGCGAGGATTTCTTTTTCCATGTTCAGCTTTTCACCAAGAGCATAATAGGCAATGCCTAATTTCCAATGGACATCAGCCTGTTGGGGATTTACCTCGATTATCTTTTTGTAAATACGGATAGATTTTTCCGCATTGCCCTGATTATACGCCGCTTCGGCGTCAATCATCATCCAAGAAGTCTTAAGTTTCTGGCAGGAAGAAAAACAAAGTACCGACAGAAACATCATCACGCAAATAATAAGAGGTTTCATATCCCGTCCTTTTGATCTATTATAACTCCGTCTTACTTATCGACAAAAGATAAATATCATATAAATAACGAGACTGACTTTTTGCTCTAAAATCCCCGCCTTGATTATTACGAACGATTAAGCTATATTAAAAGTCGGTTATCTTCGATGGAAACTCGAAGAAACGGCAGCGCATCAAGCAAAAGGATAAAGAAATCGGTTTTATTCATGGAAAATAAACACGGCGCGTACCATAAATATTATCTTTGGGCTATGGCCGTTCTCACCTGCTGTTTTTCGATCTTTTTGACTGCCAGAACCTACTTTATTAATTATTGGCCCACCGATTCTGAAAATCCCTACCTGCCTGCTGCCGCCAATCTGTTTCAACTGCGCTTTCTTTCCGAAATGCACAACGTGCTCTATCAGGGTATTATAAAAGTAGTCATGCACGGTAAAGAGGCCCTGATCTTAGGCATCGCCATCATGCAAAGAATCCTAAATGACTATCAAACCACTTTCCCTAACGTCTTTCTTCTTATTATAGCCATTGCCGTCTCGGGGATACTCCTTTACTTGATTATGCGGCATATTTTTAGCGAACATATCGGGATAATCGCTTTCATATTATTCTTTGCCTGCTTCTGGCCCTATCTTTATATGCTTCAGGGGGCACACCCGCCCTTTGCCCTGATGAATTTTCTCCTGGCGATATTTTTCCTGCAAAGAGCACAATCGCGCAAAGAATTTTATTTTCTCTCAGGGATATTCTTAGGGCTACTGCCGTTTTCTTCGCCGGCTGCCGTCATGTATGCCCCTTACTATTTGGCTTTTTTTCTTTATCAGGAATCTAAACTCCACCCCGGGCAAAAAGATATTAAGCAAGTATGGTTTTGTATCCGGTTTATATTTTTCGGATTTTTGGCTGTTTTTTTGTTGTTTACTATCCCCCATCCGATTCATAACACCCTGGAATACCTGCGCTTCGTCAACATCAGCCGTCATAGCAACAATTTCGCCATTTATCATAATTATCTTTCGCAATTCTTTCCCGTGGCTCCGCACTTACGCGGCGGCGGCATTGTTTGGATCATTAAATATTTCTTTCTAATTATGCCGGTCATGTTTCCGGCATACCTTCTATCCGCCGCCTACCTTTTTTTCCGTTCATTTAAGAAACCTCTGATCGCACTAATATTGCTTGTCTGTTTTTCAACGCCGATCTTGGTTGAAATAAGCGGAGTCGTGCAATTCGGCCGTAATTACTTCTCCTGGCTGCCGGGCATTATCTTTCTCATCTGCTTCGCCATAGATGATATCTTTAAGAAAATAACCGATGCCTCCTCAGCGCCACACAGGAAAATCCTTATTGGGCTGATCGCCGCCTTGCTCCTGGGCCATATCATTTCCAATTTTAAAGCATTTTTCTTTGAAGTTTTGCCTTCCCGCATGGTCACAACCGATATCTATAACTGGCTTATCCATGAAAAAAATACTAACGAACTTTTCGTTTACCGGAGGCATCCCCGGTATATTAACATGATTCTATTTTTCAATAATCCCAAGTATGAGAACAAAGTATATCAGTGGCCGATTAATTCCATTGCCGAAGTCAAGAAAGGCTACATTTTAATCCCTACCGTAACCGGAAAAACGATCTGGTGCGAATGCCGCGAGCGCGATTTCAACGATGATCCTGCCCTTAACGAACTTCTTGAGTCGGGAGAATTTAACCGCTACGTCGTCGCGTCTTTCCCCAGTCTTTCTTCCAGCCGCTTATGGACCCAGGAAGAAGAGATTTGTACTTACCGGGATTTGATCGTCGGCGATATCACGGATAAGGACCGCCAAAAAGGTTTTGCCTGGATCCTGGATGCCGAGAAACTTCAATCTGAATGGTTTGCTAAGAAATTTAATCAAAATATTGAGCAGACTCGGCCAAATAGGTTAAAATAAAGAGGTTATTTAAAAGACCCCCTCTAAAAGGAGTTATTTATGGTTGAAGAAAAAAGACGGGATAAAAGGGTTCGGGAAGATTTTGGGATCTTATGTAAAATATACGAACGCACTGAATTAGAAGGCAATTTATCAAAGATCGTCGACATCGGTAGATACGGCTTGTGCTTTATCGCCGATAACGAGTTAGGGCCCCAATACATCCTTGGCATTAACTTCCGCGTCCCGCCGGATTTCAAAGAAAAGATAGAAATTTTCGGCCGCGTCATTCAATCCGAACGCATTTCCGAGCAAGAATTCAAGACGCGGGTCGCTTTCATTGATATCTCCGAGGCGACAAAAAGTATATTGGATAAGATTATTGATCAGGGCAATTTCCCGGGGGCAAGCAAAAAATAAACACACCCGCAATCAACCCAATACTTTTCTCAAGAAGAGATTATGTCTTACCTTATTGATACGATTATTCTTATTTTTCTTTTCTATCTTGCCGTCAGCGGCTGGCTGGGGGGTTTTGCGCGCACCCTCATCGGACCGCTTTCCCTGGCTTTAAGCATCGGCGCAGGCACAATCTATTTCCATAAAACCCACAATGCCCTGCTGACATTCGGCATCATTACCTTTAGCCCCATCTTGATCGGCATAGTCTTTTCCGTCCTCCTCTTTTTGTGGAACAAGACCATCGCCCGCGACAAGCCTATTTCCTCTTTAAGCCGAACGGCCGGATGTATTCTTAATTTCGCCTGGGGGGTCCTCATTGCGTCCTTATTCCTGACATTTGTCGCCATGCTGCCGATTGAAATTCCCTGGATGAGGGAATTTAAAAACGGGGTCTTAAACACTTTTTCTTACACCCTCATTAAAAATCCGATTAAAAATAAGGTACCTTATATCAACAACCTCGAGACGCTCCTAAAAGTAACCAAAAATCCCGAACAGATGACCGCCATCCAAGCAACTCCCGAGTTTGATGCGGTCTATAGCAGTCAGAAAATTCAAGAGGCCTTGACTGACGAAGAATGTGCCCGGCTGATCAAATCCAAAGATATTCTAAAGCTCATGACCAATCCCAAGATCCAGGCAATCTTTCAGGACCAGGATCTGCTAAGAAAAATGGCGGCTTTAAGCGCCCGAATGACTCAGGAGAACTCTCCTTCGAAATAGATTCTTAAAAAGAACAGCGCCCCGTCCGCCGTTATTTCATCGGCGGACGGGGCGCTGTCTTTTAAAACACCTTGCTCAACCCTATTTTCCTATACAGAACTCCGAGAAAATCCTGCTGAGTAAATCCGCGCTGACGCTGCGGCCCGTAATCTCGTCTAAATGGCTGACCGCGGCTTTCACTCCTTCGGAGACCAATTCCAGCGGCATATTTTTACCCAATGCCCCCTCGGCTTCCTGCAAATTCAGACCACATTCTTTCAAAGCGTATATATGCCGGGTATTGCTGATAAGGATTCCGGCGGTATCAATATCTTTGCTTTTCCAGACACTTTTGACAATCTCTTTTTCCAAAGCATCTATAGCGATTCTTTTTAGGGCAGAGACCTTGATCATTTTTCTGCCTTTTAAGAGCGCCGTGATCTTTCTTAAATCCAGCTTGGCAGCAAGGTCGCATTTATTTAAAACCACCAAGACATTCTTTCCCTTGATCCTGTCGATAAATTCTTTATCTTTGGCGGAAAACTTCTCATGAATATCGATAACAAAAAGAACGAGATCGGCGTTTTCAATATGCAAACGGCTGCGCTTAACCGCCTCCCGTTCAATAGAATCCCGCGGCTCTAAAATCCCGGCCGTATCAATAAGTTGAAACGGAATGCCTCGAATCTGCGCTGTCTCTTCGATCGTATCGCGCGTGGTGCCGGCAATCTCGGTCACGATAGCACGCGGCTGTTTTAAAAGGACGTTTAAAAGCGAGGATTTTCCCACATTGGGCCTGCCGCAGATAACAACTTTTATCCCTTCTTTTAAGATCTTTCCCTGCTCGCTTGATGCCAGCAACTTTTCGATTCTTTCCTGGGCTTTTCGAATACGGTTTAAAAGCTGCCGGCGTGGGGAAGCGTCAATTTCATCTTCGGGGAAATTAACAACAGCTTCCAATTCGACGTAAATCCCCATCAAATATTCCCGGATATTTTCAAGCTCAAGAGTGAGATCTCCTTTAAGCTGGTTTAAGCTCACCTTTAAGAATGCGTCTGTCTTGGCTCGGATAATATCCAAAACCGCCTCGGCCTGGGTTAAATCGATACGGCCGTTAAGAAAAGCCCTTTTGGTAAATTCGCCCGGTTCGGCTAAACGCGCCCCTAAACTAACCGCTAAATTTAATACCGTCTTTAAAACCACCAGCCCACCGTGGCAATTGATCTCGACCATATCTTGGCGGGTATAGCTTTTTGGCGCACGCATGACCGTCACCAGGGCCTCGTCGATGATATCGTTTCCCGTTGCCCTTAGCTTTCTCTTAGTCTGGTGACCGGTGACCGGTGACCGGCGACTGCCTACCACCCATCCGTAATGCGCCGTGTAACTCTTAAATTCGGAGGGTTTCTTTTTACTTTTGGCCATAAACATCCCATCGGCAATGGATAAAGCGTTGTTGCCGCTTAGCCGGACAATCCCTATCCCGCCATACCCGAGGGCTGTTGAAACCGCCACAATCGTATCTTCTAAATCCGGTCTATACATAATCTCCTTGCCTGAGCAACAACAAAAAGCGAACCCGTGATAAGAATAACTTCATTTTTTTCGGACATTCCTAAGGCGGATTGAATGGCCTCTTGGATATTATCCATCCGGCTGATATTTTTTCCACTAAATAAATCGCGCGAGTTATCCCGGTTAAATTCAAAAGCGCGCGGATGATCGGCCCGGGTCAGAATAACTTTTCCAGCAATTCCGTCAAGCTCAGCGCAAATACCTTTGACGTCTTTATCCGAGGAAATGCCTAAGACAAGCGTAACTTTCTTTCCCGGAAAAATATCTTTTATGGTTTCAGCCAAAACCCTGCACGAGCCCGGATTATGCGCGCCGTCCAAGACAACAAAAGGGTTTTTCTTGATGATCTCAAACCGCCCGGGCCAACGGGTGTGTCCGATGCCCTCCTTTATTGCCCGGGAATTTATTTTAAGTCCAAATTCTCCCAACGCTTCAACCATGCCCACAGCAACCGCGGCGTTAGCCGCCTGATGTTTTCCCAAAAGCTGCATTTTAATATTCTTATACTCGTCCCGAGCCCCTTGAATACTGATGATTTGACCCTTGATGCCGTTTTGAGAACAAGAATAATGAATATCTTTACCGATAAAAACCGGCTGGATGCCGAATGACGCGCAACGTTTGCTAATAACTTCCTCTGCTTCTTTTTCTTGAGGCGCCACGATAACTTTTTGCCTGCGGTCTTTGATAATCGCCGCTTTCTCACTGGCAATCTCTTTTAAAGCTAAGCCCAATAATTCCGTGTGATCCAGGCTAATCGGCGTTATCCCGCAGACAATCGATTCTGCCGCATTAGTCGCGTCTAATCTGCCGCCTAAACCCGTTTCCAGGACAGCGCAATCCACCCTTTGTTCTCGAAAAAATACAAGCGCCAGTGCGGTTAAGACTTCAAAGAAGCTTAAAATCCCGAAGTCGGCATCGGCGCGCAATATTTCCAGCTTAGGTTTTGTCCTTTCAACCAACCGGCAAAGTTCCCGCTCTTTAATCGCGCCTTCAAAAAGACCTTCTTTCTCCTGCCCTCCTCGGCCTAAGATTCTTATCCGTTCTTTGTAATCATTGAAATGCGGCGAGGTATAAAGCCCGACCCTATAGCCGGCACTGTTTAAAATGTTGGCGGTAAAAGCACAGGTCGATCCTTTGCCTTTAGTTCCGGCAATATGGATGATATCGATATCTTTTTGGGGATTACCGACCAAGTCCAGCAGGCGCGTCATCCGTTTAAGATTCCACGTTGATGCGTGGATTTTGTCGCGATCTACCTCATAATTGATAAAAGAATTGAGATACTCTTTGGCTTGCGCGGGAGTCATTCTTTACCGGTTCCTTAAAGACTTAAAAATCTATTTCGGCAAAATAAATGAGATAGTTTTGCGGGCTTAAGAAGAGAA
The DNA here is from genome assembly GCA_022703585.1 of Candidatus Omnitrophota bacterium. Taxonomy (GTDB): domain Bacteria; phylum Omnitrophota; class Gorgyraeia; order Zapsychrales; family JAKLDJ01; genus JAKLDJ01. The sequence goes on along the minus strand of JAKLDJ010000001.1, from coordinate 626,610 downwards.
CGCTGTAACCAAAAATTAATGCTTAAAATGCCGGATCCCGGTTGTCACCATCGCGATTTTTACCTTGTCGGCAGTTTTAATCACATCCTGGTCGGCAATAGAGCCGCCCGTTTGAATAATTGCTTTCACCCCGGCCTTGGCAGCAACCAAGACAGTATCTTCCTTGGGGATAAAAGCATCGGAAATAAGCAGCGACCCCTTGGCCTCTTTGGCGGCTTTTTTAACCGCCAAAAGGGCGCTTTCCACACGGCTGGTTTGTCCGCAGCCGATACCGACAGTTTTCTTGCCCTTGACCAAAACGATGGCATTTGATTTGACGTGCTTAACAATTTTCCAACCGAACAACAAAGACTCGACCTGCTGAGCCGTCGGCTTTATTTTGGTAACAACCTTTAATTCCGATGGGTTAAGTTTGCGCTCGTCTTTTTCCTGAAGCAAAAGCCCGCCGTGCACTTTTTTATAATCGCATGCGTCTTTTTCCTGGTCATGAAAATTAAATTCAATGATACGCACATTTTTCTTTTGAGTTAAAATTTTAAGCGCCTCTTTCTCATAACCCGGAGCAATAATGCACTCCATAAAACCGCTTTTGGCAATCAACTCGGCCGTGGCAACATCCACTTTGCGGTTAAGGCCGATAATGCCCCCAAAGGCGGAAAGGGGATCGCATTTATAAGCATTCTGATAGGCCTTAGCCAGCAGTTGATCTTCCGAAACTCCGGCGGGATTATTGTGTTTGATAATAACGGCGGCAGGATTATCAAATTCTTTGACAACATCAACGGCGGCATTCAGGTCAAGGATGTTGTTAAAAGACAGCTCTTTGCCGTGAAGCTGTTTCATCCGGGCAAAGCCGGATAATTCCGCTCCCTGTGAATAGAAAGCGGCTTTCTGATGCGGGTTTTCTCCGTAACGCAAATCTTGTATTTTGGAGAAACGCAAATTTATTTCCTTGGGAAGAGCCGAAAATTCGCTGCTGCGTAGCCGCTCGTTTAGAAATCCGTAAATAATGCCATCGTAACGCGACGTCATCTGAAACGCCTCCAGCGCCAGATTAACCAAAACCGTATCGGAAAGGATACCGCTATTGACATCCAATTCTTTTAAGATCTCTTTGTAGCGGTTAGGGCTGCAGACGACGGCAACGTTTTTAAAATTTTTAGCCGCCGAACGGATCATCGAAGGGCCGCCGATATCGATATTTTCAATGGCCTCTTCAAGCGAAACGCTTTTCTTCTGGACAGTCTTTTCAAACGGATAGAGATTAATCACCACCATGTCAATAAGGCCGATTTTATGGTCTTTAAGCTGTTTTAAATGTTCGGGGTTACTACGCACCGCCAAAAGTCCGCCGTGAATGGCCGGATGAAGGGTCTTAACTCTCCCGTCGAGCATCTCGGGAAATCCGGTGTAATCGGAAACTTCTATGGCCGGAATATTGTTAGCTTTAAGCAGGCTGGCCGTGCCGCCGGTCGAGATAATTTCAACCCCAAAGTTCTGTAGGCCCTTGGCAAATTCTACAAGGCCGGTCTTATCCGAAACACTAATCAGGGCACGCTTGACTTTAATCATTGATTCTCCTTAAGAAAAAATTTTGGGTTTTTAGAAATAACCAAAGAAATAAATACAGCCCGGCCTGCTTAGAGCGCCTTTATAATTTCCCGGACAAACCGCGGCAGGTCTTCGGGTTTGCGCGAGGTGATTAATTTTCCGTCTACCGCCACTTCTTGATCAACATATTTCGCTCCGGCGGCAATCAAGTCATCCTTAATAGCAAAGAAACACGTGGCTGTGCGCCCTTTGACAATACCAGCCGAGACCAAAAGCCATCCTCCGTGACATATAGCCGCAACAACCTTGCCGCTGGCGTGCATTGTCCTTACAAAGTCGACAACCTTTTCGTAGCGTCTTAAAATATCCGGGGCATAGCCGCCGGGGATAATAACGCCGTCAAAGTCGCTTGCCTTAACTTCATTGATTGATTTGTCAATCTTCGCCGGGTACCCGTCACGGCTGTTGTAGGTTTCTTTTAAGCCCGTTCCGACGAGCGTCGCCGCAATCCCCTCTTCTTTTAGCCGCAAAAGCGGATACCAGACCTCCAGGACCTGGTACAAATCCTCGACTAAAATAGCCACTTTCTTAGAGGCCATAGCCATCACGACGGTCTCCGGCATGCATTATGATTTGTTATGATTGAGACACAGGCGGGAAAATAATTTTCTAAAAACCAAAATGAAGTCACGTTATTACCAATAGTACCTGACTGTTTTAAAATTCAGCCCTAAACTTAATACCCGGATGAGAATTGCTTGACAGTCTCTTGAATTACCGGCAAGAACAAAAGAAGCTTAAGGACAGCTACTTCTTTCTTTTGCGCTCTGAAGGCTTGGAATAATAACGCCTTTCTTTAAGCTCCAGCAAGAAACCTTCTTTTTGGCACTGTTTCTTAAAAATCCGCAGGGCCTTTTCAAAATCGTTTTTATCGTTAATCTTAACTTCAACCATATCTCCTACACGCACCTTCCTTAAAAATATGTTATCTGTAGAGAATCCACTCCTTAGGCGCACGTATATTAGCACAGATAAACATGAGCGTCAATTAAGTTTGATACGGCTTTAAAGAAAGGCTATTTTAAGGGTTACTGCATTAAAAAACACTATTAAAAAACAAATCCCTCTGAAAATCAGAGGGATTTTTTGAGGCATCACAAAAGACGCTTCCTACTTTTCGGGATCGTAGTATACATACTTCTTGCCGGCGTAATTACGCAGAACGTACTTTCCTTTGTCGTTGGAAATAACGTAATTAGGCCCGACCGGTACTTTACCGCCGCCTCCGGGACCGTCAATAACAAAGGTAGGAACGGCGTAACCGGATGTATGCCCGCGCAGCTTTTCGATGATATTGATCCCGGCTGAAACAGATGTACGAAAATGTTTAGAGCCGACAATCGGGTCGCATTGGTAAATATAATAGGGCCTCACCCTTATTTTTAAAAGATCGTGCACAAGCCGGCGCATAATGTGCGGCCGGTCATTAATCCCTTTCAAAAGAACTGTCTGGCTTCCCATGGGGATACCGCTATCGGCCAGCAGGTCACAGGCAATCTTTGTTCTCTTGGTAATTTCTTTCGGGTGGCTGAAATGAATGCTCATCCAGATAGGGCCGTAGCGTTTGAGCATGCTGACCAATTCCGGAGTTACGCGCTGCGGTAAAGTAACCGGCACTCTGGTCCCGATACGCAAAAATTCCACATGAGGAATCGCCCTGATATTTTTGATAATATCTTCCAGTACATTATCAGCCAGCATGAGAGGATCTCCGCCGGAAATAAGGACGTCTCTTATTTTCTTATTAGAACGGATATACTCATAGGCCGCTTCATAGGTGGAAGATTTTATCGTCCGGCTGCTGTCGCCGACCATACGCGAGCGAGTGCAATAGCGGCAATACATCGCGCACATTTCGCTGACTAAAAAGAGCACCCGGTCCGGATAGCGGTGCACCAGCCCGTGAACGGGAGAATGTTTATCCTCGCCGCAAGGGTCTTCCATCTCGTGAGGCGATTTGGTAAGTTCGCCAACCTGGGGAACACATTGCAATCTTACCGGACATTTGGGATCCTCGGGATCAATAAGGCTTGCAAAGTACGGCGGGATAGACATCGTCAATTTATCTTTGCAGCGATCGACTCCGTCTTCCTCCTCCGGGGTAAGTTTAATAATCTTTTCAAGCATCTCCTTGGTGCGGATACGATTGCGCATCTGCCAGCGCCAATCTTCCCAATCAAGGATAGAGGCATCTTTAAAAAGGCTTAAAATGCGGTTTTCGGCCGGATTTAAATTGATTTTGGGCTGCGTAATCTGAGGGGCAATCGCCGGGGCGCCCTGCGCTTCTTTTATAATTGTCTCAACCGAATTCATCTATTTTGTCTCCCTTGGGTTAATTCCCCATTTTAGACGACGTCCGCAACCTTACAGTTTTTAACCTTTTCGTCGCTTAAACCATGCCGTTCGAGGCCAAAATCCAGAATCCGATTGATCATGTCCTCGTAGGTTATTCCCAGCGCCTTGGCCGCGAAGAAAAATACATCTTCCCTGGACAGACACGGCAAAGGATTGATCTCTAAAACAAAGGGATTGCCTTTTTCATCCACACGAAAATCAACCCGTCCAAAATCACTGCACTCAACCGACCGGTATGCCCGCACGGCCAAGTCTTTCAGCTTGTTGCTTAAACCTTCCGGTATATCTGCCGGACAAATATATTCTACCAAGTCCGGTTGCAAAAGTCTCGAAAATGTGTAAAAATCATCACCCAGGTTCAATTTCCCTTCAATTTTGACTTGGACCACAGGCATGGCAAAGGGATGTTTGTTGCCGATAACCCCGACGGTAAATTCAGTTCCTTTAATAAACTCTTCGACCAAAGCACCTTGTTTGTATTGCCGATTAATCAGATCCGCCTGTTGTTGAAGGCCTGGGTAATCAATCACCCGGGAATTCTTGGATAATCCTTTCGACGATCCTTCGAAACGAGGCTTAACGATCAAGGGAAATCCGATAGCGTTAAGCTTCTTCAGGTCATCCCCTTCCCTCACCTCAAAATACCGCGGCGTCGGTATCCCGTCAGCGATAAAACATTTCTTGCCGATAATCTTATCCAGTGTTATCCCCAACGCCAGGCCGTCACTACCGACAAAAGGAATCTGTTTCATTTCTAAAATCACCGGGACCTGCGACTCGCGGTTACGCCCCCAGTGGCCTTCGGCGATATTAAAAACAATATCAACTCCCAAATGATCGATTTGATTCAAAAGATTATAGACATTGCCGATGCGCTTGACCTGATGCCCGCCCGTTTCAATGGCAGAGGCAATACTGTCAATAGTCTTGACCGTATCCAGTTCGGCATTAGCGTCCTTGGGATCGCCGGGCTGGAATTTCCAATCTTCTTTTAAGTCGTAGGTAAGGCCGATGATCTTTGGCATTGTTTTCAAAAAAATAAGGGACCCTCTAAAGCTTTTTGTGGTCCCTTAAACTCCATTTCTAGTTCAATTTCTTTATTCTCCGTCCGCTAGTGAAATAAATGCCCGTACAAACAATCCGACTTCCCGTCGGAAAAAACAATTCAAAAAAAATTAAATTTTATTTTCAAATCACTCTTAATTTTTAACATACCCTAAAATCATTGTCAAGATAAAATTACCGAACACTTCGGTTGTTTTCATGATTTCTCGACGGAGAAAACAAAATCAAATTAATTGAATAAATTTTGTTTTCATTCAAGGAAATTAATTCTAAAATCGAGAAAAATGCGGGAAATTTGGAGGAAATTTACGATTTTTATGGCAAGACAGGGTGCCGAAGGGGTTGAAAATCGCTGTTCTACCGGCTTAAATCCACGCCGACTTTAAGGCAAAAACGGTTTATCGCGCAGCGCGAACATAAAGGCGAAACCGGTCTGCAGATATTTTGGCCCCAGGTAACTAACAACGCATTATATTCGATCCAAAAATTTTTTGGCAGCCTTTTTCTTAAGGCCCACTCCGTTTCCTCGGGGGTTTTCGTGCGTACATAACCCAGACGGTTAGAAATGCGATGCACATGCGTATCGACGCAAATACCGGGCTTTCCGAACGCCTCGGTAACAACCAAATTCGCGGTTTTACGCCCTACCCCTTTTAATGTCAACAGCGTATCGATATCATCCGGGACTTTTCCGCCAAAGCGGTCAATAATATCCCGGGACATCTCTTTAATCCTTAGCGCCTTGGTCTTGTAAAATCCAACCGGATAAATAATTTCCTGGATTCTTTGGCGGCTAAGCCGCACCATTTGCTGCGGATCGGAAGCAATGCGAAACAACTTTTCTGAAGCCGATAAAGTCACTTCGTCTTTGGTGCGCAAACTCAAAATACATGAAATCAAAACCGAAAAAGGGCTCCCCCACTTTTTCCCCACTAAAGTCACGGAGGGGGTTTTAAGCCGTTTGGTTTCTTTGCGTAATATCCGGACAATATTTCCGATGGTTCGATTCGAAATCATCAAATAGCTTTTACCTTTCCTAACAACTTAAGCGGGATGCCGATATCGGCAACAACAATCCTGCCCGTGTGACGGGGACCCGCATTTTTCAGAAATCCTTTTTTAACGCAGCTTAAGGTCACGGTTAAATCGGCCTGGATGCATGCCCCGAAAGTCTTTCCCGTTGTAGCATCCAATCCCGAGGGGACATCGACGGCAATAATATATTTACGCGCAGCGTTAACGGCCTCTATCACATTCTTAAATAGTTCACCAACGGGCCGGTTTAACCCCACGCCAAAAAGCGCATCAACGATAATTTTTGATTTGGCAATATCCCTCAATAACAATTGATCTACGCGGCGGATTTCCCGAACCGGGCATTTAAGTTTCTTTAGAGTTCGATAATTTATCTCCGCGTCGGATTTTAAATATCTGGCCCGGCCGACGATAAAAACTTTAGGCGTTAGACCGGCGTTTAAAAGATACCGCGCAATAACAAAACCATCCCCGGCGTTATTTCCGGTTCCGCAAAACACAGAAACAAATTTCTTTGAGGATTTCTTAAGCCGAGCAAGGATCTGGCCGCTCACCGCACGGCCGGCATTCTCCATTAGCGCGACGGAAGGAATGCCGATTTCCTCTATGGCAATTTTATCGAGACGCTGCACTTGGCGGGCGCTGAGGGCTTTGTAGGTAATCATGGGCGGGATTCCTCGAACGCGGTTTGGGGAACATTACGAAAATGAAAATTCTTTCAATTCACATTTTGCTTCTTAAAAAGTTCCAAAAACCGGTCCTCGTAGTCTTTATAAACATTCCATTCGTCGAGTTTGTTCTTTAAGCCGACGGCAAGGGAGATATCCCTGCGGGCTTGCGAAAATAATTCTTCGATCTGTTTTTTGACCGAATCGGGAATCCGGCTGTTGGCTGCCAGGGCACTTTTCATCCGCTCGACTTCATCGCTGGTGATCGGCCTTTTTGGCTCATCGTGAGGGGCTGCCCCTTGGATATGCTCGATAAGATGCTCAATTTCCTCCTCGATCACCTTACCTTCAAGAGATAGATCGCCGGTATCCAGAGTAATGCCGAGAGACTTTTTGAGGATATTCAAAAGAGCCAGCGAGGTGCGGGGATTTTCGATCTGCGCCGCATAAAACGGTATTTCACCTAAGAGGCACGCGCCCTGGATCTTCTTTTTACGCGCCACCCCTAAGAATAAACCGTTCAAGCCGCTGATCTGGCCGGAATGAAGAGGTTTAGCTTCGGCCTCCCGGAAGCTGGCAAGAATCTTTTTATGGGTTGCCCCCAGCCAGACTTTGGGAAACTGTGTGTATGGCATAGGGGCCAGCATCGCCGCGAACGTGATGACTGTTTTGACCTTTAATTTAATAGAAAAGTCCAAGATTGCTTCCGCGTAGGGAATACTGTCTTCGGGGGACGGTTGAAGCTCGCTTATAAAAATAACAAGATCATTTTCTCCTGAAGGGTTTTTCCAATGATAAAATTTTCCGTCCGGCAAGACATCGATCTCGACAATACCTTTACTAATCGCGATTTCGGTGGGGCTGAAGAATTTCTCGGATTTCAATACGGCAAACGGCTTGGCCTTCAGTTTATCGCGCAGATAGTTAGCAGCCTTTAGGGCCACGTTGCCCATGCCGGGCCAGGCAGCAATCAGGATCGGGTTTTTGGGTTTATCTGTGCTGTGGACGCGAATCATGTTGACCTCCGTGGCTTGGCTTAAAGAAAATTCCCTCTAAATCGCCCTGATGCGAAGGAATAACAGCGGATTAAAAGGATATTTTCTTGAAATTTTAATTTAACCGTATCATAATAGAACCGGTCCATAACAAACATGGGAATTTGCCTGCGAAGCCGCCCGGGAAAAGGCAACTATAAGAATTTCAAGCAGTTGCTTAGCAGTCAGGCATCCGGCTCTATCGGAATTATTCTCAAAGAGAGCTCCATTATTCTGTGCCATTTTATAGAGGCTGTCAATTGAAAAACGATTTTTATGTGCTATACTTTACTTAGAAGCCATACTTATACAATTGTTGAAAAAGGTAAACTGTCCGTAAGGATGGGGCGCAAAGCCACAGGGCCCTCTACCGCCAAGGGTAAGGGCAGCCTAGCTACCAACAATGAGACACAATGAAGAAAGTCTCATCCCCAGAATCTCATCCTTTACCGGATGGGATTTTTTAGTTCAAGGAGAAATCGAAACTTATATTTTAAAGAGGTGATACTTTATGAATAATAAAACAAGCGGTTTTACATTAGCGGAATTGCTGATAACGACTGCCATCGCCACAATGGTTTTTGGAACTATCGTCTTGGCCAGCAACGTCAGTATCAAGACCTGGTTTACCAATAAAAACCGTTCCGAGTTAATTGCGAAAAATCAAATCGCCTTAATAAGAATCAGCAATGAGATTGCCGCCAGCAATAAAAACGTGGTAACAATCGCTCCTTGCGGCGAGGGAGACAACTGCGTCGGCAACCGATTGCTCTTTAAAGAGGCGATAGTAGACGGGACCCAAATTGCCAATGAGGTATTCACGCCTGACGGAGAGGCTAAATTCGGAGCAAAGCTTCGTGACGGCTCAGCCCGTAAGGATGCCTATAAAGAAATTAAAGTAACAACGGACGGGAGATTGATCGAGAGCATCTATTATGACCCCGCAGCCTTGTGCGGAAACGGCACCTGTGACGGCGGCGAAAGCTTGGCCGGCTGCCCGCAAGACTGCGCAGTATGCGGAGACGGGACTTGCTCCGAGGGAGAGACCTCACAGAGCTGCCTCGGAGACTGCCCTACGTGCCCTGACGGGGTATGTGGAGCAGGGGAAACTTACGTCACCTGTCCTGATGATTGCCCTCCTAGCGGCGGAGGCGGAGGCTGTTTTCTGCCCAATACCCAGATCACGATGGCCGACGGCAGCAAAAAACCGATCCAGGAAATTGCAGTCGGCGACAAAGTACTGAGCTTTGATGAGAAATCTAAACAGCTTGTCCCCGGCACCGTCAGCTTGGTTTTTATCCATCAACAGGATACCGATGAATTTCTAATCATCAACGACAATGTCTTTGTTACCAAGATTCACGCTTTCTATACAAACGGAGAGTGGGCCCCGATCGGAAAAATGAAAGTCGGAGATTTCATAACAAAAAGCGATCTGACAGCCACGCCGATTAAAGATATAAAGCAGATTAAGTCTGACAGCAAATTCACGACCTATAATTTTGAAGTTAAAGAATATTTCAATTATATTGCGGAAGGTTATATCGTTCATAACTATAGAAAGATTCCCAGCATGCCGCCCGGGGGATAGAAAACAGGCGACACCTGCGGAAAAATCCGATAGGTTATTATCTCAATGGAGGCGCAAGCCATGATTACCTGTTCAAGATATAAAAAAGCTCTGATCAATATTTTCGCGTTCCTGCTGATTTTCGGCATGGGTTTCTGCACCCAATTCCCCGGTGAATCCCGGGCATCTTTCGGGACAAAAATCATGCTATCCGCAATTGCTTATGCGGACGGGGTTTCCGTGCAGGAAACAACCGTTTTAACCGATAATGCCAGAAGCATCTGGTTTAGCTACGGCCCTAACGGCGACATCCAGTTTCTTTTGAAATTACGAAAAGACGCGAACGCTCTTGCATCCGCTACCAACATAAGCTTTAGAACATCTGTGGCGCTCAAAAGCGAGGAAGATACCGCCACAACAACAATTTGCGGCGACCAGATCTGTATCGCCCCCGACGAAGACGCCACCGGCTGCGCCCTGGACTGCCTGGTTTGCGGAAATTCAATATGCGATGCGAGTGAAGACTGCAACAGCTGTCCAGTCGATTGCGGAACCTGCTCGGGCGGATGCTTTTTAGCCAACACCCCGATTACAATGGCCGACGGCAGCCAGAAACCTATTCAAGAAGTTAAGCCCGGCGATCAAGTTTTAAGTTTCGATGAAAAAAGCAAGAAAATAGTCACCGGCACCGTTACCAAGCTTTTCGTACACAATCAAGATACGGATGAATTCCTGATCGTTAACGATCATCTCCTGGTCACTAAAATTCACCCATTTTATACGGAGGGCCAATGGAAACAAATCGGAGAAATGAACGTCGGTGACAAAATTATACGAACTGACTTGGCCGAAGAGGCAATCGGGGATATTAAACACCTTAAAGCGGACGCTCAATTGACAACCTACAATCTTGAAATCGAAGCCTATCATAACTACTTTGCCGGCGGATATCTGGTGCACAACAAACCCCCTAACATCCAGCGCACCATTACTTGCGATGAGAATCCTTACTTACCCGATTGCTTCTCCTAAACCTTAATTAAGAATAGGGGCTTGCTTATGCGCAATATATTGAAATCCAAAAAAGGCATTTTCCTATCCATGATCGCTTACCCGGTTTTTATCCTCATTCTGGGCTTAGGGATCGCTGCTTTTTTGGATTCGACCAATAACAATCACCAGGTAAGGATAAGCTCCTCCTCCCTTCAAGCGCAATATTACGCCCATATGGGGATGGAGTACGCTTTTTGCGAAATCAAAAAGAATGCCTATAGCGATAAACTCTACTTTGTAACCCATACCGTCGACAGCCAGAGCAATGCACTAGTGGATGCGGCCAATCCGAGCACGCTCATGCCCGGGACACAAATCAACGCGGATGGTAACTACGAACTGACCAGTGGTAACAACAAATTTGAAGTGAAAGTTTACAAGAAAAACGGCGCCACCTATATTTTATCCAAAGGCAGCAACGGCAACAGCGCAAGGCTTTTAGTAAACAAAATTACCGGGACTTCCCTTTTCGAATATTTCTCTTTCTTTCCCGGCAATACGGCTTTCAGCTGGCAAACCCTGGATGCTCAAGGCGGAAAAATCCAGGTCAACGGGGATATAGATCTCTACAGCGGAGCCATATTAAAGAATCTCAGCGAATTAAGTTCCTACGGAAAAATGCGCCTGGCATATTACCCCGCGGTTGCTCCGGGTGAGGAACTTTACGTGGATGAGGGACAATTTATGCAACGTTGGCCTTATGCCCAGTCAACCAGCTATCCTTTCACCACTTACGCAAATAGGTACGATGGATATTACACGGGACAAAATTCCGGACTCTACATCGAGAGAAAAGATGGCTTTATCACCTCGGAGGATGCTGCCAAAGATCCCCTGGGAACTGATAAGCCCGTTTATCCCTGGGGCGCCGGAGACGGCATCATCTGGGCCGCCGGAGACAAAAGTTACATCTATGAACAAGAAAATATCAATTGCGTTGGGGCCTGCAATCTCGCCGCGAGCCACCCTTCTATTAACGAGGTTTCCATCCCCAGCCGAATTGCTGGCGCACCGAGTTACAATACCTATCAATACTTAGGGCACACAGACCCGGGAGATCCCACGATTTCCATTGACTTAACCAATTCCGAACAACAGGCGGCTACCTGGCAGAATTTTATCAGCAGTTTCCCTTCTGCCGTTGACCTGGAGGCAGGAACAGCAACCGGACTAAGCGGTATCGTGAAGGCCGGGCAATCCAACGGGGCTCAATACATTTCACCGCCCCGCGTCAATATCCAAGATCTTATCAGTCAAGCCAAGGATTCCGGAAAAGGGATGTCCATTGATTACAACGCCGGCACCGGACAGATCGAAGTAACGATCAACGATAATAGTCCCATAACTTTCTCGGCCACCAACGGCACCTCTTTTTCTCAAGACTGCGGCAGCGGAAAAGAAGTCGCCTTATTTACCCACCACAAATTTATCAATCATGAAAGCGGCCTTCCCAACGAAGTCGTTGAAGTCAACGTGGGCGGTTTAAGCGAATGTGAAGCCACTGCCGCAGAGCAGTATTTACCGAAAAACGGAATGATTTATTCTAACTACAGCCTCGCCCTCGCCAATGCAAACCAGCTGCCCGAAAAAGGATTGACATCAATTGTCAACGGTAACCTCATCCTAAAAGGCCAATATAATGCATACAAGACCGCAGAAGAAGATTTCTGGCAGCCTTCGGCGGCTATTGTTTCAAATTATGTGTATTTGGTTTCAAATAGTTTTTCATACCCGTCAACTCTTCCGGTAACACAGCGTCATAAAGAATACCCAAACGCCGAAAGCCACGGATTCACTACTCTGCCTGCCGGTATCGGAACCGGCGCCACAAAAGATTACAAATCAGGCTACAACTGGATCTTTAATTACGACAGCCAAATGGCCAACAAAGTACCGATAGGAGTGTACGAATATAAAATATCGCTCATCGGAACATATGCCCCCTTCCCCCAATATCTTGAGAGGTGGGGGTATTACGCTTCCCCCGGTGATAACACCCACGCCCCAAAAAGCTGGATGGAATACAGACCCGTCGTTATCGGCAACTTCGTTCAATTGGCCGATAATGTATTCCCTCCCGCCGGAAACCTAGACTCGCCTAATTATCGTTACTGTAACCAGGCTGGCGCCGGTTATCCGTCCTCCCGGCAGATACTATTCCTTGATATTAACGGCGCTTCGCCTTTTCCCGGTTCTTATCCTTGCCGGAATTCAGCAGGATCGACGCCGGACCTTCTTGCCTATTCCACGACTGCGGAAAAAAAGTATGAATCTAATTATTCCGATATCCAGATTAGGCCTCCGGGGGATTTTAAAGAATTCCAGTCCTCCATCATTCTTGAGCTCCCCGTCAGCCCGACCTACTGGAATTTCCACAATACCATTCTCGGATCTTAAATTATTTCTTCCTTGTTTAAAAAACAACCCCGCCGGAGTATTTTCTCCGGCGGGGTTTAATAATAGGAAAAAGAATCTTAGGCCCTGCCTTTAGGCATCCTGTCCATACCCTAAGTCCTGCAAAACCGTATCATCGTCGCGCCATTTCTTTTGCCATTTGACGTTTAAATCCAGGAAAACCTTGCTCTCCAGCAATTCCTCCAGTTCTATACGGGCCAAGGTACCGACCTTTTTTAAAACCTGGCCCCCTTTGCCGATCACAATTTCTTTCTGCGAATCACGCTCGACTAAGATTTCGGCCCTGATGTAGGTGACTTTTTTCTGCTTAAGAGTAATCTCCTCGACATTCACCGCCAACGAATGAGGAACTTCTTCGCGCATCATAGCAAACAATTTCTCGCGGATGATATCCGCGATGGCCATTTTTTGAGGCATATCCGAAACGATGTCCGTGGGATACAGGGCCGGCCCGACGGGAAGGAATTCAAAAATAAGACTGATCAGCGTATCGATGTTATACCGGGTTTCTCCCGAAAGCGGCAAGAGGACAAATGATTTCATCTCGGTAATAGGCTTGCCTTTTACCTTTTCCCAAAGGGAAATATATTCATCCGCGCGCTTGCCGTTAAGATCAACCTTATTGAGCCCCAGGATAACCGGGGTTTTGATGTTTTTAAGCCGGCTAACAATCATCTCCTCTTCCTGGCCCGTTGGTTTGTTGGCATCGACAAGATAGATAATGCAATCCGCTTCATGCATAGTCCCCTCGGCTGTCGAATTCATCCACGCCCCAAGCCTGTCCTGTGGCAAGTGCAGCCCCGGGGTATCGATAAAGATAATCTGCCCTCTTTTGTCATTATAGATACCCCGGATACGGCTGCGCGTAGTCTGGGGAACCGACGAAACAATGGCGATTTTTTCATCAACAATGGCGTTTAAGAGAGTCGATTTTCCCGTATTGGGCCGGCCGATAATCGAGACCATGCCGCAGCGGAAATCTTTTTCTAAATTTTCTTGAGTGTCCATATGCTTAGGGTTAACCGGGAGGCGTAAGGATTAGATTCCCTGCCGTTGAAAATTCAAGCCGCCGCGAGAATGAGTTTTTTGGTAAATAAGGCTGCAGGCCTGGTTAATGAATTTTTCGATTGTTCTCTTATTATTGTGGATACGGCAGCCGGCGACGTCATGATGCCCGCCGCCGCCGTAAATGCTGGCTAAGTATCCGATATCAATACCGTGCCGCGAACGTAAGCTTACCCGCAGCATATTCCCTTCGATTTCCCTGAACAGAAGAACAATCTTAACATCCTCAATCATCATCATGTCGTCAGGCACAGGGTCAATATCTTCTTGCTTTCCCTTAAAACGCTCAAAATCTTTCTTGTAAATAATCGACCAGGCCAACTGGTTGTTGGCGCGCATTTTTGTGCGCACCAGGCACAGACCCGATAGGTGCATCGAGGCAAGCCGTTTACGCAGATAATAACACTCCGATACCTTGCGGAAATTAACACCCGTGTCCATGATCTGCGCACAAATATCGAAAGTCACTCTTTTAACATCTTGACGGCTAAAAGACGACGTCTCGACCAGCATAGAGGTTAAAAGGCATTCGGCGATCGTTTTGTCTAGCGGGATTTTCAATTCCTTCAAAAGTTCGAAAATAATTTCACCCACCGAACAGGCGCTGCGGTTAATGAGCTGAACATCTCCGAATCGGGTGCGATAGGTGTGATGATCTATCTCGACGATCCTTTGCGACATCGCAAAAGCCCTTTCGAGCTTTGAGAGTTGCAGCATGCTGGCACAGTCAATGCTGATCGCCAAATCCGCCTCTCCCTTATGCTGGCGATGGATACGGCTAACCAAGGGCAACTCTGCATACCGCCTGGGGATACGGTCCTGGCAAAGCATGGTGATTGATTTCCCCATCTTGATAAGCCCGAGGCCTAATCCCAGCATAGAGCCGATCGCGTCTCCGTCAGGATTAGCGTGGCAGGCAATAATAATCTTATGGCTTTTTCTGATAAGATCGGCCGTCGATTTAAGTTTTCCTTCAAAACCCCCTGAAGCCATAGACCGTATCCTTAAAGTTGAATTCTTAAGATATTAAGAAATAAATTTAATCAATTCCTTGAGTCGGCCGTTGACAACCGGCATAGTGAGATTTTCCGTTTTGGTTACCCCAAAGCCTTGAACGTTAAAAGAGGCTATCGTCGTGGCATACAAAACCGCCCTTTTAAAAGCCATTTCATTGATCCTGCCCGCCTTGGCCAGATACCCCATCAGCCCCCCGGCAAAAGTATCCCCCGCACCGGTAGGATCAACAACCCGCTCAATCGGATAGGCAGGGAAAGAAAACATAAACCGGTCACTAAAAAATAAAACGCCGTGCTCTCCTTTTTTGACCACAACAAATTTAGGCCCCATATTCCTTAAATATTTCGCGGCCCGGATAAGATTATTCTCCCCCGACAGCAACCGCGCCTCGCCGTCATTGGCCACGAACAGGTCGACTTTCTTTAACAACTTCTCCAGGGGCTTTCGTTTAATATTAATCCACAAATTCATGCTATCGACACCCACTAATTTTTGGGTGCGCACAAGCCTTAGAAGTTCCAGCTGTATTTCGGGATCAATATTAGCCAAGAAAACATAAGGAATACGCCGCTGCGCATCGGTAATGCGGGGAATAAAATTGGTGGTCAAAACCCCGATCTCGGTCGCAATCGTCAGGGCTTTATTGAGATCTTCTTTTTTGTATTCACCTTCCCAATGAAACGTCTTGCCCTCAGCCCGATGCAGAGAACTTACGTCGATACCCTTGTCCTCAAAAAACCGGAAATATTTCTTAGGAAAATCCGAGCCGACGATTGCCACTAAATTGACTTTGGTAAATAGCCGCGCCGCCATGGAGAAATGCGAAGCCGACCCGCCCAGCATATTATTCCTTATGCCGCAGGGCGTCTTTACGTCATCCAGGGCAACCGTTCCCAAAACAAGCAAACTCATTTTCATCCTTTATCGTTTGACTTTGTTGTTAAAAAAATTATAGCAAATAAAGAAAGTTTTGTCGCCATTATTCAATTGATCCCGTTAGAAAATGAATATTTTCTAATGGGGTTTACTCGCCGATGACCTTAACCAAAACTCTTTTCCTGCGCCGGCCGTCAAATTCACCGTAAAAGATTTGCTCCCAGGGCCCGAAATCAAGCTTACCCTTGGTCACCGCCACAACCACCTCGCGGCCCATCACTTGCCTTTTCAAATGCCCGTCAGCATTGTCCTCGCCGGCATTATGACGATAGGAATTAACCGGCTCATGCGGCGCGAGCCGTTCCAGCCAATCATCAAAGTCCTGAATAAGCCCGCTTTCATCGTCATTAATAAAAACGCTAGCAGTAATATGCATCGCATTAACCAGGCACAGGCCCTCCTTGATACCGCTTTTGTCGACTAAGGCCTGAACAGTATCGGTAATATTAATATAATCTCGCCTTGTTTTGGTATTAAACCAAAGTTCTTCACGGAACGTCTTCATGAATGCCTCCGCAATCTCAATGCTTCAACAAATCAAAATATATTAAAAGGCCTGCCCCACCCGGAACCAGAAATGGGGATCTGTCTTTGGCTCATTGATCGCCTGGGCCACATCCAGGCGGATAATTACTTTTTCCAAAAAAGAGGCAGCCGTGGTCGTAAGCGTTAAGCCGAGACCGGCATCCTTCTTTAATTTAGAGTCCCCTATATTATCAAACCAGCTCTGGCCGACATCTACAAAGACAACGCCTCCCCATGATTCAAAACCAAGGAAATTGTCCAGGAGGCGGATATTTAATTTCTCCATAATCGGAAAACGGTATTCCAAACTTGCCAGCGCGGCATTCGAACCGCGTAACGTCTTTCGGCCATAACCTCTCAGGCCGTCTGCTCCCCCAAGCTCATAAAGATTCTTATCATCCGGATAGCCCCATCCGTATTTGAGACGCAGAGCCAACTTGGTTTTTGGAGTCACCGGATGATAGAAGCTCACATCTTCCGAGGCGCGGTAGAAATATTGCGTCGCACCCAGAAAATGATTGGAGCTTTCAACGAGTGTGTCCGTTTTATATCCCTGGCTTGGGTCCGGGTAAGGGCCGTATCTTCCGATATGCAACGTCGTTCCCACGATCGCTTCATCTTTGCGCAAATAGGAAACATTGCGTGAGTCTTCAGCTCCGCCCAGGCTAAAACCTTTGTTGAGACTGCGGTCTCGCAAGAGATAAAGCGTCACATGATCATTGATTTCCGTCAATCCGTAGCTGGCCGGCCAGAGTTCCTTCCTTAAGAAAATTTTTCCGCCGGCCAAATCCTCTTCGCCGCCGTCAAGATCGGTGGTATTGAATAATTCTACGCCAGCGGTCATCATGGTGTGAAAAACGTTGTTCAATTGATAGCCGAGGCGCGACTGGACCAGGGCATCATTAAAATTATAATCACTGGCCGCGTATACGTTCTGGTCATAGGGCTTTTGAACTGAGGCCTTAAGGCCGATGCCGGAATTGGCAAATTCGGGGCCTATAACCACATTATAGCCGTCGTCAGGAAGAAATATCGGAATATCGTACAAGCCGGTATATAGCGGCACCAATTTAAAATGAACCGTGCGCGGCCAGGCATTGTTGGTCCGGTCAATATCCAGGATTCTTCCCCGGGGATCAATTTTTACCTGGCGAATTCTGCCCACACCGGCGACCTCGATTTCTTTTGTTTCCTTCGGATCGCCTTCCCAAACCATTTTCTCTGTTCGTCCGTCGGCTGTTTTGATCTCGACCTCGGCCGGCATGGCAATATCGCCGCGATTTTGGAGAGTGACCTTAGACCCTTTAACGGCGCGTACGCTATAATCAAATTTTTCAGTGGTTTGAAGCCATTCATGAAAGAATTCTTCCAAATCCTGGCCGCTTTCCTGCCGGCATAATTCCACCAATTGATCCGTATCAAAATTCTTGAAACGAAATTCTTTAAAAATCCTCGTGGTGACTTTGTTGAAGTCGCCATCCCCTAAAAGATAATTAAGCATGGATACAATCGCCGAACCCTTGCCGTAGGTAATCGAGAATATACTTAACGGTTCGACGAAACTCGACAGCTTTCCGGTAACCGAATGGTCCAAATCCGTCCGGGCAATCAGCTTATAGCGGTAATCCCGGGCCCGGGCAAAAGAGAAATTCGGCAACACCCACTCTAACGCCTTGGGCAAAACCACGACTGTCGCGTCCTTGCCGTATTTTGCCTCCAGATACTGCAGGTTAAAGTAGGAATTAACCCCTTCCTCCAGCCACATCTGGGAGAATTCGTCGACACCGACCAGGTTGTAAAACCACTGGTGTCCGGTTTCATGAGAAACAAGAAAATCCAAATACCGCAATAACAGCTTCGGCAATTGATACACCCGGGTGTCTATAAAAACAAGGTTAGACATCTGTTCACCGCCGTAACCTAAGTACACCGGGGCAATGCTGAATTCCTGGTAAGGATACGGGCCGAAACGGGAAGAATAATATTTCATAAGGTCCGTAGCGCTCTTGAGGGCCTCGCGAGCGTGAAATTCATCGCCGGCGAGATAAAACGATTTTATTTTCACCCCGTCGAGGTTCTCTTCGATAACTTTATAATCGGGGCTGAGGGCCAGGGAAAATTCTCTAATCGGATATTTTGTTCCGATGCGAAGGGTCTTAACCCCAGGGGTTTGCGAAACTTCGGATTGCAGATCACCCGAGTGGATAACGATTGTGTCGCTACCGACAGTCAGCGAAACGTTATATTGCGACGCATCACTGAAAAAAGGACGGTGATAGGGATAAAACGGGTTTTTATTCCATCCGTCATCGGTTAAGACAGACAATACCGGATACCAGCGTGAGAGAGCGATGATATGTTCGTTCCAGCCAAACCGACCGTAGGAATGCGGAATTTCGACATTAAAATCAATGGTCAATTGAATGCTTTCTCCGGGATTAAGCTTCTGGTTAAGAGGGATCCTCAGCAACGTCTGGTCATCGCCCTCAACGGCAAAAGTAACCTTGCCTCCTACCCGAGAAACAGAATCAATCCGCATGCTCCCGGACTGAAAACCTTCGGGGAAAAAGTTAACCTTAAAATAACCGGAAAACCGCGCCATAAAAGCCTTTTCCCTATCCGTAAACTTGCGGTTAGGATAGATATGGAAAATAATCTCGTCGGTAGGAGCCTTGCTGTTATTGGTAAAGGTGACCGTCTCCGTAGCCTGAATTGTTTTTTGAGTTGAATCAATGGTAGCTTGGATCTCATAGCGGGGCGGCTCAAAGCAAAAAGCATTTTCCGCCTTGGCACAGCACAATGACGCGCATAGGAAAATATTTAAAATGAAGAATCTTAATAAATCTTTGTTATACATAAGATTAATTACTTTTTATCCTTAAGGCTAGGGGATTATAACCTTCAATCGCCATCATCATATACGCGGTGCCGGCAATTGAACCGGTATCCGTTCCGTACGGAGTTCTCCATCCGTGGCCGGTATCCGCGTCCTGGAGGGTTGCGTACGGCAAACACCCCTCTCCCTGCCCTTTAGGCGATGGGCTCGATATAATCAACTTATTGAGTTCATCTAAATACATTTTAGCCTTTTCTTTATACAGGCCGGCCTGCGCCAAATTTCCTTTCTTAAGAAAATAGTCGCCCAGTATCTGATAAGAAATAATCATTTGCGATGTCCACTCCGGAGAAACAATGCCTCCTCTGGGCATATGGGCGTGTTTGGCAAAATCAAAACCGTTGACCGCCACCGTCGCGCCGCTGGGCCGGGTAAATTCCACCGTCACCCCACAATGCTCCTCGGCAAAACGCATAATCTCCTCAGGGCTCATATCCAGTTCAACGAGTTTCTCCGGGCCCAGCGCGGCCAAGGACCAGGCAAAAGTATCGGTAGCAATAGTGGCATCACCCCGGCCCCTTTTAACCGGCGGAATACGATAATCACTGCTATGCGGCGTCATCGAATAGGTCTTAAGCCAGTTTAAGACTTTTTTCTGCGCCAGGCTATATTTTTCTTTTCCGGTCCATTGCTGCAACATTCCAAAAAAGGCATAGGCGTCGAGATTATGCTCGGTCGCGAACCAGCTGAATTTCGGCCCCCCGCGCAACCCCCCGGCCGGGTCCTGTTCCTGAACCGTAATCAACCAGTCGGCGATTTTCTCGGCAAGGGATAGATACTGGGAATCTTTTGTCTGCGCCGCATATTGCATCGCGGCAATGCCGACCCAGATATTCGGACCGCAATGGACGGAAAATTCGGCGATATTGCCCGAGTCAAAATAGTAGGCGTTGGAAAAACCTTCAAAATTATTTCCGGCTTTTCTTACAAAAAAATTAAGTATTTTCTGCGCTCCCTGGATATCGTTGAACATCAAAAAGCTATTAACCGCCAAGGCCTGGTCGTAGATAAAAGCCCAATCCTTGACAATGCCGACATCGCCCTCAAAACTTAAAACCAAGCCCGTCGAAGAGCCTTGATGATTCTTAAGCCAGCGGTACATTTTCTGGATAACTGTTTTTTGTAAACCTTCCTTTTTTTGAGCCAAAAGAGAAAGTTCGTCCGCTATTATATTCTCTTTCTCAATAAGCGCGGCGTACTGAACTTCCATCGGGGATTTTTGAACAGAGATTTCCACAATCTGGGAATTGAGATCCGCTACCCGCTTGGCATAGATATCCAATTGTTTGTTAAGCGTTGTCGTCTGTCTGGACTTTTCTTCGATTTGTTTCTGGGCATCGTCCAGTTGTCGGCGTAAATCATCTATGCGGGATACGGAATCCTGGATTTGTGCCGAAAGCATCGATTTTTCACGGTCAATATCAGATAAGATTTTGGCAGCTTGATTTTCTTTTTGCTGGGTCGTCACCAGATTTTCGACCAGCGCTTTATTTTCGGCCCTTAGTTTAAAATTAACTATGCCGCTGGCAGCGACCGCGAGCAAAAAAATAACCGCCAAAATGCCGGCCGTCTGCGAAGTAAACTTAACCCAGCGCGTATGCATCAGCATGCGATGGACATCGTTGGGCGCGACCGAAATAAATTCCAGGCCGATAAAATATTTGGCAGGAATAGCACCTTCAGCCTCCCGGACCCAGACCATCTTTGCCTGTGCTGCGATAGGCGGGCCGTATAACGGAATGCGTATTTTTAAGGCGAAAATAACATCCGGCGTATTTAAACATTTCTTAAGGTCATCGCCGATATTATTAACGCTCAAACATATGCCGCCCTTACCGACGTTACAGGTAAAGCCCTGCTGCCAATCGCAAAGAATTATTCCATTGTCTTTGCGCACGGCATTATATTCGACGGGAAAAACACTGTTGAGTCTTACGTAGCGCCTTTTTTCCGGGATTTTTTCCATAACGTTTATTTCTTTAGATGATCTTCCTCAAAAAAATATTTTGCAAATCTTATTCTCTTGCCGATAGGCGGATGGTCATAAAAAAAATACTCGACGAAAATACCGGGATCAAATTCGGCCAGATTCATGGCACCCAATTTTTCCATCATCGAAATAAAATCATCCGGCTTGCCCGTTAATCTTAGGCTAAAGGCATCCGCTTTTTCTTCACGCGCACGGCTATAGGCATTTAAAAGAGGCGTTGTTATAAAGCTCCACAGCAGAAAAAACAAGGCAAGCGCCGGAAAAAGAGCGATATCATCCATGCGGTTAAGCTTTAAAAGCGAAAGGAAAAAATGCATGAGCCGGTCAATCAAATAAAACCCCAGAAAGGTCGTCAAAAAATAGACAACGGTTAGCCTTAGGACATCGTGATTGCGGTAATGGCCCATCTCGTGGGCAACCACCGCCTCGATTTCAGGAATGGAAAATTTCTCAATGAGCGTATCGCTTAGGACCACGCGCCGGTTTTTTCCTAACCCGCAAATAAAGGCATTCGCTTTTTTTGTCTTCGTCGAGAAATTAACCGCGTAGGCATCCTTGATAGCAACGCCGCCCTCTTTAAAAAGCCTTAAGATATTGTTTCTTAAATCCTGACTGGTAATGGGAGAATATTTGTAGAATAGCGGGACAAGGACATTAGGCGTTATTTTAGCTAAGAATAATGTCAATAAAAGCCAGAACAACCCTGCCCCCGCCCACCAGTAGAGCGGGAAATTCCTTAAGAAAACGTAAACAACTTCCACCAGCGCTAAAATAACCAGGCCGCTGATGAACGCCTTCTTTAAATCATCCGCCAGCCACTGCGGGAATTTCTGGTTCGATAGATGAAACCGGTGCTCCCATATAAACCCTTCGAAAAATCTGATAGGAAAATCAACCCAATACAAAACCATACCCAGTACACCCGTGTAGATCAGGATAACAAGGAACGGATTTGTAAATAGGCTGAGGGAGAAATCCCTCAAAGAAACCGAAAGGCCTCCGGCAATGAAAACGGCAAAGACAATGATGTAGGTAAGAAGACTGAGAAAAAAGAGGAGGATTTTAACACGATGGTAGGTTTTGGATTGTTGATTTTTATCCACGGTTAACCAGGAGTATCGTCATCGCTACTTGGGCTTCTTGACGTCGCAAAGAAATTGTTTAAAACGGTCGTCTTGACGCAGATTTACAAGATCGTTATCCTGCTCTAAATAGCCAAAATCATCATAACCGTATCCGACAGCCTGCTTGATTGTCGCCAGGGCATTATCGATATCATTAACCAGAGAATAACTGCAGGCGAGATTGTATAGGACCATCGGGTCATCGGGCTTAAGCCCGGCGAGTTTCTGATCGACATGCAATCCTTTTTCATAAAGCCCTTTTTTGGTATACAAATCCCCCAGGGCGGTAAGGGCCTCAGTAAGATTCGGCCGTTTGACAAGAACGTCCTCAAAGAATTTTATTTCAAAATCGATATCATCTCTATTCTTAGTTTCCTTTTTTTGCATCGCCTCTCTGATTCCTTTCTATTCAATATCGTGCACCGTCATAAATCTTTTAAGAAAGATATGGCAAGCCCCGCCGGAGCAAATCTTCAGACGGGGCTCAAGAGACAAAGACTATTTTCCCAGGTAACTTTTAATGCGCGCCATAGCCTCTTTTAGGTTTTCATAACTGGAGGCATAGGACATGCGCACATGCCCTTCCATAGATTTGCCAAAAGCGGTGCCGGGGACAACAGCAACTTTCTTTCTTTCCAAGAGTTCCTGTGAAAATTGCATGGAACTTTTTCCCGTGCTTTTTATCGACGGCAAAACATAAAATGCCCCCTCCGGGTTATGGCAATCCAAACCCATTTCATTAAGGGCGTTGACGATAAACCGGCGCCGGCGCATATATTCCCGCTTCATGTCCAGGACGTCTTTAAAGCTGTTTTTTAAAGCTTCAACGGCAGCCATCTGGCTTATGGTCGGGACGCACATAATCGTATATTGATGGATTTTTGTCATCCCGGCAATAACATTAGCCGGGCCGGCAGCCCAGCCGATACGAAAACCGGTCATCGCATAGGCCTTGGAAAAACCGTTTAGGTAGATAACATGTTTTTTCATGCCTTTAAATGAGGCCATCGGCGTATGGTCAAAGTCATAGGTCAATTCATCGTAAACTTCATCGCTAATAACAAACATATTTCGTTTTAGAACAACCCTGGCGATATCGCGAAGCTGCTCTTTGTTATATGATGTCCCCGTCGGGTTGGCGGGATAATTGATCATCAAAGCCTTGGTACCCGGCGTAAAAGCGCGGTCGATCTGTTTAGCCGTTATCTTAAAGCCGCTTTTGATATCCGTTTCCAGAAAAACCGGTTTACCGCCGGCTAAATCGACCGTCGGCCCGTAGGAAACATAGGATGGCTGCGGAATCAAGACTTTCTCTCCGGGATTCAAAATGGTCCGCATGGCCAAATCGACCGCCTCGCTGACCCCTATGGTCACCAGGATTTCGTTTTCGGGATCATAGGAAAGGCCAAAACGACGTTCGAGAAAACGGGCGATCTCTTTTCTTAATTCGATCATCCCTTTATTCGAGGTATACGAGGTATATCCCTTCTCCAGGGCATAGATAGCCTCTTCCCGTATATGCCAGGGAGTAACAAAATCCGGCTCTCCGACCCCTAAGGAAATAACCTCCTTCATCCCTAAAACCAGATCAAAGAAGGCCCGTATCCCGGAAGGAGCGAGCTGCTCGACTTTTTTTGATATATTTAAGTTCTTATTCATCAATTCGTTTCCGTCTATTTTTTATCTGATGTAGGCCCTCTCGGTAAACAAAAAAAGGCCTCATCGATAAGACCAAGTATAGCATTTTACAGAAGAAAAATTAAGTTTATTTCAGACGAGAAAACCACAAATTCATCTTTTATTTCACCTGCTCGCCC
This sequence comes from Candidatus Omnitrophota bacterium, assembly GCA_022703585.1. GTDB lineage: Bacteria > Omnitrophota > Gorgyraeia > Zapsychrales > JAKLDJ01 > JAKLDJ01. The sequence continues at coordinate 602,434 of JAKLDJ010000001.1, read as the reverse complement.
GACATTTAACTTAATAAGATATGTTTAGTCTCTTTCCCTGAGCGGCTTTTTTTAAAATATGCCCGTCTTCCTTGTATTTCTTCAGCAAGAAATGGGTTGTGGTCCCGCGGACATTTTCCATGGGGGAAAGTTTTGAGGCAATAAAATTGGCAACGGTTTGTATGTTTTCTCCCTCAACGATCACCAAAAGGTCATACGTCCCCGAGACTAAATAACAACTGGTGACTTCCGGGAAGCTATAGATCCTCTCCGCCAGATATTCAAAACCGACATCCTTCTGGGGTGCCACGCTGACCTCGATTAAGGCCCGGACAAAAGAGTTGGCATCTTTTACTAGGTCTTTATTAATCAACGTTTTGTATTTGACAATAACACCTTCTTTTTCATATTGTTTAATCGCCTTCTTGATAGCGTCAACGGACTTACCGGTCAATTTGGCAATTTCTTCGGGGGTAATGCGCGCATCATTGGTTAATATTTCCAAAATTTCATCCATGGGCTTTCCTTTCATTATCAAAATACTCCGTTCATTAAATTTTAAAATAGCTCTTCGGGGGCTGCAGGCACCCGGGAGGTTTAGAATCTTTTTAAGGCGAGGGTAGCGCGCGTATCTCTTCGAGGCTTCGCTTTGCGTCTTGGTCAAGGGGATCGATTTCGAGGACTCTGCTATAATTTTTTATAGCCTCGGGGATATTGCCCATTTTAAAGTAGACAAATCCCAAGTTAAAATGAATGTTTTTCGCATTGCCGCCTTCTTTGAGAGCCGCCAGGTAATGCGTGACCGCTTCGTCATACTTGCCCTGGACGGCAAAGGCATAGCCCATCGCTTCGTGAGTCACAGCATCCTCAACCACATTTGCCCTCTTCGCCGTTTCCTCTTTTTTTGTTTCAACTGCTGGTGGTTCTTTTATTCTTTTGGCATTATTCAATAAGGCCTGCGCCATAGAATTATCCCGCTGGAGTTTCACGGTAACTTCATTTAAATCGGAAATCTTCTTCTTTAAATCGTCATTTTCCTGCCGGGCAGCATCCAAATCATCCATCAAAACGGCTTGCGGGGAAGAAATAAGTTCGGCATCCTGTCCGGAGGCCTCGGCCGTTTTCGCATCCATACGCCGAATCTCTTCCTCGAGAACGAACTTTTCCAGAGTCTTTTTATCAATGATTCCCCGATCTTCCTCGCCGATGCGCGCATTTTTATCGCTTATTTTTTGTACATATTCATCGTTCTGCCTGATTAGATTGCGGATATTCTGCGCTTCTAACGATAATTTGCGGTTTTCCTCTCTTGCCTTCTGCAGATCGCCGGTGGATGAGGAGCTTTCGGCATTAAGAGCCTTGACCGCATCCTGCGCCACTTTTGTTCTCTGCTGCGCGTCAGTAATGAGCAATCTGAGATTTTCCGTTTCATCGGTCAACCGTTTCTTTTCCGCCTCGGGAGTTGAATTTTGTAATTTTAAATCCATTTCGAGGGCAATCTTTTTTGCCTGGAGGTCGGCCACTTGCCCTTCCAGCGGTTTTTGTTTTTCGGTAATTTTAGATAATTGCTGGGTTAGCGCGGCATATTCTTTTTCAAATACCGGAATTTCTGCGCTGATAATCTGGAATTCTTTGCTTAACGACCGGATTTTTTGGTCCTGTTCTTCAATGAGGCCTTTAAGCCGGACGGGTTCATTGCGCAACCGTTCATTTTCCCCGGCCGCTTCTTCCATCGAGCCTTTTAAATCTAATAAGGCCCTGCGCAACTGATCGTTGTCGGCGACAAGTTGATCGTAATCCTTGGCGAGGGCATCCGCACTCTGTTTTAGATTCACGACACTTTCTTTCCAGACAGCAGAGGTAAACTTGGGGTTGCCAGAAGTTGTTTGTGCTGATGCGGAGGTTTGGGCATATACGCTACCGGCGGATAGAACAACCCAGCCGGAAAGGAGTAATAAACAAGTATTAATTCTCATAGTCTGTATTATATCGGCATCGCCGATGAAGAGCAAACAAAAAACTGATAAAGTTTTAAGTAAACCTCGGCAATGCCGCGAGAAAAAGCCCTTCCCTTACTGCCAATCGCTCCGCTTATCTATTTGATCCTATATCCCTAAAATTCGGTAGTAATAGAATCAAATTAGGCCCTATCCACGCGCAATATCCGATCCAAGCGAAATTCCCTTTCTTCGTTTCTTAAATGACAAAACCCGACCAGCTTGACCTTTTCTCCCTGAAAGACTAATTTCTTAGGTGTTACCTTGCGCTCGGTTGCCGCGGCGCTATTCGTCGAAAAATAAACAAGATTGAGCTGCTCTTTTTTTGTAATAACCTCCGCGATCAACGAGACCTTGGCGCGGCGACTGTCCGTATCCGCATATTGGGCATCGGAAAAAAGCTGCACAAATGTTTGCGTATCGTTAATGCCTTTTTGCTCCGCCAGGATAGCCAGCCGGCAAAAAATCTCATAGGTGAGGTAAACATCCGCCATCGCCCTATGCTGTTGCCGCATCTCAATTCCCAGTGATTGCGCGACAAACCACAACGGATACCGCCCTAAATTCGGCATAAGCCCCCGGGCCATTTTGAGAGTATCCGCGACAGGAATCTTGGAATTGAGAGAAAGGCCGTTTAAGGAAAGCTCTTCGCGCAAGAAGCCTAAGTCAAACGACACATTGTGCCCCACCAAAACCGCACCGTCGATAAATTTCAAAAAGTCCGGCAGGATCTCTCCTGATTTCGGCGCGCCTTCAAGCATTTCAGCCGAAATCCCGTTTACCTCAAAAGCGCCGAAAGAAATTTCTCGTTCGGGATCCACCAAAGAATGAAATGTCCCCAAGGCCTTGGAATTTTTCACCTTTAAAGCAGCTATCTCCACGACACGGTCTCCCCGTTCGGGTGAAAGGCCCGTGGTCTCGACATCGAATATAACAAATTCCGTTCTTTCAAAATTCTTCATAATCTCTGCAATTATTTCACCCGGCGCGAAACAACAAACGACGGCGCCAATCGGCAGGGGTGAAAAGACATCTTGGTTATTTTAATATTCTCAAGGCCAAAATCATCCATGGCATTGATAAAATCGAATCCCTTAACCATTTCATCATCGCAAAATTTGTTAAAGATAAAAACCGAAAGGCCTTGAACGCTAAGGTCGGTAATTTCAAGAAGCACACAAAACGTCTGCGGGTTAAGTTTAAAACCGAATGTGTACGCCTTGATTTCTCCGTCAACACACACAACCCTCCCGACTAATCCCAAGGCTTCGTAATTCTTTAGGGCCAGCCGGTGAGCCGAGCGGCTATCTTCAATCATCTGGGCATAAACTGTATCCTTGTGAGTCTTAAGCCTCTCCCCGGCCCAGCGGTCATAGAGCTTAACACAATCTTGCTGCATAGTGTCATTATAAGGCAAAAATTCGTAACGATAGTTTTTGCAAAAATGATTCTGGGCTGACCGTTTGGTCTTAAATTTATTGCCTTTAAGCGAAACGATATCTCCCCGGCGGTAAATATATTCGTCGGCCTTCTTAAGGAAAGAAAATTCTTTCTTTGAAAACAAAGCAAGGTCTTCCTCGGGAACATTTTCAATGCGCGAGACACCGCTGCCTTTATTTGTTAAATCCATAATACGGAAACATTCCCGGATTGTACGATCGGAAACACCGGCCCCCAAAGGCGGCAGATAAAGAAAACACCCCGTGTCATAGTAGGCGAAAATGCACAAATTTTCATCGATCACCGCACACTTGAATTCAAAGAATTCCTGCCAGGTAAAAATATTAACGAAGGAAAAAGCCGAAAGCTCGTGCCGTTTTTTGTTTAAGAATTCCTCAATGATATTTTTCTGATTGAATACGTTCCGGGGCATGGAAGGGCTGGTTTTAACCTATAGTAAAAAGGTGTTCTAATTCGTCCTGATAATTTGATTCGTTGCCGATGAGAGAAGGATTTTTCTTAATAAAAACGATAACCTCTTTCCGGGAAAATAAATCCTTTAGGTAGCCGACGTAACGGTTGAATTCGGGACTGTCTTTTGTTTTACGGACAAACGGACAATACAGATGCACGGCAATCATGTCCTTGCCGTCTTTTTTTGTCAAAAGAAAAGGATAAAGCCGGCATTCGAAAGGCCGAAATTCATAAATGCGGCAGGCATTGGTTTCGGGCATAAAGAAACAACAAAGATAACACGTGTGCGCCTTGTCCAAAACAGTTTTTAGGCGGCCGTCGACGGCAATGGCATTTTTGGGGTATACAGCGGACGGTGATTTAGATTTTCCCGTCTGGGTGATATCATCCGCGGTAATTTTTGGCCTCCAGCTGCTATCGGATTCCTGAAATCGACAGCACCCGTCACAGGACAGGCAAATCTCCGAAGAGAGAAACTGTTTGATGTTATTGATCATAAAATTCATTCTCCCAAAAACTGCAGGGCGATTTTTCTTTGGCGGGGCCGATTGTCAAAATCAATGAATATAATTTGTTGCCATGTTCCAAGGATTAATTCTCCGTCGATAAACGGCATGGTCAAAGACGGACCTAAAAGAGACGCCCGCAGATGAGCATGGCCGTTGCCGTCATTCCAGGCATCATCGTGATGGTACCTTTTTCCCTGAGGAATAAGCTTTTCAAATATTTCTTTGATATCCTGAATGAGCCCGGGCTCAAATTCGCAAGTGGTCACAGCCCCCGTCGAACCGCAGACACTGACATTAATGATTCCCTTTTTTATCCCGGATGATTTTAACTTTTTATTGACCTGCGCGGTGATGTCAATGACATCTGTTTCTCCGGCGGTGGAAAGATGGATATATTCGGTCAGAACGCGCATAACCTGAATCTTTATTGGGGGGCGGCCCGAAGGGCCGCCCCAAGCTTACTTAACGATACTTCCGAGTTTGACATCCCGGTCAACACCAAGAATCACGATACCATTTTCATCGGAAGCAGCCAAAATCATTCCGTTGGAAGTTTCGCCGCGAATAACAGCCGGCTCTAAGTTATTCACAATAGCTACTTTACGGCCAATCAATTCTTCCTTGGTGTACGATTTACGGATGCCGGCCACGAGCTGCTTCTCCTCGGTACCGGTATCGACCTTGATAAGATAAAGCTTATCGGCGTTCGGGTGCTCTTTGACCTCTTTGATCTGGGCAATAATCAGCTGTAACTTTTTAAACTCTTCGATGGTCGCCATCTTAAGAACTCCTTGTCTTAATAATATATTGGATAAATTGATTCTCTCAAGAAAATCAGTACGGGCATTTTATCACTTTCGCGTAGCCGTGGAAAGTTTTTTTAAAACCGCAAGAAAGATTCTCTCCCGCCCTGATAAAACTCCGCGCTTTCGCTTAATTGCGATAAACATATTGCGGCCTAAATCCGTGCCGTGATATACTCATTACCATGCCGCTGTTAGAAAAAATAAAAACCCTCCTCGGACAATTTACCCGTCATCAAAAGACATTCTTTCTTTTTCTCACGATTCTTGCCGGCGTATGGATCTTGTGCCCGTATCATAATTTCCAGAACCTCCTCTCCCAGGGAGACCACGGTTTTCAATTATGCTGCTTCTCGAGAGTCCTCCAAGGGGAAATGCCATACAGAGACTACCCCTGGCTCTACGGACCGCTCATGATTTATTACTACGGTCTGTTTTTAAAATTATTCGGTATCAGCATCCATAGCGTCCTCATCGGTCAAATAGTGGTCAATCTTTTTTCGGGATCATTTTTTTATCTCGCCATGTCCTCCGTTATTTCTCCTGCCATGGCGTTTTTGGCAACCGTCTGGTTCTGGACATACAATACGGACTTTTTCTATACTTATAACCATGCCGGCGGAATAACCGCGCTACTGGCAACTTTGTATTGTATTTTTTTGTACATACGGGCCCCTAAAAAAAGCTACATATACTTCGGCTTGTTTTTTGTCTTGGTGTTCAGTTTGATCAAATTAAATAGCGGACTGTTTACCCTGGCAGCTTTCTTTGCATCTCTTCTTTTTATAGATTTCTTCAATAAAACCTCCGACAGAAGGGCCAAAAGATACCGGTATTTCTTCCTCGCGCTCCTGGGGATTTCCATCATCGGCAGCATTTATTGGTTTTTCTTACGAGGATTGCCCCTGGATCATATCCGCGTATGTTTTCCCTACCTAAGCTCTGACCGCCCTTATCACGCTATCCCGGGAAATCTCTTTCAAATATTCTGGCGATTCAATACTTCCGCTTTATTCAACGGGTGGACCAATTTATTTTTTGGTTTGCTTATTATATTCTCGACGATACAAACCTTCCTGCTGCTGTCGGGGAAGCGACTAGATAAAACGGTGTCGGACCAATTGCGGCTCATCCTTATTATCCTTCTTGTTTTCTGCGTGCTAGGCCTTCACGAATTCTTCATTACCGGTGCTTTATTTACAATGTTCTGGATAGTGCCGTTGAAATTCATGTTGATGTTTATCTTCCTTTGGTTTGGAATTAAAAAACTCCCTGTTTTTATAAGAATAAGTTTGTACGCTCTCATCCTGCTGACCGCCGTCCAGCAAATCATGGGCCAGCATCAGTCTATCCAAATGGTAAAGAATCCCTATCAGTATATGCCGCAGGAGAAAGCAAAAATCTATGTCGCCAACTCCGTTCAATGGCTGGACACGGTCAAAAAAACCACGGAATATTTAGAAAGTCATCTCAAAGATAAAGAACTTTTCTTCGCCATCCCTCATGACTCGATATATTATTATCTCACGGGCCGGGATAGCCCGACCTGGCAACTGGAATTCTTTAAATTCCATAATATCAGCCCTCGACAAGAAAGAGAAATTATCCGTCAGTTGGAAGAGAAGAAAGTAAACTACGTACTTTTATCAAACCGCTGCGATACCAAAGAAGCGGGAGTCGGCACATTCGGAACTACCCATTGCCCTCTTTTGGCTCGGTACATATACGAGAATTTCAACATCACGGCTACTTTTGGCAATTGGCCGCACGAGGGCGGTTGGGCCTGGAATCACGGGACAAAAATTCTCAAAAGAAAAAACATTAAGAGTGCAGGGCCGAGCCCATGAAAAAGACCGCTGTGTTTTTCTTCGTTCTGGCATTCCTGGCAGGAATCATTATCCTCGCCCCTTACCATAATTTTCAAAATGTCCTCTCCCAGGGAGACCACGGCCATAACCTGTATTGTTACAAAAAGACCATGGACGGAGCCCTGCCTTATCAAGACTACTACTGGCCTTACGGGCCGCTGATGCCTTATTATTACGCGCTTTTTCTGAAACTTTTCGGAGTGAGCATCCAGAGCGTTCTGCTGGGCAAGGTTGTATTAAATTTTATGGCAGGGATTTTCTTCTATTTCGCGATTTGCGCACTATTCCCTCCTGCTCTTGGGTTTACGGCAGCCCTGTGGTTTTGGACCCACAAGCCGGATTTCTTTTTTACCTATAATCATATTGGCGGGATCACCTTGTCCTTCGTAGTAATATACTTTCTTTTTTTGTATATAAAAACACTCCAGCGTAAGTATATCTGGTTGGGATTCCTGGCTACCTTCCTTTTTGCCCTGGTAAAATTAAATTTCGGCATATCCTGCTTGGTAGCCCTGGTTGCATCTCTTTTATTAACAGATTCCATCAAAGGAAACCCCTTAAGAAGAAATAATCGTATTCTTTTTATCCTGGGGGCGATCGTAACGATTAGCCTCACGGCAATGATCTACTGGGCCCTGACAAGGAACTTACCCGCATCTTACGTCCAGCAATGCCTTCCCTACACAGGCTATGGGCACATCGGACAACGGCTTACTTCCATCTTAAGCTCTTGCGAAATGTGGTTTCGCCTTTTTATCCTGAACTTCGTCACCTCCTGGTCCGACTTCTTCTTTAATATGATCCTCATGTTGTGTGCCTTGCAATCGGCTCGCCTGTACTCTCAGAATAAAATCAATCCGGAATTTAAGAAAAACTTATTGTGCATCCTGGCAGCTACGGCTATTTTTTACGTCCTGCAGCTTCACGAATTTTTTATCGGGGGCCCGACCATTTACCGCTCCGAATGGATGGAGCCCTTTAAATTCTTATTCGTGTTTATACTCTTAGGAACGGTCATTATTCATTCAAGGCTCTTGTTAAAATCCCTTCTTTTCGGAACTTTAATATTAATCTGTACCCTGCAAGTTCTTGGAATATACCGGATGGCTAAAGCAACCAAGACGCCGGAGCATTTATTCTCCTCCGGAAAGACAAAGATTTATGTTAATAACACCCCCGAATGGATACGAGTCGTTCAGGAAACAACCCATTACCTGAAAACAAACCTTAAGAAAGACGAGATGTTCTTCGCTTTTCCTAATGAAACCCTTTATTATTTTCTAACCGGCAAGGACAGCCCTACACGAGACCTTGTATTTATGTCCACAGGGGAAGAGCAAGAGAAAGAAATCATTTCGGTCATGGAGAAAAAGAAAATTGATTTTTTCCTTTTATCCAACCGCGCCGATACCCAGGAGTACAAAATGGAGAGGACATTCGGGGTGACATACGGGAAAATCCTGGCGCCCTATCTGCGAGATCACTTTCGCGTAGAAGCCTCCTTTGGTGAATGGATCTCCCCCGGCGGCTGGATTCTCAATCACAACACAAAAATACTTCGGAGAAGAAACTAGGATACGCTGGAAGAGAAATTTCGACATTAATAAAAAATCCGCCTTAAATTAAGCGGATTTTTTATTCCAACATTTATGGCGGGCCCGACGAGATTTGAACTCGCGATCTCAAGATTGACAATCTTGCATGTTAAACCAGGCTACACCACGGGCCCAAACTTAAGATTCTGTATCAATGGGCAATAGAGGACTCGAACCCCTGACCCCCTGCGTGTAAAGCAGGTGCTCTAACCAGCTGAGCTAATCGCCCTACTAATCGTTCTGCGCATTCAGCGCCTGATCACCAAGCCAGGCGCTCTAACCAGCTGCCCTTGACTTCCTATAAACTCAAAGGACTTATATCCTAGAAGAGTCAAGGGCTGCACTTGCTTCTTCTAGAACAAAATCATTCAAGGAAAGCAAGTGCTGAGCTAATCGCCCATAATTTTAAACTTTGAACTGAGTCCGTCAATCCCGACTTAAGTCGGGATTGACGAGACCTCGTCATCCGCCACAGACGGATGACGGGCTAATCGCCCATAGGATTCTTTTCTTACCTTATAATCTATTTCGAAAATCATCCCACCCAAAAGCGTGCGGTATATTACTATAAAACAAAAACAATGTCAAACGTTTATCAGCGACCTCACCCGCCTCAAGCCGCATTCATCTCTGCTAATATCTTCTTGGCGGCTTCCAGGGGGTTCTCTGCTTCGACGATCGGGCGCCCCACAACTAAAAAATTGCTTCCCCGTGCCACGGCCTCAGACGGGGTGGCGATCCTTTTTTGGTCATTAACGTCCGTTCCCTTAGGCCTTATCCCGGGCGTGACAATAACAAAATCTTTCCCAAATTTCTGCCGGATCAGACTGGCTTCTTCAACCGAGGCAACCACGCCGTCGCAGCCGGCCTCTTTAGCCAACAGGGCCCTTTCGAGAACAAGCTGTTGGATATTCTCTTTCTTTTCTTCACTTGTCAGAACCGTTACACCAATAATTAACGGTCTCCTGACTTTTAACTCTTTGGCCTTTTCCTGGCTTGCCCGCACAGCGGCCTCAAGCATCTGCCGACCGCCTGACGTATGTACGGTTAGCATAAACACACCCGGATTTTCTCCTTGATTATTTGCTATTTGCTGAACAGCCGGAATGACAAATAAGGCGACTGTGCTGCTAGTGGAAGAGGCTACCGTATTCGGAATATCATGATACTTCAGATCTAAAAAAACCTTTTTACCTTTGGCTAAGATAAAGCGAACCGGAACTGGTCCGCAGGCCGTAAAAAGCTGACTGCCTACTTTAAAAATATCCACCACTGGAGATAAAATATCAATCAACTCCCGGGCCTTTTCAAAACTGTCAATATCTAGAGCGACAATGAGTTTTGCCTTATCGTGTTTCATGTTTGTGCCCTATGCTCCCTATAATTTCTTTGATGTTTTTAACCTTATGCTCGCGCATGTATTCCTTGATGCCGTTAAGGATTTCCAGCGGCGCACGGGGATTGACAAAATTAAACGTCCCCACCGCCACAACACTTGCCCCCGCGATTAAAAACTCCAGCGCATCTTTTGTGGTCGCGATTCCGCCCATGGCAATAATAGGGATCCTAATTTTCTTTGCTGTTTGATAGACCATGCTAAGAGCAATGGGCTTGATCGCCGGCCCGCTTAAGCCTCCGGTGATATTCCCGAGAATCGAAGTACGCGTTTTAATGTCGATAGCCATAGCCACAAAAGTGTTCACCAGGCTGACCGCATCCGCCCCCGCGCTTTCGGCGGCCAGGGCAATGGATGTGATATCGGTAACATTGGGCGATAATTTGGCGATAACGGGCACATTGGAAACCGTTTTGGCCATCTTCATAATTCGAAAAGTTGCCTCCGGGTCTTGCGCCACCAGCGTCTTATTTTTCAAATTAGGGCATGAGAGATTCAATTCCAGAGCGCTGACGCCGTGAGTAGCATTAAATTTCCTGATAAGCGCCGTGAATTCTTCGTCGGTATGCCCCAGGATGCTCACGATAACCGGCACGCCGATTTTTCTTAAAAAGGGGAGCTTTTCTTTTATAAAAACATCGGCGCCGGGATTCTCGATTCCGATCGCATTAATCATGCCTGATGCCGTCTCGATAATCCTGGGAGGAGGATTGCCTTCGCGAGCATGCAGTGTCACAGTCTTGGGGACAATCGCCCCCAGTTTCTTGACCTCTTCCGAGTCATAATACTCTTCGGCGTGGCCGAATGTCCCCGAGGCCACGGTGACCGGGTTTTTGAGTTTTAGATTTCCGATTTGGATAGAGAGATTCATCGTTAGCTTTCAGCTGTCAGCCTTCAGCTCGCAGCAGCCCTGCTTTCCTTAAAGCGCTTTTGTCCTAGGGGAGGCAGGTGCAGCCCCCTTGACTTACCCCGGCATAATCCTTTAAGTTGAGCAGAAGTCAAGGGCAGCTTTCAGCTTTTGCTGATAGCTGAAAGCTGACGGCTATTTAAAAAACGCCATTTTAATACCAACAATAATAAGCAATATGCCGAATGCCCGCTTTAAATTCTCATCCGGCACGCTATGGATAAGATAGGCGCCCAAAAATGCGCCGAAAACAAAACCTATAACGGCAAAGGCGGCCACCGGAATATGGACATTGCCTTTATAATAATATTGTAAGACAGCAAAGATACCGACGGGAAGGAGGATAATCGCAAGGCATGTCCCCTGAGCCATATGTTGCGTGAAATGCAGGAAATAAACCAACATCGGAATCATCACGATCCCGCCCCCCACGCCAAAAGCCCCGCTGACAACCCCTCCGGCCAGCCCAATCAAAATCCAAAGTATCGGCCCCATCAATCTCCCTTTTTAAAAAATAATCTTATTGATATCAAACACCGGCCCGTCGTGGCAGGTTGTTCTGTAGCCGTCCGTTGTTTTAATCGAGCAGCCCAGGCACGCCCCCAGCCCGCAAGCCATCACCTCTTCGCAGGAAACCTCGCAGCGCAAATTATTCTCTAAAACAAATTGTTTGACCGCCGCCAGCATCGGGTGCGGGCCGCAGGTGTAAACAACGGTTGATTGCGGATTTGTTTCAATCTTTGAAAAAAGTTTTGAAACATATCCTTTAACGCCCACGCTCCCGTCATTGGTCGCGATAAAAACTTTACAGCCATTTTTCTTAAATTCATCCATTTTAAAGATATGTCCCTTGGTCCTGGCGCCATAAAGAAGAACAAGCTCGTAGCCTTTTTTCGCCAAGGCGTCAGATAAGGCAAGCATCGGCGCTACCCCTACACCGCCCCCGATCATGACCACCCGACGTGTGCCTTTGGGCGGCATGCTAAAAGAATTTCCCAATGGGCCTAAAACATCGAGGTATTCGCCGGACTTTCGCGATGCCAATATTTCCGTTCCTCTGCCGACAGTTTCATAAAGAATCTCAATGCCTTTTCGGGCACGAAACACGCTAAACGGTCGACGGAATAATGGCGTTATCCCATCGGAAACCCGGATATGGATAAATTGGCCCGGCCTTACATTCTTCGCGATAGCCTTTGCGTCCAGGCAAAGCCGATGAAATCTTTGGCAAACTTTTTTATTTGAAATGATTCTGAATTTATTCTGAATTTTAGGCACGCTTGTACTCCGCCCACAAGGTTATAAAGAAAACTGCTGCCGCCCCCAAGGCGATAGAAAAAACTTTGATCCAGTCTACAAGGCCAAACACGATAATTTCTTTAACTCCGTCAAGGAGGCAGCCTAAAAACGGCCAGCCCAAAAGCCCCCACTTTTCTTTTGTCCCCCACGCCTGCTTTAAAGGAAAGGCCTCCTTAAGCCGCAGGCGTAAAAGATCTTTAACCCGAGGGAAAAGCCGCGGCACCTGTTTTGTATACGCTTCATAGTCCAGGCCAAAAAGCTCTTTAAGATAAATTTCTTCTTTATTAATTTGCCGATTGAAACGGACATAGAAAATGATCCCAAAAATAACGATACTCCACCAGGGCCAGGCCAAAAGGACAAATCCCGACCCAATAAGAAACGTCCCCAGATACATCGGGTTACGCACCAGCGCGTAAGCCCCTCCGGTCACCAGGCCATGGCCGCTTTTTGAATGTTCTTTTTTAAATCCCCTGGCCGCCATGCGTAAATAGATCCCTTTAAGCATGAGAAGAAACCCCAGGAAATTCATGATGTCGTCCGTAAATATGCTCTCCGGATAAAGCCGCAAGGACAAGAACAGCACGCTGACTGCGATCGTCACCGAAACCAAAAGGATAATATCCGTCCTCACCCGCGTCTTCATCAGTGTTGGCACCTCTTACAAAAAAATGTGCTGCGTCCGCTTAAAACAACCCTTTCAATAGGCGTACCGCACAAAACACATTTCTTCTTGTCCCGCCCGTAAACCTTGATACGGTTGACAAACCCGCCCTTTTTCCCGTCGGTATCACGATAGGTGTCAACCGAACTGCCCCGCAGGCGAATCGCCTCCCTTAGAACATCCGCCGTCATCCGGCACAGGCGCCCGATTTCATTATCAGACAGCGTGCAGCCCGCCTTGAGCGGGTTGATTTTTGATCGGAATAATATTTCGGAGGCGTAAATATTTCCGATGCCGGCAACAAATTGCTGATTCATCAGAATCGATTTTATAGGCGCCTTCTTTGATTTTAACCGCTCTCCCAGCCAGCTGCGGTTAAAGTCGTTGCTTAAAGGTTCCGGGCCCAAAGTGCGTAAAAACTTCATGCCTTTTAAGTCTTCAACAAAACTCAAGCGCCCCAAACGTCTTCGGTCATTATAATTCAAATATTTACCGCCGGAAAGTTTAAGGCTGACTTTGCTTTCCGCTAACTCCTTTCCGGTGATCAGTTGTCCGGTCATGGCCAGCTGAATAACCAGAAACCCGTTACCGCTTAAAATAATGATAACAGCCTTACCCCGCCTTTCAACGCGGATAATTTCTCTCGACCCTACCCCAGAGATAAACTTCTTAAGGTTGCCGCTACCGATAACCATCCGGTCTTTAATATGCACTCCGGTTATAGTCTGACCAATGATCTTTTTGGCGAGGCCGCGCTTGATGGTTTCAACTTCAGGCAATTCGGGCATAGATTAATCCGCTTTAGTACTTCGCCGTAATTCTCTCATAAGCTCTTTGATCTTTGCTTCAGCCTCATAAACGTCTTTTACTTTGATGGTCTCGGGGATATCCCAGCCGCCCAGATCAATCACCGGCCGGCCAAAGACAATGCCGTAAGAAATTTCGGAGCGCGTCCCGTGACTTCCGGGCAAAGCCACAATGATATCCGCGCTACAGGCAACAATGCTATTGCGGGCATAACCGATAGAGGTGGGAAGAGCAACGTCAATATAAGAATTAGCGTCCTTCTTGTCTTTCCCGGGCAAAATACCGATTGTAAGCCCGTCTTTCGATTTAGCGCCCCTGGCAGCGGCTTTCATAACACCGTCCAACCCGCCGCAGGCTAAAACAGCACCCAACCCTGCTACAATTTCCCCGACCTTAAAGGCTAATTGTTCGGTTTCTTTGGTCATTTTATGGCCGCCGATGATAGAAATAACTACTTTTTGACCCCCTGTTTTTATCATAATTTTATAGTTTTTCCACAAATCTGTGGAAAATTGAACAGATTTATGCCTATTCCATAATCCACTAGACAAATTATATATTATTACAAGATGCTTTAATACCCCACAATATCACTTTATATCATATTAATATGGGATTATCACTCCACTTATTGCGCTACTTCTATATTGTGTATATTCTGTTAATTGTTCTACTACATATTGTGCTACAGCTCTTGGCTGAGCGAAATTTGGCGCGCCTGGCGGGAATCGAACCTGCACCACCAGCTCCGGAGGCTGGTGCTCTATCCGTTGAGCTACAGGCGCAATCAACCTTAATATCTATTCTAGAAAAGATTGCGCCAGTCCCAGCCACCCCAATCTTCTGTCCCAGAAAAGCTGGGGCAGGCGCATGCAACCTTAAAAGTTTTTATCCTAGAGAGGTTTGCGCCAGCCCCGCCGTTTAAATTGCGAAGCAATTTGGCGGGACAGGCGCACTATTTTCATATATCAAAAGAGCTTCAACTGCTCATCCGCTCCAGCGGACGTTTCATTCTCTTTAAAAATCTTTATCTTTCCATACTCGCCGTCATAGCCGGGGGCGATATTAACCTTGCCTTCGCGCACCCTGAGAATTCCTTCCGCGATCCGTGGATTGACGGACTTAAGTAAATTTTCCCTGGGAACATTCGACAGCACATCGAATTCATTGCCGAATTTGCTTATAATTGCCTCATATTCCGTCTGGACTGCCTGCGAAACAACGCCCATACCCTTAGCGTCCCCGATAATCTCTTCTAAAGGGATGCGGTTTTTAAAAGGGATTGAGCCTTCGGGCACAAACCCTTCGGGCCTGTCTGCGAGTTCATTAACGCGATGGACCACGCCCAGCGTCAACCGTCGCCCGCAACTTGGACAAAGATTGTTGTTCTTCTTCGATTCCTCCGGCGAAAGACAGACCTTGCAAAGCCGGTGGCCGTCATAGTGATATTTGCCTTCTTCCGGGTAAAATTCGACCGTGTAAAGAAATCTATTTTTATCCTTTTTCTTCAGCGTGTCAATAATGTCATTATAACTTAATTCGCAATTAAATACATTGCATTCCCTTCCGATTTTTGAGGGAGAATGAGCGTCGGAATTACTGATTAAAGTAATCCGGTCAAGCGTACTCAATCGCCAGTTCATCGCCGGATCCGAAGAAAGCCCGGTTTCAATGCAAAAGATCTTTTCTGAAAGTTCCTCAAAACATTCTTCGATAGAATTAAACCCGGAATTAGACCCGAACACACTAAACCACGGCGTCCAGGCGTGAGCAGGAATAAGAAAACAATTCTCGTCGATATCCAGAATAATGCGGGCCATTTCTTTTAAATCCATCCCTAAGATCGGCCTGCCGTCGCTGTTTAAGTTAGCCCCGCGCGCCGAGAGCGCCTGAATAATCTTATCAACTGTTTTAAAGCCTGGCGCCAGAATAATGGTATGAACCCGGTAACCTTTGTCTTTTTTCGTATAAATATTACTGATCTCGCAAGAAAGAACAAAACGAACGCCGTTATTGATAAACAGACCTTTTTCTGCCGGCTCCAGTTTAGACTTTAATTCTTCCAGCCATAAGTGGTGGGTAAAATCTCCCGTACCTAAAAGGTGGATACCCTTCTTTTTTGCCCACATAACAAGGTGCTCAATATCTAAATCTTTACTGGTTGCGCGGGAATATTTGGAATGGATATGGAGGTCAGCAACGAATTGCATTTTTTGAGCTTTCAGCTTTCAGCTATCAGTTTTCAGCCCTGCTTTCCTTAAAATCTTTTATCTAGAGGAAGCAGGTGCAGCCCTCGTCCTTTTCAGACGTAAATTCTTAAAGTTTAGAGGAAACCGAGGGCAGCAGCTGTCAGCTGAAAGCTGCTGACGGCTGAAAGCTGACGACTGACAGCTATTCTTTTTTATAAACAACCTTTCCCTTATAAATCGTCGTTACCACAACACCTTTAAGCCGCCGCCCGATAAAGGGAGAGTTTTTGGACTTCGAACAAAAATCATCTTTTCTTACCGCCCATTCATCGTCGGGAGAAACAATAGCGATATCCGCTTCCGCTCCAACGCTTAAGGTGCCTTTATTTAATCCCAAAATCCTGGCGGGATTAAACGATATTTTCTTAACCAAATCCGCCCATGTCAATAAGCCGGGAACGATCAATTCGGTTATGTTAACCGCTAATTCTGTTTCCAGCCCGATAGCACCAAACTCTGCCCGCTCAAACTCAACATCTTTTTCATTATCCGTATGCGGGGCATGGTCAGAGGCAATCGCGTCAATGGTGCCGTTTTTTAAGCCCTCTTTGATGGCCGCAACGTCTTCCTTGCCTCTTAAGGGCGGATTAATCTTCATATTCGTATCGTAATCCAGGACCTCTTCTTCGGTTAAAGAAAGATAATGCGGCGCTGTATCGCAGGTAACGGCAATGCCTTTCTTTTTTGCCTGGGCTATGATCTCGACGGACTCCCGGCAGCTGACGTGGGTAATATGGATCGCCGTCTTAGCCTTGGCCGCCAAATCGATATCACGTGCCACACATTTGTATTCTGACTCCCGGGAAATGCCCATAAGCCCTAATCGCGTTGAGGTATAGCCGAGATTCACCACCCCGTTACGCGAGAGCGATTTATCTTCGCTGTGGCAGAGAACCAAAATATTATTAGCCTTCGCCTTTTTCATCGCCTCCAGAAAAAGCTCTCCGCTGCCGACGGAACCACCATCATCGGAAATCGCGGTAACTCCCGCCTTCTTTAGCCCGGCAATGTCCGTCAACTCCTTACCCAACCGCCCTTTGGTGATCGCGGCACAGATATAAACATCCACATGGGCAGTCTTTTGAATAATATCTTTTAATTTCTCAACCGTGTCAACCGAATCCATGGCGGGGAGAGTATTGGGCATGGCCAAAACCGATGTCACGCCGCCTTTGACCGCGGCCCGGGTGCCCGAGCCCACGGTTTCCTTATCTTCCCTTCCCGGCTCGCGCAAATGCACGTGCATGTCAACGATTCCCGGCATAACAATTTTACCCGCGGCGTCAATCGTCTGGTCCGCATTGCCGGGAATATCTTTTGCGACTTTTGTAATACGTTCTCCGTCGACTAAAATATCGAGTATCTCGTCTATTTTATTGGCCGGGTCAATGACGCGGCCGTTTTTAATGAGTATTTTCATCTCTTTGGTCGTGCCCCTGAGTCACGAGAAAAAGCACCGCCATACGCACGGCAATGCCGTTGGTTACCTGCTCTAAGATAACGGAATTCGGGCAATCAGCGACTTCGCTGGACATTTCGATACCGCGGTTAATGGGCCCCGGGTGCATGACGACGATTTCTTTTTTTGCGGTCTCAAGCCTTTCGCGGGTGATGCCGAATGTTTTAAAATAATCAAGCGGACTGGGGAAGGCCTTTTGTTCGTCACGCTCAAATTGCATCCTTAAGACATTGATCGCATCCGCTCCTTTTAAGGCCTCGTCGATATCATGAGTGACCCTGGCGCCCATTTTTTCTATACCCGGCGGGATAAGGATCTTAGGCGCACAAACCGTCACTTCGGCGCCCAATTTCGTAAGCCCCCAAATATTGGAGCGCGCCACACGCGAGTGCGCAATGTCGCCGACAATACTTACTTTTAAACCTTCGATCTTGCCTAATTTTTCTTTAAGGGTAAACATGTCCAAGAGGGCTTGGGTGGGATGTTCATGCCAACCGTCTCCGCCGTTAACAACGCTGATACCCACGTGGCGGGCAATGATATTGGCCGCGCCCGAGGCGCTATGGCGAACGACGATGATATCGGCCTTGAGAGCTTCAATGTTACGGGCAGTATCAATAAGTGTTTCACCCTTTTTAACGCTCGATTCCTGCACGGCAACATTGATGACATCGGCCGATAAACGCTTGGCGGCTACTTCAAAAGAAACCCGGGTCCGGGTGGAAGGTTCATAAAAAAGATTCACCACTGTTTTACCGCGCAGCGCCGGTACTTTTTTGATGTCCCGGGTCGAAACCTCTTTAAAAGATTCGGCCGTCGTTAAAACTAATTCAATTTCCTCTTTTGTGAGTTCTTCTAATCCTAAAAGATCTTTTCGTGTCCAGGCCATTATACTTGGTCCTTCCCGGTAACGACGACTTCTTCGCTTCCGTCAGCTTCGCTTAACCGCACCTCGACGGTCTGATCCTTGGATGTGGGGATGTTTTTCCCGACGTAATCGGCACGGATGGGAAGCTCCCGGTGCCCTCGGTCGATTAAGACCGCCAGTTGAATATTCGCCGGACGCCCGAAATCGATTAAAGCGTCCAGGGCCGCACGAATAGTGCGGCCCGTATAAAGGACATCGTCGACTAAGATAATTTTCTTATCGGTAATATCAAAATTGATTTGGGTTTCGCGTAAGACGGGCTTAGCTCCGACTAATGTCAAGTCATCGCGGTAAAGCGTGATATCCAGAATGCCGACAGGAATTTCAACACTTTCAATTTGCTTGATAGCTTCTTTAAGCCGTTCGGCCAAGAAAGCGCCGCGATTACGGATACCGACCAGGCAAAGGTTATCGGTCCCTTTGTTTTTCTCCAGGATCTCGTGGGCAACACGCAATACCGCCCGGCGGATGGCTTCAGCGTCCATAATTTTTGCTTGGTTATTCATCGGATTCCTTTTGAGGTAGTTTTACGGAATATGGAAAAAATAAAGGGCTCATTTTGGCGTTCCCGCCAAAATGAGCCCCTGAAATTTTCTTCTAATAACTTCATTCTTGCTCCTTGCCAACCTCACAGGGTCGGCTTAAAGGTTAATGATTGTTCAGAATATAACACCCTCCTTTCGGGTTGTCAAGGAGAAATTCCTTAGGGGCTATTTAGAATAAATCAGGACAAGCCCGCGGCCCCTGTCTTTCATCCCTGAACCCTACCGGTCACCTCCGTTTGATTCCATGATATTCGGCAAGTGCGGTCTTGGTTTGCGCGATTTAGCTGCTTCAGGCGTATTGCCATACGCCCCGATATTGATACGTCGTCCATTATAGAACGGCTCTTGGGAATAATCATCCGCCGGGTCACCTTTGTCAATGCATGGTGATACGTAATTTTGCAGGTGAAAATTATTGTTCTCGGGATTGACAAAAAGTGGATCGGCGTCAATATTATTCTCATCCCAAATCCAGCCCCCTTCAACATTGCTATAGTTGACTGTTATGTCAGGTGCTGAATTATGGTAATTGTATATACTGCTGTAGTAGTCAGCATGATTTCCCCATATAATTGTATTTTTAATTGTCATCATGCTATTCCAAGAGAAAACCCCGCCTCCGCGAAAAGCCGTGTTGTTTGCTATGGTATTATTGACAACATTAACCGGAGTGTGGGTGCCTATACCCCCACCATTTTCTGCTTCATTTCTGATAATGATATTGTTCGTTACTGTGGGGACATGGTCAGAATCACCGGCAGCAAGTCCTATTCCGCCCCCCAAATATTCTGCAGTATTACTAGTAATAATATTCTTCGTAATTACTGGAAATCCGCTAATATAACAAAAGATGCCTCCTCCATCGATAGCGTGATTGTTGATAATGATATTATTTCTTATCGTAGGTTGAGCTAGGTATGCACAGTGAATACCGCCACCCCTAAAGGTTGATCCGGCAAAACCATTTGTGATAGTAAACCCTTCAAGAATAGCATCTGCAGGCTCGCCATTTTCAAAGACAACAACAGTAGTAGCGTTGTTACCATCGATAATGGTCACATCCGGACCGTCTAAACTTCTTACCTGAACAGCCTTGCCGAGGAAATTGATTGGTTGGTATGTTCCGGGAGAAACCAATATCAAATCTCCGTCCGATGCGCTTTCTATCGCGTCTTGAATTTCCGGGTATTGCTCAGGAACCAAAAGTGTTCCTGCAAATCCCGTGCTACTTAGCGTAATGACGAAAATAACAACAAAAAATAGATTTAGTATCGTTTTTTTCATCTCCCCCCCCTGTTTTAAGAATATATTTTTCCGGTAATCATAATTTATATATAAACGAGGCGGTGCCTCGGCAATCAAAAAATTCTATATTATCAGACACTCTGTGCCCGGAATCGAGAGGTGAGACTTTTTGAAACTTAGCAGGACTGGGTGTCTGGGAATTTTCTACAATAAAGACGTAATCGCCCGTAAGGCGATGATTAATTTTATTCGTATTATCAACACGGCGACGATATAACTCTCTGGCCACGTTTATCTCCCTCTTCCTTTTAATGTCTTACGTTTCCGGAGCCGTAGCCCCTACAAACAAAAAACCATCGCTTAACCAGGCGATGGTTTTTGATCTTTAAATAATAAATAAAGCGGTGCGAAACTCTTTTATCACTTATCCCCCTCCCAAGAAATAAGCCGAGTCGCCCAATGTTCTTTGTATGTAACATTCGGCAACCCGGCTTACCTTGAAAAAGGAAATCTGACAATCGAACACTTCAAGGCCCGTGGCTTTGCATCCGGCGCCCCGCCTTTAGCGGGGCGCCGAAAACCTTTTCGTGTTACATCTTCTTATCTGTAATTAAAAGATAACACGGAAAAACCGGTATTCAAGGGGTTTGGGGCGGTTTGGAGGAAACGGTTTCCCGCCCCGATTTTTGTCACGCGAGATATTGGACGGCGGGGTGAGGATCGCCCCCACCACTTTACAAAACAAAACGGTGGGGGCGGCTTAAATTATTTATTCTTATCAGCGAGATTCAAAAGCAGTACAAGCTCGCCCTTGGGGGTGGTTTTGGAGAAATGCTGGATAAGGTCAGTAGCGGAAGTTTTCTTTAGTTCCTCGAATTTCTTCGTAATCTCCCTAGCCACAACAACTTGCGGATTATCGAGAACTTCTTTAATGTCTTCAAGGGCCTTTAAAAGCCTGTGCGGGGATTCGTAGAAAATCACCGTTCTTTTTTCGGCCTTTATTTCTTCCAATTTCTTGCGCCGGGCACCTGATTTAACCGGCAAAAATCCTTCAAAAATAAAGTTGTGTGCCGGCAAGCCCGAAAGCGACAACGCCGCTATTAAAGCCGTCGGACCCGGGATGACCGTTACCGGAATATCATTTTCGCGCGCGAGACGAATCAACTGATAGCCGGGATCGCTGATGCCGGGTGTACCGGCGTCGGTGACCAGGGCGATTTTTTGCCCCTCCTTTAACTTCGAGAGCAAAAAATCGCCCTTCTTTAATTGATTATGCTCAAAATAACTCGTTGTCGGCGTTGTAATCTGATAATGGTCGAGCAGGATTTTTGTGTGGCGGGTATCTTCCGCGGCAATTAAATCGGCTTCTTTGAGAATTTCTAGGGCACGCAGAGTAATATCTTTTAAGTTGCCGATGGGAGTGGAGACGATGTAAAGCATCATTAGCTTTCAGCTATCAGTCATCAGCTCTCAGCAGCTTTCAGCTAATAACTGCTGAAGGCTGAGGGCTGATAGCTATTCTACGGTCACGCTCTTCGCCAAATTCCTGGGCTGGTCCACGTCACATCCGCGCTTGACGGAAATATAATAGGCCAACAACTGCAAAGGCAGAGCAGCCAATAAAGGTGTAAGAAGTTTATAAGCGGACGGAATATAAATGACCTCATGAACATGGCGCGTGATCTCCTTATCACCCGAAGTTGCGATAGCGATGATCCGCCCTTTTCGGGAGCGGATCTCCTGGATATTGGAGATCATCTTTTCGTAAATATCAGATTCCGGCACAATGCAAACCACAGCACGGTATTCGTCGATTAGCGCAATGGGCCCGTGTTTCATCTCGCCGGCCGCATACCCTTCTGCCGGGATATAGGAAATCTCTTTTAACTTCAGCGCCCCCTCCAGCGCCGAAGGATAATTGATGTTGCGCCCCAAGAATAAGAAACATCCAAAATGTGAATGTGCCCGCGCTACTTTGGCAACGGCGCTTTTTGCCTTCAAGATATCCGTCAAAAGATGCGGAACATGCCTTAAATTTTTAATGACCTTCGCTCTTATGGCGGAAGAAAGCGTATTTTTAATCTCTCCCAGCTTAACAGCAAGCAGGTACAGCATGCACAGCTGAGCCGTATACGCCTTGGTGGAGGCCACGCCGATTTCGGGTCCGGCATGCGTATACAAAACTCCGTCTGATTCCCTCACCAAAGAGGAGCCGACGACATTACAGATAGAAATCACCTTGGCCCCTTTTAACTTGGCCTCTTTCACCGCCGCCAGCGTGTCCGCGGTTTCGCCCGACTGGCTTATGGCGATAATCAAAGTTTTGCTGTCGACAATCGGATGCCGGTAACGGAATTCGCTGGATAGATCCGTTTCAACCGGGACTCCGGCCAGCTGTTCAATAATATATTTACCGACCATCCCCGCATGATAGGCTGTCCCGCAGGCAACAACAATAACCTTGCTGATTTTCTTTATTTGTTTCTCGTTCAACCGAATCCCGTCAAGGTTAATTCTGTTTCCTCTGATACGGGTCGAAAGCATTTGCTCTAAGACTTTGGGTTGCTCGTGAATTTCTTTAAGCATAAAATGATCGAATCCCTGCTTTTCGGCAGAGCCGATCTTAAAAGAAACAATATCCACTTTGGGCTTAATTTTCTTTCCTTGAAAATCAACGATCTTGATCCGGCCGGACTCCAGGGCGGCGATTTGTCCGTCCTGAAGATAAATCACTCTTTTGGTGCGGTCTAAAATAGCAGGGACATCGGAAGCGATAAAATTCTCATTTTTCCCCACCCCGATAATAAGCGGCGAGCCGATACGGGCGGCCACGAGCATTCCGGGATAACGCCTGCTGATGACCCCTAAGGCAAATGACCCCTTGAGCTGCTTGATCGTAAGGCGCACCGCTTCCAAGAAATCCCCCTTGTCGCACTCCTCAATTAAATGCGCCACCACCTCCGTGTCCGTTTGGGATACAAAGGTATGGCCGCGGGATTTTAATTTATCTTTAAGGGCCTGATAATTTTCGATGATACCGTTATGGACAACGAGGATTTGTTTCTTGCAGTCGCTATGCGGATGGGCATTAACGCGATTGGGTTCGCCGTGAGTCGCCCAGCGGGTATGAGAAATGCCTAATTGGCTTTTCTTTAAGGGGCGTCCTTTGATAAGCTCAAGAAGGTTTTGAATCTTGCCTTGGGTCTTACGCAACTCGATAGAGCCGTCATCGGAAGAAATAACACCGATACCGCTCGAATCGTAACCGCGATATTCCAGTCTTTTAAGGCCTTCAATAAGAATGCCAACGGCCTCTTTATTGCCGACATAGCCGACGATACCGCACATAGGGCGACCTTTTAAGTTACTTTTTGGCCTTCTGTGCTTCGGGCCGTATATTAACAAGCGTAATTGATCTTTTGTACTTGCCCATCTTCCTGGTAAAGTACACTTCTCCGTCACAGGCAGCCGTCAGAAGAATGCGGCCTAAAACATTAAGCCCCGGCTTCCATCGGTCTCCTTCCCGGGTCAGGATCGTCCCTGACTTAACATGCTGGCCTCCCGCGACTTTAATTCCGTGTGTTTCTTTATAATGCTTATGTGTTAAACCGCCTAATCGAGTCATGATTCCTCCCTTAAACTATGATTTTAAAACGTGTTGAATGCGCCTTGTGCGAAAAAACTATTTTCCTCCGGGGCCTCCCAGGATTTTGTCTATTTCGGCTTTAAAAGAATCCAAATCCCGCGCCCTGGTTTTCTTACCGTTCAAGAAGAATGTCGGCGTCCCGCGGACTTCCGCCGCGCGGACAGCATCCATATCTTCTGCAATCAGCTTTTCCCATTCGGCATCTTTTTCTTTGTAGTCGCTCATAAACTTGTCAACATCAAGGCCGATATTCTTGGCAAGCTCTTTGAATTTCTCTTCGCTTAAGCCTGCCGGTATACTGTCGGCCTGCGGCTCCGACGGCACTTCGCCGCCGGGGGCGGGCGGTCTGGCGCTTGCCTCCTGCCCTGCTTTAAATAATGCCTCAACCATTTCCCAATATTTTCCCTGTTCGCGGGCCGCTAACGAAGCCTTTGCCGCCGGCTTAGCCTGCGAATGAAACGGCAAGGGAAAATTCTTAAAGATAAATTTGACGTCATTCGGATAGCTTTTAAGAACTTCTCCGATGAGAGAGTGAAACTTCTGGGAATACGGACACTGGAAATCCGAAAATTCCACAATCGTCACGCGGGCATTCTCATTACCCTTGATCAATGAACTGCCCTGGTTAATGGTATAGACCTTATCCGGGTCTTCTGCCGGAGGCTGAGCCGCGGTTGGCGGCATGTTGCCAAAACGCCCGGCGCCGGCCCGAATGCCTGCCTGGAGTGAGGTTAATTTGCTTTCAATGGCAGCCAACTTTTTCTCCATAGCCCTCTGGTTGCTGATAATTTCCGAAACCTGAGGGGCTAAAGTCACCTGGGCCATTTTTTTAGCAGACACAAGCGAGGTCACCAGGACTCCGCTCGCGGCTATCAGAAGGGCGAGTGACATAATTCTACTATTCATGCGGTCTCCTCTTTCCTAAACAGGTTTTTTGGTCTGTGGTTAAACACTAACAGCCTTGCGCTTCCAGTCTTCATAGAGAATATCCAAGATATCGGTCTTATCGGAAGGTGCCATGTGCGTAATCTGTGCCCCGCAGACATATCCCTGCTGGTTATCCTTGGCGTTTACCCACACGATGCGCACCTCACATGGGACAAGGGCATGGTCCTGCGCCTGCTCGGACAGCCTAATCTTGAATTTATACTCGGCGCCGTCTTCCAAAGGCTTTAGACTCTCAAGCCCTAAGCCGCTGCGACTAAAATTCTCCATCATCGCCGATGCATGCGACCCGTCGGCTTCCATGAGGAAATCTCTCGAAGGCGGGCACTCAAATCTGGGGTTTTTGCGGCGTTCGGTTTTCATCAGTCCTTACTCCAGGTCTTCTTTCAGGGTTTGATCATTATCCGTTTCGGGTTGCTTGTTTCGGGAAGCTTCAATAACGGCTTTCTTGTACAAAAGATTTTCCCAGTCTGATTTAGAAGAAATCGTCTCAACATTCGCCCTGACCTGATCGGCCATCACGTCAAGCTTAGTTGTCAAGACCCCGTAAAAGATCAAAAGTCCGAGGATACACAAGCCAAATGCCACTGCCTTTTTGAAATCATATTCCATATAATTCCTCTATTTTAGGTAAAATTATTCTATCCTAAAATAGGATTCTTTTCAATTAATCAATTTAAGTCCGACTCCTGCCGGGAACCGTCAGAGCTTATTGCCTCACCCGACCGTATTTTGCCGTAATATAACGGATATCGTCCCATCGCCGGC
Source organism: Candidatus Omnitrophota bacterium (assembly GCA_022703585.1). GTDB lineage: Bacteria > Omnitrophota > Gorgyraeia > Zapsychrales > JAKLDJ01 > JAKLDJ01. The sequence goes on along the minus strand of JAKLDJ010000001.1, from coordinate 576,911 downwards.
TGCAGCCAAAAACAGCAACAATAAGGGTCTCTCCCCCTCTGTTAACAAACCCGACAAAACAAGACATGGCCTTGCGGGTATAACCGGTTTTTCCGTACGCGGGATTTTTCCAGGCCTTCCAGAGCAGCTTGTTGTGATTCTTAAGAAAAATCTTTCTGCCTTCCTGAGAGGAGATTGTTTTATATCGTAAAACCATCGCGTCCTTGAAAAAAGGATGTTTTAACGCCTGGCGAAAAATGAGATACATGTCATAAGCGGTTGTATGCTGCTCTCTCTTGGTCGGCAGGCCATGGGCATTGGCAAATCTCGTATGCTTGGCCCCCAATTTCCGGGCACGCTGGTTCATTAATTTAATAAATTCCGCCTCCGAGCCTGCAACCGTTTCAGCCAACACAACCGCCGCATCATTCGCGGACATCATCAGGGCTGCGTATAACAAGTCCTCCACCGTGTAATGTTCTCCGGGTTTTAGATTAACCTTGCTGGGCTGGACGGTGTCCGCCTGATTGCCGATGGTGATCACTCTGTCTAGCGGTAATTTTTCGAGCACCAAAAGTGCGGTCATCACCTTAACGGTGCTGGCAGGAAGAACGGCCCGATGAATATTCTTGCCGAACAGTTGCTTTGAATTTGTGCTGTTCATCAGAATCGCCGACTTGGCAGAAACGGCATACCGCCGGCTCTTTTTCTTTTTCGCGGCCTGGGCCGGGGAGCAAATAAAAGAAATGCTCATGATGCACAAGAAAATAATCAGAAAATATCGTCGTTTTTTCACTTTAGGAAAGAAATGTTTAAAGACCAAAAAGAAGAGGTTTTATTCCGATGCTTTTACTCTGTTGATTGAAGTCCTCATTGTACAATAACCCAAAGAAAATTCAACCACATCTTTCATCCATTTTTCGCGTCATCATCGCCGGTATTATTCTTAAACCCATATGAATTGAAAGGCAAAAAAGATATTTTCTTAGTAAATCTTTATTTGATTCTAAAAAGGCCGCGAAAGAACCAAAGCGATTAGAAACCAAATCGCCAAAGGAAGTAGGAAGCAAATGGCGATCACCATGACCCCCAGCGAAGAAAATGGCACCGAAAAGACCCTGATCATACTGTACCACATCATCAAAGAAAACGCGGACATGTTCTTGGGCTTAAAAACAACATGAAACAGGGCATCATATTTATCCCAGCGAACGGTTTTAATTCTGCCCTCTTTCTTGAGCCGCTCAAAAAGCTGCGACCCCGGATAGGGGGTCAAAATCGTCAGAGAAATCCAGAATAACCTGCCCCGCACAAAGCTGCGCATCAGGAATAAGAGCATTTTAAAATAATCCTTGTGCGTATAATCGTCAAAACCGAGAATAAACGCCCCGATGACATTGATTTTGCGGGCTCTTATATTCCGGATACCTTGAAGATAATCCTCGACAGAAACAATTTTGTTCGCCGAGGCCTTGGGGAGATTTTGCGGATGGATAGTTTCAAAGCCGATAAAAATCTGTTTGCAGCCGCTTTGACGGGCAAGGTCCAGCGCCTCTTCGTCAAAAGCGATATCGACGGACGCCTGGGATCCCCATTCGATTTTTAGGGGAATCAGGGCTTGAAAAAGTTTCTTGGCATAAGCGGGATCGGAGAAAATGTTGTCGTCTTCAAAATTAATCGGTGCGGCCGAGGGCTCCTCAAAGAAAGAAACCCCGGGGGCGGTTTGTTTCATTCTTTTAATCAGGGGAATAGTCTGCCCTATCTTTAAATAGCGGGGCCAGAGATTGCGATGGGAACAAAATTCACATCGGTACTTGCAGCCCCGGCTGGTAGAGATTCTTAATCTTTTGAGCATCGCGTCATCGAGCCCCATACAATATTCAAAAACCGGAGAAAAGAAATCTTCCAGGGGCTGCCCGCGGTATATCTTTTGTAGGGAATTATTTTCAAAATCTTTGACAACTTCTCCCCACACCGATTCTGCCTCTCCGACGACAACGCTGTCGCAATATTGCAATGCCTCCTGGGGCAGGGCGCCGACATGCGGCCCACCCATGACCACACGGCAGCCCGCCTGTTTAAAACGCCGGGCCAGCCGGTAACCCGCCGGGGCATTAGAGGTTAGGCAGGTAATACCCACCAACGCCTCAGAGGGAAAATCTTTCTTAAACCAAAACAATTTCTGGTTAAAAATCTTTATTTTGTAGTGCCGGGGAGTTAAGGCCGAGAGAATGACCAAAGACAGGGGAATATCTTTCTTGGTAAAGAATAAGAAGACCAGGCGGATAAACCAGTGGCCGCCCGAAGGGCTGATAAGGATTAATTCTTTTTGGGGGGTAAATTCACTCAAAAAATGCTCGACAATAACAGTTGACGGAGAACCGGAAAATTAACAACCTTAAGCGGATTTGCCGTCCCGCCAGAGGCGGGACGAGCCTCGCCACGCCAACTGGCGTGGCGGGAACCGGTATGAAAAAATAGCCCCAACCGGATTTCAAGGAGGGCCGCACTTGCGGAGCGTTAGCAAACGCAAGTGCGCTGCCCGACGCAGTCCCGCGCGTGCGTCAAAATCGTTTTCGTGATTTTGACGCGATTACGCGCGGGAGAATGAAACCAGAAAGAGCGGGCAAATCGCAGATATTTGGTAGCCCCAACCGGATTTGAACCGGTGTCTAATGGCTGAGAACCATTTGTCCTAAACCAGGCTAGACGATGGGGCCAATTTTGTGAAACAAAATTGGTTTTGAAGCGGCGTTAAGAAATCCGACAAAGAGGAGGATTTTAGCCGCTGAAAAACCTTAAATCTTCTATAGATCCTTCGCTGCGCTCAGGATGATTTTGCTTACGCAAAATCACTGTCGAAGAGCCTTATTTCAAATTTCTAGAAATCAAAGTTATTTTTTTGCTTCTTGAAAATCCCTTCAATTCCTTTTCTCGCTTACGGGCAGAACGATAATCAATCTGCGGCTCACTATACAACAATTGGACTGGATGACGGAATTTTGTAAACCGGCAAGCGAGTCCCTGGTTATGCACTTTAAATCTTTTTTGAACATCTAAAGCAATACCAACATAAAGTTTACCATCAGCACACTCAAGTATGTACACATGCCAGATTCTGTTCATGGCGATCGGATCCTTCGCCGCTTCGCGTCTCAGGATGAGTTCGGGCTTTGATTTATGTCGTCCTTCGGACTCCATAAATCATGCCCTCACTTACGATGGGGCCAAACTTTGCGAAATAATACCTGGGCGCCCCCGCCAGAAGGCGGGGGCGCCCAGCGTCATAAGCGTATTTTGTTTACGTGGGGCTCAATTATAGCATTTTGCCCAAAATTATACAACAATTTCCCTGATGGCTTATTGAAATTATGATAGAATAATTTGTATTTTGAATTCTTAGACAGGGATTGCCCGGACGGAAGGTCCTTTTAAGAAATAACTTTTCCTCAAAACATGGCTACTCATATCGGTGTCGGTTTTAGCAGAGAGAAAAACACGGCCGCGGCGGCGCGCGAGGCCTCGTACCTGGCAAAAACTCAGCTAAAACAGCCCGCCGCCGAGATAGCCGTCATCTTCGCCAGTACCCACTACAATCCCCAGGAAATCCTGCCAATTATCAACCAGTCCCTGGGAAACCCCAGGGCAATCGGCTGCTCAACCGGAGGCATTATCCTCGCCCAGGGCCTGGAAAAGCGCGGGGTCGCAGTCTTGGCTTTAAGTTCGGACGAAATCCGGTTCGGCGCAGCCGTCGTCCACGAGATCAACGCAACCAACGCCTGGGCCGCCGGAACGGACTTGGCCCGAAACGCGGTTATGGATTTTGGGGAACACCGGCGCCAAACGTTTATTCTTCTTTTTGACGGGTTATTAAAAAATAATTCCCCTCTCATTCGAGGCGCTCAAGAAATCCTAGGAAAAGCCTTTCCGGTCATAGGAGCAGGAAGCAGCGATAATTTTTCTTTTAAAGAAACACGCCAGTACTTTAAAGACAAGGCTTTCAATCATACGGCAACCGCCCTCCTTTTGGGCGGGGCGGCTCGTATCGGCATCGGCAGTGACCATGGCTGGCGCCCTTTGGGAAAACCCCGCTTAGCGGATAACACCGAAAATAATATCATCAAAACGATCGACGGGAAGAAAGCCTCCGGCATTTATGCGGAATATTTTAACCAGGACTTAAAAGGATTTTCTTCCAATCAACCGGCTGCCCTTAGCTTTCTTTATCCCTTAGGTATCCGTAGCCAGAAAACCGGAGAAGACTATATTTTGCTCGCCCCCATCGGCATGCCCGACAACGGCAATATCATTTGCCAGGGCGATGTTCCCAAGGAGGCGGAGATTCACGTCATGATCGGCAAGAAAGATTTTTGCAAACAGGCCGCTTATAATGCCGCTTCCCAGGCCCGAGACGCCCTTGCAGGCGTTAAACCTAAAGTCGTCATTATTTTTGAATCTATGGCACGTCAAAAACTTCTGGGCAGGGAAACGATACAAGAAATCCAGATTGTACGGGATGTCTTGGGGTTGGATGTGCCTTTAATCGGCATGTGCTCTTACGGGGAAATTGCCCCTTTGAAAACGCTAGAGTCGGGCGGTGAAGCGCATATTCAAAACGGAAACATTGTCATCCTGGCGCTTGCATAAAACCTTTTCCGTCGGTTCCGGCGCCCCCTCGGGTGGGGCGGGGCAAAATACTTAAAACCACTGCTGACAGCACATCCAAAGTTAAGCTATACTAATGCTGGAAAACATGCACCAAGGTATTGCGGTTAGACGAAGGATCCTCGCACATGAACACGATTCCTAAAATAACAGGTGAATTCAGCATCGACTCCTTCTGGGTGATGCTGGGCATTGTCATCCTTACCATCATAGTCGCCCTCGCTTTTCTTGCCATATTAAAGATGGAGCAGGTTAAAAGGCTTAAGACCGCCGTCGATAAACTGCGTCACTCGTTTAACAGTTTGGATGAGCAGGCAAAGTTAATCGTCAAAACCGACCTGGAGCTCAACAAAACACAAGAAGAACTCGAAAAACGGCTTAACAGTCTTAATGCCCTCGACCGGATTTCGCGGCTCATTAGCACCACCCTCGATGCCGAAGAAATATTCAGACGCCTGAGTAAGGCCATCGTTAGCGAACTGGGTTTTGAGAAAATTCTGGTTTTGATGTTCGACAAAGAAAAAGAAGCCCACGCCCGGATTGAGGTTGGATTCTCCAAAGAAACCGTCAGTGAAATCCTTTCTCGTCTGGTCAAAGACCATAGTTTAAGCACCCTGCTCTTGGAGGGCCGCACCATCTCGTCATTAAACGCCCCCAAACAAAAAAGAGAAAAAATAACACAACTTTTGGGATTGGGGCATTTTGTCTTAAGCCCCATCCTGACCCAGGACGGGCTAATCGGCATATTCTTCGTCGGTAATCAAGCCGAAAACATGCCCGTTACCGAGGGCGATGAGGATTTGATTTCTATCCTTTCTAACCAAATCGGGCAGGCCCTTGAAAATGCCAATCTCTTTGAACAGGTTTACCGCTCCCGCCAGGAGCTCGAATCCAAAATACAGGACAGGACCAGAGAGCTCGCCTTGGCCCTAGAAAAGGTCCAGGAGATCAGCAAGGCAAAATCCGATTTCGTTTCGGCCGTTTCTCACGAACTGCGCACCCCCTTGACTTCCATCAAGGGATATGCTTCTATTTTAATAACGGGAAAAGTCGGTGATATTCCCACAGCGGTCAAGGAACGCCTGGAGAAAATCAATAAACACTCCGACAATCTGGTCAAATTGATTAACGACCTTCTCGACATATCCCGAATCGAATCCGGCCGCGTCGAGATGAAATTGGAAGAGCACAACATCGTCACTTTAATCGAGAGCATACGGGATCTCCTGGCGCCGCAGATGAAAGATAAAAATATCCAGTTTGAAACGCGTGTCGACCAGAAGATACCTTCTCTCTTAGTCGATAGCACCCAAATCGAGAGGGTCTTTATCAATCTCTTAAGTAATGCCGTTAAATTTACCCCTCAAAACGGCACGATTAAAGTCAATGCACAAATGGACAAAGACAATGCCTTATTTCAAATCATCGATACGGGGATAGGAATCAGTGAGAACGAACTGCCGAAACTCTTTAGCGAATTTTACCGAGTCGACAACGAGGTGAATCAGGTAGTCAAAGGCACCGGATTAGGGCTGGTATTGGTTAAAAAAATCCTCGAGGCCCACGGAGGGAGAATCTGGGTAACCAGTAAAGCCGGCACAGGGACAACGTTTCACTTTACGCTTCCCTTAAAATCGCAAAAGGCTTAAAGTTAAGATGGCTGATAAAAAGATTTTAGTGATTGAAGATGACGCGGATATCCGCGAGATTATTTCTTTTTATCTCGAAGAAGAAGGCTTTTTGGTTGCCAGCGCCCCTGATGCCTGCGACATCGTTAACCTGGCCAAGAATGAAAAGCCTGACCTGATTACCATGGATATGAAGCTTCCTAAAGTTGACGGCCCCGCGGCTATCGGCCTTTTAAAAATGGATCCCGCAACCGCCTCTATCCCGATTTTGATCATATCCGTAATTGCCAAAGACCCTAAAATACAGAAAATCTCGGCGATGGGTTACGTCGCCAAGCCGTTTGAGAAAGAGGAGCTCATCAGTAACGTAAAAAGGATCCTCACTGATTCCAAAGAAACAAAAGCCGTAAAAAAGATCCTGGTCGTCGATGATGAGCCGGATGTCGTCAACATTATTTCTCATCAGCTGCGCGACCGCGGCTTTATTACGCTTGAGGCATTTAACGGCACCGAGGCTATTGAAAAGGCCAACCAGGAAAAACCCGATTTAATCATTCTGGATATCCGCATGCCCGCCCCCGACGGATTTGAGGTCATCAATATTCTTAATCAAAACCAGCAAGCCTGGTCGGCTCCGATTGTGGTTTTATCAGGAGCGAACATTTCCGACAACGACAAAGAAAAGGGAACTCAGATGGGCGTGGTGCGGTTTCTGGCGAAACCTTTTGAACCCCGTGAACTCATTGAGGAAATACAAACAATCTTATGCGAAAAGAAAAAATCCTAACGATTGACGATGACCCGGATATACGCGACGTCCTGTCGCTGACATTATCCGACCACTATGAAGTCGTACAAGCCGCGAACGGCCAGGAAGGCCTGCAGCTTCTTTTAGGAAAACCGCCGGATTTAATTATCTGCGATTATAAAATGCCGGTCATGGACGGCCGTCAATTTTGCCAGGCAGTTAAAAAAGATATTCTCCTGCAGCATATCCCCATCATTATGCTGACCGGAAAAGGCGAAGTCGAGGATAAAGTCGGCGGTATTAACGCCGGAGCCGACGACTATATTGTCAAACCCTTCGAGCCCCAGGAGCTTCTGGCACGGATAAAGATGATTTTACGGCGCACCGAACGCAGCCTGGATGCCAATCCCCTAACCCATTTACCCGGCAATGTTTCGATTATGGACGAACTGCAGCGACGCATTGACAGCAACCAGCCTTTCGCTGTCGGCTACGCGGATTTGGATAAATTTAAAGCCTATAACGACAAATACGGTTTTGAGCGCGGCGATGAGGTTATCCGGCAAACGGCCAGGGTTTTAATCAAGGCCGTACGCGATAAAGGCAGCATTGATGCTTTCTTGGGGCATATCGGCGGCGATGATTTTGTGTTTGTCTGCGTTGACGGCGAGGCGGACGGGATATCTCAGGGGGTGATCGATGAATTTGATAAAATCAGCCCTCTTTTTTACAGCGAAGAAGACAGGAAAAATAAGTTTATTGTCACCAAAGACCGGCAGGGTAACGAAATAAAAATCGGCTTTCTCTCTATCTCCATCGGTATCGTCAGCAATACCGTCCAGAAAATCACCCACCTTGCCCAAATAGGAGAAATCGGCGCGGAATTAAAGAAATACGCCAAAAGTTTAGAGGGAAGCGTCTACGTGCGGGACAAAAGAAAAAGACAATAAAGCCCCTTCCTTCTACTCATTGCATGCGGGATTTGCCGGTGACGGGGTCTCGCAATGACCCGGATTGCCCCACATACCATGTTCCCAATGACAGTTACCGTCAGCACAGCACCATGCCTCGGTCAATCGATCGTCACAAGCGAGAGCCGATACGTCATATATGTTACAGCCTTCGCCCGCAGGACGATCAATGCATCCCAGATACTCTACCGGCGGATGTACAATATAGCTCCTGGAACAATAGTCACCGACGTCACAGCATTCATCCTCGTTCACTGTCGAGCAAGGTGGATGTGTCTCATATCGGCATTCTCCGTAGCCTGCCGGACGGTCTATACAACCTTGATAAACCGCCGTCCAATGATATCCTCCAAACCCACCACGCCTCTCCCACTCATAAGATGTTGAACAAAGTTCGTCCCCGCAGCAATCAACGAAAGACCTGTCGGCGCAAGCTATCAGTCCAACACAATTGTTGTATTCCGGATAACTGATGGCATTACAACATAAATATTGCGTGCAGGCATTTTCGTCCCCATTGTCTTGGCCACAGCCATCCACGTCATGCGGCCAATGATATCTGCCGTGAAGAAACGGCCTTGCGTCAGGGCAACGGTGAGGATCTCCCCATCCGCCTTCATCGCTTTCACTGTTGCCCCCTTCCCAGGTACAGTTGTTTTGGGGGCCGTTCATACAAAAAGGGGCTCCGCTGGCATCATTCGCCCCGGCACAGGCATAAACTGTTTTATCATTTTCATCGCCTCGATGACGACGACCGACCATAAAAGGACTGTTGGAGGGACAAATCCTAGTACCACACTCTGATTCATCGTCACAGACAAGCTCTGTAATATTAATAAGATCTGCGGCTGTGCGATTAGGACTGGACCCGCAACAGTAGTGCTGTGTAGGGTCATCCTGGTCCCCATAGTGTGCCCGGCCGCACAGAAAAGGCCGCGAAGGATTTCGCTGATAACAATAATAGTTCCACACGCCTCCGGAAGACTCCTGGTCTTCGTCCCACTGACCTGTCCACTCACAATTCGCGGGTACAATTTTCGTACCGACCGCCGGGAACAACGGCGGCGGGTCACCCATAATGGCCCCGGAGGCTTGATTAAAATAAGCACCCGAAGACACCGTCGCCTTGGGCAAAAGATTCTTAAAGCCAAAGAAAACAATGACCGCCACCATAACGAACAGAAGCATATATTCGATGGTGGCCTGGGCTTTGCTATTTTCTTGATATCCCTTATGCATTCTTAATATTTTACCCTGTTAGAAAAAGCTGCCGATTTTAACCCAATTAGAAAATAATTTTCTAACGAGATCGGCTCAGGCCGTTAGGGAACAAAGTTCTCTAACGGGGCTTACCTCTCTAATTAATATATAACACACGCCTAAGGCGTTTGCCAAACAAAAGCACGCCCCCAGGGAGGCCTTGTACTATTTTCTTCCCAGGTTTTTTAGATACCGTACAACTTCCCCGGGATTCTTAGCTCCGAAAAAATAACTGGCCGTGGCCAGGATATTGGCACCGGCTTTAACCGCCGCGGGGGCAGTGGACTCATTAATACCGCCGTCAATTTCAATATCGCCTTTATAGATTTCTCTTAAAGCGGCCAACTTCGGTAATACGCCGGGCATAAATTTTTGCCCGGCAAAACCGGGATTGACCGACATAATCAGGACTCCGTCTAAGATATTTAAAAGGGGCTGGATGCATAAAGGTGTTGCGGGATTAAGCACCATAAACGCTCGTTTTCCTCTTTGCCGTATTTTCTTAATATCCGCTTTGGCTTTTGAAATATCGATAACCTTAACCCGCCTGGGGACGCCTAATTTCGGAGGCCGGCCTCCTGCCGGAGCGTAACATTCCGCCTGTATCTTGATGATATCCGCGCCGGCTTCAATAAAAGAATCAATATAGCCGCGCGGATTTTCTATCATCAAATGCGCCTCAATGGGGAGTTTTGTCAAGGGGCGTATGGCCTTGATGATCACCGTTCCGATAGTGATGTTAGGAACAAAGTGGCCGTCCATCACATCGATATGCAGTAAATCGACACCGGCGTCTTCGCACTTTTTGATCTCTTCGCCTAACTTCAAGAAATCAGCACATAAAATGCTCGCGCTTACTTTAATCAATTTCGTCATGGGTTTCCTCTGGATAAATATTTTTTAGGCACATCTTTGCTTGTGCCCTTATAGAATCGGGCGAAAAGTCAATTTTCCCGCTAGCGTAATACCGCCTAAAGATATTGTAAGATAAATAAGGTAAATCGCATAGAGCGCATAAATAATTCTGTAAACGTAGGGATTGAGCTTTTCTAAAATCACAATCCCTTTAAGCGTTAAAAACAGGACGACGGGGCAAAAGAAAAGCGACGTGCGCGGAACCGTAAACGGGTATTTCTTTAACGCCCCCATGATGAGCAATTCCAGAAAGACAACCAGCGCCACCGTATTGAGCGACTTTAAGAAATATTTTTCCTTTTTGATGTTGCTGAAAAATCCCCGGAATAAATAGATAAACCCGAACGCAACAAAGAACATGCCGATCTTCTTTAAGGATTTGGGCCGTTCCACGAACCAACGCACAAAAAGATTGTTGATGCCCTCCCACAGGCTCCTAAAGAAGGCCAGCGGGGAATCAAACGAAATAAAATGATTGCGCCATTCCTGGGTCAAAATAGCGACGGGCCGTAATCGCGCATCAAAACAGTAAGAAAGCGCGCCGAAAATAACAGCCGACGAAACGTACAGAATTATCAAAAGCAGCAACCGGCGATTCTCTTTTTGCTGCCGGGCAGAAAGAATAAGATTGTATAAAGGAAGAAGGAGAAAGAAAAACGTTATATACGAGACCATAATTAAAGCCGGTAAAGCCACCAAGATAAGCGCCAGAACCGAGAAACGACATTCTTTTTGCAACCGCTCCTGATGATAGAGAAAAAGCAAAAACAGCGCTCCTACCAGGACATCCATTGAATACTGTTTTAGTTCGGCAGAATAATAAATTAAAACCGCCGAGGCAGACCAGGACAGGATAAAGGTAAGGTAATGCAGTTTATCTTTAAATTCGTAACGGGCAATTTTTATCCAAGCAAGGAACGCCGCCAGCATAAAGACAAGAGAAAAGAATCTTAAAGCTAAGAGATGGAAATCGAACGGCTTCGAAAACTGCTGGATAGCGAACAGGTAAACCCGAGGGAAAACCTGGAGTGATAAAAGCGGCCGGGTAAAAATATCTTTTGCGTTAAATGCCTTTATGCTGTTAAAGACGCAATCCTCATCGTTCCATAAAGGGCGCTGGGAGAAATAGTGGGCGAGACATAGCAAGACATACCACGCAATAACGGCAATCGTGGCGCAGAATAAGAACTTATTTAAGCCGAACTTTCTAAAAGGTGTCAATAGGGCGCGCATGGGATTCTTTTCTTTCTTGGAATATCCTTATTATAGCCTATACTCTTTTGCTGTTCTACCGGAAATAAACAATAAGGGCGCCCCGCCGAAATTCGGCGGGGCGCCCTTTTTGTTTAAGAAATCAATGCGCGGGGAGGGATCCTTCTCCGCCAAATGGCTCGACCTTCGGTCGGCGTTTGGCTTCGAAGGATTCCCTTTAGTTATATATATTCTTTTAGCTATTCTACGTAGCCCCAACGTAAGAACATTGGGGCGAAGTAGAATGCGCGGGGAGGGACTTGAACCCTCACGCCTTACGGCACACGCCCCTCAAACGTGCGCGTATACCAATTCCGCCACCCGCGCGTCATTTCGCTGAGAATAATTTTTCCTATTATGCCATAAGGCGGTTAAGAATTCAATACGGATTAATTAGCTTCTATGCGGGCTTATGATTCAACGCTGCCCCGATAAACTGCGCAAACAAGGGATGCGCGCGGTCAGGCTTGGATTTAAATTCGGGGTGAAATTGGCAGCCCACAAACCAGGGGTGATCTTTAATTTCAACGATTTCCACCAAATTCTCTTTGGTATTCTCGCCGGAAAAGACCATCCCTTCCTTCTCAAATTCCTTTTTGTACTTATTGTTAAATTCGTAGCGGTGACGGTGGCGTTCGGAGATGCTCTCTTTCTTGTAGGCAGAAAAGCTGTTAGTTCCCTTCATCAACTTGCACGGATACGCCCCCAGGCGCATGGTCGCGCCCATGTTCTTGACATGCCTTTGTTCCTCTAAAAGGCTTATCACCGGATCTTTGGTTTCTTTGTCGAACTCGGTAGAGTTTGCGGTTTTTAGACTACAAACATTCCGGGCAAATTCTATTGTGGCCACCTGCATCCCCAAGCAAATCCCGAAATAGGGAATTTTATTTTCACGCGCATACTGAACAGCCTTGATTTTCCCCTCAATCCCTCTTGTCCCAAATCCGCCGGGGATAAGGATTCCCTGTGAGTCTTTTAGAAATTTATTAATATCACCCCCCTCAATATCCTCTGAATCAACTTTGTTAATAACAACTCTGGCATCATTAGCAATACCGCCGTGCATGAGGGCTTCATAAATCGATTTGTAGGCATCGGGAAGGGTAATATATTTTCCTACAACCGCAATCTTTACCTGTTTTGACGGCGCCTTGATTCGCTTGACCACAACATCATTCCATTCCTTCAGGCCCTTATCTTCGCTGCGGATATTAAGCTTTGCCAAAATGAGATCATCCAACCCCTCTCCCTTGAACATCACCGGTACTTCGTAAATATATTTAACGTCAATCGCCTCAATAACCGCCTCTTTATCGACACTGCAAAAAAGGGCGATTTTATCTTTTTGTTCTTTGGTAATGGTTTTTTCCGTACGGCACAGCAAGATATCGGGGACAATGCCGATTTCTCTTAAGCGCCCCACGCTATGCTGGGTCGGTTTTGTTTTATGTTCACCGGCCGATTTTAGAAAAGGCAACAGGGTCACGTGGATATTCAGGGCATAATGCGTTCCTAATTCCCAGCGCATTTGGCGAATAGCTTCCAAAAACGGGAGGCTCTCGATGTCACCGACAGTGCCGCCGATCTCCACAATGGTCACATCCACATCATGGTCATGGGCAATTTTTCTGATATCTTTTTTGATCTCATCGGTAATGTGGGGAATAATCTGGACCGTCTTGCCTAAATAATCCCCGCGGCGCTCTTTGGTAATAACCGAATAATAAATCTTTCCCGTCGTAATATTATTGTCCCGCCCGACTTTGGCATTGGTGAACCGCTCATAGTGGCCCAAGTCCAAATCGGTCTCGGCGCCGTCGTCGGTCACGTAAACCTCGCCGTGCTGAAAAGGATTCATGGTCCCGGGATCAACATTAATGTAGGGGTCACATTTGATCATGGTGACCTTTAGCCCCCTCGCCTCCAATAATTTTCCGATAGAGGCCGAGGCGATTCCCTTGCCCAGGCTTGAAACCACGCCGCCGGTCACAAAAATAAATTTGCTCATTTTTTCTGCCCGCCTTCTAAAAGGTATTTGCTTTTGTTTTTAGGTATCGAGACCGGGTACTCGCCGTTAAAACAGGCGTGACAAAAATCTTTTGAGTCTTTGACCACTTTGAGCATCCCCTCCAGACTTAGATATTCCAGAGAATCGACTTTGATGAAATCAGCGATCTCTTTAACGGTTTTATTGGATGCGATGAGCTCTTTTCTGCTGGGAAAATCAATTCCGTAAAAACAGGGAAACCGAATAGGCGGACAGCTAATGCGCATATGGATTTCTTTGGCGCCGGCCTTACGCAATTCCTCGATACGGCTGCGGCTGGTCGTGCCCCGGACAATAGAATCCTCGACGACAATGATCTTTTTTCCCTCAAGAACACGGCCGATGGGATTCAGTTTAATGCGGACACTAAACTCCCGTAAAAACTGGGTCGGTTGAATAAACGTGCGGCCGATATAATGATGGCGCACAATGCCCATTTCCAAAGGCAGATTCAATTCCTGCGCATAGCCCAAAGCAGCGTAATTGCCCGAATCGGGAATGGGCATGACAAAATCTGCCTGCACAGGATGTTCACGCGCTAATTCGGCGCCGAGGCGCTTTCTGACCTGGTAGACATTATCGTTAAAAATATTGCTGTCGGGGCGCGCGAAATAGATATTCTCGAAGATACAATACGATTTATTTTTGTTGGGGTCATGGGGCAAAAAGAACGATTCGGCAAGCCCGCCTTTTAAAAGAATAATTTCTCCCGGGGCGATCTCCCGTATAAACTGCGCCTTGATTGAATCAAGGGCACAGCTTTCGCTGGCCAGGATATAGGCATCGCCGAGTTTTCCTAAGCAAAGGGGCCTAAACCCTTGCGGATCACGCACGCCGACCAGCGTATCGCCGATTAAGAGCACCAGCGAAAATGCCCCCTGAAGCTGCGACAAGGAATTAATCAGCCATCCTTTAAGGTCGCCGTTTTTGGTCTTGGCCAAAAGGTGAATGACAAGTTCTGAATCCATGGTCGTCTGAAAGATAGAGCCTTCCTCTTCCAGGCGTCTGTATAATTCTTCGGTATTGGTAAGGTTGCCGTTATGTGAAACAGCGATAGGTTTTTTCTTGTGGGTGACTAAAAAGGGTTGGATATTTTTGGGATTGCTTGAGCCTGTCGTGGAATACCGCGTGTGGCCGATAGCAATTTTTCCTTTAAGCCCTTTAAGGGTATGTTCGTTAAAATTGTCCGCTACCAGCCCCTGGGATTTGCTCAAGTGAAAGTTTTTCCCGTCGTACGAGGCAATACCACTGGCCTCTTCCCCCCGGTGCTGGAGTGCATAGAGCCCCAAAAACGCGATCTTAGCCGCTTCTTTGTGATTGGATACGCCGACGATACCGCACATCAGGACACCCTTTCTTTTTTAAAAAACAAAATATCTAAACTGCGCAACCGATACAATTTTCGCTGTAATATTCCTGCAGCGATTTGACCGTGAATTCTTTATGCAATGAAGAATCGATACCGTTAACAGCCGCCCACGCCCCTTGAAGCGTCGTAATGCAGGGGATATTATACAAAATCGCCGCAGCCCGGATGACCCGCATATCCGACTGACTCCGCTCGCCGGAGGGTGTGTTGATAATCAATTTGATTTCGCCTTTCTGGATGTACGCCAATAAATCGCTTTGGCCGTCGCTGTGCTTGTTGACCACCACGACATCGAGCCCGCTCGACTTTAAAACCCTTGAGGTCCCTTTGGTCGACACGATACCGAAACCCAGATCGACCAGCCGCTTGGCAAGAAAGGCGACATTGCGTTTGTCGTGATCATTAACGCTGACAAAGACCCTTCCTTCTTTGGGTAAAGCCTGGTTGGCCGAAATCTGCGACTTGGCAAAGGCCGCGCCGAAACTGTAATCAATGCCCATGACCTCACCGGTGGATTTCATTTCAGGGCCCAAGACAATATCCACGCCGGAGAACCTCGAGAAAGGCAGCACCGATTCCTTGACCGAAACATGCTTTAATTCGTCACATTCCACGAGCTTAAAATCATCCAGCTTTTTTCCGGCCATCACCTGCGCCGCTATTTTGGCCAAAGGAACACCCGTTGCCTTGCTGACAAAGGGAGTCGTGCGCGAGGCGCGCGGGTTAACCTCCAGGACATAAATCTTGTTTCCCTTGGCGGCAAATTGAATATTTAAAAGCCCGATAACTTTTAATCCTAAGGCAATTTGGCGAGTATATTCTTTTATTTTATCAACCAGCTCTTCGCTTAAGGTATGCGGCGGCAGGACACAGGCCGAATCACCGGAATGGATGCCGGCATTCTCGATATGCTCCATAATCCCGCCGACAAAGACCTTTTTACCATCGGCAATAGCATCCACGTCAATCTCGATGGCATCCTCGATGAATTTATCGATCAAAATAGGGTGCCCCTGGGAAACCTCTTTGGCCTCATCGATGAAAGATAAAAGCGATTCCTTGTCGTAAACAATGCGCATGGCGCGGCCGCCAAGGACATACGAGGGCCGCGCCAAAACCGGGTAGCCGATCCGATTGGCAATTTCAATCGCCTCATCAACGGATCTTGCCGACCCGTTTTCGGGTTGGGCAATGCCGATTTTTTCGATAAAGGCGGAAAACTTTTTTCTGTCTTCAGCCAGATCGATAGAATGAACCGTCGTTCCGATAATCGGTACCCCGGCCTCATGCAATCGCCGCGCCAGATTGAGCGGCGTCTGGCCGCCGAATTGCACGATAACGCCGTCGGGTTTTTCGATATCGACAATATTCATAACATCTTCGAATGTCAGAGGCTCAAAATATAGCTTATCGGATGTGTCGTAATCGGTCGAAACGGTTTCAGGGTTGGAATTAACCATGATCGTTTCAAAACCCATCTCTTTAAGGGCGAATGCGGCGTGACAGCAGCAGTAATCAAATTCAATTCCCTGGCCGATACGATTGGGTCCGCCGCCTAAGATCATGATCTTCTTACGCTTTTGCCCTAGCTTGGCGATTATTTTTTCGTCCTGGGCCAAGGCCTCGTCTTCGGTTTCATACGTTGAATAATAATACGGCGTGTACGCTTCGAATTCGGCCGCGCAGGTATCGACCAATTTAAAAGTAGCTTCAATCCCCATAGTCTTACGTAACGTGCGAATGGCATTCTCGTCGCTATTGATCATCTGCGCCAATTGGGCGTCGCTAAAACCCATCTCCTTCGCCTGCCGCAGGAGCTCCTCATTTAATCTCTTCTCCTTGCGGTAAAAAGCCATTAATTTATTTTCGAATTCCAGGATCTGGCTGATTTGGTCGATAAACCAGGGGTCAATCTTTGTTAATTGAAAAATCTCCTCCTGGCTAAAACCCTTTTGCAGCGCATATTTAAGATAAAAGATCCGCGAGGCATTAGGCTCGTTTAAACGCAGGCGTATTTTCTCATCGGGAATTTCTTTGTAATTAAGTTTATTGTCCAACCCCGTGTGGCCGATTTCAAGGCCCCGCAAACCTTTTTGCAATGCCTCTTTAAACGTGCGTCCAATGGCCATGGTTTCCCCGACGGACTTCATCGAAACGCCTAAAACATCTTTTGCCTCGGGGAATTTTTCAAACGTAAACCGCGGAATTTTGACAACGCAGTAATCAATCGTCGGTTCAAAACTGGCCGGAGTTTCTTTAGTAATATCATTACGGATCTCATCCAAGGAATAACCCACGGCGAGTTTCGCAGCGAATTTGGCAATCGGAAATCCCGTGGCCTTGCTGGCCAAAGCAGATGAACGGGAAACGCGCGGATTCATTTCGATAACTACCATGCGGCCGTTTTTAGGATCAACGGCAAACTGAATGTTGGATCCGCCGGTCTCGACCCCCACCTCGCGGATAATGGCCAGAGAGGCATCGCGCATCGTCTGGTATTCTCTGTCGGTTAATGTCTGCGCCGGGGCAACGGTGATGCTGTCGCCGGTATGTATTCCCATGGGGTCAAGATTTTCAATCGAACAGACAATGACGACATTATCTTTGTTGTCGCGCATGACTTCGAGCTCGTATTCCTTCCAGCCTTCGATAGATTCCTCGATCAAAATCTCCTTGATCATACTGCTCTCAATACCCAGGGAGGCAATCCGTTCGAATTCTTCCATGTCGTGCGCAATACCGCCGCCGGTGCCGCCTAAGGTGTAGCTCGGGCGGATAATCAAAGGAAATCCGAGTGCCTGAGCCGCCTTCTTGGCTTCTTCGAGGCTGTAGGCAAAAGAACTCTTGGGGACTTCAAGGCCGATTTTTATAATCGCGTCCTTAAAACACTTCCGGTCCTCGGCCTTTTTAATAACCTCGTAATTAGCACCGAGCATTTTGACGTTATATTTTTCCAAAACACCGTTTTCATAAAGCTGCATGGCAATATTTAAAGCCGTCTGGCCGCCCAAAGTCGGGAGGATAGCGTCGGGGCGCTCCTTTTTTATGATCTGCTCAACGGAATGAGCCGTTAACGGCTCGATGTAGGTATGATCCGCGATTTCGGGATCGGTCATGATGGTGGCGGGATTTGAATTGACCAAGACAATTTCAAAGCCCTCTTCCTTTAGCGCCTTACAGGCCTGAGTTCCGGAGTAATCAAATTCACAGGCCTGGCCGATGACTATCGGGCCCGACCCGAGCAGTAAAATCTTTTTTATATCACTACGTCGCGGCATATTACTTCTTCTTTTTATGTTCTTTCATAAGTGCAATAAATCCTTCAAATAAATATTGCGCATCCCGCGGCCCCGGCGCAGCCTCGGGGTGATACTGGACCGAAAATAAAGGATATTTCTTGTGCCGGAGGCCCTCAACGGTGTTGTCATTAAGATTGCGGTGTGTAATTTCGACTTCATTCTTGTTGAGACTATCCGCATCAACACAAAAGCCGTGATTTTGCGAGGTAATGCTGATCCTTGACCGGGGAAAATCTTTGGCCGGATGATTGGCGCCGTGATGTCCGAATTTTAGTTTGTAGGTTTTTCCGCCTAAGGCTAGCCCTAAGATCTGGTGCCCTAAACAAATCCCGAAGATAGGCACAACCCCAAAAAAATTTTTTACCGTATCGGTGACATAGGGCAAGGCCGCCGGGTCTCCGGGGCCGTTGGAGAGAAAAAGCCCGTCGGGACCAACGGCTTTGATATCTTGAGCCGAGGCCGTCGCCGGAAAGACATGGACCTGGCAACCCAATTCTTCTAAAATGCGCAGGATATTAAATTTAATACCGCAATCAAGTGCCGCTACTTTAAAAGAGAAATTTTCCTTAGGCCCCCAGATATATTTTTCTTTAGTCGTCACCTCTTTAACCCAATCGCTGCCTTCCATGTCGGGGGTTTTCTTTAATTTCTTCTTAAGGCTCGCGGGGTTAAAATCTTCGGTTGAAATCATCCCCTTCATCGCCCCGAACACCCTCAGATGACGAGTGAGAGCTCGAGTGTCGACACCTTCAATGCCGATAATATTATTTTCGTTAAGATATTGATTGAGGCTTTTGGCGGCGCGGTAATTGGAATATTTGCGGCAGAATTCTTTAACAATAAATCCCTTCACCCAGATCTTTTTTGATTCAACATCCTGGTCATTGACGCCGTAATTGCCGATCAGGGGATAAGTCATGACCACAATTTGCCCGGCATAGGAAGGATCAGTTAAGACTTCTTGATAACCGGTTAATGCAGTATTAAAGACAAGCTCGCCTGCAGTCTCTCCTTTGGTGTCGAGGGTGCGGCCTTGGAAAATTGTACCGTCCTCAAGATAGATAATGGCCTTTTTCATCTTCGACACCAAACATCCGCAGGCAAATGGCTCTTTAGGAGAGAACATTTGCCCATTAACCCAAATTTTGCGACAGCAAAATTTGCCCCGCAGGGGTTGCGCGAACAAATCCGCACAGGATTTGTTCGGTTGCGCAAGGTAATCCCGGATTTTTCGCCCGCGCTTTTTATGCAACCTAAAAATTTGGGTTGCCCCACATGGTAAAATCTCGTCAGAGATTTTACCATGTGTCCCTGACGGGCGGATTTTTCTCAGCCTACCTTAGGCAGGCAGGAAAAATCCGGGACTAATAGAAAATGCGGCCGATGGAATTTCTTGGGCTTCATCGCCGCATTGAAAGCTGTACTGAAACTGACCTGCTACTTATTTTTACAGACTAACTATACCATCAAAAGATTTTTTGTCAAGAAATAAACAGCGCCTGCCCGGTAGAAAATAAGCTTATTTTCCGTCGAGAAGGGGATTTTTCTCCCGGAAGATCTTAACCGTAGCCAGCTTCCCGTCACCCCACGGCCATATCATGGCAAAACAAGAGCGGCCGTTATACTTAGTATGGTAGAGGGTCTGGTTATCCCGTATCCCGCCAAAGGGTTCAGTTAAAACCTCAGCCTCTTTGCTGGGAGCCTGCCCTTTGGGCTTAACCGGTTCTCCAAAGAAACTTTGCAGCAGTGTACCGAGCTTCTCTAATTCGCCCACCTTTAGAACAAACTCAACCTCTTCATTATCATCGGCACGCAGCTCCAGGATCGGTACATTCTTGGCTTCCTCTAAAAGCTTTACGTAGGGTATTTTATTAATCATCATCGGTTAATTCCTCCTAAATTAGAGGGTTAAGATATATTTATTCCAGAGAACGCATTCGGGAAGCTTTAATTAATCAATCCCGCCCCAGGCTAAAATCCAACAGCCGATAAATACACTGCACTTCTGCATTTTCAGCAATCTTAATTTCGGATTCCTTGCCCAATGTCACCACGCCGTGCCAAATGCCCTTTTTTAAAATAACCGGTTTATCAAGACAGAAACATTCGATTTTTCTGTCCAGACGTTTCGAAACATACAAAAGGCTTTTTCCCTTAACCGGCTCGAAACTCTCAAAAGATCCCGGATGCTGTTCTAATTTCCTGATAGACCGGTCCCGGACGACTAAATACGCAATGCGCCAACCCGTGGGCTTAGACTCTTTTAAGACGATGCGAAAAAGATTTATTTCTTTGCTTTTGGAATTCTTTCCCGGGTATTCGATAACGGTACCATAGCGCCGGAAACTCTTGGCGCTGATCTTTTTAGCGGTCGTCCGAAATTCTTTTGTTTTCATCTTCATCGTCGGTAGATTTTCCTTCGACATCGATCACATCGCTATCGTCCATATCCGGAAAAGGGCGATCTTTGTAAAAGCGCACGTTCATTTTTTGCATCGGGGCTCCCACAAATAAACTCAGAATGAAACTAACGATGCTGAACAGTATCGACCCCCAAAAGGCGGTCCAGAAATCGACGATGTGGAATCCTTCCACAATCTTGGACACCGAGTAAAAAAGAAGCCCGTTAATTAAAAATGTCAGGAGCCCCAAAGACAGGACATTAAAAGGAAGAGTAAAAAGGATCAGAAGAGGCTTTAAAAAAGCATTAAGCATTCCCAGTACAAGCGCGGCCACGGCCACCGTCTCCCACTGGGCTGCTTGGATTCCCGGCACAAGTCTCACGACAATCAGCAAGGCAAAAGTATTAACAACCCACCGTATAAGAAAATCGATCATCGGATATCTTTCCTAGAGTTGGGCAACAGGGGTATTATATTGCCAGAAAAAGAGATAATCAAGAGAGGAAACTCTTTTAGAAAGATGTCGCTTTAGGTTTTTCCCGGTGACGGTTTCCCTTCACCCAGATAGCAGACCGCATTTTGCTTGACCACATCGGCATTAAGGCAAATCCGCTGTGCGTCTTTGCTGCGGGAAGAGTCGACAACGCGGACGGCATCGTTTAAACGCCCCTTGTCCGGTAAAAGCTGCGCTAACATATTTTTTGACATATCAAAAAAGTTTGTGTTAAGCACGTTGTCATATTTCTGCGGATGGACCGCAAAATAGAGCATGTCCATTTCGACCAGGTCATTAAAGAAATGAGTTCCTAAGGACACCTCCGGGATCAGGCCTTCATGCATCGCCGCGACTTCACAAAGAACCGAAACCGTATTGATCTCGGCAAACGACACCGGGACGCCCAAGGCTGGCGTAGTGGTTGCCCAGCGTCCGGGACCGATGAGCATAATAGTCGGTTTTTTATTGCCGATTTTTAGGTGCGTCAGCAAACCCACCAGGCGGGCAACGGCATAACGGTCGGATGTGTTCATTTTCCCGTAAACTTCGGGGACAACATAGATGATCCGGTCAATAGTTGTAGCGATACTGCTGCCGATGACCGGCCCACGGGTCTCCAAAATAACTTTCTCCCGAGGGATCGCCGCCGGTGCCTCCACGGTTAAGATATTCCCCTTCACCTGAAAAGGACGGCATTGCAACAGATTGATCCGGTAATTGTCCTTGTCGAGAAAATTCGCCGAAAATTCCACGTCCACCGGATAATCATAGGCCCCTTGAAGAGCTTTAAGCATGTCCGCCATATCTTTAACAAACATCGTTTGGGAAAGCAATTTATCAAAAGTGAGCACCATAGAAAAAACCCCGTCTCTCCCCGCCTCGCGGATGCTACGCTCCAACTCATCGTCACGCGACGCAAAGATATCGAGAGGAAAATCAGAAATATTACGCACCACCTGCTCGAACGAACGCGATGTATGGCAATTATCTTTTAAGTCCAGAACATCGACTTTGTGCTGGGCATATTTGCGCACATCACCCGAACTTGCCTCGGGCCGGCGCATGGGGGCATTGAGGGCAACGATGCGCGTATAATCGTCATCAATGCGTTCGACGGCTCTTGTCCCCAAGCCAAATACCAGCCGCAACAACCCCGCCTTGGGGTCAATCTCGCTGTTCCAGGCATACGGGTTAAAGGAAAAACCCACTCCCGCGATCTGGGGAAAATATTGATCGTTGTATACAGCGCCGGAAACGCGCTGTACCAAAAGCGCCATTTGCTCATCACGATCCATTAAATTCCAATGGGCGCGGTACGCCAGGGCTTCTTCGCTCATGGTACTCGCATAAACCGTGCGGACGGCGTCGATGAAACTCTTTAACCGTTCCTCCGGCGTGCCTTGGTTGGCACAAAACACGCTTTCGTATTTTCCGGAAAAAGCATTGCCGTAGGCATCTTCCAGGAGGCTGGACGAGCGGACAATAATCGGCGACTGCCCGAAATAATCGAGCATCTCCATAAATTGATCTTGAACATCTTTAGGGAATGTCCCTTTAAGCATAAGCTCCCGGGCTTCCTTGGCAGAATCGAACGCCGGAGCGCTGGCATTAAGCTTGCGACGCATCCACCAACATTTATTTTGGATAAGATAGGTATAAAAAACATCGGAGCCTATATAAAAAGAATCATGGGCCTCCAGCTTATCATTCCAGGCGGAATTGGCCTTTTTTAAAATAGCGCGGGCCAAAAGCATCCCCACGGATTTTCCGCCGATCAGCCCGGTACCAATCATGCGTTTTCCGATTTCGACAACATCGGCAAAATCCAGGTATTTCTCGGCGAGACCAAGCAGCCGTTCATCCCGGGTCACCGCCATACGCAGCAAACGGCGAAAAAGGTTGCTCCCTTTCCACACCGCCCGTTTATCAGAACGGGTGGCATTAACGACTTCCTGAGCCTGGATGAAACTACGCGTCCACACATCCCTCCGCTGCATGGCAAAATCCAGCCACGGCTGCGGAATAGAGGCTAAGATTTCCGCAATAACGGCGCTTCGGGTCACGGGAATAAATTCTTCTTTCTCCCAGCGGTGCAGCATATACATCGTATTGGAATGGCGCTTATCGACCTTTAAAGGATAGACATACACATCTTCTTTCTTGCGATAAATATCCAAAACAACCTGCGCCGTATTATGAATGGCATCGATAGCAAAAACCGTGTGGTAATTGCGCAACAAGGCAAAATAGGCCACCGTGTCGTAATCATAGAGATACGGGCAGGTGAGCATAAAAAAGTTTCCCAGCATGCGGTCACTGTACCAGTCAACCGCGAGATCCGACAGGCAATCAAAGACATAAAAAGCGCCTTTACCGAATTTCTCGATAACGTCGAAGATTTCCGATATAAAATTCTCAAAGCCGGCCTCGGGGTGCAATTCATAAGTATGTGCGGAGATTCCGTCGGGGAGAAGGCTGGGGTGATCGGCAAAACGAAAGTAGATAAGATCCTTCTTTTCTTTGTGGGCCGCCTCGAAAAAAGGCCGGGAGAAACGGACATAGTCTTCAATCGTATCGACTTGAAAAACAACATTATCACCCAGACGTACACCCTGCAAAATTTTATCCAACCCAGGCAGGCCGGTATTACACTTTAAGGCCGCCTTAGAAACAGTATCCTTCTTTTTCATATTTCTCTCCGATTACGCTGTAAGCCACCCGTGAACACATTTGGCAGCATGACGGCCTTCGTTAATAGCCCATACGACCAACGATTGTCCGCGGCGCATATCACCGGCGGAAAAAATGCCGGGGATATTGGTCATTCTATCCTCACCCGTTTTAACATTGCCGCGTTCATCGAGGGTAACGTTCAATTCTCCGATCAAACCGTTTTTAACCGGCCCTAAAAATCCCATCGCCAAAATCACAAGGTCACATTCGACCTCAAATTCCGAACCCGGAATTTCTTTCATGCTCATCCGGCAGGTCTTGGGATCCGGGGGGCCGAATTCAAGGCGCACGGCATGAAGTTTCTTAAGCTTTCCATTCTCGCCGCTTAAAGATTTGGTCATAACGCAATAATCCTGCTCGACACCTTCTTCTTGCGAAGAAGACGTTCTTTTTATAAATGCCCAATACGGCCAGGGATTATCCTCTTTTCTCTCTTTAGGCAACGCGGGTAAAAGCTCAAATTGTTTAACGGATTTTGCCCCTTGGCGGTTGGCGGTGCCCACACAGTCAGAACCGGTGTCCCCTCCGCCTAAGACAATGACCCTTTTGCCCTTCGCCGTTACTTCTTCCTTTGCGCTAATAATTTTCCCCTGGTTACGACGGTTTTGCTGCATCAGGTAAAACATCGCCTGATAGACACCTTGCAATTCCCTTCCCGGAACGTTTAAATCCCGGGGGCTCTCTGCGCCACCGCAAAGAACCAGGGCGTCATATTCTTCTTTTAATCTTTTGGCGCTAACGTTAACACCAACATGGGCGTTCGTTTTAAAAATAACGCCTTCTTGGCTCATGAGGTTAACGCGGCGTTTGACGATTTTCTTTTCCAGCTTAAAATCGGGAATGCCTAAAGTCAAGATCCCGCCGATTTCTTCATTTTTTTCATACACGGTCACGAGGTGACCGGCCTTATTCAGCTGATCCGCACACGCCAAGCCCGACGGGCCCGAGCCGACAACGGCTATTTTTCTTCCTGTGCGCCGGGCAGGCGGACGAGGAGTCACCCAGCCTTTTTCATACGCCTTTTCAACGATCGCAAGTTCAATGTTTTTTATGGTAACAGCCGGCTGATTAATAGCTAAGACACAGGAATCTTCGCAAGGCGCGGGACAAACGCGGCCGGTAAATTCGGGAAAATTATTGGTCTCATAAAGCCGTTCAAAGGCTTCTTGCCACCGGCCCTTAAAGACCAGATCATTCCAGTCGGGAATAAGATTAGCTATAGGGCAGCCCCAGTGACAAAACGGCACGCCGCAATCCATGCATCGGGCACCCTGCTGGCATAAAGATGCCTCAACGGGAAGTTTGGTAAATTCCTTCCAGTGCTTTTTGCGGATCTGGACAGGTTCTTTGGTAAGATCCTGCCGCGTGTATTTCATAAAACCGGTAATATCACCCACGATGCGTCTCCGTTTTTTCTTCCGGTATCGCCCCAGCGTTTTGGTGCGCCCCGCCGAAAAGGCGGGGCGCACCAGCGCGGGGCCAATCTTTAAATATCCCTTTCTACTTCTTTTCTTCTTCCTGCCGCTGCGTGGCTTCGTCTTCTTTCATCATTTTTCCCAAGACACGCCGGTATTCCATCGGAAATACCTTCACAAACGCCGGCAAACATTCTTCCCAATGATCCAGGATATGCCGCGCCCGTTTACTGCCGGTAAAGCTAAGGTGTTTTATAATCATCCCCTTGCACTCATTGATATCTCTTTGGTCAACGAGAAGTTCAAGGTCAACCATATCGAGATTGCATCGCCCGTCGAGCCTGCTTCGGGGATCATAAACATAGGCAATCCCTCCGCTCATCCCCGCGGCAAAATTAACGCCCGTGCTGCCCAAAACAACGACACGCCCGCCGGTCATATACTCGCATCCATGATCGCCAACGCCCTCCACGACCGCATAGGCGCCACTATTACGTATCGCGAAACGTTCCCCCACACAACCGTAAATATAAGCCTCCCCGGATGTCGCCCCGTATAAAAGCACGTTACCGCAGATAATATTTTCAGAGGGCTCAAACCGGATACCCTGCGGCGGTTTAACAATAATCTTTCCGCCGCACAAACCCTTGCCTAAATAGTCGTTGGCCTCGCCTTCAAGGGTCAGCGTAATCCCGTTGGTCACAAAGGCACCAAAACTCTGCCCCGCAGCACCCTTAAAATGACAGGCAATGGTGTCCTCACCTAAACCTTTTGAGCCATAACGGCGGGTAACTTCACCCGACAACATAGCCCCGGTAGTGAGGTTGGTATTGCGTATGGGCAATTCGATTTTCACAGGCGCCTGCTTTTCCAGTGCCTCTCGGGAAAGTTCTATAAGCTTCTTATCCAAAACATCTTCTATCCCGTGTTCCTGGCATTCAATGCATCGGGTCACGGCATCTTTATCGACGGGCGCATTAAATAAAATGTTTGAAAAATCCAAACCTCTGGATTTCCAGAAATCGACCGCTTCGTTGGTTTCCAAAAGATCATTACGGCCGATCATGTCTTCCATGCGCTTAAACCCAAGCTGCGCCATGTATTCCCGGATCTCTTCGGCCACCATAAAAAAGAAATTAACGACATGCTCGGGTTTTCCGGAAAATCTCTTGCGTAATTCCGCATCCTGCGTCGCTACGCCCACAGGACAGGTATTTAAATGACATTTTCTCATCATAATACAACCGCATACCACCAGGGGAGTCGTGGCAAAACCAAATTCTTCCGCCCCTAAAAGTGCGGCAATGATAACGTCGCGTCCCGTTTTTATTTGTCCGTCGGTCTGAAGGCGAATACGCCTGCGAAGATTATTAAGGACCAGCGTTTGTTGTGTCTCGGCAACCCCCAATTCCCAGGGGACACCGGCGTGCTGTATCGATGATATCGGAGACGCACCCGTTCCGCCGTCGTAGCCACTGATCAAAACCTTGTCAGCATGCGCCTTGGCAACACCCGCGGCGATAGTCCCCACTCCGACTTCGGAAACCAGCTTGACCGAAACCTGAGCCTGCGGGTTAACATTCTTTAAATCAAAAATAAGCTGTTTGATATCTTCGATGGAATAAATATCATGATGCGGCGGCGGAGAAATCAAAGTCACGCCGGGTGTCGAATGGCGCACCCGCGCGATTTCTTCATTAACCTTGTGCCCCGGAAGCTGCCCGCCCTCGCCGGGCTTGGCCCCTTGCGCGATTTTTATCTGAAGCTCGCGGGAGCTGGTCAAATATTCTGCCGTGACCCCGAAACGGGCGCTCGCTACTTGTTTAACAGCACTACATCGATTATCCCCGTTAGGTAAAAGTTTGTAACGCTCCGGGTCCTCGCCGCCTTCGCCGCTATTGCTCATGGCACCAATACGGTTCATGGCGATAGCGAGCGTTTCGTGCGCCTCGCGTCCGATAGAACCAAAAGACATCGCCGAAGTTACAAAACGTTTGACGATCTCGGCTGCGGGTTCGACCTCACTGACCGGGATCGGCGTCGTTTTCTTAAATTTAAACAATCCCCGCAAAGTACACGCAGCTTTTGCCTGGTCATTAATCAGTTTCGCATATTCTTTGTAGACATTATAATTATTTGACTTAGTCGCAAACTGGAGCTTGGCAATAGAGTCCGGCGTCCACAAGTGCCGTTCACCGTCTTTTCGATATCTGTACCGGCCTCCGTTCGGTAGTGCCTCCGGCGCCTTCGCGGATGCGCGGTACGCCATGGCATGGCGGCTGCCGGCCTCGGCGGCGATTTCGGCTAGACCAATCCCTTCAATGCGCGAAGCTGTCCCGGTAAAATATTTTTCAATAACATCAGAATTGATGCCGATGGCCTCAAAAACCTGCGCTCCGCGGTAACTGCGCAGCGTCGAAATTCCCATTTTGGACATGACCTTCAGAAGACCTTTGCATAAAGCGTGAATATAATTTTCAAGGGCCTTGGCAACGCCGATCTCGGCATCCAGCGTTTTACGGATAGCCATATCGGCAACCGTTTCAAGGGCAAGATACGGATTGATCGCCGTCGCACCGTAACCCAAAAGCAGGGCCATGTGCTGCACCTCACGGGCCTCTCCGGTCTCGACGATAATCGCGACACTGGTCCTGACCCCCTGCTCGATGAGATACCGGTTAACCGCCGACACCGCCAGCAAAGCCGGTATGGGAACCATGTGTTCGGGGAGATTGCGGTCACTTAAAATAACCAGCGAACAGCCGTCCACGACAGAGGCCTCGGCCGTCCGGCATAGCTGGCCTAAGGATTCTTCGAGCTCATTGGGAGAGCCTCCGGCGGGAAAACCCATCTGTAAAGTCGTTGCCCAAAAGCCCTTGACATTTAACGACTGCAAACGCTCAAGATCTTCATTGGAAAGAATTGGATGCAAGAGTTTTATCAGGCGACTATTTTGGGGTATTTCGGAAAGGATATTGCCCGCATTGCCCATAAACGTCATCAGCGACATAACCAGCTCTTCCCGAATAGGGTCAATGGGCGGATTGGTAATTTGGGCAAACAGTTGTTTAAAATAAGAATAGAGTAACTGCGGCTTCTCCGAAAGAACCGCTAAAGGCGTATCACAGCCCATAGATCCCACGGCCTCATTGCCTTTAGCCGCCATGGGTTTAATAACGATATCAAGATCCTCCCGGGTATATCCGAAGAGCCTTTGGCGCAAACATAGTTTTTCGATGTCGGGGGAAACGGCGGCCACATCATTAAAAAGTCCGTGCAGCTCAATCTTGTTTTCCTCAACCCAGCGCCGGTACGGCTGATGCCTGGCGTAGAGCGTTTTCATCTCCCCGTTTTTGATGACCCGTTTCTTTTGAAAATCAACGACAATGATCTCTCCCGGCCTTAATGCCCCCTTTTCGAGGACGTGTTCGGGCGGGAAATCAAGGACGCCGGTCTCCGAGGCCAATACCATAAAACCATCATCGGTAATTGTGTAGCGCGCGGGACGCAATCCATTACGGTCAAGGAGCGCGCCCACGGATTTTCCGTCGGTAAACGCAACCGCTGCCGGCCCGTCCCATGGCTCCATCATTCCGGCATGATATTCAAAGAACCCTTTAAGGTCGGGACCAATAGGATATTTAACGCCCCAGGCCTGGGGAATAAGCATCATCATGGCATGCGGCAAGTCGCGGCCAGAAGCTGTCAAAAGTTCCAGGGCATTATCCAGGCAGGCGGAATCGCTGCCGCCCTCGTCGATAATGGGAAGAATTTTCTTGATATCCTCGCCAAGCAAATCTGATTGCAAAGATTTTTCCCGCGCCTGCATTTGATTGACATTGCCGCGCAGCGTATTGATTTCTCCGTTATGCGCCAGATATCTAAAAGGCTGGGCAAGTTTCCATGACGGGAATGTATTGGTGCTGTACCGCTGGTGGATAACTGCGACCGCGCTGACTAAATCCTGATTATTAAGGTCCTGATAAAATTCAGTTACCTGTGTTCCCATCATCATCCCTTTGTAAACAATAGTTTGGGAAGACAGGCTTGCGATATAAAAACCGTCTCCGAGCCCCAACGTTTCCTCAATGCGGTGCTCGATATGTTTACGCACCACATACAATTTTCGTTCCAACGATTCCGCATCGGTATCCCCGGCGCCGATAAAGCATTGCATGATACAGGGCTGCTCTTGGCGGGCTTTCTCTCCCAGGGCATCGGGATGAACCGGTACCGTACGCCAGCCCAGAAAATCAAGCTTCTCCTCTTTTGTCGCTTCTTCGGTGATTTTCTGGCACTTTTTCTGAATTGAAACTTCTTGAGGCATAAATATCATGCCAACGCCATACTGCCCCTGGGCGGGCAAGGAAATCTTAAGTAGGCCGCATACCCGCCGCAAAAATGCATCCGGCAACTGAATAAGAATACCGGCACCGTCCCCGGTTTTTTTATCTTCTCCGGCGGCACCGCGATGAACTAATCTTTGTAAAACCTCAATGCCGCGTTCGATAATATCGTGCGACTGCCGGCCATCGATATTGACAACAAAACCCACTCCGCAGCTATCGTGTTCGTGGATAGGGTTATAGAGGCCTTGTTTTTGAGGATACGACTGTTTATTCATTAAGCTGTACCATTCTTGTTTTTGTTATGCCCGCACACACAAAATTCGGGGTCAAAAAAAATGGTAATCCCCCTTGAGCTAATCCTCCGGTGGATTACCTTTTTTAAAAACCATCCTGTTCGCACGAAAACCACATAAAAACTTTAAGTGCTCAAACTATACACCGAAAGATTCGAAACGTCAATACTCTCTGTAGCAGTTTGTAATCGGCAGCCTTCTGTCCTTGCCGAAGGCACGGGGCGTTATCTTAACACCCGGCGGCGATTGCCGGCGCTTATATTCGTTTCGGTCAACCATCCTGATGACATCCTTAATGAGCTTAGGATTTCCCGTCTTTTTATTCAGTTGAGCCGGACTTTTATCCAGCTCCACATAGTCTTTTAAAATCTTATCCAGAATATCATACGGCGGCAACGTATCCTGGTCTTTCTGACCCTCTTTTAATTCTGCCGTCGGGGCGCGAAGAATAATACTGTGTGCAATTATTTCCTTCTTTCTTCGGGCATTATAAAATTCCGCCAGTTTATAGACGGTGGTTTTGGGGACATCCTTGATAACCGCAAATCCTCCCGCCATATCGCCGTAGAGCGTGCAATAACCGGTGGCGATTTCACTCTTATTTCCGGTGGTTAAAACCAGCCAGCCGAATTTATTCGAAAGCGCCATTAGTAGATTTCCCCGGATGCGCGCCTGAAGATTTTCTTCCGCAATATCACACGTTTGCCCTACAAACTCTTTTTCGAGCGTTTCCAGATAACTCTTAAAGATATGTTCGATCGAAATTTCTATAAACCGAATGCTCAGATTATGGGCCATCCTTTTGGCATCGGCTTTAGTCTCTGCCGAAGAATAGGGCGAGGGCATAGAAACGCCAACCACATTTTCCCGGCCGATGGCATCAACGGCAATCGCCGTAACAAGCGCGGAATCAATCCCTCCGCTTAAGCCGATAACGGCCTTTTGAAAACCGTTTTTCTTTATATAATCCCGCGTGCCTAACACAAGCGCTTCGTAAATCTCTTCGACGGCGCCAAGCGCCCGAATAGCCGGCAATTCTACGGCTTTGCCCTTGACGGCCGGATTAGCCTTTGAAACACAAATAACTTTCTTGTTCTTTAGGCTTTTGGATTTTCTCTGCGGTGTTATTTTTAAGTCGGCAAAAACCAACCCTTCCTGAAATTGGCCGGCAGAGGCTATTTTCTTTCCCTTGGGGCTAAGGATCAAACTGCCTCCGTCAAAGACAAGTTCATCCTGGCCGCCGATGAGATTAACATAACAAACAAACACCCCCATCGCTTTGGCACGTTTTTTAAGCAGCTCTTCTCGTTGTTTTATTTTTCCGGCGTGATACGGAGAAGAAGAGAGGTTGATTAAAATTTGTGCCCCGGCCTTAGCCTGACAATGATACGGCCCGTCATCGGCCCAGATATCTTCGCATATGTTGACGCCAAAAATAATTTTCCCAAATGAAAATACGGGATTATTTTCGCCCGGTGTAAAGTATCTTTTTTCGTCAAAGACACCGTAATTGGGCAGCTTCTCTTTGCGGTAAATCCCTTTTAATTTCCCGTCCGCGATAACCGCCGCGGCATTGTAAAGTTTTCTGTTCTTATCCCTGTCAACAAACCCGACAACGGCCGTGATACCTTTGGTTTGTGGGGCCAACTGTGCCAATGCCTTTAAATTGTCCCGCACAAATTGATCCCGCAGCAATAGATCCTCCGGCGGATACCCCGTTAGGGCAAGCTCGGGAAAAACAACGATATCCGACCGGGATTCACGGGCTTTTTGGATGGTACCCGCGATTTTTCGGCGGTTTCCGTCTAAGCCTCCGACGGTCGGGTTAATCTGTGCCAAAGCAACACGCAGCATGGTTGTGCCTTTTTTAAGAAAGTTTTGCCAGATTCAAGAAATTATTGCAGATGATTTCCGCCTGGCTATCATATTGAATCTTTGTCATCTTATACTGCTTAAGTATTTCGTCTTTCTTTTTCTTTGAATCCGCATCTTCCTTATTTAAATACACCTCGGCCCAGTCGTTGATCATCGGGCCTGTAACCTCGACGTGGAATTGCACGCCGTAAGCGTTTTTTCCCACCCGGAAGGCTTGGTGGGGGCAACTCCTGGCCGTGGCCAGGAGTTGCCCATTTTCAGGAATATCAAACGTGTCTTCGTGCCACTGAAAAACATCAAATTCGTTTTTTAAGCCATTAAATATCAGGTCAGCCTTGCCCTCTTTTGTCAAAGACACTTTTTTCCAGCCGACTTCCTTAACCGGCGCCTTAGCGACTTTCGCGCCGCACGCCTTGGCAATAAGCTGGCTCCCTAAACAAATCCCTAAAAGCGGAATTTCTCTTTCTAAAACATCCTTTAAGAACAAATCTTCCGCTTTCAAAAACGGGTAAGCCTCTTCCTCATAGACATTCATCGGTCCGCCCAAGACAATAACCGCCTTAAAAGGCGACGTATCCTTCGGCAACGATTCCCCGCCCCCCAATTCTATGACACGAAGGCCCAGGTCTTTTTTCTTTAAGAAATATTCAAAAGTCCCCGGGCCTTCGATTGCGATATGCTTAACGATAAGAATCATTCAGCTAAATCATAAACATCATTTCGGCATAGCTAGGCAAAGGCCACTGGTGCGCCGGAATAAGCGCCTCGATTGAATCAACGGCGGCGCGTAAACTTTTCATCGCCTCAAGTGTCTTTTCAGGTTTATGTGTCTCGACGGCATCTTCCAATTTTCCCAGAGCTGACAGGATACTCTCGATTTTTTCAGAAACTTCCTTTAAAAGAGCCTTGGACTCTTTGGTCTTATTGCTCTTGGAGACATTTTCAACCGACTTGATGGTTGCTGCCAACTCACCCTGATAGCTGACGGCAGCCGGGATAATCATTGATTTAACCATACGCACCGCGCAACCCGCTTCCAACTGCACGACGGATTTATACGTATGCATATAAACGTCGTAGCGCGACAGCAGTTCTCGTTTGGACAAAACGCCGTGTTTCTCAAAGAGCTTGATGGATTTCTCGCTGCGCAACGCGTCAAGAGCCTCAGGTGATGTTTTTAAATTAGGCAGGCCTCTTTTTTTGGCTTCCGCGTGCCACTCGGCCGTGTAATTATCGCCGTTATATAAAACGCGTTTGTGTTTCTTGATAATCTCCTGTAAAAGCTTCTGGAGAGAAAGATTAAAATCTTTCTTGGCTTTTTTGTCGGCTTCGAGTTTTGTGCAAATTTCATCCAAGGCATCGGCCACGATGGTATTTAAAACCACATTAGGGCCGGCCATGCTCATATTGGAACCGACGGCGCGAAATTCGAATTTATTTCCCGTAAAAGCAAACGGGGATGTCCTGTTGCGGTCGGTAGCATCCCGCGGCAGTTTCGGCAAAGAATCAATGCCGATTTCGATAACGCCGCCGGCTTTGGAACTCTTGGCCTTGCCTTTTTCTATCTGCTCGATAACATCCATCAGCTGATCGCCCAAGAAGATCGAAATAATCGCCGGCGGGGCCTCGTTGGCTCCGAGCCTGTGATCGTTACCGGCAGAGGCAACAGCCCCTCTTAGGATATCGGCGTTGGTATCCACCGCCTTAATGATAGCGCAGAGTACCGTTAAGAACTTTGCATTTTCATGCGGGTTATGCCCCGGAGATATCCAGTTCTTTCCGTCGGGGCCGACAATGGCCCAGTTGTTGTGCTTTCCGGAACCATTGACTCCGGCAAAAGGCTTTTCGTGCAAAAGACAGGCTAGCCCGTGTTTTTCCGCGACCGATTTCATGACATCCATGGTCATCATGTTGTGATCGACAGCCAGATTCAACTCTTCAAAAACCGGGGCAATCTCAAACTGCGCCGGGGATACTTCATTATGACGAGTCTTGGCGGGAATTCCCAATCTCCAGAGCTCTCTATCCAGATCTTCCATAAAGCCCATGATCCGGCTTTTGATGGCGCCGAAGTAATGGTCTTCCATCTGCTGGTGTTTAGCCGGAGTACAGCCAAAGAGCGTCCGGCCAGTCTGCAAAAGATCCAGGCGTCTGTTAAAAAACTTTTTGTCGATAAGAAAATATTCCTGTTCGCCGCCTAAAGTCGCGTAGGCCCTTTTACCTTTTGAGGGGATTCCAAAAATTTCGGCCAAACGGCAAACCTGTTTTGACAAAGCCACCATGGAACGCAATAGCGGTGTCTTTTTATCCAGGGCCTCACCGTGATAACCGCAGAATACCGTCGGGATACACAAGGTCGCGGTCCCTTCGGGGCCTTCTTTAATAAACGCCGGGCTGGTCGGATCCCAGGCCGTATAACCGCGAGCTTCAAAAGTTGCCCGCAATCCGCCTGAAGGAAAACTGGAGGCATCCGGTTCGCCTTGAGTTAATTCTTTTCCGGAAAACTGTAAAATAACTCCGCCCTCGTTGTCAGGGAAAATAAACGAATCATGCTTTTCGGCTGTGGCTCCGGTAAGGGGTTGAAACCAATGGGTAAAATGGGTCGCTCCTTTAGAGACCGCCCATGTCTTCATCGCATCCGCTACCTCATCGGCGATGGTCGGGTCTAGCCGCCCGGCGTCTTTGATTGTGGCGCTTAAGGATTTAAATGCCTTTTCGGATAAATAATTACGCATCGTCTTAAGGCTAAAGACGTTTTGTCCGTAATAATCGGTAATAGACTGCATTTTGTTTTCGTTATTTCTCTGCTCGCTCATACTTAACCTCCTAAAGGTTTTAAGCACTGCTTTTGTTTTGGTTTTTTATTCTATCAACTTTACCCTGTGGCGTCAAACAAATCTCTGGCGCCGTTGATCGCCGAATTTCCTTATTTCTAGGCCTCATTTTATCCTTTTATCCGATAGCCAGAGAGCCTTCCTCTCCTGTTCTTATGCGTATACAGCGCTCCAGGTCCAGAACGAAAATCTTTCCGTCACCGATATTGCCGGTCTGGGCTCCCTTAATAATAGCCTTGATGGTTGGTTCGACAAAACTCTCGTTGACCGCGATTTCCAAGCGTATTTTTCGCAAGAGATTGCCCGTCTCTTTGGCACCACGATAAATCTCAGTCACGCCTTTTTGCTGGCCGTGGCCTAAAACCTCACTAACCGTGATCAAATTAACTTCTGCTTTATAAAGTTTCTCTTTCACCTCTTCTAACTTATGGGGTTGGATAATAGCAACAATCAATTTCATTGACGACCTCCTATTCTAAAACGGTATAGGCCCTTTCGTGGTGCTGGGTAAGGTCAAGGCCCATGGCTTCTTCTTTCTCATCTACCCGTACACCGATGGTTAAATCAACGATCTTGTAAATAATCATCGTCACCGCAAATGCGTAAACAAGAGTAACACCAACGGCGATAAGCTGGATGAGAAATTGTTTTGGATTACCAAGAAATAATCCATCAGCCCCAGCCGGATTAACCAGTTTTGACGCAAATAAACCCGTCGCCAAAACACCCCATGTGCCACTGATGCAGTGGACGCCAAAGGCATCAAGAGAATCGTCATAACCTAGTTTGGGCTTGATGACACTCACCGCGATAAAACAAATGAGACTTGCGACTAAACCAATAGCAATCGCCGGCACCACAGAGATAAATCCGGCTCCCGGTGTCACCGCCGCTAAACCGGCAACGGCACCGCTCGCCGTGCCAAACATCGTTGTTCGTCCGTTACGGATGAGGTCCATCAAAGCCCAGGACAACCCCCCGGCAGCAGCAGCCGTGTTGGTTGCCACAAAAGCACTGACGGCGATACCATTAGCGGCCAGGGCACTGCCGGCATTAAATCCGAACCATCCGAACCACAAAAGAGCGGTACCTAAAACCACAAAGGGCAGATTGTGCGGCGAGGGAATATTTTTTTCCAGATTTTTCCTTTTTCCGATAACCAGAGCCGTCGCTAAAGCGGCGATACCGGCAGTAATATGGACAACGATGCCCCCGGCAAAATCAAGCACGCCCAATTTCTTTAACCATCCACCCGTGCCCCACACCCAGTGACAAACCGGCGCGTATACAAACGTCGCCCACAGGAGTATAAAAATCAGAAAAGAGGAAAATTTCATTCTTTCGGCAAAAGCCCCCAAAATGAGCGCAGGAGTAATCACGGCAAACATGGCTTGAAAAATCATGAACGCCTGATGCGGTATCGTTGCCGCATAATCAGGATAAGGCTCCACTCCTACCCCGTTAAGGCAGAACCATTGAAACCCTCCCCAGAAGCCATCATTGGGAGCAAAGGAGATGCTGTAACCATATACCACCCACTGGATGCTCAATAGGCACAACACGATGAAACACTGCATCAGGATGCTCAATATATTTTTCTTACGCACCATTCCGCCGTAAAAGAAAGCCAGCCCCGGCGTCATCAGCATAACAAGTGCGGCTGAAATCAGCACCCATGCCGTGTCTCCCGTATTGACCGTATTCATTTTTGCCTCTCCTTTTTTCCGGTTATGTTTCCTCTCCCTACCCCTTACCCGATAGCTAACGAGCCTTCCTCGTTGGTCCTGATGCGGACACAACGGCCCAAGTCCAAAACAAAGATTTTTCCGTCTCCGACATTACCAGTCTTGGCGCCTTTAATAATAGCCTTGATGGTCGGCTCAACAAAACTTTCGTTGACGGCGATTTCCAGGCGGACTTTACGCAAAAGATTTCCTGTTTCTTTAGCGCCCCGGTAAATCTCGGTTACGCCTTTTTGCTGGCCGTGGCCTAAAACCTCGCTAACCGTAATTAAATTAACCTCTGCCGCGTAGAGCTCTTTTTTTACATCTTCTAGCTTGTGCGGTTGAATAATTGCAATGACGAGTTTCATGGTCAATCCTCCTTCAATGAGTAGATAATTTATGGACGCGCCAGCGGACATAAATTATAGGCCGCAGGCCGTCTACGAATTGAACCCCGCACCCAGTCCCAGATTCTTTACTGAAATCTGGGTGCGGGGTAAATTCCGGTTCAGGGCTTACGCCGCACTCAGTACGGCGTAAGCCCTGCCGTCATTTATTCCAAAACCGTATAAGCCCTTTCATGATGCTGGGTCAAATCAAGGCCCATCATCTCATCTTCTTCTTTAACACGCATCCCTAAAAGCAAATCGACCGCCTTGTAGATAACAAATGTCATCACAAAGCTGTAGGCTAACGTGATCAAAACCGCAATGAGCTGAATCTTGAATTGGGCCGGATTCCCGTAAAAAAGCCCGTCGGCGCCAGCCGGATTAACTGCTTTCGAGGCAAATAACCCTGTAGCTAAAGCACCCCATATACCTCCGATACAATGAACACCAAAGGCATCCAGGGAATCATCGTATCCCAACATCGGTTTAATAATGCTCACCGCGATAAAACAGAGAACACTCACCAAAAGCCCGATGATAACCGCTGATACCACATTCACAAATCCGGCGGCCGGTGTAATGGCAACTAATCCTGCTACCGCACCGCTGCAAAAGCCGAATATGGTCGGCTTACCGTTACGGATCCATTCAATAATCGCCCAGCTTAAGCCGGCGGCTGCGGCTGCGGTATTAGTTACCACAAAGGCATTAACGGCCAAGCCGTTAGCGGCCAAAGCACTACCGGCATTAAAACCGAACCAGCCGAACCACAAAAGACCCGTTCCCAAAACAACAAAGGGCATGTTATGCGGCGTGGGAGTGCCTTTGTCGATGTTTTTCCTTTTGCCGATCGCCAGAGCTGTTGCTAAGGCAGCAATTCCGGCATTGATATGGACGACCGTTCCCCCGGCAAAATCCAAAGCCCCCATATTGCGCAGCCATCCGCCTAAACCCCATACCCAATGACATAAAGGATCGTAGACGAGGGTCGCCCACAAAAGCGTGAACAACAAAAAGGCTGAGAATTTCATTCTCTCGGCAAAAGCCCCGATGATCAAAGCCGGTGTAATAATCGCAAACATCATTTGAAAAACCATGAAGGCCTGATGAGGAATAGTCCCGGCATAATCGGCGTACGGCTCCAAGCCGACACCGTTAAGCCCGGCCCAGCCAAACCCGCCCCAAAATCCTTTTCCCGGAGCGAATGAAAGGCTGTAACCAAAAAGCACCCACTGCACACTGATCAAGCCTAAAATAATGCAGCACTGCATCAGAATACTTAGGACATTTTTCTTTCTAACCATACCGCCGTAAAAGAAAGCCAGAGCCGGCGTCATCAGCAAAACCAGCGCTGATGAAACCAGCACCCAGGCCGTATCTCCGCTATTAATCATATTCATCGTTAAACCCCTTTCATTTCTCTGTATATTTTTTAAAATTATTTTTAGAAATTATATGCTAATGTTACTCCCCAGAAAAACTCATTATCCTTATTACCGTCATCGCTATCGGCCAAGCCGCCAAAGGGAATCGAGTAATTAACCGTCGGGGACATCTTTAAACTTTTAGTCAAGGGAACCGTCACCCCGCTCGTCAATAAAACATCGCCTCCTTCGCCGCGGATATACGAATGCTTGTTGTAGCCAACATGGCCGCTCAAATCCAGAGTCATCCCGTAATCCTTAATGACCGTAAGGCTATGCGCGAGATTAAGCATGAGATAATCTCCGTCACCACCGCCCTGGCTTTCACGGCTGTAATCGTGATACCAGGTGAGTGTCGGCGACAAAAGCGTTTCGTACCCAAAGCCCAAAAAGGCTTCTTTGGCAAACGTGTTGGCCCCGGAAAAATCGTAATAGATATGACCGACGGTCACACTTACGGGTTTTAAATCCGCCCCCAAGAGCCTTAAGCCCTCAAGCTTATGGGTATAGCTAATGGTTGTATCGGTTTCATTGGAATTAACGCTGTCCGCGCTATTATCCGTATCATAATTGCCCCAGACATTTAAATTCCATCCCTTAAAGGCATTGATATTAATGCTGGGTTGGAGGACATAATCGTCATCCAGACGAAACCCGCGCCACATATACTTTGAATAAAAGGCGGTAGCGCCGGTTATTTGAACATCGGCTTTCTTAAAGAAATCGCCGAACACGGTTTTAGTTTCCTCGCCGCGGACCAAACCCGTTAACCCCAAGGTCACAAGGCCCGCGAAAAGGATTATTCGAATTCTGTTTTTCATTTTAATCTTCCTTTTTTGCTTCGATTGATCTCGCTAACCTTCTATGGTTTCCGGTGGACCTCATTGTCCGCGGCCCATGGGCCGCTGGTTGTCACTAAAAAGGGCCCTCTTTTAAAGCCTTCACCGGCTTTAAAAGAGGGCCCCATCGCCCTACCTGTATTCGTTTGAATCTTATCCTGCTCCGCTAAATTGCTCGACCTTCGGTCGGCGTTTAGCTACGCAGGATTATTTCGCCCAACAAATTTACGTCGCTATCGTTCCGTAAATTTTGGGCTCAATAAAAAAGCCCGACCCGCCCCCTCAAAGGAGCTTGCCGGACTTCATTGTCCGTACATTACCCCGCCAGATTTGCTTCACAAATCTCAGCGGCGGGGTTATTCGCGCTTCTAAGTTACGTTCCCTGTCGGTCGCGTAACTTAAACACTCATTAAAAAAGCCCTCTTCACATCACCAACGATTCGAAGAGGGCTTCACTGCCTTCACTACGTTTTAACTATATCACGGTTCTCTTTCTTGTCAAGAGTTTTTTTAAAAAGAGCCGTTCTTTTTTCGGTTTTATCCGTTAATAAACGCCACCCCGAATTTTCCCCGGGGGTTTTGCCAGTCGATGGCGCCGTCGGTACAGGCCACCCGGCAGGTGCCGCATTCCAGACAGTTTTCGTAATTAACCACGATTTTGCCGTTGATCTCTTCGTAAGTTTTTGAGGGACAAATAGTCAGGCAGGGCTTGTTTTGGCACTTCAAACATTTAGTTTCATCCACGGTGATGTGACTGATAGAATCTTTTTTGGTCTTAACGAGGGCGAGCTTGTCTTCCAATGTCAATTTCTTATTACCCGCGGGAGTCGTTTCCATATTCATTTTCCTTTTTAAACTAAATTGCGCAAGGCTCCTAAGAGGTCTCGGCTCAATCGCCCGAAACCGACCTTCTTTTGAATCTTGCCTAAGATCTCTTTTTTAATAGTGCCTTTGGGCTTATCCGATACCGTAAAATAATCCGACAGGATATCGCTTAAAAGCGCCGGATATTCATTTAAAAACTGTTTATGGGAATGAAGAAACGAAATAAAATTCCGATACTGCTTTAAATCCTGCATAACAAAACTCTTATCCAGCCTTTGTTTGTATTGTGATAGCGTCTGGGCGGAAAAATCCTTTTTTGCCAGCGCCTCAATGATCGTCTCCGCGGCAAAAACACCCGATGCCATGGCTAGGTTGACCCCCTCGTGGAAAAATGAGGCGTTGACCAACCCTGCCGCATCACCGACCAGCAAAAGGCCTCCTTTATATAACGTGGGCAGTCGGTCAAAATTATCGCAAGGGATCATATGCGACATATATTCGGCCGTTTCACCGCCTTTTAAAAGCGGGGCAACAGAAGGATGATTCTTAAATTGCTCGAGGATATCGTTGGGATTTTTGCCTTCCATCTTTTGAATATGATCGTCGATTGAGAACCCAACCCCTACCGAGAGGCTGTCAACGTTGGTGTAGATAAAACCGTTACCAAGTAATCCCTCAACCGAGGATCCGAAAAATTCATACGCCGCGCCTTGCTTGCCCTCAAGCCCGAAGCGATCTTCAATGATATTTCGCGGCAGGCGGATATTTTCTTTAACCGCAACCGAGCGCCGGTTGGGGGTAATTTTTGAACGCAGGCCGCTTTTTTCCGAAAGCAAAGTATTCGCCCCTTCCGCACACACCACGACATTCGCAAGCAAACTATCCTCATCCCCGCCGCTGGTAATGCCGATAACTCTGTCATTTTCATAAAGAAAATCTTTGACGTTATATTCGCAGACGATATTCGCACCCGCAGCTTCAACTTTCTTTGCAAACCACTGGTCAACTTCTGAGCGCTTGACGATAAAGGAATGATTGTAGGGCGGGGTGTTAAAGGCATTGGGTTTAAATTCTAAAGAAACATCATTTTCTTTTGCCAGCAAAGAGATGCGTCTTTTGGCTACAAATCTCTGCCAGGGGGCCTCATTGACAAATTCGGGGAAAAGTTTCTCGATCCAGGGTGAGAAAAAAATGCCGCCGAACATATTTTTAGCGCCGGGGTAACTTCCGCGCTCGATGACAAGGACTTCTACCCCTTTTTTAGCCAAGGTATACGCGCAGGATAACCCCGACGGCCCCGCGCCGACAACAATGACGTCTACTTTATTATCCGAGCTCATTGATTTACCTTTCAGACACTAAAAGAAATACAACAAAATTATTATACAACGGCGAGGATAAATAGCAAGAGACCAGGAAGGTTTTGCCCAAAAGGCGAAACTATATAATTTTTTTAAAAAGCAGGGCGGCGATTGGCTTAAAGCCAATCCCGCCCTGCTTTCCTTAAAACAAACAGCCTGCATTCAGAAGAAGCAGGTACAGCCCTTGGCTTTTCTAAACATAAGCCTTTTGGGCTTAAAGAAAGTCAAGGGCCACCCTAAATTTCCTTCGCATCTCTACGAAAGTAATTCCTTACTAGGTTACAGCGCACCTTTCTTTTTTACTCATCACGGCAGCTACTGTTATCATGATCATCCATGCCAAAAAAATAACAAGCGTCATCGGAGCACCCACCCTCATCATCTCCGGGAAAACTTCTCGCAGGCTGGCTGTTAAGAAAGGCGGATAAGGAATGACTTCGCCGTGAGCAACATGCTCAACGGCTAACATAACCACACCGCCCCATAGCATCGAATTTAACCAATTCGCGTGACATTCTTCGGGGAGCTTCTTACTGACAGCGGTCGTTACTATGGCCGCAGCTGTTGGGACAAGAAAACAAGCCATTTTTTACCTCCTTTTTAAATTCGAGATTAATAATGAAATTCCCCAGATCGCAAATACAGGCACCAACATGACGATTCCTAGCACTATGCTATTGGCAATCATCCCATCAGTCGTCTTTTCCAGGAATGCCCCTCCCTCATATCCCAATAGATGGTCGACAAGGATCATCGCCGCCGCGCCCCAGAGCATTAACGCCAAAAAACCTAACTTGTAGTCCTTGGGTAAAACAAACTTACCTAAAGTTGCGCCCGTTGCCGCAATAGAAGTCGTTACTAACCACATTTTTACTCCTTTTTAAAATTTTATTAAAACCCATAAACAAAGGTCGCCAGGACCGAATCATTGGCATTCGTGTTAGTGCCAAGGACAACTCTCTGATAGGCCAGAAGACATTGAATCTTTTCATTCGACCAGCCGATACCGGGGGAAATAACCACCGACGCACTATCCGAAGCAGGGGTAAG
This sequence comes from Candidatus Omnitrophota bacterium, assembly GCA_022703585.1. Taxonomy (GTDB): domain Bacteria; phylum Omnitrophota; class Gorgyraeia; order Zapsychrales; family JAKLDJ01; genus JAKLDJ01. The sequence goes on along the minus strand of JAKLDJ010000001.1, from coordinate 534,770 downwards.
CTCCCCGTCCGCCCTTATGTCGCCCTGTGAGAAGAAATTGCCTTCCAGCATTAAATTAAAATTCTTAAAGAAGAAATATTCTACTCCTACATCTGCGGTGACGTATTTCCCGTTGAGTGTTTTTACTCCGTCGACTTTCCTCGTGGTGGGGATACTGTAAATGGCATCCGCATGAAGGATAAAAGGTTTTATCCGTTTTGTTAAAATAACCCCGTAACCCGGGTCATACGAACCATCGCCCATGATATCGATGCCCAATTTATCCTCGCCCGCCTTCTGGAATTTTGCTGTAGGAATTTTTAGCTGGAAAATTCCGGTTATATGCGGCAAGGCCTTTTTCTCTTCGAGCAGGCAATACCGTAAATAGGCATAGGTGTCACCCAACCCTTTGGCATGGGCACTCTCATTGTCTTGACGAAGATAATTCTGTTGATAGACCATCTGCCCGGCAACTTCAAGACGGTTGGTTAAGCCGTATTGAAAGAAAAATTGTTCCTGAAATTGATTTTGCCTATCCCCTTCCGGCAAGGAATCAGAATGCCCGTCATCGTCAAAAGTCCCTCGCGTATTGTTATAAAAGAAAAACGGCTGAACATACAGTTCGCCTTTGCCGCAAACAGGAGATGTCCACGTTGTTACGGGCCCGGCGGAAGGGGGATACCATTCTTCCGTATCCGCCTGTTCTTGGGCACACGCAGTAACACCAAACCCCAAAAGACAGACGCCGAGCAAACAACCTAAAATTTTACGAAACATACGGCCTCCCTTCCTTATATTCTAAGCTACCGTTTTTCCCATCGTTGACATGGCAATGCTGGCGTGTTTGACGCCTTTGAGAGATTTGAGCTTGCCGTAAAGATCCTGCACACCCTGAGGGTCTCCCTTGGCGACAACAACCTCAAGACAATTATGATGATCGAGATGAACGTGTTGGGTAGAAAGAATGTTGGCGTGATAATCGTGCTGAATGTCCATAAGCCGATTGAGAAGGTCCCGGTGATGATGATCGTAGACAAGCGTTATCGCACCCGCGACTTCTTTTCCGCTCTGCCACTCTGCATCGACCAGGTCATTCCTGATAAGGTCGCGGATAGCCTCGGAGCGGTTGGTGTAGCCTTTTTCTTTTATCCGCCGGTCGAAGTGAGTGAACAATTCTTTTTCGAATGAAACTCCGAACCTGATAAGCTTGGCCATAAATTCCTCGTGTTACGATTTTTATTATAGTAACACCTGTTACTTTGAAGTCAAGAAAGATTTTAGCGGGCATTTAAGAAATAAGGGGCAGCCTGCTTTAAAGCAGGCTGCCCCCCATTCGATTTTATCAAAGATTAAATGTGTTTCTCTCCCTTAACCGCCCCCGCCTCCCATTTTCCGACACCGGCCATGACATCCTTAAAACACAACTTTGCCAGTTCGTCAAAATTACTTTCCAGGATTCTCTGGATACGCCCGGGCGCGGAATAAAATTCCCTCATCCCCCAAGCGCCCAGACGCCCCAAATCCTCGATTGACAAATGCTCGGTGGGAACGACCGGATGGAGAAAATCCCATTTGAGGATATCGATTTTTTTGGGATCCACCCAGCCGCGAGCCACGACATCTTTCCAAATCGGAGAGCCCGGCGGCGGCGTTAAGTACCCCACCCACATGACGTCGGGGTCAACCTTTTCCGCAAACTCAAACCGTTCCTTGATAATCTTTTCCGTATCGTAATCAAAGCCAATCATGATATCGCCCACAATGGCGATATCGTTACTGCGCAGGATTTCGATGGTCTTGTATATTTGATCGACGTTAATACCCTTGTCCAACTTGCGCAGCTCATCATCACTGGCTACCTCAATACCGAAAACGGCCATAAACATTCCCGCCTCTTTCATTAAGGGGATATCTTTCTCCAGGCGCACCCAGTCACTGGCACAGCCTAAGCTCACCCATTTCATTTTTAGGCCGCGTTTTAACTTTTCTTCGCAGAATTCCCGCACCCGCTTGCCGTTTAAGTTAAAATTATCCTCCTGGATAACGATCACTTTCGTGCCATATTTCTTTTCCAGAATTTCGACTTCATCCACCACGCGTTTAGCAGATTTGGCCCGCCAGCGGGTGAAATTCTTTATCCCTCGGGGATCATGCTCGCTCCATTCATAACAAAAAGTACATCCGTGCGTGCACCCTCGCGAGGTAACAATTTCCGCGAACGGTTTCCAATAAGTATGACCGACATACTTTTCCATCGGGAACAAATCATAAGCCGGAAGCGGCAGGATATCCAAATTCCCGGCAAGCTCCCGGACCGACCCCCAAACGATCTTGCCGTTTTTCCTTGAAGCCACACCGGGAATATTTTCAAAGTCGGTCTTGCCTTTATTCAGCGCATCCATAAGATCGTTAAAGGTCAGCTCCCCTTCGCCCATCACCACAAAATCAATGGCCGGATTTTGCTCCAGGGTCTCCGTAGCCAGGGCAGAATACCATAAGCCCCCGACCACAATCTTGACCTTTGGCAATGACCCTTTTATCGCGGCCGCGGCCTCGTTAAAATATTTCTGAACCGCGAACCCGCCGTAAGAATGTAGAATATCCCCCAGGACCACAACTTCGGGATTTTTTTCTTTGACAATTTTGATCATTGATTCAAACGGAATACCGGAAACTTTGCAATCCAAAACCTGCGGGGTGATCGTCCCTTTTTCCCGCGCATAGGCGGCCCATTGCGCATGCATCTGATTGGGCGCCACGTGATGGCCGTGTGTCGCCCAGGAACCTAATTGCGGCGTGACAAATAAAACGTTCATGCAATACCTCCTTTATAATAAAAAATATTTGTTGTGGGAATAACCAATCTTGGAAAAGGATTATTTTTTGGCGAGCATCCCTTCGGACCAGAGATTTAAAACAATTTCCAAGGCTTCGTGAAAAGAGACCTTCTCCTGCTCCAAGACCTCGGGGTTGATAATGCTGTCGATAGCCCCGAGATAGGCCCTTACCGCAATGGCGGCATTGACCTTCCTGAAGATCCCCTTCTTAATACCTTTCTCGACCAAGGTCTTAAGATCCATAATCTTTTCGGCCCGGTAATTGACAAAATCCGTCCACAGCGTAGGCAACTCCGCTTTGATATCTCCAAGAAAATGCTCAAACCAGGGCGTTAATTCTTTCTGCAGGAAATAGATGTTCTTCGAGATAATCTCCAGCGGGTCTTTGTGGGCCTTTTCAATGAGGATTTGATTATCGTTGATCTTCTTTTTAAGGCGCAAAAAGAGGTTTTCGGTAATTTCGGCCTTGCTTTGAAAATATTTGTAAATCGTGTTCTTGCTCATGACAAGGTCTTGGGCGATCTCGTCCATGGTTACCTTGCGGTAGCCGAATTTGACCATTCGTTTTTCCGCGGCATTCAGTATTTTTTCCTTCGTTAATTGATCTATTGTCATTACGCTCTCCTTGATAATGTAAATACTCATATGGTATTTTGAGTATTATGGCATAAAAATCCCCTCTTGTCAACCTGGAAAATGGTGCTGGTAAAATAGGGCAGGGCTTACGGAAGGGCTGCTTACTTTCTTATCTCGTCCATCAGGATAATTGATTCCGCGATCTCTTTCATGGAACGGGAAGAGTCCATGCTCTTTTTGTGGATAACCCGGTGGGCGGCTTCTTCGCTTAGATTATTCAAGCGCATCAGGACCCCCTTGGCGCGCTCAACCAATTTTCTGGTCTCCAGCGCCTCTTTGGCCTTAAGCGCCTCCTCCATCAACTTTGTATTTTCAACCGCCACCGCCGCCTGATTGGCCACCATCTGCAAGGCATCGGTTTCTTCCTGGGTGAAAGTGTGCGGCATTTTGGTATACACATTAATGATACCGACGGCCTTGTCTTTGACGACCATCGGCACGGAGAGCATGGAGGTCAATTCTTCCTTAACCGCTAAATCACGATAGGCGTATTTCTGTTCCTTGCGGACATCGTAAACGCAAACGGGTTTTCGCGTCCTTATAACCTCACCGCTTAAGCTATTGTTCACTTTTATGTTAGGCTTCTTTTTATACTCTTCGCTTAAGCTCTGCGTTGCCTTGATGGCAAGTTCTCCGTTTTTATCATCTAAAAGCATGATGGAACATATCTTGGAATTAAGCATCTCCGCAGTCACAACGACAATGAGGCTCAAGATCTCGTCTAAGTATCCTTCCGAGGTGATAGTGCGGCTGACCTTGACCAGGCTATCGAACTGAGCAGCCTTTTGCTTGGTCTCTTCGTAAAGCCGGGAATTCTCGATAAAGCCCCCGACTTGCTTGGCAATCATTTCCAGGATATTGACAACATTAGCGGGATGGTCGTGAGGTTTTTTGTGCTGGACATTGATAACGCCGATGCTCTTTCCTTTATAGATAATCGGCACCGATAAGAATGCCTCGTAGCGGTCTTCGGGCAAAACATCAAAATTCTTAAAGCGGGAATCTTTGTAGGCGTTCTTCTTTATAGCGACGGATTTATTCTCTTTGGCTACCCAGCCGGTGATGCCCTCCCCCACCTTAAGGCTGATTTTGCCTAATACTTTTTTATGGGGCAATTTGGAAGCCATTAAGATAAGGCAGCTTTTCTGCGCGTTTAAAAGATAGACAAAGACGGAATCAGCCGTAGCGACTCCGGCGACAATTTTAACCACTTCGTTTAAAAGCAACGACAGGTCAAATTCCGAGCTGGTAATATCGACAATCTTCCTTAAAATCTTGATCTCGTCAATCCGCGTTTCTTTTTGCGTCATTTTTCTCCGGCACCTTTAGCGAAAACTGGCTCACTTGCGGGTTTTGATTAAAATTCCGTCCTATTAGGTATATATTAAATTTATGATTATTTCCACAAAATTAATTTTACTGATCATCAGCCTCCGGTCGTCCGTTTTAGCCGTCATTTTCCGGCGACGGGAGAAGGGCGATTTGTCTGTCAGGCCCAGCGACATTGGCGAAAGCGAAAAGATTGTAGCAGAAGTTATCCGATGTTATACTGGGTCTATTATGAAATCGAGATTCCTCCGCGAAAATTTCCTTGTCGCCGGCATTCTTTCGCTGGTTTTAGTTATCGCCTTTTACGACATTGTCTTCTTGGGCAAGACCTTTAAGGTTTCAACCACCGTTTCCCAGGCCCTTCCTTACGGCCCCTACCAGCAGCTCAGCAACAAACCCGGCACCATCCCCGTCAACGGCCAAGACAGCGCCATTATGGAAGAACCCATTTACGAATTCATCAAACAAAATCTGCGCCGCGGTATTTTTCCTCTGTGGAATCCGCACCAGGCATGCGGCTATCCTTTGATAGCGATGATAGAGGTGGGAATATTCTTTCCCTTAAGTATCATTATGTATCTGCTTCCGCAAATGTACGCCTGGGATATCTTAATTTTTAGCCGATTCTTTTTCGCGGGGCTCTTCACTTTTTGGTTTATGCGCACTCTCGGCTTTAAGAGGATCCCCGCCTTAGGCTCGGGAATCGTTTTTATGCTGAGCGGCCCCATGGTCCTTCTGCAATACTGGTCGGTCAACGTCGATATCATAGCGCCTTTGCTTTTACTCTGCCTGGAACGCCTTATCCGCAAACCCAGAATACAAAATGCCTGCTTTACGGCCGGGGCTGTGGCTCTGACATTCTTAGGCGGACATCCGGAACATATTTTCTTCGTGAATGTTTTTGCGTTTCTTTATTTTTGTTTCAGGGTTTTTACATACAAGCCTGCCGTCAGCCTCAAGAAAGCATGGGGATATTTAGGATTGTCCTATATTTTTGGCTTAGGGTTGTCCGCCATTGTCTTATTTCCATTCATTTATAACTTTGTTTTTGAATTCTGGCATGCGCACCCCCAGGGCGTAGGTTTGTCGACGGGAGAAATCAAGGAAAGGGTTCTTTCTATTATCCTGCCTTATTTTTTCCAGAAAGAATCACTCACCTATGATTTTACCTTTGCCGGCTGGTGGGGTGGTTACATCGGCCTTTTACCGGCAGGTTTAGGTTTTTTAAGCCTATTCCGCCGGCAAAAAAACGGTTTAAATTACTTTTTCGGAATATCGGCATTCTTAATTATCGCTAAATGTTACAGCGTTCCCATTATCAATTGGATCGGCTATCTGCCGCTGTTTAGTGCCTGCCGGTATTACATCCACACACCTCATCTAGCGGCCTTTGCCGTCGCTATTATAGCCGGAATGGGGATACGGGCCGTCATGATTGACAGGGGATTGTTCAGAAAAGGCCTCTGGTTTAGCGTTATTGTTCTGCTGATCACGGGCGGTTATCTTTTCTGTTTTAGGAATGCTCCGCATTTTTCAATTTCCATCCAGAGCAGCTTACTGGCCCTGGGAATTCTCCTTGTATTGCTAGCAGTGCTCTTCGCAAAAGACAAACAATGGCTCGGGGCGCGATTAGCTGCCTTCATCCTTGTCGTGCTTTTGATAGCAGAATTATCCCTTTACATTCCCCGGGAGCGGGCGCGGCGATATGATTCCTTTGCCAAGGTCCCTTATATTGAACTTATTAAAGCCTCACCCGAAAGAGTCCGATGTTACGGTTTGGTAGGAACACTTTATCCGAACACCGCTACCGCTTACGAAACTGACGATTTGGGTGTTTTTATGGGGCTTCTGCCGAAACGTTTCGTTTATTTCGTCAACCATTTTATTGTCCAGAATCGCTTTAGGCAAAACCTCGCCGTGCCGGCCTTGCGTTCTTCGCCGACAAATATCCTGTCGGTCGAAAACCCTTTTACCGACTTGCTTAATCTCCAAATTATTGCCGTATCCTATCTGCCCTATTTTGAAGTTCTTCTGTCAAAACCTTTTTATTCCGGCGAAGTTGATCTCTATAAAAAGAATGGTGCTTTCCCTCGTTCTTTCATCGTGCACAGGGCTATATTTTTATCCGGTGAAGATAGATCGATGCTGTTTAAGACGCTGGAGGCGATTCAGGATAAATTAAGGGAAATCGTCGTTATCGAACATGCGCCTATCGCCGACATAGAGAAGGTATTCGTCTCAACACCGATTGTGGATAATTCGAAATCCCATATTACAAAATACACAGCCAACGAGGTCGTCATAGAGGCGGATTTAGAAAATCCGGGCTTTCTGGTCTTAAGTGACGCCTTTCACCCGGACTGGAAGGCCTTTATTGATGGAAAAGAAACCGAGATTTTTGCCACCGATTATCTTTTGCGGTCGGTCTTTGCTGGAGCAGGAAAGCACGAGGTAAGATTTGTTTTTAGGCCAATGAATTTTTATTGGGGAATTTTTGTCAGTCTTTTATCGCTCATGGTACTTATCGCCCTCTGGATTAGAGAGAAGATGAAGCGGTGAGGAAACTTTGATTTATTTGAAGAATGCCAAAGGGGCAGCCCCCGCCGTTGGCGGGGGCTGCCCCTTTTAAAAATCTTTACCCTTCAGCCGGTTATCCTATCCGTTCGATTGCTACGCTCACCGCCCCGCCGCTTCCGAAACAAACAGACACCAAACCCCTCTTTTTATTCTGGCTCTTGAGGGCATAAAAAAGAGTTGTCAGCGCCCTGGCACCGGAAGCCCCCAACGGATGCCCTAAAGCCACGTCCCCCCCAAAGATATTCATTTTTTCTTCCGGAATATCAAGTTTCCGCTGGGTTAATATCGCCTGGGCTGAGAAAGACTCGCAGATTTCAAAAAGGTCAATCTCTTTTAAGGTTAGGCCTGAGTGCCGGAGACATTCCGTGGTCGCCGGAACGGCTGCGGTAAAAGTAAGTTGCGGGTCAACCGCGACAGAGGCGTATCCCAAAATCCGCGCCCGCGGGGTCAGATGATATTCCCTGACGGCATCGGCTGACGCTAAAAGAAAAACCGCCGCCCCGTCAGCAGGCATGGAGGCATTACCGGCGGTAACCGTACCCCCCTCTTTAAATGCCGGCGGTAAGTTCATCAACTTTTCCAAGCTCGCATTTTTCCGGGGTTTTTCGTCTTTACTGAAGAATTTATTATCACTAGTCTTAACGGTGATAATTTCCCCTTCAAATTTATTCTCTTCCTGGGCCCGGCACGCCTTAACGTGGCTCCCCAGGGCATACTGATCCTGCATCTGCCGGGTAATCTTAAATTCCTCGGCGATATATTCAGCAAGTTCGCCCATATGCTTGCCGCTCATCTGGCATTCGAGCCCGTCGTAAATAAGGCTGTCAATCAAATCCTGCGCATCGCCTTCTTTTTCATCTTTTGTTCCTTTTCTGGAAAAACTCGGACACTGCGAGGCGCTTTCGGTCCCCCCGGCTAAAATCACACCTGACTCTTCTGTCACGATCGACTGAATGCCTGATATGACCGCTTGTAAACCCGAGGCACAGACACTGTTAACCGTAAACGCCGGCACAGTCATCGGTAATCCCGACAAAAATACCGCCTGCCGGGCTAAATTCTGCCCCGTGCCCGCCGATACGGTATTGCCCAAAATCACCCGGTCAACCGGCCCCTTGGAGGCCGCATGTTTGTCGTTTAACAAATTAGTACGCCGCAACAGGCCTTCCATGACACAACCGGCCAATTGTGCCGCCGATACTTCTTTAAGGCTTTTGTGCTTACCGCCGATAGCCGTCCGACCGGCATCGACGATAAAAAGTTCATCTAAAAGAGTATTTTTAATCATGTTTTAAAGATACTTTAATATAGCGTTTATATCAACGTATTTTTTGACCAGTTTTGTCGCCTCGGCAATCTTATCTTTATCCGTCTTTTCGATCTTATACGTCATTGATTTGATCCGGGCCGCTACCGAATAGGTGTCACCGTCCGAGATCAAGACCGGGATCCTGCTTTTTTTAAGCAGATCCATGATCTTTAAATTCGGCAACAGGCCTCCGGTTAGAATAACCCCGGCAATCTTCGAGGCCTTGCTTTCTTTAATAAGATAAGAACTGATCGAGACCAAGATATTGTCGATCCGGTCTCCCGAAGTAATCACCAGCGTCCCGTCTTTTAAATACGATATGACGTTTTGCGGCTCCATCGCGGCCACAATCGTGTTTTTGACATGCGTTTTAAGGTTGCTTTGACGACATAGCAACCTTAACCCCAGCTGTTCCATCATCTGCTCGACGGTAGGAAAGGTCAGCATCGGATCCAGAGGAATAACGCCCAAAAGCCGTATGCCTTTGTTTTTAAGCCCCTGACTCAAATTCCTTTTTATTTTCTGATATTTATCCGGCAGGACTTTATTGACGATAACACCGAGGATTTCCACATGCCTTAGGTCAAAGAGGGCCTTATTAAGGATAATTTCGTCGATGCTTTTGCCGATACCGCCTTCGCTGACAATAATAACCTTTGAACCCAGCATCGAAGCGACATCCGCGTTGGAGACATCGATAACCGATCCCACCCCCGCATGGCCCGTTCCTTCGACGATCATGATATCTTTATTCGTGCTAAGCTTATCGAAAGATTTTCTTATTTCTCCCCTTAAGATATCCTTATTGGGCCTAAAAATATATTTTTCGGTGAATCCCCGCCCGACGGTTACCGGGCTCATATCTTTGAATCGGCGCGAGCAACGGTATATCTCGCCGATAAGATACGAATCTTTATCCACGCGATGGCGCTGAACCGTCACCACCTTTTGGCCCACCGGCTTCATAAAAGCGATTCTTAACCCCTTTTCTTTTAAGAGCTTGTACAGCCCCAGGGTAATCGTAGTTTTGCCGGCATTCTGGTGAATAGCCGAAAGAAAGACATTTTTTATTCTCTTCATGGCACGCCTTAATATGGGTAATTAAACGTTATTATTTATTATATCTTCTTTCGCGAGAAATTGTCTATTTTTTGAACGTTGTGCAATGCCCGCATTGATGAATCCCATTCTTATCCCTCACCAACAGCAAAGGGAAAACAATATCGCTAAGACAGCAGGGTATCCATACAGCTAGAAACAAGAATACAAATATACCCAGATATGAAATAGCGTGACCGGGATCGATCGCCATAAGCATATGCAGGAGCGAAGCCCAGGTGCTTACGAGGACATGCCCGGCATGCGGACATTTACTTACCGGCTTGTTGTAAGCAATGATGATGGCGATGACGGCAAGCGGGTTGACCAACCACCATTTCTCCACAAAGCCGATATGAAGATGCCGGTGCGGCATGCCGAGAAGCGTTTCACCCCAAAAGGGAATCAATGAATCACTCAACGTCCCCGTCGATATGGAAATGACAAACCCGACCGCCAAGACTTTTAAAAACATTTTTATCCCGGACGACTCGTCCGAAAGATATCTTCGGTAAATGGCCGTTGTCACAAAAGCGCTTAAGCAGACATGAAGCGGGTGGAATACGTAAAACAAATTATAGGAGATTTCGTGCGGCATCTTTGTGAATACGACCGCAAGGGCGACTCCGGTCAAGGCGCCAAATAAGGTAAATGGGGAATGGACTTTTAATTCATGGATTATTTTTCTAAACATATCAACTTTCCTTCCGTGTTTTTAGAAATAAAATGTATGCATGCCAGCATAAAAATAGCAGCAATTCCGAAATGAACAATGAGAAAACAGGACAACTTGCCTTTACCGGCACTGCGCGCACAAGCCTTCAATGCGGATAAAATGGCTCTCGACCTTGCCACGCAGTTTTTTCGATATAAACTCAGCAACTTCCTTAAAATTACAATATTCCACCTCTTCAACCTTTTTACATTTACGGCAAATAAAATGATGGTGATCGCCCTCCGGAGCCCGGCATAAGGCGTAATAAAACTGCCTGCTTTCTTTTTCTATACGCGTTAAAATCCCTATGCCGCTTAACTCATCAAGAATACGGTAGACGGTGGGTAAACCTGCAGAGAGAGATTTCTTCTTTAAAAGTGTGTGAATTTCGTGCGGCCCTAAGCATTTCCCTTCTCTTAAGAAAAGGTCAATAACCGCCCGGCGCTTGGGGGTTACTTTTAAACCCTGTTCTTTCAATTGCTCAAGATAGGGAGAAATATCTCTTTCTTTGCAAACAGAAATCATTTCTGTTTATAAAACATCCCCGGGAATTTGTCAAGGGAATCTTCAGGCGGGAATCTCACGTGCGGAGAATATTGAAAAGAGCGTGGATGGGTTTTACCATTTTTTGAATATAAAGAACACCGCCCCGATCATCATAAGGAATCCGATAATATAGTTCCATTTAATCTCTTCCTTGAGATAAACTATCGAGAACACACAAAAAACTATTAAAGTAATAACTTCCTGGATGGTTTTAAGTTGCGCCGTGGTGAATTGATAGGATCCGATACGGTTGGCGGGAACTTGGAAACAATACTCGGCAAAGGCAATCAGCCAGCTGATTAAAATCACCTTGGGTAACGGCGACGCTTTAAATCGTAAATGCCCGTACCAGGCAGCGGTCATAAAGATATTGGATACCGTTAAAAGAATTATTGTTCTCATCCTCTTTGATTCCTAATTAAGTATTTTCGGTCTTATGCCGGACTGACTGACAGTTTGCGCAATGTCCGTAAAAATTGATCCGACGGTAAGCTACCTTGCAGCCTAATTTCTCTTCAACTTCTTTGTCAAGGTCTTTTCCCGTCGGCCCAAAGATGTCAAAAACTTCCTGACAGGAGATACAGAAGAAATGGGCATGATCGGAAGTATCGCCGTCGTAACGGCTGAGGTATTTCTCTCCCCTCAGCTCAAGAATCTCTCCGGCCTGAGCCAAAAGATTAAGATTGCGATACACAGTGGCAAAGCTTATCGAAGGCAGGCATTTTTTTACGGTTAAAAAAAGCGATTCGGCGCTGGGATGCGACTTAGTATTTTTTAGCTCCCTTAGGATAATCGCTCTTTGCTTTGTATTTCGCTGAAAAACTGAAGATCGCATAGTTGGTGAAGTTGGCAAGTAATATTTAAGCCGCTTCTTATTTTATCTTATTTTAATAGAAAGAAATATATTGTCATAACAATCAAGCCCAACGGGACGCCAAATGCCGCCCATTCCGAACTTTTTATTTTCAGTTTTCCCGCCGAAATAATATTAGGGATGTTGCCCGGAATCAACATTCCACCCGATATCAACAGCCCCAAGAGAGCGGCCTTGATCTGAAGAATCCCTAAGGCTGGCCCTATTTCGGCTGCAGCAAGAGTGGCATTATCCAAAACAGCTGAAATCATATTGATCCAATAAAGTCCGCGATAGGGCACTTTTGAAATAAAGGCATCGATGATCGGCTTAAAACCGCTTCCCAAGAAAATGAGCGCCATGATAAAAAGATAAACTTTACCCGTTCTTATGAATATGTCCTTTGCGCCTTCTCTCTTGTCCTCTCGTAATCCCGTGCCTTTCTGATAGTGCGCAGGAGATACGATCATGCCAAGCAGGCCAAAGATCAGAACACCAGAAAGTATATACTGCCCCAGGTGTTTGGCAAGGAAAAAGAAATCAGCCTCGTACGGCTGGCCTTTTAGCTTTGCGATAGCGATGGTTGAAAGGGGCTCTCCGATCGGTGTTAATGCTGCGCCGAACCCTATAGAAAAACAGGCAAGGATAACGAGCTTAATCTCGGTTTTTCGTTCAACCTTCAAGTAATGAATAACCTCGGCTAAGATCAGGGAAGCGATAATGGCAGTTATCACACTCGAGAGGAATCCTAGGCCTGCAATCATCAGAAAAGCAAATGCCTTTATCCCGATGGTGCGGGAGATTCTTTCCACATGGCCTGCGATGGACGCTTGAAGTCTTTGAAAAAGAAATCCGGCGACAAGGACTGCCAGAGTTATCTTAACAGGCTCTAAGAGAGCCTCTTTAATGAGATGGGCATTCCACTGCGCAGAAACAGTTACCGCGGCACAGCCCATAAGGAAAAGAAAGAGTTCCAGCTCTTGCTCGATCTTCTTTATCAAAAAAGGCAGCACCAAGACCATGGCCAGGATTGCAAATAATCCCGCGTAGCATAAGATCATTTCTCTTTTACCCTCTAGGAATAAGAAAAAACTTTGTTATAAGGAATCGGCGTGATTAAAAACCATTTGATGGCACAAACGAAATTATTATATAGGACGTCTGTTAAATATCAAGAATTATCGCCGGCCCTGGACAAAAACGCACTTGTTTCTCAGGCCCGAGATATTTCGTACCTTCTCCAAAAGAAAAATCTTTTATTTCTGATGATCTTTGGTATATTAGTGAATTGACTCGTGCGGGGCCCCGCCGTCAGGCGGGGCCCCCGAGAAATTGAAACCCCTATTAGCCCAAAGAATAAAAAGTATATGCCGGAAGATAACGTCAAGAAACCTTCTGAACCCAGCGGTAAAGAACCCGCGCCCAAAGAAGACCGCTCTTTGGACTTTGTCCGCGAGATCGTTTCCGAAGACCTAAAAAGCGGGAAAAACGGTAACCGTGTCACAACCCGTTTCCCGCCGGAACCCAACGGCTATCTTCACATCGGCCACGCCAAATCCATTTGCCTTAATTTCGGCATTGCCAAAGAGAACAACGGCATTTGCCATTTGCGTTTTGACGATACCAATCCCGCTAAAGAGGATATTGAATACGTCGACTCCATCCGTGAGGATGTCCGATGGTTGGGATTTGACTGGAAAGATAAGGAATTCTACGCCTCCGATTATTTCGATAAGATTTACGAATACGCCGTTATGCTGATTAAAAAAGGGTTGGCCTACGTCGACGATTTGACAGGCGAGCAAATCCGCCAGTACCGCGGGACATTAACCGAGCCGGGCAAAGAAAGCCCTTTTCGTAACCGTTCCGTTGAAGAAAACTTGAGTTTGTTCGAGCGTATGCGTACCGGAGAATTCGAAGAAGGCAGCCGGGTCCTGCGCGCCAAAATCGACATGAGTTCGCCTAATATTAACCTGCGCGATCCGACAATTTATCGCATTAAAAAATCGGATCATCACCGAACCGGAAATAAATGGTGTATTTATCCAATGTACGATTTCGCCCATTGCCTTTCGGATTCAATTGAAGGCATCACCCATTCCATTTGTACGCTTGAGTTTGAAAATAACCGTCCGCTTTATGACTGGTTCTTAAACGCGCTAAAAACTTCTTGTCATCCGCAGCAAATCGAATTTGCGCGGCTTAATATCAATTTTACCGTTTTAAGCAAACGAAAATTGTTGCGCCTGGTCGAAGAGAATTTTGTCCGCGGCTGGGATGACCCCCGGATGCCCACTTTATCCGGCCTGCGCCGCCGCGGCTACACGCCCGAAGCCATACGCACCTTTTGCGAACGTATCGGCGTTTCCAAGGTGGAAAGTGTAGTTGATATCGCATTCTTGGAACATTGTTTAAGAGAAGACTTGAACCGGCGCGCTTTACGGGTGATGGCGGTTTTAAAACCGCTTAAAGTCATTATCGATAATTACCCGGAAGAAAAAACAGAAATGCTCCAGGCAGTTAATAATCCCGAAGACGAAAGCGCCGGCACGCGCCAGATCCCGCTTTCAAAAGTTATTTATATTGAACAAGATGACTTCCGGGAAAACCCGTCCAAGGACTTCTTCCGCCTGTCGCTGGGAAAAGAAGTGCGGCTGCGCTATGCCTACTTCCTAAAATGCGAGAATATAACCAAGGATCCCGCGACCGGAGAGATTATCGAATTGCATTGCACCTATGACCCCTCCACCCGCGGAGGCAATAATCCTGCCGACGGCAGAAAAGTCAAAGCCACCGTCCATTGGGTGTCTGCCGCACACGCCATCGCAGCCGAGGCGCGCTTGTATGATTATCTTTTCACAAAAGATAATCCGAATGAGGAAGCGGAAGAAAAAGATTTTACCGCCTTCGTTAATCCTAAATCTTTGGAGATTTTAAAGGATTGCCGCGTGGAACCTTGCCTGGCGAATGCTGCAGCGGGGAATCTTTATCAATTCGAACGCTTGGGATACTTTTGCGTGGATCCGGATACAACCTCGAGCAATCTTGTCTTTAACCGCACCATCACACTTCGCGATCAGCTCGCCAAAATAGAACAGGGAAAGAAAAAGAAATAGCGTTATTCCATCCGAGTTTCTTAAGAAAAATCCTATAAAGTACTACTCATTTTGGGAGAAATACCGGTCGATTAAGAAGAATGCGGATAACCACCGAAATTTCCGTCGCTAACAGCGAGTGATACAACACCCGTCATATTTTTCCAGTTAAAAGCCGCACCCAGAAATCAATAAATTTCAAAACGCCATAAGAATATTGATTGATGTGAATGGAAAAGTGCAAACACGCAGACCAAATAACGACAAGAATAAGAACCCTCTTAGGGCTTGGAAGACTAAAGTTCATTTTCATAGAGAATAAACCTCATCGGTCCTGCGCCTTTCTGAAAGACATTCTTGGACCTATAGCCCGCCAAAGGGCTATTAACGCTATATATTATTTTCGCGCGCTGTTTTCGCGCAATCTCCCCTTTAAACCCGGGAGGCACCCAAAACACCGGATTTGTGATCTCTCCTCTCATTTCGAGGTATCGCAGTCCATATCCCCAAAAGTCGCAAGCTATAATGGGCACATCCGTCTTCAGGGCAACCCTTAAATTTCTTGCTTCTTTCAAAATATCGTAAAAAGTCATTTCATAATAACGAAGCAATCGTTCCCGGCGATCACCCTGATTCAAAGACGATTCCCGGATAAAAAGATACGAGACGGGTGTTTGGGTAATCAGAATAAATTGCGGGTCAGAAACAACCTCGGGCAATTCAATCTTCTTGCCGATGTACTTAATCTCTTCATTCTCAAAGATCTGATAAATATACACATCCGGCCCCTGCGTGGGGTGTTTTTCAAAATTCCATACGCGGTTCTGAAACCTGGTTCCATAAATATTCGTAACCCAATAAGAAGAAAAATCTGCCGCCAGGTAGCAGGACAAGCCCGGCCCCGTTTGGGTCAACCAGTCCAAAGGTTCCGCGACAAACCGCATAGTGGGCAAGAACCAGCAAGAATTCTTATAATATTTAAACTCTGACAATACTCGCCCTTGCCGGCGGTCTTTGATTACCGGAGCCAACCGGTAATTGGGCAGAACCGACACCGACAAAAGCATGACCGACAACACCGCCCCCATCAGCGAATAGAAGCGGATAAAAGAAACAAGGAGCCGTTCCTTTTGAAAAATCCGCATAACCTCCGCCATGGCCAGCAAACCGATGGCAACAACAAAAATCCACCAGCGAGGAGTCCATTGCATTTCAACCGGCGGATTGAGCAAAATCCACCCAAACCCAAAAATCACTTGAGCCCAGAAAAACAAAAACACCCAGCGTCTTTTGACACGCCAATCCCGCCATGCCTGCCAAAGGACATACAGCCAGCAAGGAAAAGCGATCCCCCAAAAGACCAGGCCATATCCTCCGTTGAAAGTCCCCAGGCCCAAATCTTCCCAATACAGCATATACATCTTCTGAAAGAACTCCTGCGCTGCCTGGAAGAAAGACCCGTGGACCTGGCCGCTAAAAAAGACGCCTAAATCCTTCTGAAGAATATCAATCGGATAAACCGGATTTCCCAAAACCACCCAGTTCCGAAAATACCAAAACCCGCCAAGCATCACAACAATCAAAAGATAAAGAATCCTGTCAAGACTGCGAACCTGCCGAATGCGCGGAAAAATAAATCCCTGGAGGCCAACCCAAAAGAAGACCCAGAGATATTTCATCCCCACCAGAGCCCCTCCGGCGACGGCAGCCGCGTAAAGAAAAGGCCTTTTTCCGGCGTGGTAAAACTGCCACGAAAAATAAAGACCCATCAGGAAAAAGGTGTTGGTAATAATATCGATGTAATTGCTTTCTGCCTGATGCAAAACCACCGGTGATAGAAAAAACAGCGCGGCGACAAAGAAAGCTATTCTCCGTCCCTGCCCAAAAACCCGTGCCAAGCCATAGACTGTTAAGCTTCCCGTCCCGGCAACAACCACCTGCACAAAATCCACCCATTTCTGATTATGAAAGAATATTGCCGGCCACATAAACAACAACTCGGCATTGAGCGGAAAGGCAAACTGGTAACGGAACTGAAAGACCGGGATCAATTCAATCTTATGCCTGATGATGAATTCGTACGGGGAAGGCAGGTGGTAGTAAATGTCATCTGCCCCGCCTCGCGGCGGCAGATAATACGCGGCGAGCACAAACCAAACGAGCACAAATCCGATGACCCCTAAAAGAAATTTGTTCTCCGGGGAACAAATCTCTTGAAAGGCCGCCTTAAGGTCAAGGGAGTCTTTACGAATCGCGGGAAAAAGCCGCGCCTTTCGCGAAGAGTAAGTTAAGACACCGAGCGAAATTCCAAAATTAACCAAAATAAGAACGGGAAGATAGAGGCAGGAGCTGATTCCAAGGACCAATTCTGTAAAAATAACCTGGCTGAGCCAGAAGAGGCAGGAGAAAATCCACCGCGCGCTCAAGCTGCCCAGCCCCAAGGTCAAGCTTAAACAATAATATGCAGAGAAAATAAAAAAATTGAATAAAAGGAAATTAAACATTCCCATCCCGCTAAAGAGGCTGATTTGGATTTATGCCAATCTTATACCGCCCAAATATCTTTTAAGCCAACCTCGACGTCATTACTCCAGCGAATAAAAGAGCTTAGGATTATTCCTAAGCTCGGATGACAAATGTTCTTTAAGCTTCCGGCGGATCAAGATATTTAAATCGCTTTCCTGGGGCCCTTCGCTGTCCGGGCCGCCCATCTGGAAATACGCCATGTTCATGCGGATCTTGTCCAATAGGCGTACCCGCGCCGTGGAATCATCAAGTGCGTAATCACGCACCAGCTCAACATAGACTGCAGCAACAGCCTCGAGAATTTGAAGCGCCCCCTCCGTATCCGGGGATGTTCTTAATTCATCGGCTGCTTCTTGCAGTGAACGGCTGTCCGCATCCCCGATCAGCCCTTTTGCCGCCTTGAGGCGACTGAGCTGCCCCGGGGATAAATCCTGATCAGCGTAAGCATGAAAAGCGAAAGCGTTAATTAAAAACACCAGCGCAAAAAATTTTCTAAGGTTCATATACATTTTTCCAGAATTAAAATGCGGAAGTCTTTTAATAATTAAAAAGTTCTTTAAGGGTTACCGGATTCTGCGGGCGCAAAGCCTGAAACGCCGAAAGAATTTTATACTGCGCATTGACGGTGAGCTTCCTGCCTTTTCGCCCTTTCGCCACCATCTTGTGTGTCAGCTGGTTAGCCGAGACGGCCACCAAGTCATGATTCGTCAATTTTAACCGGGTCATCAACGCATCCAGCGGCTGCACCCCAAGATCATTTAATTCGGTCATAGATAAATTTTTGGCCGGGAGAAAATTGATTTACCACGCAATCGGAAAATAATCTTTTAAGAATTTCCCGCACCAATGCTTGCCGGTTAAAATCCCGTCGAAAAACGGATCGCACACCCTGGCTGCGCCATCCACGATATCCAAGGGAGGCTGAAAATCATGCATCTGCTGTTTTCGTTTGGAGAGAATGAGGGGGTCTTCATCCGTTACCCATCCGGTATCCACGGAATTCATGAAGATCCCGCTTTTAGCCAAATCACTGGCCGAGGTGTGGGTCAGCATGTTGAGAGCTGCCTTGGCCATATTGGTGTGCGGATGGCGGTCGGTTTTAACAAAGCGCTGAAACTTTCCCTCCATGGCGGAGACATTCACGATATGTTTTTTTCCGGTATTCTGCCGTTTCATCATGACCGATAACCGATTACATAACACAAACGGCGCGATTGAATTGACCAATTGCAGCTCCAGCATTTCGGCCGTCGGTATGTCGCCCAGGCGCAGCCGCCAGCTGTTCATCTCGCGCAAGTCCACTTGCTGCAAATCAGCGTCTACTTCTCCTTTCGGGAAAACTTTTTCCGCAGGCAAAGTATGATCATAAGCATACGGGACCTGGGAGAGTTTCGCCGAGGCAAAAATCCCGATTCCCGGCGCCTTTCCGTTCCAGGTAACGGGAAGCGTTAAATCGGTCCCCGGGGCATTATGAGAAACGGCCAAAATCTTTTCTTTGCACTCTTTAAAAGGACGAAGAAGCATTTGAACGTTTTCGGGTAAGTCTTCATATCTTTTATTTTCATTCTCCATCAAATGCGCATAGAATCCCGGTGGGCGCCGGACCGTTTGTGCCGCATTATTGATGAGTAAATCCAGGCGGTCGTATTGATGTTCAATAAAGTTGCAGAAAATCTCGACGCTGGGCGTGTGGCGCAAGTCCAGCCCGTAAATATGCAGTTGGTTTTTCCATTGATCAAAATCGCTTTCGCGGGAATAACGAAGAGCCGAATCAACCGGAAACCGCGTGGTGGCAATTACTTTCGCCCCGGCACGCAGCATCATCAATGTCGCCTGGTATCCTATCTTTAAACGCGATCCCGTAATCAGGGCTACTTGTCCCGTAAGCGGTGCCGTCTGAAAACGTTTTTGATAATTAAACTCGGCGCAGGCGGGGCACATAGCGTCATAAAAGAAATGCACCCTGGTAAATTCGGCCTTGCAGATATAGCAATTGCGGGGAGATATTAATTCCGGCCTCTCCTGTCTCGAGTCAAGGCCCCGGTGAGAAACCTGTGCGGGCGCAGTAAAGACAGTAGCCTCACGGGCAGAGCGAATGCCGGTTTCAGCCCTAACGCGTCTTTCGTAGTTAATAATCTTTTTCTTTTCAACACGCTTGCAGTCCCGGTTTCGTTTTCGTATCTCGTTACGGTCAGGCCGGGAGAGCCGTCCGGCGGCATTAATAAGGGCAATCCTTTGCTCTTTGGTCAAATGCGCCAATTGTTCGCTATTCTCCACAAAACTTTGCAGCAAAGCGATACACTCCTGAATCTGCTCGTCGGAGTATTTCAATTCGAGAAGTTTTTCGGTTTCATTCATTTTAGAATTCCAAAACGGGGAACCTGGAGAATCTTACCTGGCTATGTCTGCTAGCTGCAGGCTGAACAATTATCTCTCCCAAAATCTTCTTTATTATACAGCATAAATTCAAATTTTGGAGATTTCACGATAAAGTTAACAGCCATAAGAAGTCCCGCTCAGCGAGATTTTGTCCCACGTATTCACTTTTGGGCGGGTCGGCTTAGCCAACTCCTTGGTAACAAAGGGCGGCTGCCATATTATTGGCAGCCGCCCTTATTCAATATCAATCAGCATCACAAAGCCAGAAATGCTCCTAATGTTACGGATCTATTGTCCCGAGACTGTAATGCGGCAAAGGAAAGGGCCCTGGATCAATTTTCTTTTTCTTCACTGTAATCTGGACTTCCTCTGAATCAAAAGCCCCGGACGGATCAGTCGCTGTAAAGGTCACGTAATAAATTCCTACATCTTCAAGCTGAGGTACCCAGCTAAAAGTCTGGGTTGCGGCATTAAATGTGGCACCCGGAGGTAAACCGTCCGCTGAATAAATCAAAGTATCGCCATCCGGGTCAGAGCCAAGGACTCTAAAACTAAGAAGCAGTCTCGCATAACCTACCTTACTACCGACAGGAGACATCACAGGGGGCGAATTAACATCGATTAAATAAATACTATTATCATTGCCGGAATAAATAACCCTGTGCCCATCCAACCAGAAATCCTGCGTATCTACGGCAACACGTTTCTCGGGCAGGTCATCCACCGTGCCGAAGATCCCGTCAGGCCCAAGGTCATAAAGGTAAAGTTCCTTTGAGATATGTCTCCAAATAATCTTATTGCCGGAAATAGATGTATCATGCGGATATGCTGTCGTACCGGGCGTTAACCGGACAACTCCCGAATCATCCGCCGTGCCAAAGATCCCATCAAGCCCTAAGTCGTACATATAGACCACGGCCTGGTACATACCAATATAAGCACTCCAGACAATTTTATTACCCGAGAAAGAGACGCCGTATTTACTTGATGCTAAATTTGTGGTAATCCTCACTTCTCCCGAATCATCCGCTGTACCAAAGATCCCATCGGGCCCAAGGTCGTAAAGGTAAAGCTCCGAGGGACCATGGCGATGATCTGCCCAAATAATCTTATTGCCACAGATAAGCGGGCTATTTTTATTTGAAGAGTACGCTGTTAATCGAACCTCTCCGGAATCATCCGCTGTACCAACGGTCCCGTCGGGTCCAAGGTCGTAGAAGTAGATTTCATAGTAACCGTTTCTGTAGTCTAACCACACCATCTTATTGCCGGAGATAGAGGCGTGGGACTGATTGGAGGCATCCGTTGTCAGCTGAACTTCCCCCGAATCATCGGCCGTACCAAAGATACCGTCCGAGCCCAGGTCATAAAAGTAGATATCAGCGCTACCATTTCTCTCGTCTGTCCAAACAATCTTATTGCCAAAGATCGCCGCTTCGTATTTATATGAAAGATCCTCGGTCAATCGGACAATTTCCGAATCATCCGCTGTGCCGGAGATGCCATCAGGCCCAAGGTCATAGAGATATAAGCTGTTATTCGTAAGTGCATGATCCGTCCAAACAATTTTAGCGCCAGAAATAGCGGGTTCATAGCCTCCGCCGGTGATATAACTTACCTTAAACGGTGATACCCAGAAATAAAAAAGCTCTCTTGAGATATTATTGTCCTCGTCTAATTCATCGATCTCATCAGAACCGTCAATAACCAAATAGATATTGCCTGTATAATCCGGATTCCAAAGAGGGACCTCGATTTCGTAAGAAAGCTCTTCTTGTCCCGCAACAACCGGAACCGGATTTATGACAACCGGGATCCTCGTCCCTCCCTGATCCGGATAGCCTTCATATAAATCCAACGAGACATTGCTGGCATCGCCTAAACCGGAATTGATAATAGTCAGATTAAAAGTAACAGAGTTTTCAGCTATTTCAAAATAATGAATGGAACCGCTTAGCTCCGGTTTTGTTGATTGCTCTTTTACTCGTGCAACATCTAGGGCAGGATCGCCTAATAAATTATTAAGAAGCCGATATATTAGAGCAGAATCCACCTTGCCGTTAAGTAACGCGTCGCCAATTCTTAAATTATTATCAAATAATTCTCTGGAAAATCCTAAAATCAATTCAAACGCCACTGTATTTTCGCTTCGAGACGATCCCACAAAAGCTATCGCTCCGGCATCGGAATTTTTCAGAAATGACTCACCTAAAGATTCAGCTGTCTGATGATCAAATATACCTGTAAAGCAGGCCAGATTGACGACAATCGGAAGCATCGTCGTATTGGTTAAAAGATCAATATCACTCGCCTCAAAGATAAAACCATGATCACCGTCATGCCATTGGCTTCCCGTCCCATGAGAAGCTTCTATCAACATCAGGCTGCCTTCATTAAAATAAGATTTTATTTTCTCTCTAAAGGCCAGGCTTCCGGCCGCATCATCACTATACTTGCTTGCGTCATCCCGATATTCCACCGGCACTTCCTGATAATTCGGAATTAAATAATTGCCGCGTAAAGAATTAATGAAATTCCTGGTATCGACTAAAAAAGATGTCTCGTCGCTCCCAAAGCCGGAAAGAAGCACGTCTTTTGATCTCCAGTCACCAGGGGTGTCGGAAAAAACTGTTTCATAATTAATGGTCTTACTTGTAACACGCTCTAATTCTTGTTGTGTCCTGACGGCAAATCTTCCGATGGCGATGTCACCGGCTGTATCAAAAGTATCATTAAGATAGTCCGGATAGTTTCCACCCAGGCAAGAATACCAATAGTCTGTAGCAATGCGTGATCCGAACGCATATTCTGTTGAAATATGCGTCGGGACTAAATAAGGCGCATCAACTTGAAGGTTGTTACTATCTGTAATCGCATCTCCTACCAAAAGTATAAATTTTAAAGGCGGGGCACTTCCGTTCCAATGGTCGTAGGCATATTTGATAAACATCTTAACTAACTGGTCGTTGGTTTCGGTGCCGTTTTTATCAGGAAAATCGGTATTGTAAATATCCTGCAGCCGCACAATGGACACCTGATAGCCGCCCCCTGCTGCCGAGGCGCGATGGTTGGCTAATAGGTCAATGGAAGGGCTATTATAAAAATCATTGGCTGTGATAATAAGGTAGTCAGTGTAGGTGGCTGTTAAAAGGTCTGTGGGCCGGTGGTTTGGGGCTCCTCCCCCGCCTCCCCCGCCGCCTGCATCTTCTATGAAAATCTTCATGAGAGAATCCGGCTCCATGTTACTGCTCTTGATGGTTTCCGCGTCGCCAAAATTATGCAACTTTCTAAACAGGGGCTTAAGAAAACTGTCCTCCTCGAGTTTTTCAGTGTTTATTGAGTTGGTTTGGGACGCCCAGGTTATTTTAAGGGTGATCTCTTCGGTGATATTGAGTAATTTCCGGGAAGGGTTGTACTGAAGGGGGCGAATTTCGACTATAGCAAATCGTAAGCCCCGCATATCTGCCACTTCTTTTATAACGGCTAAATCCGGGTAAAATACTTTGTTGTTTTTGTAAAAACCTTCATCGATAAAAAACTCCTCATCCATATACGTGATGCCGCTGGAATCCTTTTTAACGACCGGCTTGGGAACCGGATAAATGTGGTTTGAAAGTTTTTCTTGGTGGGCCTTGGCGCTGACAACCTCTACGCGCACATCTTTGGCATCATCGGGAATGGCTACTTTTTCATAGATAACCGGTAATTTTGGCTTGCCTATGTCGATCGTAAAGCTGCCGCCTGAAAAGGAGTAGCTTAGGTAATCATTGCCATCCGGGGCTTTTATTGACTGAGAAGATGCCTGGGGGACTGAAAGGTTGAGAATATATTCCGAAGCAAAGATACTTGATGGAAAAAAAGAGAGAAGGAATACGGATATTAGAATCGGATATAAAAAACTGTAAAAAGCGTTTCTCGTCTTCATTTTCCCTTTCTGAAATCCATATAACAATTTATGTCTTTTTAATAAGCCTCTTGGGCACTAAAAGTATACAATATTTTCATGCTGAGCCGTCGTGAAATTTTCTTGGTCGTTGATTGTTTCTGTGTCAAATCAGAGGGGTTGACGGATGGCGACCAACTTGTGCCTGCGCACAGGTTCGATATACTTAAAACAACTTCTATAGCGCTTGGGCCGCCTCGAGGCGGCCCAAGCGCCTTATCAACTGCCCCGCTAGGATTCGAACCTAGACTAAATGGTCCAGAGCCATTCGTGCTACCGTTACACAACAGGGCAAGCTTTCCTTCTAATCACGATTCAGAGGTAGCTTGCACCAGTCCCAACCTCCTCAATTCAAAATAAGAGGAAGTTGGGGCAGGGCAAAGCATCCTAAAGCTTTTGTTCTAGAGAAGCTTTGACCAGCACTTGCACCCTCAAAATTTGATTATCAGAAAGCAAGTGCAGGGCAAATCTACCTTAAAGCTTCTATCTAGAAAGGATTTGCCCAGTCTCGGCTACCTCCGTATTCATTCCAGGAAAGCCGAGGCAGGGCAAGATAAAAAACCCTTAAAAAATTAATTTCAGAAATCCTTGTTTCCTACAAAGTTTCATTATACCAGTTTTTTTTCAAGCGTAAAGTTTTGAGAATATTTAAGGCAAGGCTGACAAGACAAGAAATGCGAGGATGGCGACGGGAAAAGATTGACAATTTTAAGCTACGGAAGGAATATTACCACAGGTGTTCTTTGACCCACTCGTCGAGGTTCTGGGCTCCGTGCCAGGTATTGGTAACATCCCGGCCAAAGCCTTTGGCAGTCTCGCAACCTGAGACAAACAGCATTAAACTAACCAGGCATACGCACAACCATTTTAACGACACCGCGCAGTTCCCCCTTTTTGGTTATATCTTACAATGAGTCCGCGGCGAGAGCAAGACGTTTTACAGTTTTTTCTTTTCCTAAGAGCGCGATGGTTTCAAAAAGCCCCGGCCCCACCGCCTTGCCGGTTAAGGCCACGCGCACCGGGTGCACCAAGTCCGAAGCCGCGATTCCCCTCTCGGCGACCAAATGACGAAAAGCCTCTTCGACGGATTTCACGTTAAAATCCTCGAGCGCAAAAAATCGCTCGCCTAAAAGCTTAAAATCCTTTGCCTTGTCTTTAACGAGATATTTTTCTTTGGCTTCCGCATCAATGTTGAATTGATCCGTGAACACAAAATCGGCTCGTTCTAAAAAGTCATTGAGCGTTTCCATTCGGCTCTGGAATAATTTTACTGCGTTTTCGATTTTATTTCTGTCAAAATTTTCTTGGATATATCCTTTTTCCTTTAATAAAGGAACGGCCAGATCGGCTATCTGCGGCGCTGGCGCAGCATTTAAGTACTGTCCATTAATCCATCGAAGTTTATCCATCGAAAATTCAGCGGCCGTTTTATTGACTTTTTTAATAGAAAATTTCTTAACCGCATCCGAGAACTTGATCACTTCCTGGTTTCCCCCCGGCGACCAGCCCAAAAGCATCAGATAATTGACAATGGCTTCGGGCAGAAATCCCATAGTCCGGTATTCGGTTACCGCGACCGCCCCGGTTCTTTTTGAGAGCCGGCCGCCCTCTTCTCCCATAATCAAAGGCAGATGGGCAAATTTCGGAAGCTTAAATCCCAATGCCTGGTAAATAAGAATTTGTTTTGGGGTATTGGAAATATGATCCTCACCACGGATAACATGAGAAATCTCCATCAGGGCATCATCGACGACACAGGCAAAGCTGTAGGTCGGCGACCCGTCGGATTTCATCAGTACCTGATCTTTGATGGTGGCGGGATCAAAGGTAATTTCGCCCCGGATAAGGTCATACAGTTTGATTTGTTGTTCCTGGGGGATTTTTAAAACAACCGCCTCGCCGTCTTTAAAGGCCTTGCCTTCGTTTAATAATTTTAAGGCATGCTCTTTATAAATATCAAACCGCTTGCTCTGAAAATAGAGTTCGTCATATTTAAAACCCAGCCACGCCAGGCTGTCGATAATCTCATCAACATATTCCTGTTTCGATCGTTCCATATCGGTATCTTCGATGCGCAGGATAAATTTCCCTTCCTGGCTCTTGGCGTACATCCAGTTAAAGAGGGCGGTGCGGGCGCCTCCTATATGTAAATATCCCGTCGGGCTGGGGGCGAATCGAACGCGTATCATTTCTTTTCCTTTAAAATATTGCCGACCGGTGTTG
The DNA here is from genome assembly GCA_022703585.1 of Candidatus Omnitrophota bacterium. GTDB lineage: Bacteria > Omnitrophota > Gorgyraeia > Zapsychrales > JAKLDJ01 > JAKLDJ01. Next base: position 508,725 of record JAKLDJ010000001.1, on the reverse strand, counting down.
AAAGCCAGCTAAACAGATTCCCCGTCCTGTGGTGTTTAACAAATTCCTTGACCGTCTTGATAATGCCGTCACTATCCAGGCCGTATTGTTTTACCAGAAGCTTTCTGTCGCCGTGCTTTATAAATTCCGAAGGCAGGTGAATGTTTTTAACTTCACAATGGGGTTTTCCGCCGGCATTATTAATCAACTCCAGAACCGCGCTGCCAAAGCCTCCTTCCAAAACACCTTCTTCCAGAGTAACCACTTTCTTAAACCGCGAGATCTCTTTTAAGAAAGAAGCCTGATCCAGGGGCTTGGCAAACCGGGCGTTGACGACCTCGGCGGAAATCCCTTCCCCCTCAAGCTCCTGCGCCGCCTGCATGCTCGGCAAAACCATGCTCCCTAAAGCCAACAAAAGAACATCGTCGCCTTTTCGCACAACTTGAGGAAACCCTAAAATAATTTCGCTTGTGGGTAATCCGCTTTCAACCGCGATTTCTTCCTTCGGATAACGGATGGCAACGGCCTTTCCTAAATGAACGGCAAATTCCAGCATATCTCTAAGCTCGGCGGTATCTTTAGGGGCCATGACGGTCATATCTGGAATACCCCGCAAATAACTGATATCAAAAAGTCCCTGATGCGACATGCCGTCCGCGCCGACTATTCCCGCCCGGTCCAGGACAAAAATAACCGGCAACCCCTGCATGGACACATCCTCGACAATCTGGTCATAGGCGCGCTGCAAAAAGGTCGAATAAATAGCCACCACCGGCTTAAACCCTCTGGAGGCCATCCCGGCGGCAAAACAGACCGCATGCCCTTCGGCAATTCCGACATCAAAAAATCTTTCCGGAATTTTTTCGCGGAATTTCTCCAGGCCCGTCCCCTCGCACATGGCAGCCGTCACCGCAACGATTCGCTTATCCTGCCGGGCTAATTCCACTATTTTCTGGGAAAAAACCTCCGTGTAACTTACCCGGTTGGGGTCTCTTACTTTCTTAGGTATACCCGTTTCTAATTCGAACGGCGCCGGGCCGTGATAGCTGACCGGGTTTTCCTCGGCAGGAGAATATCCTTTTCCTTTTTGGGTGATCACATGGACGACAATAGGCTCTTTCAAAAGGGAGATATTCTTAAAAGTCTCAATGAGCGATCCGATATCGTGGCCGTCTAAGGGGCCAAAATATCGAAATCCTAATTCTTCAAAAAAGATCCCCGGGACAATAAGCCCCTTAACGAATTCTTCGAAACGCTCCGATATCTTCATCATGCGCGGGCCCACCCGCGGCATGCGCAGTTCGACAAAACGGTGAACCGCGTCCCGGACCCGGTTGTACACCGGCTGAGAAATAATCTTGTTGAGGTATTTGCTGAGGCTGCCGACGTTAGGCGAAATACTCATCTCGTTGGAATTGAGAATAACGATTAAATCTTTTTGGGAGTGCCCGGTATTATTCAGCGCCTCAAAACAAAGCCCGCCGGTTAAGGAGCCGTCGCCGATAACCGCGATGACTTTTTCGCTGGCCTTGGCCAAGTCCCTGGCCGTGGCAATACCTAAGGCTAAAGATAGGGCGCTTGAGGCATGGCCGGTTGTGAATAAATCATACGGGGATTCGCCGCGAGTAGGGTATCCGCTGATACCATCGAGCTGACGGAGGGTGGAAAACCTGTCTTTTCTCCCGGTTAGAAGCTTGTGGGCGTAGGCCTGGTGGCCCACATCAAAGAGAAGACTATCCTTGGGCGCGTTAAAGACATAGTGCAAGGCAAGGATTAACTCGACGGTCCCCAGGTTCGAGGCCAAGTGTCCGCCTTTTTCGGATACAACTTTTATAATTTCGTGTCTGATCTCTTGGGCTAGGGTGGGTAGCTGGGGGATAGATAATGCCTTAAGATCCTGCGGGCTATTGATTTTTTCTAAGAGCATTGATTTCAGCGTTCATTTTCTTGCAAACCGGGATTATTGAGAATCAAAATTCCTGGAACCTACCCCTCCACTGTCTGGGGTCCGGCAGCATCTTCGTCAAGTTTCATTAGACGCCCGACGATATCATTGATCCTCTGTTGGTCTTTCATGCTGATATTGCTGAATTCCACCCCGACATCGTAAAAGGAGGGTTTTTTATCTTCAACATTTTTGCGTTGAACCGACCAAACGATTTTCCCTTCGCACTGAATATGCAGGCCGGCATCCAACAGGTCCAGCTCGACTTCAACCGGAGCAAAGAGTTTAAGATTGCGCTTTAGGATAATGCACACCCCGCCGATACCGAGATTCTCCGTATGAGTCAGCATCGCCTCGGGGCCTGCGTGGTTATGGCGGATAATAATAAGGCACGGATAATTTGCTCTCGGAAATTTTCTTCTGTTTAGGCCGTCCCAATTAGTCATCCACAACCTCCTTTGGTAACTTAAATTTTTCTAAAGATATTTTATTAATTAACTTTCCGAGATAAACGCGTAATCGAACGGGCCTTGCCGGTCGATTCATCAATGTCGATCACGGCGCCGTTAAGGCGTATGTCCCCGGTAGCGACCTCGAATTTCGTCGGCATGCCTTTTAAAAACCGTTCGACAATTTTTTCCTTTACCTGACCGATCACCGAATCATGCGGCCCGGTCATGCCCAAATCGGTAATAAACGCCGTCCCCTTGGGCAATACGGTTTCGTCGGCCGTCGCTACATGCGTATGCGTTCCCACCACCGCCGAAACCTCTCCGTCAATAAAATACCCCAAGGCAATCTTCTCGCTGGTGGCCTCGGCGTGCATGTCAACCACAATCAGGGACGTCTCGGCTTTGATTTTATCAACAATGCTCCGTAACTCCCTGAAGGGGCAATTGACATTATATCGCATAAAAACACGGCCTAAAAGATTTATTATGCCGACCTTGATGCCCTTTTGGGTTTTAACAACCGTCCACCCTTTGCCGGGCGCGTCCTCGGGAAAGTTAGCGGGACGAATAACGTGATTGGTCTGCGCGAGAAACTCTTTGATCTCAAGCTTGTCCCAAACATGATCGCCGGTGGTTAAGACATCGCAGCCGAGCGAGAATAATTCTTCGACGATTGTTCCGGTAATGCCCGAGCCTCCGGCGGCATTCTCGGCATTAGCCAGGACAAAATCAATGGAGAATTCTTTTTTGATATCCGGCAAGAGTTTACGGATCGCCTCCCGGCCGGGCCTTCCCACGACATCGCCAATACAGAGAATGTTCATGATTGTCCTTTTTTAGCTCTCAGCTATCAGTCTTCAGCTATTAGCGACTTCGAATATTCCAAGCTGATGGCTGAAAGCTGAGCGCTGAAAGCTTATTTGGCGTACTCCACTGCCCGCGTTTCGCGAATAACGATAACCTTGATCTGGCCCGGATATTCCATGGTCTCTTCAATCTTTTTACGGATGTCCCGAGCAAAAACGATCGAAGTCTCGTCATTGATCTGTTCGGGATTCACCATGATCCGTATCTCACGGCCGGCCTGCAAGGCATAGGCTTTTTCGACCCCTTTAAACCCGTTAGCAATCGCCTCTAAGGCTTCCAGGCGTTTGATATAAGTTTCCAGCGTCTCCGCCCTTGCCCCAGGGCGAGCAGCACTGATCGCATCCGCGGCGCAGACCAAGACGCCATAAATCGTGCTCATTTCTACTTCTTCATGATGAGCCTCAATCGCTTTAATGACATCTTCGGACTCATTATGTTTACGGGCCAGATTCGCTCCGATTAAAGCATGGGTTCCTTCAACATCGGGGCTGACGACTTTGCCGATATCATGCAAGAGCCCGGCGCGTTTGGCGATCTTTGGGTCCAGCCCCAGCTGGGTAGCCATTAAGCCCATCAAGGTGGCGACTTCTTTGGTATGCTGCAGCGCGTTTTGGCCAAAGCTGGTCCGGTATTTTAATTTACCGACAAGCTTGATAAGTTCCGGATGCATCCCGTGAACACCCAGGTCAAAGGCCGCGCGTTCGCCTTCTTCTTTAATCTTATTTTCCATTTCTTTCTTGGCCTTTTCCACAACCTCTTCGATGCGGCCGGGATGAATTCTTCCGTCGGTAATAAGGCTTTCAAGCGCCATGCGGGCAATTTCTCGGCGCATCATGTCAAAGCCGGAGATTGTTACCGCTTCGGGAGTGTCGTCGATAATGATATCAACGCCCGTGGCCATTTCCAGAGCACGGATATTGCGGCCTTCGCGCCCGATAATGCGGCCTTTCATTTCGTCGCTGGGAAGGCTGACCACGCTCACCGTCGTTTCCGAGGCGTGATCACTGGCACAGCGCTGGATAGCAGTGGTAATAATTTCGCGCGCTTTCTTGTCAGACTCTTCCCTGATTTCCTCTTCCATCTTTCTTAAAACCGCGGCCTTTTCGTGGACCAACTCTTCGTCCAAGCGGGAAAGAAGGATTTTCTTGGCCTCTTCGGGTGTTAGGGAAGAAATGGTCTGCAGGCGTTGTTTTTCCTCGGCAATGAGTTTTTCCAGCTGTTCATTTTTCTGCTTTAAAACCAATTCATCCTGATGAAGGGTGTTGAGCCGGGCGTTCGTGTCTTTTTCTTTCTTCTCCAGTAAATCGGCGCGCCGCTCGAGATTCTCCTCTTTCTGCAGGATCCTTTTTTCGGAGGCGCTCATCTCCTCCCGTCGTTCCTTAGTCTCTTTCTCAAAATCCTGCCGGATTTTGATCATCAAATCTTTAGCGGCAAGTTCCGCCTCTTTTTTGCGGTGCTCGACTTCTCTCTGGGCGGTTTCCCTCAATTCTTTAGCCAGGTGTTCGGCCTGTTTTATCTTTTTGCTAGCGAAAAATTTACTTAAGAAATACCCCGAGAGGATTAATATAACGGCCGTGACCGAGTAGCTAAGGCTCCTGACGAGCGTGCTGGTTTCGTTAAACATGGATCGTACCCCCTTAAGAATATGAAAAACTTTTTTAAAGTATAAAGTTATAGATTGTCTGCGGACGCCCGGTTAATTTTTATTTAGTTAACAATGACGCGTGAAACCGGCACATCGAGACCTTTTTGATGGGGCAGGCGTTTAACGATTTGGAAATCAAAGGCAAGGCCAAAAATGGGCATATACGACGGGAAATTCCCCAGAAACCGGTCATAGTAACCTTTGCCCCGCCCGAGGCGGTTATTCTGTTCGTCAAAGGCGACACCCGGCACCACAGCCAGATCGATCTCCTGGGGATTTAAAGGCCGCATGGACTTTGGACACGGCTGCTTAATCCCGTAGGGACCGAGGACCAGCTCTTCTTGAAGGTTTTCCACCAGACAAGGAATCAATGCTCGCTTTTCCTTTATAATCGTCGGTAATGCAATTCTTTTTCCCAATCTTTGCGCTTGCTTGATCATCTCAAAAGTATCCACTTCCCCATCAAACGACGCATAAAACAAAACAACATTTGCCTTCTTAAACTCTTTGGTTGTGAAAAGTTTCTTTAAAATAACCCTGCTTTTTCTAAACCTGTCTTCCTCCTTTTGATTTTTTAACAGATTTAAGAGCTTGGTGCGAATAGCGTTTTTTAGATTTTGTTTAACCTGAACCATGGAGCGTTGACTTTTCCTTAAACAATACTTATGCAATTGATACAATAGTTGTCCGCAACCGTCTTTGCCGGCGTCCGATGAGATGAAAGAACAGGACTCACCGCGAAGACAAAGGTTTGCAACCTATTTAAAACAATAAACTTTTAAACCAATAAAAAAACTCTGCGTCCTATCTACGAAACGGACATTAGATGGTTATTTTACCACCTTTATTAAAAATGCACAACCAAAATGCCGTTGACCCCTTTAGGGGGCCCGGTTTGGCTCTTTTTTTCCCAATCCTAAACCCTGGCGCAAATCCTGCAGTCTTTTTTTGATCTCTTTCTCAAATCCCAAATCAGTCGGCCGGTAATAAACATTCTTGCCCGGAACATATTCCTGCTCGACGTAATGGCCTTCGTAACTGTGGGCGTATTTATAGCCCTGGCCGTGGCCTAACTGCTTGGCGCCGGGATAGGAAGCGTCTTTTAAATGTGCCGGGACCGGTTTGGTGCGGTTTTCTTTCACGTCGGATAAAGCCTTTTCCAGTCCCGTGTAAGCGGCATTGGATTTTGGAGCGCAGGCAATATAAACAGCTGCTTGGGCCAGGGGAATCCGGGCCTCGGGCATGCCGATAAATTCGCAGACCTGAAAAGCCGCGTTAGCTAAAATAAGCGCCTGGGGATCGGCATTGCCTACATCCTCGGCCGCACAGATACAGATCCGCCGGGCGATAAACCGCGGGTCTTCGCCGGCATAAATCATTTTGGCCAGCCAGTACAATGCGGCATCGGGATCCGAGCCGCGCATGGATTTTATAAATGCAGAAATAGTATCATAATGGGCGTCGCCGTCCCGGTCATAATTGACCTGTTTCTTTTGAATGGATTCCTGGGCTACATCCAGAGTAAAACGGATAATGCCTTCTTTGTCTTTGGGGGTTGTCCGGCAACCGACCTCCAGGGCATTGAGCGCCCGGCGCGCGTCCCCGTCGGAAATAGCAGCTAAGAATTCAAGCGCCTTGTTATCGGCCTTAATCGATAGATTCCCCAGCCCACGCTCTTTATCGTTGAGAGCGCGTTGTAAGACAGAAACGATATCTTCTTTGGTCAAAGCCTGCAGTTCAAAAATAAGCGACCGTGACAACAGCGGGCCGATAAGAGAAAAAAACGGATTTAAAACCGTCGCGCCGATCAGGATAATATAGCCATCCTCAAGGTCGGGCATCAAAACTTCCTGCTGGGCTTTATTAAAACGGTGAATCTCGTCAATAAAAAGGATGGTTTTAATAGCCGTTGACTGCCAGCGATGTTTGGCCGATGCGGTGATTTTTCTTAATTCTTCAACGTTGGAAGAAACCGCGTTGACCGCTTCAAAATGGGATTGTGTTTTTTTGCTGACACAGTAGGCAATGGTAGTTTTTCCGCAGCCCGGAGGCCCGTAAAGGATCAAGGAGTTAATCCGGTCGGCCTCGATGGCGCGGGTTAAAAGTTTTCCCTCACCCAAAATATGGCCTTGGCCCACACATTCTTCGAGTTTTTGCGGGCGCATCCGCACGCTTAAAGGAAAATCTTTTAAGGAGACCTTGGAAGACCATTCGAATAATCCCGGCTGCGGTTCTTTGGTATTAAAAGTGGGCGAAAAAAGATTTTGGGGTGCGCTGGACGAATTGGGTTTGGGTTTCATGGGGGATGCCGAGGATTTACACCGCCGCATCGTCTGCCTGTTAGCAGGCAGCCGATGCTAGCGGCGGTGCTAATGCACACAGCAACTTATGTTCCTGAGCCTTAAGGCCGCAGTCCATAAGCCGCGTGCTTATTAAGTCCCCACCGTGCCGTTAGGTAAAGGGTAAGTGAACCCCATCGTTAACGTGGGTGCCTCTCTAAATTGCCCTCAGGCAATTAGAAGTCCGGCGCCCGATTGTAATGTGTTGGTTCATTACATCTGTTCCCCAACGAACAAAGCAGGGATTTTTATCAATCGATAATGGATTATAACACAGCCCCCTAAGGGCTTTCAATGACTAAAGAGGATAAATTTATCGTCGGACAGCGCCGAAGGTGTCAATCAGGGCTTTGCAGATTTTCTCGTGAGCTTGATTCACTTCATCTTCGCGCAGCGTCCGTGCCGAGGATTGATAAGTCAAGGAAAGGACTAATCCGCGCTGACCCGGCGGAATTTTTTCGCCTAAATACTGTTCTATTAATTTAACCGAGGCTAAAAGGTCTCCGGCGGTCTTTTGGATTGTTTCGCGGACCTGTTGAAAACTGACTTCGCTTTTAATAGCCAGGCTTAAATCTCGTACCACCGCCGGAAAAGTCGGCAGGGGGCAGTATTTTCGTCCGGCGGTTTTTTTAGCCGCCTGGGCATATATTGTTTCCAAATCAAGTTCGGCAAACAAAATACCCTTTTGCTTTATGTCCCACCGGTGCAAAATCTCGGCGGCTATTGCCCCTAAGGCGCCGACAGCCTCGCCATTTAAAATAATCTCGGCACCCTGCCCCGGTTCGAATACGGGAGACTTGTTCGGTACCCATTCAACAGGTGTAACGCCGATTTTTTCGAGGGTATTTTCAATCACGCCCTTGATGTCATAAAAATCTGCCTCGGCCTTGATGCCTTTTCGCCAGTCGACCGATAGGTGCCCCGACATGATAATCCCCAAGGTTTCTTTCTCTCCGTCGGTAAAATAGGTTTTTCCGGCCTCGAAGAATTTTATATCCCTCTGCCCGCGGTTGAGATTAATCGATATCAGTTCCAATAAGCTGGGCAGCATCGAAAATCTTAAACATTCCTGCTCGAGGGTTAAGGGGTTTTTGACTTTGACGGCAAGCGCAGAGTCAAGCTTTGCGGCCTCAATATTCTTTCGGCTGGTCATCGAATAGCTGACGGCTTCGTTAAGCCCTAAGGCCAGAAGGCTGTCCGTTACCCTCTTTCTTAGAATCCGATTCGGATTCACAGCCACATTAGAAAATTTTACCTCGGGCAAGGTCACGGGCAAATTATCATAACCCACGACCCGGGCAATCTCCTCGATGATATCGACATCGCCTTTGACATCGTTTCTAAAAGGGGGAATAGAAATCTTTAACGCACCTTTGGCGCCGTTGGCGGTTTTAAACCCGAGCCTGTTTAAAATAGCCTTGCCCCGCTCAAGCGAAATGGGGGCACCTAAAAATTCGTCAATTTGATTTTTGGTAATGCTGGTTTGGCGTTTTACATCTTTTCGTTTACCGGGATATAAATCAAAATACCCCTGAATGCTGCCGCCCGCTTCTTGGCAGATAAGCGCAGTGGCGCGCCGGGCACCCTGCTCAACCCCCTCCATGTCAACCCCGCGCTCAAAACGATACGACGCGTCCGTGCTCAAGCCCAGCTTACGCCCGGCGCGCCTTATCAAAATCGGTTCAAAGTAGGCACTTTCCAACAGAATATTTTTTGTCGATTCGGTAACCTCGGTTTCCTTCCCGCCCATGATACCGGCAATGGCCACTGTCTTTTTCTCGTCGGCAATAACCAAAATCGAGGGATCAAGTTTTCTCTCAATACCATCGATGGTAATGATTTTTTCGCCCTCCTTGGCGCGGCGGACAATAATCTTTCCCCCGGCTAACTTGTCAAAGTCAAAGGCGTGCATGGGCTGGCCGGTTTCCATAAGGCCAAAATTCGTAATATCGACAACGTTGTTAATGGTGCGCAGTTCTACGGCGGTTAAAGGTTTTTTGATCCATTCAGGGGATTGCCTGACCGAAACATTATTTATGAGACAGCCGATATAGCGCAAACAATCCTTTTTATCCAGGATCGCCAGGTCACATTTTTGTTTGGGAAGTTTTAAGTTCTTAACAGCGGGGATCTTGAGAGGCTTATTAAAAATCGCCGACGCCTCACGGGCAATGCCCAGGACGCTTAAGCAATCCGGACGGTTAGGCGTGATTTCTATTTCAAATACGCTGTCGCTGTCAACCGTGTCAATCGCCTTAACCTCCAAGCCCGCCATGGTGAGTTTGTGGGCTAGGGTTTCGGCGTTCACGTTGACCGCGATATAATTTTTAAGCCAGTTATAGGATAATTTCATTTTAAAATTATTTTTTGGATCAAGAAGAAAGTGACATTCTATATTAGCGTATCGAAGGGGAATTGAAAAGGAAATATTTTATGGAAAGAGTGCGCGGTGGCACGCAATAAGAGCCACAGCCTCTCGCGGGGGCGGCTGAAAGCAGAATGCAAGGAAAATATTCAAATAAAACAAAAAAATCTCTCGCCTGCGAAGAGTTTTGGCAAGAAACTAAATAGGAGAATCTCCGTCGGGAACTTTCTTAAGCGTATCAAGTTCCCGGCGCAACTCTTGATTTTCCTGTTTTAGCTGATCGATCTCTTTTTTCATGTCGCGCATGGCCTCGATGGCGAGGGCTTCGAATCCCCGGATCGACAAAATCTTATAACCGTCTTCTCCGGTCGTCACCCACTGAGGAAACACCTTTTCTGCTTCTTGGGCAATCAGGCCCATCTGCGGCCCGGTCAGATTGCCTTGCTTTTCCGGTTCTCTCCACTCAAAGGTAACTCCGCGAAGAGAAAGCATGGTGTCAAGTGCATTATCGATCGACGCAATATTCTTTTTAAGACGGGCATCAGAAGAAGCGCTCCAGGGCCCGCCGCCCGGTTTAGTGGCTGTGCCCGATATATTCAAAGAGCCGCTAATACCCAATCCTGTAGACGGCGCAGTCGCCAAAGACATTACGGTATCCCATGCCCCGGAAACAAAGTGCCCGAACTGAAGCCAGCTGCCGCCGGGCGAATTGATCCCGCGAATACATTTCGAATCCCAACAAACAGTATTGTGCTCTCCCAAGCTAACATCCACGTCATCGTCAATACTGTTGCCGATACTCAGAGGCTGGCTAAAAGAAGCCGGGCCCTGAAAAAACATTGACCCTGTACTGGCCATTTGAAAAGCCGTTAGTGCGCCATCATTCGCATACATAGCAATAGAACCGCCGGTATCGATTTTCATGCGATTTAATCCTGCCGTAGATTGATAAATAGAACCGGCTGCCCCTAAGCGCAGGTCATCCGTAGAGCTAACGTCGGTCGAAGTGCCTGCGGCAGAATGCTGGAAAACCCCCATTTTGCTGCTGTTTACACCGACCGCCACCGAGCCCCCGACCGAACCCGCACCTCCGACAGTCAGGGCATGCGGAGCCCATCCAAAACCCAGGTTATTGCCGATTTGAACAGTTGCCTGAGGAGTCACGTCGCTGGTGCGTATTCCTATATTTTTTGAGGCAGCATCAATGGATAATGCCGGCTCGGGTATGGCTACATCCGTCTCTTTCGGATTAATAACAATGTCGCCGACATCTGTTTCAATGTACCCGTCTGTCCCGTCGTGGGTTAATGATAAATATCTATCCCAACTGCCGCCGGGGGCTTTGCCGTGGACGCGGATTTCCGCGTCGTGAGCGCGGGTAAGCTGAAAGTCGCTATAAAATTCAAATGTCTGATGCCAGGAGTCTTGTCCGATGAAAGCTCCCAGGCTGTTTCCGCCGAATTTTATAAAAGGCCGGCTGCCGGCAGCATCGGTATCGTCAAGGACAAGGGCCGGGGCTCCGGTACCGCGGATAAGCAGTATTGGAAAAGCGCCTTCGATATGCAGTTTTTGTTGCGGTGTTTGGGTTCCGATGCCGACATTATCGCCTAGGTTGGCTGGATAAAGATTATTGCCGGTTCTGGCCCAAAGATTGCCGCCGCCAACGCCGCCGATAGATACCCAGGTAATAACACCTGTGCCATCGTCTTGACAGATATGAAAACTATTGGTTGCCTGATTAAACCACATCACACCCGCGGAATCCGGATTGGCGTTATTGCAGGTTACCGGTGCACCTCCGCGCGGGACCAAGCGCAACTGGTTATAATTTCCCATCGGCGCCGGGTAGTAGGTGGTTAGATTCATAGACTCGGTCTGGGCATGAGTGACAGTTGTCACCAATGTCGAAATTAAAACGGCGAGAAATAGTTTCTTCATGGTTTTTACTTTTTTAAAATCTTTCTTATCGCACTAGCAATGTTATTTCTCGTATATCTCCAGCCGTTGCTCAAGCACGGTTATTCTTTCGTTGAGTTTCTTGATTTCGTTAAGCAACAAAACCGGCAACTGGTCATAACGCACGCTCTCGGGAGTGCCGTCTTTGTCAAACGATACTAATTCCGGCATAACAGCTTCTGTTTCTTCGGCAATAAGGCCAAAATCCCGCTGGCCACCGCTGATCCAGGTAAACGACACCGGACGCAATCCATAGATTTTCTCAGAATTTATTTCCAAATCACTGATGTCTTTTTTGTAGCGCTTCGAGGATCCCATCCTCCATACTTGAAAATTCTCATTCATGTACAGGCTATATTGAAACATCGAACCGGGCGGCGGACCGATATGGATGTTCGGCAAAAAAACTTCCCCCCTCAAGAAAACCCCTCCCGGCGCACAGGCCGTAAAGCTGTAGTCACCGCTGGAATGGCACTCCGCACCTGAGCTGCTGGCGGACCAGACAAAAGACCCCACATCATCGGCCTTGGCCTCTCGTCCGGCTGCAAACGAATATTGGCCCATAGCATCGTTATCCCAGCCTCCGGGAGAAGTCGCATAATCACCTTGAGCTGAATTCCACCGTCCTCCCGAGACCGTACCATGGGTCGCATTAAAAAGAGTGTAGTTGTTCTCACCTCCCGCGACAGTCGAAAAGCTTCCTTTTGCCTGATTGCTACGCCCTCCCGAAACGGTACAATAGGTATTATTTAGAAATTCATCACCGGTTGTGCCGGCGGTACCTAAGTTCACATGCGTTGCCGCCTGATTTCCATACAGCGTTGCACCTTGCCGGAATATGGCACCGTCGAAACTGAGATTGCCCAGAACAACCTCTTCACCGCACAGCATAAGTTGCCCCTCTGCTGTCGTATCGCATTGTTCGCTTTCTTCCACATCTAGGCCAATGGCAAATGACTTTTCATGCAAGGCTCTTGCGCGGAACCCCATTGCCGTACTCCAATCTGCCGTGGCTTGTGTGACGCCTCCCGTCGCAAGACTGCCCAGGCCCAGCGCCTGGGTTCCGCTGTTTAGCGCTACCGACCGCTGGCCTTGCGCCGTTACGTTCTGACCAAGCGCTATACTTTGAGCTCCGCTCGCTTCCGGATTAAGGCCGGCCGCGAATGAATTCATCCCTATGTTGGCATCATCCCACACCAAAGGCCGTTCCTCAGCCACGTGGCCTGCCCGTAACGCATGTTTTTCGGGTATCCACATGAAGCGTGTTCCGACGCCGGAGACGGGAGTCGATCCGATATCGCCGTCAAAAAGCACAACTCCATCTTTAACTTGCAACTTGGCAGTAGGGGCGTCAATCCCTGTCCCGATGCCGACATTGCCATTATCCTCGAGCACGTTCACCAGCACGTTGTTTTGCCCGTCCAGAATGCCGAAACCCACAATGCCCGAAATCCCGTTATTATTATTGTCCAGTTGAACAAATAAGCCGCCGTCCGTCTCCATCATCAAATCGTCTCTTGTTCCGGCTCCCTCGACCACTGTATCAACCATTCTGATCCGCGCCGGCCAATTATCAATATTATCGTTAATGCGTATCCCGGTTTGCCCCACCACATCCAGAGTCACGCCGGGATTGTCGGTCCCGATGCCGACCCTGTCGCCGATGTTGGCTGGATAAAGATTGTTGCCCGTTCTGGTCCAAAGACCGCCACCTCCACCGCTGCCGCCAAGAGACATCCAGGCAATACTACCTGCGCCGGTGCCATCGTCTTGACAGATTTTAAGAGTATTGATTGCCTGGTCAAACCACATCAGGCCTGGAGAGGAGGTCGCATCGGTAAGGTCACATGGGCCGGGTGCCGCGATACGAGGCACCAAACGCATCTGATTATAAAATCCCAGCGGCGCCGGGTAATAGGTGGTCATAGTCATGGATTCGGTTTGAGCGTGGGCGGGGATTCCTATGAGAAGAACGGCCAAGATAATCAGATATTTTAATCCAACCATATGTCACCTCGATAAAGTTTAGAGTCGCCTGCAGTAAATTGAAAAACCATTATTGGTGCCGTTAGTTATAGAGAAACCGACCATGTAAGATCCGTCGGGACATTGACAACCTTGTTCGGCACTATTAGCAGCCCTAACACAACTTGATGGTATCGCTACGTTTGATCCAGCGCCAGGGTCTGTTCCCCAACGATTGAACGGAACAGTTAGCTCGCCGTTCACCGTCGTGTTCTGCAGAGTTGTTTGCTGTCCCATCCCCGCCCCAGAAACATTTAAACTATTAGTAATCCAAACGTTACCGTCGAATTTGCTGATCGCTCCCGCAGGGCCGAAATTGAGTTGTCCGATTTCATCCGCATAGATCCGAAATTGGGGGTGGAGCGCGGGATTTGTGGCATCATAACTTTCCAGAATGAGCGCCCCGCCGGAGCGGCTGCCTGACCGGACAACACCGATACGCGCATTGCCCGAATTCATCAACGCTGCTGCCGGACTAAAAGTCACTTCTGATTGCACCCCGCTAAAAGAACGGCTGGCGGGATTGCCCGAGTCCCAGCCAAAAAGCACGGCTCTTCTATTCGGCCCGCCGATGTGCATGGCATTGTAGGTAGCGCCGCCAATCATCTGGTAACCAAGGGTCAGGTCAGACGTTGTGGCGCCTCCGTTCCAACCATTCACTTTATTTGCCTCTATAAACCAGGTGCGGTCAGACGATGTGCTATCCAGTAGTATCATGGGCCCGTTCATCAGGGTTCCTCTGCCTATACGAACGTTCGAGTGTGTCAAATGCATATTTTCATCGATCGGTGTCGCTCTGCCTACAATCGTGAGACCCTGGACCTGATTTTCATCAAAGTCGGACGGAACATCAATAGCAGTGCTGTTGGTAATAGCAACCTTTCCGCCAACATCAGCTGCAATAACGCCGTTATTACCGAGAAATTGAACCGTGGGCCGTCCCATGCCGCCACCCGTAACTTCGATGGTTACTGTCGGGTCTCCGACTCCCTGGACATGCAACTTAGTAGCCGGGGCATTTGTCCCGATGCCGATATTGTCGTCTATGTTGACTGGATAAAGATTAGTACCGGTTCTATTCCAAAAACTGCTACCGCCACCGCCGCCGCCAACAGGGACCCAGGTGAGAGTGCCAGTGCCATCGTCTTGACAGATTTTAAGAGTATCAACTCCCAAGCTTGAGTCAAGCCACATCACGCCCAGGGCAGAAATCCGGCTTGCATTATCGCATGTAACCGGTGGGCCCAAGGCGGCCCCGTCACGCGGTACCAGCCTTAACTGGCTATAAAATCCCAGTGGCGCAGGGTAATACGTTGTCAGTGTCATGGATTCGGTTTGGGCGAGGGCAAAGGTTGCTGTCATCGCTAAAACCGCGCCAAGAAAGATCATAAAGGTTTTTCTCATCCTCACCGTCCTTCAGGGCATATTATCGAAAATTCACGCAGGTTGCCCTACAAGCTATTGTGCCGTTGCTTCCATTCCGCTTAGCATGTATTTTCCAAGTCGGTTGCGTATTTGGGTTAAACGAGATCGTATTGTCGGGTGGCGGGAGTTGATCGCTATAAACATCACACTGACCTCCAACCAGGGAATGATTTTCCGCATGCGTCCCAAGAAAACACATATCCCATGCGCCGATAGTCTTCCATTCTTCGGTACCGCCATCGGATACAATATAAACGCCGTATGTCCGTCTCGAACTGAATGACGTACTCGTAAGCGACTGCGAACTGGATGACGTGCTCGCAAGTGCCCCTTGGACCTGCAAGACTCCATTGTCATCAATATTCATTAATACCTGATGGCCGCCGTTTCTCGTTGTTTCTAATATAACCGCGCCATTGCCGTTATTGACGTTGCCGATTCTGCCTATGCGGACGTTCGAGGTATTCATTAGTTGGGTAGAGTCCATCCGGACCTCTGACTGAAGTCCTTCGAATTTATGACCCCATAATCCCCAGGGACCGCTCACCCCAAACAGCGCTGATAAACTATTGGCACCTCCTAATAGCAGAACAGCAGAACCAATACCTGATGTGGTATCGATTTTTTCTATAAGAAAATCATTGTAGTTGGAATGCTCAGTATTAGACAGGGACCAGAGTGTATTGGCCTGGTTTGCATCATCAAAAATGATCATCGGCCAATTATTCGGCAAGGCTCCGGCGCCACCAATGCGGATATTGTTGTACCCGAGTTTGTTTCTCCAATCGACTGCATTAACATTGTTACCGATAGTAAGAGCCTGAGCGTTGTTTAAGCTTGCATCCGGTACACCAATGGCAACACCTTTTGGGCTAGCACCACGCTCTGGATTAATGGCAATATTACCAATATCGGTTGAAATAATTCCGTCGGTGCCGTCGTGAGTTAAAGATAAATAGTTGCCCCAGCCAGCGCCTTTGCCGTGGATACGAATTTCCGCATCGTTGCTACGGGGATCCGTGAAAGCGCTATAAAACCCGAATATTTCCTGCGAGCTGTCATCGCCAGTAATAGCCGCGCCTTCATTTCCGCTGAAGGCTATATACGGCCAGCTACCGCCGGCAGCATCAGTATCGCGAAGAACAAGGCCCGGAGCTCCGGTACCCTTGATAAGAAGTGTCGGAAAAGCACCCTCGATGTGTAATTTTTGTTCCGGCGCAGCAGTACCAACCCCAACATTGTCTCCTATGTTAGTTGGATAAAGATTGCTTCCGGTTCTGGCCCAAAGACTTCCGCCACCACCACTGCCAACAGACATCCAGGCAAGAGTGCCCGTACCTGTGCCGTCGTCTTGACAGATTTTAAGAGTATCAACTCCCAAGCTTGAGTCAAGCCACATCACGCCCAGGGCAGAAATCCGGCTTGCATTATCGCATGTAACCGGTGGGCCCAAGGCGGCCCCGTCACGCGGTACCAGCCTTAACTGGCTATAAAATCCCAGTGGCGCCGGATAATATGTCGTCAGCGTCATGGTCTCGGTCTGGGCGTAGGCGGTAACCGCGACCATAGCCGCCATCACGACGAGAAGAATAATAATTCGTAGTTTTTTCATGCCCGATCCTTCTTTCTAAAGAAATATCCGTCTTTACCGATAGCTCGGAGGAAGCGTCACCAATTCTGAATATCTCCGCGAGAGGATAACAATGCGATTATTCTGCGCCGACCGCAGCCTCTAACTTCTCGACGCGTTCTTGCAGCGCGCGGTTTTCCGCGCGCAGTTTTTGCATTTCGACTAAAAGTAGGACGGGTAACTTGTCATAAGCCACGCTATCGGGCCTGCCTTGAGCATCATAGGCCACCAGCGAGGGCAAGACCTCATCCACCTCTTCAGCGATAAGGCCAAAATCCCGTATGCTGCTCTCTTTCCACGTAAACGAAACGGGCCGCAAAGAATACAATCCGTCCGTATCAAACTCGAGATTTGCGATATCTTTCTTATAGCGCTTTGAAGAAACAAGCGGAGTATAGGTTATTTCTTTTGTCGTCGTATTGTATCGTATCGAGGCGTTACCGGCCCCGGAAATAAGCGTGTCAAGGTAAATATGGCCGTCGTTTGTAATACGCAAACGGTTTTCCTGGACACTGGTCGGAAGCCTGGAAATCAAATTAATACCTCCCGTCGAAAGGAGTGAAATATATTCGAACCCGGGGTTAGTACCTATCCACCCCAGGTACCCATATTCATTAGTGCTGTTTGTGCCCAGGGTTATAAAGGCGTTAGCGCCCCCGGGTGACCCGGGAGTCCCGATGTCCATACCCGCAGCGTTAGCCATGGACATGCTGGCAAGGGGCTCCCCAATAACCAGTCGATTCTTAAGGCTGTTGGAGGATGTGATTTGCAACTTGCCATCGCCGTTAATAAAAAGTCTTGAGTGCGTTCCTGCGGGTTGGTTGCTTATAGCTAAATCGCCGGCAAAATACCCGGCATAGTTGGTGCTGCCCCCGGAGGCGGTTGCGTAGACACCATAATTTGTTCCCGCTCCCACAGATGAACCATAAAGGCCATAGCCTGTTGTGCCCCCCACACTGGTGGACCCGCCCTTTACAGCATAATTATCCCCGCCCAAGCCGGTAGCCGATGCGTTTACTCCATACTTCGTACCGGCATTGCCAAACGCCCAGGTATCTAAACCGTATATATTCGCGCTAACATTTCCTCCTATCGTTCTTGCATAGAGTGCGTATTTATCAGATGAGTCATCCGCAGCTACCCTTCCGTAGACCCCATATTTTCGTCCGTCAATGCCGCCGGCTTCACCGTAAACACCGACCTTAAGCCCCGCGTCATCGCTGGCTGCGATTCCTTGAACGCCGTATTTTGTGGCCGTCAATCCCCCTCCGCCAGCCCTACCATAGACACCCGTATTATCCCCTGCGCCTGCGGTTTGCTCTGAGATTCCTTGAATCGCCGTCCCTCGCGTCGTTAGTAACGTGCTCATCAGGCCGCCCGTGCCGCCGATTTCGGTGAACGTCGACACGCCCAAGTTAGGCTCCAATCGAATAGCTCCCGTGTCTGTCGTGATAACACCATCGGTGCCGTTATGGGTTAATTCTAATTTGTGATTGAGGTCATATTCCAGAATAATGTTAGGGTTAGTGCCATTCCGTATGTGCAAGGGAGCTTGGGGTGCTTGTGTTCCCACGCCGATATTGTCGGTTATATTGATGGGATAAAGATTGCTGCCGGTTCTGGTCCAAAGGCTGCCGCCGCCACCGCTACCAAGAGTTGTCCAGGTAAGAGTACCGGTGCCATCGTCTTGACAGATTTTAAGAGTATCGACTCCCAGACTCCCGTCAAGCCACATCACACCCAAGGAAGAAGCCTTGCTTGCGTTATCGCATGTAACCGGCGGGCCCAAGGTCGCGCTACGCGGCACCAGTCTTAATTGACTGTAGAATCCCAGTGGCGCAGGGTAGTAGGTGGTCAGCGTCATGGTCTCGGTCTGGGCGTAGGCGGGCGAAAAAAACACAGCCAACAGCAAAATTGCGGTAACAATAGATAGAATTATTTTCATGTTTCCCTCTCTCTGTTTCTAAACAGAACTGGAGAAAAATCTTCGCTAAAGAAATATTTCGGGCGGCGGCCCCTGCCAACAGGGGCCGCCGGTTTCCCTCTATAAATAAACCCTGGGGTAAAAAAAGCCCTTCTCCGGAAAATTTTACCCTTTCCCGAAGAAAATATGCGTCTGATTGTTCTATTAAAAGTATATCTTATATAGGGGAGGCAAACAATAGTAACCTGGAAAATTAAGGAAGCGGTTCCTCAAAAACAGTTTTTTAAAGGAAGTTTTTTACCCCGCTTGCGGCAAATTTTCTTCAGAAAATTTGCCGTATTTTCTTACCTGAATAAAAACGCTGGCGAAAGAGCAAATCGCAATAATTATTATATAAGCGCTTGGGGTATATTGATTTACAGGGGAGTCGCTATTGCTGGAAATTAAAATTGATTCGAAAACCGTGTATCGTTTTCGAAGAACAGGCGGATATCGTTAATGCCATATTTAAGCATGGCGATGCGCTCAACACCCATGCCAAAGGCAAACCCGGTATATTTCTTTAAAGGATAGCCGACGGCCTCAAAAACCTTCGGATGCACCATCCCCGAGCCTAAGATCTCGAGCCAGCCTTTGCGGCCGCAAACCGAGCAACCCTTTCCTTTGCAGATATAACAGGAAATGTCTACTTCAGCGGAAGGTTCGGTAAAAGGAAAAAAGTGCGGGCGAAAACGCATTTTTATTTCTTCGCCGAAAAGCCTTTGGCAAAAAATCGTCAGCAGCCCTTTAAGATCGGAGAATTTTACTTTTTCGTCAACCAAAAGCCCTTCTACCTGATGAAACATAAACGAATGGCTGGCGTCAACAGCGTCGGGGCGATACACCTTTCCCGGGACAATAACCGCTAAGGGCGGGGTGTATTTTTTCATAACCCGGATTTGCGCCGGCGAGGTATGGCTGCGTAATAAAAGAAACCTGTCTTTTTTGTCCGGGTCTTTGACGTCAACGTAAAAAGTATCAAAGGCATCGCGCGAAGGATGATCAATGGGGATATTCAGGGCGGAAAAATTATTAAATTCCGTTTCTACCTCAGGGCCTTCAAAGGTAACAAAACCCATCCCCTCAAAAATACGGCAGATATCATCAACTGTTTGGGTCAGGATGTGGCGGTGGCCGATTGTTGCGCCGGCTCCGGGCATGGTAACGTCGAGTCTTTTCTCAGCGGATGACTGCTGCCGTTTTTGCTCTTCGATTGTCTGCCCTTTTTCTTGGAGCCACTGGGTAACTTTATTCTTTAGGATGTTGGCATTTTTTCCGACTAAGGGCTTTTCCTCTGCGGGGACATTAGGTAGATTCGAATAAATCTCGGATACTAAGCCCTTGCGGCCCAGATACTTAACGCGAATTGCCTCAACGGCTGCCGAGTCGGGCGCCATGGATATTTCCTGTCTTGCTTCGTTTTCTATTTTCTCAAAATCCCAAGACATCTGTCTTCTACTTTCTTGCGGGAGTTCTTTTTCTTATAAATAAAATGATACTGCCCAAACAAAAAACCACCAGCGATAGCGCCAACGATATTTCTGCCTTAGCCGGCCGCAGGATGCGGAATGTGCGGTATCCTTCTTTGAGCGTGATAATTTTCTGGGCGCGGATACACAATTCCCCGCTTAGGTCTGCATCAGCCCTAAAAAATCTTCCCCTCACCTCAATCGTATCGCCTTTATATTGATAGTCTCCGGTGTAGCGGATACCAGAAACCATGGCTTTAGGCGCCCACACGCCAATCGCATGGGAGGTGTCATCAATATTAAGCCAGGCAAATTCCCCTCGCGGCATAACGTCGCCGATGACTTCGCCTTGTATTATAACAGTTTTACCGTTAAAATCTTTTGCTTTTTGGATTAATTGAGCCGCCGTGACGCGCAGAACATCCTCGGAATCGTTCTTCGCCAAAAGAACTCCGGCGTTAGATAAAACAACAGTCACGCAAACAATGCCGGCGATAATTTTTCTTACAAACATTTTGTGCATCTTATTTTCCTTTAATAAGCGCCACCACAAATCCGATCAAAACAAAAACCGACATAAATTCCAATCGCCCCGCCCACATCTGGACGATATAAACAATCTTTAATCCGTCCGGCATCCCGGGATTGGTAATCCCGCAGGAAAGCCCGACATTCGCTGCCGCCGAGGTGGATTCAAAAAGCGATTCGACAAAAGGATATCCGTAGAGCATGCCGATGACCGCGCCGGTGACATACACCACGATATAGGCAATAGTTACCAAACAGGCCGAGCGCATCTGGGCGTCAGTAAGAATAGAATCTTTAATGTGGTGCATTTTCTCGATTAAGACCGTCAAGGCAGGCGAGATATGACGCTTGACGTCGCTAATAAATGTCTTGGTAATAATCCCGATGCGCAACATTTTGATCGCACCCGTGGTCGAGCATATACAACCACCTAAGGACATCGCCAGGATGAGCCCTGCCAGAGAAAGACCGTTCCACTCATTGACAAATTGATCCGAATACACCACCTGGAAACCCGTGCCCGTCTGGGCAGAGATAAGGTGATAAAATCCCTTGCGAAAAAGCGCCAACGCCGTCGGATAAACGTGCATTTTGCTTAAGCCCAGCGCCACCAGGACAAACGCGAACATAATCGCAAAAAACAATGTCCGGGTTTCAATATTGCGCCAGATCTCTTTTCGATTTCCCGTCCAGAGAACATAATGCAATTTGAAGTTGATAGCCCCCAGAAGCATAACCATAAGCGTTCCGATTTCAAATGCTAGGCTGTGGTAATACATGACATTTTGCTGCTGGGGTGCAAAGCCTCCCGTATCAAACCCAGTCATAAAAATGCAGACGCCGTGAAAAATTGATTTCAAAAAGGGCATTCCTTCAAAGAATAAAATAATGCCCAGCGTCAGCGTTCCTAAAACTAAATAGACGGCGCTTACCATCCAGATAAAGCGCGCTGTCTGGCGTATATCCGGCAGCAGCCGCTCGTCTCTTCCCTCTCCCACATAAAGGCGAAACGCACCTGTCGCCCCGCGCACAAAATAGGCCAAGACAATAACCACAATTCCCTGGCCGCCTAAAAACATCATCAAGTGCCGCCAGAAATTATGCGCATACGACATATGCCCCAGGTCTTGGGCAAGGGTAAGTCCCGACGTGGTAAAACCCGACATTGCCTCAAATACCGCATCTAAAAATGAATTAAAATGCCCACTTAAGAAAAGCGGTAGAGCGCCTAAAATCGCGGCTAGAGCCCATGCCAGGGAAACCACCACCATTCCATGAGACCAGCGCGCTTCTTCTTTCGTGTAACAGACGATGTACAAAATCGAGCCCAGAATAAGACAGGCGAGGAAACTTATGAAGAAATCGTAGAGCGGATTCAATTCTTTTGCAAGAAAAGCGACAGCCATCGGCAGGACCATAAAAAGGGCAACGCCGATAACCAGCTTGCTTAGATAAAAGCCGATGACTTTAAAATCGCTGAATTGAGGTCTTAAGATCATCAGTTAAAAGCGGTTAAAAAAGGTGAGCATGCCCCAGCCGATTAGAAATCCGATCACAAGGATCAGAAGAATAAATCCCAATTCGACTAAGATCCCTAAGCAAATTTCTTTAAGGCGAAACATGGTTTACATTTTCCCTATAAGAAAACTTAAAAGCTGTTGTTTATTTTCAACCAGGGTCAGGGCCACGACATCGTCGAGAGGCTTAAGAACCGTGTCTCCTTTGGGGACAATAACGTCGTCGCCGCGGACAACAGAAACGAGAACAGAGCTGGGAGGAAGCTGCAGGTCTTGGACTTTTTTATTGATAACGGGAGAGCTTTCGGGCAGATCCACCCGGATTAAGGCTAATTTGCCGCGTTTAAAACTTAACAGATCCACAAAATCCGAAAATGAAACTTCTTCTTCGATGATCTTAGCCAAAATCATGGTCACGCCGATGGGGACATCAATACCCAATTCATTAAAGGCGCGTTCATTGTCCGGGTCATTGACGCGCCCGACGGTGCGATTGACCCTGAATTGGTCCTTGGCGATCTGGCAGATAATAAAGTTATCCTCATCGACTCCGGTCACAGCCGCGACCACATCCGCGCGCGCGATCCCCGCCTGCTCTAAAACCGAGGGTTCACAGCCATCTCCGCAGATAACAGTCCCTTTAAATTCGCGGGCGATTACATCGGCGGTTTCGGCATCCTTCTCAACAACGACAACCGCGTGATTATCTTTAAATAATCTTTTGGCCAGAAAAAATCCTATCTTGCCGCCGCCTACGATAATAATGTACACGCCTATTTTCTCCTATAAGCTGAAAATATTCTTTATCTTGGGCACGCTTGCCATCTTGACAACCGCTACCAGCGTATCTCCTTTAGCCAGAAGGGTTTTTGCCTCGGGGATGATGACCGGTCTCTTGGGCCGGCGGATAGCGGTGATCATGAGTTCCCCTGGGATATTGGTTTCCGCGACGGTTTTGCCTAAAGAACGTTCGGCCACGGGAAATTCCAAGACACCGAGCTCCTCGGTTTCGATAAGGAAGCCTGAAAGCATCGGATCAACGATTTTATCGCGGATAAGCGAGGCAAAGAGGACTGTCTCGCTTAAGATATCCAGCCCTAAGGTTTTATAAATATGGGCTCGCTGGGGATCGTAAATTCGGGCGATAACGCGGGGGACTTTGAAAATTCCTTTGGCCACCTGAGAGGCCATGATGTTGATATTGTCGGAATTGGTGAGCGCGCAAAAGACATCGGTTTTTTCGATGCCCGCTTCCTGCAGGACCTTGGTAGAGACGCCGTTACCTTTAATAGTAATCCCGTTAAAGGCATCTCCCAGGCGGGAAAACCGTTCCTCGTCGTGGTCAATGACGACGACATTATGCCCTTCCGTCGAAAGAAGCCGAGCGAGCTCGGCCCCGACCCTACCGCATCCTATGATGACGACATACATACAATGCCTTTTTAAATTTTATCCCAGCGCTTTTGTGCGTCCGGTTGCCGTCGTATTTTAAGCCGCTGCTTTTGCCGCCGGCATATGGGCCTTGGCAATCTTTACGAGTTCGTTAAATGCCTCCGGAGAATTAACCGCAAGGTCTGCGAGCATTTTGCGGTTAATCACCACCTTGGCCTTGGTCAAGCCGCTAATAAAACGGCTGTAGGCAATTCCGGTCAGGCGGCAGGCCGCGTTAATGCGAGCAATCCACAAGTGTCTAAAATCCCGTTTGCGCACCTTTCGGTCGCGATAGGAAAATTTCATCGAGTGAATGACCGAGCGCTTGGCCTGCTGATAACGGCGGCTGCGTTGGGCGTATTGCCCCTTGGCCCTTTTTAAAACTCGTTTTTTACGGCGTTTTGTTGATACCGCGTGTTTGATTCTAACCATTCCATAACCCCTTTCAGTAAATACTCGACGATAAAACGCGTGCTAGCTTACCTTTTACCCGTAGGGTAACAGGCGCTTCATCCTCTGGGCATCGCCTTTATTCAGATACCCGGACTGTTTGAGCTGGCGTTTGCGTTTTCTTCCTTTTTTGGTTAACATATGTCCGCGCTTGGCGCTTCTTTTTTTAATTCTACCTTTTTTGGTAAATCGAAAACGTTTTGCGGCAGAACGATTCGTTTTAAGTTTCGGCATTTGCTTTTCCTCTCTTTTGGAGCTTTCAGCTTACAGCTACCAGCTATCAGCAAAAAGCATTTGGCTGAAGGCTGACAGCTGACGGCTGAAAGCCTTTTTATGCTTTATCCGCCTTGGGCGAAAACACGACCGAAAGGACCCGCCCTTCCATGGACGGATTTTTCTCAATCATGCCGTGCGCGCTCATGTCGGCGATAAATTTATTTATAATGCCCCGTCCCAGATCTTGGAATGCCATCTCCCGGCCGCGGTAGAAAAGATTAATCTTGACCTTATCTTTTCTATCCAGAAAGGCAATGGCCTGCTTGAGCTTGTTTTGGTAATCGTGTTCGTCGATATGGGGCTTGACACGGATTTGTTTTAAGCGAACGATCTTCTGGCTTTTTTTAACCCGCCGCTCTTTCTTTTGCTGCTCGTATTTGTATTTGCTGAAATCGATAATACGGCAAACCGGCGGTTTTGCCGTCGGGGCGACCTCGACTAGGTCCAGGCCGTGTCCCCGGGCCATTTCCAGCGCCCGGCTGATTACCAGGACGCCGATTTGTTCGGCATTGGGCCCGATCACACGTACTTCCGGCGAATTTATCCGTTCGTTAACTCTGATATATTTTTGAATATCAACCACCCCCTATTCTTTAGCCGGCGTTAGGCCGGCAATGGTTTTTAAGATTTGTTTTTTATTTCCCCTAAAATCTGCTCAAGAAATTCCTCCGGCGCTATCCGGCCTTGATCGCCAACGCTTCTTTTGCGGACCGCGATTTTTCCGTCGGCAACTTCCTTATCTCCGGCGATCAGAATGTAGGGAACCTTTTTGACCGTGGCCTCCCGGATACGCTTGCTTAAAGTTTCGTTGCTGGAGTCAATTTTCACCCTTAGATTTTTACTTTCCAAATTTTCTTTTAATTTTTCGGAAAAATCTTTATGCTCGTCTTTGATAGGAATAATCATCACCTGTACCGGCGCCAGCCACGCCGGAAACGCGCCCGCATAATGCTCGATGAGCATCCCTAAAAAGCGCTCTAAGCTTCCTAGAATAGCCCGGTGCAACATGATCGGCCGGCGCGCCTCTCCTGTCTCGCTGATATATTCCAACTTAAACCGTTCCGGCAAGGCAAAGTCGCATTGAATGGTGGCGCACTGCCAGGAGCGGTTCAGGGCATCTTTTAGTTTGATGTCGATTTTGGGCCCGTAAAAAGCGCCGTCGCCTTCGTTGATTTTATAAACAAGCTTTTTGTCGTCGAGAGAATCTTTAAGCGCCTGGGTAGCGGTATCCCAGTCTTCGACTTTACCGATAAATTTCGCCGGGCGGGTGCTGATCTCAATTTCCATATCCTTAAAACCAAAATCCTTCATCACATCAAAAACAAAATCAACCGCCTTGATTACTTCCGATTTGATCTGGTCTTCCCGGCAAAAAATGTGGGCATCGTCCTGGGTAAAACCCCGGACACGCAAAAGTCCGTGCAGTACCCCCGCTTTTTCCTGGCGGTAAACTGTTCCCAGCTCAAAAAACCGGATCGGCAAATCTCTGTACGAACGGGTCTTGGATTGGTAAATAAGAATATGCCCCGGGCAATTCATCGGTTTTACCGCGTATTCCTCCTGGTCGACTTTAAAAAAATACATATTCTCGCGGTAATACCCGGCGTGGCCGGAAATTTCCCACAGATGCCCTTTAAGCATATGCGGGGTCATGACAAATTCGTAGCCGCGCTTGGTATTTTGCTCGCGCAGATAATCTTCGATTGTTTTGCGCACCATCGCGCCCTGGGGGTGATAAAAAATGAGCCCTGCCCCGGCCTGGTCGGGATACATGTCAAAAAGTTCGAGCGCAGGACCAAGTTTGCGGTGGTCACGATTTTTGGCTTCTTCCAGTAATCTTAAATAGTCGTCTAATTCTTTTTGGCTGGCGAAACAGGTGCCGTAAATGCGCTGCAACATCGGGTTCTTTTCATCGCCGTGCCAGTAGGCTCCGGCCACCGAAAGCAGTTTAAACGCCTTGATCTCTCCGGCGTTGGCCACGTGCGGCCCTTTGCATAAATCCACAAACCCGTCGCCGGTTTTATAAATCGATACTTTCTCATCGGGAATTTCTCTGATAAGTTCAATCTTGTAGGTTTCGTTCATTCCGGAGAATAATTTGACGGCGTCGTCCTTGGACAAGAAGTTTTGCACAAAAGCCGGCTTTCCCTGGATGATCCGGCGCATGGCCTTTTCGATTTTTTCCAGATCCTCAGGCGTAAAGGGGTCTTTGCGGTCAAAATCATAGTAGAATCCGTTATCGATCGACGGGCCGATGGTAACTTTGACGTCGGGCCACAATTCTTTGACCGCCTGTGCCATCACGTGGCTGCAGCTATGGCGGAGTTTGTCTAAATCAACTTTTTGTTCCATTCTTCTTTCTCTGCTTCTTTGTTTATTTTCAAAATATGGTGGACTCGGGGGGGCTCGAACCTCCGACCTCTTCCATGTCAAGGAAGCGCTCTAACCAACTGAGCTACGAGTCCGCTATTAAGTTATCACGTTTAAAGTGTTAAGTTTAAAGTGTGCCGCCTCTCGGTCTTTCGCAAGTTTACCCACTTAAAACTTTACACTTAAAACTTAAAACATTCCAAACATGGGCAAGGAGGGAGTCGAACCCTCACAGCCTGACGGCCAAAGGATTTTAAGTCCTTCGTGTATGCCATTCCACCACTTGCCCGATGAGCGCTAAATTTATGGAGCGAAAGCGAACATAAATTTGTTGCGCGAATCGGGTCCTGCGAAGCCAAACTCGATAAGCATTTGGCGAAGCAGAGCCCTTAATCTTATATTTGGATCCTGCTTCGCTGAATTGCTCGATCTTCGATCGGCGTTCAGCTTCGCAGGATCTTCTTTTGCCCTTTTCTAGAATTTATAAAGAAGGGCAAAAAGAGGCGACGACCGGACTTGAACCGGTGAATAGCGGTTTTGCAGACCGCTGCCTTACCACTTGGCTACGTCGCCAAAATCAACTCAGAATAACTTGTCAAAAGATACTTCGCGAAGCGAAGTACAGACCGCTGCCTTACCACTTGGCTGCCCTTGACTTCCTTAAAATTGAAAAGTGCTTCATCCTAAAAAGTCAAGGGTTGCACCTGCTTCTCCTAGAACAAAATCGTTTTAGGACAGCAGGGCTACCACGCCATAGTTTTAAAACAAATTACTTCTTTAGAGCCTGCTCAACTGTTTTAACAATCGTTTCAACGTCAGCCAAGTGTCCCGCGCCGGTCGTACCGCAGGCTAATTTTCCTTTAACTGGATCGATAAACCCGATGCCGAGCTTTTTTAATTTCGTAATATTTTCCTGGACGATTATATTCTCGTACATCCCGGTATTCATCGCCGGGGCAATCAGTATTTTTGCCTTGGTCGCCATGGCAGTGCAGGTCAACAGGTCATCGGCAATGCCGTTGGCTAACTTCCCGATGACATTCGCCGTCGCCGGCGCGATTAAAAGAACTTCAGCCTTCTCTGCCAACGCCACGTGGTCAATTTCCCAACTGGTTGTATCCTGGTCAAACATTTCAATGTAAACTTTTCTCCCCGAAAGGCTGGCAAATGTCAACGGCGTCACCAGTTGCGCCGCCTCTTTAGTCATAATAACGGTAACGCCCAAATCCCGGTCTCTTAAACGGCGCAGGATATCGCAGGCCTTGTACGCGGCAATGCTTCCCGTAACCCCAAGCAAAATTTCTTTATTTTTGGACGCCATGACTTAATCTCTTATTATTCTTTTTCTTTCTTTTTGCCCTTGGCCTTCTCTTGGGCCTCACGCGCTTCGGCAACTTCCTTGAGCTCCACCTTGCCGGCGGCAACTTCATCTAAGGCAATGGTCGTGGCCTTTTTATTGTGCCCCAAAAAAAGGTCGATTAACGGCGGCTGTCCGTCGGCGATTTCAGTGGCGCGCTTGGCGGCCAGCAAAACCAGTTTATAGATACTCCAACCGGCCCTGGGTAAAAGCGTTCCTAGAGGTTGATACCCCATGCGTGATTCCTCCTTAGATTTGACTGCTCACAATTGCTTTTAATTTCTTAGCACACTCGGTCAAATTGTCGTTGACCAAAACGTAATCGTATCGCTTGGCCTCGCGCAGTTCCCGGCGGGCAACGGCCAGCCGACGCGCAAGGTCTTTTTTTGTCTCGGAGCCCCGGGCAATTAGACGCCTTTTTACCTCCGCCATCGACGGGGCTTTGATAAAAATCTTAACCGCCTCGGGATACTGCCGAGTAACCTCCCTCGCTCCCTGAACATCAATACACAACAAAACATTCTTTCCTGCTTTTAACAATTTCTCGGCCGCTTTTTTGGGCGTCCCGTAAAAATCGTTAAACACTTTTTTCCACTCCAGAAAAAATCCGGATTTTATTCTTTGTAAAAACTGCGCACGGCTTAAGAATAGGTAGTCGCGGCCATCGCGCTCGCCTCGGCGCCTAACCCTTGTCGTGGCGGAAATCGATTTTATCAGTTTTCTCTTAAAGCGTCCACTTAAAAGCAATCGCTGGTGCAACGTCGTTTTTCCGGAGCCCGACGGCCCCGCGATAATAATGATCTTTCCTTTTCTCACCAATCGTGCTCCGAAGTGATAAAAATCTTATTCAATATTCTGCGACTGCTCGCGGATCTTCTCGATCTTGCTTTTAACCGCGATCACCGCGTGCGAGACAACTTTGTCCTGCAACTTCGAGCCGATAGTGTTGGTTTCCCGCTGCATTTCCTGGGCGATAAAATCAATTTTCTTTCCCATGGCTGCATCGGATTTCAAAAGCAGCCTCAGCTCTTCAATGTGGTGCGCCATTCGGGTTAATTCCTCGTTGACGTCAGAACTCTTTTGAAACGACGCGAACTCTTCGTGATTTAGCGTCTTCTTTTTCTCGGCAAGAACGACCTTAGCTCTAGCCTGTATCTGCTTTATTTTCAACAACATACGCTTTAACTGTACGTTGATATCCGCAGCAAGGCTTTTCCCTTCGCGCCGGCGCATTTCCAAAAGTCCGTTTAAAGCACCGGTAAGGCTCTTTCCGATAGCCGGCCAAATGCTGTCCGTGTCCAAAACCGCCTCTTTGGAAGAATCGACTACGCCGGGCAGCTGAATCAAATCTGATAGCGACAATTCGCCCTTAACACCTAATTCTTTTTTAAAAATTTTTGCGTATTTCAAATACGCCTTCGCCGCCTCCTGGTTAAATCCGGCCACACCGCTGGGCTTGTGCGTAATCTTCACCGCGATCGTAACCCGGCCACGCTCGATTTTCTGGGCCAGAAGATCACGGATTTTATTTTCGACCCAGGTAAACCCCGGCGGAAGATAGTAACTTAAATCCAAATAGCGGTGGTTGAGGCTTTTAATCTCAACGGAACCCTTCACTTTTCCCGACGAGAAATCCTGGCTTCCGTAACCGGTCATTCCTTTAATCATAGATTGCTCCTTGCATTAAAGATCTTAGGCCCACGTTTTTTTTGTAACAGAATTCAAAACAATGTCTTTGGTCGGATACAAATCGACAATAATCTCGTCGGGCTGAAACCAAAGCTTGATTTCCCGCTCGGCATCCGCAGGGTTACCGGAAACATGAATGACGTTTTCGTAAACCCCGCGCGTCGTGATGCGCCCGTAGGAACCCCGGATGCTGGTGGGCTCGGCTTCTTCCGGATTCGTGGCCCCGGCGAGCTGACGGCATTTTTTGATGGCGTCTTCGCCCCAATAGATCATGGCCATGACTTTCTTACGGTCATGGTATTCGCCCAAAAGATATTTGATCACCGCCGGGAAAAACGGCTTGTCTTTAAGGTGCTGGTAATGTTCTTCGGCGAGTTTTTTGGTGACCCGGACCATGCGCGCGGCGATAATCTCCAATTTTGTTTCCGAGAGCCGGGTCAGGATATTGCCGGTCAGTGATTTTGAAAGCCCGTCAGGCTTAACCAGTATCAGTGCTTGTTCGATCATAAACGTCTCCGCGTTAATAAAAAATTTTTAGAATGCCTTCATTTTGATTGAATCGGGCGCCGCCCCGGCACTGCGCCGGGGCGGCGCCAAAGTTTATTTCTTTATAATTCCGGCGATCCGGTCCAAATCCTCGTTGGAATAATATTCGATAACGATTCTGCCCCTCTTCTGTTTGGCCTCGATACGGACCTTGGTCCCGAGGGCCTTTTGTAAATCCTCCTCGAGCGAAGCCAGATAAATATCTTTACCGGCAGAGGCTCCCTCTTTGCGGCGTTTGGCACCGCGCCCACTTGAAGCATTGACTAAATTCTCGAGTTCGCGAACGGATAACCCCTTCTTGATTGTTTTAGAAAAAAGTTTTTTCTGCAAACTCTCGTTCTCAATACTTAAAAGTGCACGTCCGTGCCCGACGGAAAGTGTTCCGTTGGAAATACATTTTTGCATTTCCGCGGGAAGTTTAAGCAAGCGCAAAATATTGGCAACCGTTGTCCTCTCTTTCCCAACTGATTGCGCCACATAGTCTTGCGTAAAATTAAATTCTTCAATAAGCCGCTTAAAAGCCTTGGCTTCTTCAATAGCATTCAGCTCTTCTCTCTGAATATTTTCAACCAATGCCAACACTAAAGCTTCTTGGTCATTAACAGTTTTGACGACAACCGGAACTTCTTCCATCTTAAGTGACCGGGCGGCGCGCAATCTTCTTTCGCCGGCAATAACCTCATAGCCTTCCCCTTTTTTTCTAACCAGAATCGGCTGCAGCACTCCCTTCTCTTTTATGGAAGCGATCAGCTCGGATAATTTCTCGCTATCAAAATCCAGCCGCGGCTGCAGAGAATTTTCCTTAAGGTCCGCGATTCTGACATAGGTCACACTTTCATGCCGGTCGACACTGACCTTTTCGGGTATGAGTGCGGAAAGGCCTTTGCCCAGAGCCCTATTTTCCATGACGCCCCCCTATTCTTTGTGTGCGGAAATGTTTTCTGTTCTCTCGACGGATTGCCCGAGAAATTCTTTGGCGAACTCGTCGTATTTTTTCGCGCCGATCGACGCGCGGTCATACAGCGCAATCGGTTTCCCGAAACTCGGCGCCTCGCTTAATTTCACGTTGCGCGGAATAATAGTCTTGTAAACTTTTTCTTTAAAATAATTTTTTATTTCGTTAATTACTTCCGTCGTCAAATTAGTCCTGAAATCCGCCATCGTCAACAAAACGCCTTCGATATCAAGATTGGTGTTCAGTCCTTCCCGGATTAGATTAATAGTTTTCAATAACTGCGACACACCTTCGAGCGCATAAAATTCGCATTGGATCGGGATGACAATAGAATCGCTAGCGACAAAAGCGTTGAGCGTAATTAATCCTAACGACGGCGGTGTATCGATAAAAATAAAATCATATTCTTCTTTTACTACTCCAAGCGCGCGGCGCAATCTTGTTTCGCGAGAAAGCGCTCCGACTAATTCAATCTCTGCGCCGGTTAAATTAATATTGCAAGGCGCAATGTCCAAATTGGCAATGTGACTCTTAATGGAAATTTCTTTGACCGTAGCGTGCGTCAGCAAGACATCGTAAATGGATTTTTCTATCGTATTTTTGTTGACGCCTAGCCCGCTGGTGGCATTTCCTTGCGGATCAGAATCAACCAGTAGAACACGCTTGCCAAGCAAAGCCAATGAGGCAGAAAGGTTTACGGCTGTCGTGGTTTTCCCTGTGCCGCCCTTTTGATTGCAGATGGAAATGATTTTACCCATAATTCGAGGCAATGTTTCACGTGGAACATTTCAATTATCGGACAATTAATGTTTCACGTGAAACAATTTAAATCGTCCTTTTGTTTATTATTCTAATTCCAAAAAACAAAAAATCAAGATTATTTTTCTTTATATGGCTTCAGTGTAACAATGACCCGGGCAGGCTTTGAACCAGCCATTCCAAACAAGCCCATCTTCTCTTCGCTGACAATCTTGATCTTGACAGCTTCTTTTGGTACGCCTAGAATTTTAAGAGCTTTTCCGATAGCTTCCTCAACTGTGGCCCCATCCGATTCTATGCTTTTAGGAGCATTAAACATTTTTCGTTCCGTTCATTTTGGACATTTTCCATTGTGTTATCGTCGATAAAGAATAAAAAACTGTGAAATATAAAGTAATACCGCTCGAGAATCCGTAGAAAATAAACCCTAGGAATATGGGGAAAAATATCCCCATCATTTTCTGTTGCATTAACTGCGACGGGTCAGTTGTTTTTATATTCATGGATGACAGCTTCTGCTGCAAGAACATAACTGCCATCATGATAATCGGCAAAACATTCAATTCATTACCGATTACAGGTAGCGTGTATTTAAAAATGTACAATCTGTCCGGTTCTGATAGGTCTTTTATCCACAAGAAGCTCCCTCCTTTTAGATAAAAAGACCGCCATAAAGCCTGATAAAGCCCTATAAAAACCGGCATCTGCAGCAAAAATGGAAAACACCCTCCTAGGGGATTAACGCCATTCTTCTTGTAAAGCTGCATTACTTCGGTATTCATCTTCTGGGGATTAGTCTTATATTGCTCCCGAAGCTTGGCTATTTCCGGCTGAAGAAGCTGCATTTTCCGCATAGAACCCATACCTTTTAGAGTCAGCGGATACATGGCCAAATAAAAACCAATGCTAACTAATATTATACAAACCCCCGTATTATGGATTATTCCATTAAGAAATTTAAGAGATTTTACCGTCCATTTTGATATGATATCAATAATACCAAAATTGCTAAAACTTACGAATTCTACAAATTTTGGATCGTATTTGACCAATAAATCTTCATCTTGGGGCCCGGCATAGGCTTTAAATTTATAAGAAACGCGCTCTCCGGGATTTATTTCTCCCTGCCCAACTTCAACACCAATCTTCGCTTCTTTGTCACCCATTGGTTCTATAAAATAATAATCCGTATTGAATTCCGGCTTTGAAATAAAACAAAAATATCTATTTCTAAACCCGACCCATTCAATAATTCCGGCTTTCTTTGTATATTCTTTCTTATTAAAAGAAAATGCATTTCCTTTTCTAGTAATGCTATCCTGAAATTTTATTGCATATTCAAATAAACTCTTGTCGCGATTCGATCCTGGATCTTTGTCCAAATAGCTAAAGTTCATAGTAAAATTAGATATCTTGAATGTTTTCAGTTTGGACATTTTGTTTTTATTAATTATATCCACTGAAACGCTGATACCGTAAGTACCTGGCAATATTTCATATGTCTTTATAACTCGAAAGTCTCCGTCTTCGAATAAACACGACACACGATTGTTATCGTCTTTAACTAAAGTAAATGCGGAATTCTCGTATCCGGCCAGATTAAATAGATTCTCTAAATAAAAATTCTGTTTAAAATCTTTTAACGTAATATTTTTTATATTACCGCCTATATTCGATATCTCGATCTTAAGTTTATCTGTATCAATATCTTGTAACTTTTCTATTATGTTCTGAGAAGCGACCGGAATCGCAGGTTCCGCGAAAGAAGCGGTGGGGGGTATTTGAGGTTGGATATCTGTAACATATTTATTAGCAACTACTTGTGACGCAATATCCTTATTTTTATCGGGATGGGCTGCTTGGTACCGCATAACCAAAGAATTATACGAAAATAAGACAAACAGGGATAGGGCAACGGCTATGAGCGTTCTTTTTTCCATGATATTAGAATCTTTCCGGTTGAATGATACGCTTCTGGTTTTTTTTAGTATGCATGTTCATAGGGCTATTATGCGGGATCGTATCCGCCGGGAGACAGGGGGGAGCAGCGCACAATACGCCACAAAGATTTTACCAGCCCTTTAAAGAATCCATGCTTCTTTACGGCAGCTATCGCATAGTGCGAACACGACGGATAGAAACGGCAGGAGGGAGGCAAGAAAAATCTGCTCACTTTTTGATAAAACATAATAATCAAACAGAATAATCGGGTCATATTTTTGCGCGCGATGGGATTGCGATACCGAGCTCGTGGCAGCGTTATTTGGCTAAACGCTTGCGGCCTTTGGCGCGCCGGCGCTTGATTACTTTTCTCCCGTCGGAAGTGCTCATTCTCTTCCGGAAGCCGTGGCGGCGTTTGCCTTTTATGTTTGTAGGAATGGCTAGATGTTTTTTCATAGTGGTCAATTATAACATACGGACTTTTTTAGTCAAGTTTTTTTGGCCCGTGCCGTTTTGAAACGGTTTTATCTTACGTACTGGCTAGGGTTTTTGCTCTGCTCAAAATAAATTCGCGGCCTTGGTGAGCCGTTATTTGGGCTGCGCGAGTGAGCACGGGGGATTTGGTTTCCTTGGCCTGGGAAATTCCGGCCGGCATCGGCTGCGGTTAAGGGTTACAGCCCGGAACAAAAAGGGATTTTGGTGCCCTTAGGCCCAAAGGAAACTTTTCTCCGGATGTTGATTTGTTGTCTTTTGGATTCTGCTTAAACCGGCGCTCTCTTTACTGCCGGTATTTTCCAAATAAGCGCCCCCGGGCTTGTGTTTTGAGGAGAGTAAAAAAATTGCGTTGCATTAAAAACATTCTTTGTTATAATAAATTCGTTTTTGGGTAGACGGGTCTTTTAGGTTGCCAACCGTTTCCCAAAAAGGAGCAGGCACGGGCGAAGATCAGTGTGTATTTTACAAAACCGGATTTTTCTTTTTTCTCGTCGGTATCGGTGACCAAGCACCCCTTCGGGGTGCTGTGGAAAAGTTGTTAATTCTGTGAATTATCGCTTTTATCCTCCGACGGGTCTCAATCGTTTCTCCGCCCAGCCATTATCCGTTTATCGCTTAGGCTGAACGAATAAAACAGCCGCCCGTACCAAGAAAGCCGTCGTTATCATGTCCGCCATTTGGGAAAAAATTCAAGGGCCCATCAAAGAACGCATCGGTTCAACGGCCTACGAAACCTGGTTCTCGCCTTTACGGGCCGAAGAGAAAACCCCCGAGACGCTGATCATCCAAACGCCTGATGACTTTTTTAAAAACTGGGTCATCGAGCATTATCTGGACCTCATCACCGATTCGGTCTTAAATGTCAGCACCAAACCCGTCGCGATTGAGTTTCAGGTAAACGCCCAAATTTTAAAACAGGGGACCCAGGTTCGATTGGCGCAGCTGGAAAAAAACTTTCAGTCTTCCGAAAATCATGTTTCGAATTTAAACCCGCGTTTTACTTTTGATAATTTTGTGGTGGGCGCTTCCAACCGTTTCGCGCATGCGGCATCTTTGGCCGTGGCCGAATCCCCGGCCAAGGCCTACAATCCTCTTTTTGTTTACGGAGGGGTGGGATTGGGCAAAACACATTTGATGCAAAGTATCGCGCAAAAAATTCATGCGACCAATCCCAAGTTAAAGCATGCCTACATCACCTCTGAACGATTCACCAATGAATTGATTGATGCTATCCGCCATCGCTCCGGCCAGCAGTTTCGCCAGAAATACCGGACCATCGACGTTATTTTGATTGACGACATTCAGTTTATTGCCGGCAAGGAGTCGACCCAGGAGGAATTTTTTCATACCTTTAACGCGCTGCACAATGATCGCAAGCAAATTATCGTTTCTTCGGACCGCCCGCCCAAAGAGATACCCAATCTGGAGGAACGCCTGGTTTCGCGTTTTACCTGGGGTTTGGTCGCAGATATCCAGCCGCCGGATTTTGAAACCAGGGTGGCTATATTAAGGAAAAAAATCGAGCGCGAGCCGGTTCCGGTTCCTGATGATGTTATTTTGTTTATTGCCCAGGAAATCAAGACGAACATCCGCGAGCTGGAGGGGGCTCTGATCCGAGTCGCCGCCTATTCATTATTGGAAGAGAAGCCGGTTTCGCTTGAAATGGCGCAAGTTATTCTAAAGGATATGGTTAAGGAAAGCATCAAAACTGTTAGCGCGGATATGATACAGAAGGCAGTGGCTAACTTCTTTGATATATCCTTAGCGGATATTAAGACCGGAAAACGTAATAAAAACATCGTTTTACCGCGCCAGGTGGCTATGTATTTAACGCGGCAGCTGACCAATCTTTCTTTGCCGGAAATCGGGAGTGCTTTTGGGGGTAAAGACCATACAACAGTTTTGCATTCCTGGAAAAAGATTAACGCGGAGATAAAAACCGACAATAGTTTAAAAAACGCTATTGAAAAGTTAACCACTGACATTAAACAGTAGCACAGTTTTATGCACCGTGAATTCACAAGATTTTTTGCGGTAAAGTGTTGAAGGGTTTTGGGTTTTGGGTGTGTTCAACTTATCCACAAAACCTGCTACGATTACTGCTATTTTAATTATAATTATTACAGTACTTGGAGGATTGAATGAAGATTAAAACAACAAAGGAAAACATCTTGCTGGGCATACAAATTGTCCAAAACATCGTTAATCCAAAATCCACGCTTCCGATTTTGTCCAATCTATTAATCGAAACAAAAAAAGACACAATTAAACTCAATGCGACTGATTTGGACATTGGAATATCCTGTGAAGTTCCTGTGAGCATCCTTGAAGAAGGCGCGATAACTATTCCGGCAAAAAAGTTTAGCGACATCATCAGAGAGTTACCCCCGGGGGATATTACAATTGTTACTAAGAAAAATAATCAAATAGAAATCGAAGGGGACAAGATCCGGTTTAAATTAAGCGGTTTGCCTAAAGAGGAGTTTCCGAAATTCCCTGAATTTAACGACACCGAAGTCGTGCAGATCGAGCAAAACGTTTTAAAAGAAATGTTGCGTCTGACATCTTTCGCGGTTTCTCATGAGGAGTCGCGGTATGTTTTAAACGGGGTTTTGTTGGAAATTGACAGCAAGGTTATCCGGATCGTGGCAACGGACGGGCGCCGCTTAGCGAAAATCGAGAAAAAACTCCCCAATCCGACCAAAAAAGAAATCAGCGTCATTATCCCCATAAAAGCGATTCACGAAATTAACCGTAATTTAAAGGAAGAAGGGATGCTTTCCTTTGTGGCAAGCGCCAACCAGGCGCTTTTTGATATCGGAGGGATTTTAATTGCTACCCGCATTATCGAAGGCGAATTCCCTAATTATAGCCAGGTTATTCCCGAACCAGTCGCCGCAAAAATCAAAATCAACACCCAGGACTTGCTTTCAGCTATCCGGCGCGCCAATTTGTTGACAACGCCGGACTTTCAGGCGATCAAATTCGAGGTTTTTAAAGAAAAGCTTATTGTTTCCAAAACAACACCTGATGTCGGAGAATCAAGAGAAGAGGTGGCGATCGAATACGGCGGGCCGGAACTTATCGTTGGTTTTAACCCGCAGTTTCTCATCGATGTCCTAAAAAACGTCAATGCCGAGCATGTCGAGTGGGAACTCTCAGGGTCGGATAAACCCGGGGTCATGCGCCTGGAAGATTATCTGTATTTGGCTTTACCGATGCGCCTACAAAATGTTTGACAAATGTTTGACAAAAGGAATATTGCGCCCGGCCGGGATTTGTGCTAAAAAATAAAACTTAAAAACCCGGAGAGTCTGGATTGATAACGCGTGTGCCGAGAAAGCCGGTGGATACAATCAAAGACGTTATCCACCAAGTGATGGCCGGTATGTCCGTAGGCCGGCCGGATGTCCAGACCAAGATCCAGGGAAGTTGGAAAAAGATTTTTAGCGAACGAGACCGGAGACACATCAATCTCATCGGGTTCGAGAAGGGGGAGTTGGTGGTCAATGTCGATTCCCCGGCGTGGCTCTTTCAGATGAATACGCATAAGAAAAAGACTTTAGAGGCATTGCATCAAGATGTTCCCGAGGTGACGGGCATTCGTTTTAAAATAGGAAAGGTAAAATGAAAAAAGCAAAAAAAGAAGAAAAGCAAAAAGGAAAATCCCAAAAAGAAAACCAGGCGCCGGAAGCCGAAAAACCCCAAGGGGCCAAAAAGGCATCGGAGAAATATGATGCGACCAGTATCCAGGTCCTGGAAGGGACCGAGGCTGTGCGTATGCGCCCGGCGATGTATATCGGGGACACCAGCTCGCGCGGGCTGCACCACATGGTTTACGAGGTCGTCGACAACTCTATCGATGAGGCCATGGGCGGCCATTGCGATGCCATCGAGGTCACGGTCAATGCTAACGAAACCATTTCGGTTAGCGATAACGGCCGCGGCATTCCCGTGGACATGCACAAGACCGAGAAAAAACCCGCGGTCGAAGTCGCGTTAACCACGCTCCATGCCGGCGGGAAATTCGATCATCGCACCTACAAAGTTTCCGGCGGTTTGCACGGGGTGGGTGTCAGCGTCGTTAACGCGTTGTCCGACTGGCTTGAAGTCGAAGTAAAAAGGGACGGCAATATTTATCATCAGCGCTATGAACGGGGCAAGACCGCTTCCAAGCTCACCACGATCGGCAAGACAAAAAGCACCGGCACCAAAGTTACTTTTAAACCGGATAAGACCATTTTTAAAGAAGTTCACACGTTTTCTTATGATATTTTGGCCAAACGTTTGCGTGAACTTGCCTTCTTAAACAAGGGCCTGCTGGTTAAATTAACCGATAAACGCGGCGACAAGGAAAAAGAGAATATTTTTCAGTTTAAAGGCGGCATCATTTCTTTCGTCGAGCATTTGTCCGCCAATAAGAATCCTTTGCACAAGGTTGTGTACTTCCAAAGAGAAAAAGACCAGATCACGATGGAGGTAGCGCTGCAGTATAACGACGGTTATGCTGAAAATGTTTTTTCCTTCGCCAATAATATCAACACCATTGAAGGCGGAACCCATTTAAGCGGTTTTCGCTCGGCGTTAACCCGCGCGGTCAATCAACATGCCAAGAATAAAAATATGCTCAAAAACGATGTTGCCATTGCCGGCGACGATACCCGCGAAGGGTTGACCGCGGTCATCAGTGTCAAAATCCCCAACCCGCAATTCGAAGGCCAGACAAAAACCAAGCTGGGCAATTCCGAAGTCGAAGGGCTGATGGCCTCGACCACGCTCGAGGCGCTGATGAGCTTCTTTGAAGAGAACCCGTCTATTGCCAATAAAATTACCGACAAGGTTATCGTTGCTTCCCGCGCCCGCGAGGCCGCGCGTAAAGCACGGGAACTCACCCGTAGAAAGGGAGCCCTGGAAAGCGGAGGGCTGCCGGGGAAACTCGCAGACTGTTCGGAAAAAGACGCCGCCCTTTGCGAACTGTATCTGGTTGAGGGTGACTCGGCCGGCGGATCGGCCAAGCAAGGACGCGACCGGACATTTCAGGCCATTTTGCCCTTAAAGGGTAAAATTCTCAATGTTGAAAAAGCGCGCCTGGATAAAATTTTAAGTAACGACGAAATCCGAACCATCATCACCGCCCTGGGCACGGGTATCGGGGAAGAGTTTAATGTCGAAAAGCTTCGCTATCATAAGTTGATCCTCATGTGCGATGCCGATGTTGACGGTTCGCATATCCGCACGCTTTTATTAACCCTGCTTTACCGGCACATGCAGCCTTTGCTTGAAGGCGGCTATGTTTATATTGCCCAACCTCCTCTATATAAGATCAAACGGGGCCAGCGCGAGGAATATATCGAAACCGAATCCCAGATGAATAACCTTATCCTGGAATTAGGGGTTGAGGGCCTGGAGTTTAGCCGGATAAAGCCCAGTCATAAGTTCAACGAAACCCAATTTAAGGAAATTTTGGCTATTTTGGTCGAATTAGAGAGAATTGCCGAAATGATGCACAAAAGAGGTATACCCTTTCAGGAGTATATTTCTCAAATACACCCAAAGACCAAAAAACTGCCAGTTTATATGGTTAAAGTGGAGCGTGATACCCACTTTGTATATGATGACAAAGAGCTTGCGGGTTTGACTAAGGAGAGTGAAGAAGCTCAGTATACCGAGATTTTTGAGTCAGAAGACATCGAAGATATACAAAAAAGGCTCAAAAAGTTCGATATAGATGCCGCAGATTTCATAAAAACAGTCGAAACGGCTTCTTTGCCTGTTTCGGGCGAAAAAACCAAGAAAAAATCTAAGAAAGAAACCAAGAAAGAGGTACTTGCGAACAAGCCTTTGTTCTTGGTCGAGGGAGATAAGGAACGCCACGAATTTATTTCCCTGAAAGACGCCCTTCAATATGTGCGGACCCAGGCAACCAAAGGTATTCATATCCAACGCTATAAAGGTTTGGGAGAAATGAATCCTCAACAGCTTTGGGAGACGACTATGGACCCGGCCAAACGGACAATTTTAAAGGTCAATCTTGAGGACGCGGTCGAAGCCGACAAGACGTTTACCACGCTCATGGGCGATGAGGTTGAGCCAAGGCGCGAGTTTATCGAAACGCATGCCCATGAGGTTAAGAATTTGGATATTTAGCTTTCAGCCATCAGTCTTCGGCTTTCAGCTGAAAGCGGCTGATAGCTGAAGGCTGAAAGCTGACGACCTATAGGAGAGATAATCAATGTCAAAAGACTTTACCACCAAAGAACGTATTATTCCCGTTAACATCGAAGAGGAGATGAAAAAATCTTACCTCTCGTATTCCATGAGCGTTATTGTCAGCCGCGCGCTGCCGGATGTCAGGGACGGTTTAAAGCCGGTCCATCGGCGCATTCTCTACGCGATGCAGGATCTTTCGCTCGAACACAGCAAGCCCTATAAGAAAAGCGCGCGCATCGTTGGAGAGGTTTTAGGTAAGTACCATCCTCACGGTGATATGGCCGTTTACGATACCATGGTCAGGATGGTGCAGGAATTTTCTTTGCGCTATCCGTTGGTTGACGGGCAGGGAAACTTCGGTTCCGTCGACGGAGATTCCGCGGCGGCCATGCGCTATACGGAAGCGCGCATGGCTTCGATTG
Organism: Candidatus Omnitrophota bacterium; assembly: GCA_022703585.1. GTDB lineage: Bacteria > Omnitrophota > Gorgyraeia > Zapsychrales > JAKLDJ01 > JAKLDJ01. The sequence goes on along the minus strand of JAKLDJ010000001.1, from coordinate 467,719 downwards.
CCGGCGAGATGATGGCCGATATCGAAAAAGAAACCGTGGACTTTGGGCCTAATTTTGACGCGACCTTAAAAGAACCCCTGATCTTGCCGTCGGCTATCCCCAATTTGCTGGTTAATGGTTCCAGCGGTATCGCGGTAGGCATGGCCACCAATATGGCGCCGCACAATTTAACCGAGGTGGTCGAAGGCGTTGTGCACCTGCTCGACGACCCGGAAGTTACGATCAAGGATTTGACAAAATATGTTAAGGGTCCGGATTTTCCAACGGGAGGGATCATTTGCGGCCGCGAGGGGATCACCGACGCCTACACCAACGGCCGTGGGAAGATCACGCTGCGCGCCAAGGCCTCCATTGAACGGCAAAAAGGGAACAAAGACACGATTATCGTAACCGAAATTCCTTACCAGGTTAATAAGGCCAACTTGATTGAAACCATCGCCGATCTCGTCCAGGAAAAAAGCGTTGAAGGTATCACCGACATACGGGACGAATCCGACAAAGACGGTATCCGGGTCGTGATCGAGCTGCGGCGGGATGTTGAGCCGCAGGTTATTTTAAATTATCTTTATAAGCACACTCAGCTTGAAACCACATTCGGTATTATTAATCTCGCCTTGGTCAACGGCCGGCCGCAGGTTTTGAATTTGAAGCAATTGATGGCCTATTATATCGACCACCGTCGGGTAATTGTCCGACGGCGCACCCAATTTGACCTGGACAAGGCCTTAAAACGGGCGCATATCCTTGAGGGCTTGCGGATCGCGATTAAATTTATCAATCAGATTATCAAGGTCATCAAATCATCCAAGAGCACGGCTGAAGCCAAGATTGCTTTAATGAAGGAATTTAAGCTTTCCGAAATCCAGGCGCAGGCGATTCTGGAAATGCAATTACAGCGCCTGACCGCTCTCGAGCAAGACAAGATCGAAGCCGAATATAAACAGCTGCTTAAAGACATCGACATGTTCCGCGCCATTCTTGCATCTGAAAAAAAGATAGACGAGATCATTAAAAACGAGCTTCTTGAAGTTAAAAAGCGTTTTGGCGATGAACGGCGCACCGAAATCGCGGGCAAGGCCGAAGAGATCGAAATTGAAGACTTGATTGCCGAAGAAGACATGGCGATCACGATCAGCAATACCGGCTATATCAAGCGGCTTGGCGTTGATGTCTACCGCAAGCAAAAACGCGGCGGCAAGGGCGTGACCGCAATGGAGACCAAGGAAGAAGATTTTGTCAAAAATCTTTTCATCGCCTCCTCAAAAGATTATTTATTGGTTTTTTCCAGCAAGGGCACGGTGCGCTGGCTGAAGGTTTATGAAATTCCTATCGCCTCACGCACGGCCAAGGGCAAGGCCATTGTTAACTTGCTGTCTATGGCCAGTGACGAGGCTATTAGTGCCATCGTGGCAGTCAAAGAATTTAGCGATGCGCAGTCGCTGGTGATGGCGACCGCCCAGGGCAACATAAAGAAGACCAAGCTCTCAGCGTTTAGTAATCCCAGAAAAGGCGGTATTGTCGGGATCACGCTCGATAAAAGCGATTATCTTATTGGCACCGCTATCGGCGACGACAAAGACGAAATTCTTTTAGCTACCAAAGACGGCAAGGCGGTACGTTTCGAGGCCAAGCAAATTCGCGATATGGGACGCGGCGCCAAAGGCGTGAGGGGAGTCAGGCTCGGGAAAGGTGATGTTGTGGTGAGCCTGCAAGTTTTTCCGCCGGATGTGGACAAAACCGGAAGCACCATTTTAACGGTAACTTCTTTAGGTTTTGCTAAGCGCTCGGCGTTTGACGAATACCGCAAACAGTCCCGCGGCGGCAAGGGAATCATCAATGTGAAGGTAGGAGCTAAAACCGGTATCGTCGTGGGTGTTGTTTCGGTGACCGACGAGGACGAAATCATGGCAGTTACAAAGCAGGGCATGATGGTGCGCTGTCCAGTTAAGGACATCCGCCAGTCGGGGCGCAACACCATGGGCGTGCGGTTGATTAAACTTGACGCCAAAGATACGGTAAGCTCGGTCGCTAACATTGCGGCGAAGGATGAGTAAAAGGTTTTTCTTGACGGAAAATAGTTCTTTATTATAATAGCCGAACAAAATAAAGACCCTTCGCCCCGGTAAAACATCGGGGCTCTGGGTCAAAATTTTTCTTCGAAAAATTTTGACCCCATCGTCTAGCCTGGTTAGGACTCGAGCTTTTCAAGCTCGCAGCACGGGTTCAAATCCCGTTGGGGTCGTTCTCCTTCGCGGCCATGCTTTCGGTCTTCTTCGCTCTAATGTTTCCACGTTAGAGCTTCGAAGGACCGATTCCTACGAAGCTAAACGTAAAAACAATTTAGCGAAGTAGAATCGCGTGGCCGCTTCGAAGAAACTCCCGGCGAGGTCCTGCGAAGCGCCAACACGAAAGTATTGGTGCGTAGCAGACCCGTTGGGGTCGTTAATTTTTCTTTTCCAAAACAGGAAGCGGGATCAATGCCCCCAAGCCATCCCACCAATCCAATATTTAAAGATAAAAAAATCTTGGTCACTGGCGGGACGGGGATGATCGGCCGTTTTTTAGTCGAGATGCTGATCGAAAAAGGGGCGAAGGTGAGGATTGCCTCTTTAGATGATGCCTCTCGCGCCCACCCCGACGCTGAATTCTGCCGCGTCAATTTGATGTCGCTGGATAACTGCCTGAAGGCCTGTGACGGCATGGATTATGTTTTTCATCTTGCCGGCATCAAAGGCTCCCCGATGATGACGGCCAAAAAACCGGCCAGTTTTTTTGTCCCCACCGTGACCTTTAATACCAACGTGATGGAGGCGGCCCGCCAATGCAGGGTCTCCCGTTATCTGTATACGAGTTCCGTGGGCGTGTATTCTCCGGCGGAGGTTTTTTATGAAGACGATGTCTGGAAGACATTCCCGTCCGAGTATGACAAGTTTGCCGGATGGGCCAAAAGGATGGGAGAGTTGCAGGCCGAGGCCTACAAAATAGAATACGGCTGGGATAAAATCGCCATCGTCCGCCCCACCAATGTCTACGGACCTTTTGACAATTTTGACCCTCAAAATGCCATGGTTGTTCCTTCTCTTATCCGCCGTGCCGTAGAAGGTGAAAATCCTTTTGTTGTCTGGGGGGACGGCTCGCCGGTCAGGGATTTTATCCACGCCCGGGATGTGGCCCGGGGGATGGTGATTGTTTTTGAAAAAAATTGCCCCCAGCCTGTTAATCTCGGCTGCGGCGTGGGAGTCAGCATCAAAGAACTGGTGGATATCATCGTCAGCCACATGAATATAAAACCCAAAGTCGTCTGGGACACATCCAAACCGGCGGGTGATAAAAAACGGCTGGCCGATACCACGCGCGCCAAGGCACTGGGCTTTAAACCCCAGACATCGCTTAAAGACGGCATCCGGGAAACTATGGAGTGGTACCAAAGCAACCGGCATGCGACCGCGAAGCGCTACAACGTCTTCAACGAAAAACAATTCGTTTAGAGCGCGTAAAAGTTTTATCGTCTGCCGGCACACATTTTAAAAAACGCATGAATCCTTTTGCCGGAAAAAAAATTCTTGTTGCTGGCGGCAGCGGCCTGGTTGGCACTCACCTTGTCATCGCCCTTGCCGCAAAAAAAGCAAAAATTCTCGCCTCGTTTTACTCGCGCAAACCACGTATTTTAAAGCCTTGTTACCGGAGATTTGATTTTACCCGCCGGGAAGATTGCCTGACCGCCACACGCGGCAAAGAGCTGGTTTTTCTTTGCGCCGCGGTTACCGGCGGAATTCAAAGCAATCAGCAAAACCCTTTAAATGAAACCGTCACCAACCTTAAAATTCAATACGGCCTTCTGGACGCCTGCCGGAAAAATAAAGTAAAAAAGGTGATTCTGATCAGCAGTTCTACGGTTTATCATCAAACGGACCACCCGGTCCGCGAAGACGAGCTGGACCTCAAAAAGCAACCCCCCAGGTGCTACCTTGCCGTGGGCGGGTTCAACCGCTATGTCGAACAGCTGGCTGACATGTATTCTGAACGATTCGGCATGAGCATTGCCATTGTTCGGCCAACCAATTTGTACGGGCCCTTTGACCATTTTGAAGAAAAACGCTCGCATGTTCTTCCGGCGCTGATCAAAAGGGCGCTAGCCAAAGAAAATCCTTTTGTCGTCTGGGGAAGGCCGGGTGTCATACGGGATTTTCTTTATGTTGAAGATTTTGTAGGTGATCTTTTAGACATTGCCCGACGAGACATCGATAACGGGCCTCTTAATGTCGCCTACGGAAAGGCGACGCGCATAGGGGAGGCGGTCAAAGTTGTGCTTAAAGAATGCGGCCATTACCCGAAGGTCGTGTATGACTGCCGCCAACCGGCGGCAGCCGGTTATCGTATGGTCAGCATGAGAAAATTCGAATCGCTTTTTGGAAAGCGAAAGAGAACCTCGTTGGCGGAAGGCGTCCGCAAGACGATTCAGTGGTATCAAAATGCAATAAAAAAATAAAGGGGACGCGATGGCTAAGAAAAAAATGCTTATCTGCGGCGCCACCGGTTTTATCGGGCGCAATATGGCGGAATATTTTGCCAAGCAAAATGATTTTGAAGTTTACGGCACCTTTCACGGCTCGAAGCCCTACGACTATCCGGGTATTAAATTAATAAAAACGGATTTGCGTGATGCCGCGAATGTCGACAAGGTTGTCGCCGGCATGGACGCGATTATTCAAGCCGCGGCAACCACCTCGGGCGCCAAAGATACGGTGTATAAACCCTATTATCACGTCACCGATAACGCGGTTATGAACTCTTTGATTTACCGCTCTGCTTTTGAACACAAGGTGTCGCACGTGATTTTCTTTAGCTGTACGACCATGTATCCGGCAAGCGATAAACCGTTAAAAGAAAATGACTTTGACGCCAACAAAGGAGTTCCGCCAAGCTATTTCGGCGTAGGGTGGACCAAGGTCTACCTGGAGAAGATGTGCGAGTTTTATGCGCGTCTGGGCCAAACCAAATTTACCGCTATCCGCCACTCGAACATTTACGGGCCCTACGACAAGTATGATTTAGAACGTTCCCATGTCTTTGGCGCAACCGTCGCCAAGGTGATGACGGCAGCCGAGGGAGGGGCCATAACGGTTTGGGGCACCGGAGACGAGGCAAGGGACTTACTCTACGTCTCTGACTTGGTGGATTTTGTGGACCGTGTTTTGAAAAAACAGAAAAACCCTTTTGAATTGGTCAATCTTGGCTGCGGCTGCGCGGTCAGCATTAACGAAATCGTAAAAAAGATTATCCGGCATGCCGGGAAAAATATTGTCATCAAACACGATACCGACAAACCGACCATCAAAACATCGCTTTGCGTCGATGCAACCAAGGCCGAAGAGCTTTTCGGGTGGCATTCAACCATCAGCCTGGATGAAGGCATCGCTAAAACCCTGGATTGGTATCAAAAAAATATCCGATGATTCATCTTCTTTGGCAGCGTACCCGCTGCCGGTTGGAGTGGATATTTTTCATCGCGGTGTTCATCGCCAACGCCGCCTTTCTTCACTATAACGCCTTTCGCTGTTTCAACTTCTACGACATGTGCTTTCCCATCGACGGGGGATGGCGGATTTTAAGCGGCCAGCGCCCGTATGTTGATTTTATCCTTTTTACCGGGCCGATTCATTTCTATCTGCACGCCTTGTTTATAAAAATATTCGGCGTCGGAAAAACGGCTATTCTGGCCTATCTGGTCGTTAGTCATTCGGCGGTTATCGCGACGGTCTTTCTCTTCCTGCGCAAGGCGGTGCCTTTTGCTATGACCGCGGTAGGTACCCTCTTAACCATGACGTCATTTTACTGGCCGGTATCGCATCCCTGGCATGACCAAACAGCGCACGTGTGGAGCATTCTGGCTATCGGCGTTCTGCTGAATCGCATGCCTTTTAAAAATAACAAAGTTGCTTTTCGGGTGGGGTTTTTCGCCGGGGCGATGGCCGCATTTTCTTTTATGACCAAAACGAATTTAGGAATGGTGTACGCGGCTTTCTTTGCGGCGGTTTTGTTGAGCGGGAATTGCCGCCGGGCTTCGATTTTTGGCCTGGGCACGGGATTTGCGGCGGCAGCGGGGGCGGTCCTTGTTTTGATTGGTTCGCCGCAGGAGTATTTCCGCCAAATTGTACTCTTTGGTTCGGCGAAGGCCCAAGAGCGGCTGCCGGGTCTTCTGAGTCCGCATAACTGGCTGATAAATTACTATTGGATCTTCCCCATTTTAGTTTTACCCAATTTTGTTTTTAAGAACCGTATCCCAAAAAGCAGAATTGTCCTTTTTTTGGGAGTCGTTTTTGCCGGCATATTGTCAGTTCTTACCGGCGACATGGTGACGACGGCTAATACTGCTTTATGGGGAATTGTCTGGGGCGTTGCCGCGGTTGTCATAGAGCCGGGCGGATTTCAAAATAGAGCAGCCGCTGTTATTTATCGGCTGTCCCGGGCGGGGTTGATGGTTTTTGCGATTTTTCTGATCGCCCAATCCGTTCATAGCGGCCTCGAACTTAAGGCCTGGACCCGGCTTGATCATCGCACGGGTGACTATACCTATCCTCTTAAAACAAAACAACTTCAAGGCTGGAAATGTATTCCGCGCGAAGGAATCGCCTTGGACGAATTGGTGGAATTTTTTAACCGGCAGGTTTCCAAAGACGATGCTGTCCTTATCATCACTGAAATGCAGATTTTACCCGCCTTAACCGGGATAAAAAGTTATAAACATGTTCCGGTCATTTCTTTCCACAAAGGGATTACGCCCGTTCCCGGGATGCAGTTGGACCAGGTCCGGAAGGCTATTTGCAAAGACCTGCCCGACTGGATTGTCTGTGACTTTATAGCAGTGAGGGACATTATTCCCTACTTGGGATTGCTGGAAGTGTTTTGGGGCCTCTATGAGCCCGAAAAAGAGCTCGGGTTTTACGCTGTTTTTCACAAAAAGAAAATGGGTTATTTTCCATGGAAGGAGCGCTAAGCATCAGCCATGACCTTGGTGCTGGCGCGCCCCGCCCGCCATTGTTCCAATGGCGGGCGGGGCGCGCATTATTCAATAGAAACCCCTGCGAGCGGGCCGCTGGCGGGGGTTTCTTGCCGTGTAAGGAGATAGAAAGCGCTCCCTTTTTCAGGCGGTGGATGCCTTGTTTTCCTCAAAACATATGATATCCTTTTTATAACGAAAGAACTTTTAAAATAAAACGACAAAGGCCTTATCGACCTTTTGGCGATAAGGCCTTTTTGGTTAAGAGTAATTTTGAAGTTGCAGGGCGGAGGGTTGTTCCATGAAAAGAACATTGATTTGCACCGGCATTCTTGTTGCCATATTTATTTTAAGCGGCCACTATTCGCTGGCAAAAGATTTTGCTAAGGCCGTTTCCATTTCTGCGCCGGGCGTCTCCCAAAAAGATTTTTCCAGGAACGCTGTTTCTTCCGGCCTCGACGTCGTCAAGCAAGGCGACCGGCTTCGTCCCGTCCTCCCTGGCGCCGGAGAGGTGTTTTTTCCTTTAGATTTAGCCGCCGGCTCTAACCGGGCGAATTATTTGATTATTGCCGCGCAGCCCTTTTATTCAAGCCCGGCCCTGCTGGAATTGGCCCAACACCGCGCCGACTATAACGGTTTTGATGTTGCGGTCGTCAGCACGAACGCGGTCTACGCGGCCGTCGGCAACGTGATCCCTCAGAACAATGAGATCGTGTATACGGGTGACAACAATGGCGATACCCAGGCCTTGGAAATTAAGACCTTTTTAAAATATGTCTTCGAGCACTGGAACGACGGTGCGCCGGCCCTGCAGTATGTCCTTTTGGTCGGTGATGCCTATCCCGCAACAGCCGCCTGGTATCTGCCGGCCTACTACACCAGTATGGACGTACCTACTGATTACTGGTATTCCTGTGTTACCGACGACAACGGAAATCTCCCTATCAACGAACTCGACCGTAACGGCGATTTTCCCATCGGCCGTTTTAGCGTCCAGAATCAGAATGAATTGGCCAATGTTGTCTTGAAGACCAAGGCGTATGAAGACGCTCCCGCTGACGGTGATTGGAGTGCCAAGGTTTTAATGTCCAGCGGATTTGCCCTCAATGATGAGATCCAGAGCCATTGGCCGGAGATTATCAATAATTTGGTGGACAGGAACCGCAAGGAGTTCAATGAAATTGACATTCAAGACAATAGCGATAACGGCCTATTGACCATTGCCCAGATGAAAGCGGACATCAACGGCGGCCGGGGCCTGGTGGCTCACAACAGCCACGGCTCGCAATTGACATGGCTTATGGGCAGCGCCAGCTTTACCGAGAGTGATATCCGTAGCCTCACCAACGCCGGGAAGCTTCCCGTTATTTTGAGCATGGCCTGCAAGACCGCCGCGTATGATTTTCCGCACGACTGGACCTGGGGCGGCGACCCTAACCAGCAGAGTTTCGGAGAATTATTTGTCAACAGCTGTTTTGATGACGGTTGCCGCAACAATGGCGCGGTTGCCTTTGTCGGCGCCTCGCGGGAGACCCAGTTTAACCCCAATGAAAACCTGGCTGATCAATTGTTAGCGGCCATTCTGACGGAGAACATCCTGATTTTAGGTGATGCGGTCTTGGCGGCTAAATCAAATATGGTGACTAATACCGAGCACCGTTTCCGTTACAATTTACTCGGCGATCCGGCGCTCCATATGGTGATCGGGGATTCGCAGAAGCCGGAATTGTCCTGCGCAATCAGCGGTTTTATCCCTTCCTCGGAAGAATATCGTTTCCGCATCCGGATCGAAAATAACGGACTGGGTGCGGTCGCCAACGCTCCGGTTGAGCTTTTTGAAGGCGATCCCGAGCAGGGAGGCACGCGTATCGCTGAAACAGAGATTGACATGGAGGGTGATTCCGAGGAGATGGTTGAAGTCAGTGTCCCCCGGCAGGAGGGTTGGGCCCCGGGCACCGGGACAGACCTTTATTGTGTTGTCGACCGCGATACTGATCCCCTGGGCGATGGCAATTACGGAGAAATCGACGAACGCTATGAAGAGAATAATGCCGGGAACCTTCCGTTTTATATCGAAACCAATTATGAAGATGTGGCCATGATCGCAACGGGAAACAAACCCGCCATTGACGGAAACAAAATTGTCTGGCAAGACGAACGGCGGGGGGATATGAATATTTATTTATATAATCTGGGGCCGGACGGTGTTTTTGGCACGCAAGACGACAGCCTGGAAACAAATCCTCAAAGACAGGTGACATCGTCTGCCGCGCGGGATAGCGACCCGGCTATTTACGCCAACACGATTGCCTGGGCACAGCTACAGCCGGATAGCAAGTCCCGCCTCTTCACTTATCGCTTGGGCGGTGACGGGCTGTTCGGGACTTCCGATGACATCGGGGTCAGCGCCATCACGTCCGCGGCAAGCAATGCCCAATTCCCGGCTATTTATAATAATGCCCTCGTATGGCAAGAATATCTTGGGGGCAATTTAAAAGACGTTTTTCATTATGCGCCGCCGCCCCCGTCGTTTAATCGGACTCTTATGCCGTCAGGCGGTATCCATCGCGTTGCCGAAGGGAATCCCGAAGCTGCCCGACCCGACATCTGGAGCCGCTATATCGTCTGGGAGAGTAAACGCGGAGCATTTTATGATATCCTTAGCTACGACCTGGGCTTGGATCGGCTCTACGGCACCCCAGATGACGGCGGTCTTATCCCGGTGGATAACGGTGATTGGGTCAAGCTGAGGGCGAAAATAGACGCCAATAAGATTGTCTGGGAGGACTATCGTAACGGCAATAACAATAAGGACATTATGCTCTATGACATCGCCAGCGGCCAGACAACAGCGGTTGTTAATAATTCTTCAAGCCAGACCAGCCCGGATATTAGCGGCAGCCGCATCGTCTGGGAAGATAGCCGCGCGGGCAATAAGGATATCCGAATCACTGATTTGCAAAACGCTGATTTCCAGGATGTCGCGTTAACGGATAATCCGCTGTCGGAAGAAGCGCCAAAGATTTCCGGCGACAAAGTTGTCTATCAACAAGATGGGCGCATCTATCTGATTAGGGTGCGGGAATAGGGTTTAAAGAAGGCCTACATCACCTGCCTGTTTTCATTCACAAAATCCTGCAGGGCACCAACCACCTTTTGATCGATCGCTGTTTTCATCTCCCGCAATTTGGCAATGGCCTCGTTTGGAGTGCAGGCCTTGCGGTAGGGGCGGTCGGTGGTAATGGCATCAAAGATATCCGCGACCGATAAAATCCGAGCAAACAAACTGATCTCATCGCCTTTTAGTCCGTCGGGGTAGCCGCTGCCGTCGAGCATTTCGTGGTGATGGCGGATGATGTCGCAGAGGTTCCGTAAAGAGCTGATCGGTTTGATAATGCCTTCCCCGATCTCGGGGTGTTTTTTCATCAGCGACCATGCCTCGGCATCCAAAGGGCCCGGGCGGCTTAAGATTTCGTCGGTGACGCCGATTTTTCCAAGGTCGTGAAGCCGGGCGGCGTCGCGCAGCGTATTTTTTTCGTCCACACTTAACCCGAATCGCTCGGCGATTTGCACCGCGTATTTTGCCACGCGGTCCAAGTGCCCGCGCGAATACGGGTCTTTGGCATCGACGGCCAAAGCCAGGGCGGATATGGTTTCAAAATAGGTTTTCTCGGCGTCTTTGTTGAGCTTGGCGTTCTCCACCGCCACCGCGGTTTGAAGCGCCAGGTTGTAAAGCAGATTTAATTCCTCTTCATCAAAATTCCCGCCGTCTTTTTTTCGGCTGACCGAAATCACCCCCAGGGTTTTATCGTGCAGGATCAAAGGCGCGCACAATAAAGGCTCTTCAAATAAAAATCCGTATTTGGAAGAAGTCGTGTTTTGGCTGGCCAATTTTGGAATCATGAGCGGCTTTTGGGTCTTGATGGTGATCCCGGCCGCGCATTCGTCCGCCTTAAGACGGATTTCTCTCGCTCCCGGGTTGGCGCCGTAAACCGATTTAACAAGAAGCTCATTTTTTTGTTCGTCAAAGAGCATCAGGGCCCCAACATTGGCCTGCAGGGCGTCGGTGACCGTCTCGACGATAAGATTGAGAAAATTATCGATATTTTGCATCGACGAAATACCTTCCCCTACCCGGGAGAGGACCGAATGAAGGGTTTTTTTGGCGATTTCAAGGCTTTTGATATTGGCTTCAAGCCGGGATGTGATCTCGTTAAAGGATTTGGCCAGGACGGTGATTTCGTTATGTTCGCCGGCAACGAGCTCCTGAAATTTGTCCGGGCCCAAAACTTCCTTGAGGGCATTTTCTTTTGACCGGGCGATCCCCGTGATGCTGGTCAATAAAGAGCGGATAGCAAAATATCCGATTAAAACACCCAGCATGGTAAAAATCAGGGTTAAATTCAAATCAGCTGCGGTGATGTCCAACTTCCCGCGTTCTTTAACCTCGGCATACAAGTAATAAAGGACACCAACCGGGATCAGCGACATTAAAATAAAGAAGATGGTGAATTTTCGTAAAACCGAAGAACCTTCAAAAGGGGTTATTTTCATTTTTTTATCCATGGGAAACCTCGTGTATGGCTACACGTTGGATCGTCGCATGGCTGAACCTCACCATAAATTATAATACGGTAGAAATTGAATGGGAAGAAGAGAAAATATTATTTAGATAGGATTTCACGCTGCGCTCTCCGCGGATTTAAGGCTGTGGGTTTTTTATTTACGCCCTTGCCTTCATTGGTTATCCGCAGTAAAATAACTTCGTATTTTCACAGCGTATTCTTTCAAAATTTTAAAATAATTAAAGGAGTTTTTATGAGCGAAATCAAAATCAATTTAAGCGAAAAAGAAATGCCGCGCCAGTGGTACAACCTCAACGCCGACATGCCCGGCTGCTTGCCGCCCATAGGCCCCGACGGGAAAGTAATTTCTCCCGACCAGCTGGCAGCGGTCTTCCCGATGAATTTAATCGAGCAGGAGGTCAGCCGGGAGCGCTGGATTGATATCCCCGAAGAAATTCTCGAGATCCTTGCCCGCTGGCGTCCGGTGCCGTTACGGCGTGCTAAATATCTGGAAGAATATCTCAAAACACCGGCGCGTATTTACTACAAAGACGAAAGCGTCTCACCCGGTGGCAGTCATAAACCCAATACCGCGGTTGCCCAGGCCTGGTACAACAAAAAATTCGGCATCAAGAAACTCACCACCGAAACCGGTGCCGGGCAATGGGGCACGGCCCTGGCATTCGCTTGTAGTTTGCTGGGACTTGAGTGCAAGGTTTTTATGGTGCGCGTCAGCTTTGACCAGAAACCGATGCGCAAACTCATGATGCATGTCTGGGGGGCCAAGTGTGTGGCCAGCCCCAGCCACGAGACGCATTTCGGAAAAGAGGTTTTAAAAAGGATGCCGGATACTCCCGGCAGCCTTGGGATTGCCATTAGCGAAGCGATTGAGGAGGCGGTGGGGGACAAATCCGGCCAGACGCGTTATTCGCTGGGCAGCGTTTTAAACCACGTCCTTTTGCATCAAACCATTATCGGCCTTGAGGCCAAGAAGCAGCTAAAGATCGCCGGAGAGAAGAAGCCGGATATTGTCATCGGCTGCGCCGGCGGCGGAAGCAATTTTGCCGGGATCGCATTTCCGTTTGTGCACGATAAGATTAACGGCGAGAAAATCGAGATTATTCCGGTTGAGTCTTCGTCGTGCCCGAAGATGACGCGGGGGATTTTTGCCTATGACTTCGGCGATATGGCCGGGATGACGCCTTTGCTGGCGATGTACACCCTCGGGCACCAATTTGTCCCTCCGCCGATTCACGCCGGGGGTTTACGGTATCACGGCATGGCGCCGATGGTCAGCCACGGTATTGAAGAAGGCTTATTGACGCCCCGTTCGGTTGATCAGGTGCAATGTTACGAATCGGCCATGATTTGGGCCAAGACCGAAGGGTTTATCTGCGCCCCCGAGACCAGTCACGCGATTGCCGTGACAATCGAAGAGGCCAAAAAGGCCAAGGAAGAGGGCAAGGAAAAAGTCATCTTGTTTAACTATAGCGGCCACGGCCTGATGGATTTGGCCGGATACGAAAAATATCTCACCGGCAAGCTGGAGCGATATTCGCTGCCGGATGGCGAATTAAAGAAATCCATCAAGGCTATTGAAGGGTTCCCCAAGGCCCACACAAAAAAGGCGCACAAATAAGGTGGCTGTGGATTATCGCGCTTTTCATTGCCAAGCTCAAACGGGCGCTCTATAATTAAGCTGTTGTGTTTTAGAGAAGCGCGTTTAAAATCTATAAAGACAGCCGGTTTAAGAAAGAGGCCTGGGTGCTTAATTTTGATCAAAACAAAAGATTTTGGGAAAGGCGCAATGTCCGCGTCCCCATGATCTGCTGGGAGATTTCCGGCGACAACAAACCCGTCGGGCGGGGAATAGAGGTTATCAATAAAGATTTAAGCGCCAACGGCATTTCCTTTGAATCCAGAAGCATCTATCCTATCGACACTGTTATCTTGACGGAAATTCATCTGCCCGGCAGTAAAAAACCCATCAGGACAAAATTAAAAGTAGCCCGCATCGAAACCGTCATGGGCAAAGAGGCCTATTTGATTGGGGCTGCCTTTCACGAAATTAGTCCCGAGGACCGGAATTTCATTGCCTCCTCGCTGGAGAAACTAAACCTGTATTCTATTCTAGACCAGGCGCTTAAGCTTGGGGCCTCTGATTTGCACTTAACCGTCGGCCGTTCGCCTATTGTAAGAAAAGACGGCAGGATACAAACTCTAAAAATGGATACCTTGGAAGAGGGTCAGATCAAGGCCATGATCTATCCGCTGTTAAGCAATACTCAAATCGCAAACTTTGAGAAAAATAAAGAATTGGATTTTGCTTTTTCCCCCAGCCTCAGCTCCCGCTTTCGCACCAACATGCATCTGCAAAAAGGATTTTTGGAGGCCACCTTAAGAAGTATCCCCCCGACGACAAAAAGCTTTAAAGATTTGGCCTTGCCTGTCGAGGCGATGGAACGTTTTTGCAAAGAAAAGTCAGGGTTGATTCTTGTCGCCGGGCCCACGGGCAGTGGCAAGACGACGACCATGGCCTCCATGATCGATTTTATCAACAAGACCCAAGAGAGGGTCGTTATTACTATCGAAGACCCGGTCGAGTATGTTCATGTCAGCCAGAAAGGTGTCATCAAGCAGCGCGAACTGGGAAGCGACACCCTTTCCTATGCCGAGGCCTTAAAACGCAGCCTTCATCAGGATCCCGACGTGGTCGTGGTGGGCGAGCTCTTAGACAGCGAGTGCGTGCTGTCTTCTATCCGGGCAGCCGAGACCGGCCATCTGGTTATTTCAACAGTGCACGCCCCCGACACTACCCAGGCTATTGAAAGACTGGTCAATCTTTTTCCTCCCGAGCATGCCGCGAGCATTTGTCAGCAGATCGCCTCATGCCTCATAGGGATTCTGTTTCAGCGTTTGCTTCCCGGACGGATGGGAGGGCGTGTTTTAGCCACGGAACTGCTGATTGTCAGCACGGCGGTAAGAAATATGATACGCGAAGGAAAATTTATCCAGATGCCCTTAAGCATACAAACCGGCCGCGAGTACGGGATGTATACCTTGGAAAGCCGTCTCAAAGAACTATATGAAATGGGCCTGCTTGATTTCGAGATTATGCAAGAGTTTGTCAAAAAAGGCTCAAGCTCGAGAATTTAGCTCTACAAAAAACTGCCGGCCGCACCCTTTGCGATTGTCCAATAATCCACCGGGAAAAATCTTTCCATGAAGACTGCCCTGATTCAGACCAATCCGACTGATGACAAAAAGAAAAATATCCGGCGCGCCCTCATGCTTGTCCGCCGGGCAATTTCTTGCAAGGCCAAATTTATTCTTCTGCCTGAAGTCTTTAATTACCGCGGGCCGGCCGATAAAAGAGACGGGTTTTATAGAATAGCGGAATTGATCCCCGGAGAATCAACCCGGCCTTTTATAGAACTTGCCAGGGTGCACAAAGTCTTTATCCTTGCTGGCTCAATCTACGAAAAAGCCCCGGGCGGGAAAAGGGTGTTTAACGCCTCGATTTTCATTAACGATAGAGGCAAGATCATTGCCAAATACCGGAAAATTCATTTATTCGACGCCGTTGTTGACGGAAAAAGGATTAAGGAGTCAAAATATTTTTTAGCGGGAAGGTATCCGAGAACTACGCGCGCCAAAGATTTTAAAGTCGGCATGTCGATTTGTTATGATGTACGATTTCCGGAACTTTTCAAGGGTTACGGCGCCAAGGGCGCGAATATTCTGTGCATCCCATCGTCGTTTACAAAAACGACGGGCCGGGCCCACTGGGAGATTTTATTAAGGGCCCGGGCGATTGAAAATCTTTGTTACGTACTGGCACCTAATCAGGCCGGGCAGGGACAAGGCAGCGTTGTTTCTTACGGCAACAGCATGGCGGTGGACCCCTGGGGAAAAGTGATTGCCCGCGCCGGCGGAGAAAAGGAAGAAATTATTTACGCCGATCTTTCCTTGGAAGCAGTAAAGCGGGCACGAAAAACATTGCCCGGAATGAACGGATAATTTTCTTCTTTTAAACAGTGATTTGTCTTGCGCATGAACGCATTCGGCGATAAAATATCCCCATGTTTTCAATAAGATAAATATTCTGAAGGGCGGCCCGAAGGGCCGCCCTTCTCTCTAAAAGATAAAATATTCCACAATGAGTCATCTCACCACGGATAAAACAACGGGCCCCATCCGCCGTTGCGACGAAAAAGATTTTAACGTCATTTACGCGATCATTAATGACGCTGCCTCGGCCTACAAAGGTGTTATCCCTTCCGATTGCTGGCACGAGCCCTACATGTCCAAAGAACAATTGAGGCGCGAAATAGATGACGGCGTTGTGTTTTGGGGGTACGAAGACAACGGTATCCTCGACGGGGTAATGGGTATTCAGGATGTTTTAGACGTTACCCTCATCCGCCACGCCTATGTGCGCACGCTTAAAAGAAACAAGGGAATAGGAGGCCGGCTTTTAAGGCACCTTTGCGCGCAAACCACGCGCCCTATTCTCATCGGCACCTGGGCTGCGGCGGTTTGGGCTATTGGTTTTTATGAAAAACACGGATTTCAAACCGTTTCCCAAGAAGAAAAAAACCGGCTTTTAAAGAAATACTGGAAGATTCCAGCCCGCCAGGTCGAGACGTCGGTGGTCTTGGCGCAAAGCAGCGTCTCTAAAAGAGCATGAGCGCTTTTAAAAAGTTGTTTTCAATCGGGAGATAAGCATGTCCAAAAAAATCGGCTTTGATAACGAAAAATACTTAAAGGAACAAAGCGAGGCTATCCTCGAGAGGGTTAAGAAATTCGGCGGGAAGCTGTATCTGGAGTTTGGCGGCAAACTCCTTTACGATTATCATGCCGCGCGGGTCTTGCCCGGCTTTGACCCTAACGTTAAAATGCGACTGCTTAAAAAACTTCAGGATAAATCCGATATCATCCTGTGCATTTACGCCGGCGACATTGAACGGCGCAAGATCAGGGCGGACTTTGGGATCACCTATGACGTGGACGCACTTAAACAGATCGACGATCTTAAAGAATGGGGCATTGATATCCTGGCGGTTGTGATTACTCGCTTTGACAATCAGCCCGCCGCTACTATTTTCAAAAATAAACTGGAGCGCAAAGGCATTAAGGTATATACCCACCGTTTTACCAAAGGTTACCCGACGGATATTGACACCATCGTCAGTGAGAGCGGTTACGGCGCTAATCCGTATATTGAAACCAAAAACCGTTTGATTATTGTTACCGGACCCGGGCCGGGCAGCGGAAAACTCGCCACCTGCCTTTCTCAGCTCTATCATGACCATAAACGCGGGATAGAGTGCGGTTACGCGAAATTCGAAACCTTTCCCATATGGAATATTCCGCTTAAACATCCCGTCAACGTGGCCTACGAATCGGCGACCGCGGATATCCGCGATTTTAATCTCATTGACCCGTTTCACCTGGAGAGTTACGGCAAGACGGCGATCAATTATAACCGTGACGTGGAAGTGTTTCCGGTCCTCAAAAGGATACTGGAAAGGATTACCGGCTCTTCGATGTACAAATCCCCGACGGATATGGGGGTAAACCGTGCCGGCTACGGAATCGTGGACGACGCGGCCGTGCAGGATGCGTCCCGGCAGGAAGTTATACGCCGCTATTTTCGCTACAACTGTGAATACATGGTCGGGTTGGCGGATAAGGAAACCGTGGAAAGGGCGAAGCTTTTGATGGAAGAATTGGGTGTTAAGCCCGAAGACCGGCGCGTGGTTGAGCCGGCGCGAAAGGCCGCCGGGGAGGGACGAAAAAGCGGCAAGGGCAATGAAGGGATCTTCTGCGGCGCGGCGGTCGAGTTAAAAGACGGGTCTATTGTCACCGGAAAAAATTCGCCTTCCATGCACGCCTCCTCGAGCCTGGTATTGAACGTGGCAAAGAAACTGGCGGAAATTCCCGACAAGATGCACATTCTGTCGCCTAATATCATTGAATCGATCGCGAATTTCAAGAAACATATTTTTAACGCCAAGACCATCAGCCTTGATTTGGACGAGGCCCTGATTACGCTGAGCATCAGCGCGGCGACCAATCCGTCAGCGCAGATGGCGATGGAGAAATTAAAAGAACTACAGGGTTGTGAGATGCACATTACTCACATCCCCACGCCGGGTGACGAGGCGGGCTTAAGGCGGTTGGGGGTTAATCTAACCTGCGACCCGAATTTTTCGACGAAGAGCTTTTCCGAGGTCTCCTAAAAGCACGCACCGGATTTTTGCTTT
This sequence comes from Candidatus Omnitrophota bacterium, assembly GCA_022703585.1. Lineage (GTDB taxonomy): Bacteria > Omnitrophota > Gorgyraeia > Zapsychrales > JAKLDJ01 > JAKLDJ01. The sequence goes on along the minus strand of JAKLDJ010000001.1, from coordinate 449,885 downwards.
TCAACGATCGCCGCTTTCTATGAATCCAAAATACAAACGCATGATTGATTGCTTGCGGAAAAAAGAAAAATCTTCCCGCAAGAAATCCTCAAAATCCCGAAAGAGCAAAGGGAAAGCAATCTCAAGCGAGCGGTGGTTTGTCTATATCTTGCGATGTTCCGACGGCTCGCTGTATACGGGGATCACAAACAATTTAGAGCGGCGCCTTAAGATGCACAATGCCGGCACTGCCTCCCGCTATACGCGCATGCACCGGCCGGTGGCATTAGTTTACCGGGAGCCCCAGCCCAGCCGCAGCCACGCCCTTATTCGCGAATGCGACATCAAGCTATTGCCGAAGGATAAAAAAGAAAAGCTTGCTATTGGTGCGAAGTAATATTCCGGTGGCCCATTCTCGACGATGATTTCAGAATTTCTTCACAAATAAAACCAAAAATGATATGATATTATCTTGAAAAAGGGGCGGGCAGTGTTTTAAAATCGAGCCCGAACCGCATACGCTATGCCAGGGTGCAACGGAGGTGCCGCATGAAACATCTGGTTATTTATTGCCATCCGAATCCGAAAAGTTTCAATCATGCCATTAAAGAGGCCTTTGTGGCTGCATTGAAAAACAAGAAGCACGAAGTACACATCCGCGATTTATACATGCATAATTTTGATCCCGTTTTAAAGGCGAGTGACTTTGAGCTTCTGCAAAAAGGCCGCGCAGCCGCCGACGTCCAGGCCGAGCAAAACGAAATAAAATGGGCGGAAGTGATGACGTTTATCTTTCCTGTCTGGTGGACCGGTCTTCCGGCGAGGGTGAAAGGGTATATTGACCGGGTCTTCAGCCACGGCTTTGCTTTTGTCGTCGACAAAGACGGAGTTAAGGGGTTGCTTAAAGGGAAGAAAGTCCTTATCTTGAATACAACCGGTACACCCGCTGCTATTTACGAATCCACAGGGATGTTTAAGAGCATGAACCAAACCAGCGATACCGGGATTTTCGAGTTTTGCGGGGTTCAGGTACTGGGTCATAAATATTTTGCCGGCGTTACCTCGAATACCCCGGAAGAACGTAAAATGATGCTGGAAGAAGTTAAAGCAATCGCGGAAAAAATTTCCTAAGAAATATTGATCGGAGAGAATATTCAATGAATAAAGCCGTTCGAGTCGCTGTTACCGGCGCTGCCGGCCAAATCGGTTACGCCCTTGTTTTTAGAATCGCCGCCGGCGGGATGTTTGGCTCCCAGACGCGCGTTCATCTTAATCTTTTGGAATTAGAAGCGGCCTTGCCGGCGCTGGCCGGCGTTAAAATGGAACTCGAGGACTGCGCCTTTCCCCTTCTTGAATCGGTGACAACGACCGCCGACGCAAAGGCTGCTTTTAAAGACGCTGACTGGGCGTTGTTGGTAGGAAGCGTCCCCCGCAAAGCCGGCATGGAGCGCAACGAGCTTCTTAAAATAAACGGCGGGATTTTTATCCAGCAGGGTAAGGCCCTGGATGAAAATGCAAAGCCGGATTGTAAAGTTTTGGTCGTCGGGAATCCCTGCAATACCAATGCCTATATTGCAAAAGCCGTTTGTAGGAATATTCCGCAAAAGAATTTCTTTGCCATGACCATGCTGGATCAAAACCGAGCGGCCGCACAACTGGCTCAAAAGGCCGGGGTGGACGTGGTCGATGTCAGAAATTTGGCTATCTGGGGAAATCATTCGGCTACCCAGTTTCCGGATTTTCTTCATGCCACTATTAAAGGAAAATTAGTTCCCGAAGCCATCGCCGACCATGTTTGGCTTAAGACAATCTTTATCGAAACTGTCCAGCAGCGCGGTGCTGCCGTTATTAAGGCGCGCGGACTTTCTTCGGCGGCTTCGGCCGCTAACGCCATTATCGATACTGTCAGGAATCTCAATACCCCCACTGTGGGCAAGGATTTCTTTTCGACGGCAGTTTCCTCAGACGGAAGTTACGGTGTTCCCGAGGGGCTGATGTTTGGTTTTCCCTTGCGTTCTAACGGCCGAGACTGGGAGATTGTTCAAAATATTAAACATGATAGTTTTGGGCAGGAAAAAATTGCGCTTACATTGAAAGAACTCTTGGAAGAGCGTGATGCGATTAAGGGATTGGTTTAGGCTGCAGCAAGAAAGATTTCTTACCTGTCGAGGCGGAACTCTTCAAGATAAAAGTCTCACAAGTCGTTTATCTCCAAATATTTAAGACTCTATCGATTTTACGGATAAGAAGGGTACAAAAAAAGACGCCCAGCTTTTTATCTGGGCGTAGAGTAGGTAGAAACCTAACCCTCATCGATAATCTTATTATGGAACAAAAGGGAATGTTTGTCAAGGGCCCGCTAACTAAATTTTCTCGAACCGCCGGCCGTGAACACTTTTATCTTGTGTGGATTTATGATTAGGGATACAATATTTATCCGGTAGAGGATAGATTCTGTTATTGAATGTCTAAAATATGCTACACTTATACTACGTTAGCTCCTTAAGTTGATTACAGCCAATCTGTTAAGGAATGCTCATGGAAGAAAATAAAAGCCCTATCCCCGAGTCCTCTCAAGAAGCCCTTCCTATAAAAATCGATGACTTAGTTAAAAAGATGGCAGGCCGAGAAAATTCGCCGGCCGATGATCCGCCTACGTCTCAAGGCCTTCAGAAAAATTCTGACAAGGCACCGCTGGACAACCTCAAGAGCATTCTTTCCACTGTCGATGCGAATGCCCCCCGGAAAGATATTGTCAAAACAATAACGGTTCGCAGTAACCAATCGGATAGCATCAAGGAAAAATCAGGAAACGTCTCGCCCGTCGCTGCTTCTCCATCCGGCGGGCATATTTTGCGCAAGAGTGTCGCATCGGCCATTGATACGGTTTTAGCGAAACCTTCCGATACTTTTGCAAAACAAGAAGTCGTAATGATATTGCAGGAACTCTTGAAAGAAGCCGAGCGCACAACAGTTTCTCTTGTTGAATCTGCGCCTGTCGAGCGCGGGATTGATTCGGCGGCGGTGAAACAACTGGAAGAACTTATTCATAGCCGGACACTCTCTGCCCCCGGCGCGGCAAAAAACCCGGAACTTTAAAGAAAGGATTTAAAGGTGAATTTATGGCGCCCAAAAGAATCCTTATCGTCGACGATGATGAATCGGTGCGGGTTGGTTTAAAAGAAATGCTGGAGGCAAGCGGTTTTAAGGCAGACACGGCCAAAGACGGTTTTGAGGCCGGGGTGCTGGCTATCCAAAAAACTCCCGACGTTATCATCTTGGATTTAAAAATGAGGGGCTTGGACGGTTTCAGCGCCTGCAGGCTGATCAAGGCCAACCCTCTTTTGAAAAACATAAAAATCTTGGTGTTAACCGGATATCCCTCAAAGGCTAATTGCGAGAAAGTTACTAAGCTTGGCGCGGAACGATGCCTGGCAAAACCAGCCGCTAAAAAGAAACTGCTTAAAGAGATTAATGATCTCCTGGCAGCCTAAACTGCAAAAGGCCGTTTAATTATGGAGAAAACCATTCTTCAGCGGGCAAAGATTTTATTGATTGATGCGGATGCCCAAGAAATTCGCCTGCTGCGCAAAGCCTTTACCTCCCAAAAAGAATATTCGATTTCCGTAAAATGTGTCCGCACTCTCCAGCACGGCCTTGGTTTTCTCCGTCGGGGAAAAGTCGACATAATCTTTGCCGGCCTCGAGTTGCCGGACAGCCAGGGGTTAAATACGACGACGCGCATTCATGCCCAGGCTGCCGATATCCCCCTGGTGGCCATCCTCAGCGTCCGTTTTAAAACCTGGCCCCAGGTATTAAAACGCGGCGCGCAGGATTATCTTTTCAAAGAAGAAATTGACGCAAAACTTCTCGCACGTATTGTACGCGCTAATCTCAAGTATAAAAAAATGCGGGAAGAATTGGCGCTTGCCGGCCTCGAGTTGCAATCTATTTTTAAGGCATTCCCCGACCTCTTTTTCCGCATGTCTAAAGACGGGGCCATTCTTGCCTATGGGGCGGGCCGCGAAGACGATCTGTATGTCCCGCCGGAAGAATTCTTAAACAGAAAAATGCAGGATGTCCTGCCTGCCCATGTCGGCCGTGTTTTTAAAAAGGCCTTGCACAGGGTTTTAAAGACAAAATCACCCGTTGGCTTTGAGTATTTCTTAACAGTTTCCGGCGAGAAGAAAAAGTTCGAAGCGCGCCTGCTTCCCTTAATGAAAGAGGAAGTTATCGCTGTTGTCAGGGATATCTCCCGGCCCGAACGGCTGGCAGAACGCCTGGAAAAAATCAATGAGTGTTTCCTGAATTTCGGCCCGGACCCGATTGAGAATATCAACCGGCTGGTCGCCTCCTGCGGCAAGATGCTCAATGCCACCTGCGCGCTGTATAACCATCTAAAGAACGATACCCTGTGTTCTTTGGGGCAATGGAATGCCCCGAAAGACTATGTCCCCGAAGACAGGCCGCAGGGACATATCTGTTATGATGTCATCAAAAGCAAAAAAGAAGGCCTGGTTGTGATTCGCGATTTGATGCACAGCATCTATGCCAAGACGGATCCTAATGTCAGCCGCTATAAGCTGCAAACCTATGTCGGCAAGGCGGTCAAATTTTCAGGTAAGAATGTCGGCTCCCTGTGCGTTCTTTACCAAAAAGATTTTTCTCCTCAGGAAATTGATGCCCGGACCATAGGGATTATTGCTTCCGCCATCGGCGTCGAGGAGGAACGCTACCGCCAGGATGAGGCGATTAAGATTTCAGAGAAACGCCTGCGCCGGATTACGGATAATACCCTGGAATTGATTACCGAGCTGGATTTAAACGGAAAAATTGTTTACCACAGCCCGTCGATGAAGTCCGTTTTAGGTTACGACCCTCAAGCGATGGTAGGGACAGACCTTTTTCCTTTTATTCACCCCGAAGACCTCGAGAACGTAAAAAATACTTTTAAAAAAATCATAGCAGAAGGAAAGGGAACATCTCTTTTTCGGGCCCGGCATATCGAAGGGCATTACCTGTGGATCGAAGCCACCGGGCGGTTAGTTACCGATGGGAACAGGCAGCCGACGGGTATTGTGGCCGGCTGGAGGGATGTCTCCGCGCGCAAAAAAGCGGAAGAAGCGCTCACCGAGAGTGAATTAAAATTCAGGCTTGTTTTTGAAAACGCGGCAGATGCCCTGGTCTGGGCGGATATAACCACCGGAACCCTCATTGATTGTAATCGGGCAGCGGAGAACCTGTTTGAAAGACCCAGGCACGAGATTATCGGCCGGCACCAGGAAATGCTGCATCCTCCCGAAAGCCGCGCCCCGGTTAAAGAGGCATTTAAAAAACAGGCCACCGGCAAAGAGCCTCCGGTCGAAGTGCCGATTATTACAAAGTCGGGAAGAATAAAAACAGTCTCAATAGCCGCCGCTGTTATTGATATGGGCGCAAGAAAGATTATGCAAGGGACCTTCCGTGATGTTACCGAGCGTAAAAAGATAGAAGAGACGCTGCGAGAGAGTGAGGCCAGGCACAAGACATTAATTGACAATATCAGCAGCTGCGTTGCCGTTTACGAGGCAAAGGAGAACGGTAACGATTTTATTATCAGGGATTTTAATAAAGCCGCTGAACGTACGGAGAGTGTCAAAAAAGAGGATATTATCGGCAGAAGTATTCGCGAGGTGTTTCCCGGCGTGGAGGAATTCGGCCTTCTGGTTACCCTGAAACAAGTTTGGCAGACGGGTAAACCCGCGAATCATCCTTCCGCTTTATATAAAGACAACAGGATTTCCGGGTGGAGAGAAAATTACGTTTACAAATTGCCCTCCGGCGAAATAGTCGCGGTTTATGAGGATGTTACCGCGCGTGTAAGAGGGGAAGAAGCGCTTAAAAAAAGCGAAGAGCGCTACCGCAGAATGGTCGATGCGGTAACCCTGTACACGTATTCGGTCGAGGTCTCGGCCGGCCGGGCGGTATCGACCCGCCACAGCGAGGAATGCCTGGCGGTTACCGGCTATAGCCCGGAAGATTATGCCCGCAGGGTTAACCTCTGGCACGAGATGATTTATCCCGATGACCGCAAGCTGGTCGAAAAGTCCATTGACCGGCTCCTGGCCGGCGAAGAAGTTTTTCCCATCGAACACCGCATTATCCGCCGGGACGGAGAAATCATATGGATACGCAACACCCATGTCCCTTACCGTGATGAAAAGGGCAGGATTATCCGTTATGACGGTTTGGTTGAGAATATCACCGAACGAAAACGTACGGAAGAGGCCTTGCGCGAAAGCGAATCCCGGTATCGCTCCACGATTGATGCAATGGATGACGCGATTCACGTGGTAGACGAAAACCTGAAGCTTATTTTAATGAACCAATCCTGCGCAACCTGGTGCCAGGCTTACGGCGGGCAAAAAGATCCGTTGGGCAAAAAAGTTTTTGAGGTATTTCCGTTCCTGAAAGATGAGGTGCTCAAGCAATATCACAGCACCTTTGAAACCGGCAAGGCGATTGTGACCGAAGAAACCAACATCGTTAAAGGAAGGGAATTTGTTACCGAAACACGCAAAGTCCCCATCCTGGAAAACCGAAAGACCGTCCGGGTCGTGACTATTATTACCGATATCACCGAGCGAAAAAAAGCCGAAGAGGCTTTGCGGGTCAAGGCCGAATTCGAGAAACTGCTCACCAACGTTTCATCCCGCTTTATTAATGTGTCCTCGGAAAAGATGGACGAGGAGATCAATTATGCCCTGGGGGCTATTGGAGAATTTGCCGGAGTGGATCGCAGTTATATTTTTATTTTTAAAGATGATCAGAAGATCATGGTCAATACGCACGAATGGTGCAGACAGGGCGTTGTGTCGTCCGAACAGATCCTGCAGGATATTGATGTCCGTCAATTTCCCTTATTCGAACAACAGATAAGAAAGCAAGAGACCTTTTATGTTCCAGAAGTTTCTGCTATTCCCCCCCAATATGCCAATGAGAAGAAATTCTTTCAGGATCAGGATGTGCAGTCGCTTATCGTTGTCCCCATGGTTTACGCCGGGTCACTGATGGGATTTCTGGGATTTGATTCGGTGCGCGGCCCAAAAGAATGGTCGCAGGATACTGTCGTTCTGCTTAAGATCGTCGGGGGAATCTTTGTTAATGCCATGGAACGCAAACGCACGGATGAAGTCTTGCGCGCCAACGAAGCCAAGCTGCGTCAGGTTATTGACCTGACACCCAATTTTGTCTTTGCCAAAGATATCGAAGGGCATTTTGTCATCGTGAATAAAGCCGTGGCCGATACCTACGGGACGACGGTCGAGGAACTTTTGGGGAAAAAGGACTCCGATTTTGCAAAAAGCGAAGAGGAAGTCCACCATTTCCGAAAGGATGACATGGAGGTCATCGAAAGCGGCAAACGTAAATTTGTCCCGGAAGAAATTATTACCGATTCTGCCGGGAAAGTCCATATCCTGCAGACAACTAAAATCCCGTTTAGGATTTTGGGCACTAACGCGCCGGCGGTTTTAGGCGTTTCTTCCGATATCACGGAGCTCAAAGAAAAAGAGGAGAGTCTCAAGACGCTGTCGCATGCTATTGAACAAAGCCCCAGCATTGTGATTATTACCGATACGAAAGGCAATATCGAGTATGTCAATCCCCGGTTTGCTCAAATTACCGGCTACAGCCTGGATGAGGTCTTTGGGAAAAATCCGCGCCTGCTCAAGTCGAACGAAACCCCGAAATTGCTGTATCAACAAATGTGGGAAACGATTATTTCCGGGAACGTTTGGAGGGGGGAATTTCCCAACAAAAAGAAAGACGGAGAAATCTTTTGGGCTCAGGTGGGTATTTCATCAATCAAAAATGAGAAAAATGAAATTGTTCACTTTCTGGCGGTCGAGCAGGACGTCACCGAGCGCAAAAAGGTCGAAGAAGAACTCGACGATTACCGCAAACATCTCGAGGAATTAGTCGAAGAGCGTACCCGTGAGCTGCGGCATTCCGAACGGTTAGCAGCGACGGGCCGCCTGGCAGCGAGTATCGCCCATGAGATCAACAATCCCCTGCAGGGAATTATGACCCATCTGGAGATTATGCACGACAGCCTGCCGGTGCATTTCGAAAAGATGAAAAATTACGAATTTGTTAAGAACAATATCGAAAAGATCAAGGATATTGTCATGAAGCTTCTGGATACCTACCGGGGCACCGACGAGGGGAAGACCCAGGTCGATATTAATGAAATTATCAAGCGGGTCGAGTCGCTGGTAGAGCATCAGCTGGGTTTAAGAAATATACGGCTAAAATTAAATCTCGCCCAGGGCATCCCCCGCATTGAAGGCTGGCGTCAGCAGCTCCACCAGGTTTTCTTAAACCTTGTTTTAAATTCCCAGGACAGCATCAAAAAAGACGGGCAGATTACGATTACCACCTCCTGCGGCGAAGAATGGATCAGCGTCCAAGTTTCCGACACCGGCGAGGGAATCCGGCCGGAGGATATGGACCACCTCTTTCAGCCCTTTTTTACCACCAAGACCGATTCAGGGACGGGCTTGGGACTTTTTGTCTCTCAGGGTATTATCAAGGAACACAATGGCTCCATAAAAGTAAAAAGTGAGGTCGGCAAGGGCAGTATTTTCACCGTGGTTTTGCCGATTTAGTTGGCACGAAAGGAAAGGCGGGTGGATGATGTATGAAGCGAATATCCTAATTGTCGACGACGATACGACCATACTGGACGGATTCAAGGAATTACTGGACAAGGAAGGCTACCGGATTGATATCGCCGAGAACGAACGCGAGACGTTCGCGCATTTAAAAGAACGGCATTATAACGTGATCCTCATGGATATTGTTTTAAAAGAGACAACCGGTATCGAGCTGATCAATAAAATCCAGGAGGTCGCTCAGGATACGGCCATTATTATGATTACGGCGTACCCATCGACGGAATCCGCCATCCGCTGTTTCCGGGCCGGCGCCTTTGATTACCTTATAAAGCCGATCAAGAAAAACGATTTATTAAATGCCATCGACCGCGGGGTAGAGCGCAAGCAGGAAGAACAAGAGGTCAATAGCCTTAAAAGGATCAAGGAGGCGTCGGACAAATCGAATACGGAAAAGACCGTATTTTTGATGCAGGTTAGCCACGATATCCATACTATCATGGACGGGATTATCGGGCACCACAACCTGCTTTTAAAAACATCGATTGACCACAAGCAAGCCGAATACCTTTCGTCGATCAAAACCAGCTGTCACTTTCTGCGCAATCTGGCCGACAATATTCTGGATATTGCCAAGATTGAAACCGGAAGGCTCAATCTTAAGGAGGAGGATTTTGATTTAACCGAGGTCATTAAGGATGTGGCCAAGATCACGTATCCTTCCATGAAAGAGAAACCCATCCAGTTTATTTATGAAATAGAAAAAGAAGTGCCCGCAAGGCTGAGCGGTGATGCCGACCGCCTTAAGCAGATTCTTTTAAACCTGGTTTCAAACGCAATCAAATTTACCCAGGAAGGAGAGATTCGGCTTAAAGTAAGGCTGATGACTATTCTTGGAAAAGGCTGTCATGTATTTTTTGTGGTCAAAGATTCCGGCCCCGGGATTCCCAGAGACCAGCAGATGGAGATTTTTAAACCCTCTTTTCAGGCGGATGAAGGGGCCCAGGGAAAATATGTCGAATCAGGGCTAGGCCTTTGGATTTGCAAAGTCCTGGTCGAGAAAATGGGCGGGCTGATCTCTTTGCATTCGGAAGTCGGCAAGGGCAGCGAATTTCGTTTTTCCATACGCTTTAATCTGCCCAAAGGATATGCGGCAGTCTAAGAAAAACGGAAATCGCCCGTTGCGCCTGAATAAATTTTGGTATACACTAAAAATAGAGAGAAAAAATTAAAATGCATTTTTCCGAAAAAGCCCAATCGATGATCGAATATGCCGTCGTCATTATTTTAGTGGCGGCCGGCATCATTTTAGGGGGGCCGTATGTTATTCGCGGCGTCAACGCCCATTTCAAATTGTGGGAAGACGCGGTCAATGACTCGCAAGAAGAGGCCATCCAGCAGGCGGATGTTTCCGAGCTTCCCCAGCTGGACTGCGGAGATTGTTCCCGTCAATATTGGATTCGTCCGGGTTGTTGTTCCCGGTGCGGTGACTCGTGCAACAACGGGTTTTGTTGCTCGGAACGAGGAGAGAATATACCCTCAAGCCCGAATTATTGCCCCGAGGATTGCGGCGGAGGCTGTATCGGGATCACCGAAGCGATCTGCAATAACCGCAGCGAATCCACCTGTTGTACGGGTGATTGCTGCTCGAATTGCCGCGACCAGGCAGACAATTGGATCAACTGTGTTGCCTGGCGAGGGGCGTGCGATGTTGAGTGCGCCTTCTGCGGCAATGGTATCCCCGAGGCCGGAGAAACTCCGATCAACTGCTGCCAGGACGCCGGGACATGCGGTGATGGCATTTGCTGTACAGTTTCTGCTCCGGGACATCCGGCGGAAAATCAGAATAACTGTATTCCTGATTGTTGTAACTCAAACAGTCACAGCGACGGTATTTGTAATTGCGGAGAAACTCATTGTACGTATCCTAGCGAGTGTCCCTGCGCTGCCAATGCCTGCAACAATAGTCAAACCTGCGTATTTATTGGCCAATGCGGCCCTCCGTGTTGTTGTTATTGTGGCGGGAATATGGGGTACCAGTGCTTACCTGGGGCGGGTAACCCGTGCGCGGGCGTCAACTGTGATAACTGGGATAATGATTCCGGCGGATGTGGAAATCAGTGTAATCCCAATCATTGTTGTACGCGTTGTTCCATAGGAGGAGGCTATACCGGGTGCACTACTTATTTTGATGATCATCAGGGCCAGGATTGCTGGGTTATACCCTATAACTGCCGGTAACCAAAAATGGGTCTTAGTCTCGGCGGATAACGTGAGACATTAAGCAGCTGTGCTGAGCGTATAGCATTGAGGAAGTTTGTCCTGTGTGTTCTCGGCGCACCCTAAGCCTTGCCCGAATAAATTCTTCGTCCCCAACATTTTTTTATCTTTCAAAGGGCAATCACCAAATTTTTTTAGAAAACTCTTGTTTCGCATCTTATTACTCAATATAATACTAATAATATTAGCCACTATTTTATAATTTGATATAAGGCAGTACGTGCAGAGGAGATTCTTTTTATGAAATTCCTGATAACGAAAGCCAACTTTTTGATTTATGGATGCATTTTTTTCTTAGCCGTTTCCGGCTGTGACAAGATCCCCTTCCTTTCCAAGTATTTCCCGTCGGCAGCAAGCAAGAAGTCTCAAAATCCGCCTGCCGCCGTAGCCCAACCGCAGACACAATCTGCCCTGCCCGCTGGCGCGCTGGCCAAGGTCGGCTCATGGACGTTGACCAAAGAAGAATTCGCTAAAGAACTTGAGGCTATCAAGGAAGCCGTTCCCGGCCTTGATACCGACAATCTGGAATTCAAAAAGCAAGTGTTGGAACAGTTAGTGCGCCAGGAGCTTTTGGTCCAGGAGGCGGAGCGCACCGGCCTCGCCCGGGATAAAGAAATTATGGACGATGTGGATAAATTCAGGCGCGCCCTTCTTGTCCAAAAAATTGTCGCCAATATTACCGACGGAGTCGATGTCACGCCCGCCGAGATACAGGACTTTTACGACAAAAACAAAGATGTTATCCCCGAGCTTTCCGAGCCCGCCGAATGGCGTATCAGAGAAATCATGGTTCCTACCCAAGCGGAGGCCAAAGATATTTTAATCGAACTTCTTAAAGGCACTGACTTTGCTGTTATGGCGCAGACACGATCAAAAAGTGCCAGCGCCGCGCAGGGCGGAGACTTAGGGGCGGTTGAAGAGTTTAAATTCCCGGAAATGCAGACCGCCGCTTTATCGCTCGAGATTGGCGCCATCAGTAGTGTCTTTAAAGGCCCGGACGGCTACTATATTATTAAGGTGGAAGAGAAGAAAGGCGGAAAGCTTAAAACCTTAGAAGAGGTCAAAGACGATATCAAGACTGGCCTCCTGCTTTCCAAACAGGAACAGAAGGTGCTTGAGCTTTTAAACGAACTTAAAGAAAAGACGCTTCCCGAAACCAACGAAGAGCTTTTAAAGGAGTAGTATTATGCCCTTGCCGTTTGACATTAAGTCTATCGACAAGAAAAAAGTCATTATCCTTGCGGTGGCGGTTATCTTAGGGCTTATCGCCGTATTTTTAACCAATAACTATATCGATACGAAAGAAAAGGCGATTGTGAGTTCCATGGGCGGTATGACGCGCCAGCAAGTTGCCCAGCTCGAGGAACGTCTCAAGAATGTTGAAGGCCAAAACCAGATGCTGGCCAGCGCGTTGCAGCAGCAAAACGCCTCTATCCAGCAAGAGGTCCAAAAAATGGCAGCGTCTTTAAGCGCATCCTCTCAAACTGCCGAACAAGTAAAATCACCGGTTAATGTTAAGACACCTCCCGGAAAAAGGGCGGTGACGGTTGTTATCGACAGGACTTCTGCCGTCGGCGGCCTTGTGGCGCCCGGTGATTACGTTGATGTTATCGCGCACCTTAATTCTCCTCCGGAAAGCATCAAGAGCCTTAAAACGGAGGGATCCTTGATTGTCATGCTTTTTCAGAATATTCAAATCTTAGCCATCGGGGACAACACGGATTTTGGCAGGCGCACCGACGACCAAATGTCGGCCGGCTCATTAAGTATTACCTTCGCGCTGAATCCCCACGAAGCCAACCTGCTGTCATTTGTCCAACAGAATGGGTCATTGCAATTGATTTTGCGTCCGAATTCCGACGGAGAAGCCTACATTTTACCGTCCGCCTCCTGGAAGACCCTTGCAGAATATATTTCCGTAGCCCAAGGCAAAGAGGCGGGCAAGGCAAAGCCGGAGGAAGAAGAAACGGATGAAGAGGCCGAGGCCGCCAAAGAGGCCGCGGAAAAAGCAAAGACGATAGAGATCTTTAAATAAAAGCCTTGAACAAAGGGCAGTAAACAATAAATTATGAGACTATTTCCCGGTATCCCAAAAGCAGCAGCGGCACTGGTTGGCTTGGTTCTGATTGTCGGGGCGCCTGTTCTCCTGAAGGCGGCCGACAATTCTTATGACGGAATGTCCAGGCCCGTCAACGATGACGCTATCAGCTTGCTAAAAGGGGACCTGGAAACCATCAAGGTCTTTGATCTTACCCGCGTTGCCTTGACCCGCCCGGAAGTTGCCGACGTCGTCAAATATGACAAGGAACAGATCCTGATACTTGCCAAACAGTCCGGCCTGACCACAATGTTTATTTGGGATAAATACGGAAAACGCTCGATCGATATCCGTGTTTTTGACGAAGACTTGAATTTGGTAAGAGCCCGTATTCAGCAACTCTTAGCCGAATCCGACGTTAAGGGTTTAAAGACGGAGATCAGTGTCCTTGAGGGCAAGCTCATCGTTTCCGGCGAATATTCTTCGACTAAAAAAGACGCGGTTAGCAAAGTGCTGGAGCCGTTCGGCAGCAGCATTATCAATATAGCCAAGGAGAGAGTTGAAGAAGACCTTGTTCAAATCGACGCCCAGATAGCAGAGCTTACGGCCAGTTTCAGTAAAAGTATGGGATTCGAATGGACCAGTGCATTGACGTACACCGAAACACTTCCCTCTTTTAACCCCAAGACCCCGACCGATTTCCTAAAGATCGGGGATTTTCACCGCACCACCAACATTATCGCCAAAGTGGATGCTCTGATTACCGAAGGCAAAGGGCGAGTTCTTTCCAAGCCAAAGCTCGTCTGCAAAAGCGGTACTTCGGCCAGTTTCCAGGTGGGAGGGCAAATCCCCATTTCGACAACATCCACCTCTTCTGGAGGCACGGTCACAGAAAATATTCAATTTAAAGATTATGGCGTTGGCCTCACTGTCAGCCCAACGATACGCGACGGGAAGATCGATATAAACCTTAGCCTTACCGTGAGTGATGTTGATACCGGAAACAGCGTTGGAAACACTGTCGCCTATACCACCCGAACTGCCCAAACCCAGCTTTATCTTGAAAACAGCCAGACGGTTGTTATGGCCGGACTGATTAAGCATAACGAGGGAAAAACCGTTAAGCGGATACCGATTCTTAGCGATATACCGGTTCTTGGCGCGGTCTTTCGGCATACGTCCTTTTCTCCCAACAGCGACACGGAATTATTTATTACTCTCACCCCAACGATTTTAAAACAAATCTCTCCGGCCGACCTGGCGCAGGAGAAAAACAATATCATCCAGGAAGCATCGGATGAATCGCAAATGAATGAACTCGAACCGCCGGAAGCGGCGGTCTCTTCAAAATCCTTTGTCTCCGACGGGCCCATGGCGACAAAAACCATGGTCCCTCAGGAGGTAGTGCCGTATATCCGCTTAATCCAGCAAAGGATTGCCGAACGAATCGCTTACCCTGAGAGGGCCAGGCAATATGGATGGGAGGGGACGGTAAAGTTGGGGCTGCATATTCTAAGCGACGGAACCTTGGCAGGTGCGAGCGTAAAAGAATCTTCAGGCTATGACCTTTTTGATACGGATGCCCTTAATACCGCCAAGAGTTTGGCGCCCTACACCGCTTTTCCTTCCGATTTAAACCTCAGAGATTTAACCGTTACGGTTCCGATCGTCTATAATTTAGATAAACGCTGATATGAAATCGAAGACTATAGCTGTTTTCAGTAATAAAGGCGGCGTCGGAAAGACATTTATTTCGGTCAATCTCTCCGTCTCTCTGGCCCTGGCTGGCAACAAAACGCTTTTGGTGGACTTGGATTTTCAGGCCGGCCAGGATATGGCCCGCATGCTCAATGTCGCTCCGCGCTACGCGGTCGTCGACATTTTTCCCGAGCTGGAACGCGGTAATCCGTCGGATATTTTTAAAAAACATGTCATTACCCATGCCTCGGGCCTGGATTTCTTACCCGGAGTTACTCACACCCGGCAAGTCGGGCACATTACCCCTGACAATATAAAACCTTTCTTAAAAAGCGCCGCTGCCTGCTACGACTATGTTATTGTGGACGTCGGCAAGGCCTTTAGTGAGACCCTCATTACCATCTTCGACCATTGCAATCTTATTTTACTGGTGGCCACCCCGGACATCCTGGCTGTTTATCAAACCCGCTGGAGCCTGGATGTCTTACAGAGCCTGCACTTTCCTTTAAAAATGGTCAAGCTTATTTTGAACCGCTCCGAAAGCCGGGGTGGTGTTGCCTGGCAGGAAGTACGTTCCGCTTTGCCCTGTGAAATATTCTCCCATGTCCCTTCCGACGGCAGGGCGGTAGGGATGGCCTTAAACCGGGGGATCCCTTGTGTTATCGACAGCCCTAAAGCCAAGGTGACCGAGGCCTTTAAGAAAATGGCGGAGGACCTTTCTAAAGAAGAGATCTTTGTCCTCGGCACCGAATTAGCGAAGATGCGTACCGTAGGCGACCTTTCCAAGCCGGGTGAATTCTGGGAGAAATTCGGCATCACCGAACAGATTACCCAATCCCGCGAAATATTTGCTCCCCCCGACGAAAGCGATGAACTCAACAAGATCAAGAAAAAGATTCATGAGAGACTTGTTGAAAAACTGGATTTGCAGCATGTGACCGCCACAGACCTTAGCGACCCTAAAAAGGCCAAGTCCTTGCGGTCCGCGACCGAAAAGATTATCGGTGATTTATTAACCGAGTTAGCCGGGGCGGTTATTTCTTCCCATGAAGAACGCACCCGGCTGGTTAAGGAAATTGCCGACGGGGCTTTAGGTTTAGGCCCCCTGGAAGATCTTTTAGCCGACGGGGATATCAGCGACATTATGGTCAACAATCGCAATGAAGTGTATATCGAACGGCACGGTAAGATGATTCTGACCAATAAAAGTTTTATCTCCGATGAGCAGGTGCGCGCTATTATTGAAAGAATTATCGCGCCCTTAGGGAGGCGTATCGATGAATCGGTTCCGATGGTTGATGCCCGCCTTCCCGACGGTTCGCGCATTAACGCCATTATTCCGCCGTTGTCTTTAAACGGCCCGATGCTGACCATCCGCAAATTTTCAGCTGAACGATACACGGTCGAAGATTTATTAACCCGTTTCGGAAGCTTGTCCCAGGCCATGGCGGATTTTCTTAACGCCTGCGTCTTAGGGAGGAAAAATATCATTGTCTCCGGCGGGACCGGTGCGGGTAAAACCACCCTTTTAAATGTCATCTCTTCTTTTATTCCCGAGGGTGAACGGATTATTACTATTGAAGATGCCGCCGAGCTTCGTTTGAAACAGCGGCACTGGGGCCGGCTGGAATCGCGCCCGCCTAACGTTGAAGGCAAAGGGCAGATTGCCATCCGGGATCTTTTTATCAACAGCCTGCGCATGCGCCCCGACAGGATTATTATCGGAGAATGCCGCGGGCCGGAAATCCTGGACATGCTCCAGGCGATGAATACCGGCCACGACGGTTCTCTGACTACCTTGCATGCCAATTCGACCCGGGACGCCTTGATCAGGATGACCTCCATGATGCTGTTAAGCGGGGTTGAGCTCCCGGTTAGGGCCATGTACGAGATGATGGGCACCGCTGTCGATATCATCGTCCATATCGCGCGTTTCTCCGACGGCTCCCGTAAAATTACTGCCATTACCGAAGTCCTGGGGGTCTTGAGTGATTCTCAACTTAACATGAAGGATGTTTTTCTCTTTGAACAAAAGGGCGTTGACGCCGACGGGAAAATCCTTGGCGCCTACAAGCCGACCGGATATGTCCCCGCCTGTTATCCCGATTTTGCCACACGCGGCATTCCTCTTAAAAAAGAAATATTTAACGCCTAAAAATTATTTATGCAGATTCGTAACGTAAGCAAAAATACTTTTATTGCCCGAGAAGGCGAGTTGGCAGAAGGTTTTTGGGCGAGGGCCAAGGGTCTTTTGGGCCGCGCCTGTCTTAAAGAAGGCGAGGGCCTGGTGATCCCGAGATGCTGTTCCATTCACATGTTTTTTATGCGATTTGCAATCGATGCGCTATTTGTCGACGAGAGAAATTATGTGGTGGGATTAACCGAGAACTTAAGGCCGTTTAGGCTCAGCCCTGTTTTTTTAAAAGCAAATTTTGTGATTGAAGTTCCCGCCGGGACTATCAAACGTTCCTGCACTGCCATCGGAGATTTAATCAAGCTCGGGGAATAAGCCTTGTCTCCTTTAAGCAGGACCCTGCGCGCCTACTCCATATCTTTAATCGCGTCATCAACTGTATTGATCCATTTGCGGCAGTGTTTGCATACCTTGGCTTCGGCGAGAATATTCTTGCCGCAGAAAATGCATCTTTTTTTGTCAATGCTGCGATAGTCGGATTCGATGAAGTCATCGATAACAAACTGGGCGCAGTGGGGGCATTTGGCGACAGGCTCCCGGACTTCTTCAAAACAGTAAGGACATTTCTTCATAAGGGGTATTGTTTTGCCCGCAAACCTTTCTATTGTATTTAACTATGCGCAGTGGATTTTTGCAAGAGAAATTTGAGGAAATAAGAATATCCCGGTACAAAACGCTTGACGTTGGGGGGAAGAGTGTTATATTATGGAATAAAAGTTCCGGTAGATTCCTTAATAAAATAGTTTCAAGAATTTACAAGAAATGTCCAATCTGAATTATGGGTGTTGTTTATAAGCTTAAGCAAGAAGTTATTGATTTTATCATCAGCCAAAAGCGCCTGGATGAGGGGCTTAGCTGCCGCAAGATAGCCGAGATCGTCAAGGATAAATTCCAGGTCGATGTTTCAAAATCCGCCGTTAATACCGTTATCAAGCAGGCCAATTTAAGCAGTCCCGTCGGCAGAAAATCAGAATCCTCAAAGAAATCCCAAAAATTCAAGATTCCCGAAGAGCGAAAAGCCCAGATACTAACCAGCCTTCAGGAAAATCTTCTGCCTGCCTATAAAGAGGAAGCCTTAAAGCTTCCGGAAACAAAGAAAGATTTGCCTCTGGTCATTACGCCTGGGCAGCAACCGCCCAAAAAGGAAGAAATCATCGTGCTGTCTGCTCCGCCTAAAGAACCGGAACAATTGTCCAAAGAAGAATCAGGGGTAAACGAAAAAGTTGAGCCTCAACAGGAGAAAGTAGAGGAGCCTGTTTCTTTATCAGGAGAAAAACAATCTGTGGCGGGTGATGCTAAGATTGCCGATAGTGTCCTGCCGGAAGTTTCGCCGGGGGATAAGCAGGAATTGCCTTTGCCCCCTATAATAGAAGAAACAGCTCTCCTTAAGGAAAAAGAGCCTTCGGTTGTACCGGAAGAAAGCGCAATTGAATCCCGCGAAGAAGCGTCGGCAGAAATCGAGAAGAAACCGGCAGAAACGCCTTCCGGGAAAACCGAAGAGCCGGCGTCTTTACCGGTGCCATCGCAAGAAGAAATTCCGGAACAACAAACAACACCGCCTGTTCCTTTGGTCGATGAGAAACAAGAGCTGCCCACGCTGCCCGAAAAATCGCCCGCAGTAACACTTTCTTCCGACGAGGACAAGGAAAAAATAGAGGAAGAATCAAGCCGGGAAGCTGAGCCGTCGCTGCGTTTAATGCCCGATCCGCTGGCTCAGGTAGAATCGGCTCCCGAAG
This sequence comes from Candidatus Omnitrophota bacterium, assembly GCA_022703585.1. Taxonomy (GTDB): domain Bacteria; phylum Omnitrophota; class Gorgyraeia; order Zapsychrales; family JAKLDJ01; genus JAKLDJ01. Next base: position 431,306 of record JAKLDJ010000001.1, on the reverse strand, counting down.
AACCCGCGCCCACTTTAGTGCCGGAGCCGGTTAAAGAAGAAGGACCTGAGGAAGGGCAAAAAGAGAAAGAGCAAGCACCTTTGCCTGCCGACACGGCATCGATGACACAACCTCCCGCAGTAGAAGAACCGAAAAAGGAGATTGCTCCCGAACCTCCCGCGGTAGAAAAGTCTGGGGAAGAGATTATTCCGCCGCCGGAGCCACCGCCGGCAGCCGTTACCCCGGAGCCGTTATCGGAACAGCCGTCAATCCTGGATGCCGAATTGCTGGATATGACAAAAGAAAAACCGGTCGCCGGGGAGATTCCTCCCGAGGTTATCCCCGAAATTCCGGCTGAAAAAAAGGAAAAACAAAAACCGGATTTTGAACTCTCCCGTGATACGGCAGCCAAAGAGACAGCCCCGTCCGTCGAGATTCCCACCTCTATGCCGCCACCGCAGGCGCCGGAGATAAAATCGCCGGAGATGGCCAAGAAAGAGAAAGCCCCCGAGCCGTCCCAGTCTTTTGACCCCAACCGGGCCTATGTCGAAGATAAAATCTGGACACCGGATTCCACCATTTTTCTTAAGAAAAAGGTGCCCTCGGCGGCCCTCTCCGACGAGGAAAATATTCTATATGATCACATGGGATCCTTTTTCCTGAAGGCGGCCGAATGGGAGCTCTCCAACTCGCCTATCCTGGGCGGTATTTTAGGAAAATATACCAGCGGATACCTCCCTTTTGATATCAGCGTAGCCGGCGAGGTATTGCAGCATCTAAAAGCTTTCGGTATCAACAATCTCGAAGATATGAAGAATTATGACCAGCCGGGCCTCTGGATGGTGAATAATCTGCAAAAGAAATTAACCTATGAGATGCTGGCAAAATTAAAGGACGGTCTGCAAGTCTCCAAAAGCCTGGCCTTGACCACAACCCAAGAATACACTCAGATTTTCTCCGAAACCAGCTATCTTAAGATGAGCTTGGCCGATAGCGTGTCTATTTTTGTCGACGGACAACTCAAAACACTCTGGCCGGAAAACGCCGTTCATTCCATTTTTACCGTGCCTTTAAATAAATCCCTGGTGTATCTTTCCGAAAACTTTATCGGCAATACCCAGCCGGTTTTCTTAAGCCATATCCCCGGATACAAGAGTTTCGCAAAACAGTTTTACGAAATGATGTGGGCCTTTGAAGACATGCCGGGAAAGAGCATCGCTAGGATGGCTATCTTTGACACCCAAAAGAACGAAATCGCCCATTTCAGCACGATCCCCAAGAAAAAGCGGTATTTTGCCGTCGGGGCATGGCCGTGGCAGGAGGAATGCAAGAAGTTCATCGACGAGGACATACGCCTTATTAAACACTTCTTCCATGATGGGCTGAACAAAGAAATCTATTACAGCGAACTGAAGACTTCCCTGGGCCAGCCGGTCGCGGGCCAGTCCGTTAGCGTACGGGTGGCCCTTTTACGCGAAACGGGCTTGGACTGGCCGGTGATGGCGGTGGTGACCAATATTCCGGCCCAGGACATGGACACCGAAGAGATCATTACCCGGTACCTGACGCACTGGCCGAATTTTCAGGAAGGCTATAATGATTTTAGCGCCAAAGCAGAAAAGGCCTCCTACGGGGCGGTGAGCATGATTCCATCCCCGGACAAGGTCCCCTTGCTGGAAGGGGATGGCTGCTATAATCTGCTGGATGGCTCCGGTGATATTTGGCGTGCAATCGATTTCCTTCTTTCGGCAATTAACAATTACTGCCAGAGGCACTTTTTCCCGCCCCACTATGAACAATTGAATTTTCCGACGGTAAAACAAAGGTTTTATGATCTTCCGGGGCGTATTTTTAAGAAACAGGGCTATTGTATGGTTCAACTGGTCATTCCCGAGGGCTACGCTTACCGCAAGGACCTGGAATATGCGCTCAGGCGGCTCAATGAAAGCAATATCCGCGATTATTCGAATACCCGGCTGATTGTCAGTATCGGCGGGTAAGAGACAAGAGAATGACAGAAGCTCTTGCCGGGTATTGTGTTAGCCCTTGCCGGGCGCCAGGAAATCCCTGTTTGTAAAATGCGTCTGGAAACCCCTACCTCAAAATCTTCCTCAGATATTCTTGACCCCTTGTTTTATATATGTTATATTTGTAATGCGGCTAAGAGCTTTTCTTAGGCTTCCGCGCGTTTATCGCAAACACTTAACTTTTTTGCTGAGAAATAGGCCATTATTTCTTAAGCCACGGGGAAATAATGAGGTTATTAAAAATCAATATCTTAAAAGCGCACATCCTTGTTGAAACGAGGTTTCCTTTAAAAAGGATTCTCTAGCTCCTTAGGGCTTTGTCTCCCTAAGGATTTTTTATTTTTCAGTACTGTTGGGCGCCGGTCGGGCGCGGCGTCGAGATTCATCGTCGAGAAATCGAAGTCTTGACAATTTTTGCAAAGATTTCAACACCATGTCCTTAACCGTTGTTTCGTCGGCCGTTTTTATTTTTTGAGCTAAAATCCATAAACGACAAACAAGGGATTAGGTCGGGTGTTTAATCCGCGCGTTTTTCTTTACCGCCGTTATCGGCCGTATAAACAAAGAAAGACGCATGGGTTCCGCGGTTTCAGGCGGGACAAATAAAGCTCCCGAATTTGTGAAGGCCAAAGATTACCGGGCTTCGAAGGAAGGGGCGAAACTCGTTTTCTGTCAGGCGAGGTGCGAAAAAAGGGCGGCATGCGGCATTCGATAAAAAATAAACGAGGACAAAACCTAATCGAATATGCCGTTATTATTGCCCTGGTTTCAGCCGCGTTAATCGCGATGAGCACCTACGTGTATCGTTCGGTTCAAGCGACCCAGAAAACGATTGAGGAGGAGTTTGACAGGAATTAAGCAGTATTCCTGCTCAAGTGAGGGGTAGCATAAACTCTTGTTTAGGAGGTGAAAATCAATGCTTAGAAAGCTAAGAAGTAGAAAAAGAGGTCAAAGCACGATGGAGTATCTCATCCTAGTGGCCGGTGTTATCGCGATTCTGATCGTGTTTCTAAAGCCCAGCGGGGTGTTTAGAACCGCGCTCAACTCGACGTATCAGGATGCCAGCCAGGGGATGGAGAATATGGCTAATCGTCTCAAAGGTTCCCATTAAAAGGAAGTATTTAACGTGTCATTTATTAGGAGGTGAAAATCGATGCTTAGAAAGCTAAGAAATAGAAAAAGAGGACAAAGCACGGCCGAATACGCGATTCTTATCGCTCTGGTCGTGGCTGCGGTTATTGCCATGCAGCAGTATGCCAAAAGGACGTTGCAGGCCAGGATTTACGATGCCTCAAAATACCTGGTTAACCAAGGTAGCGGTGAAGGCATAGGTAATACCAGCCAGTTTGAACCCGGGTACCTGACGACCGATTTTAACGTTGGACGCGAGGCGGTGGATACAGAATTCCAAAACGCTAGGGCGGCGACGGGTCTTCAGTACGTTAGCGACATGAACATTAAACGTTCTGGTTACCAGAACTTCGCCTATAACGGGGTCCTGGAATAGGGTGTTCTCTATAGGCTTAGGTGAACAACGGGGAATACCCGTTACTAAAAGGGAGGTGAACAAAAGATGTTTAAATTCTTAAAGAAAAGCAGAGGACAAAGCACGGTAGAATACGCGATTTTGATTATTATCATTATCGGTGCTTTGATATCCATACAAATCTACATCAAAAGAGGTATTCAGGGCCGTTTCAAGGATTCAGCCGATAACATCGGCGAGCAGTACTCTACCATGGAAACGTTCATGAATAAGGTTACCAGAACGTCTTCCTCGACGAGAGAGACCTTTAACAGAGGTGTGCAAAGCTCAACGATTGTCGGGAACGAAACTACCAACATCTTCAGGAATCAGTTTATTATGAACGCAGCTGGAGGCGAATACTGGGGTAGGTAAAAAGATCCCCAAAGACTGGCTTACCCGGGAAGCCTCGCTTTTTGGGTAAGCCAGTTTTTTTTAAAAAGGAGATAAGGATAAATCGGTTTGGGTGGGCGGCCCTTAGGGCCGCCCACCCAAAGCAGCAAACGCCAAATACTATTTGCGGGCAACAACGAATGAGACCGGCCGGCATTTCTAAAAGCTTTTATTTTTTTACTCCGGATTTCTTTAAAAATAATATAATATTCAGTAGAGAATATGCCCAGACCGATAAAAAACCGCAAAGCCCAGATCATTAACGAATACACCGTCACCGTTGCGTTAGCGGTGACCGTCATTATGGCCGTAACAGCAATTGTTAAGAGGTCCATCCAGGCCCGCATCAAAGACACAAAAGACTATATGATCACCAAAGCCAACGATGCCTACGTTCAGACGCGGAATGCTACGGCCCAAACGCCCGCAAGAATCCCTAAAGAATATGAGCCTTATTATACCCAATCTGCCTCTGACGTAACCCGGGATTCTACCCGGCAGCTTAATGTGTATAAGCATCCGTGGGAAGGATTTACTTATGAGCAGGTCTATAAAGACAGGACAGCGGTTGTTACCAACAGTATCCAGTTGCCGCCCAAGGATGCGCGTTAAGGAATTTTGACGGGGTACATGTGTTTATTTTAAAAGAACAAAAAGAGGCCCAAACGATATCGGAATACATCATCTTGATCGGCATCGTTGCCGTGGCGCTGGCGGCCATGCAGCCTTTGGTCAAACGCGGGATACAATCTATCGTCAAGGTAACCGCCGACCAGCTGGGCCAGCAAAGCAACGCCGATCAGGAAGTGGACGAGGAAAAAAGCTATCTGTTGGGGACATTTAGTGACAGGCGGGGGCGCTCGACCAAAGAGGTCCGGGAAACAAAAGGTGTCACTTCCCTGGAATACCTCTACCGGGACGTGGCCCGGACGCGCGCTAACGCGGTTACCAAGGGCGGTGTTGTTAACCAGGAATAAAGAAACTTAAGAGGGATAGGAATGCTGCGGATAAGAAAAAACGGCCAGTCTCTAACCGAATATGCTATTTTATTAATCGTGGTCATGGGGGCCCTCATCGTCGGAGGGGTGTATCTTAAGCGGGCTATCCAGGGGCGGTGGAAGGCCTCGGTTGAGGACTTAGGCGATCAGTACGACAGTACCAATACGACAACGAATATTTTGTATACCATGGAGCAAAATTCTCAGACCAGGATCACGGTCCAGCAAGGGGCAGGCCAATTTTGGACGAACCGGTATGATGATTCCAGCTCCGTCGAGCGGCAAGACGGCTCCATGAAGGTGTTTGGGTACTAATTTTCTTTTGTAATGACGGGTTCGTTTTTCGGGGCGATAAAGATAATCTATGGTGAATTGAAAAATGAAATGCATTCCCAAAGGTCAGACGGCTTCCGAACTCGCGATTTTCGGGGCTATCCTGATTTTTGTTTTGGGCCTGATTATTCGCATGGCGCTTAATTTTAATTATGCCCAAAACCAGGCGCTGGGGGCCATGCGGCTGGCTTTTGAGCAGTCTTTTCGGTCCGGCACCGGGGGAAACGCCTCGCGGATGTTTTCCAGCATCCTATATATCGAAGACAGAAAAGACGCCGATGTCTCAAGTAGCGGCCGGTATTTAACTTCGTCGCGTATGCCTTTTGTGACCAGCGGGGCGGGGGCTTTTACCAATAATCTTTTTATGCCCACCCAGCATGACCACCCCGAAAACCTTTCCATCATGGATGTTTTTATCAACGGCCAGCATTTTACCTTTACGACTGCCCAGTTTAAAACTTGTAATTTTGTGACTGGATTTTGCGGTAGCCTGCCCACTCCGATAATCATATCAGACTCTGCCGGCTGTGGAAATGGCCCTAGCGGGGGCGCAATAAATTGCGCAAAGGCATATACGAGAATAGTTTATGGTGACGACAATTTTTGCAGCTTGAATCCCTTTGGATGTTCACCTCTGGCAACCGGCGATACTCGAAATACCCTGGAAGACAGGTTTAATTTGGACCGCAACACCCTGACCCAATGTGCTGCCGTCGGATGTACTGCGGGGATGGATGTCGAACCGGCTCAAACAGACGAGTTTACCTGGGAGTGGTACGCCATCCCTATGACCAACTCGGAAATTGATTTTAATGACGGCAAGAATACATCCCTGGATGTTGACGGAGATCTTAAGGAAGAGTCCATTGTCCGCATGGTCGATACAAACAACTTTACATATACTCTTAAAGAGCCCATCCCGGAGACAATCGATTGGTTTGTAGGTGACGAAGGAGCGGAGGGATACCACAACCTTGTCCGGTCTGGCGCCATGTTCCATGCGGCTTTTAAGGAGGTTACAGTTATTGACCAGCAAGAAGGCGATATTGATAATACCTATGACACGCGCGATAGGCAAAACGGTAAGCCTCAGCCGGGCTTGAAACCGGAATCATTTTTGTATGTTTATGGCAAGCCGGCCGGCCCCGGGGATACCGGTACATATCTTCGGGTAGAAGAAGGCAAGCTTTTTACCCCCGACACCAGGCAGTATGTCCGTCAGACCCGGAAACAGGATAGCATTGAGGTTATCGAGCGGCAGATACAGCTCAGCAATGATACAGGGCGTATGTGTAACGGCAGCAATCCGGTTGAAGCCTGCTGCGATGCGGGGAGTTGTTGCTATAGCAATGACAATGTTTTTAAGACTTGTTTTGACCGAAGCACTAAAATTCTTCACATACGAAGTAAAATTGAGGACCGGGCTAAGAAAAAATGGGTGACGGATGTCAGTACGGATAAGAATCCATTTAAGTAAAGCCACCAGCTATCAGCTCTCAGCAGCTGAAAGCTGACAGCTGAAAGCTGACAGCTAAAATGAAAAACTCTAAACAACATGACGCGCAGGTTATCATCGAATTCACGTTTGCTTTTGTTGTCCTGCTTCTGATTTTTTACGGGTGCATCATGGCATTTCGCTGGGTGGGGTTAAGCCTATCCGAGCGTCAGGTCGCCCACGAAACTACTCTGAATATGGGTATCAACGAGAATTGGGAGAATGAGGGCGAAGGCCCGTTAAGACAGCTGAGAACGAATTTTTCCAAACCGACCCCTTTAAACTTGGTTTTCAACAAATGGTAGGTTTAAGGTTTTTAAAATAAAGGGTTAGGGCAAATTTGACGTAACAAGATTCAAGGAGAAAGATTGCTTAGCTTTTTAAACAAAATAACAAAGAAGATTTTATCCTCAAGTCGAACCGGCCCAGCCTCGACGAAGTTTATCCCGAGCAAAATCGAGGGACTCAGGGCAAGCTCGACGAGGTCCGGCTTCGCCGAGATCTCGTCGCGAAGCGATGGAGGGGGAGCCGAGGCGGGTCAGGTAGCCCTATTGCTGATTGTGATGGTGGCGATTTTATTTATCTTTTATGCCGTGGTTCTCAACCTGGGCAGAATCTCGCAGACAAAAACCCAGGTGACCATGGCCTCCAATATCAGCGCCGCTTTTTTGGCCTCGGGTATGGCCAGCTATGCCGAAAGTGTTTATCAGGGCCAGTTGGGCGGGCCCGAGGGAAATCCCGACCCTAACGCCGGAGATGATTTAACCGTCTGCGGATGGACAGGAGTCGCAGCGGCAGTACTAGCCCTCATCATTCTTGTCATTGCCACTGTTATTTCCATTACTTCCGGAGGGACGCTTACCTTTGCGGCATTTGCTACCGCTAAAGGAATTATCTTTCTGATTCTCTCGGTTGGTTCCATTCTGCTCCAGGCGCTTGTCCTTCAGCCCGGTATGAATTCCTTATGGAATAAACAAATGGCACAGCTTGAGACGCCGGCAGACCAATTTGTCGAACGCGGAATTCAGATGGCTCTTCAATATAGCGTTGATGATACCAGCGAGCTTCTCGACACCAAAGACATCGACATGGACGGTATACTCAACGAAGAGGTCAACCGTTTCGGGTATTTTTACACCCAGCGGATGAACGCAAAATTTGCGAACAGGCGCATCCTCAATCGTGACATATTGCAGGATTTCCAGAGGGCCCTGGGGGCGTTTCTCTTAGAGCCGTACATATACTATGAACAGCCGCCCACGGTTCCTCCTAATCCGCCCCCTGAGCCGGTACGGGTCGTGCACACCGACCTTTTTGCGGTTGCGGATCCTACCCTGATTTATTGTTCCGAAACCACAGCGCCCGTTCCTCCGCAGCATGCAAGCGCTTGTTGCGGAGCCAATCCTCCCGCTGAATGCAATCGCTGCTGTGTTCCGCCAAACGTGAGGCCGTGCTGTTGCGATGGCGGTTCTGATTGTCCCGATCCCGCTACGCCCTCTTGCGGCAGCTCAGCAAACTGTTCCGGTATCTATCCCAATATTGCTGGCGGGTATTCTACGGGCGGTTATCCGTACGTCTTTAATGCCCTCCATGAAGACCCGAATATCGGTTTCTTGTCTTTTAGAAAGTTTCTTGGCCACGACGATGAAACACCGTATTACAGGACAAACCCGCTCAATCCTAACGGGCCGCAGATTTTGGACCGCACCACGCATCCTTTTCGTTTCAGGCGCGATGACCTGAAAGGGGCATTTTTCCCGACGCTATGGGACGCGGCAGCCAGGGCAAGCCTTGATTTTAGCGCTATCTATGATGAATTTGAGCATTATGTTGATTTTTGCTATTGGGCTACACCGCAATATGTCTGGAATAACACCTATGCCTACTGCAATAATAATGATTTTCCCTATGCCGCGGTGGGCCATCTCGAGCTCCCCTACGCATGTGATAATGCGTCGCCGCTTACCTGTTTTGTACCCAGCACTTTTGATAATGTTCCCAACGCGTCAGGAATAAGAAAACCCGTTGTTCCCCCTGACGGAAATGAAGTCCTAAAATGTCCCGGTGAATCAACGTATCCCCCGGGATGGTGGAAAAGAGGTGATGTCCAATACTGCACCAAAGATGACGACAACTGGCCCTACAGCACCCCCTGTCCGGGAAAGGAGTGCGATAGGACCTGCACCTCATGTACAGAGTCGGCCGGGATCTGTTCGATTTATAGTAACGAATGCGAGAGCATCCCGGGGACGTGGCCCGAGCGGTACTACAAGGTTCTTTGGAGCGAAGATGAGGCCGATTTGCTTCGCCGCAGTCTCACCGATTTTACTTCTTGGAGTTTAGGGATATTGGCGCAAGGATCCGACGAACTTGCGAGGTCATTTCTATCCTGGTACCCGGAATTTCTTTCCTGGGTAGGGCCTGGCGGGGTATTGGACGATTACGGGAGTTCGGGCAGTGTTTTTAATGAATGGAGCAATACTCTTTCGGATTGGGCTAATCGTAGTTATCACGGAAATAGTAGTTACGAATGTAACCCGAATTACAACCCCGCCCGCACAATTAGTCAGATCGCCGATTGCCATCGCAATACCAGGGCTCCGGCGCATGATACTACTGCGAACCAATACGCCGACTGTTATGCTCATTGCAACTACAGCTATCCGGCCTGCTATTCGCTCCGAAACCCATGCAACTTAAGCGGCTCCTGTCAGGCTGCTGAGTTGGCGTGTGTACAGGAGTACTGGCATGGCGAGGCGAATGAGGCCGCCATGCATCGTTTTCGTGCGGATTTTCTGGACAGGACAATTAATAATGTCACCAGCGTTATCGCCACCCTCAACCGCTATAGAGACGCATTTCATACTTTTGTTAACAGTCCCGCAGTCACGGGTGTTACGACTGAGTATAACAGAGTCAATGTGAATCCTGAGGACGACGCGGACCTGGCCCCATACGCGATTTACGCCTGGCGCAGTGACCCTCCGGAGACGCCGCGGCCCGGGCAGTTTGCCGGGAAAGGCTACTGGCATATTGTGCAGGTTGAGGCGCGCTTGCCCACCCGATGCAACGGAAAATGTGCGAGGGCATCTCAGGGCTATACCCATGAGCCGAGTTGGCCGTGGATTAAGACCTATACTAAAAACTGGGGTACGCGCAAATGCTATACCCTGGGAGATAGTTTTGACCAATACTCCGACGGAGCGCCCAATAGCGCTTGCGATGAACCCGGGGAGTATCATGAAGGCAGCAATGCCAGAGTTTGTTTCAGGGGCGGCGCGGTCAAATCCCGCGTTATCCGCTATGACGAGGACAAAGACGCCCTTTTGACGTTTGCCAACAAGGTTCCTATCTGGCGCTTTATTGCCCACCACGCGGACCGGGACAGCATTACCCCGGAACGTATTACGCAACTGGAAGCCGCGTGTGATCCCGGTAATCAGGGTGCTTTTATGATTAATGATGTTGCCGATCCGCCGGAGATAACGGCGTGTTATAATATTGTACGCCACTTTCTCTACCGGGGCGTAATGAGTAAAACCTGCGCGGAGTACTTCTTTCACCAGGAGGACCCGTACGGGTTTAACGTCAAATTTTCAAGGTGCAGTGACGAATTTTAATGACGATGCGTAAAGGTAATAAAAGAGCCGCTTCCATGATCGAATACACGATGCTTATCGTTATTCTGATCGCGGCTTTTGTCGCCGGACGGCAGTATGTCCTGCGCGGTTTTGCCGGGCGCTGGAAGGCGTCAGCCGATTCCTTCGGTTTCGGGATGCAATACGACCCTAAAAAAACGGTTGAATGCATCTGGAGCGAAGACCTGGGAAGGTGGTATGTCCCCCAATGCCATACGAACTATTCCGATCAATGCGCACATAATTGCATGGATCATAATAATTGGAATCCTTGCGGCAGTCATAGCCCTAACCCCAACACGGCGTGCGGACATAATGCCGACTGCTGCGAGGAGCATTGTAACGAGTATTGCGTGACCCCTTGTGCAAATCCACAATGTAACTAATGGGGTATTTTTGTTAAAGGTAATTTTGGTTAGAGAATAAATCCTATGTGGCTTATTATCATGCTGTTGATATTCGGTTCCGTGGCCGTATTCTCTTTTTCGGTCATTCCCCCCATCTACGGAAACATCGAAGAGATGAATAAAAGACGTTCCCGGGAACTTGCCGAACGCATGGATGAGATGTTTATCAAGGTCCGGGTCAGGCGTGTCATACTCTTTTACACGGTCGGGCCCATTATTTTGGCTGTTACCGGATTTATGGCGTTTCCTGCCGAGATCAAGCTTTTAGGGGTTGTCGCCGGCGCTGTCGTCGGATTTTTGGCGCCCAGCGTCTATGTTAAATTCTTGACCCAAAAGCGCACCGCCAAATTCGAAGACCAGCTGGTAGACACCCTGATGATTTTATCCAGCTCTTTAAAAGGAGGCTTAAGCTTAATCCAGGCCCTGGAGGTGGTCAAAGAAGAAATGCCCGCTCCCGTCAGCCAGGAATTCGGGACCCTTTTAGGCGAAAACAAAATGGGGATTTCCCTGGAAGAATCATTTGCGCGCCTCTACAGCCGGATGCCCTCGACGGCGCTGCACCATATGATTACCGCGATTCTTTTGGCCCGAGAAACCGGCGGCAACCTGCCTGTTATTTTTAGCCGCATTGTTACCACCATACGGGAAAACAAAAAGATTAAGCAAAATATCGATAATCTGACCCTTCAGGGGAAAATCCAGGGAGTGGTCATGTCGATCCTGCCCATTGCCTTTGCGGCCGTGGTCACTTCTTCCAACAAAAATTTCTTTGACCAGCTGATTAATTCTGATGTGGGGAGAATGCTTCTTATTCTGGCTGTTTTCCTGGAGGTCTTGGGCGTTTTTATGATATGGAGGATCAGTACGTTTAAGGAGTTTTAATGACCCCTACTGTTTCGCTTTGTGTAGCGAAGCGAAACAAAGAGGTAGGGGGTATAACCCTGCGAAGCCAAACATGTTAAGTATTTGGCGAAGCAGGGTCAATTCGGTCTTATATAAGGAGCCTATGCTCGCCATTATTTTAGGATTTGTTTTTCTTTCTGTTATCTGCCTGGTTCTTTTTTTCGCGCCCTTTGAGACGCCGACGACGCGCCTGCGTTTGCAGCCGCTTAATGTCGAGCCCGAGGTCAAGATTGACAAGAAAAAAAGATCCACCCTCTCGACGGCATTCCGGCATTTTTCGATGTTTAACCGGCCCTTTACCCTCGGCCCTTTGGGAAAAAGAATGGCCAGGGACCTTAATATTGCCAAGCTTGACCTTACCCCGGAAGGATTTTTTCTCATAAAAGAATTATGCATGGCCGCGGTGCTGGCCCTTACCTTCAGGCTTATAAAGCCGGATATGATATTTGCCTGGGCGGGTTTTGGTTTTTGTTTCGGTTATTTGGTACCGGAGTTTTGGCTTAAGGCCAGGACGAAGAAAATCAAAGAGTCTATTGTCAAAGAACTTCCCGACACCATCGACCTTTTGGGCTTGTGCGTTAATGCCGGGCTGGATTTTATGCTGGCTCTCAAGTGGGTTGTCGACAAATCGAAGCCCTCGGTCTTAATTGACGAGATGAATTTAATCATGCAGGAGATTAATGTCGGCAAACCCAGAAGGGTTGCTTTAGCCGACTTAGGAAAAAAATACGAATTGCCGGACTTAACCACATTTACCCGCACTCTTATTCAGGCTGACCGCATGGGTACTTCGGTGGCGGAGGCCCTGACTATCATTTCGGAAGATATGCGCGTGGCCCGCTTTAGGAGAGGCGAACAAATTGCCCTTAAGGCTCCCATGAAGATGCTGGTCCCGCTCTTGTTTTGTATTTTCCCCGTTGTCGCCATTCTTGTCGGCGCCCCTATTTTCCTCGATTTTACCAACAATAATCCAATGAGACAATTGGGTGTAAAATAAAACATTTAGGCGCCAATCGGTAACTGCTTTAGTATGGACATTTTCTGTGCTAAATTCAACAGGAAATCCCGAATTATAATGTCCAATTTATAAAAAATTCGTATAGAAATGTCCAAAGAAAGAAACCAAGGCATAATCTTCAATAGTTTCAGCTGATTTCTAAAGCCCATCTTCTTAAATATCTCTCTACCCGAAAATCCGCAAGAAATAAACTCTTCCGGGGCCGGGCATATTTTCCTCCAGGCTCTGTGTATATTTTTCCGTTTTTATTCTCTTGATGCATGTTTTTTGATGCGCGCGTGAGGGCGTTCAAGCCGTGCATTTTAAATTCAAGAGTTGCGGAGCCGGCCTTCTGTCCGTCTTTTTTCTTTCTCTCATTTGATTGGCCCAAGAAGATTTCTTACATTCTCCGACGGAAATAACATTGCTTCCGACGGAAAAATATCTTATCGGGTCATTTTGAGGCGATCGCTTTCTTAAAAAACGCCGTATTTCCCATGGTGACGAATGCGGAAATCATGATCAAATCCAATCGGCATGCCGTATAAAAAAGGCAAAAATCTCCGCAAAGAAAGCGGCTTTGGAAAAATTTTCTAAAAAAATTTAAAATTCTTTCGCCAATTACGTAAGTCATTGATGTGCTTGATGATTGGGTGTTTTAGGCCGGTGCTGCCGGCTTGACAACCATATACTATATGATATATTTAAATTGCAGACGGAACGATAAAGGCGAACTTCCAAAAGAAAGATTACGAAGTGAGCAAAGCCACGGAAAACTTAAAAAACATTTGTTTTTTTAAGTGATGTAGTTCGGGCTGCCGAAACCGTCGAGGATTCGGCAGCCTATCTTTTTTTCGAGTATCAAAAAGCAGCAAAAGCCACGGAGAAAAGGACAGTGCAAACAAGAACTCAAAAGCCACGGATTATAGAGTCTTTGATTAATAGGCTTTTTATTATCTTTTTTCGGTTGTCCCCTGCGCAATTACAGGGGATTTTTTATGCCTCAAATTCCCACGAATTCAGCCGGCCTTCCTGCAAAGGCCTTTATCGTTCCGTCCGTCGGTTAAATCAAAAAACAAACATTTACTTTAATTCTGCTGCAGTCGTCGTACCTATTAATTTAATTTCCAGTCTGGACATTAATAGGCGAGAGGCGAGGTAGAATGGACATAAATAAAGAAAAAGACAATATTAATTTAGATTCTCCAAAAGGATTAGGGTCTGATATAAAACCCGAGCTCCAGCCCGAGATTAATTCTGAGCCCGAGTTTAAGAGCAGCTTTAAAAGCTGGATCAGAACCGTGGCCCTGATTATAGTCCTTGTTTTTGTTCCCGACCAGGTCAGCTGGGCGGTTAATTATAATCCCTTGGTTCTCTGGGGCGATCAAGGCGCGCATTATGTCAGCCCCAGTGCCACTGCCTCCGAAATGTCTTCGGCAAGAATAGCCGAAAATGTTGAAAGTTTCTTAAGGCAGATCGCCTACAAAGAAAATCCGCAAATCAATCTCAAACTCAACCGCGCCTCTTCACCGCTTGATACCGAATTAGACGAAAAAAGCATTCTGATCAATTCCGACATTTTCTTTACCTCAAGCCGCATCCGGAAAATTTATTCCTGGTTGCGGGATCCCAACATCCATCCGTTAAACTGCGGTATCTACGCGCTTAAAGATTTATTAATGGCCCGCGACATTGATGTGACCTTAGAAGAGATTTCGGTCGCGACTTTGCTGGTGGACATTTTAAGCAATATTATCCAGCCCGGAGAACCGAAGTTAAAGACATCGCTGTATGCCATCAACAAAGTGGTCAAAAGTTACGGGCTGGACTTTACCACGCTCAAGCTTTCTCCGGAAGAAATCCTCAAACTTAAAACACCTTTTATCGCCAATTTTAAATCCGAACATTTTGTCACCGTTACCGGCATGGACGATGACAATGTCTACTACACCGATATCGGCCGGGCGCTGTCAACACCAAAAGAAAAATTTGCCGAAGAATTAAGCGGCTTTGTCCTGGCCCCCGGCATTGATGATGCCATCCGGACCATGGCGGTGACGGATTCGATGATGGCCTTTGTCTGGGGTTCGCAATGGATCAGCCGCTCCGATCAGCTGCCGGGGATCACATCTACCCAAGACCTTTTGATCGGCGCAGGTGTACAGACAGCCTTTAATCTGGCGACGGGCGGGACTATGGGCATGATGAATGTCTATTCGGCCGCCTCAAATTTCTACGGCACCTTGTCCCAGGTGGGGGTCATGAAATGGGGGTGGGACCCGAGCACCGCTTTTATTGTCAGCACGGCTCTAAGCGTGGCGACTATGTATGTGGGGGGAAAAATGGAGGCGCGTTCGGCGGCGAGATCCGCACAGGCTGCCGGGGAATCTTTGACCCCTGCACAGAATGCACTTGCCAATCAGAGCGCCACAGCAACTTTCTTTAAGGGTCTTGGTGCAGGTCTTGGCCTCGGACTTGCCACGGGATATATCAAGCTTAAAATGGCCCAGTGGGTCGAGAAATGGGGAATATTCAAGAAGATAAAGAATCCCATGGTGCGGAATTCTGTTGTTGGTGCCGTGTCTTCCTTTGGGACGAATATCGTCATGACGCCCTTGGTTGTT
The DNA here is from genome assembly GCA_022703585.1 of Candidatus Omnitrophota bacterium. Lineage (GTDB taxonomy): Bacteria > Omnitrophota > Gorgyraeia > Zapsychrales > JAKLDJ01 > JAKLDJ01. The sequence continues at coordinate 415,987 of JAKLDJ010000001.1, read as the reverse complement.
CTTAGCGATAGTAAATTGGGTACGGATTACCGGGAAACGTTTAACATGGGTGAGCGCGATGACTTAACTAACGAATTTACGCCTTACGGTCTTGGCGACGCGATGAAACAAACGCTGGTGACTTCAATTCCAAACTTGACCGGCAGTATCGCCAGTGCCTATATGCGTCAATGGCTTTATGAGAAATACAATATTAATCCGCAGAGCAATTTCTCTTTAGGATTAAGTCAGATAGGAGGCCAGGTCGGAAGCTCTTTGGGGTCGTTAGCGGCCCGGTACACCATCGGTAAGGGAGATTCGAAAGACTTGCAGTTAGACGAAGCGGATACCCGAACAGGGTTCTGGGGGAATTTTAAGCGAATTACTTCCGCCGTACTTATGAGCGCTCTTCCTGCCGGGGTAGGCGCGCTCCTTGATTCCATAGAACAGCATAACATGAAAGGGGCCTGGAATAACGGAACGAGAAATAAAACCGGCCTATCGCCGATGGAGATGCGCACCCTTGCCCTTCTTACTACGTCTCTTGCGACAGGATTGGGAACGGCACTTGTCGACAAATTTATATTCCCCAGCCAGGATTTTAGCGGTGTTGCTGACGATAAAGAAAAGACAGAAAAGCAGGCTGATACAACTCTGGCAAGCGATACGGGATTTTGGGGAACTGTCATCAGCGTTTCGACCAACCGGATTCAGCTTGCGGCTTACAATTATTATACTGTCGGCGGCACAGCCCCTAACAAATTCGGACAATACGGCACTCCGGGAATCGGCGGCCGGTCGGGAATCAATGACTTTAACAGCTATACAGCTCACTTGGCAGAGATGAGCGGGATTACCCCGGAATTTGTTATCCGCTCAAAAGCGCTATGGGAAGACATGAAAGAGATCAACAACGAAAAGCCCAGCGATGAGCGGCTGAACGACGAAGAACTTAAAGAAAGCTACAATCGCCAGATACTCTCAGGTATTAATCCCGCCGCTAATCAGCTCCAGTATTTCTTCTCCAGTTTAAACGCCGGGACCATCAATAACGCTACCGCGTTTCTCGAGGCTACCTTCTTTACGCCGGCCATGTACGGGATCGGTTCTTTGGTCGCGAATAAAGACAGCAACGTAGCCGCCATAGAAAAAGCCATAACAGATAAGGGAATCGCCCTTGATAGTCCCGAAGGCAAAAGGGAATTTCAGGAGCGTTTGGCCTACAAGAAATCCGCGGTTGTTCTTGGAATTGCCGAATGGACAGGCTTTACCCCTCGGCGTATGGCGAGGATAGAGAGCAAGGGCATCAGGGACATTACCGTGGACCCGCGTAATGTTTTTGAGGTTGTTCTCAACGATGGCACTAAACAAACGATGTCATGGGACGAGGCAAAAGACAAAGGATACATTGACGCAAACGGCAAAATCGCCGCCCAGAGCAATGATGCCGGAGAAATTATCTACGCTGCTCAAGGCGTGCGCAGCATCGCGATGCTTGGCAATGTCAACGTCACCTATCAGGACGGGTCCAGCGTTAGAGTTGCTGAAGCCTTTGCCCGGGAACAAGGTCTGATCGATGCCGACGGCAAAGCAAAACCCGGGCGGATAGGCCCGTCAAAGAACATCGTTTTTGCTTACGAACAGGATTTTCACAACGGTAATAAGACCTGGCATTTGGCCAATCCCAGATTTCTTAAAAACGGAAGGAATCTTAATACCATCAGGATGAGCATGCCGCATGACACGGATAAGGTTACGGTAACCTATGCTGACGGCGAAACAAAGATGCTTTCAATGGCCCAGGCGAAAAAAGAGGGATTAATTGACAAAGACGGCAACGCCACCGATAAGATTGCGGGAGCGCAGAGCTTCATTGACCCGGGCCAAACTATCATTAACCTTCCTGAAGATCTTTCCGAGGCTGACCAGGCACACTTGGGAATCTTTAGGGAAACGCTCATGTTAAAAAACCAGGACGGTTCGGCAGTTCCTTTGGTGGGGCCGGATAGGCTGTCTCTGGATGCGGGCGTTGTCAGCCCTTCAGGAGAAAATACAGAATTGACCGGTTTGTTCAGCCAGAGATTCAATGATGTCATGAGTAAAGGCAGAACCATGACTGTTGCCGGCGGGTTTGAAAACGAGAAAAGTCCTTTGATGGCGAGATTCAGTTACAAAAAATCTCCCGAGACTGATAGTAAAACACGCAACCCCCTCACAGATTCCAAGGGCAATATTACTCATTGGCAGTGGAATTCACAAGTCAAATTCAAGAATGGAGTAGCTCAGAATATTTCCGGCCAGCACGGAAGAAACGAAACAACCGACGAATTCATTGCGGATAAATTTATCAGCACCTATCGGGTTACCGGTGAGACGATCGTATCTAACGGAGAAATCGCGATTTTTAACGATTTAAGTTTGTCCAAAGTGGCAGAAAAGGGCAAGAGTGATTCTTATCAGGGCAACGCCGAATTAATGCGCTTCTTAAAAGTAGCCAAAGGAGAAGGGTCGGCAGTCGCTAATGTCCAGGCAGCACTGGATCAGGACGTGGCCAATTTAACAGGAAAAACTGAAGAGGCCGTGGAGTGGAATCTTGCTAATGTCGGCGGGGTCGGGTTGGTTTTCCTGCCCGCGAAGGTCCGCAGAACCGTGGGTGCCAGTTTAACCCCTGAGCAAGAAGCGGAAGTTACAAAGCATGCTCTGGGCAGCGACAGGGCAGTTGATCTGACCAATGAATTAATCTCCGGATTGGCGAATGTCCCCGGGGGCTCGGAAAATGTCAATCTTGGTTGGCAGGTTGTTGCTCAGGCCATGGATGTCAACGCCAAGGGCAAACTCCTCGCCAAGGATGCGACGCCGACCACGCTGTTTTACCGGCAGGGATGGAAATCAAGGGGTGCCACCACCGTCTGGGATGTTGAATATTTCGGAACACCCACCAACGACAGCAGGCAGACGGTCATGGTTAATGGTGATAGGACCGCATTCGGCGCCAGTATTTGGCGCATTGCCGATGGGGTAGATGCGATGGGGACTCTGGTTAAGGGCAGTACGGCTCTTAACCAGGAACAGCAAGCGCAGATGGATGCATTGCAAGCGCAAGGACTCCAGGAAGCTTATGAGGCGTATGAGTCAAGTGGTGGTTACTCAAAAGCAGGCCTGATGGCAGCCCTTGCGGCGTATGCGCCGACTCAAGCCGCTCTCGATTCCAGTAAATCCTATCTTGCCATGGCTGCCTTGGGAGGCGCGGGAAATAAAAGGGGCAGCCTCTACTCGGAATTCCGCCAGGGTGACAAAACAAAATCAGCCCAAGGTGTGGTTGACGGAGGGTACACAGCCACCGATGTGAATAGCGGGAATGAGTACACTTTTCTTCTCTACGGAAGAGGCCAGTTTATTCAATATGAAAAGGGAGAAGCAGTAAACAGAAATATTTCATCCGCACCCAGCATGCCGCCTGCGGGGGGCAATGCCTCAACGGCAACGACCAATGCATCTACGGCGCTTGCGTCAAATACCATGGCATCATCAGCTTCGGAACCCGGCGCGTCTTCTCAGACAACGGCCAATGCCATAACGAATGCGGCAGCGCAATCGAACGCGAACGTCGGGACGGGCATGACGACAGAAACGTCCCTCGAAAGCCCGAACCCGGAGACAGGCGATACAAATATCTCATCCACTACTCCGGGTATAGCTCCGGTTGCGGGATATAGCGCCGGTGGTGAACAAGCCGGAAAGACAAAAGAAGAATTGCAGGCCAGAGAAACGCAGACTCAAAACGCAATAAGAATATTCGGAGAAAAGAAAGCAAAAGAAGTTATCGGCCGTGACGGGACTGTGGCTGATAGAACACTTCTTTTCGGCTCGCTTGCAAATCCCAGCGGTGCCGAGATATTTACTGCAGAAGAATCTATTCAGGGAAAAACACCCCGCTTAATTATCCGTGATTTTAAAGTTTTCGAAGACAAGGGAACGTTCAGGTACAACGGTCTGGGTTATGCTCCCAACGATACGGGTAGGGGAATTCAAGACGCTATTGCTGTCGTTGACGATCAGGGTATCAGCTATTATCCAAAAGGAGATGGTTCAAAACCCATGAGTGTCAACTGGCGTGCTTTTGAGGCCATGGTTAGAGCGGCGGAACTTACGAAAGAACAGGCAAGAATCATTAATGAGAGCATGGCCAAAGAATCAGGCTCTGAAGGGCCTGCCAGTGAGCATCAACCCTACGGAGAAGTTTCTCCGTTGCCGGGCGGGGAGTCATTCATAGGTCCGCTATTTCTTGAAGGGGAAAATTCTCCTACGGAAGTTCCTTCATTGTCCGGCGGGTCGACCTACATAGCTTCAGTCAGGTTAGACGGTTTTACTCAATCCGATATTGTCCGGGGAGACGGCAAGCCCATTGATTTATACGACTCTTCTACCGAGATCGAAAATCCGAAGGCCGCAAACTCCCGGGGCGAATTGCACTATGTTCCGAATTCAGCCAAAGAATATTCAGTTGATGCGAATGGCCAGGAAGTGCCCGGTTCCTTGAGGATGTTATCGACAGAAAAAGTGGACAAACTCGCCTGGGACCAGAACGGGCCTGTGGTGCGCCTTGCGGGTATCAGCAGATTTCCTCTGGATGTTATTACTCAAGATGCGGATCAGAATGCCCCGGCGTCAGCCGCAGGAGAAAATAAAAATCCGCAGGTTTCAGGGGTTGTCACTATTTCCGGGGCGCCTACATACAGGATGAATTTGGCTACGGGCCAGGCGCAACCCTGGTTTTTCGCGAAAGCTGATGGAACCCAAGATAAATCCGAAGAGAAACCAATATTTGACCAACAAGGGAATCTTATTGACACAGGGGAAGTTGAGGCTGCCGGCGAACAATACGCACCTTATTCGGTAGACCTGTTGTCGGCGGTGGGCACAGGGGTTGCGAGCATGAACCCGATCACGGATAACACCCGCTATTATTATTCCGGGGACAAACAAAGCCCGCAACTCACTCTTGTCAACACGCCAACGCGTTCATTGGGGATTTTTGCGAACGGCGGCGTGGATTATATCCGGGGCCAGGGCATGTATGTACATGACGGGACGGATTCCCAGCTAACCTTGAATAAAGACAGCATTCCTTTTCACCGTTTCGGTTATTTCTTAGACGGCAAACAACAGTATGTTTATAAATATACAAATCCTCATTTTGTTGATACGTCCAAAACGCAAATCGTCGTAGCTCCGGACGGAACAGAAAGCATCCAAGTCATCAACCAGGAAAAAACATTAACGATTGTCGCCACCAAAGGGTTATTCCAAGACCGGACGTCCAATTATTCCGACCTGAATCTCAACGGCGCCACGGCCGAAGTGAGGGCGACGGCAACAGGCGCTAACGGCGCTATTGATGTTTATGCCGGAGAATTTATTCCGGCTGCTGATGGCAGTTTTGCTAAAAGCCACATTGCTGCCGGTACCAAGCCCGATGGTACAGATAGCCGGGACTTAGTCAATGTTCTCCCGGGAAATTCCGGGGGCGAGAAAATGCCTGTTGAACCTCCCAGTGAAACCGCTGTGGTCAATCCTCCGCCGGTAGGAAGTGGCATAAACCCGGATCAATGGGCGGTTGCTTCGTTCGGTGAGAGTGCAAAAAGAGAGATACTTGATCGCCAGCTTGGCCCCAATGCACCCCAAAACGAAAGAGATGCGCTTGATAGGATAAAAGGTGAGCTGAGAGATGGTAAGCGGGAGTCAAGAGGAGTTTACGCCCTGGGTGTTCCTGTTTCCGACGGAAAAGGCGGTACGGTCATGGTATTAAACGGTACTTTTAACGCTGCAGGCGGGGGCCCTGACAGCTATTATGAACTTGGAAGAGGTGCCGATGGCGGCGAAAATGCTGACGGAAGATTTGACCCGGCCAGCGGAAACACAATTCCTCTTAATTCCGACTATGGCGATAATTCTGGGCAAATCAGGATTGGGCTCTATCGCACGGACAGCGACGCCGCCCAGCTGACCTCAGCGGGTGTGTGGGTTGACGATCAAGGCCGACGGAAATTATTCGGCCTTGATGTTATACGCGGTATGGCCTGGAGAAACAACGCAACCGGCGCGGGCAGATCTTTCCTTGATGGTGGATTTGGGATTGCCGATAACGCCGGGTTATTGCAACCCCAAATGCAGCCCGAAGTTATAGTTACTGCAGAAAGACCTGAAATTCCTTTCGCAGTCGCACAGCCAAGCAGTCTCTCGGTAAACCCTGCCCTCTTAAGGACCGGCATCACGACCGCTAGCGCACTGTCTGAACCTGTTGACTTTGATGTGGAAATAGGTCCCGGCGCCTACGAAGCCGCACGCAACCATGCCACCTGGACCCACGGCGAAATCGGAACCCCGCTTAGTTTTTCCGGGACCGTCGAATTTACGCAAGATTTTGAATTCAATGGCGTTGTCCCGTCAAGGCTTAATCCCGGCGAACAGCCGTTTTTTGTCCACGGCGGAACAATATTGACCGGTGACCGGAATAATCGCGATACGGCTTCTACTCAAGGCGGTTACGGCGAAGGTTGGACAAGCAAAGACGGCCGGCTCGCGTTTATATTTAGTGAAGGGGCGGTCAATTTGCCATCTTCCTACAGAACGCTGGGCGCGGTTTATCACAAGACACATGTAGCGACAGGCAGTGAGATAGGTCCTGCCGATAATACTGCCGGTCAAGAGGATAGCGACTCGGACTTTACGCCCCAAGTGACCAGGGTTAACAAGGGAGATGTTTCTGCCAAACGCATAAGGGTTACCTTGGGGAACGGCTCGACTACGGCGCTGACTTGGTACGGCTTTAATCCTGCCGCCAAACAACATCAGTTTGTTTCGACCTTAGGTGATGCGAAGACCACGGTTTTCGGCACGGGTGTCCAGGATGCCGGGCAGGCTATAAGAGAAGAAGGAGGATTAATTTTCTTCCGTCCCGATAGTAACGGCCAATTTGCCGTTATGCCCACGACTCCCGAAGCAAAAGAGTTCCTTGATGGCGTTAAAGCCAAAATGTCCGAATATGTCAGGGTTCGTTCAGCCGATGGCGCTGAAGGCTATGTGCCCAAAGAACATTGGGCGGATAGGACAGAAGAACAAGAAGCGCCTCAGGGATACTTTGACCGGGCGCTTTTTGCCGCCGGAAAATTTAATATGGGAAAACCGGACGGCGGCAGGGGCGATAATGATGTCATGCTCCAGGAAGTAGGGGAGGACGGCAAGAGCAACGGTTTGTGGAGACGGGTTGACAAATCGCAGTTTCTCGGAACCATACGATTGGGCGGAGAAGAAAAGAATATATTGACTAAACTTGGTAAGGCCGTAGCGCCCGGCCTTGCCAAAATCGGTTTAGGCCCGCAAGGAGACCTTGCGTTTTCTGCGGATGTGTATTCCGGCGGCGATATTGCGATAGAAGATCAAAGTGGCCAAAAGGTCAGCTCCGGCCTCTTTGACGGCATTGATGGAAGCTATCGTTCGGGCGACTATTTTGCCTTGGGGTTCAATGGAGGTAGAGACACGGGGATAGTCCTTGACCAGGATGTTATTCATAAGGGGTTGGGATTTTTAGCCAGAGAAGAAACGGATTCTTACGGAAATGTTGTCGGCTTCGGCGGGCCTTTAAGATATGACTCGTTTATAAAGAACGAAGCGATTATGGCCAAGTTTTCCGGGAGGATGGAGAATTTTAGCGGTACAGTAGATGCCATTTCGCTAATTCCTGTGTTTAAGCTCGTAGGTTTTGGGGTGAAAGAGGGCGTGAAATTAGGGGTGTCGGCAGCGGTCAAAGCTGGCGCAAAGGCTGCGGGGACAGAAGCTGCAGAAGCCGTTGCGAAAACAGCAGCGGTGGAAGGGACTGAAGTAGCCGCCCGAGAAGCCGCGCAAGTTGCTGCAAGAGCTGCTGCAAAAACAGCAGAGGCAGAATTGGCTGCAACCGCCGCCCAACAACTAAACGCCAACCAGCGGATTACCTTGGCTGCTGCAAAAGCTCTCGCGAGGGTAAACGCAGCGGAAGTTCCCGGGGCGTCTTTTACCAGGGCTGCTGTTAAGACATCGGTGTTCTCTCTTGCGGCGGGCAACGCGATTTCGTTGGGAGTTACCGGTAAGCCCCTATCGTTTGAAGACAATATTCGCGCTGTGACATCGTCCTTGGGGATCTTAACTCTCGGTAGAATGGCAAGCTTACCGATGAACACCGCAAATCTATATGCTAAGGGATTTATGGGTTCGATGAAAGGTATACGCCCGCATCTCATAGGTTTAGGCGGAGCAATCGTCGTAGGTTCTGTTGGTGGTGGGATAGCCGAAAAGATTAAGTCGCGGACTGCAGGGCCAGGAGGAGTTAATCTGCGTCCCGACTATAGCGCGGCTTTCTTAAAAGGCGCCATTAAAGCAGCGGCAGTTTATACGGGTTTCATGTTTGGCCTTCGTCCTATATTTGCGTCAAGCTTATCTGTCAAACAGGCTTTTGGTAGCGTGGGTGTTTCTGCAATTTCTCTAGGGGTTTTTCAAGCAGCCAACGAACTTGGGGACCCAACGAATGAAAGAACTTGGGGACACGCTCTTTCACGCGGTAAGGGCGGAGCGATAGCAGGGGCCGAGATTTCTGCAGGGCTTTTGGCATTTAGAGGGATAACAAAGCTTAATACTGATCCCAATCCCAAGAATCCGCATTTTGTAGGCAAGTATCTTGATCAAATGACAAACAATGTAGCAAATCAAAAAACCTTTACTACCGTAAGAAACGTAGCTGGTCGGTGGACAGCTGGGGGTGCGGCCGCCTGGGCTTATGGGAGTTATAAAGAAAAGAAATTAATATCACCTTTTTCTGCCGAAGGCGGTTTGTTACTTGTAAGTGGTATTGCTCTTAGCGCGATCTTGTTGGGAAAAGGCTCGGTTAAGGGATATCTGGCAGGCGGCGTAAAAAACTTGGGAGAGATGAAGCCGTTTACGCTAACCTCGTCTATGGCAAGCGGCGCTATCGGATTTGCCGAGGCTGGGTTAATATGGGAAGGCTCAAAACTTGGTTTTAACGGTATCAAGAATTTATTGACCGGTAATTTGCCGCAATATGAAGGGGATGATTTGCTCCGAAGAAAAGCAGAATTTTTTGTCGGCCAAACAGTTTTAGGTTCTATTGCCGGAGGTTTTGAAAGCGGTCCTTTCTTGGGCCCTGTGCTTGGTGTCACCATGCCCCAGGCAATCGCACCGGCCGGGAGGCTTGCGGCAGGAGAGAAAGGGATACTTGGTTGGGCTTCGTTATTAGGTAGAGGGGTTAAGAAAGGTATTGATAAAAAGAGGGAAGGCCAAGGTTTCTTTTCTTTCTCTCCGGCTGATTTGATTGGAAAAACAGCTAAAACGGGTGAGTACATATCATTTGTACATCGGACGTTCGGAAAACAAATTGCCAAGGCCGACAGTTTGGCGGCGTTCCTTGGTTTAAATGATCTGTTAACTGCGGCGGAGTACAAGGTTTTAAGTAGGAGTTATGCCGCCAAACAAGGCATAGAGGTAGAAGATATACCGGAAGCAATGGCGAATCAACTTAAAACAAAAGCCGGGGATCGCGCCCTTTGGCGATCAGTTCTTTTATTACCAAATGCCGGGGGTATGGGCGGGGTGGAAAAGAGGATTGATTCTCGCCCGGATTCAGGCAATAGCGGTGACCGTCTGCGGACTGATATTGATAGTCCGACAACCGGTGGTGACCCGACCGCCAGAGCAGACAGGATCGAGGCTTTAACCAAAACTTCCCTTGCCCGCGCGGGACAGAGAGCGCAAGCCGGTGATTTAGCCGCTGCCGGGCATAATCTTGCAAGGGCCGCGGGATTAGCGCTGGCCGGTGAGCAGGCTCTTAGAGCAATTCCAACGCCGGCCCCATCACCTTCCGCGGAAAGGGTAACGCCTGCGGAAGGAGCGATACCCCAGGAAGCATCATCTCTCGGCTCATCTGAAACAAGGGCGCCGCCTTCAGCGGAAATAGCAGAAAGAATTTCCGCCCTTCGTAAAGTTCGACTCCAAGCCACCAATTTAATCGATAATGTCAACACCCTCTTATCCGAAACCGCCCGTCCCCAAGAATCTTTAGCCGCTGAGCGTGTTTCCTTAACCCAGGATCTCGAAGCCGCCCAGCATACCTTAGGCAGTGTTGAATCTGCCTTAGCAACCAATGCCGCTGAATTAGCTAGAGCTCAAAAAATCAGCACCAGCGCCGACCAAACACTCTCCCGCAGACAAGCCGTTGCCGACAGGGCCTCTGCCCGGGCAGCGGATGCTACCACCAGGAATCAAGGTACTCATCAGGCTGTTCGTGCTGAAACCCGTGCCGCCGATGCACTCGCAAAATCTGACCGAGCCGCCCAGGATGCCTATGCCGACATGGCGTTGACTGGAGCCCGTGTTACCGGCGAACAATCTGTCCTGGAAGCCCAAAGGGCCAGGCTCTTAGGCGATATCGCAACTGCCCAGCAAGGCTTAAGAGCAATAGACGGCGTAAGATCAAGAGAACATTATCAGCAAGCAGCTGCCGATGCGCGTGCGCAGACGTTAGCATTAGCCGAGGCGACAGTTAGCGAACTTAGCCAGCCAGCGGCATCGCCGAGCGCAGAAGTTGCTCGTCGCAGCACACTTATTACAGCGAATAATATTCTTGAAAGAATTAATACGTCCTTATCCGAAACTGCCCGTCCCCAAGAATCTTTAGCCGCTGAGCGTGTTTCCTTAACCCAGGATCTCGAAGCCGCCCAGCATACCTTAGGCAGTGTTGAAACTGCCTTAGCAACCAATGCCGCTGAATTAGCCAGAACTCAAAGAGCCAGCACCAGCGCTGACCAGACATTATCCCGCAGACAAGCCGTTGCCGACAGAGCCTCTGCCCGGGCAGCGGATGCTACAACCAGAAATCAAGGCACTCATCAGGCTGTTCGTGCTGAAACCCGTGCCGCCGATGCACTCGCAAAATCTGACCAAGCCGCCCAGGATGCCTATGCCGACATGGCTTTAACCCAAGCCCGTGTTACCGGCGAACAACCTGTTCTGGAATCCCAGAAAGCCAGACTCTTAGGCGATATCGCAACTGCCCAGCAAGGCTTAAGAGCACTAGACGGCGTAAGATCAAGAGAACATTATCAGCAAGCAGCTGCCGATGCGCGCGCTCAGGCATTACAATTAGCCGAGGCGACAGTAAGGGACGCAGAGGCAGGAAGATTACCGTCAACATTAGAGGCCTATAGACATTTATCCGAGTCAGCAGATCTTTTATCTCCGACTGCCCGTCCTCAGGAATCTTTAGATGCCGAACGTGCTTCTTTAACTCAGGATCTTCAAGCTGGTCAGGATACCTTAGGCAGTGTTGAATCTGCCTTAGCAACCAATGCCGCTGAATTAGCCAGAACTCAAAGAATCAGCACCAGCGCTGACCAGACATTATCCCGCAGACAAGCTGTTGCCGACAGGGCTTCTGTCCGGGCAACCGATGCCGCAACCAGGAATCAAGGTACTCATCAGGCTGTCCGTGCCGAAACCCGTGCCGCCGATGCACTCGCAAAATCTGACCGAGCCGCCCAGGATGCCTATGCAGATATGGCTTTAACCCAAGCCCGTGTTACCGGCGAACAATCTGTCCTGGAAGCCCAAAGGGCCAGGCTCTTAGGCGATATCGCAACTGCCCAACAAGGCTTAAGGGCATTAGATGGCGTAAGATCAAGAGAGGCTTATCAAGGATTAGCCGAACAGGCACGCGCGCAGGCATTGGAATTAGCGAAAGCGACAGTAGCAGAAGCAGGAAATTTACCGTCAACAAGAGATGCTCAAAGACGATTAGCCGAGGCCGCGGATTATTTATCTCAAGTGGCCCGTCCTCAGGAATCTTTAGATGCCGAACGTGCTTCTTTAACTCAGGATCTTCAAGCTGGTCAGGATACCTTAGGCAGTGTTGAATCTGCCTTAGCAACCAATGCCGCTGAATTAGCCAGAACTCAAAAAGCCAGCACCAGCGCTGACCAAACACTCTCCCGCAGACAAGCTGTTGCCGCCAGGGCCTCTGCCCGGGCAACGGATGCCACCACCAGGAATCAAGGTACTCATCAGGCTGTCCGTGCCGAAACCCGTGCCGCCGATGCACTCGCAAAATCTGACCGAGCTGCCCAGGATGCCTATGCCGACATGGCTTTAACCCAAGCCCGTGTTACCGGCGAACAACCTATTTTAGAATCTCATCAAGGTAGGCTCCTTGGAGATATCGCGACTGCCCAGGAAGGCCTCAACGGATTAGAAGGAGTTCGGTCCAGAGAAAATCTTCAAGGGCTAACTCAATCGGCACTAGCAGAAATGTCCCGAATGGCCCGGGAAAGTTATCAAAGGGCGGAAAAAGAGGGGGCGACTGAAGCCCCGGCCATGTCTACAGTTCGCGCATCTGAATCTTCACCCGTATCTCGCCCCGCGATGCAGATTGTTGATTCCCAAACGGGTGATGTCTTATTTAATTTGCCCGGTGTCGAAGCACCGGCAGTATCCGAATTAGCCAAGCCTGCGGCACGGCCTGCAGCCGAAGTTCCGGCCGCATCCGATTTAGCCAGACCCGCTGACACCATGGCAATCGGGACAGAACTTTCCAGGCCGGCTGAAACCGTAGAATTTTCTACGCCCACCACAAGGGAATTAGGATTATTGAGGTCCGCATTTCAAGAACATATTCCGGCAAAAGATTTAAGCCATATTGATTTTATTATAAAAGGAGTGGTAAAGAATAAACCAAATGCAACTCCAGGCGAAATTGTCAGAATAGTCAGTGGAATGCTTGGCGATCAAATACTCAATAATTTCCTTCTTCCTGATGCTCAATTCTTACATCAATACGTTGCTGCTCTTCAAAGAGGAGAAAGTATATCATTACAAAATGCAGTACCGCTTGTGGCTAAAGCCGGTTCTGCTGAAACAGTAGCACCCGAACTCGCGCAACCAACTTTAACCGCCCAGGATCATTTTAGATTAGGGGAATCGCAAAGAGCAGCAGGCGAGTTATCTTCTGCCAGCCAGTCATTTAGAACAGCCCAGCGCCTGGCAACAGAAATGGGAGATAGCTCTTTAGCAAATCGCAGCCGCGATCAGCGTATGGAGATTTTATCCCAGCGTCGAGCGTCGAGAGCTGTGACGCCGGCATTAGCTGAGGTGTCTGGAGTTTCTGAAGCTCCGGCAACACCCGTATTAGCCGAACCCGTAACACCGGCCGCGGCACCTGAAGCCCCGGCCCCCGCGCCGCTTCAATTAGTGAAATCTCCTAAGCCAGCGCCGGCACAAACAAGAGATTTTGTAAGCCGGGCGATGGATAAATTAAGAAGCTCGGCCGCGAGCAAAGCGGCTACGATCGCTTTAACGATCGGATTGACGTCGAGCGCTTTACTCATGTCCGACACGAATCTGCGCGCGAATTCCCGCGGCCCGGAACAACTTTCCTCGCGGCCGACCACAGAATTTGTGGTTCAAAGCCCGGATACTGGAAAAGCACTGGCGTCCGAAACGCCGGCCGCCCCGATGATCTCGCCGGAACAAACAGAACTTTATGCTCGTACCCTGGATCAATTTGAGAATTCCCGAAGCCAAAAGCAGCAAGAATTATCGAAACTTAATCCGGATAATCTGCCTTATGACGCGTGGCTTGACCCGGCAACAAATCCCCAAGGTGTTATCAGAGGCAGCCTTACTTTCCAAGAAGGATTCAAAGCGAGAATTTTTGCAGACGCACTGCGTGAGATCGGACTGCAGCGCGTAAGCAACAACGGCGGCACTCAGGTGATCGCGGGAGCGATTAACGACCAGCCGTTTAGATTTTACTTCCATACTTTGGAACGCAAAGAAGGTTTACCTGAGGGAGGTATTTATCGGGCGGCCGGAGAAGATAGTATTAATATTATCGGTTATAGCGGCCACTCGGCCTCCGATGCCTTACAGGATCCAAGCGTTGCTTTAGCACCAAGCGAGACAAATGAAAAAGTATGTTTCAACTTTGCTTGTTTTACGGATGCATTTCGTTCTGACATGTTTGAAAAGTGGGGCACGGATGTGCAATACGTCAGCGTGAACAGGCCTGGTGATACGTACCTTAATGCCGAATATTTCAAACAAGCTGTGGTGGGTATGTCCCGGCATGAAAATTGGGCCCAAATAGGAGCACGGGCAGACCGCAACATGCCGAGTGATTATGCCCGGTACGTTATTTCACCTGCTGATGGCGGGGTATCGGTCGATTTAAATCGCAATATGTGGATTGACCGCGTTGAGCGTAATATTTCAAGATCAGCCATAGAGCAGTTGTCACTGTTACTGCCTGACAGTAGCGGGGCAAGTTACGATGCAACACTTTCCAATAGAACATTATACTTAGACTATAAAGTCAAAACCGCATTAGGCTGGGATAAGGAATTGGATCAGTATAAAGATTCTACCTGGTTTGCGGGGTGGTTTAAAAGCCCGAATCCGGATGAACATGTGAGGGTTGCTCGGGACGGAAAGGATTTATATTTTGCCATTAATGCTGATCATAGAGGAGACCTGAGCAATGAATTAATCATGGCCACACTCTATCACTTAGGAGAAAAGATTGGCGAACTGGAAGGCAAAGATTCTGATTATGGCAAAGCACTTGGCCTAAGAATGGCCTTTGATCATGCTAATAGTTTCTTGGGCGGTAGTTTTGATGCATTCAGGGCTAAGAATAATATTCCGGCCGGCATCACCGAAGATATGATTGAAACCGCCCGAAAATGGAATTCTCCCGGAGCGCGTCAGGAGGCCATGCGGACCATCGCGAGTAATTTCAAAGCGGATGCGGCTACCAGGAAAACAGCTCAACCCACGGAGGCTATCGCTGCAACTCCCGCTCAAAAGCCAGCAAGCGCGGTAGTAGAGGCTGTGACTTTAGCATCATCTCCGCTACCTGCTACGGTACAAGATACTCCCAAGGCCCCGGCTGCGCCCGCCCCGTTACCCGGAAGTCCTCTTAGTGATGCAAGCCTGCCTGTCTTAACCGGTCTGTTGGGACTCGGGATATTTTTAGGGGCAAAGAATAGAAACCGCGGATTATCCGGCGAAGGCGATAGCCGTTTGGCCAAACCTGCGACACGGTCGACAACCGAATCGCCGATGGCTAAACCCAAAGTTCGGCGTAATTCCGGCGACGTCACTCTTTATTCCGGGGTACCTTTGGACGCAGAGACATTAGGTGAATTAGGGCGAACAGTCGCCGGCGCAGCCAGAGGCTTGAGAGAGCTTGGCCGCAAGGCTTCGGACAGAGTTTCCGAGCGCATCCGCGAGCGTCGCAGTGAAGACCGTTTAGCCCGTGTCGACAGCAAGGCGAGACCTGTCATCGGCAGCGACGGCCCGTCGGCAGCGAAGGTAGCGGAATTGATGACGAGCGGAGGGGAAGATCTCAGCGTGCAGGGCGCAGGTTTTCATCCTGACATACCCAAGTTTTTGAAAAAAGGTTACGGCTCTCCCGACGCAAAAGATATAGGTCAAAAGGAAGGATTGCAGTTATTAACAAGAGCTATCGAACGCGCTCGTAGTACCACGAGAGTCTTAGCAAACATTGCTAAAGGCGGTTCCAAGAGTACGTTGGGTGTTGCCTTGGTTGGAAAACAGGCCGTTAGCGAAGGCGGCATGGCCTTTGTTATAGATAACGCAGGGGCCATAGACAGAAGCATGCCCGAAATCAAGAAAATGTTGGAAGGCGAAGCTGTAGTCGAGCGTTGGAACAGTGATTTAACGGAAGCAGACAAGCTCGACTTGATTGCCAGGACCGATGTTTTGATGTTGACTGCGAAACAAGCTGAAGCGTTTCGTTTAAGCGAATCAGACGCAATTTGGGACGCATTGTACGCCAAGAGCAAAGGAATTGCCTGGCAATATGATGCCGAGTTTAAACCCTATCAGGTGCCTATGCAACGGGGCGGGAATCAACAGGAAATAGCCAGTCCCAAAGGAGTCTATGAAGCGGCAGAGCTTGCCTGGACAGCTAGAAAAGAAGGCAAGATTATTTATGGAGAAGATGGAACGGCATCGGCCAGCCCTCAATTAGTGGATCAGGTCCTGGGCAAGTTGGGGGTAGAAACTGAAGCCAGGGCACGCGGAGAGAAACAGGCTGAATTCGCCCGTTTTGTATCCGCGGTAGAAGAAGCGGCAAAGCCGACCGGTCATTTGCAGGGTGACAGAGTTCTGACCACAGACCTTGACGGCGCGGCTTCTCCGGCCGTGGTTATGGCGGATCCGTATAAAGCCGCGGTCCAGGATGCCATAACCCGTATCATTGCGAGAGAAAATGGTATACGCGTTAGCAGGCAGGGGCCGATCTTTGTCGGCACTTCTGTCGATCGAGTCCGGGTTGAAGATTTCTGGTCGAAATTTAGCGAACGCGGTTTCACCACAAGAAGAATAGACGCGACCGGTAATGATTTAAGCGACCTTAGCGGGCAAGCAGAATTAGCATTACGCGGCGGTGAGCTCTTAGTTCCGGAAAGCAGGATGGCCGGCATACGAGAGGTTCCCGGATTTGATGTCGGTCGCGATACAGCCTTAAGGTCAAGAGACGGAAAGGCAATTTCTTTGAATTCGGGATTTCAGGAAACCGCCAGCGAAATGGCTGTTGGCGGAAGAGCGGTTTTTGTTGATGCCGCCGGTCGAGAAGGGCACACTGCCCTTGAAGTGCAGGATGCCGCCCGTCGATACGCTGTATCCAAGGGGACGGACATGGTTGTCTTGGGTGCCTTAGAAGGGCCTAGCGGAAGCGAAAGATTTATATTGCGCGACCCTTCGAAGCCTGTTACGGAATCCAATAAAAGGCCGCTGACTCAGGAAGAGTTTGATCTCGGAATGCAGAACCCCGATACAAAATGGACCGTTCTTTTAAGCCAACCGCGCGCCATGGGCGATACCGTTGACATGTTGGGCCTTAAAACGCATCCCAAAGACACCTTAATTGTTATTACCAATGAATTTACACGCGGAAAACTTGCCAGCCAAGCTTTAATCAGAGGTAGAGCGCCTATTCGGGAGCAAGGGGCCAAAGCTGATTATGCGCACCCCGAACTTATTCCCAGAAAAATTATCGCGTTGGATGTTGTTAATTTCTCGGATCCCGCAAAGTATATTGAGCACATGGAGGGCCCGGTTCAGCGCAGCTTCGATCGGACTGCAACCGCTCAAGCCACATTCGAGTACGGCCAAAGACAAGGAATTATGCGTCAAGAAAGATGGGAAGCCGATGCGGCAACGGATGCGGAACGGGGCGCACTTCAACAGATTAGAGATAAGATTGCGCAATCGAATCACGCCCTTCGCCATAGCAGTCTTGCTGAGCCGGCTAAAGAAGCCAAGAAAACTATAGAATCAGCGATCGAGGAAACCGTTAATTCGGCCAATAGAGTTATCCGAGAACATTTCCGCATGCACCCGGAACAACTTAGGGAATTAAGTCCCAGGACTCGGGCAGAAGTTGAAAGCATTATGCGAGGCGAGCAGGATATCCGCATTACCTTAACTGCTGAGTCCGGAGATTTATCTAAAGGAATATCTGTCC
Source organism: Candidatus Omnitrophota bacterium (assembly GCA_022703585.1). Classification (GTDB taxonomy): domain Bacteria; phylum Omnitrophota; class Gorgyraeia; order Zapsychrales; family JAKLDJ01; genus JAKLDJ01. The sequence continues at coordinate 398,418 of JAKLDJ010000001.1, read as the reverse complement.
AGGAAGCTCAAACCCCGAAAGAATTTGAACAGGCGGTTAATGCCAGATTATCTAAAGATATGGTGCCGACGTATTCTCCCGGTTTCCGGGAAGGCCAGATGCTCGTCGAGCGCGTTGTTACTGCGGAGGTTGTTAAACCCGTGGTGGCCGCAGATCAGGGACTCGTAGCCTCCCGAGCGCCGCCGAAGGTTATCGTAACAACCGCAATCAACGGCGCCAATGGCCCTGAAATAAAAAGTTATAGAAGTGAAAATCCGTTTTTTGTCGTCATCCCGGGCACGCTACCTTCTTCCGAACTTCAGAATCCCGGTGCCGGTATCCAACTCGGACCCAATCAGATGTTCGTTCCTAGTAACGGATCTGTTCCCTTAGGGCTCATTCCCCAATTCGGATTTATTTATAATAAAGATAACGATAAAAACCCCGTGGCTATCGCGGTTCCTTTGCAAGAAGGCGGATTTGTCACGGCTGCCATAAAGGACAACAGCCGGTTTTCATTGCAGGGCAGCGTGGCAATCGTTACGCATGAAAATGATTCGCAAATATCGATTCCTGTCCGGGAAGTGTACAGCGTCGATACGACAGCAGGAACTCACAGTCTGTTGCACCGCGAAATCGGCGAACTTCCTCAGGGCATACAAGAGCAGGATCTCTTGGGCGTAAAAACAGGCGATAGAATAACTGAGCATGGCTATGTCGTCAGTATTGCTGATGTTGGCAATGCCGATCCGGCCAAAGTCAAGGCTGTTCATTATGCCGGAACCCTGGTGCCGGTTGATTCGGCCACGCATCAGTTTACCGCGCCTTTTCTTACAGGATTTAGCGACGATATAAAAATCGTTGAGCAAACTTATCAGATTACGGATGCCACCAAAGAAGTCGGTGATCCTGTTCAATACACTATCGAAGGCCGGGGCGATTTGTTAAAGGGATTAGGTTTGCCCGGCGGCAGTGCCAGCCAAGAAATTGTTTCCGTTACCGTAGGCCGGGAAGCTTTTGCGAAAGCCATGGAAATCCCCAGCCGGAGATTTGACGAAATCTTCAGCAGGATTGTCGAGAACGGCATTATTCGCCAGGAGGTCAACACCACCGGCCGCTCAGTAAAGGCGACTACGGATATTAAGGCAGGACAAACCGGTTTTGAAGAATTGCAGGCTGCCAAAGCGGACCTGGAAATGGCTTACAGAGTTGCTGACGCCTTAGAAGGGCTTGATGACCAGGAGTCCGTACAATTAAGGCAGGAAGCGCTTGAAGCAGCCAGGATCATCCAGATGCAGATTGACCCGGCTAATAAGGGAGGGCACATCTTCTTCCTCTCTGAGCTGGACCAGGACGCTATCCTTGAGAGAACCGAGGCGCTTTTACGCCGCAATCTTGTCAGCGAGCAGGCCATGCAAAGCCTTTCAGCTCAAGACCGTCAGGAGAAGTTGACTCCTGTCGAATTGGCCCGCTTTATGTATCAGATGGAAGCGGAAGATACGCTCATGGGAGCCCATGCGGGCGGCGCAGGGAAGAATCTGGACAACATCTATATCACACGTACAGCCGCCAATGCCAAAACCCATTTTGAGGCGGTAGGCCAACCCCTCCTCGCCCAGGCATCGTACGAGGCAAGAATGGCCAGTGCCATCTTGCACGAAGCCATCAGCCGTGCGAATACGAAAAGAACCCATTCCGAAAATGTTCGCATAGAGCGCGATATGCGGACAATTCTCGCGAGCTTACCGGCGGTTCAACTTGTTCCCGTCGACCGCGATACGGATTTAAGACAGGCGGCCCGCGAACGTATCCAGAAAAGATATGACCGCAATGTCTTTATTGCAAAAAAAGGTTTTACCGATGTCCAGACAGAACAAGGTCCGATCCAACGAGAGATCAATATCTTCTCGCGGGTTTCTTTAGATGATAGCGGTAATGTCAAACTGGAAGAACTAAAAGGTGAAGACGTTAAAACTATTCTCTCCGGCGGCGTTGTTCTCTTCGGGAAAGGTGACTTATTGCCGTCCGATGAAAATGCCCGGCGTATCGCGGAAGTAGCCAGAGTTGATGTAGAAACTTTTGCCCTGCCCTCGGCTCCGGCAATAGGCCAGGCCAATATTCCGGCAGAAACATCTAATCTCGGGGGTGCCTTACCGGCGCCGATGCAGCAATCCTTCCCCGGCAGCGTTCCTTTTGTTCCCGGATTGTTATTGCCGCCGATGGCTAGAGGCAACCTTGGCCAGGATGTTCCGGGCCAGATGAAGGAACAAGCTCTAAGGGCCGACCAAACCCGCCGCGATCTTTATGCCTTGGAACAAGAAGCACCTTTGGCTGACAGTGTCCCATCCTTAGCCGGCGACGGTTTATTAGAAAGTGGTGGATTATTAAAGGGCGAAAGCCGGTTGCCTGGCGGTGATTTGGCGGCGAGCGCGGCGTTAGCAGGCGACATTGCCTTAAAGGCTGACCGCACCAATCAGCGAGAACCGGCAAACAAGAAATATGGCGGCGATGAATGGCTGCGTGCGTCCTTAGACAGGGTCGATGGAGATTTGCGCGTTCTTGCCGCTGAGGCGGATGTAAGTTACTCGACGGCCGTAGACTGGGTTAGAAATTTGCGCAACAATGGCGGTGATCCTACCGGAAAATACGCCGCTCTGGTTGCTACGGCATCAAAGGCGCGACAACAAGAAGTTGGCTTGAAGGGTGACCGTTATCCCGGCGATAGCATCATGAGCGGACTGATTGCTTCAACTCGTGCGAGTACCGCAGAAATTGCCAAGGCCCGAGGCGTTAGCGAAACCGCAGCCAGACGATATATAAAGCGGTATATCGACGGCGATCCGCGGCAGCGTCAGGCAGAATTTGACCGCGCCCGTGGGCAGTTGCATAAACCGTCGTTTGATTATCCCGGCCATTATAAGATGGCGCAATGGATTAAGCAAGGTGATGGCATCCAGACGCAGATAGCGAAGAACCAAGGCGTTAGTCAGTCAACAATCAGCAAGTATTTCGAAGTGTTCAATGAGGACGCTAACCGCAGACTTTTCCTCAAACAAGTTCGTACAGAGGCGGATTTCAAGAAACGGACAGGCCAACCGCTTAATAGCGCCTTGACCTCGTATCTGGTGGACCATCCCGATACCCCAACGCTCAAAGAATTAGAGGCTGCATTAAAGGTTCCGCCGGATATTCTTAAAACATATCTGCGTGACCGAAAGTTTGTTAGCGGGGTCCTGTATGCTCTTTTATTGAAGAAAGGGGAAATAAAAGTATCGGAGTTGCGTCGTAAGAGCACGGGTACCGGTTTATTGTCTTCAGCCATCAAAGACCATGGGTTGTCGAACGTGTTTGCATTTACCCACAAGAAGTTCCATCCGTATATCCTCGACTATTTCGGAATTTATGACCCGCGAGGGCCGGCCATTGCCTTGTCTCAAGCGCAAGTAAAGACACGGGTCCGGGATTATTTAAAAGCCCTTCATCCTGACCGAGTGAAACATGCTTTAGAGCCTCAACTTAAGAAGGCTGGACTTAGCGAAGATGAGATTTGGCGCATAGCCAACGCTCAGTTCATGGCCATTCGGAACAATGGCGACTTACTTTTGAATCACTGGACATGGTGGACAAGAGCTGGTTTTGCCCCGAGTTCTGCGGTGATGTCGAGGCCTGCCGTCGCACGCATAGCTCGTGCAGTACTTTCCAGGAGAAACACACCCCAAAGCGGAATGCTTCTTGGTTCCGGCCCGATAGAGTCGGCCGCCGCAGCACCGGCCGTCAAAGTGATGGAAGCGGCAGCCGGTTCTAAAATGGTTCGTACGTCCGAGATGGCAAAGCCTGTCAGCGTGCAGGCAATGGCCACCGCGCCGATGGCAGAATTAAAGCTTCAGGAAGTTTCCGACACCAACCTGACCGCTGATAATAATCGCGACGTTGCCCTGAAAGCCGACCGCAGCCCGATACCGTCGACAACGAAAGTCGCCGGTACCAGCCTGCTGGCCCAGGCAGAACCCCAACAGCACTTGGCAGTTAATATTGAATCTCTGTTAAACGGCGGAGCCCGCATCCGTAGAGATGTACTTCTTCTTACGTCTGAACAACTCGCACGGCTAGAACCCGGAACTACGATAGTATCTATTGATGGTAAAACGGCCGTCGTAGGCAGGGATAAAATTAGCCTGGACACCAGGTATAATGCTTTAGCTTATGGTTTCCCTCTTGAAAATATAAAGAGCATCCGACCGTTACCAATGCCCGGTCAGCCGGCTCAGGCGAGGCCCGTTACCGATGATAGAATTCGAGAGCTTCAGGGTATGTTGTCCGATAGCGGTGACGATAATAGTTACGATGCCGATTTTACCCAGACCATGCAGGAACTTTGGACGATATCGTTGACAAATCCCGGCTTAACTCCTCAAGTAGCAACGGCCTTGATTGAGAGCGCCAAAAATAACGCGGGGTATCGTACTTCTCGGGCATTAGTTGATTTCTCAAAAGTGAATCCGGAGTTCACAGAGCAAGCCATTACGACGCTTGATGAGATCGCGAGAGATAATCCGCACAATATTTATACACCGGATGCCCTCGTGGCTATGGTTCGTGGCAATCCGAAGATTACCGACCGGATTATTTCCGCGCTAGAGAGTCAGATAGCTATTAACAAGCATGCCGCCGGTGCCCTTGCCAGGACAATTACGGATATGCCGCCGTATTTTACTAAACAAGTTTATTCTATGCTGAAGAAAAATATTGACTGGCCGGGAGTTCTTCAGGCTCTTGCCTGGATGGCCACTGTCGTGCCTGATTATGCCGATGAAACCAAATCTATTTTGAAACAAGAAGCTGTCAAAGGGAACATGGAGGCCGCAGAAGCTCTCGTCGGAGCGTTACCTAAGAAAAAGGGCAAGCCCCAGGCTTTTGTTATGACCGCCCGGGATATGACACCCCAGTTTACCAAACAGCTTTATTCCGTATTAAAGAGCCATATCGATCAACCGGCAGCGCCCTGGGCCCTTGTCCAAATAACCAATGAGCTTGATAAGCCGGGAGTGGCGCAGGCCCTTGCCCGGATAGCTACTGCCGTATTAAAGAATCATGTCAATAAACCGGGAGTATCCAAAGCCCTTGCCTGGATAGCGGCTACCGTACCTGATTATGCCGCCGAAACCAAATCTGTTTTAGAGCAAGAAGTCTTGAAGGGAAATATGGATGCCGCAGGAATTCTTGCCGCCTTTGACATGCCGGCCTTTAGGATGGAAAATCTTTCCCTGCCGGTTATCGAAAAGTTGGCAAGCCATGGCAGGCATTATTCTCCCAGGGCTGCCTGGCAGTTTATTCTGAAAGCGCCCTCGATGGCAGAACCTTCGCCGCGGGCAGCCAGGATAAGGGCTGCACAAAAAGAAATTTCAAATTTAATAGCTCAATTTGAGAATTTAGCCAAAGAAGACGGACGCCGGACGGATAAGAAAATGGTAAGGGATCTGCGCGAGAAAATAGCCCTTCCGATTTTCGAACTTGCCGGAAAACCCGTCAGCGAACAAAGCTTCCCCAAGATGGTGACCAATTACTATCGCGTACCGGATCTTAACATTATTCGAACAGTGGCTCTTCGGGGCAACGCCGGCCAAGAATTGGTAAAAAACAGGCTGTTGCATCGCCTCGGCAAGGTGGATGACACGCGTCCGTTGGCGGTTGTGGTCTATCCAAAATCAGATCACAACAATGCCCTTTTGAATCCCACCAATGCCACAGCGCTGACAAAGCATTACCGTGTTTTGTATTATGAGGCTTCTACTCCGGATGAGATGGTTTCTGCCTTAAAAGACGCCACGAATTTAGAGGATCCGGCAAGATACCAGCCTGCCTCTCTGGTTGTTATCGCCGGCCACGGGACAAGGGGGTCTATTCAGTTCGGGCCCAAAGAGACGGACGTGCTGACGATGCCGGTTGTCCTTAAGAAATTACAGCGCGCCGGGTTAAGCCGTGTTCTTACTGCGGACGGGAAAGTCATGCTGGATAGCTGCTCGACGGGCGCGCAACGCTGGTATGGCGGAAAGAATATGGCCGATGCCTTAGCCAGAATCTTCCAGCGCCCGGTGACTGCTCCCAACAAACCCACCTCCAGCAGGATGACTGTGAATACAAACACCGGCAGGCCGCTGGCAGAAATAAATTATACCCGTGCAGAAAAGTACGTGGCCCTTCCGTCAGGCAACAATGATTCTCTTGTCGATAGGGTGCGATGGATGTTATCGGGAATATTGGCGCAAAGAATGCCTGTGCCGGCATTCACCGAGGCCTCTGATAACCTGTCAAGCAGGATCGCTATGACGAGCAAGCGCCAGGCTCTCGAAGCCAACCCGACGATTGATAACAGCAGAGGCGACGTTGCCCTGCCGGCGAACAAGGAAACCGGCGACGGGCAGAGTTCTTGGCTGCACCTTTCTATTAACGGAACGCGTATTGATATTCGGCCCAGCGATTTGATTGGTCTCATTGTGGCACGGCAAAACCGCTTTGGCCAGCTGGAAGATTTTCAACCGATGTTAGATAAAGTCGGACTCGACCATGCCGTTATTAGCCAGGGCTTAGAGAAAGCTGCCGTAGATGTTGTGCGGTATAAGATTGAAACAGTGAAAGAAGGATACCAGGTTACCAAGCAGGGGCCCGTCTTTACCTACTTGGATGAAGGTGGGGCGCTTGCGGCATTCGCGATTGACCGTGCCGTTCCCGGGAATAGTTCCTATTTGGCTGACCCCGATTATGATATTGTTGTCAAAATTCCCCACGAGGATTTGAACTTCTACAGCAAGAAAATTTTAGCACCCGAACTTGCCAGAGGATACGATATTATCAAGAACCGGCTAGGCCCTGAGCTAACCGGAGCGATTGTCCTTGAGGATGTCTCACTGATGATACGCGGCGGCCATGTGCCCAGAAAGATTCATCAATATCCGTTCGTCTTTGTTCAGCAAAAAGTGGAGACATTCGCGAATTTCAGAGATCGCATGAACCAGGAGCGGGAAGCAGCTCTGGCTAAATCAACGACCGAAAAAGAACGCGCGGCGGTTAATCGCAATTATGATAAGGCGATTGAAGACTTCCAGAATGATATTATTTCCTTGAGAGCTGAGATGGCCAGGCGCGGGGTCATTGATCTTGATGTTGTTAATGTGGCTCGCAATTACGGCCGGACTATCGGTCCGAATTCCCGCGTCGTGGTTATTGACATGGATTATTTGGCTTATGGTGAAGACGCCGTTCATAATCTTAAGAAAGCCGTTGAGAATTATCCTCACCGTGTTCCGATCATTGTGTCAAAGAAAGTGGCCGCACCCGCTGATTTAAGCGCTGAATGGCGAAAGGGATGGCAGTCGCGCATCGTCGATATGCAAGCAGACCGGAGCTGGCCGGAGTTTATTCAACCCGAACTTCAGGTCCAGCTGAATGAACCTTATGTGGATTCCATCCATAAATATTGGGCAACGACTCTTCAAGAATTTGAGGCTGCATGGAAATCTCAAGATTCAACAGCCTTGAATAACAGCCAAAGAGCCGTCCCGCCGTTCTACGTCGAAGTTACGCGAGCGCAAGAAAAGTATTTAGCAGAATTAATACGGGAGTCGGCAAAACTGGGGATGGACCTTCCTTTCGGTACAGATACGCCGGCCAATGGACAAGGCGACATTTCCTTAAAGGCCAATCGTATTAAAGAAGAAATACCGCTAACCCAATCGTCCCAAGTGACCATTGGGGCTCCGACTGTAAGCAATCTTTCTGCTGTGGCCCAGCCATCGCAGCCGGAGCCCTTGTCTGATATCAGGGCCGGATCGGCTATGCCTCCTCTGCCGGAATTAAAATCCGGTTCAGTCGCTGTGCCTCAGGCGCCGAACGCTTTACCGGAAACTCAAATATTGCCGCCTTCAATAATGACTGCGCCAATGCCGCCTGCTCTCGCCGTGCCGCCGATAGCAAGCTTAAATGGGACAAAACCGCGCTGGGTAAATACAGCCATGCCGAAGCCTCGGTTAGGCATTGATAATGTTCCTCTGCTCGCTTTTGCCGATACTGATAATGGAATGCGTCAGTCCAGGTTTGATTTCCCTCAAAGTCCTATCGACAGTCCTTATAATACGCCTAGCCAGAAGAGAAAAGAAGCGCCTGCTCCGACAGCTCCCGGGCCTGTTTCCATGCCCGTATCACCGCAACCCACAGGGAATGACGGTTCAAGTTCCGGCAGCAGCAAGGCTCCGGTGAGCGTGGTTGCTTATCAACAGGGGATTGGGGCATCTTCAGCCGATATTGTAAAAGCACCGCAGATTGCCTTTAATAATCAACAAGGATTTAAGAATGAAATTCTATTGAAAGTAAAAGACGGTAGCAAATTAACCAGCGGCATCCATGACAACTCCACGAAGCCGTCCGGCACTCTCGCAGTGTCGCAGACGGGGTTGAATAAGAGCGCGAGACAAAAAGCCATGGACTTAGTTGTGCGGGTGTTTGGTAGTGCTTCCACCTTCACAGCTATGGTAGCAAATATAGCCAAAGCATTAGCAAGACGGAGCGAAAGCTCAGAAGCAGACTTTATAGGTAATGTCTTAGCTGGTAATGGTTTACAGAAAAACAGCCGTAGACAGTCAGCCGATAAAGTTCAAGGTGCGAGAGGTCTGCGCCTGGTAATAGAAGGACAAGCAGTAGAGATCTCCGGTTCTGCCAGACCGGTCATCGGAAACGATGGCGAAGACAGCTTAGTAGTTCGCTCTTTTGACATTCTAGCGGCAAATGGTTCCTTAAGTAGGACATTACCTGTCACCGGCCTTCCAAAGGCTGGTAATGCCTTAGTAGTCTGCGATGTCTTATTAAGGGATACCGCTAAAGCCACGGAAGTCAACGAAGAGCCCGCTACCGAGCCGGCAACATCAAAGCCACGGTCAGCTGAAGATGTTCGTAATGCAGTAGAAGAGACCAGGAATTTCAAAGCAGAAGAAAATAGTTTCGCGGTTGAATCCGCACACACAAACTCTGCCGAAATCGCCCGCAGGGCTTCTTTGTCTCTGGTAACTCCTGTAACGCCTTCCAATTTACCTGAAAATAACATCAATTCCCAAGATTTATCCGTCATTATTTCTAAAGGCCGGGCGTCCAATCGGAACCTCCGCCTCGGCTCGTTTACACAATCAGCCGAGTCGAGACGGGCCTCCCCGGTTGTTGATGTCCGGGCCTCTGATAATCTTTTTAACAATGGAGACCTGGCCTACGTTGGAAACCCCTCCTCCAACGCCAGTGTCCAGGTCTCCGCTACCACGCTCTACTCTTTCCCGGGCATGTTGTTTGATAAAGATTTATGGAAAGGTTTATTTGGTAACAGAGGCTCGGCTCGCGGTCGGATCCCCTCCCCGGCTGTTGATGTCCGGGCCTCGAAGTATACTCGCGGCAATGATGTTGCGCTTACAGCCACTCGCACGGACGCAGAAAGAGATTCCGTTCGGCCGTTTGGTTACCAATCTGTTATCCATGAGGCCGCGCAGCAGCTTGTTACCTACAAAGAACAGTACGCTTTAAGATGTTTGGGTGAGGCGGTTGCTTACGCGGCATTTTCTGACGTAACTCCGAAACAGGCTTTGGCGCAATTCTTAACAAACAATAATATTCCCGAATCCGAGAAAAAATCCATATCAGCGATTATCGGAAAAATCGTCAGCGATGACACGCAAGAAACGTTAGTGAAATTCATGCGTGACGCCAGGGCCAATATGGAAGATTCCGAAAGGCCTCTGGAGCTTCAGTCAAAACAAATCGAAGCGACCGGCATGGTCTTCGCGAACTTTGGCGGAGTGGTTATTGAGTGGCCTACCGGTAGAGGTAAAACTTTTGTTTCCACAGCCGGCCGCGCTTCATTCCAGTTAATGGAAGCCCTGGAAAACCGGCCTTTCAAGAGCAAATCGCTTATCCTCGCTCCCGACATCACCAACATGCCGCGTGCCGCTGTCTATGACGCCTACTTAAGAACCGTCAGCGCTGTGAAACTCGCGGACGGAAAACCGGCGGTTAGGGTCGGTATCGTGCTCGACGATTTCTCTGTCTGGACTTACGCCGACGGCGTTGCCGAAATGTCCTTGAAAGAAGCAGAGGAAACGGCAAAGCAAGCCGGAAGCTACAAGGCGTTACTCAGAGAAGTTAAGATGGCTGATTTAACCCAAGACTTTGATATCGTGGTCATGCCTCAGCAGACCTTCCTTAATATCGCCAAAGGCCACAACGAAGAAGCTGCGGCCGTGAGTGCCGATACGAACGAAACACAAGCCGTAGCAGCTGCCGCAGTCCAGAGCCCCGAAAAAATAAAAGGTTCAAAGGATTATCTGAGCGCATTCAAGCCTTCGGTTAACGACGGAAAGAACAGGATTATCTGGGACGATGCCCACATTGCCGTTACCGAACCCGGCCTTATTGATTCTATTCGCATTGACCCTGAACGGCAATTGACCGATGCCAACTTTAAGAGCGGCTGGAATTTGATGAGATTATTCCGCGAGGTTATAAAAGAGGTTGAGCTCAGACGCTCTGATCTTGATTCAACTCACCGCCCGTCACCTATTGTTTGGGGCCAGGCGACTCACCCCAACGGCACGACGATCCCCAGAGAAGCTGTTAATGAACAGGTTAAAAAGGAAATCATGGCTCATCTGCAGAAACTGGTCCCGGGATTGAATTTGAAAGAAGAAAAATGGATCCGCGAAGAATTTGAAGAGGCGGTTGATGTCGCCATCATGAGCCTGCTGGATAAAGAAACCAGGGACATCTACCGGACATTCGAATTCCCCGACACTAACGGTGAAACGGTTACCGGTATCATTGTCCATGTTATAGAAAAGAATGAAAAGGTTCCCTATATTATGGATGCCGAAACCGGTTACAGGGAAGCTTTAAGCGGCAGTTCCCATCGCATGGAAACAGAAAAAGGTATTCGGTATTTCACCAGCAACAGTGACAGCGATGTGCTTGTCCGTTTCGAAGGCGGCACGACCGGCAGCGACAAGGTATTTATCTTAAACGAAAAAGATTTGGTCAAATTCAATTATCGGCTTGCCCAGGAAGGTGATTCGAGGCCCACCCATATTCACGGCAGCGCGGTCAAAGCCGCCCTGACGGCTTTAAAGTCGGGAGCGGGTAATATCGAAGCCATGAAACATTATTTCAGCTTGAGAGGCGATATGACCGATATCTTCTCCATCAAGAGATTCTTGGTCGGTAAAGATGCGCCGACCCCGTTAGTGCTGATGACGGCTACTCCGGTGCGCGGCCCGTTGGAGGTCTTAGGCTTTACCAATGCAAATTACCTGCAGTTAGACAGGGTCGATATGGATAGCAAATTAAGAATGGCTAAATATATACGGGTTTCCGCCGGCAATATCCTGGAAGCATCTATCCAGGGCATTACGCAGGCGCTTAGAGAATCCAAATCGGTGAAAGTCAATAAGCCTAATGAAGTTTTTGAGGAATGGCCGGTGCGGGTCACGGTTTTAGTGACTCAAAGCGGTGACGATGTTTATAAGGCAGTCGCACGATTGACAGAATTAAAGAGAAAGGGGGCATTTGCCGGGGACGATGTCCGTATCGAGGGCGTCGAAGGTTCTATCGGCGATGCCAAAACCAAGAAAATGGATGAACTCGGGAAAGTTATTAGGAGCGAATACGCAGACAGCAGCAAAGACTCTCGCAAGCATCTTATTGTTGTCGTCAATAAGTTAAACGACGGTACAAACCTCCTGGCGCTTGCCACAGATGCTGCAAAAGCCTATGCGGCAAGAATTGTCAGGATCGGCAGCAAGCATACGGCGGTTGCCGATGTTCAGTTGATCGGCCGCGCCGGTGACCGCACCAAAAAGATATTCGACGATTTCCGTGCGCCGGCTGAAGACATGATGGCCTATATCGATGAAGCCAGAATAGGGCCTGCGGAGAGAGGGCTTTTAGTGCGGGTGGACATCCAAAGGGAAGAACTTAAGAAACAATTCCCTGCCGGCAGCTCTCAATTAAAATCCGAGCTTGAAAAACTTAGCGAAGTTGAGCAGGATCTCTTCCGTCAGTTCGCCAAAAACCGCGGCATCATTGAAGATTTCGAAGCCTCCTTAAGGGCTGCCCGCCAAATGGCAGGCGTAAAAGATACCAGCCGGATTACCGACGTCAGGGCTTCCCATACCCCCAGCGACATGGAGATGGAACAGATAAATCATACCTACAACCAAAGATTCGGCGCTCTCGCGAATTTACCCAGCGAAACCAAAAATCAGGCCGCCGAAGATGTCGCTCGCCAGGGCCAAATCCGGGGCGCACCGGCAGCCGCTATTGACGAGGTCAGCGAAGTCGCCTCCAGCCTTATTGAAGCGCCGCAGGCTATTCGCGATGTTCTTTCTACCCTTCCGCAGGATTCCGATATCGCCGCTTTTGTTAATACCCTGTTTGACGCAAATAAAAACGGACTCTTTAGAAATTACAATTCCAAAAAACCATCCCGCGAACAAAGCGAATTTATCGACACCGTTAAGAATTTTGTCCTGGCGGCCAAGTACGGATTTGTCGGCACCGATGCCTTCGGGCGCGTGATTGAACTTTCGGAGAAGGGCCGCAAATTAAGCGATACCTTCAAGGCCTATAAGGCCGAGAATAGAACCAGCGCCCAAGGCCAGTCGGACCTGGTTGCCTTAAACAGCGCTATCGATACCGTCATCCGTGAACATAGGGCCGAAGTTATCGGCAATGTTGCCGACGAGGCCGGTTTAGGCAGCGCCTTAGACAGCCAATGGAATGAGGATTTATTAAATATTTATTTAAAGAGCGACGGCAGAAGCTGGAGAGACAGAGAGGCTGTCCTTGAGGCTTTGAATAGTTATATCGCCCGCTATCAAGTTGCAAAACCTGAAGGCGATGAACATTCCGCGGCCGTGGTTAACGCCGCTAAATTGCTTCGTACGAATGTTGAGGACGAGAAACAAAAAAGAGAAGATACGGAGCATAGGACTGTTGCCCTGGTTAGGAAAGCCGCTGTCAGTAATGCGGTTAAATTCCTCGTAAAGCATCCTAATTTTGGCGGTTTCCTGGCGTCTTTGGTCCTCTTGCCCATCGCGCACTCGGAATCAATTTCATCCAGCGTTATCGATGCCCGCTACAACAGAAACAAGGTTATAAAAACCCTGGCCTATATTTACACGCCGCTTAACAAATCTTTCAACACCATGTCACCGTGGCTTACGGAGTTACGCGCGCATAAGAATCCGCTCAAGAAGATGTTCTCTTCATTGAAAACCCATCCTTTCCACGGATATCTCTTGTGGAATTTAACCAAGAACCAAATGCCGCAAAGGGCGGAAAAGATTGACCTCACCTTCAAACAACTTGCCGAAATGGGCAAAGCTATTCTCGGCGATAAAGGCCGCAAAGAAAACACCTTAAACGGTATGGCCTTAGCGGGGATGTTGTCTAATCAGGATTTTGAAAGAGCCGGCAAGGCGTATGATTTGCTGGAAAACAGTGTTCCTGCCGCTAAGCAAGAAAAGGTGTTAGGCAATTGGACGTTGCGTAAATTCTTCACGCTTATGTCTAACGACTACGAAAACAAGAAAGGCCCGGAAGAAGGCATCTTGGCCGCCAGAGGCTTGTGGCGGTTGACGTTATCGGCTGTTCATCACGTCAAGGGCGGCTGGCTTAAAGACAGGTCAGACTTAGGTATTTACCGCGGGACTTTGGAATACTGGATGGCGAAACAGGCCAGGGGATTACGCAAAAAAGGAAATAGCGACGGAAGAATAACGATAGCGCTCTTTAATTATAGCGCGGATAAAAACAGCCCGCTCTGGAAGATTGTTAAGAAATTTAAGAAAGAAGTCAAGAAAGACTTAGTGCAGGAAAAAGGCCAGTCAAAAGAAAGTTACCAATTGGAAGTTGAGAGGCAGGCGCGCGCCAGAGCCGAGAAAGCCTTAAAACCGTATCTCTTCGGATTTGACTATGATGAAAAAGCCAACCAGGCCTTTAAGGAATTACAGCAGCGCGCCGACAAGAGGGATGAGAAATTCGACTTAGGCCCTATCACCGCCCAGAACCTGCGTGACGGCAATATACCGGTTGATATCGAGAAAGAAAATAAACGTAAAGAGAGAAAGTGGAAAAGTATCACCGACTTGGCGAGCTCAAGGGAACTGGAAGATATCGAAGAAGAATTTACTCCCGCCGAAAGAACAAGATTAGGAAAGATGCTTCAGAAGAAAGACGGCTTGGAGCGGCTCTGGAATGCCCTCAAGGATCCGGCACAGTACGGCCAAGATGAATTCTTGCAGAGACTGCGCAAGATATGGATCGGAGTACCGGACGCGGATCTTGCCGGCCGGTTCAAGGCAACCAAAGAAGAAAAAGCCATCCTTCGCGCCGTCCACAAGGGATCCCTGGAAAGAGAGGAAGCTTCCTCTGACTTAATTGAGTCCGCCCAGCGCGCGGCCATGGCTTTAAACAGGCCCGACATAGCCTTATTCTTAGAAGGAGTTTCCAAGAGCCAGACTTTAGGCGTCTACGTTGTTTCTTGCGAAAAAGGCGATAAGCGCTTTAGCGGAAAAACTTCTGCCTTTGGCCAGCAAGGCATTTATATCTTTGCCGAAAAAGACGCGCAAGGCCAGGAACCGGTTGCCCTCACCCGTCTCAATCAAAGGGCAAAAAGCTTGGTCGATCAAACAAAGAGGTTGGGTTCAGCAGATAACGCGCAATATGCCCGTAACGCCGCCGGCCTTGAAGCTGATGTTTTAAAGAATCAACATATTGACGAAGCCAACATCATGCTCGCGCTTCCCGGGGTCAATGACACCTTAAATGATGGCGCCAAATCAAGAATCCTGTCTTTGATGGTCGGTGAGAGGACCCAAGGATTAGAAGAGACGGTCAAACATTATAGAGCCGTGGCGCGTGACATGCTCAAGGCGGTCAAGCCTAAGATGGATGCTGTCGATGCTTCCTTTGTCCAAAAAGGTATCAGTCTCGTTCGTGAATTCTCCAGGCAGGTATTACCCTTTATGCAGGACAAAGAAGGCAGAAGCATTGAGGGATGGCAGCAATACGAAGCAGTAACAAAATCGTCCTCAATGCACCTGGGTGCTGTTCCTGAGCCGGGCGAAGGCTTAAAGAGGATAACCAGCCAGGACGGTTCTATGGTTGTGGATTATGCCGGCCCGGATTTAACCGACGAGGAGAAAGCGCAAATTCTTAAAACCCGGCAGGCAAGACATGTCGTTGAGCAGACAAAACGCTTTGTCGACATGACCCCGTCTTTGGGCCAAAAGAAGAGTTATTCCGAACAAATCAGAGGTTTGGCTCGTGCGTTAAACACCTTAAAAGACGCGGCCGAAATTTTTGGCCTGGACAGAATTTCAGCCATCGCCGACATGTCCCAGGCACGCTCTGAGGTAACGGATGCGATGGTCCGCCAGGGTGAAAGGCAATTCTTTGAGGGCCTTGGCAAGATCCTGGAGAAAGACGACGAAGACGGTTTGGCTAACAAGATGATCAAACAGCTGAAGAATCCGGCTGTTATAGTGCCGTTTGTCAGAAACCATATTGTCCGTGACCTGGAAGAATTCATCGCATTTCGCCAAGCCAAAGAACGGTCAATAGAATCCCAGCAGGCCTTTTTGGAGCACAGCAGCTTAAGATGGATGGCGGATAAGGTGAGGGTATTAAGCAATGAAGAGTTGTTTGCCGTCAAAGAAGCCTTGGCAGAGAAGAAGGTGTCCGACTCTCTGTTGACGCTGGTTGCCAATTTAAGCGGGATTTCCAGAAACAGTGAACGGGCCATGCCGCCGCTTAAACTCACCAGGGCTATGATCGAGCGCCACTTTGACAATGTCAGAGACGGCAGGAGCGAGGCCGGAAGAATTCTTTGGAGCGAATTTAACGAAAGTGACATCAATCAGGTCCTGGCTCAATTTGATTCTTCCATGGCCGGGTATACCGTATCCCGCGTCGAATTAGATGTACTCTCACTTTCACTGAAGGAGCGGGTGCAGAAATTCCAGAATGCCTTAAAGGCAAAAGGCTATCTTCCCGAAAGTTACAAGGTTAAAGGAAAGATGGATATAACCACCCAGGCGGCCTACGAAAAATTTGCTGCGGACGAAACAGCTGAAGACCGTGAATATATCGAAGATCTCCACACCAGCGCTACCATCAAGCAAGCTCACATTTCTCAAGGCCCCAGCCTGGTGTATTTAAGGGCGCCGGACGAACAAGACGGTTATCTCGCAGCCGTTGTTTTAAGCGAACACGGCCAATTGCTCGGCAAAGAAAAAGAAGATGGGACGGTCGACTTCTATGGGTTCCCGAACAAAGAAGAATTCTTCGCGGCGTTTAAAAACGGCGGCAATGTTATCTTTAGCGTCAACGGTTCTTATGCCGGCAGCCTGCTCGTCAGAGACAGAAATGTTGCGCAAAGAATGCAAGGAACGGTCTCATCGAACGCGAAACGGTTAGACTTAAAAGCCGCTCTGGATATTAACAAAGAAAAGACAGACGGCACCGTTGAAAAGAGAACCATCAAATCGGACATGGGCGAAGTCAGCGGCATTAAATTCTTTAAAGGCATGCATTTAAACCATGAACAGCTTAAGAGCTGGTTTAACTTATCCGACTGGCAGGCTTCCAGAGCCCACAACCCGGGTAAACCGGTCAGGGTTACCAAATGGAATCTCGCGGTCCCGAATTTATCCGTCGCTGTCTTCCTTCTTATGAAGGGCAGTTTTATGGCGCATTTAACCTACGGCGTTTTAGGTTACTTCGGACAGAAGATGGGAGTAACCTCGAAGACACACGGCGCCACCCAGATGGGCAATGCCCTCTTAGGTATGGGCTTGTGGGGATTTGCGAAGACCGGTACGGGCGTAGCCGCCTTAGGTTCAATCGCGAAATCGATTGGCGTAAGTTCTGTTGTCATAGCCGGGGCCGAAATTTCTGCTGTTACGGTTATGGTTATGGCTATCACGGCGTCATTGGGTATCGCGCTTTCTGTCGCCAGCCACCTCTTGAAACAATATGCGAGCGACAGCATGATTGCCAATATTGATAAATTTACCCTATATGGAGAAAGCGCCTTTAAAACCCATGACCTGTTCAGGTTGCCGAAACGGATTTCGTCCAACAGGACACAGATCAGAGGCAGCTTGACCATGATTGTTCCTCTGGCGGGTTCAGCGTACTTCTTTAGCGCCGGCGCTACTCTTCCCGGGATAATCGCTGCCGCCATGCTTCCGGTCATAGCGATTTTCATCAATCACGAACCCCGGCATAGTATCGAGGCAGCCCGCTTCGGCAAGGTTACCTCGAAAATGGAATTTACCGCCATGGGCGGTTTGGCAACCATCAAGGGCTTAAGCGAGTTGACTCCGGCTAAGGCGTTTTGGGTTGCCGGCGTCGGCCCCATCGGCGATACGTTCTTGATGGGCCCGACCTGGTTTACGATAGGTTTAATGCAGAGCGGTTTTGGCCTGCTCCCGGCTGTGGCCGGCGTGGCCGGTTTCTATTCTCTCATGTATGCCACTCACCGCTTGACGGCGAAGTCTTCGGCGTTACGTGTCATGTCCTATTTTGTTCCTGCCGTCTATCTCGCGGCTGTTTTAGCGACAGGCAACCTGTCTATCGTTGGGAATCATTTACCGGCCGCGGCCCACGACGGAAGTGTCTTTCAGTTATGGGATTATATTTCTAAAAATCTGGTGCATGCCTCCAGCCTGGGACAAATCAATAACGCGATGAAAGATATCAGCGGGATTAGGGAATTATTGGGAAATCTCAACTTCTTTACCCAATTGGGTACCTTAACGGTCATGCTTGGGTTCTTTAACGGCTTGCCTATTCATCCGATGGACGGCGGCCGTATGCTGCAGGCATTCTTGGAGCCGACCGATTATTCCGGCTTAGGTTCCAAGTTATGGAGAATCGGATTTGCAGGTGCGATGTTTGCGGTTCCTTCCGCGATTTTCTTAGGCGCCGGCGGAATGATTCCTCCGGTTTTCGGGTCGGCGTTCGTTATCAATGTTGCTATTTATACGTTCCCTCAATTCATTGCCTCGGTCGTCAACGCCTTTAAAGAAAACAGCCTTGAGACAACGCAGACCATCGGCTTGGTCGGCGGCGGCCTCTTTGTCCTGGCGGCGGTCTCATCCCAGAATCTGATGGTCGGTATTATGGGTGTCTCTCTGGCCCTCCAGAACTTAACTCAAATAATGGGTGTCAAGCCTCACAATCGAGAGGGTCTGCATTCCGGGTTGCCGTCGTTGGATCTGAGGAAAATTCGAGAGGATAGGGGAGTTGTGGCCGAGCAAACCCCTGCTCCAGCGCCTGCCGAACCTAAGTCCATACCGGTGAATGTGCCGGCGAACGGTGTGCCGCCGGTGGCGCCTACACCTAACGGCGGTAAGGGTTTGCCGATGCACTTTGCGCCCGCCACCAACATGCCGGTATTGTATCAGCCGATTTTCACTCTCGGAGAAGCAAGGACAGGGGTTAGGGTTATCTATCGTACCGCGGGCAATTCAACCGGTATTCACGGCAATTCGACATCAGCCGGCCCCTCCTCGCACAAGGGTGTCGGAGTGGATAACGAGAGCGCAACTGCTGTTAGCAATCCTACCAGAACGATTCCTGGATTTATTTCCTTTATATCCGGCGTAAAGCCTCGCTTAAACGCTGTTTCTTCCTTCAACGGAATTCACAATATTCCTACACAGAATGACTATAACCAAAAACCTAAACAAAGTCCGGCGAATTTGCAAAGCAAATTCGCCGAGATCTCGTCCCGACGTATCGTCGGGACGGACCACGGAGGTGCATTATGGACATTAGATCACCAGACACCAGTCACCAGACACCAGTCACCAGTCACAGGACAGACTACAAACACATTACATTCGATCACGTTGTTGAATTTAGCGGAGACGATTGCGTCTTTGGCGCCGGCCGCGAAGAGGCTACTGGCAAAACTCGGCTCTTCCTTATCTTCAATCACAACGGGCAAGTTTACTCCCGCAATGGGAAAGAAAACTCCTGGGAAGCTCTCAATGCCGATGACACAAAAGCTGTTCGCCAGCTTACCGGCCACCCCAGCGTTAAGCGGTATCAAGTTAGGGGAAACTTCATCTCTCAATAGCTTCGTACCGTTTGTTTTCGCATTCGGCATGGCGCAGGATGCTGATTCCGTCATTGCCCAGCTTGGCTGGGAGAGGAATGTTGCCAAGGATGCCGTAAAACTTATGGCCACGATGAATATTGCCGAGGGCGATACCGTGGTGTTTGTCGGCGGCAGGTACTTTATGGAGCCGATGATTGCGGCAGCTGCTTTTGGGGCAAGGGTTATCAGCATTGACCCGATTTATGAGAACTGCGATAACCCGGCAATGGCACGCAGCCACAGCGCCGAATTGGTACCGGCCCAGTACATAAGCCTGGTTGAAGGCATCGAATTTATCAGCGAACGGCTCGGCGAACTTTCCGGTGCCACCAAGGCGCTCTTGGCCGGTGCGGGTACCATCAAGGGTATTGTTGCTTTAAATGTCATTGATGATGTCTACCCTGACTTGGCCGTGGAGATCTTGTACGATGCGTTAGAGCTGATCAGCGACCGGGGTTCGATTGCCTTAAGCGTCGGCCTGCCGCGCTACGAATGGAAGATTGACGATGCCAGAGAAGCCCTTGAGCTGTTAGCGCATAAAATCGGCGGCTGGCGCGTGGAAAAGATTGCCGAGAATTTGCAAACCGGAAAGACCTACTATAACCGCGCGACCGTATTTCAGGTAATCAAAAATCTCGTCGATGCCGGGCCGTCGATGCCGCTGGCAGGGATAGCGATAGCAAGGAGAATGAGCGATGTCGAAATAAATATTGCCCGTTACGAAGAGCGCTACAGGGCAATGATGAGTGATTTTAATGAAGAACCGTTTAGTTTAAATCCTGTTTCTCAAGCTTTGGTTGAGCGTCAGCGGAATATGACTGTGGCGGAAGCTGTAGAAATTTATGTGAAAGCTGTTAAAGAATACGGAGTGTCTCAAGATAAAGGAAGGTATGAAGGCAGAGATCCGGTAATGCTTTTTGGCGAGCCTAAAGCCTGGTGTGATATTTACGGGAACAAGGTGGCGGGCTCGGCAGGGATGGCGGAATTACTTAAGGAATCCGGGAGGGATGAACGAATTAAAGAAGCTGTTCTTCAGTCCGGCATTATCACTATTGCCTTGAATTTCTTGCAGGAAAGAATCAAATCCGGCGAACTGACCGCCGATGAAAGCCGGAAATTATTTAACCAAGCCGCGGACAATCTTAACGCCTTTAATCTCGTTGCTCTGCCCTTCGCGGCCTTGATGGGGCTGTTTACCCTGGCGGCACAAGCCCGGGTCGAAGAGGCAGGAGAGTCTTCCGGGCATTGGGCACAGCTTAGTCTGTCGGAATTCAATGCCGCCCGTGAAAGGGTATTGTGGGCCGTCAGGCATATCGGTGCTACCTACCCTGTACGGCAGGGAAATACCAGGACTGCTCTCATAACCAATACCAAGTTTATTCTCGATTTATTTAGAAATCCCAACCGGGAAAGAACGCGGTTCTTTATCATGGCCTTTAACGAGCTGTGGGGAGGCAGGGAAAATGCCAACAGAACTCTCTTAAGAACTTCTTTAGGCCGGGTTATTAATATGTCGCCTTTATTCTGGGCTCCTGTTTCCAAAACAGGTTTTTATTCAAGCTTACATTCGGTTGACTATACCTTGCAGGTTATTGAGCACGAGATGGCCGTAACTCTTCTCGCCAGGGAGATTCTTAAGAATAAACAACTTTGTGCCGGCGCAGCCCAGATTGCTTTGGCAGACTTTGTCGGCCTTAGCCACGATCTGGGCAAGTTGGATGAAGAGCTTATTACTGTATTCAGTGACAGGCGCCGCTATTGGAAGGAAGGGGATCCCGTCCATGGCAATGATCAGGTCTTATCGAAAGTAGACACCGAGCGCGCCCGTGAACATGGCCAGATCAGCATTGATCTTTTGCGCGTATCGGGCATTGCCTTACCCGAAGGGGCCCAGGAGGTAATCTTAAGTATGCACGCCCCTAAACCGGCAGAATCCTTCAGGCTGGTCTCGTCGGTTATGCGCTTGGCGGACGGCTTTGACGGGATTCTTGATACCTTGAGGCCTTATCACAGAGAATTAAGGGAACGGGTAAGAAACGGTTCTTCCATATCAGCCGAAGCCTGCAGGACCTTTGTTATCCAGAGACAATATCTCCGCCTTATGGAAAGCAGCGTTTTCGAACTCCCGATTTATCTTGCCCTGGTTGAACTTTTTGAGAAAAAAGACCCGACGTTTATGGCTGTTGCCAACAGAACCAGGGAAGATTTGGTGGAATTACCGACGCCTCGCTCTCTTACACAAATCCTCCGTCCGATGAAACTCGCCGAAGGCGAGGCCGTGTACGGTTTCAGCCTCTTGGCGCCGGTAGCCTTTACTGTCATGGCACTCGGATTCATGAGCTATGACATCGTTCGCTTCTTTAATAAACACATCCGTGACCGCAAGCCCGTTCAGATTTCATCATTAAAGAAGACGTGGCCTTTGGTTGCCGTGCCGGTCGTTGCTGCTGCCGGGGCGATGTATATGGATCCGATCGCGGTGGAAAAGACCGCTTTAGTCACCGGCATTATCGGCGCAGCCGCAGCCGTTGCCGGTATCACCAAGATTATTGTCGACAGCCGCCGCAAATCCGCGCCACGCCAAATTCGCGCTATGGCGGTACGCAGAGGACAAAGAGAGCAAACCCGCAGGGAATTCTTAAGCCTCATGGTCAAAGGAGCTGCCGGATTAGCGGTCGCCGGCTCCGGAGTTTATGGCATTGCCAAGAAGGTTGTTGAAATCGAAGAAGCCAGTAGGATTCGGAAAGAAGCCGAAAAGGCCGAGCAGGCCATGGCAGATTTCAAAGCCCGGCTTACCGAGGCCGCGTATCGCCTGGATTCATTCAGCGGGTCACTCAATAACACCCGGACATTCTCGACGATGATTGCGGTTTTATCGACACTTCTGCCTCGGGGCAAGAAGGAGGAATTGGTAGCCGGGTGGAATCTTAGGCCCGAGGTTGCGAAAGATCAAGAAAGGTTTACAGCTAATCTGGCCAATCATCCTGAACGGATCAGCGATCTTTTAGAGACGTTGATTTATGCCGGCACCATTGACAGGCTGGAGGTTTTCTACGCACAGCTGATGCGCCGTTCCGATGCCAATACGGCACAGGCGCTTGGGCAAGCCAGGATTGCTCTTAAGCGCGGCATGACGGACAGGGAACGCAAAAATCCGACTCTCTATTATGTCTTGACCGCCCAGGATAAGGCTGCGGCCCGCCGCACGCTTTCCTTTGTTCGGTTTGCCGACCTTGCCCGCGCCCACGGTATTCCGTCCGAGGGCATCATCGCTATCTGGATGATGGAAACACCCGACCAGAGCCGCATTACCATTAATTCAAACAGATATTTCACTCTTGAAAGAAAAGGCTTGGGCAAATCGACAGGCTGGGATATGGGAGTAAGCCAGGTTAAGGGAAGGAATTTTGAGAAATTCTTCGGATCTCTCGAGGGAAGCCGTAACCCGTTTAACGCCGAAGACAATACAACGGTAGCGATCATGCTTCTTAAGGATATCCACGACAGAATATCCAAGATGATTGGTTCAAGGATGAGTGACGCGGATATCTGGCGGTTGGCGTTTGGTATTTACCATATCGGGCAAGACACAGATGTCAACGATGCCATCAGAGAATGTCTTAACGGCAGCGCTGACAAGATTTCTTATGAAAAAATGCTCGCCTGTATTTCCCGCGGGCAAAACACCAACGCTCATTGGTACGCCAGCAATGTCGATGCGACCCGCTTAGTCCTCAATGAAGTCATTGCCTTGACGCAGGAATTACCCGGCCTTAAGATTCGCATGCAGGAATATAAGACTGTTGCCGCCGTGGCTGACCATAGCAATCTGCAAGCCTCCATGCCGGGCATTCTTCCTTTAATCATCGCCTCTTTGGCTCTGGCTAAAATGATTTCAATGGTACGAAGCTCGGTACGGGACAGGTCCCAAGCTAAATCGGGCCCGGCCTCGACGAGGTCCAACAGGGCTGAGGCGGGGACAGTCCCAGTTAATAGCCTGCCGCCGGCAACGACTATTCCCGCGCCGAAATTACCGGTCGCACCGCAGGTTCCGAACCAGTTCAAGGGCTTCAATCCGATCGCGCCTCTGATGATGCCGGTTCATATGATTCTGGGTGCGCTGAATAACCTGTTTGGCGCCGGTACCGCTTACGCGGATGAGGTCGGAAAAAATGAACAAGTATTGCAGAATGGTTTCGAAGGCGCCAGGCCCGGCAGTGTTATGGCGGCTCCGGTTGCGCAATCGGTGGCCGCGGTTAAAACATCCAAAGCGCGCCTGCTTGCCGTCAATCCTGCCGCTGTGGTTCGACTCGCTTTGCTCACTCACCACTTTGTTTCAAGCCACATTTATTCTATTGTCCGGAATAATTCCTTATTAAACATTTTAACCAAGTCCTTGGCAATAACTACCGTGGCGGTGGTTGCTAAGGCAAATGTTGCCTTCGGGGCGCCGGCGGCTCTACCCCTCCGAGCTGTCGTCCCCGAAGGTACATTATCTGCTGTAGATCCGTCCGCTATTCTTTTCGTCACGGCGATTACCGCCCTGAGCTTAGTATCCCATATTGCCAACAAGGCCAGCCAGAAGGCAATGGCGACCGAAATTGGCAAGGGCAAATTTGCCTCTTCTATAAATAAGGTTGTTCGCTTCTTGCCGCTCATCACATCCGTTACCATATCTTTATCTTTACTCATCGCATTGCCTAAGATTGTGGTTGCCCTTGGAATAGGAAAATTAGTCAGCGCCCTGGGAGTGACAAAATTAGTCAGCGTCCTGGGGGCAGAACAATACGTCAGCGGCTGGAAATTCTTTGTCCCCGGCCTCATCGTTTTGTCCGCATTAAGCTTGCCGGTACTTAATGTCATGGCCCATAAGGCTCACAGGCCGTTTAGCATTCTTCATATTAAAACCCGGCATTTGATAGGCAAAGATCTTCCCCGATTTTACGCGACCGCTGTTATTCGTTCGGAGAGTGACAGGGTTGGTGTCCAGAATGACCTGCCTATCTTAAAGGCGATAGCGGAGCACATTAAGGAAGAAGGTCTTAGCCCCATCATCAACCACAAGATTCGCTCCGGCCTCTTTACTGCTGCGGGTATTGCCGTGGGCGGCGTTGCTACCGGCGGTATAGGGATGCTGGTCGGCGCCGGTGCCGGCTTGTTCGTTCACTATTTATGGAAAGTTACCCAGGACTTCTTCCTGTCCCATGTTATCCGTAACGCCAACCGGCAATATTTTGCTGAAAATCTTGCGGATAAGAAGTCAGGGTTAAGCTTAGAAGAAAGACAGCGCGTCGAAGAGCGGGCCAATTTTGTACTCAAGGCCTATGAAGAGGGTAACTGGTTCGTGAAATCAAGAATTGTTATTCAGGAGTCATGGTTCCGGTTTACCTTCGCCTTCCCGATCGTTGCCGGTATCCTGCAATTTGCCAAGGGCAGAGGCGTCATGCTGATGCTTAGCAGTTCGGCAGCCAATTTGACCATGGGATTATTCGGCTTACCGGCGGCCTCTGAGGTATCAATGTGGGGTATCCCGCATACGGCTCATCAGTTTGTCCGGTTGATCTTTACGGTCATCGGAGTCATCCTGTTGGATATACCTGCTACCAGCAAAAAGATTCAGAATGCCAAGATTCTCCGAAGTGGATTTAATCTTGGCTCAACCGACATTTTTAATATTTACAATAATTTAGGGGAGAAGGGTTACGACGAAAACGACGTAAAACGGGCATTGGCCTTCGGCATTCTTAACGAAGGCGGTATTCCCGGTGCCGGTAAGGTTCTGGCTGGAAAGTTGGCAGGCGTGAAGCCGAATCCGTATTTCGCCAGAATTAAGAAACAATTCAGCTATAAATTCTTGTCTAATTTGGCGGCAGCGGGATTAAGCGTGGCGTCACCTTTGGCTGCCGTTACTTATCTGGCCTCAGAGGCCTTAGGGACTAAACCTGCGAAGGGAAGCGTCGCGGATATTTGGCTGGGATTAGGTAGAAGGTTCTTAGGTAGTTTCTGGTATATGTCGATTATCGGTGCGGAAATCGGCGCCGTTTTAGGCATCGGTAATAATATTGCCGATGCTACCGGTGCTTCTCAAGGTCTTAACGAATTCATCGGGCAACCCATCCAGGCCGTGGCCGAAGGCCTTGAAGGCCGCGACTACGGCGCTATCTCTTGGGGCCATTATGGATTAAACATGATTGGAGATACGCTGGGAATTCCGACAGCCCTCGACCACATGAACGAAACCGCCAATTTAAGAGCGCTTCGGGAAACTCTTCGCGAAACCCCGTTATTGGCAGGGCGTTTGACCGAAGCCGGCGTTAACCTTGATGAGTTTGTCCATGTCGCCGGGGTGCTCATGGATAATCATCAATATGCTTCCGAACGCGCCCTAAGCGCCGCGGAAAAAATCTTAACCGAGAAAAACGAAGAGGTCACGGCAGCGGCGCGGGTTTTTGCCGAAGCCTTAATCAAATCCAGGAATCTTCCCGACGAAAACATCGAAGGGTTAGCCAGAGGATTAGAGCTTTCCATGAGAATCAACCAGGAGGTCGGAATTTTGGAAGGGACCAGCGCGGCAGCCGCAGCTCAAAATAACGAAGGCCCGGTGACCGGTGATAACGCCACCGTGAATATGCCTCAGGATACGACAGCAACGGAGCCGTTGAGCCAGCTCGTCGACATGACCCAGCCGGTTCAGATTCGCAGTGACTCGCATGGTGACGGCCATTTTGAAGCCAGCAGGACAAAGACGGTTGATGGTCGGGAAGTCGCCTATGAACACGATGGTGTTGATATCCGCGTGAACAGGGATACCCCGATTTATGTCCCCGATTTCTTCGACGGCGGCGTGGTCCGCACCCACACCGCGGCGGGGATTGCCGGAAATTATGTCTCTATTACCAAGACAATGGATGACGGCAATGAAGTAACTTTGGATGTCCTTCATCTCGGCCGGATTATTGTTCCGGATGATACGACGGTTCAGGCCAAACAGATCCTGGCCTTAACCGATGAGTTTACCGGTAATGCCGCGCCGGCCAATAATCCCAAATCGGGTATGCAAGGGCATGTCCACGTCAGGGTACGGGAAAACGGTGAAGTGGTTGATCCGACCACCTGTTTCACCGGTTTTGCGATGTCTGAAACACAGCCGGTTGCTGTTGCTCCCGTGACTTCAGAGGTCGCCGGCCCGTTAGCCCAGGTTGCGGTTGATTCGACCGGTATCTCCACCGCGGTTCCCGGTTATATGGGCTATCAGCCTAATCCTAATGCAGGCAGCACCATGATAACAGCTGGGACAAACCACGCTGAGCTTGATGTCGAGAAAGGTAATACTGTCTCCCAAGTCACGGTTAATGCCAATAGAAATTACGAACAGTTTGACGTTAGATGGCTGCTGATGAATGAGCACCTTACTAACCAGGTCAATGTACTTTTCACGCCGGATTACGTTCATGTTAATGACAACGGTACGGTCACTCTCAGCGGAAAACTGGAAACCTACTATAACCTCAACGGAATATTAAATATGGTTCCTGAAGAGGAGATCGTCGGTTCTTACGAAAAGTATTTCGGTACCTACGGACTCGGTATGCGCTCTGGTGATAATTTTGACTTTTACGCTTTTCTTAATCCGCAAGATAAAGAACATCCCTGGCGCGGGGATGCCACCTATCGTAACGGATTATTCAGCGCCAGGGCGGAGAATTTATTTAACGGTGATGAGGCCCGTTACGGTTATAGCCTTGGTAAAGGCGTCGGTTTATTCGGGGGCCGTCAGCGGTTAGACCTCAATATTAACCGGACCCCGGCCGATACCGATGACCTGCTCAAGTTTGATCTCAGGGCTGCCTTACGTTCCCGTTGGCTTACCGGTGAACACAACCGGGATATTCTTTCGTCGACATTTGACGTAACCCGCTACAATCGTCCGGCGTATAACAGCAATATGGATAATGTTGTTTCTTATGTCTCTAACGCTACCATCACGGTCGCCGCCAGCTCTGTAGACAGGATTATCGGAAGAGTTGATAATATCGGGACTGAATTTCAGCGGCTTTCTCTGGATACGCAACTCGGCACGCTTCCTCTTCATCCGAATCTGCGTTTTAGCCAGGACGCACAGGACCGGTTTGAGGCGAGAGCAAAACTCATCCTCGGCCAGAGATTTAATGTAACCCTTAGCGCCAACGGCAAAGACGGAGAAATCATCAACCAGGGCGCCAATGTGCAATTCCACGATTTTACCGCCGGTTATTCACAAGGTTTGTCGGGGGCGCAGTATTTTAACGGTGCCTACACCAACGGCCCGGTTAAAATTAGCGGTGAGGTGGTCCAGCCTAACGATGGTAAAGCTGGTTGGCAAGTCGGGTTTGATTATAAAAAGTTGCAACTGGATGTATCTCAACTTCCGGAAGATGGGGGCCATCTCCGGATTAGTGCGGCCTACAATTTCTACGGCGACATCAGGAGCCTGTTTGGCGCGCCGGAACAATCAGCCTCTGACCGCAACGCGCAAAACTCGAATTTACAGGATTTATCCAGTACGCCCGCACGGCAAGACGCTACTTCCTATATGCCGGAAGTTTTAAGGAGCTTAATCCCGGACCAAGGTTCTGTTGCCAAGGCTGCCGGCGTATTTCCGACGCTGGCTACACCGGAAGATGAGGCAGAGGTCAGCCGTATCCGTGAACTCAATCCGAATCTCGCCGTAGTTGGCGGGGAGGCCTTGACAGAGGTTGCTATGGGGCTGATAGGCAGAGACAAGGCCTTTAGAACGGTTGATGAATGGTATCATAACCTGGCCGGCCTTACCAAGGCCATCCGCGAAGGGCGCGCCAGTATTGCTTCCATGAGACAGCAAAGGCAGGAAGGTTATTCTCCTCTGGCGGTCGCGGCAGAAAAATTTGGGTTTGCGAAGTCCGCAGCTGTTGATGCCGCCAAGGTCGCAATCCTCTTGGCCGATGATACCGAAAACCCGACCCAGTATCAAATTGATTACCTGAACATGTATGATGCCGATAACGATGACCGCGATAACGGCGGCAAATTCTTGAGAGACCCCTATACCGGCGAGTATATCCAGCCGGTCTGGAATAAAGTCTACGCTGATGCCGCGCATATCCAGACTGATGAAGACGGAAACCCCTTGGCCTGGTACGTCCAGCCGGCCGGCCCGGGTGAGGACGCCCAGATAGAAGCGGCCCAAGCCGCGACCCGGCTGTTTTTAAGGGATAACAGCACGATCTTTACTCTTATGAAGGCCGACCAGCAGGATGGTTTGCGTCACGCGATTGCCGCACTACATCGTTTACCGACAGCCTATTTTTATGATAGGGCAGGAAGAATCGATACCGACTTCCTCTACGGCAATACCCGTGCCGGGTCAATCCTCTTCTCGTATTTTGATCCGGGAATCGGCTTATGGAACCCTAAGAATCCGGACGGCAGTGATAATGCCGACTATGACGCTGATTTTGCCGCCCATAACCGGCCCGGTATTCATATCCCCGGCGCGCCGTTAAGCCAAGGCCGGGAATTTGAAAATATTCTGCACGAATATACCTCAGCCTCCAACCGCTATGACCTGGTCCTTCGCCTTTCACCGGCGCAGAGAGAAATGATCTTAACCTTATTCCCGTCGCTGCGCGGTGCCTGGGCTCAAATTCTTGACAGCGATAACCCGGCGCCGATTGACCAGTTTAAGGGCTTCGAAAAATGGGCTATCCAGACGGAACAATTGCTCAAGCACGACGGCAGGGAGTATGGCTGGTGGGCTCCGAATCCTATGTATCCCGATATCATCGAAAAGAGTTTGCCGTTGATCTTTACCCGTATGTCCAGCATCGTAACTACCTTTGAGCATTTCCATGCCATCGTTACCGATCCGGAAGCCTTTGAGGATCTTAAATTCAAATATGGAGAAATAGAGATTGCCCCTGTCAATGAAGGCGCTAACCGTTACGTCTACGAGAATAATGGCTGGCTGCGATTTGCCTTGCAGGCTGAAGAAGGATTTATGGCTCTCGACGAACGGCAGGAGGCCTGGGTTTATGGCTGGAGCATATTCTTAGGAGCATTCATCGCCAAGCATAAAGTCCCGATCCACAACAAGCTCTATGACGTCAACGACCTTAAAGTTGATTTGAAGAATTACCGGACCTTTGTCCAGGACCTTACCCGTCCGGGCCAGGCGGCAGCGACCTTGTTTAACAATTTATTCCCGGATGCGGAATTACGCGGCACCATCTTCTTTGACATACTCAATAATTCTACCGAGAACGGCTTTACGCTGACGCCCGACCTCAATGATTATCACGGAGAACGGGTTGTTGATATTTTCCGGTCCACCATTGACAGCCATGTCCGCGCCGCGAAGCTCCCCAGCGGCCACCGCGCCGTGATTACCCGGGAATTCATAAAATTCACGGGCACCAACAGCCACACCATCGTCTCCAAGCTTATTCCTCCGGATCAGACCTTCGATGGCGACCCGAGCCCGGACGGAAAATTAAGCATTATGGGCTCGGTCAGGAAATTAAACGAGATACGCAGAGATCACGGCGAAACCATCCTTCATCTGTATAACTACACGCTGCCCGATGATGCCGGCCCGTTCTACCAGAGGTTAATTGACTTTGCCTTCGGCGGCGGCGGTTATACCTTCAATATTAATACCGGATGGCAGAAACAGCTGCTCAGCACTCTCTCCGCTAGCGATGAGATCAGATTTAACCAGACCTGGAACGAGATTGTTTCTAACCCGAGACTGGTCCAGGCCATTGCCGATATGGCGCAAATACGCAATGTCCGAGTCGAGCATTTAGGGGAGACTTCGGCTATTATCGCCGGTAATGACAGGGACGAAAACTCGTATACTCAGGTCTTATCGGATCTTATTTACAATTCTCTTAAGCCCGGCCTAAAAGAATATCTTACTGCCGATTACAAATTTGAATTGATGAGAAAAATGGACAGCCCACAGGAACTCATGGCCACTTTGGAAAAGGTCGCTGAACTCTTCGATTTGTTAAGGACGCCCGGCAACGAACGGATATTGGATTTCTTAACCCAAGGTCGCGGCATCGGCAACCTTACCGGTGATAGAACCAGCCCCACCCAGGGCATTCCCTTCTGGCTCAATCTGATTAATGCCAATCCTGACCTGCCGTCTTTTGTCGAAAGCTTGAGGCTAGCCCCGGATATGAAGCTGCGGTTACCCGAACTCGTCGGCCATCCGTATAACGCTAATGCCAATTTCGAAGATTTCGGCTTAGCGGTGGTTAATGCCAAATCCTTCTTAACACCGGAAAGAATCGGCAACGAAGAAATCGTCCGCTGGACCACCGGGCGCTTCGGCCGCTATGAACCTTTGGTTAACGGACTGGAGATCTTTGACGGCGGTTATGTCCGGTTAGCTAATGCCCCTGATGTTGCCTTAGCCGAGATTATTACCAAGGGCTTAAGCGAAGATTTGAGCAAAGTCTACGTTGACTTTACCATCCTTGACGGGGCTAAGGCGGATGGCTTTGGCGTGACTGGGGGCAAACCGGTTATGATTCAGCACCGTGTTTACGCTAAAGAAACCGGCGCCTACTTAGGCGGTATTACCGAGCTTGAGAACGGTTTTTACCTTTACGAAAAACCCGAGTATAACGGCAGCCTGAACTGGATTAAAGTTGAACAATACGGCCTGACCTTGGCCTCGCAGTACAACGTGATTCCCAGCAGCACCACTGTCTACTTGGTCAGGAAAGATACCAACGAAACCATCCGCTTGGTGGAAATGGTGACTCGTCCGGACAGCAAACCGCGTAGCGGTGAATTGCGCCAGGATGTGACCTGGTATTTGGGCAATCAGGTTATGTCTCGCGAATTGCAAGTTGTGGATATCAACAGTGCCTTCGGTAAAGTTAATTACGTCGAGAATCTTTTAACCGGTGCCAGAACCGAATATCCCGAATTCTTTACTGCCGATAACGGCCAACAGGCGCCCAACGCTTTCGGTATGTTTAATATTGAAGGCATTACTACCGGCGCCGACGGCGCTCAGAGAACGACCCGATTGCAGACCAAAGAAGTCGCTCCCGGAATTTATTCACCGGTGTATGACGCGAATATGAATCAATTAGCGACTGTGACCAAAGCGACCGGGCGTTTTGATATTGTGGTGTCGCCTAAGAATTTTGGCGCCACGCTCGAATCGGTTAACGAAACCACCGGCGCCAGGGCGGTCTTTAGCGATTTCTTAGGCCGTGTCGCCCGTCATGCGGCCTATCAGGAAAGCGCCCTGGTTAAAGGCGTTGCCGTGCCCTACCGCTATGAAAGTGATTTAACCGCGGATGCCAGCAGCTGGCGCGTGCCGGTATTGACCAACGGTTTGTTCGAATCCAAATCAACCGAATATTTAGGCGACCAGGCCGGCCGCAGCTGGACCGATTACATCGATGCCAATTTCCCGGATAGAAAACTGAGGACAGTTCTCGCTAACGGCAATGTTGTCGACAACCTGAAGTTCTACGACGATGTCGCTTTGGTCAGCCGCGAGCTGCAGCCGTCCACCGGTTACATCACCTGGACCTATGCCGATACCACCGAGGCCGGTCAGCCGGTTATCGATGAACAGGGCCGTATGAGCGCCAGGAGAGTTGCCGAAACGACACTCAATGTCAAGATCGATCTCAATAACGGTGCGGCCACATCAGCAATTGATCCGGTCAGTGGTGAAACTACCGTCTATCCCGAAACCCATAAACTTGCCACCGGCGAAATTGTTTCCAACTTCTACGGCCCTTACGCGTTTGATTATGTTAAGACGTTAGGCAGTAAAGTAGAGCTCGGCAGCCGCACCAACAATGCCGGTGTTCCGGCTATCGTGGAAGCTGTTGACATGACTGGTAACAAGGTTCGTAGCTTCGAAGACGCGGTGACGATGAATTATGGCGACACCCAAGCGGTCATGTCCAACCTTATGTATAGGGATCTGTACGGCGCGCCGGTTTATCTCCATGAAGGCAACGGCGCCGAGACCCGTTACGGCTATTGGATCGGCACCACACCGGCCAGAAGAATCAAGACCCACGGCGAGTTAGTCCAGGAAGGGTTCACCCGCCTGGATGAAAACGGATTTATCCGCAAACAAGACTTCAACGGCCGGGAAGTGACGACGGAAGACACAATCGACAATCGCGGTGTTGCCGCGGCGGTTACCTATGATCTTCATACCGGCGATGAAGTATTGCGCGATAACGGCGTTGTTTCTACGACGACCACCCGCGACTGGGTTAACTTGACCTCTGCCAGCACAACCAAAGACAAGGCCACGGATTCATTGATTACCCGCGGCCAGGCCCATTTCGACGAAGCGAAGAAGGTTTGGGAAAATAACAGAGAAGATTTTGATTACTTAAGCGAACCCTCGATGAGGGTCCGGGAAACCATTGACGCTTACGGCTTGTTACGCGAGGCCACCGACAGCAGCAACGAGCGCCAGGTTCCTCATTATCGCGGCGGCTATGAATTTGAAAGAGATGTCTTTAACACCAGGACCAATGGAAAGAACCGCACCGCCGATCACTATGTTTGGAAAGACGGCCGCTTAACCGCCCGGATTAGCGATTTCGTTAAAGGCGAAGTCTTCACCCAGATGTATGACGCGCAGAACCGTCCGGTTACCGGAATCAGGAACTTTAATTACCGGGACGGTAATACCACGGGCCGTATTACCGTGCAAGACTATGTGGAATATTATTCCGGCACTAACCGAAGGACGTCTGCTCACGTCGATTATCTGCATAACGGGCAGGTCGTGACCACGTTCAATAAGACCATTGGCACGCCCACCGCCGACAAACAGCTTCCGGTGACGACAACGGCTGTTTGGGGCGGTTATACCGGCCTTCAAAACTATCCTATTATTAATGCCGGTTATTACGCGCGGTCAACGGTCAATAGCATTGAGCTTGATCAGCCCCCCTTAATAGGATCCTATCAGCAGGTAGTCGACAGCTGGCTTGGTCAAAGCAACGCACCGGTTAATTCTCGCCTGGTTAATTCTGACGGGCAAACCGTGAGAATCGTCAAGAGTCATAATGCCGGCGTCGATGCAGAAACCGGTATACCTGTTACTGTCGCCGAAACCTACAGGATTAATCCTGTAGACCGCTCATTGATTTTGGAGGCCGCGAGGACGTATGTCAGAAATAGCGACATTTTGATCAGAGAGATCAATTACGATAAACAGACAATAACCAGATTTGATTTGAGCCAACCCGGGTTCAACACACCTCAGTATGATCGGGATCTGCTCAATCGAGACGGAGTTGCCATCAGGATTCCTAACGGTGAAGTTATCCAGCATCTTAACAAGTACTACATGGTCGAGAGAGGGCGCCTTGACAGAAATTCTCTGGAAGTCAAGTGGACCGATGCCTTTAACAGAGAGTCCAATCTTGGTGCTATTGCCGTTGATGACCAGGTGAGCAGAATTACGGCCATTGATTTTACGAATGCCTTGGAAGATTACCAAGGTGTTTATTTCAATGTGACTCTCATGAGCTCAAGGGGTAAGCCTTGGGTTCTTTCTCATTCCCAAAGATTAGAAGACGGTATTATTAAGCCCGTTAAAGGCCAGCCGTTAGCAATCACAAACCTCTTCAACAGACCATTGGGTGTTGTCACGGTATTCGACGTGCCGATTTATGCCGATGATGTCAAAGGTCACCTAACCGGCAATAAAGTAGGCCAAAAGACGTTTGTCGCTGGAGCCTTGAATGATCAAAGCGTTGAATTTGCTTACCTGGGTAATCGCTGGTCATCGAATGAGGAACGCTTGATTGCGAATCTTATACCGAAAGTTAAGCAATTAGGGTTTGAGGCTATTGTCACCGGACTTTCCTATCAGAATGAATATCGGCCGCAGGTCTACGACATCACCGCCGTGAGAGGCACAGGCATGGCTGACTATATGCCTCTGAAGGGCTGGGTTTCTATCTTTGACACCAACACCGGTGATGAGCTCATCCAGATTAACTCGGCTATGAACCGCATACGATTTATCTTAAGAGATATTCAAAATCAAGAGGTCGGTAGCGTTGATTATGATTATGACTTTAGCCAAGGGGATATAGTCACGGGAACCATCGGCCGAATCCGTTCGGTCGGTATTTTAGTGAGCAAGCAGGATCCTCTGCGGATTTTAGGCAATGGTATGACCGAAGGCAAGGTTTACATCGTAAGAGATATGATTCGCCCCGAACTCTATTTTGCCGAAATACGAAACGGCGCAGAAAATGGTATTCTTGAGCAAAAAGAAAAAGGTACCTACGGCGATGGCACCGAGATTACGCTTGCGACCTTAACGG
The DNA here is from genome assembly GCA_022703585.1 of Candidatus Omnitrophota bacterium. GTDB lineage: Bacteria > Omnitrophota > Gorgyraeia > Zapsychrales > JAKLDJ01 > JAKLDJ01. The sequence continues at coordinate 363,885 of JAKLDJ010000001.1, read as the reverse complement.
ATTTGCAAAAGACGACGATCGGACAAAGGGAGGACTTGCTAAAAACCATTAGAGCATCTTTCCGGCCTCGCGGCGTGGAGGAATTAGGCTACAGCGACTTTATTGCCGAATCAAACCGGGAAGAGTATTCAAGAGAATATTTAAGGCTTTTGGATATTGCCACGCTGGTTGAGACCTATATGCTGCAACCGGATGGACAGAAGAAATTATTAGTTGACGGTCAAAATCATCTTTTGAATGACAATACCGGCGCGATCAGCCGTTCACGCCTGACAGATTTATTGCTTAAGGAAAATTCCATCAGGATAGTTTCCTTGCGGCACGCGGAGATTTGGGCCAATAATCTGTTAGCCGCTATCGACACCAAGGAGATTAAAGAAACGCAGGGTCGCACTATCGAGCGATGGGCTGGCCACCGTAACCAAAATGGTGAGTTTGAAATGCGCCCCGGCGACCTTAAATTCTACAGCTTTTATTCTTTCGATCCGTTAGATGCCCATGACGAGAAAGATGTCGGCCGCTACGGCATTGCCCAGTACTCCTTGGTTACGGTTTCCGACTCCTTAGGCCACGAACACGGTTATGTCTATGCCAACTCAACACGGATTGATGACACAACGGGTTATGTCAGCTACATGGTCAAAAAGGCTCTTCGGCCGGATGCCTTAATCTTGCCGGATCATATTGTTATGAACGACCCGGCGTATACAAACTATGATTATCTGGCAGCCAACAGAAGCCTGATTAAGCACTTTAAGTTTGTGGAAAAATCCTACAAGGAAATCAAGAATGCCGAAGGCAATCTCTTTGCCCGTGTCGAGGCCTACAACCACATTAACCCGGTTACCCAATTCTCGGACGGCACGCCGCGCACCATCAGTTTTGTCGATTACAATAATAATACCGCCGAAGAATATTTAGGAACCGAATTCTTAACCCAGATGGGCCTTGGCGGCGGGAGCTACGCTTACGATGTTAAGTTTGACGCAGAAGGAAATGTCGATGAAGACATCAATGCCTATAGCCAGGTCGTGGTTAAGAATGATGTTTCAGTCAGAGTCTTCGATGGTAACTGGGTTGCCCATTCGTCGGACTTAGAGGTTGTCAAAGGGCCGCAGGGCCAACCGATCTTGGAATACAAGGTTGTCGACCGGCGTCCCAAACAAGGTGAGCGCACTTTAAAGAAGATGGCCTTGAGGTTAGGAGACGGCCGCCTTCTCTATAACACCTACGGCGGCGTTGGTTTTGAACCTCAGGAACAAAGGCTCTACTATAACGATTACGAAGTTCCCAGCAATACGGGAATTATCAAGAATCAATTTGGTGTCAAATTATCCCAGGAACAGCCTCACAAGGTCGCCATTGCGGTTCCGAGAGAAATAGTTATGGCCAATGGTGAGAACGCGTATCTGCAGGGCGTTGTTGATATCTACGAAATCGATGCGACACCCCAGGGTTTGAAGCTATTGTCGGATTACAGGGCATATAAAGAGAGCCATCCTGATTGGATTTTTGATTTCAAGGGTGTTGTGCCGAGAACCTACTTTAACGGAAAACTTATCAGAATCAACTGGAATAAATTCCGCGAAGAAACAAAAGATGTCCAGGGCTTGCCGGATTATCGTGCCGCAACCGATGACGTCAAGGGCGGATACAGCCCTGAAGCCTACGACCGCTTCGGGCGCAACAGCTGGTTTGCTCAATATACGCGTCACTTTAAAGATTCAGCCGTCAGGGCTTATGAGCGCATGGCCGGCATAGAACATCAGGAAACTGATGATTCGAATATTCAGGGATATGTCAACGGCCACAATAAACAGCTCAAAGGGGATTCACAAGACCTTCAAGAGGCCAACCAGAGACGAGAGGCGCTTCTTAACGGATATGAAGATACCCGAAGAAGCGCTCAAAAGCCGGTTGTTATGATTGTCGGCGCGGCGATATTATTAGCCTGGTTTGCCTGGCTATATAAATTGTTAAGAAAAACCTCCAAGAAAGAGGACAGTACAAAAACAGCGGGAACAAGTACCATTCCTTCCAAGTCCGATGAGATAAAAGGCTTGGCGGAATTTATGAGAAATATTGATTCAGCAAGAGACATCACAGCAGCCGAGCAGGTTATAGATGTCTTTTATCCGTCAACAATCAAAAACGTTGCTAAAGGTTTGAAGAAAGTCCTTGCAGATGCTATTAAGGCGAGAGCAGAAGGGTTTACTAAGGTTCCGGAGCCGCTCGAAGCTTTAAAAGATACAATCAGGGCGATAAACGCCAGGACAGATATTCCATCAGCAATGAATATGGATGCAATCGGAGCCATGATTTTTGAACAGATGGTCGCTGTTATTTACCGCCCGATATTTTTACAAATGGCCGCTAGGAGAGGATTAGCCTATAAAACAGAAGGCACTTGGGAAATCGGGGGCATAACTGTACAAGTTATTGACAAGAGTAATACCCTGCGCGGGAATAGGGCTGTTAATGTTTTGGATTACATGATTAATAAACTGATTGCCCAATTGATTACCCGTTTGGCCGATGAAACAGAAGCCAGCGAACAGGTTTGGGGTTATCAGGATTCAAGAAATGTAACAGCCATGCCGGCTTCATGGAATAACGGCCTTTGGATGAAAGTTGAGCGTGCCCGTGCCGATAGCGGTCACAAACAGGCAATTTTAGCCGTGCTGAAGGAAAGTTTGGAAATGGAAAAAGATGAAAATAAAAAGAGGATATTGGAAGAAAAGATTAGAGGCCTTGAAGCAGAAGGCATTAAGGCATACGAGGGTTGGGTCGAAATTCCTCTGGAAGAGGCCTTTTTAAGAGAAATGTTGAAATTCTTCAGCGGTAACCTGCAGTGTCAAATCGCCTGGACAAGGCATTTAATGAAATTGGCCGCAGAATTAGACCAAAATAATAAGCCAGCGGAGTTAATACCTGAAGCTGTTAATCAAGGCTCCAATATCCTTTACATCCTTGGCGTTCAGTATGACCAAATTTCCGGAAAAATCAGGAAAGGAGCGGGAGATAATTGGATTTGGCGCATTTACTTTGAAGAATTTTTCTTAACCCGTATTCTGCAAACCTTTGATTATGATGAGCCGTTACAAGCGGCCGGATTAACGTTGGAAGATTTGAGAAAGATAACGGATAATTTTAAAGCATTTTCACCGATATTACAAAATTTAAGAAAGAAGTTGGTGGAAGAACAGGATGACAAAAAGAAACAATCGCTGGAGAGAGAAATTTCCCTCTTGGAGGAAATGTTAAAATCAGTAGAGTCATTAAAAGAACTCTCTTTTCCCGATGCATATAAATTTATCCGCAAGGTATTCCAGATTAGCCGTGAAAATAATCCTACTTTGCATAACACGATTATCCAGGAAATCGTCGATAGAAAGTTCTGGCCTATCTTAAGGAAGAGCCTTATCGAGGGCAATTTCCCGGTATTTACCCGGCCGACCAAGTTTATCAACTGGAAGAGGGCAACTGAGCGTGCGATTGATTTCTTTGAATATAAATCTTTAATAGCATCGTTAATCCTCTGGTTTGCGGCGGCGGCATTATCGTATTTTGGTATTTTACCTTTCGGTATTTCATTAAATACGATTGCTACCGCAGCGCTTATCCTGTTGTCTTTGTTGGCATTAAAACTCGTAAGATCAGGATTATTAGCGAGACAAGAGACTGATGAATACAGGAAATTTAAGTCTTTGTTGCAGCCGGTCGGGTTCTTTGACGGCATGTTGGACCAGATAATTAATACTGGCAAATACCAGGCTTCGGAAGAAACCAAGAGGACCTGGCCGAAAGCAATGAGAGAAGCTGATGAATTCGGCACCAAGCATTATTTAAAATTTGGTCGCATAATACCTAAACTTCAGGAAATCGGAACCTTTGTCACTAGCATGGGAATATTCGTTGGTGTTAATGCCCTATTCGGACTGCCGCTCTGGTTAACCGGGTTAATGGCGATTGCCGGCGTATTCGTATGCCAGATTTTCTTAGACAAAATTGCTAATGGCAAATACGCCTTATCCTGGCCGGCCCTGGTTAATGTAATGATTCCTGTTTTCTCCTGGTTCTTCAGCATGCCGATGTTGGCCCAGGTTTCCGGATTGATTGGCCTGGAAAACTTATGGAAGTTTCTTCCACTGATTGCCATTCCGGCGCATATCATCCTGGGGCTATCGTTCCTCTTTATGATTCGCGGCGGTATGTATATCGGTCAGATGATAATCAACAAGAAAGTGATTGAAGAAAAACGCCGCTTCTATATCCAGTATAATTTTGAAATACCGCATGCCATAAAGGCTGTGGAAGCAGCATTAAACGGTAAGACAGTTTCGACCAAAGGGTACAAGGCGGCTGTTTGGATTCTCAGTATATTTAGCGCGACGGCAGCTCTTATCGGCGGAGGATATGTCGTTGTCAACTTTGCCGCGTTGACAGCTTCGGCTACCGGAACAGCAACAATGTTTATTCCGGTTATTATTGCGGTTGTCTTGGGGCTCTTCGCCTGGAGACAAACGCGCATGATCGGAATTTATCAGAACGCGCATCTTAATAATTTTAGCGTTAAGGGATTTGGGGACCAAGAGGCAACCAAGAAAGCCCGCGCTAAAGAATACTGGGCAGATAAAATTACCGCTTTGGCCAGGGCCGGCAATAATACAATGAGTAGAGAGGAAAGAAATAGGCTGCTACGATTCGAAGTGGTTACCCCCAAAGGAAGCGATGAGAAATTTGCCGACAGCCTTAGAAGAATCTTGGGTGCATTCTACAATTTGGATACGCCGGAAGCCTTTAGGCAATGGACCGAAAGGCCGGTCATGACGCTTTATCATGCCGGCTGGGACGAAAATTTCATGTACAGCTATGATAGGGAGAAGGTATCAGAAAAGATAAAGGGTATTCCTGGCCTTATCAATTGGACCGCGGCAAAGAGACCGGCAAGTGATAGCGTGAGAAGAGCGTTAGCTGATAAGGTTCTTAAGGCTTTGAAAGCAACCGGTATTGAAAAATCAAGGGTTAATAAGCTTGAAGAAGAAATAAGAAATACCGGATGGTTGCCGCTTACATTGTTAGCGGAAACAGAACGCACAGCTGTTTTTAGCGCTATAACTGATACGGAAAAACAATTCCTCGAATTTGACATTAACGGTGATGCGAAGAAAACGTTAGCCGAAAATGTTCTTAATGCTTTAAGAGAAGCCGGTATTGGACAGAAAAGAATTCATGAGTTAGCCGTAACAATAGAACATATAGGATGGTTGCCGTTTGCAGCATTAACGAAAACTGAACGCACAGCCATATTTAGCGCTATTACTGATATGGAAAAACAATTCCTCTTGCTCAGCCAAGAAGAACAAGCGGCTTGGGATGAAACTAAGACGGTTTATCCTACAGAAATTAACAACCTGGTTGTTCATCGATTCCCGTATGAATGGGAAAGATTTGCCGACACCTTCGAACTTTTAAGTGTTGCTGGTGACGAGGATGGGTTGGAAGCAGAAGTAAGGGTCCTGGTCAGAAATGCCAAGTTTGAAACGCAGCTGGAGGGCAAGATTTTACGAGCGAAGCTGGAAGCTAATCTTGGAAAGGTAAGAAGCGAATGGGTTATTGAGCAGATCATCCATTGGGCAAACATGCGAATGAATACAATATATCGTACGCTGGAAGGATTCAAGGAAGAGGCGTCCGGATTTAGAAATGTTGCCGAATATAGTTTTTATAATGAAGAATATCAGAAATTAAAAGAACTCTATGGACCTCTCTCCACGGGCAATGCGAGAAGAGCGTTAGCTGAGAAGGTTCTTGAGGTTTTGAAAAACGCTGGAGAAGACGCTGGTATTGCAAAGGCGAGAATCGATGAATTGGCCGGAACGGTAAAACGTACTGGATGGTTACCACTTATATTGTTAAATGAAAAAGAAGAGCGACCGGTTGTTCTTGCTGCCATTGGCGGTGATGAAAAACAATTCCTCTTATTTGACCTGTACTACGATGAATTAGTTGCTAAGAAGTTTATTGTCTATGCTGTATATCAACAATTTGGATTGGGCGGGGCGGTATCAAATACGTATATTGGAGATCGTCCGGAAAACAGATTCTTTTATTCCCGCTTGGCCAATGAGGGGCAGCCGCATACTGGCTCTCGTAAAGGTATTTCCGGTATGCCGGAAATGACAGCAATCTTTAAGGCAACCCTTATCGCCAATTTTGCCCGTTACCGCTACGACGTTTCTATCCGCCATGACGCTATTATGGAGGTAAAACCGGAAGAAGGATTCTGGATTGTCAACAACGTGGACGAGCTTTCCCGCAAAAATGTCATGGGCCTGGTTTTCCCGATGTATGTGGCTGATAAATACCTCTCTGATGTCGCCCGAGTAAAAGATTTTAATGAGTCCAACTGGACTATGATGGTTCAGTCTTTCATGAATAAAACCGGTCAGGTCGGAGAATACGGTAAATACATGCATAAGGAAGAATACGAACAAATGTACGGTATCTCGCCTTTATCGAGAAACGCGGAAGACTTGACCCTGACCCTTCTTGGTTTAGGTCTCGGTATCAATGTGGCCTACAACCATTCTATGTTTATGGGTGGCGCCAAAGTAGCGGATTACAAATCTGACTACGGTACGGAAGCAAAATACGCCGGCGATGCCTATGAAATGATTCATGATTCGTTAGGCCAGCTTCTTAATATGAGTACACAAGCTCCGAAGACATGGAAATGGACCCATTTGTTTAACACCGGCGGTTTCTGGGGGCTGAAATTCTTGGTTGTGTCCAATCTTGTTTCCTTTGTAGTCTTCGCTTTAGCATTATTTATTGACCCGGCGCACTCCTTCCCGTTTGCCATGGCATTCGTGGCGACAGGCGTGGTCTTGGCCCTTTCTATCGTACAAAACTTGATTAAATTATTGAACAGCAAGTATGGCGCGCCTTGGGGCTTCTTCAAGTTTATCAACGCCCTTTTGTTTAAGCCTGCGGCGGCGGTATTCTCTACGTCACAGCATCCTCTCTTTGCCTTTGCCGTGGCCAGAGATACTACCCAGGGTAAAGACGTGTTTATTATGGCGGCACGCATAACAGCTGTTAACAGAAGAGACGCCAAAGAGATTTATAATTACATGAGAATAGGTCCGATGATCGCAACCCCGCTTCTTCCGCTGGTTATTTTTGTTGCGCCGTATCATCCGGCGGTATTCTTAGTAAGCGCTGTTCTCTATATCATTCTTTTGTTTGCTTATGATGTAGGGCCGCACTTCTTTAATTCCCGTGCTATTCATGTTAACCACAGGACGAACTGGATAAGCCCGCTTGTTATGACGCTTGCTCTTGCAGGCATGGCGTTTTCTGGCATTACTTTGGTTAATCCGGCTATCCTTTTTACCATGGCCGGCATATATGCGATGCTTACCGGTCTTGGCATATCAAACGCAAAGAATACCCGCTCGGCGCCGTTCTTATTCCAAAAAACAATAGAGAGATTCTTGACTGTTGCCTTGGCTGTTATGTTTGGCTTGGGAGACGTAACCGTGATTCTTCCGTTGGCCTTGAGATTTTCTATTGACAATAATTCCCGAGAAATGTTTGCTGATGTGGCTAAAGGTTTCTGGGTAAATAGATGGTATTCTTCTTTTGATATTATGAAAAAGATTGCCAACAGATATGGCTGTGACTTCAATGTTCCCGAAATGCCGGAGATGAAGAAAATAATGCCAGCCGTTAAATCCAGACTCTCATCCATGAAGAAAATAATACCAGCCGTTAAATCCAGATTCTCATCTTCTAAAGAAAAAGACGACAGCGAAAAAGCGGCGGATAAAACCAGGACAATTAATGTTAAGGGCAGGCTTATTATTTCTTCTCTTCTTGTGGGTGTATTGACATTGGCTGTGGGCGTTTATTTTAATAGCTTAACATTGTTCGTGGGTGGCTTAGGGGCGGTTGCCTTAGTCGAAGTTATCCGTGGCCTTGTGAGGAGCGGAAGATTTTTGCAAAGTGGAGTAACGCGTAAGTTATACAACCATCTTCAAGGCAAAACGGAAACTATTGTCTATACCGAGGATCAAATAGCTAATGAACTTAAGCTTACGAGTGCTCAGGAAAAACGTGCCCTTTCTGTTGTCTTGCATAAATTCACCCATTGGCCGGTCATGCGGCTCTTAAACGGCGGCTTTTATGAATGGGATTTACTTACACAAAAAGACAGTCTTTTGGCAAAAGAATTAGGCCTCAAGGGCGAATCAGCATTAGAGCATCTTGTTAAGAATTATCCTGACAGGTTTAAAGAATTTATTAGGAGGATTAGCCGCCAGAGAAATCTTTTCAGGCCAATAAAGGACTTAGAGTTAACCCAGGAGGAAGTCAAGGCTATTATTGCCGGCCTGGCCAACAATCCGGAACAAACTGTAAGTAACATCGGCAATGATTTGTCGCGCGTCGATTTAGCCCCGGTTGACAAAAGACAAGAAAAGCTGAAAGCCGAAATCGTTGCCTGGGCCAATAGCCTGATTTGGAAGACGGTTCCTGATATTAATGCTTCACGAGCTGAAGTTGCACAGACGCTTATTGACGAAAAAACAGGGGAATTTAAGACTTATGATGCACGAATGTCACATTTACCCAAAACTCGGCCCAGCTCTACATCCGTCCACGCCGACCTTCCGCTGATCGCGGGCGTGATTGCCGCTATCGTTACCGTAATATATATCATTGGTGCTCTCATTGGACGTCATGAGAAAAAGGTTGCCGAAGAGAAGACAGAAGCTAAGAGAAGGCTGATAGCTCGCGGTCAAGCTGGAGATAAGATAGCAGAAGAAGCATTATGGAATTTGTTGATGGAAGAACCCTCTCTCGAAGTTGCCGAATCTATAATTACGATTGGCGGCAAAAAAGCCAAATTAGTTTCTGAAGTGTTAGCGAAGATGCAGCAATCTTTACCGACGGATAGATCCTCTTTATTATATCTTTATTTGAAGAGAGCATTAGAAATACGAGAACAAGGTTATGATTTTGAAGTTAGATATGAACCTGAGGTTGGACATTATGACATAGAGGATTATTATGAGTCGAGATGGTTCGTTGATTCTCCCGAACGCCTCGAAATCATCAAAACCACGCCTTTAACCCAAAAAGGCCCAGCCGTCGACAACACGCCCGCTGCGCCGAAGGCGCCCGCCAACCCGGCCGGCAAGGCGCCCAAAGCCCCCGAAGAGCCTCTAAACGCCATCATGCCTTTGATGAATTTGGCGCCGATGATGATTATGCCGACCATTCTGCTTCTGGGGCAATTAGGCAATACCAAAGATGCTTCCTCAACCGTGCGCGACTGGATGGCCAAGAAGGGCGGTATCCGCGGTGGGCCCGCTATCCTGATTATCGCTGCCGCCTTATTCGCTGCCACCGTCCTCTTTAGCACGCCTCTTAGTTCCGCCACCGTACTTGCCTTTGTTCCGCCGTTATTTGGTTCGATTACTACCTCTGAGTCAGATGATTTTCTTAAAAAAATCTTTCTGCGCCTTGAGGCGTTGAATCGGGAAGGGATGGGCGTTGAAGAAATACACGATTTATTGCAGGCTGAATTTGCCGAATACGGCTTCAAGTGGCATGCCCCGATTTCGACGATCGTCATCAGGGAAACTTCAGGCTATCCCGCGACGACCTATTTCTATTTCATTCTTGGCGGTAAACCCATTGTTGTTAAGTATGTTTTGGGGGCAGATGCGATTGAAAATTCTTCTCCGGAAGAATTACAAAATCACCTTCTGGTAGAGCGGGACTATAGCGGTTCCGGTAATCAGGAAGAATTTGAAGCTATTCAAGCAGGGGTTATCGAGAACGTTAAAAGCAAAAAAGATCCTCTTATCGGTAATCTTGAACTGAGGGCTCAACAGCCTGTACAAGATGCCTCCATGGTGTCTTACGCTGCTATTACCCCGGGGGACAGGGCATTTGGCGAGGCGACCATCAGGGTACGTAACCGGGTTGCCCAGGTTGTCCTTAATGGCGGCCTGGCCACACGATTCGGGGGGACAGTGAAAGCCTTGTTTACCATCATCGATAACTGGGCCGGTAAGGGGCGGACGTTTATCGATCTTAAGCTTGCCCATATTCGCTACATGGAGAAACAGTATAAAACTGCAATCCCGGTTTATCTTGCTAACAGCTATTCTACCCAGAACTCGGTTATGAGGTATTTATCGAAAACCGGTTTTAATTCTAAAATCAGGCCTTACATGGTCGGAGTTTTCCAGAAAATGACCCGGGACGGAAAAGTATTTAAGCTGGTAACCGGAGAAGACGATCTGTGCCCGGGCGGTCATTTTGCCGTTATCGAATGGTTAGCCCTGGAAGGAAGGCTAAGAGATATGGTGAAGGACAACGCGCATTTTGCCTTTTTCTCAAATATTGACAACTTAGGCAAAGCTCAGATTGTTGATCCCGGGTTTATCGGCCTCTTGCATCGCTCGGGCAAGGATGTCCTGGCTGTCGTCGCCGAAAAAGCCCTGATGATCGCCGTGACCCATAAGAAAGAAGGGAGGGTCGTGGGTGAGGTCTGGAAGACATTAAAAAGGCGGGGGCCGGACGGATCTGTTCCCCACGGCGACACGGTGAAAGACACTATTAGTGATTTAGACTTAACCATTGATGTCCCGGATTTTATCAGCATAGGGGGAATAGACTTAACTCCGGCCGAGGCCTTTGCCGACTATCCTGCCTTCAACTTTGCCGGTTACATCAGGGCGTATAAAGACGGCAGAGATGTTACGGACCAGTATGAGTTTACGGTTAAGCCGGAGGCCGGCGGGACGGTTGTTTCCATTGATGGGCGTAACCAGTTGCGCGAAGGTTTCTGTTTTATAGACGGGTTCAACCAAAATGCCATCCCTGAGTTTAACACCGCAACCTATGTTATGAGGGTATCTGCCTTACTCAAGCTTTTTGGTTATATCTCCGCCGAAGAACAACCCCTCTACGAACAAGGGATATTAACAGCTGAAGAAATTCTACACAGGATGGGTGCGTTACCGCGAAACGAATTGGTCAAGAGAATCCGTGCAATGAAGAAACAAATGCATCTTCCTTATCTCGCGCCAAAAGAGATTACCGAAGATATTACGGATAATAGAGAACTGCGGGCCCTGGTTGACCAGAGTCAAGAGATGAGGAGAGTGGAGGAGAAAGACGGTATCCTAAGAAAGGTCACGTTGTCTGATGGCAGAGAGTGGACCGTCAAAGAAACCTATAAAGGTTCAGTACTTCTTATTACCAAGGTCTATCAACCCGATGATTACCTTTTGGGGGATATTACGATTCTTTTAAACTCTTTATTTGTGACTGTTGACAGAGCAACAGGCTTTTTACCGGTCAAGAGCCCATCCGACGCTACAGCCGCATTGCAAAGAAAGATTATGGAAGTCTTGGGAGATATAGTTGATCTTGGAGAGCCGGAGGCTGAGGATGGAGAAATCGTTGCCCAAAGATTGAGCGTGAAAGAGGATATTTCTGAGGTAGGCTCAGATATTGATGCACCGGTACCGGCAAACTTTAACGCCAGAGACTTTGTGAGCTTAACCCCGGAACGATTCGCCGTCATTTTCAGCCGCTGGATAACTGCCGAACAAAACTCTGAAGTTACTCCGGCCCAAGCGCGGGAGATTAAAACCTTCGCGGCCATTTTAAGAGATACGCACGTCATCCTCCGGCATTGGAACGATACCAAGACTATTCCTGATCTTCGCAGGTCTCTTGAGTTTGATGATGATTTTCCGTTTGTTTGTGCCGAAGGGGCTAAGCACACGGTCACATTGGCGCAGCAAAGCGGTCTTACGGCGCGTTATATCAGACGCCAGGAGTCGGAACGTAAAGGCCATAGTTATGCCGAGGTCGATGTCGCCGGGCAAACGCTCATCGTTGATTTGACTGTTGACCAATTTGATCGACTTGATATTAAGGGAGTCTTGACAGCGCCCAAGGCGTTGATTGAATCACTGGATGTCCGCGATAACTTCCCTATGTATAACATTTGGCCCATTGTGGCATCGGATCCGGCCGCACAAGGCAATCAACCCAGGAACGACGGAACCAATCCCGGCGAAGATGTTACCGCATTAGTGTTTGAACCCGTGAGCTTCGCCATCCTTGCCGCTGTTGCCGCTCTCGCCATTCTTTTCGGCAAGGTTCGCGAGTTGCGCAATGCGGTTAGACCGATCAAAGGCACGACTATTGAAGAAGCCTATCGGAACCTTACCCGGCAGCAAATGAAGGCAGGGTTTATTACACGGCAACAGTTAGAAGGTATTACCATTTATCCGATCGGCAAAGATTACCGGCTGGTGAATGTTTCCCATCGCGGCGCCAATTACACCAAAGGGATATCGCTCGAGAAAAAGTCAGCCCTCGCCAACATCCTTAATAATGTCGGCAAAAACGGCATCTACGGCATTTATCTGGCGCTGAAACAGATTTACCGGGATACCGTTTTAAAGAATTTGTTCAAACAGCAGCATTCTGACGAAAACAAATGTAATCTCTGCGGCGCTTTTATGCCGCTGGTTGAACGCGGCGTTAACTTAGGCCGGTTCCATACGAATTTAAGAGATTGGGATATCTACGTTAATCCGTTCTTCTGGGGAACCGATGACAAGAAAGAATTGCCCAGCTTTGTTATTTCTTACCGCAAACATAATGTTTATCCGTCCTTAAACGAAATTTCCAGAATAGGGGCCATTCTTTCAGAACTGATGCCCGGCGCGTCCATTCTCTGGAACGGCCCCGGCCGGAGCATTCGCACGCACGCCCACTTCCAGGGTTACTTCGGTCAATTCCCGATTGTTGAAAAAGAACTTACTCAGCGGACTCCTGATAATGCCAGCCGTGTCCATAATTGGCCTGCCGTGAATTTTGTCTACGAAGGAACCCGTGCGCAAATCGTCGATGGCGCCAGCAGAAAAATCGAAGCCCTCCACATGCCGGAAGACATGATTGACATTCTCTGGGTAACAAGACAGGCAGGAGCCGATACCCGGCTTTACATCTTCCCCAGAGGAAAGGCAAAGCCGGAAGGGATGATTACCGGTTATGGCGTTCCTGAAGTAGCCGGCCATGGCATTTTCCTGAAGGAAGAATTACCCCACTTCAATCTGCTAGATTTAAGCGAAGCCCGCAGCGCTTTTGAGCGCCGCCTGCGCGAAGTGTCGGTTGTTGAAGAATCTCTTAACGCCCTCATGCCTTTGATGCCGATTATTCCGTTTATGTCGATGGCGAGTTTCTTCCTGGGCCAAGTCCGGGACGAGGCGAATATTTGGGAAGGGATATTCCCTGTAATGGCGAAGGAAGTTCCCGGCTTTGAACCGGTTACCTTCCCGGTGAGAGTGCAAAGAACCGATGATAAAATCACCGTCACATTCCCTCAAGGCACAGCTCTTCCTGAGGCCGAACGAATCCTCGACGCCTTGGCCTTCAGTTTTGATGCGAAGAAAGATTTTCTGATTGACTGGATGATGAACCAGACAGAAAGAGAATTCGCTCTTGAGATTCACGGTAAGGCCGGCCCATTACTCCAGGGGGTCGGGAATACCGTCTATGTAAACGTCCGCGCCGTTCGCACCTTGCCGGAATCCCCTGAACTTGCCGCTGATCAGGCCCGCCTGAGTCATCTTTATAACGCCTTCAAGATTTTCCTCTCCTATGAGATTGACCGCTTGGGCCGCACAGGTAATCCGAGTAATCGCCTGATCAACAGGATGATATCCTATCCGGAATATTTTAGATCTGTGCAATTCATTCTGGCTAACGCAAAAAATGGTGAGTTAAAGCCGGGAAAATGGTTTGCCGCTATCTTAAGGACAATCGCCCGATTCAACGAAGGCAGGTTCTGCAATAAACCGGTCGAATTGTGGGGATGCGGCGATGTGATCATCCTTAACCGGCACGGTCAACCGCGCGCCTATAGGATTGATGCCGTCGGGGACAGGATCTGGTCGAGAGGGACACTGCTCGTTCCGTCCGGTAATCCGCCAGCGACCGTGGTATATCAAAGTTCGGACTTTGGCGAGATGATTTTTGAGCTGACTTTTGTTGACCGAGAAAACAATGTTGGCGTTTATGAAACGTACAAGTACAGATATGACATTGAACGGGAGAGGATACAAAGAGAAGGTGCCGGACTTCTGTTGAGGAATGTCGGGTTTAAGGGTATTCTGGCTGTTGTCCTCAACCGCCGCGGCGCCCTGCTCAATACACCTTACAGCAACAGGTCTAATCCGACGTCCTTAACGAAAAATTATGAATGGGCCTCGACCCATTACTTCCCCTATGCGCCGGCCCGGCATCCTTACGGCCCGTACGTGTTCGTTGTATTCCCGAGGAAAGACATGGAGATCCTGCCGACTCTTCCCGTGTCAGAAAATATGGAACCGTTCTTACCTAAAGATCCGCAAGAATATCATACGCATAGTCCTATCCGGTATGAAGATGCCCTGCTCATTGCTGCCGAAGAGGAATATGCCAGGTTATTGTCGGCAGGCGTCAAGACCCGCGAAGAAGCGCTGCATGTTTTCGGCCGAAGCGAAGAGGAACAAATGGCTTTTGAAAACACGGTTGTCGAAGAGGCAAAAAAGGCCCTGGCAGGGCGCATCCCGAACATCTTCGGAGGCGACCTCGAAGAAGCGCGCCACGAAATTGAGGCAGGCCAGGGACTCGTTTTAAGGGTCTATGGTAATCTTCCTGACGCAACCGGCACACGGAGAGTTATCCTTCATTCCGATATCAGCGGCCGGTGGCAGGATTTTGAAACGCCGTTCACATTCGTCGAGAATGCTGAAGGCCGCGCCGTCTACGAACTGAAGATATTCCCAGCCCGGAGTTTCGAATGGACCGTGAAGTTTGAAGGCCTCAACGGTGATTTTGCTTGGGCGAGCCTCCCGTATGGCAACGGAAAAGTATTTGTGACGCAGGTGCCGCGAGCCGTGCCAGGAGAGACTGATGAGGGAACACAAACGTCCGAATTGGGGGCGTTCCTGTTTTTAATGCCGATGATGCCGGTTGTCGCCTTAGGTGCTTTAAGCGGCGATTTAAGAAAGTCTCCCGCCCCGATGAAGATTGGCCAAAAGGTTACGCTTACAGCGTATGCCAACCGCCCCAACGATGGTACCTTAAAGGCATTTTTGCACTCCAACATGAAGAATCCGTGGGAATGGGCGGATACCGAGGCGACCTTTGTCCGCAATAGCAGGGGCCGCGCGCTTTACCGGGTCGATATAAAGCCTATCAGAAACTTTGAATATACATTCAAATTTGTTGACGCCCAGGGGAATATCGGCTGGGCTGATTTGCCTGACGGTAACGGCCGGGTTGGCGTTGTGTCGCAATTCAAAGGTGAGGTTGTCGGCATTGCCACGGAAGCTGCCAGGATAGGAGAAAAAGTCGGCGGTCAGGCCGATTATGTCTATGAATATTTCCGGACATTATCCAAGCTGGGCAACAAGGTCAGTATTATCCTCCCCGGCTTTGCGTCGATTGCCAAGGTTATGGAATCTTACGGCGCCGAAGACACGGGTGTGGTTATTGAAATTCCGTTTAACTCCGGCATAGAAATTCTGCGCGCCAAAAAAGCCCAGGTGAATGGCTTTACCGTTTACTGGCTGGTTGCCGATAACAAGGAAGCCTTTGTCCGGGCCTACGCCAAGCATGAGGAAAACAAAGAAAAGAGAATGCGGCTGGAATTCCGGGATTCCGTTCTTCTTTCCCGCGGTTCGCTGGAGATGATGAAACAATTAGGTGTGAGGCCGGATGCTATCCACGTCAGTGACCACCATACCGCCCTCGTGCCTTTGTATATGCGTACGATTTACCGCCAGGAATTCAAGAAGACTGCCAGCGTATACACGGTGCATAACGGCGGTTACCAGGGTAAATACCCTGCTCAATGGCTTGCTGAAATCGGCCAAAAAGAAATTGAAAACAGCGGCTTTATGGGGCTCGAAAGCATTGCCATCAAATCCGAAGAGCTCAATATGATGGCGATTGTGCCCGGCGTGATTAAGGCCCTGGGCGCTAAAGGAAATTATATTAATGCGGTGAGTGTCAGTTACGCCCGTGAAATCAGAAATACGCCTTTTGAAGTCGATGCGCTCTTTGCCGATATCAACGAACGATTCGGCGGTATTTTAAACGGGATTGATTTTGAAGTCTGGAACCCGGCCACGAACGAGACATTAAAAGAATTCGGGCTTAATTATAGCCTCGAGGACGGTATCGAACATGTACGGATGGTACGCTCTAAAATTCAGGAATTGGTACGCGAGCTTCTTTCCCGGGGTGGCGATGTGACTAGAATTGATCTTAAATCTTCTATGGTCTATGGTTCGCTTTCTGTCGATAGCCGGCGTCCTTTAATGGTTGTCATTTCCAGGCTGGAAGACCAGAAACAGCTGGATATCCTCGCTCAAATGATCAGAGAGATTCAAGAAGGCAAGAAGGAAGAACTCGGTTTTGATTTGGCGATCTTAGGCTCCGGAGACGAATCGCAGGAAAGAGAGCTCAAAGAGTTAGCCGGCAGTTTCACGGACGATTCTGTTGTCTTTGTCAACGCCTTCAGCAAAAAATTAGCCGACCTGCTGTATGCAGGTGGAGATATGGGTAACATGCCGTCCGATTACGAGCCAAGCGGGTTATTCCAGATGATTGCGATGAGATTCGGATGCCTCCCGATTGTGAGAAGGACAGGGGGCCTCGGGGATACGGTGTTTGAATTAGGCAAAAAACGCTGCGGGTTTATTTTTGACGGTGTTTATCGCAGGCTCGGCAAGCCGGAGGATGCAGGGTTGAAGCAGGAAAATACCAACCAACTCTATTCTGCCGTCCGCAGGGCCGTGGCCGCGTTCTCCGATGAAGAACTTTGGAATGAGATGATGATTAACGCCATGCAAGCGAATAATGGCTGGGAAAGAAGCGTGGGAGATTATCTGAATGTCTACGCTTGGTTGACGGAAGATCTCAATGCGGACCAGGAAGAGAAATCGCTCTTTTCTCTCTTGCCTTTGGCCCTTGCGCCGTTCGCGCTCCTGGGGATGGTCACTGCTTCCGAATCGGATAATCTTCTTAGGGAAATCTTCTTGCGCCTTGAGACGTTAAACCGGGAGGGGATGGGTCCTGAAGAAATACACGATTTAGTGCAGGCTGAATTTTCCGAATACGAATTTAAGTGGCATACCCCGATTTCGACGATCGTTATCATGGAAACTTCGGGCTATCCTACGGCCACCTATTTCTATTTTATCTTTGGCGGCAAGCCCATCGTTGTCAGATATCTTCTTAGCACAGGAGAGCTCGAGAATTCTTCTCCCCAAGAATTACAAAATCATCTCTTGGCAGAGCGGGATTATGCGGGCTCCGGCAATCAGGCAGAATTTGAAGCTGTTCGAGCAGGAGTTATCGAAAGCGTTCTAAGCGGGAAAGATCCTCTGATCGGCAATCTTGAGCTGCGGGCACAGCAGCCGGTGAAAGATGATTCCTTAGTGCTTTACGATGCCATTACCCCACAGGACAGGGCATTTGGCGAGGCGGCTATCAGGGTGCCTAGCCGGGTTGCGCAGGTTATCCTCAATGGCGGCCTGGCGACACGATTTGGCGGGACAGTTAAGGCCTTGTTCACGATCATCAATGACTGGGCGGGTGAGGCGCGGACATTTATCGATCTTAAACTCGCCCATATCCGCTATATGGAAAGATTTTATAAAACCGAAATCCCGGTGTATCTCGCCAACAGCTACTCTACTCATAACTCGGTTATGAGGCACTTATCGAAAACCGTTTTTAGTTCTAAAATTAGGCCCTACCTGGTCGGGGTTTTCCAGAAAATGACCCGGACAGGAGAAATCTTTAAGCTGGTGACCGGAGAAAACGATCTGTGCCCGGGCGGCCATCTTGCGGTTATTGAATGGCTGGCGTTAGAAGGAAGGCTGAGGCAGATGGTGGCAGATAACACGCATTTTATCTTCTTATCGAATATTGATAACTTAGGCCAAGCTCAGATTATCGATCCCGGGTTCATCGGCCTCCTGCATCGTTCGGGCAAGGACGTCCTGGTTGTCGTTGCCGAAAAAGCCCTGATGATTACCGTGACCCACAAAGAAGAAGGGAAAGTCGTGGGTGAGGTTTGGAAGACATTAAAGAGGCGGGGGCCGGACGGATCCGTTCCCTGCAGCCATACGGTCAAGGACACGATTAGCGACTTAGATTTAAGGATCGAAGTCCCGGATCTTATCAATGTTCAAGGAGAAGATTTGACTCCGGTTGAGGCCTTTGCCGCTTATTCTGACTTAAACTTTGCCGGTTACATAAGGGCGTATAAAGACGGCATTGATGTCACAAGCCAGTATGAATTTACGGTTAAACCGGAGGCGGGCGGGACGGTTGTTTCCGTTGGCGGGCGTAACCAGCTTCGCGAAGGCTTCTGTTTTACTAAAAAGTTCAACCAAAATGCCATTCCTGAATTTAATACCGCAGTCTATGTCTTAAGGACATCTGCCGCGCTTAAAATGCTTGGTTATGTCTCAGCCGAAGAGCAGGCCCTTTACGAGCAAGGGATGTTGACGGAAGAAATCTTGCGCAGGATGGATGCGTTAGAGCGGAGCGAATTGGTCGAAAGAATCCGCGAGATGAAAAGACAAATGCACCTTCCTTACCTCGCGGTAAAAGATATCACCGAGGATATTACGGATAATAGAGAGCTGCGGTCCCTGGTTGACCAGAGTGAGGAGATGAGGAGATCAGAGGACAAAGACGGTATCTTAAGAAAGATCGAACTGCCCGACGGCAGAGAGTGGACCATCAAAGAAACCCATACCGGCTCTGTCCTTCTTGTAACCTCGGTCTATCAACCCGATACCTATCTTTTAGGGGATATCACGATTCTCTTAAACTCTTTATTTGTGACCGTTGACAGAACAACAGGTTTCCTGCCGGTCAAGAGCCCGTCTGACGCGACAGCCGCATTGCAAAGAAAGATTATGCAAGTCTTAGGCGGCATAGTTTATTTTGGAGAAGATGATGACTCCTTAGGCGCTATTCTCCCGGGACTGGAGATCTTTGCCTTGATGGCGCTGGCGATGGTCGGCGTGGGTATTTTGGCCTGCCGGTGGCTGGTCGAAAGGAATGCTTCTCAAACTCCGGCCCCCTGGGTTGGTGGGCTTCCGAACTATTTGACCGCTCGGGAAGTCACTATTGTATTCTCTGGCCGTTTTTCACGGTTTCAAGAGCGGCTGATTGAAGACATGATCAAAGATTTTCTCGGAAAACTATTGCCGGTGATTCGCCTGCCGTGGGGTACGATTCTAACCATCCGTGTTGAACAAGGCCTCTACGGGGCTCAGCTCAGATCTGAGAATAACCGCGCCGAGATCCTTTTGGGCTGGGAATCTATACGCCACGGATTTAATGCGATTAACGAAAAAGCCATGGCATATCTTCTGGGGCATGAGATCGTTCATCTTAAGCGTGAACGAAAAACCCCGATGATCCTATACCGGATTCGTAAATTCATCGCACCGTTGTCCCGGCAGGAAGAATTCAGCGTTGATGCCCAGATAGTCGAAGCCCTCGCTCAAATCGGGATTACCGATCTTAGCGATGCGGTTCATAAAGTATTAAGAATCAATCGAATCATTATCATCTGCAAATCCCGCATTCCTGTTCTCGAGCCGGTTATTCAGTGGCTGACCAACAGATATCCGTCGCCTGAGGCGCGGGTTAAACGCGTGGCGGCTCAATCCAATGAACTTGGCCGGGATGCAAATCTGCGCGCGGTTGATTTTCTTCTCACCGGAGTCCTGGTTTTAGTTATTGGCGTCGTGTATGCCGTGGGATTAACGGTAGCCCTCGTTTTCCCTAAAGATATCCGTCGTAAGGCTATCGCCCTTTATACGGGCATTTTCGTTTTTGCCGGCGTCACATTCGCGTGGTTTGGACCAGCCCTGGTCTCTTCAGTCGGTCTCGGCATCTTTGGATTTGTTTCCCTCTGCAGGAGTATAAGGAATTTGATTAAATTTGCGAGCCGCAAGAACCGCGCTGTTGCTGCTCAAGAAAGAATCGAAGACGAAAGATTATTAGAAGAAGGCAGGCAGTATATTCTCGCAGGATTAAGAGAGCTCGTTCGGGAAGGAGCAATACCGGGTCATGTAAGCGATGCTGTGAGCGAAAGAATGGGAGGAGCTGCTTTACCCAACGTTCCCACGGGCCGCACGCCTTCTCTGCCGCCAACTCCGGGAACGTCACCGCAAAATCCCGGCCTCCATGGCATTCATCCCATCATGTTACCCTTCGTTTTGGCGGTGAATGTGAGCAAGGCAGCTTTAATCCTTGCCGTTGTTGCTGCTGTAGGATTTGGCGTTATTGCTATTTACAGAAAATGGTTTGCGAAAACGACTGCTGCGCCGGGCACAAGCGAAAGACAACAGACTGCAGACCAAAGACTAAAGACACAAGACTTAGAGCCGCTACCGGCAACCCCACTTTCATCCGTGGCTGGAAGATTTGGGACCATTGCTGGTGCGGCTTCTGATTTTAACCAAGGGCCGTTGGCGGTGACTCCAACCGTGGCTGGAAAGACTCCTGCCTCGGCCCTGATCTTTAAAGGGCCGCAACCAGTACCTTCAACCCCAACCGTGGCTGGTGGATTTGGAGTTCATACTGGTGCGGCCTCTTCTTTAAAAACATTTAAATTCGTTCGCGCTATCCGCAATCGCGTTATTTCATTGTTGTTAACTGTGATGGTCGCTTTAACGCCTATTGCCGCGCCGGTCTTATTGGTTTCTTTGCCGGGCTGTTCGGATAATCCCACGAAGCCGGTTCCCACATTACCTGATGTCAAGAATATCGCAACTTGGACCGCAGAAGATTTTCTTAAAGCCCTTGAACACATTGATGAATATACGTGGGCAGATGAGAAGACTATCGTTGCCGCGGTCGTTGTTAGAAATAACGATGAAGAACTTATATTAGTCCAAACTAATGTTATTCAGCCTCGCATTGACACGCTGACCAATTCCAACCAAGAAGAGACCTTGGCCTCAGCCGCCTATCAAGAATTAGCGGAATTAGGTGTCATCGCCCAGACAATCACAACCGAGACTCTGGTCACAACTCTGAATAATACGGCCGCGTCGCCTATCGTTCGCAAATGGTCCGCGCGCCTCTTGGGCGAGGTTGCCACTTTTGAAGCCGGTTATACTCTGCTGGTTACGACGCTCTCTAACGGAGACAATGATATCGAAGACGGCGCTCAGCAAGGCCTGGAGATTTTAATCCGCCGCCAGCTGGGCCAGGAATTAACCATTGCCTTGGAGTTGATTGCCAACTCTGAACTGCGCGCCCAGTCGACAGCCATTTCCGTTATTAAAGATTTTGGCGCCAGGGACCAGAATGCCATCAACGCTTTGGTTACGAAGCTTAACAGCGTCGATATCACGATCAGAATCAAAGCCGCCGAGGCCTTAGGCGTTATTGCCGCCCGCAGCTTGGGGATTACCATGGTTGACCAGCAGTACCAGACGGCAGTTCCCGCGCTTATTGCCAAGCTTCAGTCGGATCTTGAATCAAGCGTGCGCGTTGAGGCTGCTCGTTCCTTGGGCCATATCGGCGACCGGGAAGACGCCAATCTGTATACCGTATTATATAATGCCGCTAATAATGGCAGTCCTGCGGTTCGTGTGGCAGCAGCTGCAGCCATCGATGAGATTTGGGGGACGCCGGCGGCTAAGAGTATACAAGATAGTCAGTCGGGTCAAACCGGCACTTTGCATGGATTCGCGCTCTTCATGTTGTCGGGTATTTCTCTTATTGGATTATTGCCGTTGGCAGGGACGATGCAGGGAAGGGATACTACCGAATCTGAATCTTTTGAAGAATTCAGGCGTACATTCAAGGGCCCGTTGTATTATCCGGCCAGCGAGGTTGACCTCAACAGCTTGCGGATGCTGGCTTGGATGTTCCCGCAACTTAAAGAGCTTGTTTATGTGGATTGCTTTGACCCTTCAGAGATTACGATGGTGGGACGGGTTCTCCCGAGTTCCCTTACGGATATGGCCGTTCAAATAAGGCAGGCGATTGAAGAACGCTTCCCCGACGTGGACATGTCCCGGTCTTCGGTAGTTGTCGATTCCGAGACCGACCGGCAAATGACCGCGAGTATTGTATTCGGAGGAGAGAAATTTGTTGCCCCGTGGCTTCGGAATAGGGCATTTAACATTCGTTTTCTGGTCGGAGATTTAGCCGGCATCACGGAGCGTTTTCCGGTCGTGCTTGTTCAAAATCCGGGTTTTGGCGGTATTCTTGCGACGCGAGACTCTTTTTGGAGAGTGATCCGCGGACAGGTATTGGACCACGGATATCTACTCACCGGTAGCGTGGTGCGCGGACTTCCGTCGCCGGAGTTGTTTAAACATATTGATATGGTTTTGCCTCCCGCGAGCCCGTACTGCAAACTCTATGAGAGCGGCATGAGAGTGTACAGGCCGGTGGCAGAGACCCCGTCAACTGATGGTGTTCTCGCCGCTTCCCTGCCGTGGCCAATCGTAGCGATCGGAATTATTTTCGGGTTTGTCGGAATTCTTATTTTAATGATTCCTCTCACCCGGATAGCAATCCGTCTCATGGTCTTAGCCAGTGTCCTCCAGTCATCGGACACGTTTAAATCGGTCTTTGAAAAAATGATCCGGCGCATCGATGAACTTAACCGGAAGAGGCCAATCCTTGCGCTTTTGGACGGCGATGAAAATACCGGCAAGAGCTCTCTCGCCCAAGCATTTCGAACCCTCTTTCACCGCAGGCCGTACACCTATAAGATTGTTCATCTCGATCGTTATCTTGTCAAAGCCAGGCATAGTGATACGGGGCACGACTTTTGGAATTATGATCAGGCGGCAAAAGCTGTTGATGAAGCGGTTAATTCGGGAAGGTACGATGTTGTCGTGCTTGAAGGGATGGGCGCGTGGAAAGTTGAACCGTTTTTGGCAAGCGGAAAATTTGATTTTAGAATCTTCTTAACCTCACAGATTACCTACACCGACTCAAAAACAGATGCGCCTCGCGAGCTATTTGATGTGGTTATTGAACGGGTGCAAGTGAACCGCATAAAAATTGCTTATACGCTCGTTGATTCCTCTAAGGATCAGGCAGAGACCGATTCCCACGCCTTCGTGCCGGGGATTTCTTTACTCCTGGCCCTCGGGCAGCTCATTAACTTGGGGATGGCGATGGGCCAGATAGAGGACAGACAATTAGTTGTCAATCGTCTTCAGGCATTGCTGGATAAAGTCAGATATGAAGGATCTATCGCGTCTTCGTATGACCGTACGCTTATGATTCAGACTAATCGTACGGGAAAACCGTGTTCCGGCCGCTGCTCGTTTTGTTATCTCGGAAAAACCATCAGCGAAAGACGCAAGGTATCCAATTCCGCCACAGCAGGCGACAGAGGCGACAAACAAGAAAGGCGGGCGTATATCTCCGGCATTATTAACGAAGCAGTTTCCAATATGCAAATGTATCACATCTACCTTGTTGGCGAGGATACTCTCGACGACCAGGAATCTTTCTGGGATGTCATGGAAGTGGTGGCCGAGTACCGGGACAAGCACCCGCAGGGCCTCAGAGATAATTATTTCTCACTGGAATTTACCACGAACGGTTTCTGGCTTGTCGAGCACATCGAAGAAGCCCAGCCATTCTTTAAGAGGCTGAATAATCTGCTTCAAAATGAATTCAGGATGAACTTAAGCTGGGATTCTTATGCCGTGAAAAGAATGGCCAAGACAATGAAGTTGGATGAAGACGAAGTGTATGCGCGCATGGCCAAGGTCTTAGCTATTTTTAGAGAAGAATTCTCGCAATATCCTAAAATCCGGCCCCATGAGTACATGTACGATGACCGTAGTGCCTACCTGGATTTTGAATCAAGGCTGCAAGGGCATCTTAAACGTCTTGGAAGACCGCGTATGCAAGTCCATGAAATATCTATAGGAACAATATTCTATGCGACCCGGAAATCGGTAGAGGCGGCCAGACGATTGGGAAAGGCAGTTCCCCGAGGGTATAGCATGGAAGTTCTTTTAACTCGGCTTATCGCAAAACTTTCCAAAATCAAGCCATGCACCTTTGAGCCCTTCTTGGATCTTCCTTTAAGAGAGCTGGCGACGTGCCCCACTCGTTCGGAATACCTTCGTAAGAAGGTTGCGCCGCAAAACTTTAAAGATATTCTCCTGTCTTTCTTTGAGCGCCCGAGGTTCAGACACCTATTTGTCGGGGAGGAAAAAGAAAGAAGCGAGGCTAAAGTAAAACAATTTGCTTTTGCGTTAAGCTTAGACAGCGCCCTAAAAGGTAAAGAAGTAGTCTCTTTTGAGCAGGCGGAATATGTTATCTTTTCAGACGAAGGCTTAATGACAAAAATAGAACTGCTTTATCTATTCGAGGACATTATCAACCTGGCGGCATCGGATAACAGGGATCAGGCCGGTGAATTTAAGCCAAAGAGCATACCGCGGAAGCTGGTAGATATTCTATTGTCCGAAGAGATCCTCCGTGCCATGTTAACCTATTATTCCCAATACGCGGTTTCCGATGTTCAGCCTTTACCGTCTAGAATTACGGATATGTTCAGGGCCGACCCGCAGCAGGCCGTTAGTCAATTCTCAAAATGGCTGTCAGCTAACCCGGCATTTAAGGCGTTAGTAGAAAACGGCCCCGCCAACGATGCGGCAAGTACCCATTTTGATACAACCGCCAATGAAGCCGAAGAAGAAATCACCCTCGCCGCCTTTGTGCCGGGTGAGGAAATATTCGGCCTACTTTCCGTCCTGCCCGCGGTGATGGCGGGCCTGCTTGCCCCGCTGCTTCTGGCGGGGCCCGCCGTCTTTGTGGCGGGGATACGCAAGGATAATAATGCCTCGTTCCGGGATAAACTTTTGCGATGTCTTGCTACAGCAATCACGATAGCAGCGATTCTTCCTCCGAATGCTTTCGGTATGGACCGGGAGGTCAATCTTGCTGAAAATTATTGGCCGGCAATACTGGGGATCGCGCTTGCGCTTTCAATATTGTCGCGCCGGATAAGATACCGCGTTGTCAATGTGATTGACGATATCCGTTATTTCGCCATCGTTCTGACCACATTCTTATTTTTTGAACCGAAGAAAATTAGAGAAGAGATCACCGCCTACCAAAAAGCAGTCCGGGAACTTTGCGCGTCTTTACGTAAAGGAATGATTGAAGACAGAACCAGGACCCCTGAGATACGAAAAAATTGGACAGGAGCCCGGGATGAAGATGATTTCTGCGGCAGGATCCTGACCAGTTTTAGCGGAACAGAGACCAAGCTGGGGAATTTGTTGACGCTGTTAGAGAATTGCCAGGACGAAAGGCTCAATAGTATCCAGCGTTTCACATGCAAAGTTATCGTATTGTGGAATTTTACCCGTTTGAACATGCTGTTAGAGGGAGTGCGGGAGCTTCGGCAACTGAAGAACATGCTTGACGCGGTTTATGATAGGGACAGGAAGGACGATGCAACCCGTAGAGACGACACCCTCGCCGCGTTTGTGCCGGGCGTGGAGGTCTTTTCTTTACTTATGAGCCTTCCGGCTCTGGGTATGATACATGCCAGCAAACAACTCCAACCCAAAAACGGCTATATCTTCCGCGGTATTTATGATGGTGCCGATGTTGTTATCCTTCAGAGAAAATTAAGCAGTGATCCTCTTATGATCAATCGAGACCGGCTGAAACTTCTTTTGGCCGATTTTGAATTGACTGAAGATGAATTTAGACATCTTTTGCTTGGCTTTTCCGAAAACGAGTTGACCAAAATGAAAAGTCATACTCTCTTGAGAATTAAAAATCGGTTGGCTCGTCTTGCCCGATCGAGAGGTATAGATGCCAATGGCCATATCGAGGAAACGGTAGACCAGTTGAAACGATATCGGCTCGGGACCGTGGCGCGCGGTTCTATCTATTTTGGCATGCGGCCTTCATTAGCCCTGAAGCGTTTTGCCGCCAGCACGAGCCAGCAAAAGATGCTGGTGGCCTATGATGGGGCCTTTGCCTTGAGCAGAATCAACCATGGCTTGGCCCAGAATGTTGGTACCGAGGTTATCTTTTATGAGGATCTTCCGTTGAATGCCGCACGAGGTATCTTCGTGACTAGACAGAAAGAGAATGAGTGGCACCGGTTAGTGTATGCTGGATATGGTGCTCGTGGCGTCAGAAGCGCATTAAGGGAAAGCCTGCGCGCACCCGGTATTTTGGATAAGGTGTATGGTATTACCGATATCCAAAACGGTCACATAGAGGAACTTTGGGAGGAGATATTGGATGTTCTTCCCCATGCGGCTGAGGCAAACAGTGGATATGGCGCAAAAGATTTGATTGCTGCTTCAATCCGCAATTTTGACAGATCCGGCGCCGAAGTCCTCGCCTCATTTATGCCGGGCCTTCCTTTATTATTCTTCGCCCTAGCGCCGATCTTGGGGATGGCGGAGGGCAATGAGCAGCGGCAAGGGACGCTGGACAGCTACTATGAATACTGGAGCGATCGCGTGGGTGAATTAGAAACTTATCTTAAGAATCCCCGGATCGATAATGGTTTGTTAGTCGAGAAACAAAAACGGTTAGCGGAATTAAAGAAAGTGGTCGCGCTTTTGGATAACTTGCGCAGCCGCGATGTGCTTGAAGTGATTTCGCTCATTCATCATATCAATGATGAAGCGATTGCCCCAACGGCGCAGCAAACGCAAGTCTTAAGAAGCGTTACCAACATTTTAAACAGCGCCTTTAGGCGGCATATGAATTTGTATAACGTTATTTTGTTTAACTATGACACACCCTTAGGCCAGGCTTTGACGTTGATAGACGATGCAGACGAGGCACCGCAAGGGCACTTCCTGGCCATTACCGACCGTAACGGGGACACGCGAAACCTGCATTTTATTAACGATACGATTACGGATCCCATTCGGCTGACCTGGGTTATGCTGCACGAACGCCATCATGCCTTGCAGCCGCGTCTGAACGTACAGGCCTACAGATTATTCCATTGGCTTATGGAGGGTTTTGCTGAATTTCATGCCTGGCTGATGTTTGAGCGCATTCTTTATAAGGAAATTCGTTTGACCGGCAAGCTGCCGATCGCCATCACCGTGGAAAATGATTTTATTGATATGCTGCGCGGTGAACTCAAAAGTATTTATCGTCAACGTACCGGCAAGGATACCGATAGCCTGGGAGATTTGATAGCCACCGCCCAAACTGTTTATAGCATCTATCAGTTCCCGCGCCAATTTATCAACTTTCTCATCAAAGAACTTGGCGGTGACAAGCCTGTCTACCGTATCCGATTGGAAGGGACCCTTGAACCGCTCATTCGCTCCCTCGGGGCTGCCACGATTCTCGTCCTGGAATCCTTGGTTGACCATAAAAATACTCTCCAAGAAGGTGTTGCCTACGAAGCCATGCGCATGGCAGTGCATTTCCGTCAAGCAATTATCGAAGGGACAGCGGCTGACGATACGGCAAAGATTGACAAGATTGCCGCTCGCCTGATGACGGATGCGCAGGCAGTATTAAACGAGATCAACCAGTTGGCTCAAGAACCCGAGACAGCGCAATTCCGTATTGAGCACCCCGTTATGGCCCGGGAATGGCTGTCGACACGGTTACGCGAAGCAGAGACGCGCAGGATACTCACCTGGTTCAATTCTGAAACCGGGGATGCGACAACCCGTGGAGACGATACCCTCGCCGCGTTCGTGTTGCCCGGATTCGAAATGCTGGCATTGGTGCCGATGATGGTTTTGGCGGCGATAGACGGCGATAGACAAGAAGGGCTTGCGGAGATTAAAGATTTCGCGGCCAGGGCAGAAAGAATACAGCCCGCAGAAGATGCGGTTTTGGCCGCTGCTTTTCTGGCAAGAGCAGAAACAGGAATTGTGCCGGCATCTGTAGCCGATTTAAGAAGAGACGGCGGCTTGACACTGATTGTTAATACTCTCGACGCGGCAACAGAGATCAACCAGGCCGGAGAGTTAACCGTTCATCCGGCCAAGGCCGTTCGCGATATCATCGGCATTGCCGATTTATTAAAAGGAACCGGCATCAAAGCCACGATGTATCTATTCGGACTGCTTAAAACCTCGTACACATCCCGGCTTGTCCATGGCCTTGATTATGAAGAGATGAGGCATGTGCAGGATGAGGATCTGAAAACGTATCTTCAGGAAAGAAAAAAGGACTTTGATATAGGCGATGATACAGAGATTCTTGAGGCGAAACATTTTGGGGGTGAAGCTTGCCGCATCCTGTTGACATTAAGGGTGGGCGGCACAACCGTTTCCATGGTCATCGGCTATCCCACGAAGAAGCAGATTGTTTCTTATGAAGGCAAGCTCGTCCGGCTTTTTGAGCGCAACGGTAATTTCTTCTCCAGAACGGATATGAGCCTGGTTTATCCCGAGCAAGACGTCAGAGATATTATCGCGGGCGTCCAGGCGCGCGGCCAAAGAGTTATTGTCGACTTTGAACCCTGGTTATCGCCGGAGGCTTTGACTGAAGACAACTATCGTTATTTTGCTCACCGCAAAGAACTTTATGACATTGATACGAGTGATGAGGCTATATTCCAAGAGAATAAAGGCGGAATTATCCTGCACCTTAAAGACGGCCGCAAGGCTTTTGTCTATTACCGCGGCGAAGCCCAGGATCAGTTATATCCGGATTTAGACCAGGGAGAATATTGGGCAAAGATTTATTCCGACTACTTAAACTACTTTATCGATTTGGGCGTTGACGGCTTCAGGGTCGATTTGATGCATGAATTGCACAGCCTAACCAATGGCGATGATTATTCTTTCATGAAGGGTGTGCTCTTAACCGCTATCTTTTACGCGGTGAGTACCTACGGCAGAAAAATCGATTTTCTCCTGGAAACGTATGAACAGCATCATCGGGATCGCTTCCGGGGCTGGAATGCCGATAGTGAATATGCCGCTTTTAAGACCTATTTCAAGAGCTTTATGCATGAAGTAGTAACCGGCAATGCGAATGGTTTGGCGGCTGCCCTAAAATGGGTTCTTACTAATGACCTGGCGGCCTTGACCGAAACTCTGTTTGCCTCAAATTACGACGAGAAGAGTTTAAGGGATTTGATTCCGGATACGAAGCGCCGGGACATTGCCATCGCCATACTCATATTGCTGGCCAAGGCAGGCTACAATGCCATGTTTTATTTCAGGGATTTTGTCGGGTTTGTCGGAGATATGGTCCCGGTGGTCGGCGGCGAAAGAGGTACTGGCGGAAACTTTATCAGCCACCGGTTTGTTACCTCCGAAGAACTCGCTCAAAGGGCCCGGGAGACACTGCCTCAAATCATGGTTAAGGCGTTTCCTTATAGGATTATTCAGCAATTTAAGAATTCGAAAATCACTGATGTCCGCCTGGCCGATGGGATGCTGGTTTTCGCGTTCGAAAACGCCGAGACGGCCCAGTCGGAGGGCAACATCATCTTTGACTTATCCAGGATGTCGGCGTATTCGGAGGTTGACCTAAGGGCCTTGGTCGAGGGAGACGAGGATGACGGCGAAGGCCGCCTCGGCGCGTTCGTGCTGCCTGGTTTTGAGATATTGACAACCTTCTTCGCCCTGGCGGCGATGGTTAAGGAAGAGAAAAAGATGAACTACGGCATTACCGGCGCGACGGGTGCCGTTGGTTCACAGCTTATCCGATTATTATTGAAACAATCCGACACGGGTATTCTGCACCTGCTTGCGCGAAAGACCAACGGCGCGACGCGGCAGAAATTGGCTGCCGGCCATCCGAGGGTTCGTCTTATCGAAGGTGACTTGACCGATGCCGAGGCCCTGGATCGGTTGGTCGGCGTCAGTGATGTGATATTCCATCTGGGCGGTTGGAGCGGATTAGGAGACATAAGCCCCGAGCAGGCTCTCGCGGTTAACGCGGTTTCCACCGCCGTTCTGGCCCGGTTAGCAGGCCAGCAAAACAAACGGTTTATCTTTGCCTCGACGGTGCATTTCTATCAACTGGGCACCATAAAAGAAGGCGTTGTTACCGAGGCCGATTTGCACCTTCTCCCGGATACTGAGAACCTGCTGGAGCGCTATTACGGCATTGTCGCGCAGGCACGGGATCGCATATTAGCGGAAATGACGCACAGGGGCGCATGGTTGTTGTCCCCGTCCGAATCTTTGCCCGCTGCCTTTAGTAAAGGCCCTGGGCTGTATTCATTGACAAAACTTTTGGCTGAGCGGTTTGTTGTCGATTCATCGCATGGCCAGGCTCTTAGATTTGCTAATGTCTATGGCCCGGGTGATGAAACTGACCGGGTCGTTCCCAAGTTCATACGGGAAATGGCCCGGGCCGACGGACAGGCACGCATGACATTTATTCCGGGCAGGCAAAATAGCTACATCTATGTCGGCGACTTGATTAAACTGCTCACGGCCGCTGCAAGCCGCGAGCAAACCGATTCCGGCCGGATTATTATCGTGGCCGACCCTGCCTCGACTACCCAAGAGCGGCTTCTTTTGGCAATCAAGAAAGTCATAAATTCTCCTGTCGCGGTTGAGGCGATGAGCGAAGAAAAGATGAGGAGTCTAGGGCTTGTGGTTCCGCCAGCCTTGACCTTTGATACGACACGCATGCAACGTGTATTTAACTTATCTTTAAGCGACCTAACCGGTCTGGAAGAAGGACTAAGGATAACCAAGGAATGGTTGCTCGATAAAACCGAAGAAGAGAAATGGGCGGTCGAAGGGGAGAGTTCTGAATATCTCGGCGCGTTTATGCCGTTTGCGTTACTGCCTTTGATTTTCCTTCCGGTCATGGGCGGGCTTTCCTGGTTTGAGCGGGAGGCGCCGGCGCTTAAAGATTATTCTGTTGTTAGCTTGCAGTTTGAGGCCGGAATTGACCGCGGGCTCCTGGATAAATTAGAAAAAAGGGTGGGGCGGTTAACCAGCTTTATCGCCCAGTTGACGATGACCGGCGGCTTGGGGGCCCTCATGCACGACCTGGTGGTCGGCTGGAAGAAGAATGGCGCTGACAATATCGCGATTCATCCGCTGTATAACAATGACATCAAGGGCGTCGTTATCAACCTGCCGCCGTTACCCGAAGGCCAAACTTTGGGCAGCGCGTTAAGAGAGATCCTGGTCAAAACGGATATTACTCTGACCTTTAACCTGGTTGACCATGTGTTTAAGAATTATGCCAGTGACCCTCGCTCCAAGAGGATTATTGGTAAGACGATTTACGCGGACATCTATTACGCGGAAACAAAATTCGGCCGCGCGCCGCTTTATTACGGCGATGCCTATTATTTTGATGGGGATCAGAAAGTTTATATCTTTGATGAGCTCTACCCCGATTCCGATTACCGGGTTGTCCATATGGCGGTTTATAACGAGATGTCCCAGTTGCTTCTTAAGGAATTGCAGCGCCGGGGCCTTGCCAAATCCAACATCTTATTTATCGAGAATGAACTTTTTGTCAGCGGCCCCAAATATCTGTTCCCGGAAGCCGTCCGGCATCATATCAACCACACGGTCTGGAAGCCGGGCCTCTACCAGCCGCCTGCCTATGCCTATGAAATGCTTCGGTTTGAGGAAGCTTTAAGGCCTTATATCATCCGGGGCGGCGTTATTGATATGGTCGAATACGTCGGCCAGACAGTCGATGTCATTACCGGCGTTGGTGTTTATGAGCACACGCCTGTTCTAGGGACGGAAGTCTTCACGCTCTATCGGGACAAAATCCGCAGTTATAACCAGGGCGGACTCCGAAGCACAAACGGCGCCCTATTCGATCAATGGCAGGCAGAAGAAACCCGCGAATTAATCAATAGTTTCAAGGCAAAATTAGGCATTGCCCTCGAAGAGAGTGACAGCGTGTTATTTGCCGCCTTAAAAGAAGACAAAAATGCCCCGCTGCTCCAGGAATTTAAGTTCCGCTTTGAAATCATCAAGGCCTTTTATGCCCTGGGATTGTTATTGTGGCTTAAAGATAATCAAACTCAGGATATGGGCGGCTCCACCTGGCTTGAGGAAACGCTTAAAGGGACAGCGTTTAATGACGGAAATATCCGCCAGGCTTACGAAGATTATGGGACGTTGTTGAGACAAACGGCCCAGGATGAATCCGCTTGGAAACAAATCGACGCCCAATTCGGCTCCCTTCGCGATGCCGTCTTAACGCATCCTATGGTCTCTAATGTCAGAAGACAGGTTGCCTACAAAGGGCCGGATAAATACGCTGAGATGCTCAGGTTGTTTAAAAACGAGGATTTCTTAAGAGACTTTAAGAGTTCGAATAGCCGGTTAATTATCGGCGGACGCATATTTGAATATGGCGGAAGGGCCCTTTTTGACGGTCTCAAGGCCGCTGCCAAAGAGCATGGCCTGGAAAATCAAATGGCCTTTATCGAAAATTACAATATCAATGAAGCCCCGATTATTGCCCGGGGTGTTGCCGCTACGATCATGCTATCCGATGAATTTCTTGAGGCCTCATCCACCTTCATGATGAAGGCACTCCCCAACGGAGCGCTTTTGATCGGCGTCTGGGGCGGGGCCATTCCGGAATTATTTAATATTGTTGATCAAGAGGGCCAAGAGGTAAATATTTTTGCTCCCCGGATAGCACACGATGCCCTGGTTGATGGCCTTAAGTCAGGTAAGTTCAGGATCTTAAACGGGTATTTGGTGGCATATTCCGCCAACGAATACAGCCGTCAGCCCATGGGGGGAAGAAGGCCGTCGGTTATGAGCCTGATGAATAGTTTTATTTGGTTAGGGGAAATATACCGGACAAAAGAAACGCGCGCGACCGGTATGTTTGAAGCCCTTGCTTCTTCGCCCAAGGTGGATATTGAACGGGGCCAGGCCCGGGCTCATATAAAGATATGGAACGCCGTTATTGAACAAAGGCAGACGCTGGAAGAATTCTTTAATACTATTTCCATGACCAGAGAGCAGGCCCAAGATTTGCTGTCCCATCGCGGCTCCGGATTTACCTGGAGATATAAACATGATCCGGCGCGAGATGAGAATGTCGAAATTTATAGAAGCGGCTCCGGATTAAAGAGTTTTGCCGAAGGGTTTAAGTATATTCGCACCTTGTCGCAAGGCACATGGGTTTTATCTTTCCATTCCTATAACGTTCACGGCGAAGGGGACATATTGAATTATTTGCAAAGCATCTTTAGAATTAAACACACCCCTTACTTAAGGCCCGTCAGGTCGCGGATTGTTTTATTCAAGAAGGAAATGAAAAGCCTTTCCGACTTATCCGATAAAATGACGCTTAATCTTGCGATCATGGATTTTGTCGAAAAATTAGTCTTGCGGTTGAATGCTCTTAGCGAGGTCGACCAAGGGCAGTCCGCTTCTTCCGCCGACGGCAGTGTCAGCAATCCTGTTATGCCGGCTCCGGCGCCTGAGGCGCAACTCCCGGCTGCTCCGGCCAGTATTCCCGAAGCGCCCAAGGGGCCGGAAGGTCTTAAAGGCATTAACCCCATGCCGATGTTTGTCACGCCGTTTGCTTTAGGTGTGAGTGGGGTGAGCAGTGTCGGCTTGGCTCAAATTGCTTTTGCGCTTGGCATTCTTTTGATTGCAGGGATTGTGACGTATTTAGCGCTAAAAGCCGTTAAAGACCGAAGACTAAAGACTAAAGATCCGTCATCCCGACGAGACGACGGGATGACGAGACCTCGTCAACCCCGCCAACAGGCGGGATTGACGGGCCAAAGACAAATCAACAGGCCGCTCTCGACAACTCAATCTCCATCCGTGGCTGGAGGAATTGAGAAAGTCGAGGCGGCCTTCAATTTTAAGAGGCTGCTCAGAGCCGTTGCGATCCACGATGAGCATGAGAATATTATCGGTGACATTAAAGATGCTGTTGTTAATCGTGAAATCCCACGGGGCCTGCCTGTTGTCTTTTTTGATTTGCACAGTGACAATGCTCCTTTATTTTGCTGGAGTGGCAGCTGGGTAACTGACATCAAGAAACTTAATCTTGTTGGGGATATTTTCTGGATCCATCCATTTTATGGGCGCATGTTACTTGGGGAAACAAGCGCATTCTGTTTCATCACGGAAGATATTGCTGCTGTTATCGCAGCCTACAAAGAAGTATTTAGAAACGGAGTGATCCTTAGTTTTGATCTGGATTATTTCACGTCCCGCAGATTAGCCGGGGCGAGCCATGTACCTTCGGGGATGGTTGATTATCAACCTTCGCAGGGAGAGATTGCGCACAAGATAAAAGAGATATTCGAAGTGTTCGGGCGGGAAGGCATTTCCGTGCGTTTTGTTAACGGTGCCAGATCGCCGGTTTATGCCTACTCTAAATATGTCGAGGAGTTTGAAAATTCCCTGAGAGAAAATTCCGGAAAAGTGACAAGGGATTCCAAGATTAATATCGAAGCGTCCCGTGCATTTAGATTCGGTACCAACTTACGCTTCAGCAAAAATAAGTTGAAATTGTCTCTCGCCGTACTATTTGCCTTGGTTACGCTTGCCTTTACCGCGCCGTCCACGGCCCGCGCCGCGGAATTTGTCCGCGACGAAACCGGCCGGATCGAGGAGATTATTGTTGAAAAGAATGATACCTGGGGCGAGATCACCGTTGATTACTTAAAACAAACCGGCAAGCCTGTAGGCCGGCTCTGGGGCGATAACGGAAAAGTATGCGAATTCTGGCGACAGGCGACGGGTGCAGTATCTTGCGAGGGCATGGACCGTATTTTTGCCGGCCAGAAAATTACCATTGCGCAGCCTGCCCAAACCGCTGCCTCGGTCGAGGCCCCGGTCCAAGTCGCTGAAGAATTTGCGGAAGAAATCGTGGTCAAAGCCCCGGCCAAAGCCGCGGAAGCGGAAAAAGTTGTCGTGAATGAACCGGCGACGAATCATTCCGGAATCATCGCTCTCGTTGCGGGAATTGTGCTCGGCATCACATCGCTGGCACTGTTTATGTCTTCTCGCAAGGATGGATCAAGGGATGAGTCCAAGCAGGACGTCCGGGAAGAAATTTCTTACAGTTCAGGGGCATCTAAGCTGGCATTTGCCGAGAACGAACTCTCCATCACCGATGCCGCCGGAAAGCAAGATAAGGTATGGGTCGGTAGAATTGTTTATGGTGTTGTTTATACCGAAGAACCTGTCCGCGGCTCCAAGGTTCGCGATTATATTATCACGGCGATTTATAATTTTGATACGATTAGAATCGAGGCCATTGAAGCCAAAACCCGCAGGTCGGTCATTTTGCATCCGTATTCTCTGTTCTTTGATGTTAATGATGCCATGGCAGCTGCCAGGAAAATCAGTATGGAGCCTGTAAGGGAAAGCGATCATTTCGGTCACTTGCGCTTGCCCGGTGTCCGGACACAGCCCGCGCCTGCCGCAGTCGACACACCGGCGGTAGCGATGCCTGCCGTTACCGCTCAATCAACCGGCCGTTTGATTTCTCTCAAAAAGATTAAAATTGTATTAGGTGCGCTGGCGGCTCTCGCGTCGTCGGCATTTCGTTTCAATAAATCTGCCCGGATGACCAAGCAGCAGGCTTTGGCCGGGAAAGAAACCACGTTCTTTACCGACAAGGCCGGACGAGCAATTCCTCTTTCTGTCGGAAAAGGCATTAAGGTTTATAGGGCAATCCACTCGCGCGAGGCTTTAGCCAGCCGTTCGGGCGATGAGAAAAGCATTATCATTCCTTTTGACATTAAAAACATTCTCCTTAGAGAAGGGCAGGTCTTTATTGAAACCGAATATGCCGGGACCGCTGCCGGCGTATATCCCCTTAATGAATTGTGTATCAATCCAAACGATTCTCTGCGTTGGTTAACTTTAGTTTCCGTAAAGTCGGCTCCGCTCACTGATAAAGCCGGCCGATTGGTTACCCTTTCTGTGGGCAGCGAGACTTATTTTGTCAATTCTTCTGACGGTGCCATCGGCACCTTTGTGATTACGGGTATCAAACTTGTGGAAGGCCAGGTCCGGATTCAAACTAAAACCGGCCCCTGGCTGTCGATGGAGTGTTTGTATACTGACCTCTCTGATGCCCGGGCGGAGTCAGCGCGGATTGCGGGAACACCTCAAGGCGAAAGCGTTGTACCGGTGCCGGCTGTGGCCAACGCCGCGATTGATATGGTGACAACCTCGATTTTTGTTATCACCGATGCCGCTGGGAAGCAAGGCACGATCAAAGCCGGCGAGACGATTGTGTATGATGTCAGGATGTATGAGTCCGAACCCCGCGTCAGGATGAGCGGATACCTTGTTCTTAAAATCTATCATCGCGGCACTCCGGTGCAGGTGACGGCTATTAAGATTTATCCGACAGCAGGTAAAGTAGTAGCCGGCAGCCCGGTTGTCTTGCCGGCGTCGTCCATTTATCTTGATGAATTTGACGCCCGGGTAGAGTTTGCGCGGGCCGCCAACGCATCTCTTTCGCAATCCCTGCTTGAAAACGATAAAAATAACGGGGAATCCATGACGGCCCTTATCCCCGGCCTTGAACTTCTCGGGCTCATGCTTAGTTTAGGGATGACGCTGGCGGGACGGATAGAAAGTTCGCCGAGCATCTCCGAAATATTAAAGAAATTCAACCGCCAGTATCCCGGCGTAGATCCCGCATTGATCAGAGAGACTCACAGGCTTCTTAGAGGCTCTTTGATTGACAGAAATACCGTAAGACATGTTTTGACGGTTTCCCAGATCCTCGCCGGATGGGGCGGCGATGATGTTGTTATTGCCGCCGCTTTACTGCATGCTGCTACGATTACCAATGAGCAACGGAAGGCTATCTTAAAAGATTTGGCCGGGGCATTACCGGAGAGGAAAAAGGATATCCGGTTAATGTCCGAAATTATTCTTGAGGCCAGGATCATTAACGCCGAGAATGTCTATATTGACGGCCGTATCCAGGCGTTTGGAACCGACGATACCGTCCCGAATTACATGGAGATGATTCTGCAGTTAACCGAGGGCAATCCCAGGGTCAGGATGCTCGCGTCTTGCGATGCCTACTGCAACTTATTCAGGGTCGAGAAATCAAAGAAAAAAGCTGTTATCGGATTAATGGAGCATGTCTTTATCCCGCTCTGGCAAAGAATGGGTTTTCACGCGATCGTCCGAGAATTGCAAGACCGGGTATTTGCTATTGACAATGACCTGCAGTTCAGGACAACAGAGGCTATCATGTGTAAGGTTCTGGATGTCAGGTCATTAGCAGAACTTAAACCGGTGCTCAGACGCCAGGAGATTCGTTGGCGCAGAGTTATGCGGACGTCAGCTCAAGAAGAAACACCGACGACCGTTGAAGTCAACATGAAAGGCATCTGGGGTACGCATGAAAAGGCGATGTCATCCCGCAAGCCCAGATTTAAATCCATTGCCGCCCTGGATGATTTATTAAGGGTCATGATCATTGCCAATCATTATGACAGGGCCTTTACCCGGGTCATGGAAGAGCTTTCTGCCGAAGGCGTCAGGCCGTATGCCGAATTTACCGGCACTCCCCAGGATAAAAAGAACTACAAATCCGCACGGATCACCTACAGGGACAGCCACAATAGGCCCTGGGAAATTCAAGTCATGGATCATGAGAATTATGCTAAATACCGCTACGGATACCAGGATCATAATGGCGTCACCTTGGCCCACTGGTTATACAAATTACAAGGCATCCTTAATGCCTTAGGGTTCAACCAGATTTTTAAGGCCGATCCTGCCGATCTGGGCCTGGGCAGCGACGCCGAACAGAACTTTAAAAAACTTTACGAAGCCGAAATGAAGCGCGAAAGAATTTTCGTGGTTTTAGTGACGGATACGCTTTCTGTTATTGAATTACCCTGGGGCGCTTCGGTTTATGACCTGGCTTTTCACCCCAAGGTGAGGATTGACGAAAAGTATTCCGGATTTATGCTGTCAACGGATAGCCCGGTTACCGTGCCGGGCATCGAAAAAGGCCAGCTGTGGCGGCAGGATATTCCCTTAAAAACAGGTGTGGTGCTTAATGTTGTTCTTGGCCAGGGATTAACGCCGGAGATGATCAGCGTGGAGGATAAGAGCCGGGCCAAGTCCTTAAGGGCTCAATTAAAGATTACCGAAAAACTCGAGCCGTCCGGTTCGAGGAATCGTCTTGAACGTGGAAAGAAAGCCCTGGAGCTTCTTTTGCGCCGCGGACCGGTTGAAAACCTGCCGGAAGCGGCAAAAAAGGCCATTTATGATTTTATGATTGACTCAAAACTATTTCCCACCCGGCAAGTCACAAGTTCGGTCAAGCGAGGGGAAAAGAAAGCGCCGGATGTTATCATCTATGACTTTAGCGAATTGTATTTAAGTATCAGCTTCAAACTTCTGACAGCCGGATTCGCTTTAAGGGACTTAAAAGTTCGGGTGGACGCTAGCTATGAACTGGACTTGCCGGAACTTTTAAAGAGTGTCGCTTTCGATAAAGAGCTAGTGGATAGGGTCCTGGCGGCCGCGAATCAATGTCCTGCCTTCGGCGCGGTGATTAAGAATTTGATGAATAAATATATTGGCCAGAGAAATACCAAGAACCTGGCGGACCGGGTCGGTAAACCGCTGAAAGCGTTTGAAGATATTGACAACAAACTGAACTGGTATAGGACCAGCCGGGCGGCTAAGGAGCGAAGGCAGGGGTTAGGCCGGCAGGATATTGACACCAAAGCTGTCGTGGCCGAGGTAAGGCGCATGCTGTGCGACAGTGTTATTTTGGAGAAGCTTCTTTCCCGGCCTGCCGAAGTTACCTTTAAAATCATCGAGGTTATTGACGAAGCGGAAAATACCCTGCTCGGTTTAAAAGAGAGCAATCAAAGGCTCACACCAACCGTGCATGACGGCAAGAAGAGCACAGGCAGCCGTTCGTCGGACGGTGAAGTCAGTGCCCTGCTGCCGGTTATCGAGATCTTGGCCGTGATGCCGGTATTTGCGAATAGCTTAAGCGTGATTCTTACCGCAGTGTTCCTCTCCGGACGGGTTGAGGAAGAAGGGGAAATGATTTCCTTAGGGGCCGGCATATCGGAAATTAGGAAATTATTAGCGCAGGTTTCTTATTCAGGAGATTTATCGGTTCCTGCGAAGGAAGGAACCTTTGTCATACAAAATAACCGCAAGATTGACTCCTCTCATCCGAAGGCAAGGACACATTGCTCGGGGGCTTGCTCGTATTGTTACGCAAAAAGTGCTGCGTTAGCGGCAAGATTAAGCACACATCAACCCATAGCCCTAAAGGAAGCGGAAATGAGGCAATATATTTCCGGTATCCTTAGTGAAATTATTGCCATGGGCTTCGCCAAGATTTACCTGGCGGGTGAAGATACGCTGGATGATTTTGAATCGTTTTGGGCCGTAGCCGAAGCGTGCAAAGATCAACAGATCCCATTCGGTTTTATCACACACGGATTCTGGTTTATCCAAAGTACCCCGGGGCAAGTCGAAGAGTTCTTTACCAGGCTAAAAGACATGTTTGGGAATGATATCCAAGTTGTCTTAAGCTGGGACACCGATAAAGTAAAACGATTTGCGGCCAAGTTGGGGCAAAACGAAGAATTGATTTATGAAAAGATGGCGGAGGTCATACAGGCCTTTCGAAAGATATTTCCGCTTGCGACTCTCAAGAATCTTGTGCTTTATTCTCACGATGTGTTGGTTGATCAGCCCGCCCCGGCGTATGACGCTTGGAAAACTTTCTTAAGAAATATAGAAAAGAAAATAACCGGCGGCTATCGCGGTATATTAACCGGACGTTATTGTGATACGAATTGGAGAATGGCCAGGATTTATACCTCTCAGGCGGCTACCTTGTCCAGAAGACAAGGGAGAATGGTCCCGAAAGATCGCAGCATGGAGGATCTTTATAAGAGAATGTGTATGAGCAGAGAAGCCGTCACCTGTAATTTTAGCCCATTTCTGGACTTTGCCACCGGTGAATTTGCGACTTGCGATGTCCGCTCCGAGTATCCTCGTCGGACGGTCACTCCGGAGAATTTCCAGGAAACCGTATTCGCTCTACTGGGGAGCCCGAGGGCGAGGCATTTATTCAAGGGAAAGTCATTGTTTAGAAAGGTGGCTAAAGAAGATCAATTCGCTTTTGCCTTCAGCCTCGATCCTTCACTAAAGGAGATACAAGTCGCCACTTACGAAGCAGCGGAAGAGGTTATTTTCTCAAGGGAAGACTTAATGACGAAGATAGAATTGCTCTTTTTATTCTGGGATGTGTTTAATACGGTCTCTTCGCATAGAGTTGGCCCCATGTATAAATTTATTTTCGTTGAAAGCGTTCCGCGTTCTCTCATGAATATTCTTTTGTCAAAAGAAATTATTGATGCGGCGTTGAAATACTATACCGAATATTCTTATTATCCCTCGTTTGATTTTATGGCTATTGTGGATATTCTTCGGGAAAGGCTGTTAGCGGCGCAAGGTGAAGAAGAACAAATACCGCTTAACGTAACGATTTCGCAAGGCGTTGCGGACAATGGGGCAGAGGACGGTGAAGTTGCTGCCCTGCTGCCGGCCGGGGGTATTTTTGCCGGCCTTGAGGCACTCATGGCTGCGGCAAACATGGCTTTTGCCTTTGTCGCCTTGGCCCAGGTTGAGAACTTGGAAAATCAGCATAACGGCCGCAATAACGCGATACAGTTCATCAACCGAAACCGAAAAGAAATTAACCGGCTCTACCTTATTGTCCTGGACGGTAATGATGTAAGCGTGGCCAACGACCTTTACGGGGACGAAGCGACAACCAGGTTTCTCAACCGTGTCGGGAAAATTTTAATAGGAAAGAGTGAAGAGTTTAAGCAAAGCTGGGTGATCTGGAAGAATGACCGGGGCGATGAAAAGTTTGTGGTCCTAAAAGCCGAGAATGCCCGCGCAGTAGAAGAGATTTTAAAAGAGATGTTAGAGGAGATTCGCAGTGCAGGCAATGAGGGCGGCATAGAGATATCTCATTCTCTCTGGGCGGTGAATCTCTCCGATGATGTTCTCCTGCCGGCGGGCATGAAGATTTCGGGATGGCGGGCTGTTCAGTTATTAAACGCCGCCATCACCGTAGCTGAGGCCGGTATTAAAACTATTTCCAAGAAACTTGGCAAAGACGATTACGGGATGGGTACTCCCGAGGAATTGCAGCCAGAGTCTTTGATACAGTTTGTGCTCAGCGCCAGGAGCAGGCTAAAATTGTCTCGGCTGGTCAAAATGGCAGGGAAAGAAAGCAAAAGAGGCAAAGGCACTTATCCTGTTCCCCGCAGAAGAGACGAGGATAGAGACGGCCTGGTTAGGCGCCTGGGGAGCCGCGAATGGTTTAGCTGGGTTGCCCAGGATAAATTGCCGAACGACGCCGTCGTTTTATTGCTCAATCCCCGCTATATCTACGGGCCTATCCAGGAATTAGTGAGGGAAAACCCTGCGCTGGAGAGCCCGCTTAAGGCGTTGGGACCAGAGAATTCCGTCGGCGGCCACGGCATGAATTATGCCGTTGGCTATAACAGTGCCGATGATTTATTTAAGGCCATGCTGCTTACTTTCACCAAAGAATTCAACAAGGTTTTTGGCCGCGATTTTTCCCGTATTTACCTGGCCCGTTCGCCGCCGGACGGTATCCTGATCGGATTAACAAGTTACGCCCCCGAAGCTATCTACGAAAATCTTATTGAAGTTATTCATAATACCCGTCAAACAATAGGAAATATCTTTAACGTTCAGTTGAACTTCCAGGCTGCCGCTTTATTGATAGGTGATTTGCCCGGCGAGAAAGACCGCGCCCGGGAAATATTCCGTATTCTTCGATATACGATGCGTTCAGAGTACTACGGCACATCCACGATTGATTCCCTGACGGCAACCGAGTTTAAACGGTATTCTCCCGAGGTTGAATTTGAAAGAAGGGCTATCGAAAACGCGATACGCCAGGAGGCCAAAATTGAATGGGCAAGGCGGTTGGAGCAAAATACGCGGATGAAGCTTGGCTATTATTTTGAGTTACTCGAGCGTCCGTGCCCGCCTGAGGAAATCGAGCGCGCCCAAAAAGAAATCCTGCGCGCCGTCAGCCGTGCTGCCAAGTATGGAATCGATATTACTGATGACCTCCACGTGTTTACCCCGCTGGTTGTTGTTCTCTCCGCTTTATTGTTGGGTGGAATAGCGCTGGCGCTCTTGATGCATTTGGCTGTTATCATTGTAAAAGATGCCGCCAGCCGCCGATCTCTTAAAAACACCCTCACCCGTATAGGGATGAACAGCGTCTCTATTCACGACATCCTTGAGGTTATTGCTCCTTTTAAGGATGCGAGAGAACGGGCTGTTGCTCTTGACTCTCTTGCTCAGATTCTCAGCGAAAAAGAGGTAGAGGTTATCCATATTGGCATCGTTCTTGAAACTATCGCCTCCGCAGAACGTTGGGAAAACCTAGTTGAAAAATTAAAAGCCGCCGCTAATAAACCCGGCTTCCCTGAAAACCACTTATTCTTCCAAATGGGAAGCTACGGTTCTCCTGTTGTTTCCGTAAGAGATGCGCAAGAAGAAGCTCAAGAAAAAGAGGATGATTCTGACCGGGAGGCTGCCGGGAGCGAATCTACCGGCACTTCTGTCGGCGATGCTAATTCGGTTGTCCTTGCGAATGCCGCGCAAGTCGTC
Organism: Candidatus Omnitrophota bacterium; assembly: GCA_022703585.1. Taxonomy (GTDB): domain Bacteria; phylum Omnitrophota; class Gorgyraeia; order Zapsychrales; family JAKLDJ01; genus JAKLDJ01. The sequence continues at coordinate 321,154 of JAKLDJ010000001.1, read as the reverse complement.
ATTGATGTAGACGGAAAAGAATCTGTGTTTACAAGCGACAAGCCGCGCGTATTAAATCCCGACAGGCAGCGTCAGTGGCATATAGGCCGGGAAGAACTCATCGCAGGAAAATCTGCACCCAGACCCGGCGACAGGCCGCGAACATCAATATTAAATTCCGGTAGGTCGCGCAACATAAATCCAAAACCGGAAATCCCCGGCCGGGAGGAATCTATTATCGATGTCCTTAACCGGCGTTCGCTCAATGCCGTTGAAATCACCCTGATGAATACGCTTATCGAACGATTAATAGAAAATAGAGTCGATGTGCACGGCCTCACGCCTCGGAATTTTGTGTTTAACTCCAGAAGATCCAGCGTGACGATTGCCGGTATTAAACTGTCCGGGCTTGATCCGCAAACGGTTAGCCGGGAAGAAATCAGGAACCGTTGCCGAGCAATGTTTTGGGATTCCAGTAACGGTTGGCCGTACGCGATTATTCTGGCGCTGAAATCCTTGAAAGAAGGGACAGTCCCCGCCTCGGCCCTGCTGGGCCTCACCGAGGCCGGGCCCGCCGAAGCGGGGACTGTCCCCGATTCAGCCGGTCAACCCAATGAGCCTGAAGGTGACCTGCGCGCTATGGTTGACATCAGCGGCCTTGGCCTCATATTCCTGCTGGGAACGGTAAGAGGCGCCCTGAATGATCAGGCCGGCTTAGTGCAAGGCCGGGGACGCGTGACTCTCGCCTATACAGAACCCATGCGGCTGATTTCAGTTGATCAATATATGATTGGTCATCTTATTCCTCAGATGGAATCAACGGGAACAGTCAGGCGCATGGCCGATGTCGGGCTTGGTTCTGTGCCGGGCGCGCCGGGTGAGGCTTCTTCGCCGACCTTCTTTGAATTACGTAATAGACTCGGCAATAGAGATATAGAGCTTATAGGCATTGACAATAACCCGTGGATTGTCGGGGCTGCGCAGGAATATCTGGACGGGCATTTGAATTTAATCCCGAATACCAAGATTCATCTTGGCAGTTTTGATACTTTGGCTCGGTTATATCCCCAGGGTGTCGACCTTATACGCGTCATGAATCTTGTGGTTCATTATAAGAATTATTGGGAGCGGGATCGCCTCTGGCTCTCGCTCACCCGTGCTTTAAGAGAAGGCGGACGGCTGCTTCTGGGTTCGGAATCGTCTTTCGCTCAATATGAAAAGAAAAACGGGCGCTTGATTCCTCGTGAGTTTAACTATCGGCCCGGTGTGTCTAAAGATAGTATCCGGTATGTCATCCCGGACGTAGATGCAGCAGCCAGGGATCTCTATGTTCAGGGATTACGGAATTTGTATCTTGAACGTTTCTTTGAGGACTTGAAAAAGATTGAAGAGGAACAGAATGGCCGTTATGCCGACAGTGACCTGTTATTAAAAGGAATTCTTAGAGTCCTTCTTCGCTTAGGCTATAAAGCGCGATTGAACTCCCGCGGCCTGATGACCATCGCCCTCGAAGAGACAGGCGAGCCTTCCAGCCCCCTTATGATGACGGCACAATCGTCGCTTTCGCAAAAAGGCGATACCGGCATTCGAAGCGGTGATGAGCTGTGGGCGATGACCCTATTCGGGGCCTTTGAACTATTGCTCTTGGCCGGGTTGCCGCTTATGTCACTGGGGACGCTCTCCGGCAAGGAAGACACCTATGAACAAATCGGCTTTATCTACAAGGCTGATTCAAAAGAACGCATTAAGCAAATTAAATTACTTCTCAGGGAGATCCGTAAGGAATTAAAGAAACCCGGCAGCGGTTGCCTGCCGCGAATCGCTGTCATTTCGGATTATCATGGCGATATCGCCAGATTTGCCGCTATCCTGAGCGATGCCTTAAATCAACTTTGTGGTTTCAAAGGCCAGATCGATCCCAACATGTCGGTTGAAGAGCAACTCAATATCCAGGGGCTGTCTCTTAAGACCATGAATGGGGCCATCTACTTAAATGGCGACCTTTTGGACAGGGGTAAATACGGTATGAAATGTTTTAACCTGGCCAAGGAACTTGTTGAGACCGCTCCCGACAGAGTCTTCTATGTGAGCGGCAACCATGATTTCTGGGCCTTTGGCAACTTGCTTGGTATTCATCTGCCCTGGTATGAAAACTTTAACTTCTATACCGATAGCCCTGTTCCTGCCTTCTCCGCCTTTAACCGCAGGGCGCAAGCTTGGGTAAAAGCGAAGAGGGCCACGGATCCTAAGAACGTGAATGATTTTCTCTGGTGGACTGCCCGCCTTGCCGAATACATTGAAGACCAGGACAGATTCCAGAAGGAATTCTTAGGCGGCCAGGTATCAACTCTTCGCCAGAAGTTTGTCGACGGGTATAAACAATATAGCGGCCAGTGGAATAGTCAACAACTCGATAGCTGGGAGAAGTTTGCCGGCCATTTCAAACGCATTGAAGTCCCCGATCCTTTTGTAGGGTTAAACGGTATGGGCAAGACTTCTGGCGTCTGGTGGAATGAGCTTGTCCGGGAACTGATTCAGGTCCACCGGGCCAGGGCAGAGGCCGGGGCTGATGCTGCCGAATTGGCTCTTTGGCAGGAGGCCATCGGCTTATCAAAGACGATTACCTCTGCAGTTAAGGATCGATTATCAAAATCTCTTGCCGAAGGAAAGTGGTGGTATCTGGTCTTTGAATCCATTAACACCCAGGCCTATGCTTCGGTTGAATGGTGGTGCAAAGATTGGTCCAGCCATAAAGACTGGGGTACTGCCGTTATCGACGAGATTAACGCAATGCTTTTAGGCGACAACAAGCTCACCCAGGCCAATTATCCGACTAATCCTGCCCTGCAGTCCTTGGCTCGTTTCTATCGAGAAAACTTCAACCTCTTCTTAAAAGACCCCTACAACAATCTGCTATCTCACGGCTGGTTCCCTGTGGAAGACGATGGCTCTATCATCATCACTTATCGAGGGAAGGCGTATACAGGCACGGACATCTTTGCAGCCTTGGAGGCGATCTCGCGAGTTATCAAAGACCCGCGCTATCCGCTCCGCACACTCTGGGAGGCGCTTCATCTTGTCAATTCCTGGTATTCGGACGCGACAACCCGCATCAAACCGAACCATTGTAAATACTATCGCGAAAGAATCGGTATTGCCAGGATCCAGTCGTTGATTAAAGTCCCGAATTGGTTGACAGGGCACAATGTCTTAAGCAAATTAAAGGCCGCCTTTATGACGCAAGACGGTGATTACGCCAATTTCGAATGCGACAAGGGTATGGCGAAAAAGTTCGGCGGTGAAGGCGCCTATGTCTTGATCGGGCCCAACGGCATTCATATGCGCGGATTTGATTCAGAGACCTCAGGCGAAATTTCTGAAGCCCCGGTGACTTATTTGACCAAAGAAGAAGTTAATCCGCAGACCGGAAAGAAGGAAAAGAAAGTGATTGGCACCATAGAGAATCCGGGCATGCCAGCTGAAGAATTCTTAAAGAAGATCAGGAAGCACTTGCAACAGGAATTAGCAGAACTCAAGAGCCAAGATGGAGACGACAGCCAGCAGCTCGGTGCTTTTGTTGGTGTTGATTGGGGCTGGATCCCCAGGTTGATTAGGGACTTAATGGCCGCTTCCCGTTCGCCTAAGGCAGAATCGGATAGAGATGGTTCGGTTCGGGCACTCCTCTTGCCGCTTGATCTATTATTGCCTTGGAAGGTTATGGCTTTGGGTATTTTGCTTCTTGGAACAATCAGCGAAAGTGACAAAAGGAGATTTGACGCGGTTGCCGAGTTAAAAATTTATACCGAACATGGGTTTCATGCGAAGGTCTTTAGCCATATTACTGTCGCCGCAGAAAGATTCATAGATACCTCAGTCTACATGCTCCATGGTCTCAGAGAAGCGGATGCGAAAAATATAGCCGCTTTACACGGGTCTATATCCCTTATGCCCGGGGATATCATTCGCATTGGCGCCAATGGCCCTCACGCCCGGGAAGTGGTTGTAGCTGTTGTGGGGGTCATTGAAGACCAGATTTCCTTTGTTGACTATTATCATAAGCCGGGCCAGGGCGAAGACGGGTCCCTGATGTGTCTGTTCCCGTTTTTCCTGCCGCGCGGTAATCGGCTTTCAAGCTTATTTACAGAAACGTTTGGCGATTTTATCGCCCAAAATAATTTTAAACACTGGCAACGCAAGCACCCCGAAGCCGATTTGCTTAGAACAGAACAGGCTATTTACTCTTTGGTTGACCGGCTTAATTTAACCCCCGCGCAGATTATCAACCTGTATCTCGCCTCGGCAACGGAGGATGCGCATCTTTACGCCGCCCTCTCGACTTTAAAACAAATGCTTGAAGAAAATCCTTCCCCTATTGAAACCGAAGTGGCGGTGCAAATACAGAAAGCGAGAGAGGAAGGCAGAGAAATCTCCAGGGCCGATGCCCTGAAGATGGCTACGTCGTATCTGGTCCAGGATTTAGCCGCAGAGCACAAGTTTATTCATTTTGGCGGGACAAAAGAGGAGGCAGCGCGCGCGGAGGCAACGGAATTCCTAGAATTCTTAAGAAGATATGTCCCTTACAAGGGGGTCGGCAGGAGACCGTTGGGTATTTTCGAAGGCCTTCTGATAAAAATTATAGACGCCTATTCCGGCGCTATCGACGGCGTTAAGCAGCAATGTTTCCGGACCGCAAAAATAGCATTCCTGTTAGCCCGGGAGCTTAACCTGGGGACAGAGGATAAGAGGATTCTGGTCTTGGCCGCCCTTATTCACGAACTTGGCAAGGCTCATAAATCTTTGCAAAAAGATTTGCGCTCGGCGCATTTGATGCGACGGCAGGAAGTCGACTCCTTAAGGCAGAAACATCAAAAACTCGTTATCGATGTCGTCAAATCTCGTAAAGTATTTGCGCGTGTCGATGATACGATTGAAGCCGCCATTACTTTGGCCTCCGTGCACCACAAACTCAACAGTAAAAATCTGCATCTAGGCAGCCGTTTGAGGCCGTTATTACAAATTCTTTACATAGCCGATTCCCTTGACCTTGATTTCTCCCGGCCGTATTACCGTAACGGTTATTATTTATCTTTTGAAGATTTTGTCACCATTAGGCTTAGGAGGCTGATGGTTACTCGCCAGATCAAACGTGAACTCTATGATGCGGTTATCGAGCTTACCCGCAGGGGCGAGTTGGCGAAAATCACCCGGCAAACAGAGCCCTACATACGGCTGCACAATGCGGTTGTGGCTATCAACCCCGAGACCAGGCCTTCCTTTATACCCAGCATGCCCTATCCGGGGGCCGGATATCATCGCAAGACCCCGACGGACGGCCGTTATCCGTTGCCTTTGTCAATCCCTGATTACAAGGGGAGCCCTTCGGGTTATACTAAGACCCGGATCAGCATCCATGATGTCCGGCGGGCGCACTTGCCTATTATCCACGGGGAGCTTGATGAAGAGCGGTATTATATCCTCAAACACAATGGCCGGTCCTTCGCGATTATCAGCGAGACAGAGAATTCTATCGATATGCTCGAGCTCTATGACTTAAGGGCGCCCAGCGAGGCCAGAGAATTTTATTCGGACCTGTATGATTATGTCGGTCTCTTAGGGCGCGAATCTCCAGAGAAGATGAAAACGATTATTCTTAAATACCCGAATTATTTCAAGCCTTCCAAGAAGGAAAGAAATGTTTATGAGCGAAACTTTATGAAGCGCCGCGATCAAATGCTCGTCAGGCTTCTTAAATTTGCCGAGGATGACGAGATTAATATATTCTTAGACGCAGGGCCGACGGCGAGCGGAAAATCAATCGCCGCCGACTCTTTCTGCGACATGGCACCGGCGATATTTGCCATCTTCCCCATGGACAGGTTCTTTAAGAACAAGATTCATCCTAAGCATTACGACCCTAAGAAGTTTAACCCCGATACCGACGTACTTCCGATTCAGGACGCATCCGGAGAGTATATCCACGATTTTGCCGGTGATTATTTATACGACTTTGATTCCCCGGATGCTTATGCCTGGCCTCTTATCCTTGATGCGCTCGCAAAAATTATTGAAGGAAGGCCGGCTTGGATTCCGGGGCCGTATGATTTTAAAGATGGAAAGCGTAATGACAAGAAGAAAGAAATACTGCATCTTAAGAACGGGCAGATTTTAATCGTGGACGGGATTTATGCCGCCGACCGCAGGATGGTCGATCTGGTTAAGGATAAGAATTATTATGCGGCGTATAACGAGACAGGCCTTTTGATCCGTATCGCACGCAGGCTTATCCGTGACACCGGAGCCCGGTTTAAAGAAGAAGAGCGCGGGGATTCGCCACTGGTCACTTTTATCCGGTTTTTGATCAAGCCGTCGGGTATTAAAGCGATGGAAGAACAGTATGTTTATCGGACCCGAAGGAATCTGCGCCTAGATAGCGATAATGTCAATCTTACTGAAGTTCCGTTCGAATTGTACCATTTGGCCCAAGAAAATAACCCTACTGGCGGGTCGCTGTTGTTGACACTTCTCGACCGGGCCGAAGCGGATTTGGATCTCGCGCTCAGCGGAAAAATGAAGACGAAAGAAGGGAAGAGAATTACCATTGATGAACAGCTTGCTGGAGAGATAAGGGAGTGTATCGGCGAGATGCGTCGGCAGGCGGCGATTGAGCCGAAGCGCACCGACAACGGATACAATGGAAATAATGGGAACAATCCTTTCTCGCAAACCCCCGGCCAATACCGGGCTGATGTGCCGGTTCTGAGCGCTTTGGGTATCCTGGTAGTTCTTTTGATGGCAATAAGGCCGCTGATGATAAGAACTTATTCTGCAGACAAGTCCCGCTGGAAAGCAATCTTCAAAAAGCATTGTCTTAACCTCTCCGTGGCTGGTGGGAAGACAATTGCTGCTTTCCAGCGGGCTCTTAATTCTTCTTGCTGGAAGATTGGTGGGGACGATAGCCGCAGCGGCCTTTCTTCTTCGGGCGAAACAGCGGTTCTTTATCCGCCTTCGCAGAAAATTACGGGCTTGCCCGTGGATGAATGCGAGAATATGCTTCGGCGAGATTCCGCCCGCACGGCCAAGCCCGTCATTTTCGGGCGGATAACCCTACGAAGCTCAAACACGAAAGTATTTGAGCGAAGTAGGGTAATACAGAAAGGCACCACGGGCTTGCCCGTGGGGCTCCATGCCGCAGTGCCGGTTGGCGTGATTTTTGAACAGGCCGCGGCGCTATTAAGGAATCTTACGCTTTCCGTTCGCGCCCAAGACGGACGGGAATTTGAGTTTACGCTAACGACTGGCCCTGCGGTCGAGACCTCCAGGGGGTTGGCCGTGCCGTACGTCATCGATGTCTACCAAAAAACTTCTTCCAATAGAATTGGGTCTCGCTACTTTTATGTCAAACAAGACGGCGAGGCATTTTCCCACACAGGTTTCTTGAGGGAGACATTTAAGGAATATATGGGCCCGGCTATTCGGGTCGATCTTAGTTACCGCAAGCAGGGATTGGGCGCGGCGCTTATTAGCCTGACACTGGCGATCGCTAGGATAAAAGGTGCCAACAGCTTCCGGGCGATCGATATCGATGCTGCTCATCATGACTATTACGCCTTGTTGGCAGAAAGCAAACCTTCCGACAAGGGGGCAGAACAACTCTTTTTGCAGATTGGATTTGAGGCCGTTAGAGACGAAATGATTGATACGTCTGCTGAGGGCGCCTTTATCTTCCAATATAAGCGCCGCTGGCTGGATATGGCCTTTGACCTCGAAGGCGGCCGCGTGATTCCTGAAATTAATATTCGCGCATCGCAAGACCCGATGGGGGAAATTTATTACGGCCTTGTGCCGCTTAGCGGGGCATTATTTATTTTGGCTGCCGGGGAAGCGTTATCCTTGTTCGTTATGGCGTTGCCGGTGATTGCGCTGGGAGAAGTCGAAGATTATTCCGCGCAGTGGCATACCGCCCGCGGGGTCATTAACTTTGTGCCGACCTGTTTTACCGACGGCGTCGGGGATTTAGGAATGGCGGTGTTAATGGCACGCAATCTAAAATTACGTTTTCCGAACGTAAAAATTCAGGTATTTCTGGAAAGAAATTACTATGAACTGATGGCAGGGCTTTTCCCCGAATTCGTTACAGCCGAAAATAGCAATGTGATAAACGGCATTCACTATATCTCCCATGAACGATTAAGCGATCTTGATGAAATTGTCGGGCAATCCCCGGCCATTTACTGGACGGATCGCGGCCAGGCCGGGCATTTCCTCCGGTCAGGTGCCCCGCCGATAAGCATTCTTGTGTCTGAGTTTATTCCCGAGCGACACACTGTGATTCTGCGTTCGTATTTGGCAACCGACGCAGAAAAACTCGGCAGGAAATTGACATGGCTTGACCCCAGCGTTGCTATTTTTAGCCCGGGATTAATTTATGACGAAGAGTTAATAGCGGACAAGGAAAGCGCCCGCGAAGAACTGGTTTCGTTATTTGCGGAGCGTTTAGGTTCGTCGGTGAGCGCGGAATTTCTTAAAAGAGCGCGATGGACAGCCGTGATGCCCTACAGCCTTCGCCCTGATTCTTACCGGGAATACTTAGGCTGGCTCCATGCGGCTTTAAACGTTGCCAGGCAAAGAGGCTTGCCTTTTGCAGAGGAAAAGATTGCCGTATTCAATTTTAAAGGCAACGACATAGGAGTGACTAGGACAGACGACGACAGCGTTTTATTGATACAGCCGGGCTATATTCCCTTTAGCCGATTCGGAAAATTCTTAAATGAGTGCCGTATGCCGTTATTCTTAACCGGCGCCGGAAGCATCCTCACGGCTATCAGTGCCAGAAAGCCGTTTTTCTACGAGCGAACCCTCCCGCCTGCTGAATTTGTCAGAGAACAATTCTCAAGTTATTTCCGGGAATGGTTCCTGGAGTGGAGAAAATCTCACCCTGAGTTTCGTTCACTTGAGGCTACCAATGTCTTCCTGTATGAAGGGCCGGGATCGCTTTCTTTGTTCTACGATTACGATCGATACCAGACGGTCTTTGCGGCTTGGGTTGACGACATTTCAAAGAAAAACGGATGCGACTGGCTTGCCAATGAAGTCTATCCCTATCTATCCGAAGAAAAGGAAGAAGCCCTGGGCGGGTTGCTGCCGACGGTTGGGCCGTTATTTATTTTGGCTGCCGGGCAAGCGCTGTCTTTGCTCTTTGTGGCGCTGCCGGGGACGATGGGGGCGATGCAGACGCTTTCGATGGAAAGAATCCGAATGACGATGGACGGTCGAAAGGTCAGAACCAGAGGCGGCGACAGCTACATCCTCAAGGCCGTTATCTCCGATGCGAGCGGAGATCGCGTTGATGTTTATCTGCAAAGAGAGGTCGACGGTGTGGTTTCCAACTCCGATGCCTTCTTCCTCAGACGGCTTACCGAAGAAAATGACGAACATGAAACAATTTCCATTGCGATAGCATTAGACACAATTTACTTTAACCGCGTCAGGACCAATCTGGCCTTGCAGGGATTAGGAGGGCAAATCTATCAGATGATCGGCGACATGCTTTCCGCTGGGGACAGGCTCAAAGCGGAACGCGTTGGAAATCTCGAGAGCGGGAGGCGATTATTTGAAGAATACTACGTCGATAACGATGATGTTGTTCGAAGAAAAAGCGACAACAGACGTATTGTTAATAAAACAGGTAATCTCGAAGATGATGAATTATCCATAGAGACAGTTCTTGCCGAGACGCTTTTAGGTCGCTTGAGAAAAAAGGCTGGCTTTGGCGGTTTCGAAATATCTCTGGGTAGAGGAGCGATTGTGGGTGTGGAGGCATTAAAATGGCTGCTTCAAACGGCTTCCTATAAGTATGGCACGGTTGCTTTCTTTACTCTTTGTGTCACGAAATTGCCGAAACCAGAACAGGACGTACAGGAGTTTTCCCAAAAGAATCTGTTCTCCTTTATCCCTGTTTTCGACCTCGGCCTGCTGGTAATGGTGCTGCCGGGGATGATGGGGATGACAGGGATGATGGACGATGAAGGTCAGGGCGAGGAATCCGAAGAAATCGTCGATCTCAAGACAGGCCTCGCAGAAACAACATGGTGGGAAGATGCCATCATGGAAGATCTGCGGCGTAATCCTGTCCCCTGGGGCGAGGAGCACATTGTTCCCGTCGAAGATCAACCCGGTGTTATCCGCCTCAGGATTACCAGAGAAATGCTGGCTGATTATAGCCCGGATAATCCCCAAGGAAGAAACCTCTTAAGCTCTTTCCTGAAATATGAAAAAATAGGCCCCCTGGCGATCGCCGGTATCAGGCATGCGATGAATATTACCGATATTCACGATACCCGGGTTATTAAGAATTCTTTTGAAAGGCTGCTGACATCGTTATCCTTAGGCCTTATGGTGAAGATTCTTTATAACAAGGGAGCGTACTTCCCTTATCAGACGAATTACGGCCATGAGGTACGGTATCACAGCAATCTCTTCCAGGCTATTACCGCCCGGACCCTTGCTGCCCTGGGATTTGTTTGCCATGTGGTTCCTGACAATGCGGCAACCGCCATCTGGAATACTTCTACGATGGGCAAGTTCTTCAATTTTGTGTTGTCATTCTGCGGAACATCGTCTCATTCGCCCAGCAATGTTGACGGCTTAAAGATCATGGATTATGAAGGCAGCCAATTCTTGATCAGTACCATTGAGGCGATGATTGCCATCCAAAGGGCCATTGTTGAGAAGATTCAGCGGGACGGCTTTGTTGATTTCTATCTTTCTGCCGAGGATGACCCCAGAATTACCGACCAGCTGTATCGTTCGACTCATAACGGAATGCACGTGTACCGCAAATATCAGGAACAGACTGCTGCCGATGAAGTGGTTTTGGCCTTAGTCAGGGCCATTGGTCCCGCCAAGATTCATATCGATTGTGCCCACGGCTCGGCCTATCGGACATTAACCGCATTCTTTAGAGAAATGGGCCTGGATGAGCTGGTGGGAAGGATTGACTGGATGCATCCGAAGGAACGGCCTGATTTTGGCAATATCGGAAAGCTTTCCGAGAATCCCAAAAACGGCAGGCCGGAACCGTATGATTTAGGCGCTGACGGCACCCAGGTGCAAGAGAGAGTTTTATCCAACGGCCAAGTTGTGAAATATTTCCCGGTATTGTGCACAGCCGATTACCCCGAGCGTTTCCGGGCCATGCCCGTCGGCGATATTGTTTTGCATACCGACATGGATAATGACCGTCTCTATGTTAGTCAGGTTATGGTTAATTCTCCTCAGGTTAGGAGTCTGCTGGAAGCTTTGGGCGTTATTTATAATGTTGTCAGCAACGAAAAGCTGGTCGCGGTCTTTATTCCCAATAAGTTTTTCCATTTCCTGCACGAGATGAATTTCGAGCGGATCACGACCTTAATGAAACAGGGGAAGGTATCCAAAGACAGAACCATGGTTGTCTTAAAAACGTTAGCATCCACGCCGGCCGTTGATAAATGGGCAGAAAAGCGCAAGGCTGAAGGCTACAGAATAGAGGTCATCAACACGGCCGTTGGCTTTGCCAAATTGGCTAATGTGATGTACCGCGCTGAAGGCGTGATGAGGCAATTCCCCGGCGAAGACGTTGTGATTACCGACGCCAGCGGCAAAGACGTTAACATCGGGCCCGACCCTATTATTATAGCTGCCTGGGAAGAAAGCGGCGGGATCATCACCGGCATTACCTACAGCTTCCAGGATCTTTTGGGCAATTCTTTTCTGGCCGAAAGAGAAAAGAGCGCCACTGAATCCATATTCTTATCCTTGGCCCTGATCTCTAAATTGCAGAGAGAAAAAGGCGATGTTGATTTAGCCGTTTATCTTGAAGAGATCTACGCGCGTGATGAGATCGACACGCCGATCGATATCCGTTTTGATAATGCCTTGAGCTTGCCGGGAACTTCGGAAGAAGCAAAGCGAAAAGAGATCGAGGGGAATGGCAAGAAGCTGCGCATCTTCGGTGCCTACTTATCCATTGTTATTGCCTATATGAGAAAGCAGCTTACTCTGGCAGAGGCCAAAGTCATTTTAAGGGATATCTTTGATCAGGAATATCAAGCCAGGCTTAATCAGACAGGAGAGGAGAAGTTAAAAGACGTATTCATCCAGCGCTTCCCTAAAGTTGACATTGATTCTCTTCTCGATATTCAATTTACCGGCGACGGTGTCATGTTTATCTTTGAGAAAGAAGGAAGAAGATGGTTTATTCTTTTCCGTCCTTCGGGTACCGAGCCGAAGTTGAAGTCCTACGGTTTCGGCTTAGACCCCGAACGGTTAACCATTGATTCCTGGGTGTTTGGTTTTACAGAGAATACGGCCGGATCCTTGCCGGAATCATTTACCGGTAATCCCGTTTTGATGCAGTTCTGGGGTACCGACGGCCAAAAGGCATTAACCAAGGCGCAGAGAATGCAGACTGCCTGGGAAGATTTTGGTTTGGTCGTTGACCCGCAGGATTCTGAAGATTTAGAGAGATTGGGAATCAACCAGGCAACACTCGACGCCAGAAGGCTGATGCGCACCTTTATACCGCCCGATGACCACCTGGAGAGAATAAATCAGTGGCTTGAAAGCGAAGGGTTAGCTACGGTCAATATCAATTTAACTTCGCCTCAAGTCATGCCGCAGGAAGAGGTGGTTGCCTTGCTTGAATCCATTCCCGAAAATGTTTACGGAAAATTGAGCAGGACTAAACAGGAAGTGCTGGAGGCAGAAAATAGTAACGCGCTCGCTCTCATTCCCGGCCTTGAGTTGGTGAGTATTCTCGTCCAACTCATTTTAGCCCTGCCCGGTGTCCTGGGCGCGGTGGCCAACGACGGAGGGAAACAGGCAGCGGCACGAGAACTGCGTTGCTTACTTGATGGATCGTTTGAGGAGTTTAGCGCTGAGAAGATCGCACGTATCAACAGCCTGCTTGCCCTCTTTAAACTGCCTGAGCTTGTTATTGATCAGCGGTCTGTGTTCACTCGCGATGAATCTGTCTATACGCTCAAACAGGGCGAAGAAGCTTATATCCAATACGGTGGCCGTACTTCAATGAGAGAACGCATCAAGCCGCTGACCGGTCGGCGTGTCACTATCCTTGAGCCGGCTCACATACAAAATCACTATACGCTTGTTGTTATCCGTCACGGCGATTATCTTATTGAGCGCATAAAGGCAGAGACGATATACCGGGCATATCGCTTTGGCACGGTTAATGAGGACATTGCACAGAAGAAAAGCCGCCTCTTTGCGCCCGGTGAGCAGGTTATGGTCCGCTCAAGTGTCGGTAATTGTGTGGATGCAAAGGTAAGTGCCCCACGCGAAACATGGCAGACGATGGGTTCAATGCTCATCCGCTATCCGGATCAAGGCATCGGCAGTGTTGTTTTCTTTACGCCACAGGCGGTCATTGCCCGCAATGAAGCGTATCATACGCACCGTGAAACGCTCTCTCACGCTTTTGCGCGCATTATTGAGATTATTCACAAACGCGTCTATATCACCGTTGACCGCGCAGAAACAGAAAACGGAGGGCTGCTGACTGAGGAAGAAGAACAGGCACAGGAACTTCCCTATCAATATGTCGAACAATTATGGGACCTGATGGAGAGGACATGGCGAGGAATTTTTGTCAACCGGGATGCTTTGATTAACCAGAATGGGTTTGCTGTTGCCGCGATCGATGAGGTATTACGTCAAGCACGCGGGGTTACCTTACGGCAAATATTCAGCGACCTTCTCTGTGAAAATCCGGCCTATCCGCATACTTGGGAATTTCCGCAAATCTCCCAATGGCTGACTGACGATGAATACACTGAGATTGCCGGACTGTACGAGAAAGTCAAGGAGGCACTTGCCAACTTTGTTTCATGGGAGGTTGCCGAGACTCTTTCTATTCCATGGATTGTCAAACGCGAAGATTATGAGCGTGTTATGCGCAGCCGGCTACCGAGCCATGATTTTACCATGATTGCCCTCTTGCGCGACATGTATCGGCACCTGCCAACGGTTGCTGCGCGGCTGAAAGCCGCCTATATGATTGCTGATGCATTGCAGATGATTGATGGCAGCGGATTTCAGGTGGTGCTTGTATTTATCGATCGTCATGCCGAGAAATTGCAGGTTACTGCTCCTCAAGGGCGCGAATTTGTGGTTGAACAATACGCACAAGATACCGTTGGGATTACCGATCCTGACCAGATTGCAACGATCCGTTATATTCTTGGGCTCGATCAGCAGGAACAACGCGCGCAGAATGGCGGCATTGCGGCGCGTGTGACGAACAGCCAAGGCCCAATCAAAGAGACGGGAGACGCAGGCCTCGCGGCCCTGTTGCCAATAGGTATGGTCGTGCTGCCGTTCTCTGTTCTTTTGGCGTTACCGGCGATGATGGGGATGATAGGGCAGCCGCAAGGCAGCGAAGAGCCGATTAAATATTTTGACTGGCAGCAAATGAACAAGGCAGGCCAGAGGTTATTAAGCGTAGAAAAACGGAGTATCGGCCAGCGGCTATCCGAAGGGTTTGATAAATTCCTTACCGGGGTGCCGTCTCCGCGAAAGTTACTTGATTTAGGGGCCGGTGCCGGTGAGATTACCGAACGGGTTGCTGTCCATTTTGATCAAGTGCTGGCGATTGAGAAAGACTCCGGGCGGGCCGCCGTGATTAAAACCAGAGAGATCGAAGGGCTGAGTGTTATTACCGGAAGTTTCTTTGAGAAGATTGATGTTTTAAGAGGGCAGAAATTGCACGGGATCGTGATGTCGCATTCCTTATTATTTGTTCCCTTCGATCAGCGCGACCTGCTTTTAAAGAAGAAAGTATTGCCGCTCATTGATAAAGCCGGGCGCCTGGCGATTGTGCTTAACGGCAATATCCCCACCGCCAGAAACCAGGTCGCTGTCCGGTCTACTCTTATGGAAAAGCATTCCTTTGTCCCCAAGGGCCGGGCGACCAATCTCGAAGACAAGATTCGCTCCTGGGGTTATCCGGTGGAGGTGCAACGGATACGCTTTATTCATGAAACCCTATCGCGAGAGGAAATGCTTCATTTGGTGGCAGCCGTTCTGCCGGACAAAGACCGCCGCCAGAGTATTATCCCGCGTATTCTCCGATATATGGATGCGCGCCTGACATTGCCGGATGGCAAGGGTTACCGCTTTGACGTTGACGAAGAAATTCTTTGGGTCTCGGCGACTGATGCCCAAACTGTTCCAGCTGATACCTTGTGCGGGTTTGATATTTTCGGTGTGTTCTTCAGCGTTTTTGTGCAACTGGCTCTGGCCTTGCCGGCGATGACGGGAGAGGCAAAGCCCGATATAGAACATCACACATCGTTTTTCCGGCTGCCGGCCCAGTTCATTGTTTTGGAAAAGCGTTTGCCGGGAATTGTGCAGCAGTCCCGCGAAGAAGGCAGACGAACGTTACGCGTCCTTTCCCTGGGCAGCTCAAAGGGCCATGAAGCCCTATCGATTGCCCTCACTATTTTGCATCAGTTTGAACGTTACCCGGAGCGTTATGACCCGACAAAAGATCTTCCGCAGGTGCGTATTACGGGCATAGACAAAGATAGCAGGTATGTAGCGATGGCCCAAGAGCTTCTTGGCCGTAGCGACATTCAGCCTCAGGATGTTATTTATGTATTAGACGAACGAAAAGATCGTCACTTACCCGAAGTCATTGAAGATAACATTGTCAGTCGGCACTATCAGGCTATGAAGGCATGGATTGCCGAATTTTTATCAGCCTCCTTGCCGCGTATATGCGGCAGTCAGATGGTCCAATTCGTCACCGGTGACGTTACGGCGCAGAAAACATTAGAGGCGATCAAAGAGGCGGACATGATCTTCCTTAATTATGTGACGCGCTACCTAAACGACCGAGAATTATACGAGCTTCGTGAAAGTATCGCGATGATGAAACCGGGTGCCTATCTTTTCTCGGACTTGATTGTGACCGCAGGCGAACCTTTTTCTCTGGCGAATGCCGGTAGCGAACAGGCCGCTATCTTGAAAACAACTTTGCAAGGTAGGGTCGTGGGTAAAGCCGCTTTGCAGGGTAGGGTCGTGCGCAAAACCGCCCAAAAGGGTGAATTTGAAGTGATTTATGGATTTAGCGGGCTTGGAATATTCTTCGGCATCTTCGCCCAGATGGTTTTTGCGGCCTTAACCGCCATGACGGTGGAGGAAGAGCGATGGCCTTTCACGGGGATCAATCAACCCTTGATCGATTTCTACCAGGGGATCGGGCCTGACCATAAAGGAAGATATATTTTTGAGGTTTTTGGATACGGTGATGACTCGGCTATGGGATACGATGACGAACGGTTAGAAACCGAACATAACTACATTCAATTGCTATTTCCTCTCAAAGAAAGTTCTGAAATATTTGAATGGGATATAAGGCTTGATGGTGTCAGTCTGGGAGGCAGGTTTGTTGGGCCTATCTTTACGAGAGAAACTTTAGAGGTATTCCGTGAGTCCTCGCCCGTAGGAGAATTACTCAGGGAAAACATGCTCAAGTCGCTGGCCCTGATGCTTAATTTCTACGGGTTCGAATACAGCGTTGAAAATGATGAGGTGCGCATACAGCCGTCTTCGAGATTTGAAGAGCGGCGTCAGATCTGGTTATCGGAAACGAACCACAATTTCTTAAGGATTTCAAGGATCCTAAGGTCTTTACGCTTAGTCGGTTTCAATAATTACGTTGTCGCGTTGTTCCGCGCCCTGAGCGAACTCAATAAGGTTTACAGCTCCGTCATCGGTGATTCATTTGACTACTGGCAGAAATCCGTCGAGGGGCTGAACCTTAACGGTAAATTAACCGCTGAAGAATTCAATGCCCGCGGCGAACACCTTTATAGCTTTACGCTTTTTATCGCGCCGCTCGCATTCTCCCTATTGCCTATTCTCACCGCCATGACGGCGGAGGGTGAATCAGCGGCCTCCCAAAGACTGCGCCGCCAGGTTAATAAAATTTTGGCGGAAATCAGGGCAATCGATAAAATCCAGGGCCTCAGCGAAGAGGAAAGACATTTTGGGAAACTCAATATCTGGGTTACGGCGATCGTACAAGTCATGTCCTTGCCTAAGCCGCAGGAGTCTTTATTAAGGAAGATTTATTCTCTGGGCCCGGTCAAGCTTGCCGACCATACCCGGGAATATGTCAGGCTTTTTGGTTACCCGTCAGACATCTTTGGTATTATTGAAGCCTTTTCGGCCATTGTGAAACGCCGCGACACCTCGCTGTATGAACTGGATGATTATTTGGCAGCGGCATTTGCGCTGTACCGTCCGGATAGCCTTGAAGACAATGGCCCCGACGGTACTTTGAGGGCCTTTATGCTGTTTATGCCGCCTGTTTTCGTACTCGCAATTTTCCTTGGCATGACAACCGAAGAGGACGCGTCGGCTGATGCAGAAACTGTTCTTTCTGCTCTGACAAAAGACAAAAAAGAAGCATGGACCCTGATTGCCCGGATGCTTGATAAAGACAGAGAACGCGCACAAAAAGCGCTCGGTATCATTTTGCGCCGAATCGGTGTCAGCGAGACAGAAAGTGACGGTGTCATTTTGGCTTCTCAATCGCCGCGCAGAAAAGAGATTCTGGATTTATTATTGAAGGATAACTACCGCGTTATTCCCGCTGAGATTGAAGAATATCTTCCGACAGATGCCTCCTATAAGAGCGCGATGATGACCGTTGCTCTCCAAAAGGCATGGGCTGTTGCCCGCGAGCATCAGGGTATCATCATTGCAAGCGATACGACAATGCTCGTCGACGGCAATGTTATCGGGAAACTGCACCAGAAAAACAAACCCCTTGAAATTCTGAAAGCTCTCTGCGGCAAGAGCATCGAGGCCGTTACGGGTATCGCAATCATCAATACCGCGGAGGCTACGGTTAGACTCGGATACGGGCTGACCTACTTGCACATGAAAGCAGCCGATGAGCTTTTACGCGAACAAGAGCTTGCCATCCTCAAAAGCCTCGCCGGAGAAGACGGATACGGACACCTTGCCTCTTATCGAACGCTCGCAGATAGCGTTTCTGTCCAGGATGTGTTGCAGCGCTATGTACAGGCCGGAAGATTTTACGGCAAGGCGGGTGGATTCGGTATTCAGGATAGAGACTTCTTCTTGACCGTTGATCGTGTTGAGGGTAATCCTCTGACCATCGTCGGATTTCCGATCGAGGTGGCCATTGCATTTTTGCGCGAGCAGGGTGTTGCGATGAAGATTAATCCGGCTGATGTACTCAAAAAATATTGGCCTTTTGAATATGAACGCCGCAAGATCATTGAAGAAGATCCAAACGTGATCGAGGCGCGCCGCAAAGAAGAAATACGGCTTGAGCAGAAATTGCAAGAGACTCGGCATCGATTGGACAGCTTGAAACAAAAAAGAGAACGGCGCGAAGATGATCAGCTGTCAGGGGCACTTTTGCGTACCTACCACCATCTGATTAAGTTTTCCCAATATATGTATCGCCTGTATGATGCTGTCAGCTATGCCCGAGATTTGCGGGCTGACAAAGATGTCGATCTATCAGGCGAGACAAGAGACTTTCTTGATAAGTTTCTTGCGAAATATAATCCCGACCGTATCGACGAGAGCGATTGGAATTTCGGCAGGGTTGCCTTAGATGAGCAAACGGAGTTGTATCGCATGCTCGATCATCTGGGCAATCTCGTTTGGGGATGGAAGGCCCTCAAAGAAAAGAGACCGTTAACTATCGGAGGGACGAAGGGCATAGAAGATTTCCCGAGAGATCGTGACCGGGCGTATTTAAGAGGTGATCAATACGCGCGCGACAAGAGAACCTTTCTGAAAAACGGATTAGAGGCTTTCTCGCGATTTATAAAAACGATGCCGTCGGCATTGCCCCAGGATCTTTGGAGCCTGTATCGCGATTCGTTTGAAGCTGTTGCCGCCGGAAATATTTCTGACGATCTCAGTCGCGGCGCGGGCATTAAGGGCAAAGAAGAAAGCGCTGTCGACCATCGCGATGAATTTTTGGCCGTTCTAAAGCGCGTCCAGCAAAAAGGCCAGGCAGCCGTTGCGATTGCGACCGACAATGTCGGTATCGAACTTCTGATGGTGCTCTGGAAGACATATCTTCTTTTGGAATTAGGTTTTCAGGTGACACTTTTTGCCAAGAGCGAGCCGACGCTGCGCAGTGACGCCACCGATATGGATGTGCAGTTCCTGGTGCCGTATTTCGACGGCATTATAAAGGAGAAATTCGGTGAAAAGGCACGTACCCTCGGTGATTATTATCGTAAGCAACAGCTGGCCATCAAAACAGCCGACTCGTACCAAGATTTAGAGACGAGCGTGCGCCGAAAGTTTGATGCGTTAGTTTTGATTGGCGAAATGTGGTATGGCGAGGCAGTTGGTTTGCGTGACTTAAATCCCCCGCCCTACGGCCTGCCTCTCAAGCGTAAAGAAAGAGAAACGGTTGTCTTTAGCATCCACTCCCATAAGAACCGTAGGCAGAAGCTGGCGGTACGCGACGAAGGAGTCTTTGAGGTCGGGTGCTTTATGTCTTCCGATTACACCTTAGGATGGCCGGTCTATCAATTGTTCGGACCGTATGACTGGGAGACGACCACTGTTGAATTTACCATTGAAAATTGCCGGACACTCCAAGAGCTTGATAAGGAGCAGCGCGGATTATTTGAACAGGGTATCGCTAATGCCTCCAAGGCATATGTTGGCCTTAAGGAATCAGCCGTCGAACTAATAGGGCCCAGTGGTGATGGCAATGAGGTTACCTATGTGTACCGTACACCCATACGTTTTGTTGAGGTTCGCGTGACACCTGAAAAGTTAATTGTGACTGTTAAAGTGGACTATGGCATTCCCTCCATGGCGGACAAGACGGCTCGTTGGCCTGATTTAGCGACAAAAATTCCGGATCTTATCCGTTCTCACTTGGGTAATCTCATCCGTACAGGCCCGGAGAGCCGTATTCTCACCGAGGCGGAAAAACGGCTTACGCGGGAAACAGTTGTTCTCGGCCAACGGAATATTCAGGAGTTCTCCGAAGGAAACGATGTTGTTGATGTCATTATCCCGAGGGGCTACCTCACGTGGTCTCGCTTAGGAGCTATTCAAAACCTCCGGAAGTCTTCCGGGCACCTCTTCGTGGAAGTAATCAAACGCTTTGATAATGGTTTGGGTGACGTGAAATCCGTTTATCCTGCGGTTTATCGCAAGAAAGAGAAAGAAATTATTGTGAGTGTCGATAATCCGGCGTCTGTGATGCAGCTGACGCGCGTGTTTAGCGTCAGTGCCAGAAGACCGGAGATCACTCATTTTACCGATGAGAGATGGGTTTATCAGCTGCAGACAGATCCGGTTAGCGCAGCGGATACTGTTACGAAGCTTGACGTGAGAGCCAAACGGCTCGACCTTGCGAGGTTGCCGCGTGTGCTGGCGGGCCCCATCGATATCGTCACCCAGTATCCCAAACGCGTGACGATCGAAGAAGAATTTGGCGACGATGTGTTATGTTACTCCGACTTGGTGCGTATCGGCAATATCTTTACGCGTGAACACGAATCCAATGCCATTTATTTTATCGACACGGAGTACAGAGGCGGATTGCCGCGCATGGATATCTCCTCGAGAGAACAGTATGTCGTCATGCAGCTTGCCGGGCCGCATGACTTGCCCACGCACTTGCATCGTGAGCGTATCTTCTCAACAGACGAGGGGATTGCGCTCTTGTACGCAAAGGCCGCCGCCGTAGCGTCTCAGATAGGCGTCTCGGCTATCGATATTAATATGGGCTCCGGGCCGCTCGCCGACCAGGGCGGAGGCTCTTCGCTTATCAACAAGCCTGAGTTGGCCTGTGAGATTGTGCGTGCGGTCAAACGCGTCACGGATCTACCGGTTAGTGTTAAAACACGCATTGCCGAGAAACAAGAAGTGCGTGGCGACAAGATTGTTTTGGTACCGGACAGTGTCGGCACGAAAGAGTTTATCGGCCGGCTTATTGATGCCGGTGCCGACTGGATTGTCCTGCATACGCGGACGAGACGGGATGGTTTTATAGATGGTACGGCCCGGGCAAAATGGGATTTGTTAAAGGATATTCAGGCGGCATATCCGTCGGTGCCCATTTTCGGCAATGGGGAAGTTTTCTCGCCGGAAGATGCGCAAGAGATGCTTCAGAAGACCCATTGCTATGGCGTGATGATCGCCACCAAGATGTGCGGTGACCCGACGGTTCTTGGGCGCACGGCTGCCCTGATTGGAGGGAAAAAGATCATCGCCTCATCTTCCGTTAGCGAGCTCGTACGGATTATTTTAAAAGAACTCAGGCGTTATGAAGTGCGATGGGGTATCCGCAATCCCTATGCGCTCTCCGTGTGGCGCAATGTGGTTAACGGGTATTATCTTAAGGCTATCGCTGAATACGGTCAGGACGTTCGAGTCGGCACAAAAGATGTTTCCAGCGGGAGGGAAAAAGATGAAAGCCTGGAAGGCCAGAAGCGTGAACTTTTGGAAAAACTGCATACCGTAGCCCTTGCCGCCGTGCCGGATGAAACCCAACAAATCAATCAGTCGTTTGCGAATACCTTCCCCGAATTCTTCTCTACTGAAGAGCCGATAGAAGAAAAGACGGAATGGATGATTTCTCCGTTACGAGATATTGATCCCGATGATGATATGCTCGCTCAATATCTTTTGCAGCAAAGACATGTGGACTTGTCGCAAGGCGAGCATCTTGTGCTGGATTTTGGCATGGGCCTGTTCCCGTACGCCACTGTCCGGTTAGCCAAGAAACTTTTTGAACTTAATCCGAGAATTCGGGTTATCGGCGTAGACCGCATCGTTCCCTCTGCCATCATCAGATGCAGCCGAAGCGGCTATCGCGGGATCTATGACCAGCAAGGCCGGCTTGTCATTATCCAGCTTCCTGAAGAAGAGGCTATTGCTTCCGGGCAATCTGAATTGTGCGACCGGGAGCTGGAGCGCGAGAGGTCCCTTGTTCATGAAATGAATGAGTTAAAGAATGCCTTGATGCAAAGTGCTGCCGGTCAAAAGCACTATGAAGATGGGAGAGGAACCTTAGTACTTGACCCTTATCAGGAACTACAGCAGGAAAATCTGGAATTTGTCGAATCCGATTTGAAGAACCTTCCTGCGCGTATTAAGGATATTTCTGTTGTTGTTATCATGAATGTTCTTATGTTCTACAAGGGAGACGAGCAGAAAATATTAAGACCTTTGGCTGGGCGCCTGCTTTCCGGAGGCATTACCGTGGCCGGACAAAGAAGCCTTTATAACAAATGGATTAATGCCAATGCCTACGGCAAAGGATTAGATGTCGTGGAGGCGATTAGGGCGGGTCGAGGCGAGCAGAGTTTTGCGAACGCTTTAAATAGCCCGGTTATTGCAACGAACGATTACACCGACGGTGAAATGTGGGTTGCCGCCACGCGCCGTATCTTAGAACCTCTTGTCAGGCGCCATGGAAGAAGAATCTTTGAAGTGCTTGATTCTGTTAATACGCATGCACAGGCTGACAATTTAGTAGCACTTGAGGGCACCGATGGTGATCAACGTATTGTCCGGCAACGCGCATCCGAAGAAACGCGGTGCGCTTACCGTCATTCTTTGATACGCGGCGAATGGGCGGTATTGATTCCTGCTGCCGGTGATGCCAGGCGCCTCGGATTGGGTAAGCCCAAGGCGCTTCTTAATTTGAAAGAATTACTTGCGCCCGAATCACACGATAGCCTTGTTGGTGCATTTGACAAAGCCCTGGAAAAAGGCGAGATGACCGAGGCGCAAATGTCGGAAATATTAAGGCTCAGAGATCGCAGAAATCAGTTGACCGAGCGCACCATTCTTGATCGCATCCTTATTCAAAAAGCACGCGCCTTGCCGCGGGATGCCCTTGGGAAACAAACATTTATTTTATGCTGTGGCCCTGATGATAAAGAGGCGATTGCTGCGTCACTTGGAGAAAAGAATTACTTTGGTTTCGACAGAGAAGGATTCGTCATTCAGCCGCAGGTTAAGAATCCGATGTTCACGGTCGAAGACACCGCGGTGGGTATCGCAGAAGGTTTAGAAAAAGCCGGTGGTAACGGTGTCCCGTTGGTTGAAGCCTCCTTACCCTCAAAAGGGTATGCGATCAATGCTAATGGGACTCTTCAGAAGCTCACCATGTCATCGCTGGAATATGCTCGGATGCGTGGCGCCAGATATGTCATGCAGAACACCATTGGCGACCTTCGTTCTTGGGGCGATGATCCATGGCATTCGGAATTCGCCGCTGCTGTGTATTCTAATCTGGAGAGTGGCGCTATTGCTGCCGCTGCCGAATATGGCAAACAGGACCCTAAATTTATCATTAAGGGCGGCACGGTTCTCTACAATAATGTAACCGGACGCCTGGTATTTATAGAAAAACTTGCGATGGGGCAGTTGTTGGGAGCAATTAATTTTGAGCGACAGCCGATCGCGACATTCAATCATATTTTTAGATTAGAGGCGATGCAGGGCATATCGCAAAACACGATGCCCGTATATATTAGGGCAGAGACAGCTCCCGACGCAAGAGAAGTGCTCTTTACCGAGCTGGTTGGCGGCGACCTGCTAGGAGTGATACAGGCTAACGGGTATCATGTCGCACACGTCGAACGACCGATTGAAGTAAAAGAGCTTAAAGGTACGGCCTCTTTGATCCTTGCGATCGATGCTGCATTAGAGCAAGATGCCCAGCAGAATCCTTCTGAAGGAAACGACGGCGGGTTATCTGCTGTTATGCCGGGGATGGAATTATTTGTCTTTGCGGCATTGCTGGGCGCTATCAGGCAGGAAAAACGGAAACCTCTCCGCACGATCCAGGGCACGTTATTTATTACTCCCGAGCAGATTGCCGCCCTTCCCGCGCGTGACCGGCAGGTTGTTCATGTCCTGGAAAGCAGGGAAGGGGAAGCAACAACTCTGAAGGAACAAATCTCAACCATTCTCGACCTCATTGAAGTCCTTAAAGAAGTGCAAGGGGGCGCTTCTTTTGATTACCGGGCCATCTCGCTGAAATTGACAGAACTCATGGATTCCTTAGGGCGGGTCACAGCACCGGAGAAAATCACGGCGAGGGGCCATATTGAAGATGCCGATGAATACTTTGATCTCAATACTAAAACCGGCATACGAAAAGCCCTGACGGAACTTCGTCGCGCCAAACGGCTTTTAGAAAAGCGCCTCAATGACGTCTTAGGATTTAAAGATGACCAGGAAAGACGCGTTGTCGCCGTGATGACCCCTGAACCCGCAGAGCGGCCTACCCCGTCTCGTCTCAAGGATCTCGCCAAAACAACCGTTTTACAATACCGCCTGTGGAAGGAAAGCTTAGGAGAGCAATATCGTCTTATTCCGCTCGAGGAGCGGGTTAAGAAATTCCACGAGATCTATAATAATGCCGGCCTGCGCGCGCCTCCGGTCGAGCTTGTCGCTCTTGCTGTTTTGCCCCGGCAGTACCAGCATCTCACCCAGAAACTCCTTTCAATCTATCCTGATTTTGATACCTTCTCACGCCCACAACAATCAAACGCGATCCAAAAGGTCATTAAGAAATATCAATTAGACCAGAAGCAATCGTACATTCTCTATGGGCTGATCCGCAGCGTCCGGTTCTGGTTCGCAGGCAATGTCCCGAACCGCGCCAGGGAATTTATCGCGCAATTGATTGAAGAAGGGAAACTTCCCACCGATTTTAAGAATACGGACTATTTCAGAGCTGAGTATGTGGGCGATGGCTCTAATGACGATTCCTTCCTTGCCCTTAGCCTCCTTGAGCTGACAACCCGTGAGCGCGGCAAGAAGAACTACTGGATGCCGGCGCAGAATAAACTTCCCGGGATATTGGCCAAGCATTTCGGCATGACGGTTGGACGATTCATGGAAAAATTCCCTGATCCAAAAAGCTGGTGGCCCATGTACCACAATATGCGCCAGCATCAGGAATTGCATAGCCGGATTATGATTCGCCCGAGACAGGTGTATCTGGTGACCATTAAATTCACCAACGACCAAAAGGTTTCTTTCTATCTTATGCTTCACAGAAGATCTGCCCAGGAAAAGGTTGAAGGGGTTGGCCTCAACAAGTATTACGACGATTTTGCTTTTAGCGCAGAAAGAGCTAACGACTCTACCTGGTCCAGGGAAGAGGTAGGATTGAAGCTTCTGCTTCAAGCGCCTTCCGTCGCCGGGTATTTACCCGACGGACCTGAAGAAAAATTACACGCCCTCGTTCCTTCGCCGATCGCCATCGTGCAAGAGATAAGGATATTAATTAATTACCTCCGCCTAGGTCAGATGCCGCTCTATTCACCGGAAAGCAGAGAATTATTAAGAGATATCCAACGATTATATGGCAGTTTGAAGGAGGCGAAGGATGGCACCAAATTATTAAGCCTCTCGAACCGTTACGATATTGCGGAGGTCTTATTGTTCAACGGCGATTATGACGAGGTTATTCACCTGATGGAGGAAGAGGCCGCAGAAGTTACTAAGACTGTCTCCTTTACGGCGGATCTCAGGAGACGCATGCTCTTGATCTTTGCTTTTCTCTTTACAGAGAAAATGGACGAGGTTGAGTCTTTGTTGTGGACGACTCGGGACGACCAAGTCGAAATCCTTGCCGAACAAATAAGTGAAAACCTTGTCGCCGAAGCCCGGAATGCCCTGGAACAAAGACAATTTGACATCGCAGAGAAATATTACCTGGCGCTTTTCGATTTTGCCTCTCGTTACATCGAAAACTTTGAAGACTCTGATGTTTGGTCTCCCTTGCAAGAAGTAATGAGACAGGCATCCTGCATGGTTACGACCTTAAATGCTATGCGGACGATGGGTCAGGGAAATGGAAATAACACTGATGGCGCTTTGCAGGCAAGCTTGGGATTACCGTTAGCGATAGATTTCGGGCTGCTGCGGGAAGGACTCACGTCCTTTATATCGTCAACCTCTCCGTGGTCCGTCGGAAAGCATCAACAAGGAATTTTCAACCTCTCCGTGGCTGGTGGGGGAAATTCCTTGCTTTCCGGCGAGATCTCGTCCCACCTTTGGTGGGACGGACTGGGGGGAACGATAACCGCAGCAGCCCTTTTAATGATTCTTGTCTTGGCGCATGAAAAAACACAGACCGTCCTAGCGTCGGCAGAGGCCGACCGCGCCTACGCCTTCCTTCCGGATTTCTCCGCGGCGTTTTTGGTGCTCGGGCAGACAGTATTGGCTCTGGTATCGGACGGGTATCCGGGTGCGTCCGAAAAGAGAGGCGGCGCGGTAACCATCACTATCTTCGGCAGGCCGTATTCTTTAATCCAGCGGCCCACTGTTTATACGACGTTCACTAACGAAGACACCGCCCGCGGGTTCGAGTCGCTGCGCATTACAAGGACAATAGAGGCGTATGATTTGCTCAAATCCGATGACAAAGTGCTTGTTATCGGATGCGGCAACGGTATTGATGTGATCGCCGCGCGGATAAAATCCAATCACGTTGACGCGATTGATATTAACGGAGACGCTGTTTGGCTGACACGTGATAACCTGCACCTCAACAATTTTACAACAGGAACCAATACTTTTATCCACAACGGATTAGAAGGCCTGGGGCAATACGATGTCATTCTCTGGAATGCGCCCGAACCGGCAAGAAAATCTTTATTTGACTTAAGGTACCACATCAATACTGACCGCCTGCAGGAGATTTTAAAAAGCCTTCCCGGCCATTTGACGCCGGCAGGATTTGCCGTGTTTGCGGTTTATTTTAACAGATTCCAAATTTGGGAAAAGCTGTTTGAAACGGCCGGTCTTGGCTATGAAGTTCTTCTGCAAAGAGAATTTTCTAATTCCGAAAATCCCGCCGTGCCCTTTAAGTCAGGCACGGTCCGTCTGATGCCCGAACAAAGGGCGTCGTCGACGGAGGGTGATAATGTCGGGGCGTTTGTCCTACCGTTGTTACCGTTGTGGATCTTTGTCACGATGGCGGCAGTTAGAGAAGATGCCGGAGAAGAGATGTGTGTTATCGTCCCGGTCGGTCACAGCCATGCGAAAATCACAAATGATATTATCCGAATCCCCCCGAGCCTATTAGATGAATTGCTGGCGCTGGGATATTCCGAAGCCGATGTTGTCGATGCCATCCAAAAGACACCGTATCTTCTTTCTCTTTTTGGCCAGGCTGAAGGTTTCAGAGGCGACCTCGAACGCCAGGCATTTCTTATCAAGGAAGACCTGGAAAGAGTTGTCCGAACTAAAGAGGCGGCCGGAAACCGTCGCTTAATGATCTATACCATCGGCCTCGGGATCTCGCCCAACGAGGCTATTGAAATGATGGCCTTTGCCGCTCAGGCCATAAAAGATGTCGCAGGCAGGAAAAAATCCGAGTACTGGAAGATCCGCTTGATCGGCATAGATATCATGGATAATTTTGTCGAGACAGCTAACAGGAAATTCAAAGATGCCAACCGTCAATATCGAAAACAGGGCATCGACGCCTTGATGACGGCGGTACGGGTCAATGCGCTCGATACGCTCCAACTAAGAAAAGTCTATAAAGGGATCGGCAAGAGCAGGAAGGCTGATTATATATTACACCGGTATGTCATGTATGCCCAGGACCTGGCTGTGCGCGGGATCTTAAGCCAGGCGATCTTAAGAACAAAGTTAGCATCCCGTTTCTTCCGCCCGGATAGTTTCTCCGCTGTCTTAAGCGCCTATCTGCAGCCGACAAATATTCTTGGTCTTTTGGCAAAGCCGCAAACGCGCTATGTCATTGAACCCGTCGATGCGATCCTGCGCGGTCTCCCGGTGTTCCATGAGCGGATCTTTTTCTTGCCTGGTCTCAAAATCATCGTTGACGGAGAATTTGACGGTGTCGAGCGTTGGGGCACGGGGATTTATGTGGTGGAAAACCCGGATGTTGCCTCGAATGTTAGCTTTACGGATTTTATAAGAATCATTGAACATGGCGAATTTAGCGAAATCGGCGAGCATTTAGCTGCCTTTGCCCTGCCGGCGGTCGAGTCCTTATTTATTTTGCTGGGCGGGGAAGCGCTGCCTTTACTCTGTGCGGCGCTAGCCCCGTTAGAAATGCTGTCACATTTTTCAATGGCTGTATTTCTAACAGGGCTGGGGATGGTAACCCAGGCCGATGATGCCTCGTCCGATGCGGCGGATGAGAAAATGACATTAAAGGCTCTGAGAAACTCGACTATTATGGCCCGGATGCATAATTTGAGATCAATCCGGGTTCCGAACACTCCGGCAATAGCAAAGGCTCTTGAAGATGCTCGCTCGCTCGAAGAAGTGCTCCGGATATTCAGGTCTGTTAAGCCCGGGCTTTCGGATGAAGACTTTACCGGATTCCTCGCAGGGATGCGAAGGTGTTATGAAGAATCTCTGCCCATGATACAAGAAGCGGCAGACAGCGATATGCTGAGACATTCCTCTGCCGTTACCCAGGCCAGGGCGTTAGCTACGGCCGGGTTGACATGGGATGCTGAAAAGTCAGAAGTCTTTAAAAATTTTAAATCTAAAGAAATCAAATCGCTTAAGGAATTGAAATTAAAGCTCGGGATTTCGGATCAGGGTTTTGAAAGATTCCTCGCGGAAATGAGCCGATGTTCCAGAGAGTTCCTTGCGATGGCCCAGAGCAGAGAAGAGGCCATTCAAAAATCGCTCTTAGAGGAATTGCGCAGGCTTCTTTTGAGCCTGCCCGTTATTACGCCGATCGAAGGAGAGGAAAACGCGACCATCAAGGCCTCTTCGGCTATCCTACTTCACCGTCATCATGGCGAATGGCAGGTCCTGCTGGTGCGCAGGCGAAGCGATGCCCGCCGTTACGGCGCGTACTGGGTTTTCCCGTCGGAAACAAGAGAAGAAAACGGGCAAGAAAACGCCCTGGAGAAACCGCTTGAGGCTATTTTGCGCGGCCTGAACGAAGAATTAAGCCTATCGCTCACTGCCGGCCATGTGCTTGGACGCCTGGGGAAATACTTGACCGCCGATAGCCAAGGCGTCGTTTCGCCGATCATCTTTTTTGTTGTTAAAAAGGATGTCGAAGGCCTTAAGCTAAATCCCGCAGAAAACGACGATATGAAATGGGTTCCTGCTTCGTTATTCTTAGGCCGGGAGATCAAGGCGGAAGGATTCCTGCCGACCGATCTATTTGGCGAAGAGGCGAAGTTCGGCCCGGTGAACGCCAGCATTCAATTTGCCGAACTCTTCGGCAAGGCGCAAATCGTTTCCAAGCGCGTTGAAGAATCCTTGCCAGAAGCGGTTTTTGCCTTCGCCGGCTTGCCGGGGATGGAGATGTTGGGATTGATCTGGATGCTGGCGGTATCCATCGCGTACGGGTCAGTGGCGGATGAGAGGGTTGAAAATCCATTTCCGCTGTTAACTTCTCAAACGTTATTAACCAGAGGCGAGCTGGGTCTTATGCTCGGGCAAAAGTATGTCATGCGCCATCTTTTAAGAAACGGTCCGATCAGCCAGCCCCAGCCGTTTTTCCTCCTGAATAGACCGCAGGTTTTGCGCCAACTGCAAGAATTAGGCCTTGAGATCCAAGACTGGACTCCCGGGAAAGAGTTTATCAATCCCGACGATGTCATTGATTTTGATCAGGCCATCGAAAAGATACTGGGTGGTAGGATGGCGTCGGCGATTGTCTATAAGCCAAACACCGGAGGCATGGGAAGAGGAGTCTTTTTCTTAGAAAAAGAAGGAAACCGCGCCTGGAGGGTTACCATGGCGCTTAATCCTCAGCCGGAGAGTTTCAGCGGACTTACGATGCCGCAATTGGCAAAGAAACTGGGGGTTAATAAATCAAAGATAGTGGTTAACAAGGAACAAGATATTATTCAAATCAATATCGATGCCGATAAGGTGAATGTGGCGGGTGTATTAAATGCGCTGCACGCTTTGATTTCAGTGGCGCCAGGTACCCCACGTTCTTTATATAACCCCGGCATGATAGAGCTGATTGTCCGCACCATAAGGTACAACGGCAGGGCCCTTGAAACCCGTCATCACATGTCCGGCAATTTATTAACAGGCGATGCCGTCCTGCTCAAGAACAGATGGGAGGCCAAGATCGGCAGCTCCGCCTTTTTTGCCAATATCACGGGGAGGAATCGTTCCGGATTTTTAGAGTGGCCGCATGTCTTTGATCCTTTCTGGCAAGGCCTTGTCCCGCCGGAACGCGCGGACGAGTTTGTGGAGGGCGTGGACAGGGTATTATCGGAGGGATTTCGATATCTGGCCAGGAGGCTTCAGGCATCCGGCATCATTGTTGACTTGGAAGTCAAAGGCTGCTTTGATCTTATGTGGATCGACGCAGGCATAGGTGAGCTTCCCAAACCGGTCATTATTGAATCGACATTTATGCCGAATAAGCTCGATCACGAACGGATAGCGATAACAAAGGAAACGACATCAGCTGCCTCCGTGTCACCCGAAGAAACAGACGGCGTGCACGTGTTCGTATTTCCGTTCGTGGTGACGGTACTTGCTGTTGTGACTATGATGGAATCGTTCGCGGTAAGGCTCCTGGATTCCCATCCGTTTAACACAATGAGAAACGCTGAGTTGGTACGCGAACGGATTTTAGACCATCAACAAAAGGTAAGAAATCTTATTTTCCGCCTCAAGGTTTACCGCTATAGCCGTAAAACCGTCAAGGCACCGTACTTCTTGAACCGGAAAGATGGTGTTTATCAGCACCGCCGTAAGGTGACTATTCCTATGGTGCAACAATGGCTCGAGACCAGGAAAAACGGCCAGAAGACATTAAAGATTCTCGTTGACAGCGGCGCGCGCTATCTGGACGGATACCATATTTTTGGAGCCCAACGTCTGGCGGCCTTGCTCTGGGAAGCCCGCTTACCCTTTGAGATGTACGTCACCGCCCCGGACCAAAACGCGGTCAATCGTGGATTTAAAAACCCCTACGCTGCTCATTGGGTTACGGGTAAGGATAGGCCGTTAACGGATGAGGGTGATAGGCGCCTTAAAAACTTGTTTGATATTACTGATTCTGGGAAACTTCAATTAAAGCCCGAAATACAAGCGCATATTCATATTCTGGATACACCCTTAACTGAATTGAAAATAACCAATGAAAAAGATAAATTTGACTGGATTACCTATGTCCTATCGGAATATCAGCATGAGTTAAAAGCGGGGGCAAACGGGCCGCTCGTTGCCAACTTCATTTTTGGTATTTACATTGATCTTTTAAAGGAAGGCGGAATACTTGAAGGCACCTCGGAGAAAGGGGTTGATTCATGGCTGATGACCCGCATTTTAAGCGGCCCCTTGGTTGAAACCAGGGTGCAGACGTACCACGCGGGTTTACAGGTGTTTGGCAGGGTTTCTTTATGGCAGAAAAATTCGGCACGCTATAGCCGTCGTTTTATTAATGAAAAGTATGCGCATTATCGCTATGTCCTTAAGAAAACCTGGCCTCATGTTAATCTTAAAGTTCCCGGGGCCATGTTCAGGATCGCGCGTACCGTTCACTCAGGGTTAAAACGGGATAACGGCGAGCCCTATATATTTCATCCGGTCAGCGTGCTGTATATTCTACTTAATGCGTTTGATGTCGGCCGGCTTATTAAAAATGATACCAGGGTCAAAAACAAGGACGGGATGAGGGCTATTGTTGACGCCTGGGCGCTGGGTCACGATATCCTTGAAGAATATTTCAAAGAATACTATAAGACGATGAGAGAGGATTCGGTGCGGCATGAAAGACTTAAAAAACAATTTAGCACGCCTGAACAACTGCTGGAGCGGGTCAGGAAAGAATTAGAGGCTGTTTGTTCTGAAAAAACCGCCCGGATTATTGTCGCCGGGATTCAGATGCTTACTAAGGGCGAGGATGAGTCTAATGAACAATATCTCGAAAGATTGGTCAATGGCCTGGAATATTTCTCCGGTCTTTTAGCTGGCCTTGACCTGGAAGAATACGGCGGGGTTGAGGTTTTACTCGAATATCTGCATATTGTCAAGGCAGCCGACCGTCTCCACAATATTCTGACTCCCCGCCATTTCAGTACGCTTGACCGGGAGATTTCCTATCAGAAAGAAACACTAACTGATTTTATAGAAAAGTCACGTCTTCCGGAAAGTGTTACACGTGAATTCTTAAAGCGGATGGCAGCGGCGTTTACGCCTGAAATGGACAAACAGGCTGCGGTAGAAGATTTCCTGAGCACGGAAGATAGATTCTTTGCTATCCCGACCAGCTTTATGCGCGAATACAAATTCTCCGTCCAGTCATTCTTAAATATCGAAGCGATGGCAGAGAAAAATTGGTTTGCTCCTTGGTACACGGTTATCCTTGAGTGGTTAAAGAGAAAGGAGCTTAATCCGTATGAACAAGAGCAGCTGGCGCGTTTCGAGGCTCTTATAGGAGAGCTTAAAACCGTTCGGGAGAATCTTAAGGAACACGATTCCAGTTTCCCTGAATGCAGTTATAGGGCAGCCAGGGAAGTCTCGCAGGTATTATCCCGGCATGGTTTCCGGCATAAAATGATCTCTGCTTTTAATTCTGAAATCACGACGGAGATTAAATTAGCTAACTATATCATTGTCAGATTGGCCGGTGAAGAGTTTGTCCTGGATATAGCCAATGAGATTTACGCGGGAGAAGATACGGGGGTGGTGCTTGTGCCTCTCGCCTTGATCGAACGAAAGTATTTGGATTGGTCGCTTAAAGAAGAGCTATTGAGCGACGGTTATTACCGATATGTACATAGTTACCTGTGGCCGCGCATTACGGAAGTAAAAATTGGTAAACAGGGCGCCATAAAATATGCAACTATGCGCACGCTTACAGATAAACCCGCTGATGTCCTGACTGTTTATAACCCTGTTGCGGTCGAGTGGGCGATGACCGATAAGGAATATCAAACGCTGATGTCGTTTGTTGAATTCTATAAAGAAGCCGAGGGAAATCTCGCCGTTGGTGCGCTTGTTCATGCTAAACAAAATGATCAGCGGGTTTTAGTCCATTACGGCACAACCGCTGGATTTCCAAAACCATTAAACAGCCAGGGGTATTATACGGCGTGTTCTGACCGGGAATCCATGGTTATCCATGTTCGGGAAGGCGCCTTCGGGGTGAAACTCAAGCAAACAGGTTCTTCCGATTTGCGCAGTCTTCTTGGCCTTGAGTTCCCGGTCGGCACACTGTTTTTATTGGCCGCAGCGGCTTTCTTGGTCTGCCGGTACGCCGATAAATTAGTGTTGTCGACCAAAGGTATTGTTGTCAATCCGCTGCTCTTGCTGCAAAAATTGACCCCCCGGACAACGGACCGGACAAATGGATCGCGGGGTCTTGCGGAAGATGAGGGCAGGCTTTTGGGCCTTTTCATGGTCGATCTTAATGCCGTGATTGTGGCCCTGTCTGTGTTCCCATCCTTGGCTATGACCGCTACCGACGATGAGCAACAAAACGCGCTCGCATCTGAGCTTATTACGCGCATGAACCGGCTTTCCGGCGAATGGGCCTCGGTGATGAAGATATCACGATGGCTTAATGGCCGCCGCTACAGTTCTGTCGCCGCCCGCGAAAACGTAAGACAGGCCGCCGGAAAGAAGGTTGCGTTTATCGTCGGGGTTTATGCCAAACCGCTTAAGAGATTTCTGAAGAGCGGTTTGCGCCGTGGTACCAGCATGCAGGAGATCAAACGTCTTATAGATAGTGATCCGGCCTTTATTTTCCTGGCAGAAAATGACCTTTCGATACAGGATTTGATCGAGCAAAATAAATTAGCCCGTGCCGAGGAGGATCTGCTCAAGGCGAAGATGAGAGAGGCGCAAGAAAGAAGGATTTCTGTTTTGACCAGGCGTATCAGCCGGCGGCCCGATGAGCCAAGAACGATAGACACTGTTGAGCGATTGTTAAAAATCCCCGGCTATCGGGATATCGCGACGGATGAGAGAATTGCCGCGGCCGTAGCCGCCAAGAGGGATGCTGTCGCCCGCTCGGTGTGCCAGTCGGAGGCTCTTAGACTGAGGCTTCTTCCTAATATCCCGTCTTGCTTAGATAGTTTAACGCGCCTTGAAAAAGAGATGCGGGCCCAATATGCGGGGTATCCTTTCCTGGATGACCTTTTGGTGCTGGTTGCTCAGAAACGGAGCAAGATTTACAGAATCAGCGCAGATCAAAACAGGCGAAAAAAGCGCCTGGA
Organism: Candidatus Omnitrophota bacterium; assembly: GCA_022703585.1. GTDB lineage: Bacteria > Omnitrophota > Gorgyraeia > Zapsychrales > JAKLDJ01 > JAKLDJ01. The sequence continues at coordinate 286,934 of JAKLDJ010000001.1, read as the reverse complement.
TACCAGAGAATCCATTCGTCAGATTGACGAAGAACTTCATCAGAATTCATTCCTTCGTGTCGGCGCCAAAGGCGTCATCTCTCTGGGGTCGTCGAAAAAGCGCCTTGTCTTGACCGGTTTAAATTCCCAGACGCGCTACAGCGCTCGCCGCAACACCTTGGAAACCCTGCTGGAGAATGCCGGTCAAAAGATTTTGTTGCTCTATATCCCTGACTCAGCCTGGTCGCTGATTCTTCAAGTCGGGATTTTTAAAGGGAAAACCAAAGCCGGAAATTATCGATACAACTGGGTTGATGTCGAGCTCGCTGAGTCGCTGATAGAACAACGGACAAGCCGCCGGACAATCTTTGTTATCGACTTGAACGCGGTCAACCGTAAAAATTTGTTATTAAATACTTTCGTAACCGAGCCGGTCGGTGATAAAATAAACAAAGAAGACGGAGAAACGGTTAATTCTCTGTTGCCGGTTATCGTAGCCACGGGGGCAGTGACGCTTCTGTGGCTTTTTGTCAAATTAGGCTTACTGGAACAGTTAAGGAAGAATCAGAACTCAAACGCGCCGAACAAACCTGTTTTTGCCGGCGCAGAATTTATAGAACCGCCATACCGAAAGTTCTCACAAAAGGGCTATTCTACCTTTCCGTGGCTGGTGGGGGATAGCTCCTTCGGTATGGCGGTTTTTGCTTTTCTTAAAAAGCTTATTCAAGGAAAGCAAAACAGTCCCAACTTATCCTTGAGATATGCAGGAATGCATTCAGAAAAAGTTGGGGCAATCTTTTCTTTCCTTTCCGAAAAAACCGCCGTTGCCGAATTTCACTCGTTTGTCTTTGCCTTGCCTTTTGATTTATTTATAGGATTATTCAGCCTTCTAGCCTTTTTTGGCCGGGCCGCCGTCGAAGAAGAGGCGGCTATGGCCGAGGCCTGGCGCGAATATTGGGAAAACAAGTTAGGAGGCCTTTCTTATTCTTCTTTTGGTCCGTTGAATGAAAATATGCTCAACGACTGGGTTGTCGACAACATTCGCACCCGTCAGGAAACTTCTGCTTCGGATAGGGCACAGCCTTTAAATATCCTCGAAGTTGGGGCAGGGGCCTTGCAGTTGTCCAGACGTCTTTTAAGGGAATTCCGAGGCTCGGCGATAACAGCGGTTGATTTAGTTGATGTGGTTCGTCTTGGGATAAGAGCGTATCCGAAGATCCAGGTCATTGTTGATAACGCCGAAACGCTTTCTCGGATTGAAAGCCGGTCCCAGGATATTGTTGTGGTGAAATTTACCATTGAATACTGTGCCGCTCCCCAAAAGGCCCTTAAGTCTATTCGTAGAGTCCTTAAACCCGGTGGCCTGTGCGTTGTCCTGATGCACCATCCGGATTCTCCCGTTATTAAAGTCGGGAAATATATTTCCCCTGAAAACGATCTTATCGTCGAGAGATTAAATAGAGAAAAACGGCTCTTTCAAAACCAAACCGTTGAAGAATTCTTCAAAGACGCAGGTTTAGTTCCGGCTGGAGAGGTTCAGATTTTAAGATTTGTTTCCAGCGGAGTCGTCTTTGCCTATGGTGTTGTTGCCAGGGCTGACAGCGATGAGCTTAACGGCATCCTGCTGCCGTTGGCTGATGTATCCAATCTTTTTAGTCTTTGGTCTCTGGTCTTTAGTCTGTGGTCTCCATCCTTCCTGCCGCTAACCGGAATGATGGTGCAGGTGCCCGATGTTCAGGAAACAGAGCGGAAGTTTGCGAGTATCCTCAAGGCAATTGAGAGGCTGACGACTCAATATCCGGAGGCACTGAGCGATGACCAGTACTTCAGGGCCGTGCTCCAGCAACTTGCGTGGGAACATCAACTTTTGCAGTTTATCGGAGGGTCTTTCACTGCCTCGCATTTGTCGCTTTATTGTGACGTATACAATCAGCACCATGCCTGGCGGGTAAGCCAGGAAGCGGCATTGGTAGGCAATGGCTGGAATGATCTCATTACAGATATTGAACGGTCATTAACAGACGGCGCACCGCTAACCGACCGGCAGCAATCTTTTGTGCGCGATGTGCTTACATTGTTAGAGGAAGAGCTGGCGCATGCCGTCCATTTGGCTGATATTACTGCTATTGAGCGCGAAATAAAAGGCGTGCGTGATGTTTTGTATTTGCGGCCGGGCAAGGTTATCCGTGGCAAGACTATCGAAATCATACGCCGATTTATCATGCCGCAGGAAATGTTTTCTCCCGAGGAACAGCGGCTCTTGTGCTCCGCGGCCGAACTGCATGATTTAGGCAAGGATTCGCCGCGCCGGTTTGCCATTCATGACGGCACGGATGTGCGGCAGGTTACCATCGCCGAATTAATTCGCCAGCCGCGCAGGTTGACTGCCAGCGAGCTTGTGATTGTGCAGCAGCATGCGCAAGAATCGTGGTTTTTGTTTAGCCTTAATCCGCGGCGGCTCTACCGGTATCTGCAGATGATCTTTAACGACGATTTCTCCCAAGAGCTCGGGTGGCTCAGTATCAAGATTTTTAATGCGGAGGAGCGTGCGCCGGGGCTGCTTAATCTCCAACAGATACTGCTCGATAACGGCTATTTTAAGCTCGACGCCCAAGACCAGGATGCCATTTTGAAATACATCAACATGCTGCGGGCTCTTAAATTAATCGTTTCGTATCACCACACGCCTGATCGCGTCTCATCATTGCCGGAATATCAGCTGCTGCCGCGCAGTCTTCGACGGGCTCTGAACATGGCGCTTCATATTATTCATGTGCTTGATTGGGTCGATGCCATGTTTGACTGCACGCGGTCGTATCGATGGGATCAGTCGCAACCGAGCGTCGAAGAAGTTGTCAGAGATATCATTGAGACAAAACGTCGCAGTAATAACCTTACGAAATCCCAAGAAATTTTGTATCGGTATTTTAGAGAGTCATTTGTTGTCATCGAACAGCTGAAACAATATTTTCTGGAAACGGCGCTCTTTCGCGACCTCTACGAGCGGGCTCTGGCGTTGCGCGCGCAGGTTTTGCGGGACGTAGCCGCTGACGGACCGCTGACGTCTGATACGGATACCGATGTGCATTGCGTGTTCTTGCTGCCTTTGGCCTGGCTGCCGATTATAGGGATGGTGGATGCGGGCGCATCGGATATGAAGAAAGTGTCTCCGGTCGATATCGGCATATTCAGCTTCCGCGAGTTAATGGATAAGGGCTATGCCATCTACCGCGCAGGAGCGGTTTCTCTATTCTTTACGCTGCGCCGTGATCAGGAGTCTATCCAGCGCCACTGTTTTCTGCTAGATATCTTTGACCTGGATACCAAGCGGCATATAGGATTTATTGACGCAGTCGTAAGTCCTCAGGATGATCACGTGCTGCCGCATCTTCAGCGGGTAGTTATGCCGGTTGATTTTACTCCTGGTGCCATCAAGGCAATGCAGGGCCGTGATATTTGTTTCGGTTGGGCGTTTGGCGACTTGCGCGAAACTGATGTTCATGACCTGTATATTGCTCCCGCGTACCGTGGCAGTGCGGGCAAGCTTATTAATCTCGATGAAATTATGCAAACCGCACTCATTGAGGCCTTGAAAGAGACCTATGCCATCGAGTACCTGACCCTGGATCCAATACCGTCGCGCGTTCCTTATTATCGTGATAAATTCGGTGCCCGGCCGATTGCTGATGCTGATGCTGATTGGTTGCGGGCGCGGCAGGATCAGGGAGGGAACAGGCATTATTATGATTTGCGCGAAGGCGGTTATCATGCCCCGCATATTGTTGTTGCGAGAAATACAGAGGGCAGGGTGACGGTATTCTTAGTACCGCTTAAACCGCAGGTGTCGTTAAATATTAAACAAATAGCGCCCGATGATTTCAAAGAAGATTTGCTCTGCACCCTGGGGCTATGGACGGGGCTGTTCTTTATTTCTCTCCTTGGCGCCGTTAAACCGGCAGCAGAGCAGGAAAAACTCTCTCCGATAAAGGCATGGAGGAAATTTGACTTAGAAAAGACTGTAGACATTATCTTTACTGCTCTCCAGGACAAACCCGTTGCGCGGACATTGCATAAGACGTGGGAATCGAATACCAGCGTCCGTCTTTTTGGAATCAGTTTGCGAACATTACATCGTCACCGGGCAGAGATCGTCACGGCCCTAAGGCAACGCGCGGGCGATAATCTGCGGATACGTCGTGCCATTGACTATTTTGTGTCTCCGGAGCAAACCATCGCCAATGCCCTGATAGAGCTTTTGAATGAAAAATATGTCCAGGACCCCAGCCGCGTTCATTCCTTCCCGGCGCAACCCGAAATCGCGGCCCTCTTTGGCGTGACCCGGCAGGGTATTGATTTTCATTATCCAAAAGTATTGCCGATTTTATCCGCACATCCGGATTGGCGCGTGCAGATAGCCGTCATCCCGAGGAAAAAGCACTATCCTAAAAATGAATCTTTTGCGCATCATGGAATGACTAAACAGCGAATTGAAGCACCCTCAGAGAGAGGCTTTAATATTATCGTTGGACGCAGCTCCTTCGAAGACCCGGAGCAATCGTACGAATTTGAAGAAACATGGGCGTTGATTCAGCAGGTTGCTCGCCGTTTGCCGAAGGAGCACCGCGCGGTGGCGCGTGCCGTGTTGCCTTTGCTGGTTGATGGCTTTGACATCAAAGAGGCTAGCGTGCAAAGTGGTTACAGCATTAAAGCCGTAAGCGCGATGTTCAGTATGTTGAGCACGGACCGAGCATTGGCACAATTGGTCGAGGCTGAAGAGCCGGCTGTCGCATCCAAATCCATGGCTGCTGCGGCCGGTACCTCCGTGCCTGTTTCCGAGCGCGGCAGGGTAGATAAGGGTACGCAATCGCGTCGGAAGAAAACGGCAAGGTCAGAAGATAATGCCTTGGGCTGTTATCTGCTGTTTATCGGCATCCCGTTTCTTGTCGGCCGGATGGATGATGGTGAGGAGTCGGCGTTTAATCTTACTGAGATGTTACGCAATATTCATCGCATCGCGGACGACAAATGCCGTTGGGATATTGCCTGGGATCAGCCGGTGTTTATTGAATGCGGGGATTTAAAGTACTGGGATGAGCTTCAAGCCTATATTGCCGGATTTATTTCTTCAAAGACGCTATTTTACGCGGAGCGCGCCACCGTCGCCGTTAAAACCGACACCGAACTGATAGAAAGTGTTCCGGTTTCTATCTCTGTTTCTTATGACTTGGCCTCGCCCGACGGGCAGTTTCTGACGAGCCTATTGTCGTCGTTTGCCGAAGACGCTCATCAATTTCTCACGCGTACGTTTGGCGGCAGTGCGGTGTTATTCCCTCTTAAAGACGGCGCGATGGTTGAATTTTACCTTCCTATCGCTTCTGAAGGCAAGCCGCGAAACGATAAGTCGCTTATGGTCACGCACGTAGTCGATGAGCCCGATAGAGAACAATTGCAGGTTGTGGATAGCAGTGGAAAGTTAGCCTTTGACCTTATTGAAATGCTCGAGGATATTAGCCGTGACGCAAGCGACAAATGCTCTTGGGATGTTATGTGGCACCGGCCGGTGCTTATTCAATGCCTTGATGATACCTATCGAAAGGCGCTGCAGGCGATTATCGCGAAATTTGTTTCTACTGTAATTCTGCGTAATGCATATAAGGCCGTCATAACCATTGACAACTATCCGGGCTCAGCAAAAAGCATATTAGGTATTTCGATTTTCTATAACCTATCATCGTCTCAAGGAAAGATATTCACATTGAGGCTTGAGACTTTGGCTCAGGGGACAGATATTTTGCTGAATAGTTTTATCGACGGAAACGCCACATTCCAGTCGTGGTCGGACCACGTGTTGATTGAGTTGCGCCTTCCCGCCATTTTTGATGTTGATCCTAAAGACGATAGTGAGTCACCGGCGCCGGTATCCGCGGCCGATGAGCCCAAGGTTGATGAGCCCGTTGTAGAACAACCGCGCGCCGCAACTGATTCGGCGACCGGATTTATCTTCTCCTTAGGCGAACAGACTTATGTCGAGGCCGGCAGACAGGTTATTATCGTCAGTGCTATCCTCAATGCCAAGTCCGAAAACAGGGAGGTACTTAATCGATTGTTCCCCGGAGAAGGCCACCGGGCGCTGTATGCCATCGGCGGGGCATTGGAGGGCATAGCCTGCCTGATGAAAATAGAGTTTAATCCCTCTATCGATATGTCCTTACGAGATAACAAGATCATCAGTCAGGTTGTTGACTGGCAGGCAGATTTGCTGCCTCGCAGCCACCCCGGGATATCATCGTCAAGAATCATCAAATCATCTCTGGTTGAACGTATTTCTTATTTAATGGTAACCGGCAGTGTTAGCGCCGATAGTGAAATTGCTTTTTATCGCACCCTGGCGCTTGCGGTCGGCGATAGCGAGAAATTGGTTCCCCTTTCATGGCCGCAAAAGCCGGATGTTTTGCGTCTTGAGACCGCGAGTGAAACCCCGAATATCCATTCTCTTATTTTGGAGTTAAACAAAACAGTACCGTCTGCCGCTGATGAGCGCGGGCCCGAGAGCGTTGGTTGCTTTGTGCTGCCGCTGTTCTTATTCTCGGTTTTACCGTTATTGGGCGCGGCGCGTGATGATTGCAGAAAGGAAATTGCAGCGTGGTTTGATACCGGCGTTATCGACACCAAGCAGATTGTCGCGACCATGGCTCCGGATTTACCGGCTGACTTCCGCCGACAAATGGAAAGCTTTGTCGAAGATTGTATTTTTAATCAGGATTTATTGAGTGAATGGGCCGGGCCGCTGGTTTCTCAAAGCATTTCCTCCGAGGAACTCCAGGCGTTAATCCGTCGTTCTATTGTTGATTTGGCCCGGCGCTACACGCACGCGTATGTCAATTTTAATGACGGCGGTTATGAGCTTTTCGCATTTCTGCCCTTCTTGGATTTAAGCGTATTCTGTCTGTTCGGGATGGTCTCGGCGCAGCGCGCTGAAGTTTCAGCACAGGATTATATCGAGCGCTTTAAAACCTCTCCGCCCAAAGGCTACATGAATTTCTGGCAAGATATTCACGCGCTGCCGCGTAAGCAGAGACTTGCTGTTCTAAAAGCGTTTGTCGATATGCTCCTGGCCGAGCCCGGCAAGAAAACGGTATGGGATTTAACGGTTAATGATTTTATTAACAAGCCAATTGAGGCGTTTAATAACAAAACACTGAAAGGTCTCTTGCTTTCATGTAAAGAAACCGAATCCGAATACCTCATAGAGGCATTATATCGGCTGCAGTGCGCGTTATCCCGGCCGGATGCGCGGCCAGCAACACTCTTTAAGTTTTGGCTGGATTATATCGCGCGCTGTGAGCGTTATAACGAATTTATTCCCTGGCGCTATATTCCCGTTGAGATTGCCGCGGCGTATATGCGCCTGGAACTGATCAAAGCAGGTATTTCGCTTGAGAGCTTTGATACCCAGGTCATGGGCGGACGTTTTGCAAGCGCGATTGCGATTTACGGCGGCATTGACAAAATGCGGAAAATTTTAAATATAACCGCTGTGCCTTGTTCTTCCTCTCGTATATGGCAGCCGACGCACCAGGATCGTCGTGCCGCAGAACAAGCGCTGGCAATAGACGATGCAGACCAGAAGGCGGCGCGCTTATTGGAACTGATTTATGAAGGTGAAGAATATTCCTATGAGGCCCTCCTCAATATTATGGTGCCGCGCCTTCGCGGGGCTATTGCCAATAGATTGTTGTCGTATGCTTTTTATGGCATTGATTCGGACGAATACCAGGAATTGGCATTGCGTGTTTATCAAGAAGCTATCAGCTACACGACTGTCCGCAGTACAGAGCCTTTTGTGCCGGGCGTGAGAGGAATAAAGAAATTATACGCACTTGCCTTCAGGAATATTATTGACACCGTTATCATCGACTATCTGCGGGCGCAAGGAATCACTGGGAAAAAGCGCAACGGGATAGTTACGCTTTCAAAAGCTTCGCGGACTGTTTCTCTTGAAGGCCTGGCGGAGAAGGCGGCGGTAGCCGGAAGCGGCGGAGAGGACGAAATACGAGTTAATGTAAAAGATTTAAATGCTCATAGATTTATCGAGATGGCTGGCTATGATTTGGCGCGTATCCGTAGTGCTATACGGGATATATTGCGTCGATACCGGATTCCCGAGGAACTGATTAATGACTTTATGGAATTTAAATTTGACGGTGTGTCGCTTAAGGTATTGGCCGGGCGGCGAACTCCTGCGGTAACAGAATCAGCAGTTTCTACCCAGTTCACCAGCAGGATACATCCTATATTATTGCGTTCGCATCCGCAGCTTCGGGCACTAGGTATCACCAGCCTGGAGGTATTCTTAAAAAGTCAGGAGCGAAGCGCTAAGCCCTGCCAGTTCGTTAATGAACGTTTTCCGTTTCACTCGGGTGAAGGGTATCAAAGCCCGTTTGAGATACCGGAGTATCAAGCCGAAGCAGTAATTGATGTTGATTATTATTTTGATTTGTTGTTTTTAGGTGAAGAGCATCGAACCCCAACCGTTCGTATTTACTATGCATTGCAAGACGCTGTGGAGAATTCTCGAAGGTATGCACGCCTTCCCTTGCCGTCAAAAATAGCGCGAGACCTCGGAATGCCAGCGTCTCATATAGGCCCCTATTATACCCAGGCAGTCGAAGCCCTCATTGTTCTTAGCTCTGATTTTCGCGTTCAGCAAATTGCCCGGTTTACGCTTTCTGACTACCGAGCCCGGGCAATTGCACTTGAGATATTACATGAATTTCAGCATAACTGTAATCAATCGCGCGTACTCTCTGGCCTAGAGGTTGCGCGGCGTTTCGGATTGCGGATGCCCAATAGCGATTATTGGTCGCGTTATCGACAAGCGCTTTCTATCGTAGCACAGGAAAGCCGTTCGTATACCCGAGATCCGGCAACGCTACAGCGAATAGCCATGGCCTTAGCAACGAAAGAAGGGAATGCCTCCCGGCTCATTGCCGATATTATCTTGAAGGAATACCGCGATTCCCTGCCATTGCATCGCGAAATGGCAGAGCGCATAGGCATGAGCCAGACAGCGGTTTCTCAATTGTATTGGTCGGGCGCGATGGAGCTCGTGATTGCGGAAGGTCCGGTGGCGTTGCGGCGTTTGGCGCGGTATGACCTTGCCTATCGCGAACACGGCAATCCCGTCACGGCGATTGCTGATGAAATAGAACTCTGGATGCGCGAGCATCCCGATGAGGGTGTTCCCGGGCAGACTGTCGTCTCCGGTTGGTTTGGCATTGATAGAAACAATATTGCGCCATATTGGGTTGACACTATTACCCTGTTAGCCGAACGGGGATTGGTACCCTCCGAAGATAATCTTGCTGAAGCTATTGTTGGATACCTGAGAGATATGTTTAAAGACCCGGCTGCCTTAAAGATACCGGAATGGCGGATTGTCTGCATTCGCTTTGGCGGGGTGCGGAAGGTCTTTAAACCTCATTGGGATGAAGCGCTTGACATTGTCGCTACGGATGACAATGAACGGTTACAACGGGCTGCGCGATTTTCTCAAGATCCGGTACAAACAATCATAGATACAATATTGCCCATCTGTCGGGCGGCAGGGTACGACGGGCTGCCGAGTTGCCCCAAGCTTGCTGCTTTGTTTGGCGCTAATCGAGCGGTATTTTTGAAATATTTGAAGAAAGTGATGGCGATGATTGATACATATCATATCGCTCAACCGATACGCGATAGCGCTGCAGGGCCGCGTGCAAATATTCTTCCCGCTCAGAAGGCAGCCGCATCCAACGGCAGCAGCGATGCATCTGTAGAAGTAATTCATCCCGCAGCCGACGCAGCAGACGAGGCCTTGGGTTGTTTCATTTTACCTTTTATGATGATAGGCAGGATGCAGGAAGAGCAAAAGTATGCGCAGTGGGAATCGGTTGTCCGCAGTATGGCTCATCAGATTGCCTGGAAGGTTGGCATGCCGAGCGAATGGGAAACCTTGACCAGCGGCGGCTGGGAAGGGGTGCAGCAGGCGCTTACGACCTATGACTCTTCACGGGGGATGTCATTGCGCAGCCATGTTATATCAAAAGTGCGCAATCGGATGCTCGACCAAGCGAGAAGGGAAGGATGGACATCCCGCTGGGTTAATAATATTCGCCGTGATATTGCTAAAGCCCGCCACGCGCTTGAGATGGAGGGCAATCGTTATCCGGGTGTCGAGGATATCGCCCGCAAGGCAGGATTAAAAGAAGAGCAGGTTCAGGCCTTCTTGCGCGGGCCGGCAACCATTGTGCCGTTTTCTTCTTTAGCGTCGGACGGCGAAGAAATGACGCCCGGAGAAATTGATGTGCTTGCCGGTTCGTCTATGCCGGATGTTGAAGAAAGGCTTGGCAAGGACGAGTTTGTCGCGCTTATTTTTGATAAATATCTGCCCCGGCTGGGACCGAGGGAGCAACATATTATCCGGAGTTTGCGCGCCGGGGTAACCCAGCGTGCTATTGCGCGTGAACTGGGTGTCAGCGAATTTGTTATGTGCCGTTTGCGTCAGGCGATTATTGAACGGTTGCGGGTTATGTTCGAGAACGATGAAGATACATTGCTTTCGGCTGCCCGGAAGAATACCGTGGGGCAGGTGCCGGAAGCAATTGCCCGGACAATCCATGTTTCAAAAATCATTTATTTTATTGCCGTAAACCGCTTGGCGCCTTTTGAGCCGGCGGCGTATGCGGCGGGCACGTGCTGGTTGCCGGAAATGCGCAAGAGCGAACTTCAGAGGGCGGTTATCAGCTCACGGATGAGCGAGGACAGCCTGACAGATGCCGATAGAATTGTTGAGCGCATGTTTTATGCTGTCTCTGCGGCGTTTTCCCGCGACGACGAAAGAATCAGAATGCTTATGCAAAAAGAAGTGGCGATCTTAACCGGTCTTTCTAAGCATGTGGTTGGGCGCTATTGGGCGACAACCATGGAAATGCTGTTTGTGCTCGCTACCGGCAGGGTGCAAATGGCGGCAGGCTTCGAAAATTTCGCCACCCGGCCGCGTACCATTGCATTAGCGCTTATGCAAGATTTTAAGGATGATTTGCTGCGCCGGTATGTTGCCTCGGAAAATGAAATCCTCAAACGTTTCGGTATCACCTTTATCGCTTCGGATTATCAGGATGCGCTTGATATTCTGCTGGTGGAGGGCGATGAAACGATGCGCCGCGCCGTCAGCTATAAACGGGACCCCATTCAAACGATTACGACAACTATCCTTGAGCGGGCGAAAAATACCGTGCCCCATCCGCGCATTGTTGGCGCTTGGTTCGGGATGGAGGAAACGATTATCCGCAAATATTACCGAAGAGGTGTATTAAGCGCAATCGAACAAGAAGGAAACGCCTCGCTGCAGCGTTCTGCCCGGTTTGAACTCGCGACGGATAAAACACAAGCAATCACCGATGAGATTATTCGGTATGCCGCGGAATATGGCACTTTTCCGTCTATAAAAATGATACCAGCGTGGTTTGGTTTTACCGAAAATTACGTACGGGAACGCTGGGACGGTGTTTGCGCCGTTCTTGTTGCCCAAGGAGTTATGGTGCCCCAGGCGCAATTAACCGGCGCGATTGTTCGCTATCTTAACCGGGTACTCGATGACCCGTCGGTTGTTAAGCTTCCCCGCCGCCGGGATGTTAAGATTCATTTTGGCTGGCCGGAAGAGATATTTAACCCGCATTGGTATGAGGCGCTCGATTTATTAAGCCTAGAGCCTGATATCCGGCGCAGAAGAGCGGCGCGGTTCGCGCGTAACCCGGTTAGTGCAATCGTTGAGGAGCTCGTACAATTTGTCCAAGACAATAATCCGGACACGCTTCCCGGGCCCGCCATGGTTGGGCGATGGTTTGGCGTCAGTACGGCGGTAGTTAGCGGCGGTTATTGGCAAGCCGCATTAAAAGAATTGCTTACGATTGAGACTGCGCAGGTTGATGTCTTGGCCCAGCAGTGGGTGACCTCTCAGGATATTATCCGTTCAAAACGAATGCTTAATCGTGCGCGGCGTTTCGGCCCTCAACAATCTGAGATTGCCACTCTTGACGCGGCCCAACGGGAGAAAACAGCCGCCGCCGGAGAACTTGCGGCCGAAGAATCGAGTGCGCTGTTCGGGCTCGACGCCGTGTGTTCGTGGGTATTCGTGGGTATTATAGTCGCGTCTCTGAGTAAACATTTCTATTGGTATGTGCTGGATACAATAGCAGACAAAAAAATCGCCCGGGTTAAAAAAGGACTTGAACAAGAAGAAGCGAATAGGCTTCTTGTGAAAACGCGCGCTGAAGACCTCCTGCGCGAGCGCTGCAGGCAGGGTGTGTTCGCGAACAGTGTATTCAAGCTAAAACATGGTTATGCGCCCGGAAAGCCGGCACCGAGAACGCATGCGCCAGGAGCGCAGAAGTCGGGAAGAGAGGGGTCGGGAAGCACTTTTGTCGTCGGCAAAGAGTTCGGTTATTATATTTTGGCTACTGCTACACACGTTGTGTGTGACGAGGAAACGATTGCCGTTTTAAGAGGCCGCAGGCATGGAGCCAGGTTTGTTGCCAGGGCAGAGGTTGTGGTGCGTAGGGCGGACATTGAGCCAGATGATCCCAAGGACGATATTGCATTTCTTGCGGTACCCATTGATAAGGTGGCTGGCAGCCTTCAGCCTATGCCTTTTGATTTTTCCTGGAGAAATAACACATTGGCAATTCTCGTAAGCGGTAGAAATAGGGTATTGACCGGGGAAAACAGGGTATCAGCGGGATATCTTCACAGGGATTCTGGGAGCATTTGCTCCGATCGGGTTGAGACTATTCCCGGTGATTCGGGTTCGCCTCTGGTAATCGTTGAGTCGGGCTCAGAACCGCGCGTTGCCGCATTGGTTTTTGGTGGGTTCGAACGGGAGCCCGGGGAAACACCACTGGGAATAGGGGTAGATGTCAATTCGCAGACTCTTATGGACATACTCAGGGCCTTTTCGGGAAAAGAGTCGCAGTTTATGCGGGTCAGCAAAAACCCGGCGGCAGCCAAAGCAACGCAGGCTGTTTTGGAAGAAATGCTCCGCAATGCACACTGGGCAGATGGTGAAAAGCTCTTATCCGCATCTCCGGAGGCAGCTGAAGCACTCGGCGCGTTTATGCTCGTCGCCGATTTAAACCTAGTCTTTGGTCTCTGGTCTTTGGTCTTAACTTCCCTGGCTGCCGTAGAGGATGAACAAGACGATGTCAATGTTATGCCTAGGCTTGAAGGTATTTCACAATCAAGAATAATACGAGACCCGCGCCTGATGAAAACAAGGCATGCTGCCAGGTTAGTAGCGGGCGTCAACCAACAGCGGATTTTGACAAATTGGGGTTACTTTAGCGGAAGAGAAGACGTCAGTTATATGCATACGTATCCCGTGGTTTTGGCGCGGATACTTCAAAGTCAGGCGCGGCAGGAACTGAATCAAAATGACAGGATGGTTGTTGCCGATGTCGGTTCGGGTGCGGGTCAAATCAGTGAATGGTTGTATGGGCAAGGATTTAATGTTCTTGGTCTGGAGAGAGAACACCGGTATGTGGCCGCCTCCCGTTCAAATGCGTTAGCACAATCCCTTAATTATCAGGAGGCGACGGCCGCGATTGTGGCTTTGATGCATCTCAAGAATTCACCTCAGCCGGCCCTTTCTTATCAGCAGGCGGATTTAGCCGAAGAGGCCTATTTGCCGGAAGGCGTATTGGACGCGGCGGTGTTCCATCGCGCCTTGAATATGATTCCCTTGCTTTCTAAACGCCGCCGGATCTTAAGCGAGATATTCCGTATCGTAAAGCCGGGCGGACTTGTATCATTCCTGGACTATCGGCGTGTTATGCCGACGGAGAATCGCGGCCGGTGGTATACCAAAAGCTATGCCCTCCACAGGCAGGTTCTCCGGCAGCTGGTTGAAACAGGTATTATCGTATCTAAAGATTTTGAGGCAATCCTGGAAGATCATCAAATGTATCCGATGATGGTATTGCGCGGCGTAAAAGGAGAGGGCATTGACGCAACCCGTTATACGGCCCAAGAACTCATTCGGCAAATTGCGGAAGGAGAAATTAAAATCCTGTCGGTAACGGTACATGCAGCCCCTGAAGTCTACAGGGGAGAGTTTTTGGATGCCGGATTCTCTGTTATTGCCGACCAGGCGGTTTCGATTCCCGGTACGGAGGGTTTTGTCAGCTATTTAAGCGGCTTTGTGGCCCAAAAGCCGTCGCTGGATGATGATCTCGGCTGCCTGGTGCCGTTTGCCCTGGGACCAATGATGTTTGTGCCGCTTTTGGGGATGGTAAACGAAAAGGAATCAACCGCCCTGGGGATGCTCAGATCGCTCTCCGCTGATAAACGCTTAACGGTTACTTTCTTTAAGCGCGTTCAGGACATTTCACAATCACATGCCGGAAGAATGGACAGGCCGCTTGCCGAGTTTCTCTTAGATGAGGTAGTTGTCCATGTCTGGAGAAAATTGTGGCCGGTTATCGCCGATACCTGGCTTTACCACGATTTCTCGTCACCGCTTTTTAATAGCTATGCCGGGATGCTGGAAGGCCGGTTAGACAGGCCCCGGCCGTCTTTGGAAGACAGAGAATCCATGAGCCACTATCTGGCAGTTATACGAATAGGCGCCCAAGGTTTGTTTGGATGCTGGGGTTCAGTAGTTGCGGAAGGATTTGATTCTGACGAGAACAAGGACCTGTTTGCATTGATAACCGATAGAAAGTTTCAAGAGCTGACAACGCAGAGGATACAATTGAGCGCCGAATTAGCAATACTCGCCAGTCAAATAGGCTGGCTGCTTGGTTTTGAAAAAAGAGTGGTTAATCCCGTTGATGTTCAGGAGGTGCTATCTTCTTGCCTTAACTCATTTCTGAAGGAACGAACATCCTTTCAAGGGCCTGCCCGTGTTGATGGATTACAGCAAGTGTGGCTTGGCCCCTCAAAGGTATTTAATGAAATAATCTATAATGCATGGCGTGCCTCCAAAGAAGACGTGGCTGTTAAGCACAGAATAATTTCCGGCAGGAAAGGACGCTTTGTTTCCGTAAGAATAGAAAACAAAGGACGCATTGCGCCTTTTATGCGGGGGCATCTTTTTGATTGGTTTGTTACGGGTTCTCATGGGAGAGGCGTTGGAATTC
Source organism: Candidatus Omnitrophota bacterium (assembly GCA_022703585.1). Lineage (GTDB taxonomy): Bacteria > Omnitrophota > Gorgyraeia > Zapsychrales > JAKLDJ01 > JAKLDJ01. Next base: position 271,779 of record JAKLDJ010000001.1, on the reverse strand, counting down.
CGTTAAGCCGTTTAATAGTAGAGGTTCACGACGGAACACTCGAAATTAGAGAATTCGCGAATACGGTGCGTGTTATCATTCGCCTGCCCATCAGCGATAGCCGCGCTGGTTTTCATGGCGAGGATACTGTGGCTGCGTTTGTTCCGTTTGTAACCCTATTTGCGCTGGCGCCATTATTAGGGGCGATGGATTGGCGAGAACAGATTCAAGGCAAGCCCGAGACCGTCGAGGCAGCCCGGATGCAGTGGCGGTATGCCAGAGACGTTCGGCTCTCCTTCGGGCGTTTTGATGCGCCGGCCGGGTGGCTAGTAGACCGTGAGTCCTTTAGAACCGTCTTAACGGCATTGGGCAGGAGATATCAAAGTCAGCCGCTAAGCTTGTTTGAGGGGTTAGAATTTTTCATCACCCGATTTGGGTATACGCGGCTGTTTACCCGCGCCCCATATCACGGACGCTACAGCGTTGTCTTCGAAAGACTCGAGCGCGGCGACAGTCCCCTTCTTAATGTGATGTTGGACATCGCGCTTCGTTCTTTTACCTTAACAAGGCAGACAGATTCGTATAGCCGGTTTGCGCGGTATCCAGAACAGGAAGAAACATTTATCAGAAATGTGAAAGAGATTACTGCCCTCAGGCGGCGGGACAGAGAGCGGACAATTCGAATTCTTATCCCCGGTTCAGCCCGCGGGCAGGAAGCCGTGAGCTGGATGTGGTTGCTGTACAACAAAGCACAACGGCAAATCCCGAATTTTGAAACCTTTGATTTTCGAGTTATTGCCATAGAAAAAGACCAGACGCTGCATCAAGAGGCGCAACAGCAATTGCAAGATGGTTTTGATATCTTGGCGGCTCTTGACGAGAGATGGATCCCTGTCGGCGAAGGGCTACAGGCCATGGCGCAGCAGGCCCTTGAGGTCATGGAGGAGGTCAATCGCAATTTAAGCGTTTATCGTGAAAGGATACAGCTTGTTCGCGGCGACATTATGGACTTTGAGAGCGGATATCTCGGGCAAGCCGATCTGGTTATCGCCAATAATTTCACCGATTTGTTGGATGAGGGCAGCGAAATAAGGCTGGTTAAAGAATTATTGCGCATCAAACAGCATCGCGGCCGGATGTTTATTATGGGCGGCGACGCGGAAACCTGGCAGGCGAAATACGCCGGCAGGAATTTCTCTTTTTCTGAAGGCGAGGCTGAAGAATCCTATTGCCTGCTGCCGATTCTGCTGGCCGTGGTGTTGGCCCTCTGTCCGGTTCTGTTGAACGGCTGTGCCGGGACAGCTCAACTGCCACCACCGCCGCTCTCGGCGCGGCAAATCGCTATAATTGATGCTGCAGCCGATGTCTCGCCCGAAGCGCGCGCGCAATACGCGGCACTGCGCGCGGAATTCCACCGCGCCGGTGGGACTTATAAAAAACAATATGAGACTATTTCAAGTGTCTTTGCTCATGCCGAAAAATGTTTTGCGAAGAAAAACTATGCGGACGCGATTGTTGGCTACCGCATGGTGAGCGAACTTTACTTTACACTTCAGGTTGATATTTCTCTCTCCGTCGATGAGGAATACAAAAAAGACCCGCCCGATGTCGACCAGACAAAAATCATGACGTTAAACCTGTTAAAGATTGACGCCGGAGAACTTTCCGGCCAGGCCACGAAACGCCTTAACGAGGCGTTGAGCTTGCGGATGGTTGATCAGACCTTTGAGCGTCCGATACCGACGCAAGACGCCGGTAAAGACACGCTTCGCGCCTTTATGTTCTTGATGCCGCTGGTGTTTCTGCCCGTTTCGGCCTTCGCAGGTCTCAGCGAAGCCGGGCCGTTGGAGAGGGCCACGCAACTGTCTATTACCTCCAGAGCCCCGCCGGACATTTCTTATCTTAAAGCCGCCCCCGGAGTAGGTGACTGTATAGTTTGCTGCGATACATTTAATATCGAATCCTGGATTTATTTTGAAGCTTTAATCGCCCGCGATATCGCCTTGCACGGCACCGACCAGACGCTGCGCTATTGGATTAACGCCGCCCAGCAAAATGATGTTCACGCATTCTTCTCTGCGATTTCCTTCCAAAATCCTAAAGCCCTCAAGGGCCGTAAAATCATTATTGTCCTCTCGAACCTGTCAGAAGAGAAGCTCAAATTGGCCAGGAGGACCGCCGAATCTTTTGCCGCCAAAAGCGAAGCCCGGATTACCATTCAATCGGTTTTGATGGATAACCGCGATGCCGATCAATTGAACCGGTTTGAAAAAGATTTTGGAAGATTTAACGGAATCATGTGCAATATGGGCGCGGATTTGTTTAAGCCGTATGAACCTATCGCGGAAATGTTTTGGCGCATGACGGATGCCGACGGCTGGTTCCAGACGGAATACAAGCAAGCCTGCGGGCATTTGATGGCAACTGCCAAGAAAGATCCCGATTTTAGCTTCCGTTACATCGTCGCGTTTCTCGGTCTTGATTACCAAGATTTATATTTTGTTATGAAAGTTTCCCGGGAGCCGTCTTCGGGGGCTGAAGAATCCCGGACGAGGGATTTTGAGTGCTACTTTGAGGCTGATGCCAGGATACGCGCTGACGGATTTAAAGGGGAAGATTCGACTTCCGAGCTCGCGTGTTTGTTTATGCCGTTTATGGTCTTGCCCGTAAGTATGGCGTTGGCGGGAATGACACAAGCGGAGCACATCAGTAACGCGCTTCGCTATCCTCATCCGCGTCCCGAGCCGCTTGCGGCACACAATTTAAGGATAACGGATATCGTAGAGGGCGCGCGTCGGGTTTTTAAGCACAATTCATTCGAATCCCTGCACGATAGCGTTGTGTTCAAAGAGCTTGAGCATCTTCTGCCATATCTTGAAATTATGGTGGCGAAGATTGTTTCTGAAATCGACCGCTACAGCACTATTTTAATTGCCGGGCGCGACGCGGAAGTGTTCTACGACGCGCTTAAGACCGTGCTTGCCGGTACCCCGAATGAACAAAAGATTATGCTTCTGCCCGCGAGCGGATGCCTGATGTGCTATATCAAACATGATACGAACAGAGAAACGAAAATAGAATTTCTGAACGGTTTTGGCATTGCTTCGGATATTCTTCGCCATCGGGAAAAACCGGTTCTTGTCGTTGATACGGGATTCAAGGGCTCGGTGCGCTGCATGCTGGCCGAGATTGCCGCCGATGCCTACGGGATGAGAGAGCTTGACAGAGAGGTGTATAGCGATCTGTATCGTGCGATTGACCTAAAAATGGTTTCGCGCGCCGATGGATCGAACAATAACGTTATTGAGGTTTTTGACATTGCCCCGCATAAGCTTGAGCATTTATTCCGGAGGACAATACGGGTGTTCAGGAAAACACCCTGTCCCCCAACGGCTAATTTTATATTGGCAACAACACTCCAGCTTTTACCCCATTTTCACGGCCACTATGAAGCCTTGCACCGGACGAAACAGGGATTGTTTGAGTTCATTATCGAAGACGGTATTATTATCGGCGATATTGATGAGCCGCTCTGGCTGAATGATTCTATTGTTGATCCGGTCGCCGCATTGATGGTTCAGCGCCGGGTCGTAAATTATTTTTACGCGCGGCGGCAGAAAATTTTATCGTCATTGACCGGGCCCGAAGAAAGCTTGATACAGCTGAGCGAAAGCCTGGCCGCGTTTATCGTGCCGTTCACGCCATTTATTTTCTTATCTTGCCTGTCCGCTATCTTTCTGACGGGCCGCCTGAAAGACGCTGAGTCAAAGGGAGTTGCTGAGCCAAGGCCCGGCCAGTCCAGAGTGTTGGTCTATGATGCCTTCCGTCCCCGGCTTCTGGCATTATCTAAGAAATACTTTGCGGCGATCCCTAATAAAAAGGAATGGCGCAATCACCCCTTGACCAAGGAAATTATCATGTCTTTGCTGGGAGTAAACGAATCTTTTATTAGAAACTACAAAAGAAAGATGAACGCTGATTTGATAGCAGCCGGTTACCCCATCGTCGGCAGAAGTAACCGCAAGCTTCCCCAGCTTCGCCAATCGCGTCAGACTCGTCGGTCACACCAGTCCAGGATATCCGTTTATGATGCCTTCCGTCTCCGGCTTCTGGCGTTGGCCCAAAAACACTTTGCGGCAATCCCTGATAAAAAAGAGCGGCTTAATCACCCCTTGACCGGAAAGATTATTATGTCTTCCCTGGGAGTAAATAAATCTTTCATACGAAACTATAAGAAAAGGATGAACGTCGATTTGAAAAACGCAGGCTATCCGAAAATCGGCAGAAGCAGGCGTGAGTCCGGTCAGCCCAGAAAACAACCTCAGCCCAGGAGAGAAAAAGTCTCTGTTGTGTCCAAAAGCCGTCCCAAAACCGGCCGTCCCTACAGTCCTCATTTTGGTACTATTTTCCCTGATATCAAGCGCCGCATTGACGAATACTTTGCGCAATTTACGCCCGAAGAACGGGAAAATCATCCTCTGACCAAGATGATGATTTTATCCTGGCCCGAAATGAGAGCAGGCATTTATGTCCGGCATCGAGCGGAGATACAGGCCTATTTAGCGGAACAGCATTATCCGGAGATTGCCCGGAAAAGAGGCAACCGATCCGCTGAGCCTAAGCAACCAGCGGCAAGAAAAATCCGTCCCAAAACCGGTCGGTCTCGAGGGCCAAATTTTATGATTGTTTTTCCTGACATCCAGAACCGTATCCGGCAGCACTTTGACCAATTTGATCCTCAGGAGCGGGAGAATCATCCTCTAATCAAGAAAATGATTTTGTCCTGGCCGAATGTCAGCAAATCGATTTATTTAGGACACCGTCCTGAAATACAGGCCTTTTTAGAGAAAGAAGGCTATCCTAAAATCAGCACAAGCAGGCGTGAGCCCGGCCAGTCTCGCCAGCCTCAACAACCGCGCCAGCCCAGGGTACTCGTCTACGATGCCTTTCGTCCCCGGCTTTTGGAATTGGCCAGAAAACATTTTGATTCACATTTGCCTGCAGAGTGGCCCAATCACCCCTTGACCAGGAAAGTGATTATGTCTTCCTTAAGCGTAAATGAATTCTTTATAAGAAACTATAAAAGAAAGATGAACATTGATTTACTATCGGCAGGTTATCCCGAAATTGGAAGGAATCCGGTTAAACTTGCGAAACCCAGACAGCCACGGGTAAGAAAATACGATGCGCTTTGTTCTCAATTAATGGCCTTGGCAAAACGACACTTTGGCGCGATTCCCGATCCCAATGACTGGCCTAAGAATCCGTTGACTCAGAAAATCATTATGGCGGAGCTCAAATTAAATAGAAATTCTGTGCAATACTACAGTAAAAAGATGAATAGTGCTTTAGCCGCGGCAGGCTATCCGAAAATCGGCAGAGGCAAGCGTGGGCCCTATCGGCCTCGTCAGCCCGGGACTTCCCGCTATGGCACGCTTCGTCCGCAGTTGCTGGCCTTGGCAAAACAACACTTTGACGCGATTCTCGACCCCAATGACTGGCCTAAGAATCCGTTGACTCCGGCGAGCATTATGATTGCCTTAAGTATTCCGGCATGGATTTATAAATATTATAAGGGCAAGATGGGTCAAGACCTGGTTAATGCCGGCTATCCTCTCTTTAGCAGAAGCAGGCGTGAACCTGGTCAGCCTCGCCAACCGCGCCAGCCCGGGAGTTCCCGATATGACATGCTTCATCCGCAGTTGCTGGCTTTGGCAAAACAACATTTTGACGGGATTTCCGACCCCAATGACTGGCCCAGAAATCCGTTGACTCGCAAAATGATTATGGTGGAACTCAAAATAGATAAAAGTGCCGTGCACTATTACAGCAAAAAGATGAATGCTGATTTAGTCGCGGCAGGCTATCCGAAAATCGGCAGAAGTAAGTATGAGCTTCGCCAACCGCGCCAACCCAAGGTAAAAAGGACGGAAGGCTCCAGGCTTCGTCGCGGCTTGCGCGCACAAACATTTGATCAAAACAGTGCAGTTCTTGAGGAGTGGCTACCTATAATAAGAAAAACAGCATTTTCTGTTCGGGAACAGTATTCCACAGTAGATTTCGAAGTACTCATTAGCGCTGGCCAGGCGGCGGTTTTAGAAGCTATTCAAAAATTTGATAGTTCAAGAGGGGCGAGTCTCAAGACCTGGATAATAGGCATACTAAGGCCCCGCATGATTGACCAGGCACGCCTTGAGATGTGGGAAAGCCGTACAAGCCGGTCTTGTGTCTCCCGGATGCTGAATGCCCAGACGGCTCTTGCCGCCGAAGGTGTTCGGTATCCTGATATTGCCCAAATTGCCGAGCGCGCCGGATTGTCCAGAGAAATTGTTAGAGATATACTCTCCGGCGCGACCTATCGGGTATCGCTGGAAGAATTATCTCTAGGCGAGGATGGAGAGGGCGAGAGGGATATTTTGGAAGCGATGGATGTCGCTGCGCCGTATAGATTTGATATCCAATATGAAAACAGGGCGTTTTTGACACATGTGGTTGCCAAGCACCTGCCGCGGTTGCCGAAAAAAGAGCAATATGTTGTGCGCCGGTATTATCTGGAAGGGATGACGCTAAAGACAATCGGCGAGAGCTTGGGGGTAACTGAATCTCGCGCGTGCCAAATTCATGCAAAAGCCATTGAGCGGTTGCGTAAGTGGATTCTGCGGGAATCCAACGGGACATTGACGGTGAGCCATAACGGGAAATTGCGGCCGTTAAAAAAGGTGCAGTCGCCGCGAAGGCAGCAGGTGCCGGATAGATTCTGGAATAGAGAAAGGATTATTGAAGCGATTACACTGCTCTATGGCAGGATTGATTTATCTTTTACTGCAATGAGGTGTAATCCGCCGCAAGCGAGAAGAATTCTTTACGATCATTTTAAAATAAATATTTCCCTAAATTCTGTGTATACCGCGGGCGCCAAGTACTTTGGTTCTTGGAAGGCCGCTGTTGAGGCCACGGGATTTGATTATGCCGGGATTAAGAACATAACTCTTCCTGCCGGGTCCGCCATGGAAGTGGAAACGGGGACAGACCCCGCCGAATTTCGTGGCGAGGCTCGTCCCGATGGATCTTTTGATGGACGGCCCGCCGTAACTCCGACCTGTCCCCAAGCCACACCTGGGACAGTCCCAGGCGTAGAAAGGGGACACATCCAAGATGAGGCGGGGTCTGTCCCCGATAGTGATACGTCGGACGACGAGCTTGCCGCCTTGAGCCCGTTATTTATTGCCCTGGCCGGCTTCGGTATTAGTCTGTTTCTGGCGGGCTTGGATCTCTATCTCCGGTTTAAGGTGTCCCGGAAGTTTAAGAAGGCGGCGCTTCAAATAGGGGCAATGGAGGATGTAGTTGAAGGTATCCGCGAGGAAATCGAGGCCATGTGCGGACACGCTGGCGATGATCTCGATCGCGAGGTAGCGTCTGCGCAGCCCGAAGAGAATAGCCTGGGCGTCGAGGATCAAGGCGATATTATCAAAGCCGAGAAGTCGCAACCCGGCAGTTCTTCTGAAGTTCCTGCCGGACTCGGTGAAGGCCGCCGCAGTGATCGGGCTGTTACACAAGAAACAGGAATCGTTTCTCATGATAGCAACAGACGGATTATCACGCTCGACTTTTGCTTAACCCCGCGGACAATCATTTTCCCCAGCCGCACAATTATGGTGAGCCCGTTTATTCCTCAAGGGGTATCTATTAAAACTGCCTTTGAAAGCATGTTCAGAGACCAGTTTGATACCGAGAAACATTTGTTGACGATTAGCGGCGGCGCCAAGGGCCCGGTAGCGCTTTTGAAATTTGAATTCTTGGGACCGCAGAACATGGAAGAACTGGTTCTAGACTCCAACAAAATGCTGGAATACGGAATCAAACGCATCCGGTTCGCTCTCTTTAAACACGATGTGACCGACGAGGATTGGGCGGGGTTGCGAGGAATCCTTGCCTCGGCTGCCGGAAAAAACTTAACCTTTACTCCTCTTGCCTGGCACCCGAAACCATTACGCGTATCGACGGAATTTGTCAGCCAGGAAGAAGGCTTGTATAAATACCGATTTGTCGTTGAGCTTCCTTTTTACCGCCGGACACCGGACGGTCAAAAGGTGGACACCCTCACCGCCTTTGTTCCGTTTCTCTCCCTGTTCGCGCTGATGCCGTTATTGGGACGGATGGATGATACCAATAATGAACGTGCGGTGATGTTGGGTATGTTGGAGAGTGCGTTGAAAGAATTATTAATGCCACAGCAGGCATATAGCGCGGATGGCAGGATGTACCGCTTTAGAAATATAGACAAGGAAACGGTCGAGTTCATAGAAAACTACTATGGCGTTAGTGGTGCCCGGGCAATCCGGGAATTATATACCAGCGGTGAAGATGTCTCCGAGATTGTCGCCATGATGTTAACGCCTGACCTTGCCGAGCAGGCGGCGGTATCCGCATTTTTAGACGACGGCGCGTTAACACAACAAGAGTTTGTGGCAGTCGTTGAGAAAATCTTAGCGATAATGCCGGCTCTACTTGTCAGTATTCCCGGTGAAGATATGCCCTTTGAAATTGCCGTGAACAGAGAGATGTTGGCTGGTTACATGAAAGGCCTTAACCTTGCCAGAGAGTTGGGTGCGGAATTACGTGCAGATATCGACCGTTATGCCGGACGCCACGAAACCGGACGGGTTAAGGCATTGTTGCGCGATTATATAGGAAGACCGGCTGAGCTCTATGATGCCACTCAGAAGAAACGGGAGTCGCTTATCGCGCATTTACTAGAAATCTGGTTCTTGACTAATACGTATTCTTTCGGAAAGCTGGAGTTCATTGCCCGTACCCTTAAGACGTGCATGGTCGAGCCCGATATGATGGAAAGGGAATTGCAGGAACAATTGCAGGTTGTGCTCGAAGAGTGCCAACACCGGCTTGAGCGGCATCAAGAGCTCGATGTCTGTGGCGTAGCGATTGACGTCAAGGGGGCGGCCATGGGCGGCCCATTAGGCGAGAATGCCTTTTTGTCAGCGCAGCAAGTCCGCCATTACCGTCAAGTGATTTCATGGATTGAAGCGCTGCAGCATGAATTACTTTTTACGGCTCAGCAAAAAGAGGCCTTTGGGATCTTGCGTTCTCTAGATGGTGAACAGGTCAAAGATAAAGCCGGCAGGTGTTATGTGGTTTCATTCTCTACCGATGTTGCTCATTTGGCGCGGGAACTGGTTTTTGATTTTGAGATTATACAAGGCGGGTGCGCGGAACTTTTGACCGATATCGGCCGGTTTGATGAGTTGGTGAGTGTCCGCACGCAGGCGTTGCGCCAGGAATATAAAGGGAAATTATTCTGGGCAATCTTCTTTGCGGATCAGGCAACTGGCCGACGCATCAGAGGCGTCTATATCTACGGGCACATAGGGCCTCGCGGAAAGATTCATCTTTTAGATAGTCAGTTGCTGTTGATTTCGGGCCGTGGCGTCTTTAGCGCGTTCGCGCGATTATTAGGCGAACGGTTCAAATCAAACGCCGTGAGGGCTTTTAAGGTTCAGATTCGTATGACGGAAATCGAAAGCCTTTATTATATTGCCAGAGCACTCGAGGCGCAATTTGAACAAGGAGATCTTTTTATCCAAAAAGGGGTGAATGTTATCGGCAGGCTGCGCCAGGACTTATTGGCATATGAACATTTTGCTACCATGATGGTTCCGGGCTTCAATGACAAAAAAGCTGCGATAGTCGATATCTTCGATGATGAGCAACTCAGGAATTTTGTTATTGGTAACGGAGAATATTTTGCGGTGCGTGACGAGATTGCTGAGCGCCTGCGGGCGGATATTATTGAAATTTTACTTCAGAAGGATCCCTTGAAACCCGTCAACAAGGTCTCGAGTGAAGCGGTGCGTGCCAATCTTTGGGGTCGAGTGGCGGATGCCATGGGAGCGGAATTTATCGATTGCTACGTTGTTATGGACGAACAGAATCAGGGCATTAAACATTTGGTGCTATCCTCAACCTGTATTTCGGATAATTGGGTTTCCGAGGAAACGGAGGAAGCGATAATCTCGACTCAAGAAGTTCAGCAGATCATCACGCAGCGCGAAGGGATTCGTTTGGTCCGCCAGATTATTACTGACAGTCCTACCAAGGTTATTCTAGTTATTGGCGGTGCTAGCACCTCAGGCAAGACGCATCTCGCGAAAGAATTGCAGTGTGGTGGTCTAGGCATTCCGGCTGACCGCGTCTTTGTCATGAACTACGATTATATGGATGTTGAACGTCATGACGCGGAAGCCCGTGAACATATCCTTGAGGCGTATTATGATCGTACAATTGACGTGATTATCTACGAGGGGATCGGTACCTTCGAGGTGATGGAGCACATCACGCAGCGCCTGGGTGTTCGCGTTGACATTATCAAGATTGAGACAATCGGTTTTGAGGATATTCCCGAATTTGTCAGGGTTATCGAAATTATCAAAGTGCATAATCGCCGAACGATGGATGTTGAAACCGCCGTTATCCCGGTCGAAACATTGGAAGAGCAATTGACGGACGTTGTTCCCTCCATACGTAATAAGGCCATCCGTCAGCTTGGCCTTAGCAAAGAACGGTCGGCATTGGCACGTCTGGTGAGCCTTACCGGCGTTGTCTCCGATTATTCACAGCGTGTCGTAATTCAAACCTTGGTCAAGGTTGGGCGCAGGGCGATTGGCGCCTTGCTTGAAGCACTGGGTTCCTCGCCGGTTGATTCACCGGCAACTATTCCGCTGGTTATTGCCTTAGGCAAGATTGGCCAGCGCCATGATATGGAAGCCGCGAAGATCGCCAGTGGTCTTGTCAAGAAACTGGATTCCGGACAGCTCGATTGGTTAACTCGTATCGCCCTCGACGAGGTGTTGCGCGGCATGGGATATGAGGCGGTCATTGACGGGGGAAAGGGCGTTATGGGTACGTCGAGTATTTATGATGTGAACGTCATTCACAATACCACTCGGGAGCTGTATCGCCGGTTAATGGCAGGGGAGGTATTACGGTTTAACCCCGCTGACGTTTCACTCTCGGAGTTGGATAACACGAGTGCCGCTGAAGTGACGCCGCAGGAAACTTTGCGCGAGACTATTTTTAACGATTGGGCAGAAGGCAAGCTCTCGACGCGGGAACAAATCGTCCTGCAGCGGGTACTCTGGGCTGCATCCTTGCAACTAATGTACGATATCCTTACCCCTGTATTCGTGACTGTCGAAGACCGCGAGAGCCTGATGATGCTTAAACGCAAAGGATATCTTATTATTAATACACATATGACACAGGTGATCTTGAAATGGCTTAATGAGGACATCGAATACGTTGAGCTTGCTGAGGCGCCGGTCACTCCACAACGACTGCTTGGTCCTTTCGGTCAGTCGTTGGATAACGGAACCCCACTCGCTGCCTTCCTGCCGTTTGCCGATTTTAATTTTGTCTTTAGTCTCTGGTCTTTAGTCTGCCTGCCGTTGGCAGGCATGACGCAGTCGGCTTCTGTTCTGGAAGCGCCCCAGACGCTTGCCTGGCCGGCATGGCTGGAGCGGATGATGTTTGATCATGCCGTCAACGTTATTCCCGAAGTCTTGCCGGATGGCGTGGGTGATATCGGGCTGTCGATTATGGTGGCGCGCGGCATTAAACGTCGTTTCCCTGACGCGACAGTTCGTGTATTTATCCAGCAATATTCTTACCAATTGCTCTCGGGCTTTTTCCCTAACATCGATTGGGCGGTACCGGAAAATGAAGTGAATGGCATTATGTATATAGCCTACGCTGACCTTGCAAATATCGGCGATTATGTTATCACCTATCCGACGGTTTACTATGCGTCGGGGAATAGAATGACAGCCAGGCTCTACCGTGAACTGGCAGGCCAGGGTATTGTTGCCCCCATGAGTATCGTGTTTCCCGAATACGGTTTTGCAATATCAAAGCCGTCATTATCTGTATACGCAGACTCAGTACCGATTGACAATGTTCGCATGTTATATCCGGGCGTTACCAGCGGTTCACACGGAGCCATTCTTGACGAAGATTTGATGGATAATATTGCCATCGACGGCAGCGCTTACTTACGGCTGGCATTGCTGGAAATGTTTGCGGGGCAGCTGAGCGATGAATATTTGGGGGCGGTTGATATTATCCGGGAAGCGCGCTGGGGCTTAGTGATGCCACATGCCCACGATGAGAGCGTAGTATTTGCCTACCTTGATTTAGTACGCGATGCTTTGAATACCGCGCATTCTAAGAAGTTGCCGCTTGCCGACAGGCCTATTGTTGTGTTTCGCTTTGTCAAACATAAGCCCTACATTGTGCCGATGAATACGCCGATGGGACGGGTTTTACTGGTTAATTTAAATCGTATCCCGTTTCGTGACTTTAGCGCGTTGGTTGCCGCCTGCAACTTGCCGTCTTTGGTTACCGGTTACGGGACGGTGTCGACTGAGCTCAGCGCTGCAAAGCCGTTTTTCTTTGAGCCTTCCTACGAATATTATCGACACTTTCGTTTGGAGTTACATTCCAGTTGTATAGAAACGGGACATCAAGGATTGCCTTTTTCTCACGCTGTCCCCGAAGCACGCGACATGTTTCTGGCATACGATGACTACACAGAGCGTTTTAGAAAATGGGCCCGTGCCGTGAACGCGCAGCGCAATTTCCATGACGCGGTCGCCGTGCATCTCTCGGAGTATTTCGCGCCTCCCGGGTCCGCGGCCGTCGACGAATCTGAGCTTGCGGCCGTTATCCTGTGGCCTTTTATGCTGACGATTGTTTGTCTTGTCGGGATTTCCTGGGCGGCAGTGGTTTCGAAGAATCGCATGGCCCATGCGGCGATGACCCGTCGCGGTCCGCCCCGACATACTGTCGGGGCGAGACCTGTCTCGACAGATTTTCTGGCGGACGGGCCGCCGCAGCGTTTGTTGTCCCGCCTGCATCCCAAGCCGCACCTGATGATTCCCATGATTGCCATTTCCCTGATCGACTGGACCTTTAAAATTTATGTCTGGCTGACTATTCCCGAAAAAACATTTCATTCGATACCCGGAGACATGACCAGTGCGCAGGATTTCTCGCTTGTTTCAAATTTAAAAACAGCCATAGGCCGCTTTTACGATATTCTGACCGGCAATATCTCGTTAGAGAATCTTGTTCACTATGGGGACAAGGCGCAGATGCTTGAGCTGGGCACGATTTTGGCAGACTTTTGGGCTGCCTATCTTCTCGCTAACTTAATCAATGTGAAAAAGCGTTTATGGCATCTATGGATGGGGCTCGGGTGCGGTATTTTATTCGCGCGTATGTTAGATTTTACCTTTGTCGGCGGAGTGCGCGATTGGATGAGGAGCGGCGGCATAGTCCTTGATTTTACGGATTTAATAATCTTCATCTTTCTTTTTACCGGCCTGGGATGGGCCACTTTTGACCTGGGCAAGTCTCTGGTGAAAATAGGGCGTCTTATCAGGGCAGAACGTGACGTGGTTATTCTTGCGGCTGCCCTCGGCCTCCTGGTGCTTGCCGTTGTTGAGCCGCCTGGTTCATTACGGCAGGTCATTGAATATCTCGTGAGTTTCTTGGCTACGCTCGGAGTTGTGGCTTTTGCTCGTACCTATCTCATTAAACGCTCTCGAAGCGAAACCTTAACAGAGTTGCGCAAACGGCACCTTATCCAGGGGGGCAAGTCCGGTAAAGATCGATTACCGCCAACGGCCGGTGATGACGGTGATTCGGTCGCCGCCTTCCTGCCCGCCTCGGCCTTATTAGGGCTTTTTGGCCTCATCGGGCTCGCCCTGAGCGCAGTCGAAGGGGCCGGGCTTTTGACAGGAGGAACGTGGATTGGTTTGATTTGGAATGATGTCTTCTTGAGAAATGTCATCTTGGCAGCGGCGGCCCTGAAAACATTCAAGATCATTTACAGCAGGATGGCTCATCACAACAAAGTGATGCCTTCCGTAATATCCAATATAAGAGCGGTGGCGATTGCCGGATTCTTCATCTATGTTGTTGGCATCTTTAAAACCTCGTTGAGTACAGCCGGGCTTGGAGACTTGACCAAAGCCATGATTGCTATCAGTCTTATTTCCGCGGCTATTAGGTTATATTGGGCACGAAATCTATTCGCCACCAAAGCTGTTTACGTGCCTGTGCAGAGGAACAAAATACAAGAAACAAAGTACATGTTGGGAGAGCTGATCAGGGCCGCATCCAATCATTATCCGGGCTTAAACTGCTTTAAATACACCCTGTTGAATATTTCAGGATTTTCCCAGAAAAAGGTTAATGCCGCGGCATTATTCCTCCGTCAGCCGGGTATCATTATCAACAATAAATTTTTTACCCTTCACCAATCAACAAGGGCTCTTATCCTGGGGCACGAACTTGCCCATACGACCGAGAAGCATCATGTTGTTTCTTTAGAAAGCCGAGATCCAAAAGGAGTGGCTTACGCGGTCTTTGCCCATATAGTAAAACTTGATAGACAGTCGAGAAACGAGCTTTCCACAAAGGGGAACGTGGAATTTGCCGGTTTCCTGATGAAGCTGATGATTTTATCGGTTGTTGAAAACACGTTTTTTGACGAATATTCCGTCAATAAGATCTTGATCGGATGCGCCATCGTTTCTATTTCGGTTGTACGCAGATGGTATTTTGAGTTGAGGGCTGACTTTTTGGGAATTAAATTTGCGCATGAGGCAGGGTTTGATATATCTCATCCGTACGAATTCCTGAAAATAATCAAAGGATCCAGAGGATTTTGGGCTTACCTATTTCATTCTCCGACCTTTCTTAGAGTCTTGTTAATCAAGAGGCATATTCGCAAGCTGAATAGTTCAAAAGGCGTCCAAAGGCTGTCTGAGCCAAATGTTCCGTTTGCCTCCGACGAATCTGTCAGCTGCATTATCAATCCTTTTATGTTCACGTCCGTTTCGGCCCTTGGCCTCCTCGGATCCGGGTTCTTTTTTACGGGGCTGATGATGGGGATGGTGCGAGATGGCGTCGGGAAAGCCCAGGGTGCGGTGCAACTGCAGCCAATCCCGTTATATAGAAAATCAGGTATCTATGGCATACGGTTTTCAGAAGCAGAAAAGATGTGGCTTGTTGATATAGGGTTATTCAAGATTGTGTCTCCTGCGTGTGAAAAAGTGGAACGGCGTTTCCTGCGCGCGCTACACGCCGGACTAACAGATGTTGTGGTTGTTAATCATCAGGGGCTCGTTATCGATTCTTCGCAGGCGTACCCGCGGGGCAGCGTGATGCGCGTTGTGCGCCAGGACCATCGGGACATCAGAGGATTGATTGTGCTCGGTGTTAAGAACTGGGCGAATGATGCCCGCAGTGCCGTCGGCAGCCACCTGGCCGTTATCCTCAACGATGTATTTGTCGACGGAGCAAATATTAAGGGATGGATTTTAGAACATCAAAGCCATAACGGCAGTTATGTCTTGCGCCGGCCGTCAACATTGCTGGACGTGCTTGCGCGGGCGAACGGCCACTACACTACGGCTCTCTCCTGGCTTATCAGGCTTTTTGCCCATCGGGAACCAAGGGGCCTGATTATCCCAGCCGAAGCAACGTATGATAAGAAAGCCCTGCGCATTGATTGTATTATCGGGTCTAGGAATAATTTCAGCGCACCGGTACCGTATGAATACCTCCGGAATTTGGTGCGCGTGCGTGCTAACCTGCCGATTGGCCGGGACGTGGCTTCCTACATCAACGGCGAGCTTGCCTGCTCCTTTGTGCCGTTTGCTTTTCTGCTGGCGCTGCCGATGGTACTCATGGGGATGACGAGAGACGAAAAGGGCGATGGAAGAAGGAGTGAGTTGTCCGCTGCCGGGCCGCGACAAGCGGGAGAGAGCGAAGATTTTCATCATCCGCGCAGCTATTCAGAAGGTAACACAATCAATCAATTGACTAATGCAGATAAATTGAAAATTGCCGAGCTTGCTGTTCCCGAGATGCGGGACTATGTATTTGAATTTCCGTTGAGGGTGTTATCCGATCGTGATGTTGATGTATCAACAGACGAACTGCTCTTAGAGCAGCTTAATTATATGCGAATTTTTAAAATTCTCAAGAAGCCCCACCAGGAAAAAGTATTTGCAACGGCTCGATCACTCTTGCAGATTGTTCCGTGCCTACTCTCATATATTCGTCAATCCTTAGGGTACGAAGTTGTCAATATATCGTTTTTCGGAAGCTATCTGTATAGTGCGCACCCTCGTGATTTAGACATTCTGGTTGTTGTTGAGGGGAGAATTTTAACCGCTTTGGATATAGATCACCTGGTTTTAGCCTTGCCCGAAGATATAACCCTGGAAAAGCAAATACAAAAAATGGGTATGATCATAACAGGCCGGGAAGTGTTGGAAAGCGATGTGACTCCGGAGGTGCCCCAAGGTGTGATTATAGACCATCCGGTATGGGTTGTTAACTCTCACCGCACGCGAACCAATAAGGCTCAGCTTGTTGTGTGGGGTAAAGAATTTGTTAGTACGCCAAACCAATTCCAAAACAATATAGCCGAAATTTCGAGGTTGTTGATTATATCTCATCAACGGATGAACAATACTTTTATTAAAAAGAAAACAGAGGATGAGCATTTCAGAAAAGCCGCAAAGAGAATATCTGCTGCCTTGACACTGTTAGAATTCCTGCAGGGCAAAAGCGCCGTTGCGCAATCCATGCGCAGCCGGCTATTTTCGATCGGAGAAGAGAATCATCCGTCTTTGGATGAAAAACGTTTTGTTGCGGAAGCCTATAGCGCCGCACTCGATGCGTATATCTCGTTTACCCAAGATATTGATTCGGGCAGCGTGTTATCTGTAATGCCGCAAGCTGTGGATGAAGAACCAAGCCACGACGATACGATCGCCGCCTTCCTGCCCGCCTCGGCCTTATTAGGGCTTTTTGGCCTCATCGAGGCCGGGTCGGCAACGAGAATGATTGCTCAAGCCCGGCTCGAGCCCGAACGAGCGGCGGCATTGGCTTCTTCTAATATTATGCCGCGGCTTGAATCCGCTATCGATTATTTTAACCGGCTCATTGCCTCCGGGGTGCCGCTGACATGGGAGTATGCCATGGACATGTATGAATTATTCAGAGGCGACAGAGAAAATCCTGCCTATACCGCTGAGATACGGGGACAACGGTTGCAGTCGGTGGCGGGGATGCCGTATGTTGACTGGGCGAATCGGCGGTATGCCGATCGCGCAATCGTTATCCGCGTGGCAGCGCGTATCTATAAGGCCGTCGGGTTTGGACAGGCGTTTCTAAATTTCAATTTTACTTATATCCCCAGGCTTTTTCCCGGGTTAGCCGGATTTGACACGGTTACTCCCGGCGGCCGGCAGCAACGCGGGGCGCTTGCTCCCCATACCGCCGACGGCCATCACCGGCTTGCCTGGTTTATGGCCAATTATTTCTTAATACGTAATGGTTACACGCCGTTTTATTTTGAGAACGGGTGGGAATATCTTACTGTCCGGGTGCGGGGCGGCTTTGGCGATGACCGCAGCGATTCGCGCGAAAAACAACAAGCCCGGCTTGAGCAGTTATTGGAACGAAGGCTGCGCCTAATACCGATTACTGAAACTGAAGGCGAAGGCCGCGGTGATTCCGCCGTATCCGATAGGCTCGGCTGCCTGGTGCCGGGATTGGTTCTTCTGTCCCTGACGGGGATGATAGCAGAAGATCGTCAGAAAAATCCGCAAGGCGGAGACGCCGGGAAACTCATTCATAATCTTTGGTATATCAAGTTGATTGATAGGGTGGTTCCGTGGATTGCGATGCCCGTGATTCTGCCGATGATTGGAATTTTGTGGGCCACCGTTAAGCTTTCCGATTTCAAAAAGCCGGGATTCTTTATCCAGGAACGTGTCGGATATCAGGGAACGATGTTTAGGGTTTATAAAATACGCACCATGAGAGATAACCGCAGCGGGCTGATAGGAAAGTTTTTACGTTTAACCGGCCTGGATGAATTGCCGCAAATCTTTAATATTATAAAAGGAGAGATGTCGTTTTTTGGCCCCAGGCCGATTACGGCGGATGAAGAAACTGAAGCCTATCGAGAAAAGATTAACTCCCGCCGCCTGCCCGGATATTTTAGCATCCTGACTTTGTTAATGGGGCCCGGATACCGCATGCCGGACGGAAATCTTTCTCCTATTGAATGGCGCATCGAGAAGCTTGTTAAAGAAGAGCAGCAATGGTCGGCGCGATACGCCTTTGTCCTTGCCGTGAAAATACTCTCAAAAATTTTGCTTAGAACAGCAAAGAAATTTATAAGAGAAGGAGTCCTTTTGGGGCTGTATCCGGTTAAGTTTCTGACGAGAATATACCTGGGCCGGCAGCGGGCGGATTTTTCTTCGGCTCGAACCGTTATTGTCTTTTTACACGACGGCATGGGCGACACGGTTCTGTTTATTCCGATGCTAAAGGAATTAAGGAAAAGATTGCCTCGGGCGCGGATTACCGTTATTGCCAACGGCTCTTCAAACGGAATTCTTACTCACGAACCGTATATTGATGAGGTCATCCGATTTTCACCCCGTATGCATAGGTTGCAAGAGAGCCTTCGGGAAGTGTCGAGGCTGATGCCTTTTATCTTTAAAAAGGCGGATTTGGGCATTGTCACCTCGCGGTGGCGTTACATGGATAGTATCCTGGGGGCGCTTTTGGCCCGGTACCGCATTGGGCTGGATTCAAAGGCGAGGCTGTCGTTTTTAAATCATGAAAACGCTGTAGGATTTAGTTCCCATCGCCATCATGCCGAGACGAATATGGACCTATTTCGCCTTACCAGCCTTGGGGCGTTAAGCGTAAATCCCGGCCATGGATTTGACATGTCGGTTAAGCTGACCATTCCGGACGCGGCAAAGGCAACAGCCCGGGAATTTTTATCCCAAAACGGCATCACCGAGTCTGAAGCCTTGATTGGCCTGAATTTAGGCTGCGGCAGATGGTTTATGCTCCGGCGCTGGCCCGTCGAACATTTTGCCCAGCTGGTTAATCTCATGCATGATGAATTTCCGCAAATGAAGTTTGCCGTATTTCTGGGCCCGGAAGAACAACAAGACGGACTCGATAAAAAACTCTTATCAGCGGTTAAAAATCCGGAAAAGGTTGCGGTGGTTTCGAATCAGCCTATCCATGTTGTGGCGGCGGTGCTTGAACGTACGAATATTGTCATCGGCAATGATTGCGGCTTGACGCATGTGGCTGCGGCGGTCAATGCCCCTAAGATTATTTCGCTTTTCGGTTCTACCAATCAGACAGAATGCCGTCCTTGGACCGACCGAAGCATCATTCTTAAATCTCCGGAAGGGAATCCGTACCGCTTAACCCCCGAGGAAGTATTTGCTGCGGCGAAAACTGTGCTTGATGAATCCTTGGGCGCTTTTCTGCCGTTGGCCGCTTTTGATCCGTTAAAAATTATTAAGCTTTTAGGGATAGAAAAGACGGCGTACACGCTTAAGGAAAACATCTTTCATGTTGATGTGGCGCGCACCTGGCAGGGTGCCAATGTGGTTGATATTGTAACGCGGGCGTTTTATGAAGCCTCCGGTGGTAAAAGTGTATTGGTTAAGGCCGAGGGCAGTTTCCCGAAATCTTTTAAAGCCCACGGCCGGGCGTTTTGGAATAGGAAGGATGTTGATTTTAGGGTTTACCTCGACGATACCTTGACCCCGGAACAGGCGCAGGATATTTTTGACGTCGCCATGATAAAGGCCGCGGCGTTTCTTAATGAAGCAGGCGTAACTGCAACTATTAAAAACGGATTTGTTTATCTTGAGCGTGCCGGCGAAAAACCAACGGCTATGTATATTGATTTCTATTCTTCCGATATCGGCAGGATCACCCCGTTTTCTTACCTGACGGAAAAGCCTGTAGGGCAGGGCGGGCTCGACCTTGAAGGCACGTATTATTTCTTTGGCAGTGAGGCAGCTGAACAAGGGCTCAGGCGTCGCATTGAGGGAGACAAACCGTTAAGAATGATGCAAGATAAGGAGGGCGGCAAGAAAGCGCGCCCGTTACTTACGGACTCGGAACGTGACGCAAGGATTGCCGATGCCCGTTGGCTGGTCGGGCGAGCCGTTGACCGGGTTAAGGTGCGGAAATTCAACCTGTATCTTTTCGGCAGCTTGTCCCGCGCGCCGACACCCGTTGACGCCGATGCGGATATCTTTATCGATGCGCCCGGCACGGATATGGATGCCTGGCGGTTAAAAAATGAGATTCTTTATTTTGCCCGCGAGGAATCGGTCGGTGTTAAGCCGCATGTGGCTTTTAGCGATGATCGTGGGTTAACGCATACGTCCCCTGAGCAAATCCGTAGCGAGGGCATGATTCTCTACCGTGCGCCAAATCCGAGTGAGGCCTCGGACGCAGGCCGTCTCGGTGCGTTTGTGCCGCTGGCTGGTCTTAGTTTGGTCTTTAGTCTTTGGCCTTTGGCCTTGGTGCCGTTGGCGGGGATAGTAGGCGGGGAAGACAGAGGTAGTAATATTCAGCTTCAGTTAATAGGACTCTTCCAGAGCTTTCGTAGCGTGGGCGCCTATGGAAGAGTAGGCAGTGTTTTGTATGACACGGGAATACTCGAAATACAATCTCTCTATAAAGCGGCTGCCGAGGCCTTAGGGTTTAAAGATGATAAGGGCCGACCTGACCCGGCCAAACTATTCATTAATAGCAGGAATATCCCTTCGGACCATTCCAGAAGGCCGAGCTTTTTAAGCGTAGCTCTTACGGTGATCAATTTGGCGTTAAAAGCTTATTTTGAAGCAGTTGTCAAGAAAGAAGGAATTCCGTTTGCATTCAAGGCATTTGCCGGAGAAAGCCTCGGGTCAGTAACTTCGGCCATTGCCAGTGGCGCGATTTCTATCGGAGACGGGGTAAGATTGGAACGCTATATCTTTACCGAAGGGGCAAAGAGCCCTGCTGCGCGCGGACTGAATCATATCTTTGTTCTGGATGGCGAGAGAACCCATGAAGCGGTACGTATTTTAGAGCGCAGATTTTCCGATGCCGTTGAGGTGTTTAAATTTTATTCTGCTGGGTCGGTACCCCGATGCAAGGTTTTTGTCGACGATGCCACCTTAGGCGATTTTGAAGAGTTTATGGTTACCCATTCTGGCGAGATGGGGATCAAGGCCAAGCTATTATTGAGGAACAATAGATTTTCTTCTCATTCCAGGAAATGGACCCACCTACGTCTGGCCGTGAAGGATTTTATCGGTCGAAATATTGAAGTCCGGGATCCATGGGTGCCTATCGTATCCAATAACAACACAGGGTATCTAAGGACGAGCCATGATGTTATTGAAGGTATTCTGGATACAATTAACAGGCCAGCGTATTCAAGCGAAATGGTAAGGTTATCGGATGCCCTAAGGGCCGATGCGGTCGTCGAGCTAGGTTTAGGCGGAAGGGCCAAGAGGCTTTTTGTTGATAGCGATACGGCCACTCCCTGTTTTTCATTCACGGACAACGGGATTTTAGACCAAACGCTGTTTAAAGTGCGTGCCGCTAAAATAAAATTGGCACACGGCAGCTTTGAGCATACCCAACAAGACGAGATGAGTTGCGTTATCTTGTTCTTTACCTTCTGGTCGCTGGCGGATTTGAGCGCGGTCTTTGGTCTTTGGTCTTTGGTTTTGTTGCCCGCCTCGGCCTTCGCAGGCCTTTTGAGCCTCGTCGAGGCCGGGCCGCTGATGTTGTTGCCGGTTTTCCTGTCGGTGGGGGGGATGGTAAAAGATAATTCGACTGATGGAAAAAAGAGGGCTCAACCCGCCGCGCGGATTGTACGCAAGGTTCGTCCTTCAAACATGACCCCCCGACAAGTGGAATACGAATTTAGAAAACTTATTGAAAACGGCGTAGAGATAAAACCCGTTGGAAAAGCTAAAAATGATCCTTTAAGCTTATTATCGCGGGGCTATACACCAAAATATAAAATACAGCTTTTCACTACGACGTATTATCTGACCAATACCCTGCTCGATGATGATGAAATAATGTTTGTCGCCTATGTTCTAGAGAGGCATCCTGCCACCGGTAAACAGGTTATTTACCCGCGTTTATTTTACAAAGATTATTCTCTTGCGTGGCGATCAGCCTCCCATCATCACGGCTCAAACGGAAATAATGAATGGTTTGGCAAAGGAGATCTTAAGATTATTCATGAAAATGGGGAAGTGCTGTATGTCTCGATGGAAGAGACAACGAATTTGCCTCTTGAAATTCAGTCGGCCCTTGATGCGATTAACTTAAAGGTTAAAAGACCCAGGCATGATGCTGCCGCTGTTAGCTTGGTTGTGCGCAGGGCACCCTATCATCGCATCGGTCCTTATCGAGATTTTGTTGCTCCAAGACAAAAAGCGAGAGCATCCGGGCGTAATCTTATTAACCATGGCCGGAGAATCGCTTATTTTACAAGGAAAAATGATCCTGCATCCGGAAAATTTGTGTATGGTTTTGAACCGGATTTTAGCAGAGGCATCGTTGAAATAAGCACAGACAGGAGCGGATTAACCGAATTATACGGAAGGAAAGTAAGAAGGTATCGTGTTGTATCGCAAAATCGCAAAGTCCAATATATGTTTGTCGCTGCTCCCGGCAAAGTTTGGATCATCCCTCCCCAGGCTATAACTACGGAAATAATGAGTTATGGTGTTCGCACCATCGATGTTAACGTCGATGAAAATTTTCTTGTTCCGGGCGTTGATTATTTTTACTTAGATGATAGTCAAGAGCCGCCGCAAATCTACAGCCAAATCCCCGACGGATATGTCGGCGAAGTGAATGAAGTTCTTGATAATTTAGCCGACGCGTCTGCCTGGATCAATGAGTTGCCTGTTATTCAACAATTTCGAAGAGAAGTTTTAGACCGAAATGTAACGAAACCTAATTTTATACCTTCGGGAGAAAAGGATGATGCCCTCGGCTGCTTCGCGCTGCCCTTTGCTTCATGGCCGCTGATGATGCTGCCGTTTGCCTTATCAGGGATGACGAAAGGCGTGGACAGGGAAGATTTCTCCGATTTCCCCGAAACAAAAGGTTTACCGCCGGTAAGAGATATTACTGCGCTTTTATCGCGGGAAGGTATTCCCTATTTCCTGAATGTTAAATTCGGGGATCCGTTGTTTGCGTTCTTATTAGCATCTGATGAAAGCGGCTCCAGAAGCAAGGAGCATTCTTATTTGAGAAAAGTTATTTCCGCAGAAGCGTTCACTCCAGCAGACAAAGATTATCTTACCGAGAGAATGGATTGGGATGGTCGTTGGATATCGAGGGGTGATTTTGAGGATAGCGCCCGAGCCCTTGGTATATCACTGCAACAACTATTAGAATTCTTGGGAATTCCTTTAGACGTAAAAGGGGTCGTTGTCGTCGATGTCCATTCTTTTGATCCGCATGGAGCTTTATTGCATGAAACAGTTCATGCCCTGGGTGCGGGTTTTGTCTATCTAAGGGCCGGATATTTAGCCAGTAGTCGACTTCTAATTCACGAAGTTGTGACGGACTTTATTGTGCTTTTATTTACACCTCCGGACCAAATAGATTCCGTGATTATGCCATACATCAGAGAATGGACACATGAAGAAAAATTAGCCCTCCAGAAAAGATATCTTCAAGATCTTAGGTTTAATCCTAACCGTCAGCTGCGCAAGATTCTAAAAGCCTTGATGGAAGATTTTATTAATAGCGAGGGCAGTCCATTAACGATCGTTGATCAAACAGGTACTTCTATCAAGAACTTGTTTTTGAGGGCGGTTGTCCAGTCCGCCGATTCCAGGCTAATGGGTAGCGTGGAGGTAATGTTTGGGCTCTATTTCTTATCATTGGAGGAAAAAAGGATTACCCGGATTCGGCCTCTGTTTCCGAATTGGGAAAAACCGTCCGCCACCTCGCAGCCTCAGACCAGGGAGTCGCTTAAACCTAAGCTCGGCGACAAGAAAGACGATTTAAACGCGTATCTGCCGCTTATAGTCATTTTTGCCTGGATGGCGATATTAACCTTGGCGTGGCAATTAAAGGTTTTTGTTAGAATAGAAAATGCATTTTCTGATTGGGTTAGCAGAGGCCCTCCGGCACAGCGGCCATTAAGTTGTTCTGCCGGGCAATTTCTTCAGCAGAAATCCGCGTATGCCCCAACTCCATTTGACAATAAATCTCCAATAGCCGTTCATCTTGAAGAATCAACCTGCCGGAATTTAAGCCAAAAGATTGTTGATGAATTGGGCCTTGAACATGTTCGTTACGAGAAGATGTATAATCTCGATGCCGTTGACAGCCTGTTGCAATTTGGGCCTCGTCGTATTGTCCGGGAACGTTGGGGTGGTTTATTGCCGGAAAAATTGCATAGAATAGAGCACGATGGCTGGGGCAGGCCCTATCAAAGAAACCAGGGCTACTATTTTATAAGAGTGGGTTGCCTGTTTTTCATTGATTCCGAAAAATACAAACAGCTGAGCGCTTCACTTCAAAGAGAACTTGCCCGAAACGTTATTCTTATCCAGGATCTCGACTTATGCATATTTGCCTTAAACCGCCATCACGTCTATACGACTTCCGCTATCGCGGCGATACTCCATTGTGATTTAGCCGGTAAACGCGTTATTGATGCCGGCTGCGCAGAAGGAATCCTGGCGCTGGCGGCATGGCGGTTAGGCGCGGCAAGGTTTGATCTGATTGATAATGACTTTAGATTGTTGTCTCATGCGCAGGAGAATTTCAGGCTTAACGGCCTCATTCCGGGAAAAGATTATTATTTGCATCAGGAAGATCTTTCTTCTCCTGAACATTTAGCCCGGCGCATTAAAGAATTTAAGGGCAAAACGGCGGTTATTTCGAATATCGGGACCTGGCCGGGACTTTATGAAATCACCAACCGGCATAGCATAGAACTTGCCGGTTTAATCCGCGGGGTTACCGTATTTGTCGCGGGCGGGTATCAAATGGCCTGTAATGATGACGATCGCATCCAAGACCAGGAGGCGATTAAGTCGCTGGGATTTGTTATCAATCCTTTAACGGCCTTTGAACAGCGCAGCAGGCATTCGGTTTGTTCGGTGTGGTTGGCGGATAGAAACACCAAACGGCAGGCCGGAGCCAATTCCAAAGTCAATCGCAGAAATAGCTCAGCAGTTATTTCATTGCTTATTGGCATCAGTCTTTTAACTGCGATTTTATTTGTTGTATTTGGGCCGCTGCAGCAAACTCTCTTTGAGTTGACAGTTCTAATAACCTCTTCCGTGGCTGGTGGGGTTGGAACTGGTGCTGCAGCGGCCCTCTTTAATTTTGGTCAGTGGACAGTTGGTGCGGCCCTTTGTTCTTTCTTCCCTGTTATCGGTATGGCCAAAGAAAGAAAACCCAGCGGTGATTTTGATTTGCAGAGGACCATTGATTTTCTCTTGGATTATTTCAGTAAAAATCCGCAAGCCAAAAAAATGCCCACCATTCCCTTTATTGCCGATGGGGTTGGGGTCAGCATTTCTACCGCAGGGCTTCATCTTCAGAAAATCTTAGGCGGCCTTGAAGAACAGGGCGATGCCAGAGTAGCGGAAATTGTCCGCGCCCGCAACCAACAGCGTGCCTCCCGCGGCACATTTGACCTGAAAAAAACTGTTCGGATCATCAAAAATATCTTTGAAAAAACTGGAAAACTTCCGACACAGGAAACAGTTGCTCTTAAAGCCCGTGTCAGCTTGCGCACGATTAAGGCGTACTGGCCGACCAAAATTTTGCCTGCCTTGATGGAACAGGATAATGAAAAACTAAGATGGGTGGTGCAGTACTATATTGATCCTTTTGAGGCTATTGCCAATTACATTATGTCATTGTTTGAAAACGATCCTGCGCGAGTCTATCTGCCCACCCAGCCTCAGCTGGGCAAAGTATTTAGCGTTGATCCTGATACGATTGGGAGCTATTGGTCGAAGGTTCTGGAAACCTTGAAGGCGCGGGGTGATGAAAGAGTCAAAGAAGCTATCAGGTTGTGGGAGGGGGAACAATCCTCCTTAGGGAGATTTGATTTAGATGAGGCGGTCAGCCTGCTTATAAGAACCGTAGAGGAAAACGGCCGGGTGCCGTCTCAAGTATGGTTGGCCGAGAAAATTCATCTCAAAGGAAGGGCGATTTCTTGTCACTGGCCGAAGATATTACAGGCGGCATTGGAAAGGAGCAGCGGTGAGACAAAATCGATTATCGCTGAACATATTTCTGTCGTGCAGGCAATTGTTTTGGTCATGAGCACGACATCAGGCCCTCTGTCCCGCAGCGAGGTTGTCTCTCGCATCGAGGAAGATCTCGGGGTTCATATTGGTGATCTTAGGCGCTACTGGCGGCCGGCCTTAAAGAGTGTCTGTGACTTTTATGTCAATCGGTTCAGGGAAGTCCGGTCTTCGGGAGAAAAGGATTTTTGGCAGGATATTCACAAACTATCTCCTGAAGTTAAGACCGCCATCTTTAGAAGATTTATCCATGTTCTTCTTAGAAGTCAGCCGGTCAAGAAAGATTCTATCTGGGATTTGATTCCGGACGATTTCACGCAATCCGGAAACGGGATTTTTGGCGGCAAGAGCCTCCGGGGGCTTTTGTATTCCTACCGGAAGCATATCCTGGAATATTCCGTTGAAACGCTTTACCGGCTACAGGATGATTTATCAGCCTCCAAGGACAGGTCGGAATTCAGGACTTTGGCAGAGTTTTGGCTTGGCTGGATAGAGCGAAGGCTCAAACACGGGGAGGTCATAGTCTCCGGGTATGTCCCTTTTGAGGTCAAAGCTCTTTGGTTAAAGAAGGTATGGGAAGAATCCGGAAGGCCGGTTGAGACATTTATCGACGGACAACTGACCGGTCGGCTAAGAATTGCGGTGAGGATGGTCGGCGGAATGACAAACGCACGCAAAATTTTAGGATTGGAGAAACCTTCTGACAAAAGAAAGATTCCTCAATGGGAAGGGACGTATGCGGATGAAAAAGAAGTTGAAGAAGCACTTGGCATCGCAGGCAAATACGAACGAGGGAAGGCGCTATTAAGGCTTATCGAAAAGGGGAACAGCAGTGCCTACTTAGCCTTAAGGGAAGTTTTAGCTCCTTTATTGCGGGCCCGGGTCAGGTACTATTTGAATTATTGCACTTGGGGAAATCATGGTTTGGAAACAATCTCGAGCGTTGAAATTAACTTTATCGGTGATCTCGCGCTTAAAAGAGCCGTGACCTATGTTATGCGCCGGGGCGGCACTTTAGGTTTCCCCAGTTTTATTTCCCTCTTAAACGGCAGTCGCTTGTCAGAATATCCTACTGCGCGAAGGGGTGTTATCCGCAATGAAGTGATCACATATTTAAGAGGCCTGGGAGTTTTCAAGGAAATGAAGCGGCAGCGGCGTACGCTATCGCTCCAGGCGATTTCCGAGCAAGAAGAAAACGGCAATGGCCTGTCGACTGACGGCTTAAGGAACGGCGATGTCCCCGACGGGACAAGGAATGTTCTTGATATGTTAATTGATAATGATGAGTGGGAGAGAGTAAGCTCTGACCTGAACTATACGATGGCGCAGCTGGGGTTATCTGATAGAAACCGGCGCATTATCAATCAATGGCTTGTTCTTGGCCGGTCGAACACGGAGGTGGCTGCCCATTTTAAGATATCAAGAAATCGTGTCAGTGGCATCATTAATGATTATCGAAGAAAGCTAGACCGCGATCCCCGGTTCAAGGGTTTAGCAGCCGATATTGAATTACTTTTCCAAGTCAGAAGGAGAATCAAAAGAGCCGCGGTTCGAAGCCCGTTTCATAGCGGTGAAGGATATGTAAGTCCGTTTGAAGATTTGGGCTATACGCCGGATTCTAACCGAGCACAGAAGCAAAAACGATCCGAACAATCAAGACAGCAAGGGCTTGCTGCCTTGATCTTGCCTTTTGCCGGGCTTGAAAACATTTTTGCCCTGGGGGCGCTAATTAGCTTGGTTGTTTTACCCGTCATCGGCAGCCTGGAGGATGGAAGGGCGCAGGTTAACCAGCAGATCGACGAGCTATTGCTTGTTTTGGCGCATGACCCGCACTTCCTTGGCATTATGGCCCCGGATGATGAGTTTGATATTGTCCGAAGGATTTTCACCGAACGGCTCACGCGTATCAATGGTATTGAGATGGTAATTCTGAGCAGGGAAAACGTTGACGATATCTGTAAAAGATTTTTGGTGAGCGAGGAGCTTGAGTGGGCAACGAATACGAGGAGGGTCGCTTTGTTGCCGTTTTTAAAAGAGGTTCCTGCTGTGATGGCCACCTTTAGCGATGTTGTTGGGGATGTGGTTGAATACTTGATATTTCAACTTGAAAAGATGGGAACATATATTCCGCGGACAAAGACGATAACATTTAATTCTCTCCAAGATCTTTTGATCCGATTAAGCGCGCTTAAGCCGTATGAACAATTAAGAGTTGTTTGTATACCGGGTTCGATTACTGCGACAGATGTTTTTTATCAAGCGTTGGCCATAACAGCTTCAGATTCCGAGATTACTTTTGGCCGGTTAGAGCAAGAGGATGTCTGGTATTTTCGAAAAGGCAGAGATCTCAAAGACGGTGTCGAGCGGGGTCTGCTTACGTCGACGCTTAGAGGGGAACAGCTTATTCCGCTGTGGGCCGATTTAAAAACGCTTACTGAAATGACGGATAATTTTTCCGAGATGACAACGGCCGCTTTTAAAGAGCAAGGGCATACCCATCCCAAAGATGGGGTTATTTTACCGGTTCAGCGAAATATGACGGCAGACAGCTTGCCTTCGACGGGCGATTTACTGGCCCTGGCGGATATATTCAGAATAACAGGCACAATGGTCAGCCATCGTATCGTAACGCCCGGGGCCATGTGCACCATCCTGTACGGCGGTAACACGCAAATGCAGGCATTACTTAAAGAATCTAAAATTGCGAATGAAGAAGTTTCTCCTTTTGGCACCAGGTTGCCCGGGATTCTGGCTGATCTTACTATGATGTATACGCGAAAGGAATTTGAAGAATACCGGCGTGTTATTACCCAAGAGCTTGGATTTGAGCTTGGATTGACGTTGTTTGACGATAGAAATGAAATGATTGCCGGAAAACAAAGAGGAGAAAATCTTGCCTGCTTTATGCTACCGCTGATGTTATTGCCGGTTTTGGGCATGGCCGTTAACGATGATACTAATGCATCTTTAAGGGAGCTTAGTTCTCTGTTGGATAAACCGAGCTCGGAGCTTACCCCAGAAGAGTTCGCGCGCGTGAATAGCCTTTTGGAAAAGCTGGGGCTGAAACCGCTTGTCCCGGAAAATCAAATATTCCAGTACCTGATGAGCGACCGGGAGCCGGCAGCGCAGATTAGCCTGCGCAAGGGGCTGATTGCCTATATGCAATTTACCCTGACAGACCAAGTGGTTATTGACCGTACTACGGTTTCGGGATGCAAGGTTGTTATCTTAGAGCCGGCGGAGGTTGAAAACGATGACCGGCCGTTGATTCGGTTATTGC
Source organism: Candidatus Omnitrophota bacterium (assembly GCA_022703585.1). Lineage (GTDB taxonomy): Bacteria > Omnitrophota > Gorgyraeia > Zapsychrales > JAKLDJ01 > JAKLDJ01. Next base: position 242,295 of record JAKLDJ010000001.1, on the reverse strand, counting down.
CGGGAGGAGAAGTTTATCGAATCAAGTTCAGCAATATCTTGCGCGTTATTCCCCTGGAAATCGATGCGGAGGTTTCGGCAAAGAAAGAGGCATTGTTTGTTTCGGGTGACCAGGTTGTGCTTATCGACATCGACGGAAAGAAGGCTACAGGTGCGGTTTCCGGATTTTATCGCTCGGATATCGGCCGTTTCATGACGGTTCAGGTGCCGGGAGAGGAGTCTGCCCGCGAAGTTCAATTCTTCAGGGCGGATGAAGTCCTTGAGCATAATTATGAGTTTGCCCGTACCCGCCGAGAATTCCGGGAAGGCTTACGGGACATCGTCGACATCATTCAAAATCGGATTGACCTTGAAAGGCCTTTCAGGAGCGGCGTAAAGAGCGTTTTAAAAGACTGGGATGAATTTGCGCGCCTATGCCGGAATATTTTCTTTAAGAGTAATGATTGGTTCTCGAAAGAAGGGTTGGATTCGTATGTCCTGTTTATTCAGCCCTTTACCGAGAGCCGGTTGCGGGCTACGTTGCCCCGGATACTTTCTGAAATTTTGCACGACAATCCTGACGGGACGGACACGGCCTGGGCGGCAGAGTTAGGCAATTGGCTTATGCCGGGTGAGCGCGAAAAAGTCCGGGAGGCGTATGAGCAGATTGAAAGAGCCTTAAACGATTTTGTCGGCCAGCGGGTTGCCGCGACGCGAACGATTCCCTGGGCTGTTAAAGAAGAGTTTTATCATGAGATTCTGGCTGATGTTCTGCCGTGTCACGGCTATACCATGATTGCCCTGTTAAGGGACACGGGCGCACGTTTGACTACAATCGGTGAGCGTATTCGATGGGCTATGATGATTGCCCGGGCGCTGGACCATTGGACGCCGGAGGACCTGTTTTATAACGCGATTGTCCGTCTGCGCAATGATCTCCGGAAATTTAGAGGGATAACTCCCAAGGCCGCGGTTTATGCGATGGAATTTTATTCCAAGGATTTGAGCGATCCGGATGAATTAGCGGTTGTGCGGTTTATTTTAGGGTTAGACCGGACCCAGTCGGAATTACCCCTAAAGGACGCGCAGCTGCCCTTCGGGGAAGAAGATTTTTGCGGTTTCATCTTGGCGTGGCCGGGGATTTGGATTTTGGCCTTGTTGCCGTTCGTCTTTGCCTTCCCGGGTACGGTAAGGGATGAGGAAGATGCACGGACACAGGCGCCGGATAATGTCGGAGCGTTCTCTTCTATCGACGGAGGCCGTCTGCCCGCTCCGCCGGACGAATTAACAAGGATTGTTCAAGAGGTCGCGGCCGAAGAAGAGGCGCTGCGGGCGCTTTCGGACAGTGGCTTGTATCAAAAAGCCCTGGAGTTGAAGAAACGGGCCACGCCGGATACTCTTGACGAAGTTCTGGTTGAAGCTTTTGCCATTCTCCGGGAACGCATCAGAAGATTGAACGGGAAACGGCTTTATGACGAGCAGATCCTGGCCGCGGCCTGTTTGTATCAAGGTTTCGCTGTCGAAATGGAGTCCGGTGAAGGTAAGACCTACGCCGGAATCCTGGCCGCTTATGTGCACTCGTTGCCGCGAGGAGTGCACGCGCACGTTCATACGTTCAACAATTACCTGGCCAGGCGTGATGCCCTGCAGGCCGCGGAGATTCTTTCTCCGCTGGACGTATCGGTCAGTTGTGTCTGTGAAGGGCGCTATTATAGGGTCAAGGGATTCTCGCAGAGTCTCATTCAGAAGGAAGAGAAACAGGCTTACGGCGCTGATATCCTCTATGCCGAAAAAAGCGCGGCGGTCTTTGATTATCTAAGCGCGAATTTAAGCCTTGCTCCGCGCTATAGGATACCGATTCATTATGCGCCGTCCTTTGTGATTGTGGATGAGGCCGACAGCGTGTGGGTTGATGAGTCGGCTTCACCCCTGATTCTCTCGAAGGGAGAGAGCGCCAAGATGCTCCCGATTTTCCTAAAGGCGCTTTATGAAATAGCCGAGAAACTAAATACGCCCGGAGATTATGAGCTTAATCGGGATCACCGGACGGCCATGTTAACCCCGCAAGGGATTACTGCTGCTATATCCTCTGCGCAGGCACAGTCATTATTTGTCAATTTTGAGCGGCCGGTGACCCGGCGATTACTGGAGACGGCGCTTGTGGTCAAGGAGTTTTATGAAGAGAATGTGCAATTTATCCGTGAAGGAGGGCGCATTGTGATTATCGACCCTTACACCGGCCGCAGGAAACACAGCCACATGTGGATGAATTATCTCCATCAATTTGTCGAGATCAAGGCGCAGGTGGGCATCACTCTTCCCTATCGGGCCGAGGCGTTGACTACTTTTCCGATGTTTTATCGGCGCCTGAAGGCGCTGGGGGCAGTGGTGAGCGGCATGAGTGGAACCATCGGCGCGCAGGCTGCGGAGATAGAAGAAAACTATGGCATTCAAAGTGTTGCAATTCCTCCGCACAGATCGTCACGTTTGACGCGATATCCGACGACGGTCCTGGAAAACGCGGCAGAAGAATATGCGGCTATGGCCCAGGAGATCATCGAGGAACACAAAAAGGGCCGTCCGGTTTTGGCGGTGACAATGACTATCCGGGATGCTCATGCCGTGAGCGTGCTGTTGCGTCAGATGGAAATAGAGCACCAGGTCCTCGACGGCCTCGACGATGAGGCGGAGGCTGTTATCATTGCCGCGGCAGGTGCTTTGGGCGCGGTCACGGTCGCAACCAATGTCGCCGGACGCGGGACAGACATTGTTCTTGATGAGGCGGCGCTCGCGCGCGGAGGGCTGCACGTTATTCTCATGGCTAACGACGAACGGCGTATTGATACCCAGGCCGAGCGGCGCGCGGCCCGTCAGGGGGCGCCGGGGAGCTATCGTATTTATTCAAATCTTGAGGAACGTTTGTTAAAGGCCTTTGTCCCGCAGTTTAAAGAATTAGAAAGATCCGGTAGCGGTGATTTGCCGCGTCTTTTTGAAGGGGATGCGGTTGAGCAGATTTTGGAACAGGCCCAGGCCGCAACGGAAGAAGGCAGCCGCAGGTTGCGCACAGAGGTGCTTAGGAATTTTAATTTTATCGTTGAGCGGCTTGAAATTCTCTGGGGCATAGTCCACCTGATCTGTAAATCCAAAGATGCCGCATGGGCGCTGTTACAGGAAATTCCCTTCTTTTTAGAGGAGGCGCAGTATCAAAGTCGTGAGGCCGATGCCGAGGCCTACCGAATCTGGACAGAACAAAAACTGGCTGCCATCCTCTACGAACCGGTGCGCCTGACTTCTCGAGGGATTATCGGTCTTTCCGGAGCCGATACGCAGCGCTTTTTTGATTTTCTGCACGAAGCCGGTATCTCGTTTGAATTCTTGAGAACCTATGAGAAGCGGCGCGGTTCAAATGGAGGGAATGGTAATCACCGCGACATCGAAACAGCCATGAGATTTCTTAAAGAAAGTTTTGAGAGAAGCCATTTACCGCAGAGGTATTATCTTGAATTTGCCAAGATCCTTTTTGCCTATACGGCGAATATCCTGGCGCGGGGAAATTACGGGATTGCCGCCAGGCTCCTGGATATCTCGGAAGCCGTCTACGGCAACGCCTTAAAGAATGTTGACAAAGCCTCTGTGGCTGCCCACGAGGTTAGGCAATGCTATCTTGAATTTGCCGGCCTCTTTGCCGCGGAGCCGCAGGCGTTACCCACTCTTAGACAGGCGCAACGTCTTGTTATCGTTGGGATGCTGGAGGGTAAATTCGGCAAGAAGTATGAGAATCTTAAGAGCGCGGCCGCGGCATTGGGCGTCGGGATCAACCAGGCCTATTTCATTTATGAAGGGGTTGTGATGCCGTCTCCGTCGGAGAGAAAGAAGGCGAGAGATAGCATTTATTCCCGTATCCCAGGCCTTTTGGCCGAGGCGGGGATAGAAAAATTGAGGGGCCTTAATATTGTTCAGGCTGCTCAAGTTATCAAAACAGGGTCAGGTGTCCTTCAAATATATCTCAAGAATCATCCGGATGAGATCAATCGTTACGGGATCGTCAAGGGTCCGAAACAGGTGGCAATTTCCGATCTCCTGGCTCAGGCAGGGATAGAGAAATTAAGAGGCCTCAGCATCTTTAGGGCGGCCAAAGTGATAGGGGTGAGTGACACAAGTCTTTCTCAATATTTCAGGAAACACCCGGACGAGGCCGCACGCTATGGAATAACCAGGGGGCAGAGAGCGTCCAGGATTCCCGGCCTCCTGGCCCAGATGGGAGTGGAAAAACTTCGCGGCCTTACCGTTGCTCAAGCAGCTGCGCTAATCGGGGTAAGCCAGGGCGGCCTTTTGCAATATTTTAATGAGCATCCGGAAGATCGTAAACTCTACGAAATAAAAGAGGGAGAAAGGAGATCCAAAATCTCCGTACTTCTGGCCCAGGCCGGCCCGGAAAAACTTAAGGGCCGCACCGTCACCCAGGCAGCCAGGATTATCAGAGTAAAAATTCTATCTCTCGCCAGGCATCTTCGGCGGCACCCCGACGATTTTATACGTTACGGGATCGTCAAGGGTGCAGGGGAGTTAAGAATCGCGGCCCTCCTGGCCCAGGCCGGCCAGGAGAAATTGAGAGGACTTAATATAGCCGGGGCAGCTAAAGTTACAGGAATTACTTATTCAAGTCTTTGCAAGTACGCTGAAGAACATCCAGATGAGATCAAGCGTTACGGCATCATCAAAGGAAAGGGAAATAAAGGATCCAAGATTCCCGGCCTCCTGGCCCAGGCAGGCCCGGAAAAACTCAGAGGTCTCAATATCGCTCAGGTGGCTGCGATGATAGGTATAAGCCAAGCAGGCCTTTCTCGGCATTTTAATCTACACCCGAATGAGCTTAAGCGTTACGGGGTAGTACGAGGAGAAAAAGGATCCAAGATTCCCTGTCTCCTGGCCCAGGCTGACCCGGAAAAACTTCGCGGTCTTGGCATCACCCAGGCAGCTCAAATTATCGGACTGAGGTCGGAAAGCCTTCGGCGGTATTTTAAATCCCATCTGGATGAAATCAATCGTTACGGAATTATCAAAGGGAAAGGAAAGGGAAACAAAAGATCTAAGATCCCCGGCCTCCTGGCCCAGGCCGGCCCCGAGAGATTGCGAGGTCTTAATGTGTTACAGGTGGCTGGAGTGATAGGTGTGAATCCAACAGGTTTCGCAATGTATCTTCGGAAACATCCCGACGATATTCAGCGCTACGGCATTGTTAAAGGAAAAAAACCGGGGGAATTGAAGCGGGAGCCCAAGATTGCCGTTCTTCTTGCCCAAGCCGGCTCCGAGAAGGTCAGTGGTCTTAATTTTACCCAGGTGGCCGAGCTGATCGGTGTAAGCCTAGTAGGACTTTCGCGGTATCTTCAAAAGCATCCGGATGAGGTTGATTGCTGCGGATTGATTAGAGGAAAAACAAAGAGGGAATCCAAGATTTCCAACTTCCTGGCCCAGGCCGGTCCCGAGAAGCTCAAAGGTCTTAATCTTGCTCAGGCAGCCAAAATTATAGGTGTGCATCGAAATGGTCTTGCGGCGTACCTTTGCAAGCATCCTGACGATGCCCGGAGTTATGGCATTATTAAAGGAAAAGGCAGGGGAGAATGGAAAAAAAGATCCAAGATCCCAGACCTTTTGGCCCAGGCCGGTCCCGAGAAACTCAGGGGTCTTAATATTACACAGGTGGCCAAGGCTCTTAAGGTAGGCCAGACAAGCTTTTCCAGGTACTTCAGAGAAAACCCTGAGGAACTCGGGCGTTACGGGGTAGTCAATAGCAGGGAAGCACCCAGGATTCCCGCCCTTCTGGCCCAGGTTGGCCCGGAGAAACTTAAGGGTCTTAATATTGCGCAGACGGCCAAGGCTATAGGAAGAAACTTGAAAGATGTTGGCAGGCATTTTAAAGAGCACCCCGAAGATCTTGAACGCTACGGAATAATAAGAGGAAAGAACGCACTCAAGATCTCAGGCCTCTTAGCCCGGGCCGGCCCTGAGAAACTCCGCGGTCTTAATGTTATCGAGGCGGCCAGGGCCATAGGCGTACACTATATGAGTCTTGTGAAGTATCTTCGCAAGCATTCCGACGATATTAAGCGTTATGGCATTGTTAAAGGAGGAAAATCAGGGGGATTAAAGAGGGAATCCAAAATTTCCATTCTCCTGGCCCAGGCCGGCCCTGAGAAGCTTCGCGGCCTTAATATTGTTGAGACGGCCAGAGTCATAGGCGTACACTATATGAGCCTTTTGAAGTATCTTCGCAAGAATTCCGACGATATTAAGCGTTATGGCATTGTTAAAGGAGGAAAATCAGGGGGATTAAAGAGGGAATCCAAAATTTCCATTCTCCTGGCCCAAGCCGGCCCTGAGAAACTCAATGGTCTTAATTTTACTCAGGCGGCCGCGTTGCTCGGGGTAACCCAGGTAGGCCTCTCTTATTATTTTAATAAACACCCGGATGAGTTTGAACATTATGGGGTGGTACGGGGACAAAAAGAATCCGGTATTCCCGGCCTCCTGGTCCAGGCAGGGATAGAAAAGCTTAAGGGCCTTAATGTGTCACAGGCAGCCAAAGTCATAGGTGTTCATCAAACGGGTCTTGCTGAGTATTTTCGGAAACATCCCGACGATCTCCAGTGCTATGGAATCAGCAAAGGAAAAGGAAGGGGAAGAGGTTCCAAGATTCCCGCACTTTTAGCTAAGGCCGGATTGAAAAAACTCCGGGGCCTTAACCCCACCCAGGCAGCTAAGGTGATGGGCGTGACCCAGACAGGGCTCGCATACTATTTTCGAAATCATCCGGATGATTTAAAACGATATGGAATAGTCCAATGCCCGCCGGGCAGAAATAAGGCGTCAGATAAAGCTTCCGGGCGGCAGACGCCGCAACGTCGGAAAAAATCGAAGGCAGAGAAATTTGAAATCCGCAAAACAGAGCTTGGCAATGAGGTCCTTAGGCGTCTTCAGGCTTTTACGATGCTTAATCGTTCTGGTCAAATTAAAAATATATCATTCTTGCTACACTTACGAAGTTCGGCGTTTTCACCGTCTGTTCTTGCGGCATACAACCGTGCTATTCTTACCGGCATTGTTTCCAATCCGCATGGGCTTGCGTTCCACATTGTAATGTTGCGTGATCTCGGATTTATCTCTGATGCCTTGTGGCAGAAATACATCACCCATCCTGATCGCAGGCTTTCGAAAACTCGCAAGGCCGCGCCGATTTTGAAAAATAAGGCTAAGGCCAAAGCAGGCAAAAAAGATGACTTGAACGGATTTTTACCGTTTACGCTGATGGTGCCGTTTATGCTCGCTGGAGATTTATCTGCCATATATTTGGCCTTGTTGCCGGTTTTGGGGACGGTGCAGGGGGTTTCGGACAGCACCTTAAGTGTCCATCGGCTTCTGGAGGATGTTATTCAGCTCGCCGGGGAACGTTATGGCAGGCAGTATCCGCAGGCGGTTTTCCAAATCAGCATCGCACCGGAGGCAAAGTACTTCGAAATTCCCAAAGGATCGTTCCGCCGCGAGCTCGGTAACCGGCTATTCTCGATCATCGAAGACGCCCTTAAGTTTGGCGCCGGAGAGATCAAAATCTCTTTACGTTTCAAGGACAAGCAGCTTGTTATCGCTCTTGTTGACGATGCCCCTCAAGGCATCAATCAAAATGACCGCCTTAAATCCTGGGAACAGGGGCAGCAACAACCCATGATTACTGACACTGTCGAAAGAATTTTTCACGGACGCCTGGCGGTCAAGCGTGAAGGTGACCGGGGGACAAAATGGACAATCCGCCTTCCGGTTTCCGAATCACAGCATCGGGACCACTGTGTTATCCACGTCGAACAATTACGGGAAGGACAACCCGAGGTCTTATCGAAGATCTTTGGCTCCTTGTCGGATTACTGGCGGACCGAAGATGCTCTTAGGGTGCTTTTAAGAGGCATGGATGATTCCCTTGCGCAAGGTATCAGCGAGAATATCCGGCGGGTGACGGCTCAAAGCCGTGCGGGATGGTCGCCGTTGCACGCTAAGGCATTGATTGAAATCGGCGAGGATCCCCAGCAGAAAGAAGAGCTGGTCGCGCTCATCGGCCGATGGGGGTCGTTGCATTCATTGCGCGGGAATCTTTTAGAGGAGATAAATTTATCTGACCGTCGTTGGGTTTCTACGGGTATCGAAGAAACAAAGAAAAAGATGGCCGGGGCAATAGGCGAGTTGTTGGGACTTCAATATTTAGAGACGCTGGGATACAGCGTTGTCCCCGAAGCCCTCCTGGACTTTCATTACATGGAGTTTGACGGGCTCATCCGTAAACAAGACGGGCATTTAGCCTTGGTTGAGATTACTGTGTCGTCGGATAGGGACATACTCAGCGAGCATACCATGGCCAAGCTCAAGTATCTTATGAACGCCGAAAATTCCATACAAATCCGGGAAGAGGTCAGAAAGATGCTGGGTGATTGTGCCAATGGATTAAACGAAATTATTTTCCTGGCTAAATTTGATGATGTGTTTCCGGCGATACCTGAATGGATGGAGGAGTTGTTGCTTCATCTGGGCTGGAAGGTGACCTTTGTTACCTGGAGCTCGGATAATAGAGCCATGCTTTTTGTTCCCTCGTATTTTAACGCGGATATTCGTTACCGCCAAGAAGAAGGCTATCAGAAAAAAGTTGCCCTCCTGGAGAAAAACTTCCGGGAATTTCAGGATGTCTTGTCCTATCTGCTTCATGACCCCCGGACGCACGAGCGTGTCACCGTCGATGAATTAAAAGAATGGCTCGGCCTTAAAGGCCGCGGCGAACAGGAAGCCGGGGAAATTATTTATACCTGGGTCTTTAAAAAGGCTGTTACCCTGTTTGAACGCCGCGCCCTTCTTCGCGACGAACCCTGCGCCGTGACCTTGCGAGAGATGGCGGCCAAAGATAAAACTTCGTTATTGGAACGCTATCCTCGAGCCGTCACTGGTGCGCTTTTGCAGGAATTTGCCGATTCCCTGGAGCGCGTGTATCCTTTATATCTCGACCATCTGATGCGCAGTTGCCGGACCCCGGTTTCCTTTATCAATGAAATGGTATATATCCGGTCTCATCGCATTGCCCTGCCGTCTTTGCCGGTGCGTGAATTCTCCCATCGGTACGCTGATCTTCTTATAAGTATTCGGGAAGAAAAAAGCGCCTGCGGGCTTCTTTTTATTCCGGGCAAGGGCGCGGTCCTTGTTTTTGTCCGGGACGAAACCGATAAGGCGCTGTTGATGGTTTATCTGATGCGGCATACGGGATTGGTTTTTGGCAGTGAAAAGGAATCGCTTATCCTGCAGACAGCTGACAGGCTTTGGGCCGGTCCTGCCCGGTATACCGAAAATCATTATCTTCTTGACGACGCGGGTAAGATACGGGAACCGTTACGGCAATTGCAAAGGGTCAAGGCCGTCGTTGTCCTGGGCCATTTCGCGGCATCGGCAAAACATCATTTTAAGGTGACAACGGTTACCGGAAAAAAGAGCCTGCATCATCTTAATAGATCGCATGGTGTGCCGCTTTGGATCGAGGAAGCGGCCAGGGGTATCTCGATTATCGAGGCATTTATGCCTGCCGGATTCGAAGAAGTGGATTATGTCGAGGTTACGCGGAAAATCAGCGCTCTTCTTGGGGTTCATTTTAAGCGCGCCGCTTCTCTGCCGCCGGAACCCGTTGACATCTCCGGAGAAAATACTCAAAGCCCTGTCGAGACGGACAGCCTCCTGGGCGCGTTTTTACCCGGGATGGATATTCTATTTCTGGGCCTTTGGCTGACGGGGATGGTAGAAGAAGGCGATACAAGCAAAGAACAGGCAGCGTCGCAGAAACTCATGCATGAGATCATTCACACTCTGCATGCTAGCGGCGTATCGCTTAATCCGGTTTTGTTGCGGATACGAGACTCCGACAGGGCAGGGAAAATTATTGCGTTGCATTTTAGAGGTCTTCAAATGACCGGGCGTGACGTCTATCTTCAAACGGTTGAAAACATCGGCCCCTGGTATTCGGTATTGGCAGCGTTAGGGCTTGACGCTGATCGCATCCGGCGTGAACGCGTACTGATGTCGTGGAGCAAGGAACTGCTGATTGAGGCTATCAGAATTTTGCACCGGGAAGGTGTTGGTCTTTGGCAAAAGGCCATCTCTCACGATATATCTGTCGAAACGACAGATATCCTTGAGCGATATTTTGGCCTCGCGATTAAAGGGCGGGCGATATATTTCTCTGCCGCGCATCCGAAATACTTTGGCTCGTGGGAAGCCGCCTGTCAAGCGGCCGGGATACCCCCGGAAGATTTAATTGAAAAGACAATCGTCGCCGAGGAGGCCGGCCCCGCAAAAAGGCTCTTTGGCGATGAACTGCCCAGTGTGCCGGAGTATTACCGTGATTTGGTGGCGCGAATCAACGAGCAAGAACCTGCCCTGATGGCTGTGCCTGCTCACCAATGGGGAGCGCGTCATTTACTGCTGAAACATCAGGCGCAAAACGGAGCGCAACCGTATGACCTTCTTGTCGACGCCTTCGCGTTTTTACGGGAGCACATACGGCGCATAACGGCCAAGCGGCTTTATGATACGCAGCTTTTGGCCGGTATCGCCCTCTACGAAGGTTACGCCATAGAAATGGATGCCGGCGAAGGAAAGACATTGGCCGGTCTCTTGCCTGCGTATTTAACTACTCTCATTGGTAAGGGCCCAGCCCACATCCATACCTTTAATAGTTATCTGGCGCGGCGCGATGCCGAACTGGCGGGTACGATTCTTTCGCGGTTAAACATATCGATTGGGGTGGTCACGCACCGGGGGCGGTATCTTTTTGACAATACGCTTCCTGATGATGAAGAAGCCGGCTCTTTCCGGCACATTCCCTGGCATGAGGCGCAAACCGTCTATAGCGCCGATATCGTGTATGCGGATAAAAGCGAGGTTGTTTTTGATTATCTCCATGACCAGGTTGAGTTAGACCGGAAGAAACATGTCCTGGCTCACCAATTGCCGTTTTTGACAGTCGTAGATGAGGTTGACAGTATCTTTGTCGACGAGGCAGGTTTTCCCCTGGTTATAGCCGAGGGACAAAGGACAAGGTGGGGTGGCCGAAGAAGCAGCGACGAATCTTTTACTCCGGAATTCTTGAAGACGGTTTATTCAATAGCCGATAGCCTGGTAAAAGTCGGCGATCCTGATTACGAAGTTGATGAAATCCATGAAACCGTGACTCTAACCGAAGCCGGAAGAAGGAAAGTCCGGAATCGGGCTGCCGCTTCAACTTTGGCACATGCGCAGTATATCAACTCAGTGGAATCGTTTATTCCCCGGGCACTGATAGTCAAAGAATTTTATAAAGAGAATGAACATTTTGTTATTGAGGACGGTGAAGTTGTTATCGTTGATAGCCATACTGGGCGTCTTAAATTTAGGACGGTCTGGGCTCACTATATCCAGCAATTAGTCGAAATCAAAATGGGTGTTGCTCTTACCGGGTCCCGGAAATTTATTGCCCTTATGATGTACCCGGTGTTTTACCGGATGCTTATCACGCGCGGCGGCCGTGTGGCGGGGATGAGCGGTACGATTGGCCGGCAGGCTGCTGATATTTTTGATCTATACGGTATTGAGAGCCTGTGTATTCCTCTGAATCAGGAATCGCGAATGACGGCATTTCATTCGGTATTATCCGAGACGCGCTCAAAGAAATTTGAAAGGATGACCGTAGACGCGTTAGAAGTGCATGCCCAGGGACGTCCGGTTCTGATTATCTTTTCGACCATTGAGGATGCGCATATTATGAGCACGATCCTAAGGGATTGGGAGGTGGCGCACAACCTTCTGGACGGCCGCAATGACGCTCATGAGGCGCGTATTGTTGCTGAAGCAGGAAAGGTTGGGGCCGTGACCGTGGCAACGAATATTGCCGGCCGGGGAACCGATATTGTGCTGGAGCCGCGGGCAGAGGCGCTGGGCGGGTTACACGCGATTATTTCGGTCAATGATGAGCGTCGTATTGACCATCAGGCAAAAAAGCGCGTCGCGCGCCAGGGTAGCCCGGGGAGCGTGCGGTTTTATGCCAGCCTTGAGGATAAATTGTTGAGGCGTTTTATTTCTGCCGATGTCCTCGAAGAGCTTGTGCGCAGTTTTCAGCAAGAGGCCGCAGGCTTCTTAGCCGGGCCGACCGTCGATGAAACTATCCGGGCTGTGCAAATGGCCGCTGAGGCTCACAACCGGGAGGCGCGCTTAGAGGTGCTCAATTACTGTAACATTATTGCCTATAAAATCGATACGCTGCGTTCTTTAATTCAGATGCTGTATCAGAATCCCGATATTGCTTATACATCTCCGAGAGCGGACAAATTATTCAAACAATCAGTTGATTTTCTACATCAAACATCAGCCAGGCAGCAAAATCTCGATAGGGATAGTTATCGCATGTGGCTGGCGAAAGAATTGGCCGCCTTGTGTCCATCAATATCTAAAAAGAGATTTTACAGATTTTCGGAACAAGAACAAGGGACCTGGATTCAATTGCTCGGAGACCTCGATGCCGCGTACGATATTGCTGCCGTTGAGAAACAATTGCCGCTTAAGCCCGTGACCGGTGTCGGGAATTTAGCTTCTTTGCGGGATATCCTTAATCGCGTTCTTATCACCAGCGGCTTAACATCCGACTGGCTTTTATTTACACGGTATTTGTTGATTTATGCCGCGCTTCAAGAGAACCGGGGAATCCGTCGGCGTGCGGCCCCTATCTTAGGTATCGATCCGACGACCCTGTCTCATCAAATAAAGAATGCCGAGCATTATCCGCTCATTACCCAGAAGGCATTAAGCCAGGTAGATGCTTTTCTGTCCCTTTTGAAAACCTCCGGTATTACGGCTTTTCCAACATTTCGAGAATCGTTTGAGATTGTTGCTAATATCGCTTATTGCCGAAGCGGGCGGTGCAGGGACCTGGCCAGCCAATTGCTCGGCATTCACTCGACAACCTTCTGGCGGGTTTATCGCGCCCGTATGGTTCCGGAGATAGAGGGAGGAGACGCCGTAATTTCTCCCGAGATTGACAGGCTATCGCCATTACCGGGAATGGAGCCTCTTACTCCCAGTCCCCTGTATGATTCCGGATACGCGCGTATTACTCTAAAGAGTGCGTTGGAGGAAAGCGGTCTTTATTTTCAATGGTTTTCGTTTACCAAAGCTCTTTTATTCCGCGCGGCGTATCGTCTGGGAGGTACGTATGCCGTTGCCGCCAAAATGGTCGGTACTGGGCCGCGGGCGATCTATACCAATATTGGCCCCCCATCTCTTGTCCGCGAAGACCTGGTTTTAACGACTGCGCTCGAGGCATCCCTGGAGAATTTTATTGAGGCGTATGCCGGTTCCGCGCGACGATTACCCACGCTTGCCGAGGCTCAGGAATTGGTCGTTGACATTGCCTTTGAAAAGGCTGAGTACAATCAACAGAGTACAGCACAATTTTTGGGGATTAATACGGCAATGCTAAAGAGAAAATACGGGAGTGTCCTTCAAAAGGATGGCCAGGTTATTCCCGGGGTCGCGAAACAATTAACGATGGCCGAATTGCTTGTGCGCACGGCAATCGTAGAAAGCGGCTTATTGTCGCAGTGGATTGTCTTTGTCAAGACGCTTCTCGTCTATGCGGCGCTTTTGATTAAAGACAATGATATCGACCAAGCGGCACGCCTGTTACGGCTTCATGCTCCCGGGGTTAAAAAAATCATGAGAGATTCCGGCCCGGACTCGTCCGTTTTTGGGGCTGTGCGCAGGCAATTGCCGCAATTTGTGAAAGAGTTAAATGACCTAGAAGTTGCTTTTCCTGCGATTAAATCCGGCCGAAGATATGCCGTATATTTGGCTTTCGAACAGGCAAAAGGCTCGTATTCAAAAGCGGCGGATTTTCTGGGTATTGCATCCAGTACGCTCGAAAGATACTACGGCGGCCTATTTAAGGAACTTCCACATATTGAATCCGGTTCCGGCGAGGCTCAAAGTCAGGACAGATCCGGATCCGGCGAGGTCCGTCCCGCCCAAAAGCGGGACGAGATCTCGTCCAACGGACGGACAAAAGGCCGAGACGGGCAGGTTTCGGGAGCCAAAAGATTAAAAACTCCTCCCGCCAGGAGAATTATTTCTGCCGTCAGGTATTTTATCAATCAAGGTACTCCTTATGTTACGCAGGAGATGGTGGCCCACAGGGCACGGGTTAATCCTAATACTGTTTCCCAGTTTAAAAAATCCAACCCCGCCGTTGCCCGGGCCCTTGCCCGGTTGCCGAAGGCGAAGGCAAAAGAATGCCCCAGCCACTCCGCCATCATCGCGGCGGTTGAGTTTTTTGTGTTGCAGGGTGGGGTAGTTACCAGAGCCATGGTCGCGAACAAAGCCAAAGTTGGCCTTACTACTCTTGCTCAAGCCAGAAAATCCAATCCCGCCGTTGCCCAAGCCTTTGCCCGGCTACCGGAATCAAGGCACGGACGGTCTTCCTGTAGTAATGATATTATTGCGGCAGCAGAATTCTTTATATCCGAGGGTATAGCGGCCACGCGAGAAATGGTCGCGCAAAAAGCCGGGGTTTCGCCTGATACCGTTACGGATCACAAGAAAGTTCCCGAAGTCCTCCAGGCCTTGGCGCGGCTGCCGAGGGCGGCCAATAGCCGTTATCACTGGTGGCCCCCGACCCTCAAAGAAACGCTGGATTCGAAGGACGATTTCGTATCAACCAATACGCCGGACAAAGAGGGCGAACCGACGGATCATTTGGGATGTTTTATCCTGCCGTTTATGGCGGGGATGAGCGCCGTGTTTTTGGTGGGAATGATGGACGAAGATTACCATAATCCTTATTTCTCCTATGTCAATGTTACGCGAGGGTTTGATTCTGAGGACGAACAATTTTCTCATATGGTGTCGAGGGATTTTTCCGGACGAAAAGGACAGCGCGCGCTTATTATCGGCGCGGGCGCCGGAGTTATTGTGTATGAATTTATGGAAATTTATCCGGACGTGGAGACGCATTTTATCAACAAAGAAGATATTCGCATTTATGAATCCCAGTTTATGAGAGCGTTAACTCGGCATGAATTTTATCCTTCTTTAAGAGAGATTCGAGCGTTCATGGAATATTTTAGAAGCCATGCCCGGCTCTGGGATGTCGGAAACGGACTGCCGTACCCCGACGGACATTTTGACTTGGTCTTATTGACATGGGAAACACTGGGTTATGTTACTGATAAACTTAAGGCTTTAAAAGACGTTAAACGGGTGTTGGCTCTAAACGGAATGGCCTTTGTCAATGGTTTAAACTGGGTGATGGTAAAGCCCCATAAAGGAATCCTGGTCCCGTATTTAAACAGACAAGGCCGGAAAACCGGAAAGAAACAATACGAAGGTATTTTTCCTCCCGGGCAAATGGTTATTCGGAATTGGTATCCGGAAATTCCATTTCCGGACTTTGAAGTAATCGCAAACCGCGTAGATCCTAATAGCGAACCTAAATTGCCGCCCCATTTCATTTCTACCTGGAGCATTCCCGGGCGAAGAAATGAAGAAAAAGATGAGGATGTCTCCGGCGGTTTGAGATGTTTTGTGCCATTGGCGGACCTGTTTACCCCGCTCGCCTCGGCTTTCGCCTTCGGCGAAGCCGGGCTGTCTTTGGCGGGGCCCGCCGTCTTTATAGCGGGGCTCCCCGTTATATTTTTGGGCCAAATCGACAACGGGCCCACGTCCGAGGACTGGCAGGGGAGGCTTAAGGAACTGTTCAGCGAAGATTTTAAAGAGCTGGAGCGCCAGCCGGGCAAGCTCGCCGAAATTAACTTTATATTGAATCGGCTCGGTTACCCGGAGCTTCTGGTCAACAAAAAGCTCAATCAGGCAGACCTCATCGTCGATCAGGATAGTCAGGGCCTTAAGGTGAGGCCCGGTCAAATCGTATTTCTCCAGTACAAAATTCCCCTCACGAAAGGCGAGCAGCCTCGATATAAGGTCGGCGGCCAGAAAGTCGCCGTCCTTGAGCAGCCCAATCTTCAAAACAGGCGGATGATCATGTTTTTAACCTCCGACGGATTTTTAGGCCGGCGGCACAAAGACGCGATTGTGCGCGTTTATCCGCTCGGGGTCGATGAAAAAGTTGCCGCCAGGAAAAGCCGCCTCTTTAAAGAAGACGAGGCGGTCATGCTGCTTGAGCAGAGAAAGGGTCGGTATGTTCCTGCTGTGGTTGAGGGCTTTGCCCATGACGCCCGGCTGGATTCTCCTGTTATGTGGGTCCGATGCTCTGATTCGTCGGAGTTCGAACAAGTTCAGCTTTTTAATTCCCAGCAAGCCAGGGTCCACAATGTCCGGTGGCGGGAGTGCCGTGAACAACTCAAAGATGCTTTTCGGCAGATTATGGATATTGTTGACCGGATTGTTATCGAGAGAAGGATTGTTTTCGATGGCGATTATGCGCCGGACGAAGGCGAAGAACAGGAGTATGACAATATTGAAGATGGCTGGCGTCGATTCAAGGAAATTTGCCAAAGAGTGTTCTTTGAAGACAGCCATCCCGCTGTTGACGAGGATGGATTTGATATGGCGGCCCTCAATCAAATCATGCGCATCGAGCTCGGCATAGAATTAAAACAGATTTTCGAAGATTTTCTCCTTAGTGAGACATCTCCCAAAGACCCGCGTTGGTCGGCAACCGTCGGTTTGTGGATCCAGAAAGCAGGAAAGGCAAGGGATGTCAGTGATGCCTATGGGATCGTTGCCGAGGCGAGGAGGAATTTTGTCCCGTACAAAGTTTCCGGGACGGCGACCTTGCCCTGGGTTGTCCGGACAGAGGATTTTATTCGGGTGCGCGCCGGCCGATTACCGGCTCATGACTTTACGATGATCGCACTTTTACGCGAAATGTACTCCGGCGGCCCTTCGGGCCGCCTCACGATGACAGTCCGCGGGCGCGTTGAAGCAGCCTGTCAAGTTATTCAGATTCTGGATTCCTTGGTTGATACGGATGGATTTTACGACCGGCTGATGACGATCAGTGAAAAGGCTGATACGCTTGAAGCGGTTAGTCCCAGTGCGCTTGAGACGGCGCTTGATTATTATCTCAGAGGACTTTATGATCCGGATCAGATTGAAGTGATCAAATTTATTTTAGGAGCGGAAGACGCGGCCGGTGGTTCGACGGCACAGGAAGGATCGCTGGAATGCATCGCCTTTTTCTTCCCGGCCCTTTTGTTTGGGCTGGCAGGCACAATTTCTGATAACGGGTTAACGGCCCAGCCGTGGATTGAGCGATTCCGGACAGGGCGAAAATCCGGCAAGCAAGGATTCTGGAAGGAGATCCACGCGCTTGGCGAAGCAGAGCGATTGGTTGTCATTCGGGCCTTCGTTGATATTCTGCTCGAAGAATTCAAAGACAGGCGTTCATCGGCCGGGGATTTAATACCCAATGATTTCCGCGAACCGCTCAAGGCCTTCAACGGCAAAAGTTTGATCGGGCTTTTGTATTCCTATCTTAACGATGGTGCTGTGTATGAGATCGAGGCGCTCTATCGCTTACGGGTTGATTATACCGGCTCGAAATTTGAAACCCTGGCGGCCTTTTGGTTTGACTGGATCGACCGCCGGCGGCGGCTGAAGAATCCGATAGTTTTCTTGAGATTTATTCCTTCGGAAATTCTTGCCGATTATCTCCAGGTGCGATTAAAAGAAGGCGGCTATGATTTGACTCGTGTCGGATTGAATGACATCAATAAAACACATCCCGATCTTGCCGGGATGATTCGAAAGTTCGGCGGTATTCAGCGGCTGCGTGAGGCCTTCGGGATTCCCGAGCCCGACCGCCGGCGCATCACATGGAGTTGGACGGGTGTACATTCAAAGGACAACGGTCAAAAAGTCAAGGAGGCTTTGCGGCTACCTACCAGAGAAGATATCGCGACTGAACTCTTGCGTTTGATCGGTGAGCACAACGGTAATGCGTACGACGCATTAAACAGGCGCTTTCGTGGTTATCTGGAATATTGCGTTGTGAAGCTCCTGCTTTCGTATTTCGGCGATTACCGGGAGAAGGGTATCGATGCCGGGGATATCCGTTATATGGCGCAGATGGTCTTTTCTAAAGCGATCGATTTTGTGACGCGTGATGAAAGAAAGCCAAGAACGAGCCGGGAATTTATCAGTCTTCTTAGGGGAAATGAACGACGGCGCGGATTTTTAGCCAATGCTGTTTCCAATTATCTTATCCAGCAAGGCATTATGTCGCGGTCGAGGTCCAGAAGAAAAGAAACAGACCGGTATAGCGAATCTTGGCTGGCGCATAACGTCCAAAATGCACATGCGGAATTCTCCGATGATTTTGAGCAAAGTGAGGAAAACCAAAACAGGCGCTCGAGAGTGATGGGGGTCTTGGATATCGTGATGAGCGAAAGAAATGTCTCTGTGCGCAACCGCAAGGTTGTTATCCGCTATCTGTTTTTAGGCGGGACAGGCGATGAAGTCGCCCGTGACTTTGGCATGACGCGCGTTAGAGTCTTTCAGATTATTGACTGGGTGCATGAACGATTGCGCAATCCTCCGCATCAAGAATTTGCCAGGCAAGGCATTGATATCGATAATCTTTTCGCCCAGGCTAAGACTCGAAAGAGAAAAATGACTATTCGTCGCCTGCCGTTTCATAGCGGATTCGGTTATCAAAGTCCTTTTAAAGATCTCGGCTACACGCCTCAAAACGGAAAAGCAACTCTTGCTGTTCTTGCCGAAAGAAAGGATGCCGAAAGAGAAAAAGGGGTCGTTCCTGATTCGTCTCGCGAGTCCGAAGCGTTGGGGTGTTTCTTTGTTCCGTGGGTGATCCCTGAATCGCTACGCCGGGCAATCGATGACGCCTACGCGCTTTCAAAACAAGACGGCAAGACGCGGCTGATTGATATGGATACGGGCGCGATTATTCTTGAGCGGACCAAGGTGCGCCATGACGTCTTTGCTCCTTTATGCGCGGCGCATACGCATATCGCGGTTGTGACGCAATTGGGCAACAGGGGATCGTTGAATTTTGGCGGCGGCAGGCCGGTGATGACAGTCGACGGGCCGCGCATGGAAAACCGCGAATGGGCGCATTTCGCCGTGAAATATGGCAGCCAGTGGGGGATAGCGTTTGTTCGTGACGCGCTTGTCTATCGGTTTAAGTCATTAGAATCCGACCTTGATTGCGAATTTTCGGTTGTCTACGACACGGAGCTTAAAAAGGATGTCAGCGTGTTTATTGAATTAAGCGATGCCGAATTTAATGCGCTGACCGATTGTTATATTTTAAAGAATGTATCACTCGATAAACGCGGTAGCCTGCGATTGCGTTGCCGGCGCGAGGCAGACGGAAAGTGCGAACCCTGGGTCGCGTTTGGCCAGTATCCCTACGGCCGGTCGGATGTCGAGATTGTGAACCCGAGTGGATCCCGTACCTTTGTGGTGGCTGCCTCGGTTGTCCGGGATGTCCAGGGCAATACCGTGACCGGTGTCTCAAAACGATTATGCTACATCTGCGATGAGGAAACCGGTATCCTCGAAGATACCTTTGACCAGATGAACCAGCGGCGGATGATTAAGCGCGCCGCGGGGATGGGTAACAAACTATTTTTCCGGTATTACATTCATGCCGAAAACGGGACACTGTACGTCTTCGGGCAATACTACGGGACGTACACAGAATTCCGCGGCGCCGAGGTTGTGGTCATGATAAAAGACGGCAAGCCGGCGCAGGTTATTTTTATTAAAGATAAAGACGGTGCCGAGATATACAGCAAAGACGGATTGCGTTTTAGAGTGAATTTAACATCGCCGGATCGCGCTAAAGAATTTAATGCACAGTTCCCGCGTACATTCGAACCCAGCCCGCTAGAGGTGATGGCGATTCTTGTGGGCGTGCTTTTAGCGGCCGCAGGCAATCGCGAAGAGGATTCGGCTGCTGCGGCAATGACGGCTCCGGTTTTGCCCGAGGAGAAAGTCGAAACGAACCCGGCTGATGAACCTCAGCCGAAGGCCCGTCGCGCGCGTGCGGGGAAATCTCGACAAAGCCCAGACTCGTCAAAGCCCGGACTTTCGGAGAGTAAGGCGGCGGTGGCGCAGCATGACAGCCGGGACTTTGCTTTTGGTACGCTTCGGACGGCAGAAAAAGTCCTGCGCTGGCGCGGAAAAGACGATAAAGAGGATTCGCTGATGGAGCGGCAGGAATTTGATTTTGATACTTACCTTGATGCGCTACGCCGGTACGTTGCGTTTAAAGGTAGAGTTGCGCTTTCGCGTGTCGTTATCGACGAGCACCGCACTCTCTGGGTTTTTACCCCGCCTTCGAAGATGCTGAAAGAGCGAACCCCTCTGTACCCGTCGTCACAAAGGAACCTTCCAAAGAGATTAAGATATAGAGGTAAAAGGTACACAGTCCTTTACCGGTTGCAACGTGCTACTATCCGCGACGGCCTGCGTGTGCTTGTGGCGCGCGGAATTCTGGAAAAAATACCGCACCAGGACCGTTATCGTGTGACACACCAGCTGCTTGTTCATTACTGGCAGGTGACAGCGGACGCGATCGCGCCCTTTGCGATGCGCCGTGACTCCCCGTCGACATCTCGGCGCGCACCGGACGACGCCATTGCCGCGTACTTAAACGACATCAAACAGTTCCGCCTTTTGTCTAATCGTGTGCAGCGAGCGCTGGGCCGCGAGATACAGCGCGGCAACCCGATCGCCAAGCAATATCTGATAGAAGCAAATTTGCGTTTTGTTGTTTCCATTGCAAAACGATACGCCCAGTATCTGAGCGAATATTCCCCGCTTACATTTCTTGATTTGATCAACGAAGGGAATATGGGCCTGCGCACCGCGGCAGAGCGCTGGAATCCGGCGCGCGAAGGATTTTTGACCTACGCCGCCTGGTGGGTACGCCAGGCGATCCAGCGCTGCCTTGGGAATGAAAGCCGAACCGTACGTATCCCCATCAATCGGGCTGAAACGGCAAATAAAATAAGGAAAGCGCGGGCCGCTTTAGAAAAAGAAAGACAACGGTCTGTCCGCGATGAAGAGGTAGCCGAGCGTCTGGGCATAAAGCTTAAGGATATGCATAGAGTTATGGCTTCGTCAGATCCTTTGATACGGCTTGATTTTCACTGGGAAGACGAAGACATGGAGCCGTTGCCGTTTGCCGACGAGAACGACCTGGAGCTTGTCGCGCAGCGCGATTTTGAATTGGATGGGCCTAAACTGGTTGTCTTGGTCAGACAGGTTCTTTTCGAGCACGGCATGCCCGAGCGCGATATTGAGCTGATCTCTATTCGCTGGGGGGTGGAGGGTGGCCGTTTTGATGAGACTTACGAGGATGCGATACCGCTTGAAGAGGCGGGGCAACGCTTTGAACTAACGCGGGAACGCGTGCGCCAAATAGAAGCAAAAGCAAGGTATTATCTGGCGTTGGATAGCCGCACCCGGCATCTCTTTCCTCCTCAGGAACGCCAGCGTATTCTTGCGCAGGAGGCCCATCGCAGAGAGTGTGAGGAGCGATACAAAGGTAAAAAATATAAGAATTCCGGCACTCGTTCTACGAAGAAGAAATCAGGAGGCGAAGATGTTTCCTGTTTTGTTTTTCCGCTTTTGGGTCTGCCCATTTTACCTTTGTTATCTTTGGGTGCCGTGGACCAACAAGAAGACGATGTTGACTATTCCGCAGAGATTGTTGCGAGCTTTAAAGATGCGCAGTCCGGGTTTTCTGAATTTTTGGCAAAAGCCAGCGCCGCTAAGAAAAAATATAAAGGCAGCCAAAAAGCTATTGATGCCCTTCGCACGGAGATCCTTGAAGGGCGATACAAAGGTTTGCTGGGCTCTGGCTCCGGTTTTGAGCGATTTATTACGCAGAGAGTTTTAACCGGTGACTACTGGTCGCGGTCAAGCGCGGAGATCAATCGCCTGACGGGTTTTGGTCAGATGGCCTTTCCGGGGATGCTGGAGGTATGGCTTGAGATCGCTCTCTATGCGAAGACGGAATGCAAAAGGCGGGATGAAATTCTGGAGGCGGCTAAAGCCAATCCAAATCCCATCCAGAAGATTATTCTTTCCTGTCCGCTTCTCGTGCATGGTTACGATAATTTGCAATTTGAAGAAAAGCTTGGTCTGCAGGGGCTGATGCGCAGACATTTTGAATTCGTTGAACAAGAATTGATGCGTGTCTTGGATGAAGGAAAACAAAATGGCTGGACTCTTGAAAAACTTGTCCGCGCCGTTACTGTTCTTAGCGAAGAAATCAAGCGATTTGAGGAACATTTTGGCATCAAGGTCCAATTTTTACATGTTAAAGCAGGAATGGCAGAAGGCGTTCATGCCATCACCCCAATGATGTTTCATGTCAGGGGGCGTTGTGAGAATGACCGCCAATACGGCCTTTCACTTTTTACGGGTGCATTGACATATACGGCTGATAGAATTCTTCTTGGCTTAAAGGTGGTGGCGCGTCATGAACTGGGCCATGGCGCTGTCTTTCATGAATTTCCTGAAACGATCGAATATAGCGAAAGAGCTGAAAAAGAGATTCTATCCAAACGTCTCTATAATGCTCCATGTGGCAGTCAATATATCAGCGGGCTTTATATTCCCGAGCGGTCCTATGAAGTTGACCCACGCAGTTTCTTTCCTTTTGAAATGATGGGAAGGGTATTTGGTGAAGTTATTGCCGATGCCGTAGCTTGGCAGCTTACGACGGATAAAGAAGAATTTAAGTGTTTTGTTGCGGACATGAGCTTCTTTACTGTTGAACAAATCCGAGAGGCGGCACAGTCGGCGCATAGGGAAATAGGGTATGTTTCCCAAAAAGAGATTAACGTCAAGGCACGCAAAAGAAATCTTTGCGATAGCATTTTCATAGCATCAAGGATGATGACTGCTTTAAGAGCAACAGGGCAGGCTCAAGAAGCTTATGCTGTCGAAAGAGAGCTTTTCTCCCTGCTGGAGGCTGCGCGTCTTGGGCAAGGCGAGCTTGACCGGTGGAAGACGGCCGTGCAGGAATTTGTTGCCGATTGTGTAACCTTATTCCAAGGCGTTTGCCTTAAGGAGATTGAACGGGCGACCAAAGCTATCGGTGAGCCGGCTGCTCATGTTGATCTTTTGGATACGTCCCTGAAGCGCGATTCAAATGACGGTGAAGATGTTTCCTGCCTTGTTTTCTTAACGTTGGCTCCCCTGGCGGCGATTGCCGGCATGGTTTTTGATGACAGCGAACGAATTGTTTTTACCAATATGGAAGGCGGAATAGAGGCGCGCGGGTCAGGAGAAAGAGTTTTTGGGCCGAAAGAACTGGCCATCAACGGTATTTATCGGGATTACGATATTATTCAAATTCTTGAGGGCGAAATCGGAAGAACCGTGAATAAGAGTCCTCTGGTGTATGCGATTTCAGGGCTGGAAGATAATGCCGGATATCACAGCCGGGGTGGTGTTATTGGATATCGCGCGATGGGGATTTATTTAAGAACAACGGAAAGCGGGGCGATGGAATATATTTTACAGGTTATACTCCGACAAAATGGATTGGCCAGCAAAGAATGCTGGGGCATGCTCCAGAAAAACCAACGAGGCCTTAGGCAGGGCCTTGTTTACCTGGCAGATACAGGCGGCCGGAGAAGGTGGGGAAGTGATTATCGTAATAAAGGCTGTGGCATGCAGGGCTTGGGTCGACTGATGGAAAAAACCCAAGTGCATCTTGAGTATTTAAGGGAAGGCGAAACGGTAACCACGACGCTTTTTGTCGTTTTAAATCCGCTTTTTGAGGAAAACGCTGTGGGGCCAATGCGCCCCGAAGGAATCAATGAGGGCGCATTGGCCCCTGACCCCGCCGGACTGCGGCAGGGCGATTGCTCTCATAGCCTCCCCATGATTGTGCTCTCCGATATCGCGCGCGCGCTGAGCGGAAAAGAAATGACGGCGAAAGATCATTCATGCTACAGCTTGAGGGCACACATACCGGATTATAAGCCGGATGCCGTTGAAGTGTTCCTGGAAAGAGAAAGCGACCATTTGGTATCCGCCAAGCCGATTGTGAAACTGATCAAGTCCCCCGGGAAAGACGGCACAGGGGACGTATTATCGATCGTTATTAATCTGGATTATGTTTCCTTTAGCCCGAATGTCGTGATTCATCTCTCCGGCCAAAGGCTGGGTCTTCAGTTCTACAGGATTTTAAAAGACGTGTTGCCTGTCGGTATCACACTTAAGTCGTTCAGGCAGATTGCCAATCTGAAAACGAGGAAAACATTATATCAGGATTATTACGTGAGCGATATCGACGGAAACGTGCACCGGCGCAGCGATCATTATCGTGTTGTTGAAAAGGTCAGCGGAACCGGTGAAGTATCCCTTGAAGAGGTTATTGCCGGGACATTGATGGGGTATTTACGGGGCCAGGCCGGCTTCGGGCAGTTCCGGATTTCTTTCCAGGATCCGCGCACATGGCGGCTGACCGGTGTTGAGGCTCTAAAGTGGCTGCTTCAAAACAGCATTCTTCGGGAAGGGATGGTGGATTGCTTTGAGTTGACGGCGACAAAACTTCACGCCTTTATTATTCCGGATATGTTTTTCTTCATCCTGCCGCTGTTGGGGGTCCTCCAGAGCAATCGCAAATCGTCTCGGGAAAGATTCCAGGAATTGATGCCGGTGCATGGCGGCAAGGCGGCCTGGCTGATAATTTTGGATGAGCTGGGCCTGGCACGGCAACTGGGCTTTAAAATTCCTCCCTATGTTATTTTTGAAAACGAATACCTTAAAGACCTGGCCTACCGCTATGCGCATAGCGGTGTCATATATGCCAAGGTTAAGATTGAAGAAGCTATCTTCAAGATTCCGGGCCCGTATATCCGCGTGGCATCTGAAGGGGGCTCGATTGAGGTGAGGCTTTATACGCAAGGCGATGCAGCCGCTCTGCCGGCGGATGAAGAGAGCCGAAAATTCAGTCGCTCTTTTTACTTAAGGCAGCTTTACTTAAACGCCTCCGATGAAAATGATTTTAGGCAGAGGATTCGACAGCTCTTTGAAAGCGTGTTTAAACCGTTTATTGAATACGCCCCCGAAGACGAGTGGACTGAGTTATTCCTGGATTTAAGAAACGCGCCTTTTATCACTCGGTTATTAAAATATAATGGCAACATATCCCCGTCGCTGTATGAACGCATGTGGCATGATTCCAGATATCATTTTGATTGGCTGATAGACCAATTCTTATTTTTAAGGATGCTGTCGGCGCAAGAAAAGGGCCGCTGGCTCAAGAAAGTATCCGGGCTTTCCCAAAGCCGCATATGGCGTTCTTCTGAGCCTGGCGAAGACAGTTTTGAGAAAAGTTATGCCGGCAGGTTCGTAAGTTCGCTCACGGATCGCTTCAAGGATTTGGCCGATTTGGCTATGGATCATGAATTTGGTCCGGAACCAAAACTCGGGAGTCGAGTTGCTCAGATGGAAGCAAGGCGTAACCGTCATCCCTTCCTGCAGGATTACATCTTCGCGGAAAAATCAGGAGTTGCCTTTTCACATCTGGCCGGATACACCACCATCGAAACCGTGATCGGAGAAGGCATGATGGCCGTCGCCGGTAACTATAGCACCATCATCGATCTTGACGCCACAACCGGTGATATCCTGGAGGTTTATTACGGATTCTCCGGCGAGCCTAAAGGTGCCGTATGGGACGGGATACAGCTTAGCCTTTCTTCCGGCCAGGAACGCGCTGATATGGAAAGCTTTGTTAAGGACTTATGGCATTCCCGGAAAGCGTCCGTAGAAACTCGTGACGGCCGAATGAAAGATTCTCCTTTGACTCAGGGAGAAATCAAGAGGCTCCGGGATGTTGTCATGGGATTAGAGGATGCATTAGGATTTCCGGTGGATGTGGAGTTTGCCTTTAAGGGCGAAGACCTTTTTATCGTCCAGGCAAGGCCTATTACGGGTGAAAATGCGCCCGATATCGAAAGGCTTCCCGAGTTCGCCCCGGAAGATATTATCGTGAAGGTGCCGGTGTCGCTCGGCAAAACCGCCGGGGGCGGTTTTGCCGGGTACATCATCGGAGAGATCAATGCCAGATCTCTGGACGAAACCGACTTGTATATTCACAAAATCTTGGAACATGTCGGATTAACCTTTGACGATGCCTTGATCGCCACCCGTTGCCCGAGCGACTTTAGCAATGCGGTGCCTGTCCGTATCGATTCCTGGAGAGTTACCAGGATTTCCCATCTTCGTATCCAGTTAAGAGAAGAGGGTGTGACGGTTGCCTCTATCCCCGGAATTATGGAAGGCAGCGTTCCTTCGTTGGAATGGCAAGAACACTCTATCCAGGCTCGGAAAAAAGACGGCACGGTCGAGACATTTGTATTTAAGGTCAGTAAACAAAAGGTGCGCTATTTCTCCAACGGCTTTAAAGGAGTTTTAGTTAAGGATGATGCTGTAGCGATTGGCTGTCTCGTGTTGCCTTTCGCCCTGGGACCCTTGATGTTTATGTCGCTGGCAGGAGCCGTCAACAACGATGGCGTGGACAAAAGAGAAGACTTGTCTGTAAGGCGATTTATCCCCGGGACGGATATAGAAATCATCCATCCCGATAAACAAAAAATCATTCCGCAGGATAGGCCTGTTATGGCTGTTCTTGACATGCACGGCACGCTTTTTATGCCGACATGGAAACACGAATATGCCTACACCTACAATAGTTTGACCGGTAATTCTGACGGCCTTGCCTGGGTTGAGGCCAACGCGGTCCATGTCGACGAAAAAGAGATCATCCGGCGTATCGCCGAGATTTGCGGCAGGCCGGAAAAGGAAGTCGTCTGGGAGCTTGAGCATCAGCGCAATATGCTGCGCCAGAATGTCCCCGAGGCCATGCCTGGTGCCTTAGAATTTGTTAAAGAGCTTTTCGAACGCAATATTCCCATGGTCGTTATAACCGGCAGTCCGACGGCGCTTGCCGTCAAACAACTGCGCCGGCGCGGGTTTACCAAATATATCTCCGTTAATCATGTTGTCGGCAAAAAAGATGCCGAGGAAAATCTTGATACGTCTATCTCGCGCGAAAAGGTTTATCGGGAGCTCAAGATACAATTCCCGTACCATACCTTTGTTTATTTCAATGACTGGATTGGGGGGCTAAGCGTTGTTAATGAATTAGGCGGTATTGCCTTTGGCCTGCCGCAAGGCGAAGGCAAAGAATTTGAGTATAACCGCAGCGTATTGATCCAAAACGGAGCCGATTATCTTTTGCGCGGCTGGAACGATTTTTCTAAAGTAATCGAGTTATTGACTGTCCCGAATGTTGTTCAGAATGAAAATAAGAAAGTTGCTGTTGCCGAAGGGCCGACGCAGGAACTATCGATTGTTTTGCCTGCCGATCGCACCAACCCGTTATCTTTGTTTATCGATATTCAGGATAATGAGAGAGGTGATTTTGATATAAGTTATTACCGTGTTCTGGATGATTCAAAGGTATTTAGAGAGGACGGCAGCGTCGATTATGAGGCCGTGGTTTTAGAAGACAAGCCCGTCGCCACTATCCCCAACTGCCGGCTTATTACTCCGCAAAGATTTATTGACCATCATCTTGCCGGTGAAACAAGAGAAGCGCTCAATGCCTTATTAAAACAAAACAGACGCTATACCCATTATCGGGGAGTCATTGTTTCCTGGGATTTGAGCATCGACAGGGATGTGTGGACGACCAATATTGATACGGTTTTGTTGATCAAGCGCATGGATGAAGCCGGTATTCTGCACAAGGCGAGTATTAAATCCATCTTTGAAGGAGGAGTCGGCGGCGGAAAGGTTACTGCGACGATATTGTCAAGATTCCCGGGCGTCAAACACGTCGGATTTAGCGATATCAGTATTTATGCCCTAAGAGCGTCCGTGCTGGCGGTTAAGGCATACCGGGGCCCCAGGAATTCTATTAAGCTTCATTCCTATTGGGGCAAAGGGATACGGGGCCTTGATATAGCGTATGATATTATGATCATCAATCCGCCTTATATTAGCTTGCCGCCTTTCATGAAAACGGATGAAAAAGACCCTTATCGGGGAACAGGTTTTATCCGCGAGGTACTGGAAATCGGCGTCGACCATCTTAATCCGCATAATCCGGATGCCTGTATTGTTATGAACGTTAGCAGTTTGGGGAAGAAAGATTTCGAAAGGTATCTTGAAGAATTCGGGGACCGGCTTATCGTCGAGAAATTAGGCGAGCCGTTCGAGGTGCCGCTAAAAATAGGGTCGGTTACGCAGGAATGGAAAGACTGGTTGATTCAAGAAGGCGGCTTAAGGTTCAAGGCTGACGCACGGGTCGACGAAGAGCCGTATTGGCATACCCTTCAAGTCTACCGGATCCGTCCCAAACCCGGGGCGATCAAGACCGCTGTTGTTGTCCACAAAGACCGCATCGAACAAAGGATTTATACCGATACACAAGCATTAGTAAATGAATTCCAACCACTTTTGGGTGCGCGCGAGACTGCCGCAGAAAATGAGATACAACGGCTTTTTCCGGAGATTCACGGATATTTGTTCCAGGCGCCCGGCTCGATGAACTTTGATGCCACGCCGGTGCCGGTTCAGCCGCGAAGAAATAGATCTCTAGTTAAGCATATCCTTGAACGGGGCTTTGCTCGAAAACTGCTGGGGTTGGAAAGAGGAGATCTAAAACTCTTTCAGGACGAGCCGGGTATCTCCAACAGAGAATTTGAGTATCTTGCGGACGTGGTGGCCACCCTCGAGAAACTTGATATCCTTTCCTACATACGCATTGCTTTTCTCTATCATGATGTGGCTAAAAGTGCGCTGCCGGAGTTGCTTCGAGAGTGGGCGCAGATTGAGGGCATTGATTTTCGTCTGCCTAATAAGGCAGCGGCGCTCATTTTGCGTAATATGGCATCCTTAAGCTGGCACAGAGGCCTTTTTGAGAATATTGAACTTTTAAGGGCGTATCCGCACCGAATGGTATTAAATGAATTCTTCTATCGCGTTATCGAAACCCGAGGTTTTGCCGGGCAGTGGGTCAGAGGGGAAGTCTCCTACGATGTTTTTGAAGACTTCACGGGTTGGATCCGTGAGCATTTTGGAGAGCTTGCCGAGGCTGTTGGCGCTCAGGATGATGCCCTCTTGGCTGCACGAAGAGTCGGCGATATTGTTTACCTGTTAAATGTTTTGGATGTATCGAGTATTCGCGAAGGATTATTTACCTCGCGGCTTAATGAGGAGATGCGCGGATTCTTTAATAATTTCTGCCGTGTTATTACGCCCGAAGGCGAAACATTCCCTGTTTCCTGGGATGATGTTTATCGTGCGCGTTGGGATAACTTTGCAACCGAAGAATCCCGGCGGGCGTATCTAAAAGACCGGCTGGGACGCTTCCGTCAGGAAAGAAGAGAGTTAGGCGAGCCGAAAGAAGAATTAGAGCGCGTGATTGACAATCTTTCGTCGGAGGCGATTCGGATTCTCATCGAAGACTTAAGGCACTTCCAGGGCTGGTACGTTGAAAGTGCGACATTCGATTTAAGGGCAGAGCCTCAAATTAAAGTGCTTGCCTTGGCGTTTGCCTTTGCCCAAAGAAAAGGTATTGATATGACAAGGCCGTTTCATATCAGCTTCTTTGATCTTATGCGCCAGCTTTCTTGCGGTCGGCATCAGTTTGACCCGTATAAGGTTCGCATTCTGGAGGCATTGCTTGACAGGGTTGACCTTGAAGAACTGATCGTTAATTCTGAGACGGTCTCAGTATTTGACAAGACGGATCATCATGACGGCGAAAAGCCTGTTTTGGGAACGGCCGATCTGGGCATCCCCGGCGTGGAGTCGATATCGTTTGATTTCAGGTTTAGCGAAGAAGCAAACCACTTGCTGGAACTTCTTCATATCTATGAGGTGAGCAATTCATTGCGCTTCCACGAGGTTCTTAAGATGCTTCTTGATGCCTACGGCATCCGTAAAGATAACTTTGACCGCGTCAGCAATGAGGCGCTTTATTTAAAAGGAATGGCCGCTGCCCGAAGCGACAAGGCCAGACTTCTTAGGCACGGCCGTGGGCCCGTCTGGGTGGATATCGGGCCCGGTGAAGGCACAACGCTTGAGATCGCCGAAATATTTAAGCAGGTCAACGGCATTGAGAGGATCTTGGCCGTTGAAGTTTCCGAGGAGGCTGTGCAGGCACTTGATCATAAAATAAAAGCAAAGAATCTCTCCGCGAGAGTTATCAAAGCCAACGCCAACGATTTAAAAGCGGCCTTAGCCTCTGCCGGAGAAACAATGGCCCACACGGTTGTTCTTTGCGCGCTCTTGCATGAAGTCTACAGCTATACCGAAAAAGACGGCCGGCGTTTTAATATCGAATCGATCAGAGATCTTTTTAGGGCAGCCTTGCAGGTTTTAGGCGTTGGCGGCAGGCTTCTTATCCGCGACGGCGCCATTCCGCCTGATGGCGAGGCAATGCAAATCCTTGAGTTGACAGGCAGGCAAAATAAGGAAGTCTTTGATTTCTTTGTGAATAATTTCCAAGGCCGGAATTTATCGGATGCCTATGAAATAGTTTCTGAAGATACCGCTCAGGAGATATGGCGTATTCGCATGTTACGGAAAGACGCGATGGAGTTTCTCTTTACATTGACTTGGGCCTATCGTCCCGAATTTGACCCAAGCAGCTTACCCTATGAAGTGCGCGAGCAATACGGTGTTTTGACCCGTCAGGGTTACATTGATTTGATCACCGCGATTGCCCAAGAAGAAGGCATGGTGGTTAGATCTCTGCCGTTAGCTAAAGACGAAGAATCGTATTTGCAGCAAGGGTATATTGACAACTTAAAAGGCAAAGCCAGGCTCCTTGATTCAGAAGGACGCGAGGTCGCACTTCCCGACAGCAATATGATGATCGTTATCGAAAAGGTGAAATACCGCGACGACGCGTCGCCACGAGAAGGTAATCTCGGCTGTCTTACGCCCTTCGCTCTGTGGCCGCTTTTGTTTGTGCCGCTGGCCCCGTTAGAAATTTTAACAACTTTCTTATTGCCCTCAACATTTCTAACGGGGCTGGTGGGGATGGTGCAGGAAGAGACTAATGGGCAAAAGGAGAAAGACGACAAGCTTTGGCGCTGGGCAGGAATTTTGGTCGCCAATATTATCCCGGCGGCGATCGCCCTGGCGTTGACCTATCATGACCGGCGGGAAATAATCCCGGCGCTGCTCTACACTCTTAAAATGGTTGCCCTGTTGTGTGCTCCGGTATTCTTCTTCTTTGTTCTGTCTGCCAAGCGGTATTTAAAAGATTCCTCAAGACGTGATAGCCGGCACCCTATTATTTATGGGGAACCTTTAAAAACCTATACCACCATCGCGATTGAGATACCGCTGGTCGAAGAATTAATATTCCGGGCCGGCTTATTTATGGGTCTCCAGGCGCTTTTGAATTATTGCGGTCTGATCTCAATCGTCGCGGGTATGCCTGTATCGACATCCATCGCTCTTTTGGTTAGCAGCGTGGCGTTTGCCTTGATTCACAGCGATAACCGGTTCAGCATCTTCAGGATCGGGATGGGGATTCTCTGGGGCTATGCCTACTGGAAGACAGGGGTTTTTGTTGTGCCGTTTATTCTGCATGGTCTGCATAATGCCGTTTATTTTGCGATTTTGCGGAGAATTTCTGACGCAGAAAAGAAAGTAAAAACATGGATGAAGGCATTCGCGGACGTCTATATTGTCCGCACACCGGAAGGGGAACAAAAGCAATTCGAAGAGTATGCCCGATTCTTTCTTGGATATCTGCACGCCCCGGCTGATCCACGGAAAATCGAAATCCTCCTCGATAAAATCCGGCTGAACCAGCATGAAGATTACAATGACGATGCATCGCTGCAGAACCGATTTATGTCCATGCTTGACGTGAAACTGTGGTTTTTATGGTTTGTCTCCCGAGGGCATGGTCGCCCGCTTCAAATATTCATGGAAACTGTCCGCCAGCAAGGGCAAAAAGCAGTCGAGCGGCATCAAACACTCATTGCTCAGGGTAAGGTCTTTGGACGAGCGTTTGATAGCCTAAGAGAACGTGATGAAGAACGATACCGCCGGTTATTTCATGACCGGGACCATGGGTTTGAATTGGCTGCTTTAACCATGCTTGATCGTATCCTAGAAACTGACATTCAAGCCCAGAAAGTCACTGCGTATTATGAACAGGTCATGCGTGAAATCGGCGCCGGCCGCGAAGATACGCTGGGGTGTTTTGTTTTTCCTGTTTTCTCGCTGTTTCTTTTGGGGGTGATCAAAGACGCTGTTGACCGTGACGATGATTCCTCCGATCGAGCGCCGCGCAGGCTTAATTTGCAGGAAACACGTCGGATCCTTTATGAAGGCATGGTTGAATTCCGCGACGCCCAGCGCCCGTTTCGTGAGGCGTGCGCGTATGGCTCCGAAGTATTGAAAAATGAAGGTTTGCCGGCATTTAAAGAAAAGGCATGGCCGGCTATCCGGCAGACATGCACGGTCATTGAAGAGGCACACTTTAAGGTCGCGGGGCTTGCCGCTATTCTTGGGTTTAGCGAGCCGACGCCCAGAAAGCTCGTCGATCCGGTGATCGAGCGTATCAAGCGAGAATTTAAAGTGGACAAGGTTGTTGTCAGCTTCTCGGTCAATTGGAATTATCAATTCTGGTATAGCGGCGGGTTAAGTGAGTGGCAGCTTAAAGAATTTGTGGTACGGGGCCGCGAAATCGGCCCGGAGTTTACAAGGAATGAAAAGAATGACAGGGCTAACGTCACATCGGATAAACGAGTCGAGGCTCGGGCACATCTGTACCAATTAGGCATAGCATCCATGGTTGTGGGGAGTACGGATCACAAGTTTTGGCGTAGAAATTATGACGGGCTTATTAATATTTATATCGGCCGGTCAAAAGAGTTTCGACAACGTTTTGGTCGGGTTACTGCCAGAGATAGGAAGCATCTGCGTTGCATGTTGGGAGAGATGGTGGCCGACGGCAGTGCCCCCTGGGGTGTTGTCCGGCGTTATATGCGTCAACATGGGTATAAAAGCCTTGATACTTTTATGTTGGTTTTGCGCCATAACGGTGGCATAGACATCTTTGATGTTGCCGGTATAGCACGGCAGATAGGGAGCCTTCTTGACTATCTTGGCACGGAGGAAAAGGAGCGTCAGGAGCAAATCGTGCGATGGCTAAAAAGCCTCAGCAGGTACGAAATCATTGCTAACGAAGCCAATACGTATATTAATACGATGGAAATCGGTATTGATTTTAGGACGCTGGACATTGTGCCAATCGTCAAGGATGAGGCCGAGAAGCTGCGTGCGGCTGCCGAGGCCAAGGGCCTTGATTTTGAGATTGACAGTGACCAAAGGAGATTAGTTGTTGATGACTGTGAAGAGCAGTTGCTGCGCGCCACCGTCCGTACACTTATTGCTAATGCCGTTAAACATACTGAGAAGGGCCTTGTGCGCATTGTCGTGAGAAGAGGAACAGCAAATCTGTTTGGGTACGCGAGGTTGATTGACGGCGCTATCGTCAAGGTCAAAGATACAGGCAAGGGTATTCCAAAAGAAAATCAACAAGGATTATTTTCTATGGTCCGCCATGCGGTCAGGAACGAAAGGGTTTCTGGCAGTACGCTTACGTTGGATTTCATTTCGCATATTATGTATTGCATGCATAGCAGAATTAAGGTGGCATCAGACGGAAAGGCCGGTTCTGTCTTTACGATGTTTTTGCCGATGCAGCGGCAAAGCCAGGCGCGCATTATGAATTTTGCCTACCAAAATGTGATGGAAAAAATGTTGCGTGCGCGCAAAACCGTTAGCGTGCACGGATTTACGCTGTTATCCTATCCAAAATTCGAATATGAATCGGGCCTTCTCTTTAAACTGCTTAAAACCACGCGTAGCGCGCGCGTCCGCAATAATATCCGCTGGATGTTATTTGGGTTGTATCAGGGCATTGCTTTTGGCCTGGCCGAGAAATATCTGCGCAAGCTTAAGGTTGATGAGCGAAGTGATGTCCTTTATTGGGACCTGGCCGAGGCAGGATTGTACGGCTATAAGGGAACGGGAGGCTTATCGAATTTTATTGAGTTATCCGGGCACAATCAAGATACGTTTTCCCCTGGCGCTCACCTCTGGGCCCGTGAGGCCATGGCTCGGTATTTACACGAGCGTTTTGCCGGCCGTGGCTTTGAAAAAGAGTGGCGAAGGATGAGGGATTCCCGCAAGAAATATGAGTGCCTGCCGCCTACGGGGCAGAAGCGGTATCAAATAGCGGATAATGTCTGGGAGAGAATAGGCAAAGAAAAAATGCGGATTACTGCGGATATGCGCCGCGACCTGTCCTGGATTAACGCGCGCCCGAAGAGAAACTACGAAAGGGAAGAAGAAGATGCGCAAATGCGTGAAATGATGCGCCAGCTGATGATTCCTGAAAATCATAAAGTGTCTACGGATCAAGAAGATACGTTGCGCGCCCTGTCGCCGCTTGAAATAGGTATGTTTATTTTGGCGGGAGGCGTTATTTTAAATGCGTTGGGGGCGCTTGTTCTGCTGAGGAGGCCAAATCCAAATAAGGAACAAAAAACAGCAGAGGCGATGCTTAAGGATTTAGAGGACGAAGCCGCAAAGAAACTGGATTGGGTTTTGTATTGGGCGATCATGCATTATGCCAAAGGATTTAATCCCGTTGACGATATAAAAACAAGCTTTATTGTTGATGAAAACGACTATTTTGATTTAAAAATCGCGCTTCCCGCTAATGCTAACCCGACGCTGCGGAAGTACTTGATGATCCGTCAAATTCTTATTTTTAAGTGGAGCAATGAAATATTAACTTCGCGCCGCGGTTCATTGAATGTTTTCTATCCCGAATTCTTGCGGGAATGCTACCTTTCGGGCCAGATTATTGGCCGGCTGTGGTATTTAGGGCTCTATGCCCCGTTTGCGCCGCTGCACTTAACAAGCTATCTTGCCCTGCGTTTTATTCCTGCTGTTCCTTCATTTGCAATTCACGTTCTGCAAAGGCTTATTTCACGGTTTAACGACGGCTCGTATATCCGAATCAGGGATCTCGAGGAGGAAACTCACGCCATTGTTCGTGACGGTAAACCGGTTAACGCGATTGAGATCGCCCGGAACCATTATATTTCCTATCAGCAAATAAAGAAATGGGTTAATGAGGCATTTTCGCAGTATCTGCTGAATATTATTCAACCCGGCGGGAGAATTGACGCGCAGGCGATGGTACGTTTACAACAGCTTTCGCAAGAAAGAGACCGCCAGGCAGAATCCATGATACGCGATGTCATAGAAACTGTTTTAGCCAGGGATGCCAAACGGTTTGAGGGATTAAGTAACCGGCAAAAATGGAATATCTTTAAATGGCGCGGGGTCAGGGGCTTTGCCTTTGACATCGGCGGGACGCTGGACATCTCATTTGATGGAAAGACAGAAGAAACAAAAGAGAAGCTCGCGCGTTTTATCGGAAAACTGCTGGCTTGCGGATATCCGGTCGCGCTTATTACCGGCGGCGGGACAGGAGGGTATAAAAAATACTTGGAACGGTTTGTGGATGACGCATCCCTGGTTGAGCAGATTGATGGCTATGAGACAGCGCGGCACAAGGCGCTTGCGCTTTTTGATTTTGCCGATAAACATAACCTTTCGATTGATGAGATTGCGGTGTTTGGTGACGAGGGTTCGCATGCCGATAGAGAAATGCTTATCGGCGCGGGAAGTTTCTGTGTGGGGTTTGATGAGGGCAGCCACGCCGGGCAGATATTTGCCAAGGAATTGTTTGATTCTATGGGCTCCGAGGCAGTGCTTAAGGCATTGCAGGCGCTTGAGCAGCAGGGAAGCCTGCGCAGATTTCCCCGGAGCCACGACGCAGGAAGGAGATTGCCGGAGGTCAGGATATATGATGCCGAGCGCATACCCCATGGGATAACTTCAGGATATGAACTCGAGCAGCAGGGATTCGGCAATATAGTTGCCTTAAAATGGGTTGCCTATGAAATGCCCGATACAAGCATTGTCATGGCAATTGACGCGTACGACCATCGCCATATTCTTAAAGACCTTGCCGACAAATCGCAGTCTAAGCCAGAAATTCCTGTCCATAACGGCCGGGTATTAGCATACCTTGAAGGTTCGATTAGGTTTACTATTGCGGAGATGGAATACACTCCGCAAGAATTCAGCGTTATCTGCGCTCTTGTCGGTGTCTTCGCGGATTTAAAAGAAAATATAGAAGGCCGGTCCATAGGACGGGACATGCTGGGCGCCGAACCGCATGACTTTGATGATTTTATCAGAAGGTTTTCCAAGCGCTTGGGAGTTGATAATCCGTTTGACGCGGATGATTCCGATAAGCTAAGAGCCTTTATGTTCTTTGGCCCGCTGATGTTCCTGCCCGCCTCGGCCTTCGCAGGCCTCAGCGAGGCCGGGCCTTTAGGAATGATCAAAGGCGAGAAAGAAGCGCAGGAGGAAATTGCCCGGCACATTGAAGCCATCGGAGCCATCGGCGCCTCCCGTGACAACCCGGAAAAAGGAAGAACACGGCTGGGGTATTCTTCCCTGGAAGATGAATCCCACGACTATGTAAGAAAACAAATGCTCTCTCTCGGCCTAACCGTCCGGACGGACGCGGCCGGCAATCTCTATGGACGGCTTGAAGGGCTTAATCCCGGCGCCAAGGTTATTCGTATCGTCAGCCATTTGGACAGCGTTAAAGGCGCAGGGAAATTTGACGGGATAACCGGGGTTGTTTCCGGGCTTGAAATCGTCAGACAGCTAAAAGAATCCGGCGTGCGATTAACCAATCCTCTCGAGGTTGTCGCCTATCGCTGCGAAGAATCGACCCGTTTTGATATTGCCATGATCGGAAGCGGTTTTGCTACCGGCGCATTCCAGTGGTCCGCGCTTAAAGAATCTGACGCTCAAGGAAGGCCTATACGCACCAAGCAGGAAATACTTGAGGCCATGCGAGGCCGCGGGCTTGATCCGCTGGCAGCGGAGCAGGATAGAGACAACTTAAGAAATATCGAATTCGTTTTGGAAATACATCCCGAGCAGGGCCCGGTATTGGAAAAGGCCGGCTGCCCCGTCGGTATCGTCAAGGGTATTGCCGCCGCCCATCGCTTTAAATATGTGGCCGACATCACGGATGAGCGCCGCGTTAATGATAAGGATCTGCAGCTTATTGAAATCCAGGGCCAGCAGGATCATTCCGGGGCGACGCCGATGGATGGTCGAAAAGATGCCTTGGCCACTGCCACGGAGTTGGCGGTCATGCTGAGAGATATCCTTAAAAGAAGGGATCTCGTCGCCGGTATCGAAATCGAGAACGGCTCGATGAATACTATTCCCGGTAAAGTGACTATGGCTCTGTATATTATGCCGCAGGAACGCGTCCGGGCCGAAGAGGTATTGCGCTCTGTCGCGGCGCGAAGAAATACCACCACAATTCTGAAAGTCAGCAAGCCTTCGCAGGGAATTTTTGATATGGCCTCTGATTCCTACCTGCAGGCCCTGGAGATTGTCCGCGCGGTTGAAGAAAGAGCGCGACAGGCCGCCGAGGCGCAGGAAGATTCTCAAAACCGCCCGGTCGCAACCGTGGGAAAAATCTTCCGTGATGGCCGTCAGTTGGAAGTGAGCATTGATATTCGTGGGTACAACATAGGAGTTCGCGATACATTAGTGCAGCTCTTAAAAGAAACGCTTTTGTATCCGATTACCGAGCATGGGCCGCCGGGAAAACCGGTTGAATTGGACCAAGATCTGCAGGATGATTTCCGGCGAGTCGCCCGCGAAAAAAATATTCCCTTCCTTAATCTTCACAGTGGTGCCAGTCACGATACCGCATATTTTGCCAAAAAAGGCGTCAGGGCTGTTATGCTTTTTGTCCGCAGCATAAACGGCATCAGCCATAATCCCGCCGAAGACACGCCTATCAGTGATATTAGCCTAGCCTGTGCCATGGCTGTGAGCTATTTAAAGGCGAAATATTCTTCGCCCGGCCCGGCTAGCGAAACGCCGGCTTCAAGCCCCGATGAGATGGTAAGCTCTGACTCAGGACAATTTTCTGAATCCGTTACTTTAATTAAGGCGGTCGAAAAACTATTTTTGATACATGAAGGACTTACTTTGGTCGAAAAGAATGACGAAGCAAATCGCGACATTTTGACTGCGGCGCTTGACGCTGGCCAGAGAATCGCAGATTTAGAAATACAGGAGGGGTGCGAGGTTTTAATGAGGGCGTCAGGATATACGCTGATTGATCAATTTGGGTTTACCCAGTATCGGTCGAATTTTGTAGCCTTTCTTTGGAAATTGGGCATTCAATCGCGAGAAGTTGAAGAGTGTCTCGCGGATCTTCTTTTAAACGACCCCAACGAGTACGTGCGTTGCATGGCCGCACGGGCGTTATTACATTTTAATGTGCCATCTTATTCAGAAAAAACTGTCAGGGCTATTCGCCAGGGGGCAGCGGAGGCCAATACATGGATTTCGAATCCGTGCAAGAAGGCGTTAAGCCAGAAGATAGAGACGGACAGGGAAAATGGGGGTTCAGCCCCGGAGGCTATTAGAGCTCTGTTACCCGGCTTCGGTCTCGAAAGCCTTTTAATGCTGGCGTTGGCCCCGGTAGAAATCTTAACAACTTTCTTATTGCCCTCAACATTTCTAACGGGGCTGGCGGGCCTGGGCGCCCTATTTGTGACGGGAATGACGGGGGATGTGGATATACAGACGATCGTCGATGCTCAGCCGGGTGATATTTTTGATATTGCCAAGCCGACCAAAGGGATGCTCAAGGCTTTAACCGGCCTGGGTTTTGAGGTTGCGCTATATCGTTCTTCCGAGAGCGGGCGTTGGCGTCTAGTCCGGGGGAGGACACCGGAAGAAACGCAGATGACGGTTTGGGTTGAGGCCAAAGATGCTGAAGGTTCTGATATCCATAGTCATCATCACCCTCTGGCGACGGACAGGCTTTGGCCTGTCATTCTTCCCGGCTTTAATGACGTTGCTACGGCTTCGCATCTTAACGGTTCTTTTTATGTTTTTCATCACTATGGTATTACATGCTTTGAGGTTTCAGGTTCGGTGCTTCGAAACGAGCAGGGTGTTATTGATTACGCGGCGCTGGAGAGGAAATTTATCGAGTATCTCTTACGAGAATACCGGCAGCAGTTTCCTCGCGAGGCGTATCCTCTTACAAAATGGGCTGACTTATACGACATCATTGTACGGTTTTATACCGCTATAGGCGTGCGCGTGAGCCTGGAGCGCTGGGATGATATTCCCGATGAGGATGTATTTGGTCATTGGTGGAAAGAAATTCCGGCTCTGGAATATTTCCCCGAGGATATTGACGCGCAGACAACCACTACGATTGATGACGACCGATGGAACCTCGTGATTTCGCCATTGGAAGATTCTCAACACTCGCAGTATTTAACCCTGGATGATATTGCCTATGCCAAACGGGTCATTGCCTCATCAGTGCGCAAAATCGTACATGGAAATTCACAGGGTGGGACATATATTGGAATTGTAGAAGCCATTGTCGCATGCGCGAATATTCATCATGTAAGACGCCAGCGGGATATTTATGGCAGAGTCGATTTTGACGAAGAACATCTTGTCCCCGGCGATGTGTGGCTTGCCTATTGCCTGAAATATTATGGGCGATTCAGTGCGATTGCGCGGGTGTTTCGGCTGCCAAAATACCGGCGGGCGCACCGGAGGATTATAGCGGCGATAGCACTTTTCCATAACGATTGGGAGACGGCAAAGCATATTCGCAAGATTGTGCGCGAGGGTATCGCCCAGAAGATTTCGGTTGAGCAGATGATAGCGGCTATTATGCGCACGGGGGCTGATGAGCTTTCCATCGACATGCTGTTTAATCAATTTACTTTTCAGTGGAATGAAGGGGAAATTTTTGGTGAAGTGAAACACCGGCTCGCCCAAAAGGCGCGCGCGTCCGCGCCGCGGAATGATATAGATGACAGCCTGGGTTGTTTTCTGCCGGGCGTGGTGTTTTTGTCTTCGGCGGGCCTGCCTGTTGTCTTTATGACGGGGATGACGGAGGATATACGCCGGCCGCTGTATAGTCCTACCTCAATTAATATTTTTGCCAACAGTGCCTTGCTGGGCGAAGCGGCAGCCGAGCGCGTGATCAGGTTGGTTAAAATGATTCCCGATGCGGTCATTATCGTTCCGACGGGAGCGACACCCTTACCGATGTGGGCCGCCTTGGTGCGCCGGTACAAAGAAGACCGCACGATCGATTTTTCCCGCGTTGTCTTTTTCAACCTCGATGAATACCTCGGCCTTGAGCGGGGGCATCCTTTAAGCTACGCGTTTTATATGGATGAGGTATTTTATCGACGGCTTGACCGGATTGACCCGTCGCGGGCCCCCAAACAGAGCAACCGCTATCTGCCCCCGGTTTTTGAATATAGTGACGCGCAAACGGTCGCCGACGCCTACGAGCAGCAGCTGCAAGCAGCCATTGCCCAAGCCGGGCGCGGCAAAGCCGATTTGGCGATAATTGGCATCGGCGGTGCTTTTCCGGTCAGGGACTCTGCAACATTTG
Organism: Candidatus Omnitrophota bacterium; assembly: GCA_022703585.1. Classification (GTDB taxonomy): domain Bacteria; phylum Omnitrophota; class Gorgyraeia; order Zapsychrales; family JAKLDJ01; genus JAKLDJ01. The sequence continues at coordinate 201,651 of JAKLDJ010000001.1, read as the reverse complement.
AATTTTTAAAAGACGCCAGGGGCCGTACGATCCTGTTGGGAGGCCATATGGGGTTTAATGAATCGGGCTCGCGTGTGACTGACCGCACCCGGCCGGTGGATCTTTCGCCCAAGACCAGGCTTGATACCGCATTCCGTTTCTATAATCTTAGGCGGATGGGCGGCAGCTGGAGCGCGTCGGTGCCGTCTCGGGCTATCACCCTGGGTGTTATGAATATCCTTGAGAGCAGTGAAATTATTATTTTGGCCGACGGCGAAGAAAAATCGCCTGTTATCAAGAGACTTTACGATAATGATCCCACGGGTGATTTTCCTGTTACCTTCACAAAATACCATTCGAATGTCCGTTGGCTTTTAGACGAAGACGCTGCCAGCAAGCTGCCTCACAGGAGAACACCGTGGCAAATAGCCGGTCTCGGATTACAATGGACGCGTCCGCGTTCGCTTCAGGCGGCAATTGAAATATTGCGCCGACAGCCGGGGCTTACGGTGCAGAAATTGACCCTTAAGGATATGGAGGATATCGGTTTTTCTACCGATTATATCGAGGGCGTCGGCGGCATGCGGGCGGTACAGAAACGGGCTATGGAATTCTTGCGGCCGGTGATTTCATGCATTGGTCATGACCTCTTGCCCCGGGGTGAACGCATTGTTATATTCTCTCCGCATCCCGACGACGATGTTATTACCATGGCGGCTACAGTTGCGCAGCTTTCGGTCCGGGGCAATGATGTTACCGTTATTTATATGACATCGGGAGAGAACGCGGTTCGGATGACTGACCCGGAGACGAGACGTCTTTTTGAACAATTTTGTGCCGATTCCTTAAGCCGCAGCTATCCTTTGTCCGAAAAAGACATCAATGATTTGTGGCGCAGGGCACGGATTGAAGTCCGGAAGGCGGAGGCGCGTGCCGCGGCCGGCATGCTGGGCGTCGGAAATACCGTCTTTCTTGACCTTCCTTATTATTACCACCGGGGCTTTGTCCATATTAAAGCAATTGATGAGCAAGGGGATGTGGCCGCGGTGCGAAGGGTTCTAAAAGAATTTAAACCGCAGAATATCTTTTATTCCGCCGAACGGGACCCGCATGGGGCGCATGGCCTCGGCGCGGAGGTTCTCCGTCGGGCATTACGTCATGAGGATGCGGCCGATGGTATCCGGATGTGGGGTTACCGGGGCGCATACGAAGAATGGCCGCTTCATGACGCCCAGGAAAAAGGTTTGATTGTTGTTCCTTTTAGCAGGGATCTCATGCGTCGCAAGATAAAAAGTATCCGGGCGCATCGGTCGCAGCTTCACCCGCCGGAATTTCCGAGTTTTGACCCGCGTGAATTCTGGCAACGCGCCCGGGATAGGAACCGGAAGACCGGCAGGATATTAAAACAGCTGGGGTATCTGCCGAATCCGGGGCCGTGGTATGCGGAGGTGTTTCGCATAAGCACTTCTAAAGAATTTATTGAAGAAGGTACGCGCCAGGAAAGCCTGGAATGCTGCCTCATGATGCCGTTGGCGGGGATGAGCTTTTTGTTTTTAGCGGGGATGACGAAAAGCAGCGATAGCCGCCGGGATACCGTGCGGTCGGTCATCCAACGAACATTTCAAACCGCGGATTTCCATATTCATTTGGTACCTACCCGGATTTCTACGCTGATTGAGTTAGCGAGAAAGTACGAATCCGAGATATCGTGGAGTGACATCAACGAAAAATACGGCGTTAGTCTCGAAACCATCATTAGAGAAGGAAACGAAGCAGCGCTTGGCAGGATAATTGCGGGCCAGGGAAGGCCGGATTTAACCGGCACGCTGGACGAATACCGATGGAGATATGATATCGCAAGAAGGCTGATTCGTTCGGATGAAGATATCACCCGGGTTGCCGGAGAAATTGCCGAAGATGCTTATGCGGACGGGGTTCGGTATTTAGAACTCCGTTTTTCCGTCCCTGTTAATGCGTCGGAAGAGTCTTCCGTATTAAAGAAAATAACTCTTTGTTATCAGGGGTTGAAGAAAGTGGCCGGGCAGTACCCGGAATTTAAATACGGCATGGTGGTTATCATAGAAAAGCACGTTGAGGCAGGCATTCCTGAGAAAATCGCGGGAGAACTTATCCGCATCAAAAATGACCCGTCTGTGCCTGTTGATTTAAAAAGCCATCTTGTGGGAATCGATACCGCCGGAGCGGAAAAAGGCTGTGACCTTCGCAAATTCAAGAAGGCCTATCAGATGGTGCGCTCATCGAAGCTCTTTAGGGTTCGGACTTCCCACGCCGGCGAATCCTTTGACAGCCTTGAGGAAGGGCTTAAGAGCATGGAAGATTCCATTAAGATTTTAAAGGTTAACAGGATCGGCCATGGCATCGCGGCCGGCATGGACCCTGAGAAACTTTTCGGTAGTCTGGACGGCCACGGCGAGGTCTACGACAGAAGCAGGATTGAGGCACTTAAAACCCGGCAGAATCGGCTTCTCAAAAAGATTGCCGACGAAGGTATTATTATCGAAATCAATACCTCAAGCAATCTCCAGACAGGCGCTGTCAAAGACATCTTCGAACACCCGTTCTACCGGTTTTACCAGCACGGTATCCATATTGCCTTGGGCACCGACGCGCCGTTGATCAATCATACGACAATTTCAGAAGAATTGCACAAACTCATGGCGGCGTTTAGCCTGACCATTGCCCAGGTTCAGCCCCTCATTAATAAAATCGCCGGTCCGCTCGCGATTATTCCGGCGAATCAATTGGAAGAGGCATTTGAAGAAATTCGCGCCTTCCACACTGTCGTCAAGAGTCCGGACTACGATACGACATCCCATGAGCATATTATGAAAAAACTTCATAAAATCGAAGCCTTGGCACGCATGTCGATAGAAGATTTTCAGGATAGCGCCAAGTTTGAGGAGCTGGGAAGAACGCCTTTGTCTCGAGAGGCGTTTTCATTTTTGACCGGCTTATTCTTTGATGCCTATCAGGAATTTGGCAACTTGTCTATTCATATCGGGTTATTGAATGATATCGGTAAATCAGAAAAATATAAAAACGACCCCGCCTTCGCAGACCTGGATTTTACCAACCACCCGAAGTCTGGGGCAGAGATTTTAAGAAGAGAAAAGACATTTACAAAAATCGGCTATGCCAAACAAGAGTGTGAGGTCGCTTTAGTCATGGTCCGGGAACATGGCTGGATCGGGCAGTTGAAGCGGGGGGAGGTCACCAGAGAGGTTTTAATCCCGGTGATGGCGTTCGCGCTCGGGAAGAAGAATGTCAATATTCTAAAACTCTATTTTCTTATCAATGTGATTGATACGGCGACAGTTTCTGAAGGTTTATTTACCCAGGAGCTGTTTGATTATTTCAAGCAAATATACTTGGAGATGGCGGAGGTGGTTCAAGAAGCGCTTCTCCTCAGCAAGGCCGTGACAGGTGTCGTGGCGGTAGAGGTTGTTCTGGAGGGGATATTTGACAAACGTCTCCGGGCTGCTCATGGACGCCAGAATTTGGCCATAGAAAGGCTCAACAGGCTCAATCCGGATAAAGAAGAAGGGATGTTACCTGCTGTCGAGAAAGTATTTGCCGGTGACCCGGCGGGACGAGACCTGTTTTATGACTTTCTGTTAAGAGAAAGAAATGGTTTCAGCTTCTGGTACCCAGAGACAGCACTTTCGGAACTGGCCCCGGAGGCGCAAATCAAATTGCTGTATTTATCCATGATGATATCCAGAATATTCAGAGTTCCCGGATTTCGAAATATCAATTTTTGCAACCTGATGGCTCGCACATCTTCCAGGCTGGGCAATATCGAAGCCGTAAACAACCGTAGGATGATTAATGAAACCATGTCGTCTCTGGAAACAACAGATTTTAATGCAGATTTAATCAGGAGATTCCTCGTCCCCGAGGGCGTTGGCGGAATAAGTTTTGAAGTGAATAGATTCGGGTCTCTGCTTATTGATTTTCATCCGTCCTCTCAATCGCTCAGCTGTTTTATTCTGCCCCTGCCCCTGTTAGAAATTTTAACAACTTTCTTATTGCCCTCAACATTTCTAGCGGGGCTGGCGGGCCTACCGTTCTTGGGCCTACCCGCTGTCTTTATGGTGGGGATGGTGAGTCCTGAAGATTGGGAAGACTATCGTACTCGATACGCTGAAAAACAGAGACGTTTCAGGAAGCTTGAGCTCGACAAGCGATTGGATACCTTGAGAGTTCCTCAATCGCGCCAGGCCAGCCAAAATCATCTCAGCCGTCACAAAAGAAAGACAGCCCCAGGCATAAAAACCATCAATGGGGGATATGAAAGGAAAAGAAAACCATCCAAGTCTCAATTCACAGATGCCAAATTAGGTTCACTGGGGCGTAAACCTTTGAAAAGAGAGAAAACTCGAAAAAGAAAAAAGGGTCCCCAGTGGGGAACATACTCTTTGAACTCTGCCGTCAATTTGATGATTCAGGCAGGTTATGATTATGATCAGATACAACATATCCTTGGGCTGATGTTAGATGAAAAAAACGATCTTATCTTGTTAGGCCAAAAGAAAAAACCAGGGACACTTATTACTTTGAAAGAGCATAAGACATTTGAAAAAGTTTCCAGAAAACTCGCGACGCCAGGCAAAAAACCAACTAAACAATCTCTTATGGATGATGATATCTGGGATCGATTACCCGACTTTATTCGGGAAATCATCGCCCCAGAAAAAGAAGAGGAGATCCTATATTCCAAGGCAGAAAAATCTTGGGAGATCAGCTATCACTGGGAAAGATATCCTTGGTGGCTGAAAGTAGCTTTAGCCATTTCTCATCCACATTCTTCATTTTTAAGAGGTGGGTCCAGGGAAACAATAAGAATTGATCCCCAGGATCTGGCTTATATATTGTCTCGAGTTATTCAGGGTGCCAGGGCAAATGAAGATTATATATTTAGGACTCTAATGAAAGGACTTTCTAAACCATTCTCCACCTGGGGAGAGTCGGTGTCTTATCTGGAAGATTCTATTGGGGAAGCTTTAAGGAGGCTTTCTGAAATAAGAAAAAGCCGCGAATTAAACCTCCAAGATTTAGAAAAGACGATGTCAACAGTTCGTCGTGGAATAGAGAGCAGAGAAAAATCTTTGCGACGAGAGGTAGTTCCAAAATACGCGACATCCTTAGAGAGCCCAACCAACGGATTCGAGGACGTTTCGCAAATAACGCGTGAAACTCTCGGCTGTTTTATGCTGCCTCTGACGCTCCCGGGATTGCCTTTCCTGCCGCTGGTGGGGATGGTCCGCACGGACAATAATCCTCTCTCGGCACCTGCCGTCGGAATTGATGAAGAATTGTGCCGGCGCCTGAGCCGCCGCATCGTTAAAGAATTACGCCTTGAGCCGTCGGGTCAAAGATTCCGGGAGCTCGAGGAAGAATCAGGCCTTGTCTACGGCAAGAAAATATACGCCAATGAACGCTGGGAGAGGATTTCCGGAAAGCCGCAGGTACATGAGGCGTGGATGCCCACACCTGTTTGCCCAATTCTTCGGCCGGACTATTTCGGTTCCTGTTTTATCCGTGCCGGGCATTTATTTATCCTTGATAGCGAGGCCTACGGGGAATTGAGTCTCCGCCTGCGGACAGCCCTTAACCGCAATGTTATTATCCTGAAAAATCTGCACGATACGATTGTCGACAGTAAGGCTCTGATGTATTTCACCATGGCCTCGATGGCAGCCGCGATGAATGTCGCCATGGACGGCAGGCGCATTTATGATTGCGGCGCCGGGGACGGCATGCTGTCATTGGTGGCGCTGAAATTGGGGGCGTCATCGGTTGTTCTGATAGAAAAAGACGACGAAGCCTTAGCCGCGGCACAACAACATCTTTTATTGAACGGTTACCGGCCGAGCCGGCAGTACCATCTTATCCGGGGTGATCTCAAAGATGCCGAACATCTTCGGCCTCTTTTTGAGCGGCTGCCGAAATTGCATAAAAAGGCAGTCCTTGTTTCCAACATTGGCCGCTGGGTAGGGTATACCGTCGATAATTCGAACAGCATTGCTTTGATTCGCGGCATTGAAAGGGTAACGGGAGATGAAATTGTTGCGCTGATCGCGGGCGGCTATTTGAGCGAGGAACACAAGCATGTGATTGCGCGCGACCAGTCGTTGGCACACCGGTATGGTTTTATTCCCTCCCCGACCTTGGCCGGGTATAGCCGGATGATGACCGAAGTCGCATGGATTGCACGTAAGAGATCTCCGGGTGCTACTATTACCGCCGCTGATTACCAAAAGCCGCAAGGGTTAGGTTGTTTTATTCCCGGCTTGATATTCCTACCCGTGTTGATGGCCGGTATAGCGCCGAGAACCGAAGATAGTGCGCTTGAGGCGATAAAAAATGCGCTGCCGCCGGATACGGATGACCCGGACAAGGTGGCCGCGTTTATCCGGGACAATTTTGACGCGGACTGGCAAAAGGCGCTGTCCTTAATGGGCCGGCATCTGGTTAACCCGAAGCGTTGGCCGTTTATCAAGCGCGCGCAAAGGGCAGGTTTGCCGTTAATTAATATTGCCGATTTATTGCACTTGCACTACGAAAATGAATTCTATTATTTTGAAGGGGCTCAAGGATTTGGTGTAATCCTGGATGAATTCCCTAATCATTTCATCGGGCTATTATTAAATTATTTTATATACGCCAGGAAAAACAGCCTCAGGGTGCCCAGCCGCAGTAATATCGCGTTTTTGTGGACTGTTTATTGTGCCGTGACCGGAAAAAATCATTCTAAAAATATAAATTTAGCGGGGTTACGTCATTATACAACCAAGACACTTCAATCCGGATATGCTTGCTTTGACGGCCGTCGATTTAATCGGGCGACAGACATTAATTGTATCGCAGACACAATCAGGCGCGCAGATCTAAGCGGAAGCCCGCAAGCTCAAGGGATAAAGATTCTTGAGCGAGCGCTCGCTATCCTTCCTTCGAAACAGCCGGTCAACTATCAAATCTTCGATTTATCTCGGGCAAAGATTAATGAGCGTGTGGCGCTTCCCGGTTTTAGGCCGGATACCTTGTCAAACGAAGGCGCATTGAGTTTGAGCCTGGGCATGGGAATGCCGGGAAAGAGGCTTAATGTATTATTGCACGACGAAGAAATGCTGGCGCTGTTAAGGCCTATTGTTAACGAACAGCTTAGGGTTAATGGCAGCGATGTCCCCAGGGAATATCGTGAAACCTTGCTTAAAGACTCACTTCCTTTAGGCTTTGTCGATTTTGAGATTGAAGGCAAGAAGGCCGGGCTAAAAATCAATACTCTGCAGGCCAGGCTTTATATCAATTGTCGCCGTACGCCGCGGTTGGTTCGCGAAAAACTTGGTTCGGTTGAGCGTATTCTTGAACAGGCCGTACGTGCTTATGCGCGAAAGCAAAAGCTGGGGCGAATTTTGGCGCCGGCGGGCAGCAGCCTTTTTTCAGCGACGACCCTTTATCTACCGGCGACAAGTATTGCACGGCTTGATGATTTATATAGAGATGCCGGATATCGCTTTGTTTTTGAACGCGGCCGATGGTGGTGGGAGCGTGATTTGACGGCTGCTGATACCGGAGAGCCTAAAGGTTTGGCCTGCTTTATTCCGGGGCTTCTGCCTGCCTCGGCCCTCTTTAATCTTTTAGGCCTCGTCGGGGCCGGGCCCATTTTGGGGATGATCCGGACGGACAATAATCCTCTTTCTTCACGCGCCGTCGGCGAAACGCGGCACATCTCTCGGGCGAGACGTCCTGTTTTGATTTTGGCGCTGGTCTTGCTGTCGGTCATATCCGGACCTGGCACGATACCTCAAACCGCCGAAGCAGACGCATCAGATTCTACCAGTATTTATAAGCCGGATTATCTTCAGTATATTTACTCCGAAGTCAAGAATGACCTTGGCGCTGTCTTTAGAATGTACACGGAGCTTGCAGAAACGCTCAGGGTGCTTGGCATTGTCCCCGATGATGCTCCGTCTTTCTATTATCCGAAACTGGAACATTACTCGAAAGGCATGGTTTACCTGGTCAGCGCGACTCGCGGCCAATATCATGTTTTTCAAGATATAAATATTCTGGAACTGCACGGTTATGCTTCCCAGGATAGCATGCTTTGTCTTAAGAAAAACGGGCGGCCTGTCGGAGAATTTTTGGAAGAATATTACAGGCCCTTTGATCCCGGGAGGCTCTTATTGGCCGTATGTAACTTCGGTAAGGGCCGTGTTATTGTTCCGCCATGGCTGGATGAACTGATTATTCCCGAGGGCACGGTCATTCTGATGGCATCAAAGGACAGGCAGATGGTTATGCGCCCTAACCCTGGAGATCCGAATGCCGCCCAAAATATGCCAGCAATTCCTATCGTTCCGACACCGATGGATAAGATCACGCCCCAAGATCTGGAGGTTCTCAAGCGGCGAAACAACGTCAAACACCTTTGGTGGGAGCCTTGGTTTGGCATGATGATAGGCGACTGGATAGGCTTTCAACCGGATTCAGTGCAATCCGATAAAACTCCTTTAATCTTTATTGTTGTGGCAGATGACTGGAAGCGTTTCAGTAAAGGCCAAGAGCTGCCTATAACATGGTGGTCGCTTTTCAACCCTTTTGATTCTTGTTGGTCAGGCGCTGCCCAACCTGAAAGAATCTTTCCGACGGCAAAAGATGTTGACTATAGAGGCAGCATTCTTCCAGGCCGGGGGGAGGCTTGGGAGGAGGTGAGGGATGAGGCGAAGGAGGACGATGACTGGAAAGAAGTTGAAACGCTTCGGGCCCTTATGTTCCTATCGCCGCTCGCGTTCCTGTCCGCCTCGGCCCTCTTTAATCTTTTAGGCCTCGTCGGGGCCGGGCCGTTCTTAATGTTTCTGCCGGTGATGGGGATGGTGAAGGACGCAGGAAACGATGCCCAAGAACCAAATAGATTTAGGATTCCCGTCTACGGTGACCCTGATTTTTGGCCCGGAAAGATGAAACTTGAAGGGCATGACTTGGTAAATTTAGAAATTAAGAGCGAGGGAGAATGGCTTTTGGAAAACGTTATTCCGTTTTTTGCCAACGCGACGGAAGACGTGCAAAGGATTTTGCAACAAAGGCTCTTGCGCCCCTGGAGGCAGCACAAGGATATTCTAATAGCCCGGCGTGCCATCGAAAGCCTGATGGAGATTGCCGCTCAGGGAACAAGCGAAGACAATCCGCTAGAACAGCTTACAAAACTAATCGCGCGCTATCATAAAGAAAAAGAAGACTTTCTTTCAGAGCTGCGCACGTTACGACGCTACCATTATCCGTTCTTTGTGCCCAAAAAGAAAGAGAGGAGTAGTATTTTGGACCGTGAATCCAAGGGGCAATGGAACGACGGACCCCTGGAATTCGATGAGGCTTATCCCGACGTGGCGCCTGCTTTGATTGCGCTGGGACGAGTTATTTTGTGCCTGGAGGCTGTCGAACAGGCATTGCCCGAGAGTGATTCTCCGGTTATGGCACGATGGAAAGAAAAGATTCAGGTCACGTTACGCCGGCCGGAGCTAAAGCCATTTTTGGAACGAAGGAAATTCTTAAATGCTGTGGGAGATTGGCGCGTCGATGCGAATGTTTTTGTCGCTCCGGAAATTCTTAAAAAGCACCGGGAAAAGAATGCTTCTCATCGGCGCGATAAGGGGCGTAACCTTTATAGCGCGCTGTATGAAGACGATGACTCGGACAATGATAAGCCGAGTATGGAGGAGGAAATACAGCAACAGCTTCAAGAGCAGGGGCTCTTTGATGATGTTATAAAAGAATTTTCTTCGCTGGTGGAGAAATTATCCGATTTATGGGTGATTAACATCGAATCTCACATAGAAGGGGACCCGTATCCTCAAAATCCGGGTTTGTTTGAGAAGCGTCAACAAAAAGCCGCCAAAAAAGACAGCGAGCCGGATGAAGATGAGGAAGAAATTTCAGATTCTTCAGACGATGACGATTTGGATGTAGAAGACGATGATGATGCAGATGGCTTCTTAGGCGGCCTAAGACGTCTGGACTCTTTTGTTCGGCAAGCTGCGGGGCGTCAACGCCGGGAACGAGACGAGGCCTACGCCTCAAGGCGGCGCGCGAAAAATAGCGGCGACAAGCATTCGTTCCTGCGCCAATTCCCGGCAGGGATGATGCAGAATTATTTGGCAGAAATTGATTATTACGCGCGTGTTGCCCTTTTTGCCGTTCAGAATAATTACCGTTTTGCCGATATCATGCAGCCTACCGGCACTATACAATTGGCACGTTACCGCAACCCGGTTCTCATTGCCCGTGCCTTCCAGCCAAAACCGGACCGTGACATCTTCGATGGATTCCTTGAGGCCTTTGATGCGAAGACGCGACGGAAACGCGAAAGAGAACAACAGGATGATTTAAAAGGCATTCACCCCGTCGAGATTTCTTTAGGCGGCGGGCATAATGCGCTTTTATTGAGCGGCCCCAACATGGGTGGAAAAACCACGACTGCCCGCGGCCTTGGCCGTGCCGCGCTTTATACCCAGGTTGGCCTGCCGGTTCCCGATGACGCGCCGGCCATCGGTGTCTTTCGTAATATCTACACGGTCTTTCCCGAGCCGGAACAGCTGCACAAAGGATACGGTTATTTCGGGATGTTGATTGAAAAATTAACCGACTTGATTAAAAAGGCCGGGCCCGGAGATTTGATTATCCTTGATGAAGTCCCGACGGGTACGGATTATCACGAATTGGTGGCGATTGCCACGGTCCTTATCGAAGATCTGATCCGTAGCGGCGCCACGGTTATTGTTACCAGCCACTTGAAGAAAATGTACGAGTTGTTACAGGCGCGCACCGGCCAACAGCCCTTTATGCATACGGTTAAAGAGAACAAGGGCCGGATTGTTCCTGATTTTGGACTGGTGCCCGGCATCGCGAAACACAGCTACGCGATTGAATTAATGCGCCAGGCCGGGTTTCCTAAGGAGATGATTACTTTGGCGCGGGCGTATTATCGCTGCATTATCGAGGGGGGCGATATTGAGGAGATTCCGATTAAGAAAATGGGCGATTCCAAATCATCCTCTTTGAAGCTGGATAAGAAATCCGCGGCTTTTTCAATGTTTGAAGTGGTTTTTGCTAATCTCTACCCTGGGGAACATTTCGCGTTCCGTAAGACCCCGGAACGGTTGCTCGGCATATTTACCGGGGATGTCGATGCAGATAATATTGAAGAACCGACGGATAAAGAAGAAATTCTTGGGTCCCTTTTAGGCGGCAGGGATACAACCGCGCCGCAGACAGAAAAAGAGGACGATACCGCGCAGGAGGATGCGGTTGATGTCCGCCTGCGCCTGACTGCGCTTTTTGTTTCCCAGGGCGCAGAGTACCTTAAAAAAATTACCGAACTTCTTTCGTCGGTCAATAAATGTATCGACCGGGAATTTCGCTGGGCGCGATATGATGTTAAAGAAAATGAGAAAAAGATCAACGCGCTTGCAGAAAAAATGAAATTGCTTATCGAGCACCTTGAGACCTTGCCGCAGGAGCCCCTGGTTGACAAAACAAAACTATTATTGAAGAAAAAGGAATCCGCGCTGGATGAGATGCGCCAAAAATATACCGTTGATCCTGCCGGTTTAAGCAAGAAAGAACGGGAAAGATTGGAAGCTGAATGGGGCGAGGCCTGCCAGCATCTTGGGAAAGATTTTGAAATGATTGCTAGGGGGGTGGATGAATTTACCGGTATTGCCCGTTCTGTCATTTTGAATTCTATCAAGCCGCCGACTCTCGTTGATGAGTATCGAACATTTAGATTAGAAAATAGCGTGCCCTTCTTCCCGAACCATTCATTTTTCTGGGGGCGTGGGCCGTTTTTGCAGGGAGGTGTGGCGCAGACGTTTGCGGTTAACCCCCAAAAACCGGTTTTTATCTTAACCGGATCCAATTCCAGCGGCAAGAGTGTCTTGATGCTTAATAGTTTTATCAATGCCGTCTTTGCCCGGCATGGTTTTTATGTCTCGGGTGATTTAACCATGAGCAGATTCGGCGGAATCGGGGCGTTTTTTGGCGGCCGCAATGTGACCGAAACCGGCGAAAGTTATTTTCTTAATATTCTCAAACAGTATGCGGATATGATTAATAGTGTCTCGCCGGATAGCCTGCTTATTTTAGATGAGCTGCACGGCACCGATAATTTCGAATTGGCGGCGATTCAGCTGGCGGTATTGCATTACCTGCGCCAGCAAAACGTCACGGTTATCTTTAATACCCATATCCGCGACGGGCTTAAGCTTGCCGCGCAAAAACTCGGGTTTGATTTATGGAAAACCGATGTTGATTTTGATGAGAAGACAAATAAAGTCAGTTCCCGTTATACTGTTTCGCCTGACCCGAATCTCGAAGCAAAAAGTTATGGGCTCGCTGTAGCGTGGTTATCCGAAGACCAGCAGCGCCGCGCGCAGGAGATCTATCAACAACTGACCGCGCAGGATGAAGGGCGCTTAGGGTGTTTTGTGTCGCTCTTCTTGCCCTTGGCGGGCCTGCCCGCCCCGCTGTTTCTGGCGGGGCCCGCCGTCTTTATCGCGGGAATGGTGCGAGAAGGCGCGGATGACGATACGGCCCAAGGGAAAGAGTGGACGCGCAGGGTGGCGTATCTCGACGGAACCCAAGAATGGCGCGATGAAAATGAAAATCCTGTCAAGGTATTGATACCCCATCGAGGCAATACCATTATAATCGTCCGCTCAAGCGACCCTTTTTCGAATGGCATGGAATATGAAATATGGCTGGATAACCTGAGAATCGATGATCCGGGCCAAAGCCGCACGTCGGGTTTAGTCTTTTATCTTGGTGGCTTTCAATTGCTATTGGAACACCTGCACATACAATCCTGTTTTCAAATAGAAGGAATTGCCAAGGCTATTCTCGGTTGGCTGCGTCAGCACGCGCTTTCCAGAGGAATAGTGTATTACAAAGGGACTAATAATCCGGTCATGCTTTATCTGCATCGGACGATACTAGATCCCGAATCAGTCAAAATCAGCATCCGCTGGGATAAGGAAAAGTGTCCCCCTCTTTCGGAAGCTTTTAACAAACCTCCGGGATGCCATCTTCTTGTTTTTGACTACTCTGCAGGAAAGCTTGTTGGCGTTATCCATTACGATGAAACTGCGAATATTGCAGGATTTAGTGAGGACTTATGGACCGCTATCAAACCCCTTTCAAGAGGCAGGTACAATGAACAGCTCTATTTCGTAAGAAGCGGCACGCACGTCTTACGCATTGAAAACTGCGGGTTGGGCAGCATAAGAGTGTCCGACTATGTAACTTCTCAACTTTTTTTCTCAGTTGTATACGAGCAACTTGCTATTGTTATCAGCGGAAAATTAAAGCAAGATGAAATGATTCGAGGCATCGAAACATTAGGCTGCCTCGCGTTTTTCTCGTTGCCCCTGGCCCCGTTAGAAACTTTAACAACTTTCTTATTGCCCTCAACATTTCTAACGGGGCTGACGGGCCTGCCCGCCACTGCTGTGTTGGCGGGCCTGTCTGTCTTAGGGCTGGTTTCCGACGGGACAAAGGACATTCTCGAAGGCAAAGCGGAAAATCAAATCCGCAAAGAAATCCGAGAGCTCATTGACCGCCGGAAGCTGCGCGTATTGGCACGGGAATTGAAGACTGCCAAAGGTTCGGACAAGAGGATTTCCGCGCTCGCAGAAAAACTCGGGCTTCTCGGTGAAGACGGTGCCGTCAAAGATGTGCCCAAGCGCGTTTCGTCGCAGGTTTATGTTGCCGAACACATCCTGATTGATTTTGCCCTGCTGCGTTTAGGGAAGCCGTCCGCAATTGGCCTTTTAAAATCAATTCCCCAATATTTAAGGCCGTTTTATCTTGAAGCCGTACGCTTGGCTCGCACCTACGAAACCCTCACCTTCCTGGGTGGTATCGACGTTATGCCTACCGTTCAAAAGGCCAGGCTTGTCGTAGAGGTTATTGAACGATTGAGCGGATATCTTATCAAGAATGATTTTTATGAATCGAATAGTGATGAAAGCAAGAAATTTAACCGGCGCGAACAAAAAGCAGTCCGGCAATTTATTAGCCGAAATCAATTACCGTTGGCCTTAACGCATTATGTGGACATTTATGATTCCAGTATATTCAGAATCAACGATGACGCCTGGGTCGGAGAAATCAAGATCCACAAAAAAAGCTTCCTGATCGTCTTTTATCAAAACGCCGCTTGGGTTTTAAGCGATGAAGGGGTACCGCTCAATAGTCAAACCCATCATTTTAATAATGGCATCCATGACTTCAGCCTCTATCCGTTGGACCAGGAACATGTTGAGTTCACCCGGAACCTTCAGGCGTTGGCTGAGGCCATGGCTGACCGTCATGATGAAACAGTAAAAGAGAACGAAAGAGGTTGGTTAAAAGACCGGGTCAAGGAATATTTTGAAAACCTGATTAAAAGTATTACTTCGCCTGAAGAAAGTTTATCGGGTTCAATCTCAAAGTATTTTGGAAAGTCCGTAGACCACCCTGACCTGGACATGGCTTATGTCCCGGGATTGTTAAGTAATCCGGATGAGAAAGTGCCGCAATTAGCGCACGTGGAGACACCGTTACTCTCTGCCCCTCTGGAGGACGAAAAGGCCGAGGATGCGGCGCTGGATCTTTCCCGGGCAGCGCAAATGTATCTTCTTGAGCCTATGGCTTCGCTTTTTGTCAGAGACTCCAGCGGTAAACTGCGGGTCTTAACTCCACAGGAAATGGCAGTACGCTTTGATTCCTTCGCCCGAGGCGTGATTGATCAATGCGATAGCGAGAAAGAACGCAAGCAGTTGCCTGGTATGAGCACGCAATGTGCGGCGGCTTTAAGAAAAGGCAATATGCGCTTTACGTATAATCCTCCGGAAACCGATGATCCGGTTTTCTTCGATGACGGAAAGATTTCTTTCGCAGAACTTAACCGGGATATCTTTGAATTGATTATCCGCGCGGCCAGTATCCCCCGCGACGGGAAAACCTGGGTCTTTTTGCTTGAGGACACCTCGCTATATCAAGCAGCCCATGCCTTGCTTATTGCCCTGGGGATCGAGCAGGAAATCGTACTCATTGAGATGGGCTGTGGTTACCGGGACCCCATGCACGACGAATCTCTCGGCACAATCATGCGCAGTGCTTATACCTCAACGGAAATAAGAAAAGGCGATATCCCGGACAAAGAGCGCTGGATTGATTTTCATAACCGTTATTTGCAAAGCCTTCATTATTCCTATAAAACCGATAATCGCTTTAAAGACAATATTGACAGAGTCAGGGAAACGCTTTTGCCTCAGCTGAAGCCGCAGCCGGGAGAGGCCTTCCGTTTTATTTCAGGCTACTCGACGGTGGCCTTTATCCTGGAATTTGCCGTCCGCACGGGCGAATCGCCCTTGTCGGCCGACCCGTACTGCGTCGGTTATTTTGACAATATTGCGAAAACCAAGACAGAAAAAACTGTCCGGGATGAGCCGCATTTCTTCATGAATCATTCTGGGCTTTATGAGATGTTTGCCGACAAGATCACCTGGCGCTTTATGAAATTTGACACTGTCTTACGCCGGGGGTATTTTAGCAATAAAGGTTATGAATTATGCGGAGGCCGTCAGCAGATACGGCATGTTTTGCGCATGCTGTTTACCTATAACGCTGTTGTCCAGTTTATCCAGGAATATCAAGGCGTTGTCCCGATCAATCCTGCCTTGGAAGAATATCGAACCACCCAGTTTTGCCTGCCCGGATTTGATTTTTCGCGGCCCGGCGCAGAAGAATCTTTTTCCGGTATGCCGGCAGAACAATTTTTCCTGGCCGTTGAGAATCTTGCGGAAGAGGACTGGAATAACCATAAAGATGCGGTCATGAACCGGTATTATGTCCTGGCAGCCAGAAGAGAAATTAACCCGGAGCGTTTTATTGAGCATCTTGTGAAGGTGCTTGATAAAGAACATTGGCATGTATGGAGGGATGAAAAAGGCAGCGCCATGGGCCACGAGTGGACGTTTAAGAATTTGCTCCGGACGCGGTGTATTCTTCAAACTGTTTTATCGGCTTCTCGCCGAAGCTTCCTGAATGATGATTTCTTGTTTGACTATTACTCAGGGGGCGAGGCCGAGATAGCGGAGGACGGCACGGTCAAATTTTACAGTTATTCAAGGAGAACAGATAAGCGTGAACAAATTCCGGCGTCTCATGCGTTTTATTCCCTGACAAAGTATGAGGGTAATTACAGCAACCGTCTTGACGTGGACGGTACCAGGACATTGAATTTGTTGATGGAAATGGCACCCCAGAGATTCGGCCGGAAGATGGGCGCGTTTTTGGCTTCTTTTGCCGGGGCCGCGCACTCCGAATATGCCCATGCCACGAGCTATTTTGCTCTCCACTTTCAAGAAGAATCCGGACAAACGGTGTGGAATGCGTTAAGTATTTTTAATTCACTGGATTCTCATCCGGATCATTTTGGCAGGCTTTTGATGCATTCAGCCCTTTCCCAAAAAACGTTGGAATTTCTGATTGATCCTGAAATTGCCGCCAACCACGAAGATTTTGCCTTTGACCGTGATGAAGAATTTCAGCACCGGCCGTTTCTCTCGCATGCTGTTTTGGAGGAAATGGTTCGCGCGGCAGAGTCCGGCAATGCCGCTCACCATAAGAGATTAAAGGTCATGGCAAAACATCTCACTCTCTATGCCAGCGAAGTGGTCCTTCAAAATTGGCAGATGTTTGATCTCAGCCAGCTCAGGAAATTAACCGGGCTCAAAGAAGTGGACGCAAGCCATTTTGAGGCCATGGAAAGGATATTTATAGAGCAGGCTCTCAAGAACCGTTCCGTGGCACTCTTTATGGCGGTTTATCCGGATTTTGACAAGGACACAGCCAAGAAGCTGGATAAACTTTTTAAAGAAGATGCTGTTTCGACGGTCGTGGGCTATTTAAGGGCAGTGAATTTAGGACAATGGACGCGGGGAGAAATTGAGGCCCTTTATCGTCTGGCGGTATGGAAAGGGGCTTCGGCCAGGGGCCGTTACCGCTATTTCCCTAAAATCTTACATTTTGATCCGCAGCAGAAAGAAAAATTATTTGCTATCCTGAATGCCAAAGAATTAAAACCCCAGCATATCTACGATATTTATCCGCTGAATATTCCTCGCGATCATCCGCTGGCTGAGCGCTTTGGAAATGAAAATCGGACTTATCATTTAGGTGAGTCAACTTTTGTCCGGGGAGAAGAACATAAAGCGCCCAAGGAATCTGCCGGGGAGCTTAAGTTTCGCGCGGCCCGGCGCGCCGATGTCATTTTGGAAGATTTGTCCGGAATCATGAAGCTCACTACCGAAGAGATACAGCGCCGGGCCGCTGTATTAAAAGAATTCGAAACCGATAACGCGGAAATCGAGAATACGGCTTACCGGCTTTTCCTGATCGCTGGGTGCAGCGAGGATTTTGATGAGCTCTACAAGATTCTGACGGATAATTTCTTCAGTTTAATAAATCTGGCGGCTGCCAATAAGGAAATCAAGTCCCGGTTGAGGGATTTGACCGGGCTCCATCCCGAAATGCAGCAATGGGCCCAGAAATTTATCGTGAAATGGGCCGCGGAGCACTTAGGGATTTTCTCGCGGCGTAGATTCACGGAGCCCGCAGCGGTGAAATACATTGAGCACCTCTTTAGAAGCCGTATTATCAAAAATGATTTGGGCAAACGGACTGCGATCGGCACGGCGGACGAAAAAGAAAAAATGGAATACATGACTTTAATTGCCTGTAAAAGGCTTTTAATAACCATGGCCGGTAATCTCCGGTTCTTTAAGGAATGGTTTTCTGAGATTTCTGAAGCCGAGACTGACCCCCGGCGTCTTTTGTCGGCGCCTGTGGTTGAGAAAAAAGACACCTCCGGCGCTTTGGGGTGTTTTGTGCCCGCCTCCCTCGGGGCCGAGTCCCTATTGTCATGGCTCCTCGGGACGAGGTCGGCCCTCTTTAGTCTTTTAGGCCTCATCGGGTCCGGGCCCATTTTGGGGATGATCCGGACGGACAATAATCCTCTTTCTTCGCGCGCCGTCGGCGAAGCGCGGCACATCTCTCGGGCGAGACGTCCTGTTTTGATTTTGGCGCTGGTCTTGCTGTCGGTTATATCCGGACCTGGCACGATACCCCAAACCGCCGAAGCAGACGCATCAGATTCTACCAGTATTTATAAGCCGGATTATCTTCAGTATATTTACTCCGAAGTCAAGAATGACCTTGGCGCTGTCTTTAGAATGTACACGGAGCTTGCAGAAACGCTCAGGGTGCTTGGCATTGTCCCCGATGATGCTCCGTCTTTCTATTATCCGAAACTGGAACATTACTCGAAAGGCATGGTTTACCTGGTCAGCGCGACTCGCGGCCAATATCATGTTTTTCAAGATATAAATATTCTGGAACTGCACGGTTATGCTTCCCAGGATAGCATGCTTTGTCTTAAGAAAAACGGGCGGCCTGTCGGAGAATTTTTGGAAGAATATTACAGGCCCTTTGATCCCGGGAGGCTCTTATTGGCCGTATGTAACTTCGGTAAGGGCCGTGTTATTGTTCCGCCATGGCTGGATGAACTGATTATTCCCGAGGGCACGGTCATTCTGATGGCATCAAAGGACAGGCAGATGGTTATGCGCCCTAACCCTGGAGATCCGAATGCCGCCCAAAATATGCCAGTAATTCCTATCGTTCCGACACCGATGGATAAGATCACGCCCCAAGATCTGGAGGTTCTCAAGCGGCGAAACAGCGTCAAACACCTTTGGTGGGAGCCTTGGTTTGACATGATGATAGGCGACTGGATAGGCTTTCAACCGGATTCAGTGCAATCCGATAAAACTCCTTTAATCTTTATTGTTGTGGCAGATGACTGGAAGCGTTTCAGTAAAGGCCAAGAGCTACCTATAGCATGGTGGCCGCTTTCCAACCCTTTTGATCCTTGCTGGTCAGGCGCTGTCCAACCTGAAAAAATCTTTCCGACGGAAAAAGATGTTGACTATAGAGGCAGCATTCTTCCGGGCCGGGAGGAGGCTTGGGATGAGGCGAGGGATGAGGCGAAGGAGGACGATGACTGGAAAGAAGTTGAAACGCTTCGGGCCCTTATGTTCCTATCGCCGCTCGCGTTCCTGTCCGCCTCGGCCCTCTTTAATCTTTTAGGCCTCGTCGGGACCGGGCCGTTTTTAATGTTTCTGCCGCTTTTGGGAGCGTTAGACGAAGACGGAAAGAAACCGCGGCGCACGGACCGCTCGGCGTACCGGCAAACGATTTTGCCGCAAGAGGCCATCCTTAAGCGAAAGCACACCAAGGTACGGGATATGCACAGCCGCCTTTTGAGCTTGGCCTACCAGCGCTACACCGGCGCATTGCCGGACCGGCGGCAAATCGGCGCGCTTAAAAGAAATATTCGTAGCAGCGCCATTGCCCGCGCAGAGGAGATTATTGCCTTTATTGATGCCGGCAACGAAATGGCCGCGGTCTGGATCTTAGACGGCATTTCCCGAAAACTGGCACACCAGCGAAAGCAAGCGCTGCAGGAACGCTTACAACGCAGAAAATCAAAAACAAAAATTAACCAAGAGCCGGACGGAAAAATCACCGTATTGATGGGCCGCTACGTCAGGAAGGCCGGTGCAACCGTGCTCGAGCAGCGGCCCCAGACCCAGACGCTGTACCGCTGGTTCAGAATTCTGGATAAGATTTTTGCCTCTCTGGCCGCCGACCACAAGGCGATGAAGGAATTCTTAGTAACGCTGCGGCATATTGAAAATCATTTACGATTCCACGCCCGGGCGGCTGCGGCCGCGCCGCTTGATACCGGCAGTATCGAGCGCGATATCGCAGCCCTGCTCATTTCCTTAGAAGGGGTGCGCGTGGAGGAAAAGCAGGATTGCCGCAGAGAACTTGAAATGGCTCTCAACTTTATTAGGGTGCAAAGAGCCAAGCCGGCCTTAGCCTGTATCTCGGCGGGCATACCGTCAATCGAGGTGCGCTTAGGACAGATCGCCGGCGAGATTGCCTATTTGGAACATCTGCGTTTTCAACTGCGCGAAATTTCCCAGACCCGGTTCCGGAGGGTGTTGACAAGAATGACAAAGATTCGAAAGGATATTTCTGAGAACCGGTTCACGGAGGCCATCGGCACAGAAAATCGCGCGGGCCGCCGGGAAAACGGCGAGCCTCGTCCCGGCGAAGCCAGGGCGGGATTACGCCATGTATTTACCTGGCCGTTTTTAAACGAGCCGGATTTTATGGGCATCAGAAACCGCATCTTAAACGCCCAGGATATGGTGCAGCGCATCGTGGACCGGCATCTTAAAAAAGGATTATTATTAGGAATCGCCCCGTTATCCAAAAGCGATGAGAAGGCACGGCAGGAAGCCCTGGATAGCCTGGATATCGCCATCGCCATTATTAATGATTCATTGCAGGTAAGCCGTTTTATGGTTGGTTATACACGGCTTGCGCACCAGGCGCATATGGGGAATGTAAAAGGTTTTGCCAATGATGAGGCGGTATTTAATAAGGTTTACCGTGACTGGGCAGCGCGCAATAATTTTGTCAGAGGCGCGCCGACCTATTGGCATGGCCGTTGCTATAAAACCGTTTTTCTCTCCGAACGTTCCCTCGCATTTATCGCCTGCGATACTGTTCTTCTGATGATCAAAGTTAAAGACCTGCGCACCATGATCCGCACCCTCACCAAACACAAACGGGAAAGAATGCTTGCGATGATTTACGCGCTGTCTAACCGTGACATCAGCCGCGTGACCAAAATTCCCAAAGCAGAACGACGACAATTCCTGGCGGAGCTTTTGGCTGCCGCGCGCGCCGATTACAAGCTTGATACCAAGGTGTCCGACAAAGAGATGGAGCACTACTACCGTGCCTTTGGATGTGAACCTGAATCGTTGGGCTGTTTCCTGCCCGGGCTTATCTTCCTGCCGCTAGTGGGCTTACCTGTTGTGGGGATGGTCCGGCGTTCCGACGAGGGGTCGGAACGCCGAGATCTCGGCAAAGCCTCAAGAAGGCTTTGCCGGACGGGGATGACGGCGTCTTTTGAAGATCATTTACAGATATTGGTTGTCGATGATTCCGAGGATGTGCACAGACATTTGGATAGGATATTGACGGCCCAAGGCTATACAGTGGTTCATGCCAATGGCTGTCAAGAGGCATGGCAGAAGATTGAAAAAGGCATACAGCGAATTGGCCTGGTCGTTCTTGATTTTGATATGCCTGATGGTTGTGGTGTCTGTTTACTTCAGGAGATGATGAAGGCAAAAATAAATATCCCGGTCGTATTCTACACAACCCACCAGGAAGATGTGGAATATTGGGTTAATGACGAATCGGTGCTGGGGGTAACGTCTGACGTAAAAGAGTTGCAAGGTTTAATCGCGGGTTTAGCCGAACGCCGGCGAAGTCAAGCAATCAAAGAGTCTGTGGACGCGGAAGTCAGCATGCAAGATACGGATGAGCGTTTATTTGTCCGCGGGGAAACCGTCGCACTGGATACCGAAGTCATTGATGAGGAGCGGCTTTCTTACGCGTTTCATCATGCCTCAGGCTTTAACCTTCGCGATATTTTAAGAAAAGAAAAACGGCGATACCGGATTGAAAGTTTCGCGGGTAGCGGCCTTGGCGCCAGCGTCTACAGGGCGGTTGACCTTAAAACCGGTACTCCGGTGGCGCTACGGGTGTATGCCTTGTCGGGCCTAAGCGGCGCCATCAAAGAATTTTTAAGAAATCTTTCCCACGCCGTAGCCTATCAATCGCGTTTTCCCTATCGCTATATTAAGGAAGCGGTGCTGCTCAATATGGTCGTGGGCGACATGCTCGCCGATGTTGCCGAGCATGAGGTCGGCGCGCCGGTGGTGGCGCGTTCGCGGGCGATATTCTTTAGCGTCAGCCATCGCGCCTACGGTGAAGTGGTGGAATGGATTGACGGCGGCAATGGTTTTAGCGGCCAGGCAAACCGCAAGATGTACGAAGAAAACCTTCGGCGTTTTCGCCTGCTGGCGGAAAAGGCCGGGTTTAACGAGCATCTCTATCAGATTGATGACCGCTTCGACGGCCCGGCGCAGACCTATAAGAATATTATGCGGCGGCATTCGGGGGAATTTGTCTGGGTCGACCGCACGCCGGCAATTCCGATTATGGTCTTTTTCTATCCCTATCACGCGGCGGCGATTTTAAGGGCGTTTCGAGCCGGAAACTACCGGGTGATGTTTGACCGGCTTGACCCCGCAGCGCTGTCGGACTATATCGGCGACCACATGCGCGGCGAAGAGGCAGAACGGATGGGTGCCCGCCTTGCTTTCTATGAAGAACTGTGCGGCATCTACGATGCCAGCCGGCTTGATTTCTGGGGGCGGATAACCGGCCGTGTCTCTAAAAACTTTTATATTAAAGATACGATGATTCGCTATTGGTTGGCGAGTGAAGATATTTCACCCGCGACGGCACAGCGTCTGAAACGGCATACGCCGTTGTATGTCCTGCTTGCCACTCTCGACGGAATTCCGCTTGTCGACAAGATAAGCCGCGCGCTTATTTTTAACACGCAAACATGGCGGCATGTCGGCCGCCTGCTTTGGCCGCTGATTAAAAACAGCTATCGTTCGCGCTCGTGGGGAGATTTTAAAGCGGGAACAATTCTTAAAATCAATACCTGGCTTTTGGAAGACGTTGAGAAAATGCACGATGCCGGCAAGATGCCGCGCGCGGAATACGAACGTTTTCACGCCGCCACAAAAACCAAAGAATGGCTGACCTATTCGCTGGTATTTTTCTGGCACACCGTTTTTAAATTCCCCGGCGATGTGATCGCGGGGGCGTTGAGCGCATACGCGACGGGTGACCTGTACCGGATGATTTTTATCGAGCATAGCTTTCACTGGTCCGCGCCGGTCAGGCTGGCAATCTTTGGATGCTTTATTCCCGGTATCTTCAGGTTTGTCGTTACCCTGCTGTCAGCGGCGCGCAATCGCGATGTGGTCTTTCGCTGGTATTGGGTTGTGGTGTCCGGCTTGCCGATTGTCGGATACGCGGCGATGCCGCTGCAGGCCATGTCAGAAATGTTCTCTAACGGCGCCGCGCTAAAATTGATTATGATGAAATTGCGCGCGACCATAATGGGCGTTTTAGATGTGATGCCCGGGTATCGTCAATTTGATTATTATGTTTTAAGCCGCCGGCATTCCGGCAGGAAAGACGACGGGGATGAAGTGTCAACTGACCATTCGGTGGGTTGTTTTATTCTGCCCGGGTCGTTAATGTTTCTGTTTTCGGTTCCATTCTCGCTTGCGGGGATCAAAGAAAACGATCCGGTTTTGGCCGCGATGGATCAAGAGGCCTCTCACCGGCCGGAGGGATGGATTTATCCTTCCAGAAGCGGCGAAATTATTTCTGTCGAAAACGTGCCGTTTCGTGTCAGTCCGGAGCCGTTATATATCAGCCAACAAGAGGCTGCTCTCCTGGAGCATGCCTGCCAGGCATTGAGGGAATTTTTTGCGGCATGCCTGGACCTTGTTCACGACCGGACTCTTTTGCCGGTTGATTCACGGTGGTATCGTTACATTTGGTCGTCGGAGTGCCATGTTCGGCTTGATCACAAGGGCCTGCTGGATGATGCCAATAGGGCGGGGAATATCTTTATCCGGCCGGATTTGGTTATGACCGAAAACGGCATGGGGATGGTTGAGCTTGAAACTTCTTTTTACGGCCTGGGCCTGGTGTATCTGCTCCAGAAGATCTATCAGGAAAGCGGCTTTGAGGTTTTGGGCCTCACCGGAGAGGATTTTCTTAAGAGTTTTGCCCAAAGAGTCTTGAGTGCGGGAGACAGCGGCTCACTTCAAGATAAAAAGATTATTTTTGCCGCCAATGAACGGACAAGAAAATTCCTCGGGCAGATTCAATATTTTACCCAAGAGCTGCAGTCCGTCGGCATTAACGCGACAGCCTTTTTACTCGACGATACCAGGGCTCCGCCGCAGACGGATGACGGATTCATCCGGTTGCTCCGGCAGGAATCCGGATTAACCGTTTACCGCTGTTTTTATGTGAAAGACCGCCACAGTAATTCCTCTGTCGAAGAAATAATCCGCCTCGCGAAGGAAGGGCGTATCACCTTAGTGCCCGGCTTAAGCGCTTTTTGCGAAGGCAAGATCCCCTTGGCGCTGTTTCACTCTCCGGAATACAATCCCTGGTTTGAACAAAAATTGGGTAGGGAACATTACCGGATCTTGATGGGGCTTATACCCAAAACGTGGGTGGTGGATAACGCGTACATACCCGAGGAATTAAAAGAGCTGGGTGTTCGGCAGTGGGAAGAGATAAAGAATCTTAAAAGAAGACAACGGCAGTTTGTGCTTAAGCCCACCAACCAATCGTGGGGCATGAACTTGTGGTTTTTGGATGGAGAATCTCATGACAAAGTAGGGCGGTTGATCCGCCAGGCCCTGGGAGATAAGGAAACATATGTTATCCAGGAAGCCCTCAAGCCGCGGAAGATGCCGTGGACTTATTATGACGCGGCATCATGCGCCTACCGTACCATGGAAGGCCCGGCCCGGCTGACACCTTATTATTATTTGGATAACGGAGGGTTATTTGCCGTCAAGGCGACAACTCGAAGCGGCTCGCGCTACATCCATGCGGCGTCGGATTCAATCAGTGTCCCCGTCGCCATCATGAGGCGCGATAGCCAGAGTATTGTCAAAGATCCCGGCGCAGAAAGGCTCGGTTGTTTCCTGCCCGGGCTTATCTTTCTGCCGCTGTCGGGAATGATCAATACATCCGGAAATCGGGTATTGCCGATCAGTGAATTAGTTTATGAGCGTGTCTATTATGC
Source organism: Candidatus Omnitrophota bacterium (assembly GCA_022703585.1). Classification (GTDB taxonomy): domain Bacteria; phylum Omnitrophota; class Gorgyraeia; order Zapsychrales; family JAKLDJ01; genus JAKLDJ01. The sequence goes on along the minus strand of JAKLDJ010000001.1, from coordinate 176,765 downwards.
CCAGGATCCTAAAGATATTCCCGCTATCGCGGAATCGGTTAACGCGCTGCCCCGGGAGTACGGGCCTTACTTGTATAAAGTGATTATCTGCGCGCTGAATACTTTAACGCCTTTTGACAAAGATTTAGGAACGCTTAATGTCAGGTTTCTTGTCCGCGAATTGATCCGCCTGCGCCAGCAGGAACCGGGATTTGCGCAGAATCTCATCGGAAAGCTTATCGATGCCACCCCGGTGAATGAACGGTATTTGTTGACCTCTAAACTTGACAGGATTTTGGAGATAACGAAAGGCGATGATTTTGCGGCATTCCGCGCGGGCCTTATGGCGATGTGGCGGAAGTTTTCCCGGAAACCTATTTCAGTGGAAGTGGCTCTCAGACACATGAAAAATCTTTCCAAAAGGTCTCGGGCTAACCGGCCTCTGTATGTGGCGTTGACAGGAAAGACGGCGACGGGTAAGACGCACATAGCCGGACTTCTGGAGCAGCAGTTGGATGGGGTTGTTGTTCTCCATGCCGATTCCCGGAGCGTTACTCTCGAAGAGCCGATGTTAAGGATCACCGGGCAGATTGAGCAATTGCAAAGAAACAGCACCGTACGCATGATTGTTGTCGAGGGGTGGAGCGCGCTGTTTTTGGAAGAATATACTCCGCTTGTCTTTGACGTCAAAGTGCTCGTGTACGCTGACCCAAAAACACGCCAGGAGAATATCCGCCTCGATAATCCTGGTGTAAGAATAACGGAGGTTGTCGATGAGCTGTCGATGCCGTCCATCGGCAGCATGCTGCGCGATTATCCCGTCTTTGATATGGTGATTGACAATAGCCATTGGCAGGAACAAAGCCGGGGCGTTCAACCGGAGCCAGGCCGGGGCGCTCAGCCGGAACAGCTGGAGTTGTGGGCCTTGATTCCCGGTTTATCGGTTTTTATCCTGCCTGTCTTGTTTATGCTGGGCCGTCTTTCCGGCGATAGTCGGAAAGACCCGGCCTCGACGAAGGCAAAAGCCGAGGCGGGCGAGCCTCGGCCCACTCGCCTCGGCGAAGCCCTTGGGCGAAGCCAGGCCAGAAGCGGGGAGGTGATAACGGAAGACCTATCAATGGGGGCAGTTTTTGACGGAGATCCGGACGTTCAGAAAATTCTGCCAATGGTTTGGCAGGAAGTTTTGGGAAAAGAAGCCGGCGAAGATTTTTCTTTTGGCATACAGCAGCAGCTTTGGGAGCTGGGTTTTGCCGGAAAAACCGGTAATGCGCACGAGTTATCAGACTTCTTCTGGACGATTGTCAATGTGGCGTTTTCTCGGAGCGTCTTTCCTGAGGCGAATTATTTTGCGATGTCCTCAAGTAAACGGGCCATGAGCGCTTCTCTAGAGAATCTTCAACAGCACGGGGGCGGCCGGGGAGCCCTGTTAGTTCGCCGGGTTAAGAGGTTTGGAGATTTTGGAGAAAAGTATGCCTTTCAGTTTTTGCTTTTCGATGCCGGGACGGGTTTTAGGGATGAGTATGGAAATCCGATTGCCATTCGACAGGCTGTCGCGGGATTGCATACCAACAGGGTAAAAGGATTAAACGGCGCGGCTTTAGGGGAGACTTATCGCGAATCGTATCGGTGTGTGATCGCGGAATTTCATCGCGGACCGGACGGCACGACCGCAGGTTCGTATGCGAGAAAGATCGATGATATTGAGAGTGAGGGGTCTGTAGCCGGCGAACCGGTTGTTGAACACGGCACTGTGATTCTTATCGAAAATATTTTAGGGTCCTACCGGGGCAAAAAAATGGATTGGTTGCCTTCGCCCGCATTGCTCGGCTATTCAAAAGCCTTGTGCGCAATTTTAAGGCCGGAGGGAAAGATTAAAAGGGTGTTTAGATTGGTTAAGAGAGTTTTTAGGCATTCCCAAGACACGAACTCTTCGAATCCTCGTCCGGAGAGTAACGAACCGGATGGCAGGCTTTTGAGCGTGGCGCCGGCGGCATGGGTTTGGGCCATTCTCGGCGCGGGTGCGCTTGTATATCTTTTCTTGTGCAGCCGGCACAAAGAGACATTGCCCTCAATCTGTAAGCCGTCGGAAATGGTAAGAATTCTTCTGGAAATAATAGTGGCGGCGATGATTTTATCTGTTGCGCTCGCGATTATCTTCCGGTGGAATAAAAAGAACGGGGTAAATCATGGCAGCTCCGCCGTATCACAAAAGGATGACGAGAAAAGCAGTTCGCGTTTCTCTTTTCTTAGGTATCGCCCTATCAGCGGTCGCACGCTTACGTCTCTGTTGATAGCCGGAATCCTGACATTTGTCGGTTTTGTGCGGCATTCTTCCTATGGCTCCCTGAAATGCCTGTTTGAGGATACGGCCTTAAAGTGTTTATTGCGCCAACCGCTTAATCACGACAACGTTCAATATTTTAAAATACTGGCGACACCGTCGGTTGTAAGCGCCCTGTATCTTTTTCATATGGCTTCCAGGAATGTGTTTAATAAAATGGGCGGTAAAAAGATGAACAACCTTATCCTGGAACTGTTTCAGGATAGAAAACGGCTGGTTGTGTTTATCTCCAGCGTCTGGTGTCTTACTGAAATAAAGAAATATCTCTCCAGTGTTCTCCGCATAGAAACAACCATTCCTTTAGGGCCCACGGAAAGCCAGGCCGTTAATATTATTGTGTTGCTGGCCAGCGGTATTATTGCTTTCTGGGGCATGAAATATCTTTCCTTTAAGCCCCTATTTAACAAGCGGGGTAAGGGGACAGACCCCGCTGTAACCCCGGTATGTCCCCCAGCTGTACCTAGACATGTCCCTCTATTATCAGGGACAGACCAAAGTGTAAAGGGGGGACATACCCAAGATGGGGCGGGGTCTGTCCCCAACGAGATAAGCATGGATGCTGCCAGGCGATATCTTGCCTGGCTTGGGCAGGCCTCAAAAATCGATATCCGGTTTCCTATTCAGGTGCTGGCGGATACACAAGTCAGCGAACACATGACACCGGGTGAGATCATGGGGATACTGCGGGAACGCAATATGTATTGCCGATCGATGGATGAGGAGAAACTTCAAGGTGTTGTCGCAAGAATCGTTTATTTGCAAACCCATATTGCGCCGCTCATTGTCCGTTATTGGCAACAGCGGTATCCCGGCGAGAATATTGTTTCCGTCTCGGTTTACGGCAGCTGGCCGTATAACGATAATCCTTCCGACCTTGATATCGATATCATCGTCGAAGGCGATGCCTATGCGTTACGTTCAATCGACAGGGAATATTTGGAAAAACATTTTAGCAGCCTGGACATTCCGGTTAAAGATATCAGTTTTGTTGTCTTTGGGCTTGAAAATATAGAACAGGGCAAGGGGCAGGGCACCGAAATAGAAGGGGGACGGGTGCACACCAACGTCCTGGAAACAACTACGGCTCTTCTCTATGTTCGTAATATCCCGGCTTTTGGCAGAGATTTTATCCCGCTGGAAAATTACCGGCAGCACTTGAATGCTATTGCGGCCGATTTTCTGAAAGCAGCCTTGCAACGGATCAAGAAAATCGATCTTAAGAATGAAGAATCCGACGGGAAACGTATGCGTAAAGTTATCGCGCGTCTTCATTCTGCATCCGTGCTGCTGGAAATGGTTGACGGCCGGGCACGCGGGTATAGCCGCACGCTGCTTAATTTACGCAACACGCCGGAGCAGGAGGCCATCAGCGAATCGCAGGTTACCTCTTTATGGCTTAAAATGTTCGCGCTCTTGCGGCAAAGAGTTTCGCAGCAGGATATGTATTCCGGGGGCACCAACCCCGCGAACTCTTACCAGGAGAATGACCAGCCGGGCGGCGGGCTTTTGAGTGTGGTGCCTCTGGTATGGGCCCTGGCGATTCTCGGCGCGGGCGCGAGTGTATATCTTTTCTTATCCCGGCGGTACAAAGAAATACTGCCTTTAATTTATAAGCACGGAGAAGAATTGCATAAGAACGGATTCATTAGTGATTATTATTGGAAAAGCCGTAAGGCAATGAAGGAGGAAATGCGTCTTTTGTTTATTATGGCCGGCATAATCCTTGGAGTCTTTTTAACTGAATTGCCGGATGCGAAATCGTGTATTTCCAATCCGCTTGTTTTTATGATAACAATTTCCGTAGCCGCTCCTTTGAGCCTTACCGGGTTGCATTTTATCGGACATATTGTTCCGGCCATTATCTTCAATGGATGGAATAAGCTAAAGAAAATCAAGTACGCAACGGACATCCAGCGGATTATTATCCTTTTAGTGCCGGCCTTTATTCATGCGATGGTGGCTGTGCCGGGATGGGTAATAGCTTCGAAGAATCGAGAGAACGATGTTGTTTTTACCGCCGGCTTTGCCTTCTTTGCATTCCATTTTATCGCCTTGTCATATTGCCTTTTAAGATCGGACGGCCCGGCGATAAAGACAATTTTAGATGAAAGGAAGAATAAAGAGTCGCGCAGGAGCGGCAAACGATATCCCTGCCCGAAGAATGACCAGCCGGATGGCAGGCTTTTGAGCGTGGTGCCTCTGGTATGGGCCCTGGCGATTCTCGGCGCGGGTGCGCTTGCATATCTTTTCTTGCAACGTCAGCATAAAAAGGTATTGCCCCCAATTCGTAATTTTATCGTAAGCCGGGCGCCGCCCCTGGCTACCTTTAAACTACTGCGGTACAGAGTTCAATCTCGAGTACCGCGTATCTCAACGGGGTCCGTCGGAAGGCGTTTTCAAGACGAAACGTTTAACCTCGCCGTGGCTGGTGGGAAACGTTTCGCGCCTTCCGACGAGATCTCGTCCCGTCTTCGACGGGACGGACTGGTGGTATGGATACATGCCGCAGCGGCTTCTGTTTTAAACAATTCTAGAAAGCCAGGAACTGTATCGACGCTCCTTAGAAGGGTTATAGCGGGCATATTTATTGTCCTTATGTCATCGGTTATTTCTGTTGTCCCCGCATGGTCAGCCCCGCAGGAAACTGCCAGCCAGCAAACGCAGCGCTCCATTCCTACCAAGCAAGCAGCCTATGCGAAAATCAGAGAATTGGCTCAAGCGTTTGAATACTCGCCGCAGATTGCAAATGAACTTGTCGCGCTCGCGCCGGCATTGGATATTCCGCGGCTGCTTGAGACTCAAGATGAAATGGAAAGACTTGAGCTTCTTGTCGCAGCTATCAGGAATTCTTTCAGCCCGCACGAAGATTCTTCGCTCGGTTGGGACCTTAGCGAGGTACTTCGGCTGCGAAAGTCCAATTGTCTGGGGTATGTCCAGTTGTTTTATATCTATGGCCGTGCCGTCGGGTTGCACATCAATCCTATCTATGTTTTTACATCGAATGAATTCAATATGGAGCACGCAGCGACGATGGCGGATATCGGCCTATTATCGTATATTGTCGACTTAAGCGTTACGGAGAGCGCTTATATCAGCCCGGGATTTAATTTTCATTCTGTGTACCGCAATCCTCAAGGGTATCTTGGCTCCCTTGAGATGCTTTTTCCCGGCGGAAAAGACGGCGGGCTGATATTTAAATTGCAGTCCGATGAGTTGCCTTCTTTTTACACGACTATTCGGCAGGGAAATGCCGAAAGCATTGTCTCCTGGATTTATACCAATCGCGGAGATACTTATTTTAGAAACGGGGATCTTGAGCAGGCACTGCTCACATTTACGAGGGCGCTTGAAATCAATCCCTACTATGAAATTGCCTGGAGCGGCCTCGGCATTGTGTATCTGAGAATGGGCGAGCTTGAGGCAGCAGAAGAATGTTTCCGCACGGCGTTAGCCAAGAATCCCGAATACGCCAGGCCGCATTACGACCTCGGCCTGATGCTCGAGAACGCCGGCGACTATGAGGGCGCGTGTGCCCATTTTCTTAAAGTCCTTGAGTTGCGCCCGGATGATACGGCGGCGATGAATTGGGCCGGTGTCTGTTATCTTGAGCGAGGGATGTATGATGAGGCGCGGCCGTATCTTCTGAATGCGATTGCTATCGACCCTGATCCGATGTATCCCTATTTTCACTTAGGCAGGATATCTTTTGCCCAGGATAAACCGGAGGAGGCGCTGGCGTATTTTTACCTGGCGCAGGAGAGGGATGCCGGGGTTATTGATGAATTGCCGTTAGAACTGCAGGGGCCGTTGAGCGCCGCTATGGATACGACCGGTGTCAATACATTGCAAAAACAAATCGAATCAATGGCGTATGGCATTTTGGGGCGGGAATATGGCTTTGCTAAGAATGATGAATTGGCGCTCGGGTATTTTGCAGCGTCGATAGAGGTTGACCCCGAAAACGCAGGGGCGTTTTTTGAACTCGGACTTTTCTATCTGGAAAGAGGAGAATATGACCGCGCTATAGAGAATTATCTTGAGGCGATTCGTCTGCTCCCTGAGCCTTGGGAGGCTTATTTTGATATCGGCAGGGCCTATTTTAGCCAGGATAAGAAAGAGGAGGCGTTTGTATATTTTTACATTGCCTATCAGAAGAATAATCAGGTTTTTGATGTTTTAACCCCTGAATTTCAGGGAAAAATTCGCGCACTTCGAGATGACCCTGTTGCCCAGGCGCAGTTGCTTGAGCGCCGCGCTCAGTTGGAAGAAGGGCTCAGGGCCTTTGCCTTGCCGGGATTTTTTGAAACAGCCCTGTTTTTAAGCAGCCTGTTGGGGCTTCTACTCGCTTCTGTTCCGATGGCGGGGATGGTGAAAGAGGGAGACGCAATCCGTCCGCCAGGCAATAGGGGTGTGCGAATGGATTTAGTATTGAACCGCTTGCTTGCCGGGGGCTGGGGTTTGTGGGGCAATATGACACAAGAAGATTTTCAGCGTGAGGTTAACGAGGAATTTCATAGCGGCTATGAACCGTGCCCTGAATTGCAAAGTATTTTTGGAGCACCTAAGAAAACCCGTGTGCAATTTTATCAACGAAAAGAATCTCCCACGGCAGGTCCGTTACATTTTATCTGGGCCGGCGATGATTATTCTTCCGTCAAGATTTATCTTTCCTCCCAAGAGCTTGTTGATCGGCTTATTAAAACTTTCCGGAACCATGCCAAAGAAGCCCTCGAGCTTATCGTATTTCATGAACGAAAAGAAAAGAAACTCGGTTCCCACATGCAAGCCTGGGTGTTGACGCTGAAGGAGAATCTTTCTATGGCGCTTGCCTTGGAAGAATTGTTTGACCAAATCCAATCGCAGGATGATTTTATCGATACGCGCATTGAGTTAATTCCGTCGAGGGATGAGCGGCAGCAGCGCGAGGCGCTGGTAGAAATGATCATGAGTATCCTAAGCGGTTATTTCAAAGAAAGGGCCGTGGTTATTAATCATGGTTCGGTCGGGCGGGAAACGGATATGGCCGGCCGGTTTGATATCGATATGACCGTACAGTTTGCCGATGATTTTGACCGGGACGAAGAAAACGCCCGGCTAAAGATTTATTTGGATACAGCCTTAGCCCGGCAGGGTTATTTCATCGATCATGTCAAAGGTTATCTTCCCGCCCACGGAAAGCAAATGTTCACTTTTCTTTTAAAAGACCGTCAAGGAATTCCGGTAACAAGAGTTGAAATATCGATGTCCGAGAGTATGAAGACTTATCCGGAGATGTTTAACGCTCAAATCGCACAGATAAGGGAAAATTTCGGGGAGAAAGGGTTGCAGGAGGTTTTATCCGATATTCTCGTTATGAAATATATCCTGCAAAAGATAGTGAATTCTTACAAAAAGGTCCACGGCGGGCTTCGGGGAATTGGTGCCGAACAGCTCATTATTCAATCGGGCGGGTTCGACGAATCGGGCTGGCAGGTGAAAACACCCGGAAGCTTGTATAAGGCGATGGCGCTTATTTATTTCTACGGGTACAACACTACAGGCAGGCGCATCAGGCCGTTAAGCGAAGTGAGAGAAAAATTTAAGATTTGCGACCTGGAAGGTTCCAACTGTTTAGACACCTTAAACGAATGGAGTTGGCGCAGGCTTGTTCATGCTGCCAAGATCTACGTGGAAGGTAAACGGTTTAATCAATCATTTGCTCACCCCGACGAGCTCGCCTATGCGTTGAAAGATGCCTTTGACTATAACCAGAAAGCTGTCAGGGTCTGTGAATTAAGGGGGCCGAGGGATATTCATCAGATTTTGGCGCAAGGGCAGGGTTATGACTTTGAGCGTATCGGCCGGGACGGATATTATGTGTATTTTTATACTGAAGAATCGTTTTCACGGTTTGAGCAAAGCGGCCTGCTTCAATTTATTACCGCGGTGCTTTCAGACGATGACCGCGAGAAACCGGTTCCGCTTATTGAATCAACCTCCGGCTATGTCATGCGCGACGGTATTATGGATAGAAGAAAGATTAAAGAAGAGGCATTAAAAAGGGCGAGGAAAATAAAGCTCAATAAAAAAGATGATGATCATGAGGTTATCAAGGAGCTGGGAAATATATACGTGTATGTCGACGAGAGGATTTTTGAATTTTTTAAAATGAAACAAAGCGATATCGAGTATGCGATTCAAGGCGGAAGTAATGACTGTTTGAATATTGATCATCAAGGGGTATTTTACCGGGGGCTTAGGGAAAGAGAAAAGAAATGCGGCAGTATTGTCATTGCCCTGGCGGATGAAAGCGGTTTATTCATTATGCCCGGGGGCAGCGACGGGTTGGTGATTGTCCCGCCTCAGATAAAAGAATTTGATCCCAAAGATGCCCTGCGCCTGATGAGCAAATTGATCGCCAACCAGCTGTTTGATATGGCGGGGCGTTATTATGAAGAAGACGGCCGGACCTTTGAGTTAGAAAGCGTAGAAGATCTGATTATACCATTTCATGATAGCGATAGCGCCGGAAGCATTTTGCCTAAATATTTTACCTTAAAAAGAATTTTAGGCGCGCGGCATCCCATAACCGTCAAGATGGATGAAAGAATTAATAAGGGTTTTTATCCCGGCAAGGACAGAACCGGTTCGAGCAGGGTAAAAGAAGAATTCCCGGAAAGGGTGGCGAAATTACGCAAGGCCTATGTCCTGGCCTCGGGGACAAAGAGCGATATTGAACAGGCGTACGGTATTTTGATTGAAGTTTTAAATGAATTTATTGACGCGCGCGAAACATGGAGCCGGAGTCTGTGGCTGGATTACTGGAGCCGACCGGCAATGTACGTCCTTTTTGCCTACGCAAAAGAATTCCCGGAACGGGCGGTGCTAAATCATTTCTCAAGATGGCTTGATTGGCATCATTCTTGTATGTACCCGGAAGAAAAAGCAGGCCATTTAAAGAAAGAATGGAATTACAAATTACTTCAGTTCTCCCTTAAAATCGGGCAATCGATGACTGATGAAGAGCTTTTGACGGTACTTGAGTATATGCTGGATTCGAATAAATTCTATCATATTGAAGAAGCGCATTTTACTCTTCTGGACGTATTGGCCAGGCAAAACAGGGGGCAATTGATTGATATTCTTTTTTCCATGCTTCTTTCAAAACAGCTGACCAGAAACTGGATAAATCGCGGGGATAGTACGAAGAACATAGAAGCCGCGCTGGGTCATTTATTAACAGAAGATGATTTTGAGCGATTGGTTGAGTTGCATGAAAATGCCGAAGAAATTTTGAAACAGCGTCGCATGGCCGCAAAGGCAGAAGCAAAAAATAAAAAGTCAGATCCTTCAAAGCAGAAAGGCGAAATCGGAGAAGAAAACGAAGGGCAGGATGAAGATCTGGACGAAAAACTGGACGAGAATAGAGACGAAGATCTGGACGAAAAGCCAGGCGAGGGCGAGGGGGTTTATGGTTATAAAAGTGGCTTAAGGGGAATCATGGTTTTAATCGGAGGCAAGAAGGCGCTGGCATTTTTAAGCCAGGGACTGGACAATCCCATTACCGAATACGGCGTATTTCGGACAGAATATGAGCATGATTTAGAAGCTCTTTTAAAGCGCGAAATTATGCAGGGCAATCTGGAATTGATCGAATTTATCCGCCGGAGAATTACGACACCCCTTACGGCACACATTGAGCGTTTAGCCGCAAAGAAAGAGGCAGGTGATTGTAAGGAAGGGGAAAGACCGGGCCGCGATGACGACCTGATAAAAGCCGCTATGGCGCATATGGCGACCTATCTATGGCTAACAGTGGATGTGGATTTATACAAGAAGCTTTCTTCCCTGGATGAAGAAGGATGTTTGGATAACGGACACGATAAAGAAAGATTCGCGGGGATCCAAAATAAAGAAGTGAGAAGATTCTATGCGCTGCGCCTGGCCAAGATGATAGAAGTGGCTACGACGGATAAGGCATTAAAGAATGTATTATTTGCTTTTTGTTCTTTGCACGGAGAAAGCCCTGAGTCGGATGAGCAGGGGTTATGGTTTAAGACCAATGACGACTGGATCGATTACGAAAGTTACGGGAAAACGTTACGGGTCTTGGGCGATTTGATGGCAGAATTGGCCGAAGAGTCGCGGGACAGAAAAGAGCGGGAAGAATTATTTGTTGTTGCCCTCAAGATGCATTCCAAGGCACTGGATAATTTCTATTACAGAATTCCTTCTCAGGTTAGCGATGCGATAAAAGATTTAAGGCAATACAGGGGTTTTGTAATACGTAAAGCCAATCAGGGGGATATGCGGGCTATCAGGGTATTGTTGACTGATCGGTCGTTCATGAAAGAATTGGTCGGGGAAGGAAGATTAATCCTTAATGCCGAGGCGCTGGCGAGGGCATTTCTCGACCATCACTTTAACCGTATCTTAAGCAGTTATTCGGATATGGTAAAGCTTTTTGAAAAAAGGGTCACCGGGCACCGGCTTGTTCCTTTGTCGGAGAAGCTTGAGGGGCTGCACATGGAAGAATTGACGGAGCCTCTTTTGGTTGGTGAATTAAAAGAATACCTCGAAGAATTTGATCTGGAAATATCGCAGGAAAAACTAGAAGCGATACTGGATGACATGAATTTAGCCCTTCACGGCGAGGATGAAATAATCGCCCCCCATTTATCCATTCTTTCTAACGGGTTTATTGTCCCGCGCTTTTCCGTTCTTGATACCGGATACCGCGGGACTCGTGAAAACGACCATTCCGATGCCCGCTATACGACACGCGCGGTGACGACCGCCATTATGCATTATGGCTGGCGGGGCGGCGAAGCGGCTGACCGGGACCGTAATGGTGTCAACCAGGTTGCTCAAGGACGGACCGTTATTCAAGAGATTGATTATCAATTATCCCCGACGGCAACAAAAAAAGATATCCATGTTTCTCTTGCGCTTGCCTTTGAAGAGCCGATTCCTTCCTATGCCTATAAAAGACGCGTTTTCTTAAATACCAAGACGGTGACTGCCATCGTTAAAGAATTAATGTATGTTCAAAGAATCGAGTACGAGGCCAAACGTGCTATTCTGGCGGCTGCGGACGAGATTGAATCATTGGATAGCGCCGGCACGCCGGAAATGATCCGGTTAATTTTGGAAATCGAAGTGGCCCTGCAAACCTTGCATTATCAAACCGGCGCGGCCGGGTTATTAGAGGGCTATTACAATTATGTTTATACCCCGCTTATTGACTTTGTGAATGAGCGCAATAGTCTTGGTTTAGAAGAGATCAAAAAAAGATTAAGAGAAAATCGGACGCTACAGATATTGAGAAATGAATACAGTTACCGGTTCAATTTTCCCTGCGATAGACACGCCAGGGTCATGGATTGCGAAGCCTCGGAAGTGGTGAATATGCTTGAAAGAAGATTCAGGGAAGATGAGGATTATATCGAGGCCATGACCTACGTCCATCGTCTATCCACCAGAACAAAAGCCCGGGTGGCCCGAAGCGATGAATTTCTCAAATTCTTTAAGCGGCTTGTTAAGGGTGGGACGAAAAAGGATTCAAAGATACGGTTGGTGGAAGCGGTCGATATCCTTAAAGGGTGTGGTTTATTGTCTTTTGTGATTCACGAACTCAGCCCCCTGCACAGAGAAGAGTCTGATTCATTTTTTCATCGGCGCGTTAATGTTTTCTCAAAGTTGGATTTAGCCATGACAACGGTCTTTAGATTCACGGAAGATATTAAACATGGGCGGGTTAAGGAAGAAGACGGGTATCTGCTTTTCTTCGCTTCGATCTGCTCGATAATCCCCAGTCTTTCCGGCCAGATAAGATGGCGTTCTGGGAATAAAATATTGCCTAACATGAAATTTTCTGAGCAAGAAACTGACATGCTGAAGGCCATTGTTCTATTAACGGATGAACAGCATTTAAGGGGTGATGAAGATCGAGACGGTTTCGCGGAAAAAGTTCAGGAGGTACGCAAAGAATTTAGACGGCTCACTCGCGCGCAACTCCAGCGGGCGGTTACGATCGCGATCCCGGTCATCTTTAAGAAAATGCATGCGCGGATTACGAGAATGAGTGGTTTCGTGGGCGATCCGGACTTCTGTATCATCGCCGATTTTGAGAGCGAAGATGTTATCCGGTGGGCGGATGAATATGATTCGAGAAATGTTACCCTTCTTAAGAGATTAAGCGACCTTTATACTGCATTAGATAAGCAATATGAAAAGTACCGCTACAATGTTCCCAAGGGAAAAGAAAAGGAGCATGAAGCGACCGCAAAACGCATGGAAACGATCAGGCATAGATTGAGGATTGCTTCCAGCCCCTCTTTTCTTAGAAAGCAATTAAAAGAATATGAAAGAAAGATCGCGATAAAAATGCAACAGATAGAAGAAGCGGATGAGGAGTTTCGTCGCTTACGGAACGGGGTAAACAGTAATGATCCCGACGATGAAGAACGCGAGAGAAGAAAGGAAGAGCTCGGATCAACAAGGGAAAGGCTTCGCGAAGAAGTACGTGCCTTGGAGTTTCAAAAACATGCAGTTGAAGAAACAGAAAGACTCGTTCAGATATATTCTTCAGAACGGTCAGGATTAAAGAAAAGAAAATCCGATGCCATACGGGCCTTACGATTGGCAGATTTTCTTGATTTTGTTGTTGCTTTCTTTGGGGCTGTGAATCAAGGCGGCTCAAAGTCGGTTAAAAAACATAAAATTGAGGAGAAGAAAGGAAGATATTCCCGAGTTAATGTGGTCGCTCCAGGTGCCGGGTATTCTATCGATGATGGCTGGACGTCAGAATGGAAGGGCAAAACTCTTTATTATGTAGGAAGCAATATTCTATTAAGAATCGGTACAAGTTTTCGCGATAACAGTATTATCCTTTCGGAGAATTTAGGAAGCGATATCGTCGTTGCCGTGCGCGGCGAGTGGGAGGAAGAAGATTATGCGCAAGATCTGGTTATCCAAAGGATCAGGGCGGGCCAGGAAAGGCAGGATTTTGACGGCGTTGTTGAGAAATTAAAAGATTTTAAGATTGAGAAGGCAAGAATAGCCGTATTCGTCAATAAGGATCAGGATAACCAAGATTTTATTTCTTATGTGCGCGCGCTTTTCCCCAGCGCGGTTATCCAAGAAAAGGGTTCTGATTCGGCGATTGCTGTCAGTTACCAAGAGGCCCGATTGATTAATGCGCAGACGTTTCATAATTTTAAGTTACGCAAGGGAAATATGGAGCAGAGAATTTATTGGGATGATGTTAAAAAACACGGAGAAGATGTGCAAGAGGCAGAGGCAACTGATTCCGAGGCCTCATCGAATGACGATGATGAAGACGATCTCTACGGCTTCCTGCTGCCCTTCGCCCTCGGGCCGCTGATGTTGTTGCCGGTGGCGGGGATGATGCGGGGACGGGGGTCTTTCTTCGAAGGTGACATTTTTTCCTATTCGCCCCAGCAGCGAGGTATTGCGGAAAGAAAGAGAGAGGTTTTAGCGGCGCTCAAAGATCTCAACGGACCGTTTTTTGCGACCGCGAAGGCTATCGTTGACCAGCTTCCCATCAGGGAGGGCGATATGGTCATGTCAATCGGTTCTGGTGACAATCTTTTTGTCGAGATAGAACTGGCCAGCCGTGGGGTGCGTGTGATCGCCTTTGACCCGGTTTTTTCACCCCAAGCCTTGTCGTATTACTGCAAAGAAATTATGGACGCCGCGTTTTCGACCCTTGAAGCCAAGAGCCCCGGAAATAAAGATAATCTTCAACTAATTCCCTTCGGGTTCGAAGATTCGCAAATACCCGAAAATATTGTTAGAGGATTTATTATTTCCATGGGTTACTCTGTGAACTTTTTTTCTGCTATCGCGCCTGATTGCGTTTTTGGAAAGATGGCTAATAAGATTGCTCAATCATTTGGGAAGCAAGGTTTTCTCTTAGGGGACGAAATTGATTTTCCATTGAACGTTTTGGCAATGAACGGTTTTGAGCTTGGGGAGATGAAAAAAGCCGCCACCTGGCCGGGAATATTTATTTCGAGAGAGTACTCCTTCATGATGGTGCAGCGGCCTAAAGATCAGGAAGCCCAGCTGAAGGATCAGAATTTAGGATGTTTTGTTCCCTCTGCCCTCGGGCCCGCCTCGGCCATTTTCATGGCCTTCGTCGAGGCCGGGCCGCTGATGTTTTTGCCGATTGTGATGGTGGGGATGGTCAAGGGAAGCCCCAAAGACGAGGCCATCGCCAGGGCCAGGCGCATCATGGCCCGGCCGGTTAAGCCGGGCTGCTATCTTTCCCGCAGCGAGGAGCGGATTCTCATTTGGGCTTTTCAGCTGGGAGACAATAACCTTCGGGGGCGTATATGCGATTATATTGTTAAAAATAATATAGGATTTGTGGGGGAGATGTTTAATCGGCATGGGTCCGACTTGCTGCGGGCAGGCATCTCCAGGGTTGAGATGAAGGCTATCGGGCGCCTGGCCCTTCTCGGGGCATTAGGCAAATTTGACTTAAGTTTCGAAAACGGACTTTTGACTTATTGGGAATGGTGGATGAAAGGTGAGATCTCTCAATATCGAAATAAAATACATTACAACGGAAAAAGTAAGGCGGAAAAGGAAACAGCCGTCGTTTCTTTAGACGCTAAGCGCGGTTCGAATGATGACCGGGAAGAAGGAGAATGTATCCCTCAGCGTACCTTTGAGGATGCGGAAGAAAGATTGGACAGGGAACAAGAGGTCAACGGAAAAATCAAACTTGCCCGCCGGCATATCGCCTCTTTAGAAGATCCTCGGAGGAGATTGATCGTTGGTCTGCGCCATGGCATAGGCACAAAAGACGGGCAACCCTGGAGTCAGGAACGTGTCGGTAATCTCTGGGGTATCAGTAAGCAGGCCATATCCATCACTGAGGTAGCCATCAAGGCAACCCTGAATGGTATGGACCAGGCATTTGGCCCCGAAACAAAATTATATGCAGATCCCTTTGACGACAGTGATGTCGCCTTGGCCGAAATGGTAGAGGAGAATCCCAAAGACGAACTCTTGCGCCTGCAATTTTCCCGAAGGATGGCATTCTTTAGAATAAGAGACGCCGGCGATATAGATGAAGCGCTGGATGAAGGCACGGCCCTGCGGGCGCCGATTCAAAAGGCCTTGGCGCGATTGGATTGCCGTTTAAGGACCAAGGAATGGTGGAATTTACCGGTGGGTCAGAAGCTATGCTGTTTGGATGAAATCGTTGAATACTATAAGCTCGGCCCCTTAGAATGGATTATCTTAAGCAAATTACTGGACGGTTACGGCAGGCTCTACAACGTGCGGCGGGATATCGAGCGATTGTCGGATTTTGTTGTCCCCGGTTGCCGCCGCCGTTCGTTAGTCCGCACCAAAGAAGAACTCCGTCAACGCCTTGAAAAAGGATTGCGCAATACCAACGCCGCCATGAAAAACGAAGGTTCGGCGGGAGTGAATTTAGCGGCGAGAATTTACACGCTTGGGCGCCAGCTTAGGTTTACGCTTCTGGCCGGCCGCCTTGATCTTTATCCCGACAGGGATTCGGTTATTTATCAGCTGGCCGTGAGAAAAGAAGCCCTGGGGCGAGAAGCGAATTATCCGCAGGGCCTTCAAAACGGGCCATTTCCCGACGACGCCCTGTATAAGCACGCTATGGATATCGAAAGAAAAGAAAAAATCCGGTTGCTTCCCCGCCAGGATGAATCCAGCGATGAAGATTCTATTGTCGAGCGGCTGAAAGAACGTTTGCGTGAAGGAAGGTCTATATCCCGGCGCAGTTTTGGCCATCATACCGATTCGCAGGAACGAATTACGGCCATCGAGCAGCGGACCGGAAAAGCATTGCTTCTTGATGCCAGGAGCTCTTCGCCGGCGACCCGCGAATACCAGATATTATTTGCGCAATACTTATGGATTTATTATTCAAAAGGAGAGCCTGCGCACAATAAGCCCAGGGCATTAAAGGAGCTTGTCATATTAATTTCCTTTATGCCTATTGAGAAAACTTTATCAATCGCGAGGGTATTTCTTAATCATCTTTTGCTGGGTGAGGCCATCGACAATTTCCGCGATACTGACGCAGGGTCGCAGCTATTGAATCAATTGATTCGCCAATGGAATGCTTTACCGCGGCATGCCAGAGCGATGTTATGCGGCCAGGGCAGCCGGCAAGAAGACGCGCTTAAAGTGGTATTGGATTGTGTTTTGATCGTTCCCGACGGAGCGCGGGTTGTTATGGATATGATCAGGGGTGACCAAGTTTTGAACGCGCGTTTTGAGGAAGTTATTTCAACCGAGAAGTTTAAGCCTCTTCGCCGGGCGTTGGTCAAGGCCGGGGTTTTGTTTCAAGAGGAGGGATTACCGGATAAGGAAAATCCGGATTCGGAACTTTCTCCGCAAGAGGCGGAATGCGGGTAACATGAGTCCGCGGATACCGGAGAGAAACTTATTTCTTGGCAGAATTGGCTCGTTTAAGGGGTAAAAGAAAGTGTTTTCAGAACGTATTTCAGAAGGCCTTGTAAAAAAAGTTGAAAAAAACGCTTTCTTCGGAAAAAATGGTGCTATACTTCAATTGGAGGAACAAAGTGCAAGATTCTGACAAAAGAAAATCGACCCGGTTCGACTGCCGGGTCCCGGTTGTGTGCAAGAAAGGTAACGCTTTCGATAGCAGTCTGACTTTAGACATCAGTCGCGGCGGGGTGGGATTTTTATCGACCAAATTTATTCCGGTCAATACCAAGATGCCGATAGAATTGGCGTTAACACCCGACAGCGAGCCGATCTTAGCCGTCGGAAAAGTGCGATGGGTCCGCCAGCTGCCCAGTTCGGATTTTTACCGGGTGGGGATGACGTTTGCCGATGTCGCCAGCGGTTCGTGCTCCGCAATTGAAAAAGCCTTTTAAGGAATATTACCCCTTATTTTTATCAGGGTAAAGAGAAGACAGCAAGCCACGGGAGAAAGCCATACCTGCCCCAAGGGCAGTAGAACAGCCACGGAGAAAAGGGTAACCCTATGGTTATCGGCATTGATGATCGCCGTGTCTTCGATCGTTTCATGGCTAGGTTCCCGGTCAAGTTTAAAGACGAACGGGCAGATTTCGGTACCAATGTTTTCTTAAGAGATGTCTCCGCGACAGGCGCGAAAGTCTCCACTAAGGAGAGATTTCTCTTAAACGACAAGATTGATTTGCTGGTGGAGCTTCCCGACGGTCATGAACCGCTGAATTTAAGCGGACGTGTGGCTTGGAGCCGGCCCGCCAACCCGCAAACATGGGATGTGGGCATGAAGTTTGACAAAGTTGATTTTATGGACACCCAGAGGATTTTTAAGTTTTGCCAGTAGGTTAGGTTAAACTGTTTTTGTTGGGAAAATTTCATGGGGGCTTGGCGGCCGGATGGCCGCCAAGCCCCCAACCGTTTATCCTTTATAATTTCCCGTAATTTTTCCTTGACCGCAAATTTGCCCCATGGTAGAGTTTTCTATAATTTTTTAGCCGCGTTTTGCCGCGCCTCTAAAAATTACCAACTCAACAATAACAGCCCGATCAATTTTGAGGTCCTTCAATGAATTACGGCCACTTTTCTCCCGACGGATTGGAATACGTCATTACCAATCCCGTGACTCCTCGCCCTTGGATTAATTATCTAACCAACGAAACCTATTGCTCGATTGTTTCTCAGACCGCGGGGGGATACAGTTTTTACAAAGACTGCCGCACCAACCGTATTACCCGCTGGTCGCCGGAGAATTGGCATTTTGACCGCCCGGGCAAATACATTCTTATCCGCGACGCAAAAACCAATAAAGCTTGGTCGGCAACCTTTCAGCCTTTGCGTGTGAAACCGCAATCCTATGCGTGCCGCCACGGGCTTGGCTACACGGTTATTGAGTCGGTTAATAGCGGAATCCAATCCGAAATTACCTATTTTGTCCCCGAGCACGATGATTGCGAAGTCTGGCTGGTCAAGCTCACCAATAAAACGACCAAAACCCGCAAGCTTGAAATTTATCCTTATGTAGAATTTTTAATGGGCGATTATCATGAGGAGTTGCGCTACCGCAACATCATGAATCTTTATAATCGCATCTGGTTCGATAAATCCCACAAGGCTGTGTTTGCCAAAAAGACCGCCCAGTGGCAGGGGATGAATATTCAGCCCTTTGACACCTTAGGATTCTTTGCGACATCGTTATCTGTGTCGGGCTGCTGCACTCAAAAAGACGCATTCTTAGGCCGTTATAACACTGAAGAAAATCCCGAGGCTGTCCTTGAAGGGAAATTCAAAAACTTTCCGCTTTGCTCCGGCGAAGATGCCATCGGTGCTTTTAAGAATAATATAACTCTTGCGCCTCACCAGACAAAAGAATTTACCGTTATCTTGGGCCAAACCACCGGCATCCCGGCCATCACTAAAATTCTTGCCAAGTACCGAAAGGTCGCCGCGGCCAAGAAGGAACTCGAAAATACCAAGAAAATCTGGCGGGAACGCATTGTTAAAAACATTGTTGTCGAAACCCCGGACAAGGATTTTAACACCATGATGAATGTCTGGGTCAAATACCAGATGTACATTTGTAATTTCTGGTCACGATCCCCAAGTTTTTATCATGAGGGCTCGGGCGGGCGCGGTTACCGCGATTCCTGTCAGGACTCGGAAGGGGTAGTTTCGATTAATCCGCAGCTGACCCGCAAAAAGATTTTAAAGCTTGCTTCGCTCATCCGCAGGGACGGCACCTCGGCCCCGGGTTGGTCGGACACAGTCGGGCCCAACAAGCACCGGCCCAACAAAGACCACCAGATCTGGCTGACTTCAACCGTTAGCGCCTATATAAAGGAAACCGGTGATAAAAGCATTCTTTCGGAATACGTGCCCTACCTCAAGGACCAATGGCTGGGTGGCTGGGAAATTGATCCTAACTGGAAAAATAGCGCTCAAGTGGATGGCGAAGGGACGCTGTTAGAACACCTGGAGAAAAATTTAAACTTTTGTTTTAATGATGTCGGCGACAAAGGGCTGCCAAAAATCGGCCATGCCGACTGGAACGATGCCATTGATTCAGCCGGGATAAAACATAAAGGCCAGAGCGTCTGGCTGGCGCAGGCTTTGGTGCGGTCTTTAAAGATGCTGGCGGACTTGTGCGCTTTAACCGGCGATGAAAACAAGAAAAACAATTACCTGCAAATGGCCAAGACCATGGACGAGCGGGTTAATTCGCTTTGCTGGGACGGGTCATGGTATGTCCGCGGCTTTGACGATGACGACGTGGTTTACGGAAGCAAGAACGACAAAGAAGGGCGCCGGATTTATATCAATTCCCAGGCTTGGGCGGTTTTAGGAGGAGTGGCACGAGACGAGAGACTCAACCATGTCCTTGATTCCGTTGACAAATATCTAAACGGCCCGCACGGCATTACCTTGTTTTACCCTGCCTATTCTTCCTGGGTCAAACGTTTGGGGCGTATCAGCATGTTCTCTGAAGGCACGAAGGAGAACGCCGCCGCCTTTTGCCACGCGGCGACATTCATGGCGGTGGCCTACTGCCTGGCCGGCCGCGGGGACAAGGCCTATGAGGCCATGCGAAAAATCATGCCCAACGCGCAAAAGGATATGGACCTTTACAAGACCGAGCCTTATGTTTATGCCGAATATTTAGTCGGGCCCGAAAATCCTTACCGTTACGGCGAAGGGGCCTTTACCTGGATTACCGGAACCGCCGGTTGGACCTTTATGGCCGCGACCGAATGGGTCCTGGGTGCCCGGCGCGATTTTGAAGGCTTGCGGATTGATCCGTGTATCCCTAAAAAGTGGAAAAAATGTTTTATCAAAAGGCCGTTTAGAAACGATATTTACGAAATCGAGATTCTTAATCCCAAGGGTGTTGAGCGCGGGGTTAAGGAACTTTTTGTTGATGGTCAAAAAATAGAAGGCAACCTCGTTACTCCTTTCGCGGACGGAAAAACTCATAAAATTAAAGCCGTTTTGGGCTAAATACCCCTTTGCCCGGCGTCCCGCTTTCGCGGGACGCCGGGCAATACCACCCCTGCCACCCGTCGCTAATAATTTTGACAATGCTATAAGTATATGTTATATTTTAGTCGCAGAAGAGAAGCGAAGATGGTGTACACGCCGGAGTTTCGCTTGGAATGTACGCCATTTTTTAAAATTTAACAAGAAAGCGTTTCCGCGCCCCGACGTACCGTCGTGGCGCAGGAACGAAAGCCATGGGAGGCAGAGTTATGAAACGAGCATTAACCATCGGAGCCCTAATTGTAGGGCTGTTTTTGTCTGTAGGCACACAAGCTTGGGCGACGAATCTTTTTACGGATCCGGGCTTTGAGAACGGGGTGAATAATTGGTCAACGGTCGGCTATCCTTTCTATGCCATAGTGCATAGCCCGAATTATGCCGCGGAAAATACGATAACCACCGTAGCTGACAGGGATTATTTTGCCGAGATTTATCAAGTAATTACTCCTGTCGCGGCCGGCGATCCGATTTACATGACCGCGCAGATTAAAACCCAAATGGCTGAGGGTTCATCCGCTCGCGGTGGTATCATGGTAGAATTTCTCAATTCTTCAGATGTTGTCGTTGGGACGATAACTACGCCCGTCGGCGGGGTTAATGATTGGACTGAAATTTATGTAACCGGCACTGCTCCGACCGGAACAGCAAAAGTGAGAGCAGGTGCGTTTGCTTATGCCGCCAAAGACGATTCATCTGCTATTGGAGGCAAAGTAGCCGTTGACAATATGTTTATTGATAGAATTCAAGCCCCCGGTGGCGGCTTAATAACGAATCCTGGTTTTGAATCACAGTTAAGCGGTTGGGCCGGTAATTCTCAATTCAGCGCTTCGACTACTTATGCTCATACCGGAGTTTATAGTGCCCGGGATAATGTCAATGGTGTTACTTCGGATTATTGGGGTCAAGTTTATCAAGAAGTGCCCTTAAGCGCAGGTCAGGCAATTTATGCCACAGCTTGGGGTAAGACAGCCATAAATCCATTAGCAAGCGCGAAGGGTGGATTGCTTATTCAGTTTTACAACGGAAACACTTATTTAGGCAGCCAGTATGATATCAAGTCGGAGATCGGAGGAATGACGGATTGGCGTCAGCTGTATGTTTCAGGGATTGCCCCGGCAACTACAACAAAAATAAGAGTTGGCGGATTTCTTTGGGCTGGGCAAAATGATACGGCAGCAGTAGGTGGTAACTTCTATATTGATGATTTTGCAGTTTCATACACGGCTATTCCACCGTTACTTCCTCCGTCGGATTTGATTAATGCCGATTTTGAAAATGGTGTTAATGATTGGACTTTTCTCTACCGGCCGTGGATAGCCAGTACGACTCATCATTCCGGAATTTATTCTGCAAACCATACAATAGGAGATACGGCTGGTAGTAACGACTATTATACTGAGCTTTACCAGCAAGATATCCCCTTTACCGTAGGAAATACTGCTTATGTTACCGGATGGGTAAAAACAAATATTGATCCTTCGAAAATTGCTAGGGGCGGAGTGAAGATTCAGTTCTTAGATGGTTCCGGGCAGCCGATTGGTTCAGCTCAGCAAGCAGATATAGGAGGTCAAACCGACTGGTCTTTACTTTATGTTTACAACATAGCACCAACGGGCACAGCCACGGTTAGAATAAGTGCTTATGCTTGGGCGCAAAGGAATCAAGGGACAATCAATGGCAATGTTTTTGTTGATGACATGGCTTTTTCAAACACTCCGCCCAGCGATTTAATCCTCAATCCTAGTTTTGAAAGTGACATGGCTGGATGGACGCAAGATGCAACCGGGTATCCGATGGCGGCAGTTACTGAAGAGCATCGGACTGGGACCAAATCCGCCAAATCAATTATTCAAGTTCCAGGCGGATCTGCGGATTTTTGGTCGAGGATTTACCAGGAATTTACCGTGACTCCCGGACAGCAATTGTGGGCAACTGAATGGGCCAAAACTGTTATAGATCCACGATCCAGCGCAACGGCTGGCTTGCAGCTGGAATTTTTTGAGGCAGATGGTACGCCTATCGGTAGCCCGGTGCAATCAAATACAATCGGCGGGATAACAGGCTGGACGTATCTTTTTGTAACGGCAGTTGCCCCGTCTTCATCGGCTAAGGCCAGGGTGAGTCCTTTTGTTTCCTGCCCGCATGCCGCATCGCTTTATGGCGGGAATATATATTTCGACGATGTTTTTGCTTCTTTTGATCAATTACCGCCACCTAATTTTAGGACAAGCCTCGTTAACCCTAATTTTGACGACGGTAGCGGTCTTGGTGGTTGGACTGACCTTTACGGAGCGCCCAGCGAATTAGATTCTGTTAATCCGCACAGTTCTCCTTATTCTGCTAAGAAGACTATCGGTTCAACTACTACCCAAAATTATTACAGCACGATTTATCAGGATATCTATTACAATGCGCAAGGAAGCCCATTTCCTGCGGCACAAAATGTTTATCTAACCGCTTATCTTAAATCGGACATAAGCGTTTTTTCAAGTGCGGCGGCTGGAATACAGCTTGAGTATATTGATAATCAAGGGGACGCGTATGTCATTGATGCGGATCAAATAACCGCGGATAATGGTTGGCGGCAACTTTATGTTTCCGGGACTATTCCTGCCGGCGCAACCAAGGTGAGAGTCAGCGGGTTTGTTTTCGCTTCTCAGGGAGATAGCCAAGCAGTAGGAGGGATAGGCAACTTCGATAATTTCGTTTATTCCTATGACTATATTTCTCCTCCGGCGCAAACAACTTTGCTTAATTCCGGTTTTGAAAATGGGTTAAGCGATTGGGACATGCCTTTTCAACCGGCTGAAGTCACGACGCTTTCTCATAGCGGGAGTTATGCCGCGCTCTTTGAATTCCCGGTATCTCTTCAGGATCATAACGGAGCAGTCGAACAAACGGTTAACGTTACGCCGGGAAGGAAGTTAACCGCTACAATTTACGGTAGAACGATTATTGACCCGCTGGCAACAGCCAGCGCCCAGCTTTTGGTCATATTTAAGAATTCCAGTGGCGCTGAAATCGGCACCCATTCTTCTAACACGATAGGAGGAAATACTCCTTGGACGCTGTTATCGGTTAGCAATATAACAATTCCTAGTACAGCTGCCACTGCGACAATTAGAGCCAATCTCTTTTATGACGCGGTAAGTTACCCGCTTCCTGCGCAGGCCTACTTCGACGACGCCACCCTGACCATTACCAGCGCGCCTGGCTGTTTCTTGGCCGGGACGCCGATCACGATGGCAGACGGGACGCAAAAGCCGATTGAGAATATCAGCGTCGGTGATGTGGTCTTGGCCTTCGACGAAGAGACAAAGCAGATGAAGCCGGACAAGGTCACGGAGGTCTTTAAGCATGACCAAGAGGACACTTTCTTGATCGTGAACGGTCATATGAAGGTGACACCTATCCACCGGGTTTTAAGCAAAGGAGCCTGGACAGAGATAGGGAAATTAAAAGTCGGTGATACCCTGACGAACACTCAAGGCGAAGACGTTGCCATCCAAACTATCGAAGTTGTAAATAATAAAGTTAATATTTACAATTTCGAGGTTAATCCTTATCATACTTATGTAGCCGATGGCGTTATTGTGCACAACCGGAAACCGAATATCAATATCATGATGGTTCCGGATGGAGGCCAGCGGTAAGTAAGGAGCATTCGATACAAATATTTTGTCTATGAACCTTAGAGATTTTGCCCCGCCGGAGGCGGGGCAAAATCTCTAAGGGAAACCCACCGCACAAAGGAAAAGGGCGGATGAGAAAACCTTTCTCCTGCGTTTTTGTTCTATCCATTCTTGCCGTTATTTCTGCTTTAAATATTACGGGCTGCACATTCGGAAAAAACAAAAATACCGATACGATTACCGTCTGGCACTGGATGACTGACCGGCACGACGCGCTGGTTGAGCTCGCCCAAAAATACGAGCGGGAAACGGGCATCAAAGTCAATTTTGAACTCTATGCTCCGTCGGACGCCTACTCGCAGAAGGTTATTGCCGCTGCCCAGGCCAAGGTCCTGCCGGATATTTTCGGCGTATTGGGCGAAAAGAAAGTCTTTGCCTCGTTTATCGAAAACGGTTTTGTCGCGGATCTGACAAATGATTTTCGGCTTAATAATTCCGAGTGGGAATCGAGCTTTTTCCCCAAGGCCCTGGCGGTTAATCAATTTGAAGAAAGCAACATCTATAAGATCAGGCCCGGTATTTACGGGGTCCCTATCGATGTGACCACCATCCAGATGCTTTATAACAAAAAACTCCTCAAACAGGCCGGCATTACCAATCCCCCGGAGACATTCCAGGAACTTATCGAAGACATCGAAGCCTTAAAGCGCGTCGGCCTTGCCGGCTTTGTGTCCGGCTGGGGCGAGGCATGGCTGATCGATTGCTTTGCCTCGAATTATGCGTTTAATGTAATGGGCGAAGAAAAGGTCATGGCGACCTACCGCGGCAAGGTAAAGTATACCGATGCTGACTGGATAACAGTGTTTAATCTTTTTAAAATATTGGCCGATCACGACGCGTTTGTTAAGGGCATCGTTATCAAAGGCAACAAATATGCCGAGCAGGATTTTGCCTTAGAGCGCGCCGCCTTTGCCTTTAACGGTTCTTGGTGTGTTAATGTTTATAAGGATATGAATCCGAATCTCGAATACGGCGTTATGCTGCCCCCGGCCGTGAGCAAAAATTTTCCTATGGCCATCTGGTACACGGGTTCGTCGTTTGTGGTTAATGGCGGATCTATGAATAAGCAAAAATCAATTGATTTTTTAAAATGGCTGACAGCCCGAGAACAACAAGCTGTCTTTGCGGCAGAAACAAAAAATCTCCCCGCCAATAAAAAGGCACTTTCAGCCGTTGATCCTATTTTGTCAGGCTTTGCCAAAGGCGCAGACTACGGGACTCATCCGACGGCATGGCGAGTCAATGAGCATCCTAAGGTGAGCGAAAGATTTACTAAAGGAATTCAGTCGATTATTATCGGAGAAAAAACACCCCAAGAAGTTGCGCAAGAAGTTCAAGCCGCGAAAGAAAAAGTTTTGGAAAGAGAAAGCAGGCGAAAGAATTAACATGGTAGAGACAGGCCCTTCGACTCGTCCCACGGAATTGCGGCGGGTGAACCCGGGTAAGAAAAATGGTTCGACTTTCGCTCACCATTCTGAGCCAAAGTCGAAGGACTTCATGGGGGCGCATCTCACGAGCTTTTTGTTTATTTTGCCCGCTGTTGTTATCTTCTGCACTTTCTACGTATATCCTTTTATCGATATATTTCGACTTTCCGTTCTTGAATGGAATGGGATTGATGTTATTAAGTTCAAGGAAGATTTTGTAGGTTTTCAGAACTTTATCGACCTTTTCCAGGATAGGCAATGGTGGGGCTCTCTGATGAACGCAGGATTTATTACCCTCGTGGCATTAACCTTTCAGAATGCCCTGGCTTTTACACTCGCTCTTTTGTGTGACCGCGAGCTAAGAATGAAGAATTTTTATATTGTCGTTTTTTTTATACCGCCTGTTTTATCGGAAGTGGTGGTTGGTTTAGTGTGGACGTGGATTCTAAATGCCGGAATGCAAAGCGGTGAACCTATCGGGCTTTTAAATTACGTACTGGTAAAAACAGGTTTTCCCCATTTGGTCAATAACTGGTTGTCCGACCCCCGGACGGCCTTGCCGTGCATATCCATCGTGCACTCCTGGAAAGGTTTTGGATGGGGATTTTTGATGTTCTTGGCCGGACTGCAGACAATCGATCGGCAGCTTTATGAAGCGGCGAAAGTTGATGGGGCCGGGAGCTGGAAGATACTAAAGAATGTTACTCTTCCCGCGATGATACCGGTCACCCTCGTCGTTGTTATACTGACGATCTTAGGTTCCATGCAGTCGTTTATCCTTATTATTTCGATGACTGGCAGAAGCGGTTTTGTGGACTACACTTCTGTTCCGGTAACAGAGATCCTGGATTCGATGCTGGATCACTATTTTGGTTATGCCTGCGCGCAGGGTGTCGCTTTTGGTATCATTTTAATTGCTGTTTCTTTAGGGTTTAAGTTTATTTCGGACAGGTTAAAGCAAGCCTGAGTGAGTTTGTTGGGTTTATTGGGTTTATAGGGTTTATAGAGTTATAGAGTTGGCTGAGTAAGAAACACAACGAACTCAACGAACCCAGCGAACGCAAAGAACTCTCAAAGTCAATCGCATAGGATTAAAAACATATGAACTTATTGTATTACAGGGCATTAAAAGTTTTAGGCGGTGTCGGTGCCCATGCTTTCTTAATTGCGACCGCCGTGACGTGCTTGTTTCCGCTTTTTTGGATGTTTCGATCGTCTTTGATGAGCCTGGACACTATTTTTACGGACAAGTCTTTAATACCGTCTGCGCTTCATTTTGGAAACTATGCCAAGGCCTGGGTTGACGGAGGTTTTGGAATATATTTGCTCAACAGCATCTTTTATACGGGTACGGTTGTGGGGGGAATAGTCGTTGTCGCTTCTCTGGCTGCTTTTGCATTTTCTCGTTTGAGTTTTCCGGGCAAGAATTTCTTTTTCTATATGTTTATCGCCGCGATGATGATCCCCTTGCCGGGGAGTTTTGTTCCCCTGGTTGTTTTGGTCAATAAATTGGGATTGGCCGATACGCGCATCGGCTATATTCTTTGCATGATCAATGTCGGGCTTTCCATGAGTATCTTTTTGCTCAAGACATTCTTTGATAAATTGCCGTCTGACTTGGAAGATGTGGCCCGCATCGAGGGATGCAATAAATTGGGTATCTGGTGGCATGTTGCCTTGCCGTGGGCCAGGCCTGCCATTGCGGTCGTTGTTATTTTTAATTCTTTAATTGTGTGGAACGAGTATATTTTAGCGCAACTGCTTTTAAACGATAAAGACCTGATGCCGCTTCAGATAGGGCTTATGAAATTTCAGGGGGCTCACAGCGTGGACTATCCGGTCTTGATGGCGGGCCTGACTATTGCCGCGCTTCCTATTATCTTTATATATTTACTGATGCAAAAACATATTATGCGGGGCTTTACATACGGGGCAACGGGGGGATAGCGAAAACGGCACTTTGTTAAAAACCCTGTTTCTCGACGAGAAACAGGGTTTCTTTTTAAAGGAACCGTTTTGTTTTAATCTATACGCCCAAGAAGGCCCTTAGAGTCGTTCGGGCGGTTTCCATAATGCCTTTTGATTTAGTGTAGAGTTTGTCGTATTCGTTGCTGAACACGGTATACTGTTGTTCGAACTCTTTATCGTCTACGCTGTCTTTCTTTTTTGGCTCCCTGATTTCCCGCCATAATAAAGAAAGCATCCGTTCGATTCTCTCTATCTGGTCAACAGAGGCTCTGTAATCCCTAAAAGACTTATTGTCCGACAGGCTTCCTAGGGGAGATACGGATATATTATATTTCCATTTTGCTTCATCGTAATTCCAGGATTTGATCAAGAAGTTCAGGGTTTGTTCATAAGCAAAATTTCTGTTATTTATGATAAGCTCGCGCAAAACCGATGTCTTGATATTAAGAAACTCGGACCTCGATCTGTGAAGAGGCAGGGACCTTATGCTTTGCGAGATCTCCGGAAACCAGTTCGCGAGAAGTGGGTACGAGCCGTAGGTATCGACTAAGCTTTTGGCGCTGAACTTATCCCCGGTCCCAAAATCTCCTATGGCAATATCCGAACCTGTTGTTTTAATAAAGCTGCTCAAGTTTTCATAGAACTTGACATCCTCTTTGACATAATCCAGGTCACCCGGGATTTGCACAATTCTTTCTACTTTAGGATAATTATCAAGCACATGGCCCCAGCCGGCAAGCCATGTCTGGGATGTGTCGACCGACCAGGTTTGCACAACCTCGAGGGTCTTGTATCGCTCATCTTTTATGAAAGAAACGGCATTCTGCTTTATGACTGTATCCCGGGGCAACACAACGATCGGCCTGGGATCGATTTCTTTGCATCGGTCAACGGTCCACCAAAAATACCATTCACACTGTTCGTTATTCTCATACCCTCGGTATGGAAAAATAATAACCGGTTTTGAGTTCATACTTTTATTGTCAGGTTGTTTTGTCACGTTTTCCTTAAGCTCCAGGGATAAACAGAACGAAAGCCTCTATAACTGCCTTCCTCGTCTTTCTTCTTCCCGTCTTTTTTCTGCGCGTCTTTCTTCTGCACGCCGTTCTTCTTTTCGCCTGTCTTCTCTTCGCCGTTCGACCTGCTGGCGGATATCGTAGGCTTTAGCTTCTGTGATATCAAAGGTCATGATAATGTAAATAGCGATCAAAGAGGTCACAATCGGAATTCCGACGTCGCAAACTCTCATGTAAAACAAAGCGTCCGCTGTCTGGTTGAGGCCTAGCGCCTGTTTGAAACCGGTTGCATTGAGGAGGATTCCGGCGAGGAGCGATGCCCCGGCCATGCCCAGCTTTTGGACCCACCAGAAAATACCGCTGAACATCCCCTCCCGGCGGGTGCCGGTCTGAAGCTCATCAAGATCACATACATCGGCGACCATGGAGCAGACGATTGTAAACAGCGACCCCAGGTGGAACGCCAAGAATGGCGCCGCGACGATCAGTAAATAAGGATATTGCTGGTTATATCCGACCCATTTTAAGACGTAACCAAAGATTGCCAGCGACATGGTGATTAAAAAGGTCTTGCGCTTGCCGAGTTTTGTCGAAATCCATGTTGTTAAGGGAATGGCGACGAAGGCAGTACAAATGGCACTGAGTGACCCAAAGACACCCAGCAAGGCCCCGCCGTTTTGGTACATCAGGTCCATGGTGGGTTGATTGCCAAAGACATAGAAGAAAACAACATAAGCGGTGAAGGCGGAGGCCAGCATGAATCCGTTGAAGATCAGGAATGTTACCGTGACCAGCTTGACAAACGGGCCGCATTTGAAAGAAGTGGCACAATTGTGCAAGATGTCTTTAATAACATTTTTATAACCTTTTGCTTTTTCCGGCCGGGGTAAATTCCCGTAAAGTTCTTTATTGAAAAGAGCCGGAAGGACCCCGAAGACGGTAATAAAGATCCCGACAAAGATCGCAAGGCCCCGTGATGCTTCGACGATATCTTTAAACGGACTATTGATAACGGTTAAAGTCCAATTCCATATTTTGATAGGAATTTCTTTTGAAGTCATGACCATCGGAATCCAGGCTGCAATAATCCAGACGGGTTGGCCAAAAAAACTGGCGACTGCCTGCAACCGTGTCCGTTCATGATAATCCGGCGTCATTTCATATCCAAGAGCAAGCCAGGGGATTGAATAGCAGGCGAAGGCAATAACAAAGAGGCATTGGATTCCCAAGACCCACCAGAAATAGAACATTTCGCTTTTTCCCGGATGGAGCTGGAACATCATGGCTAATAAAATTCCCGAAGAAAGGGCCCCAAACAATATCCAGGGCTTACGGCGGCCCCAGCGGGTTCGGGTATTGTCCGAGCTGTAGCCGATTAAGGGATCGGAAAAGGCATCGAGAAAACGAGGGATAGCTCCTATCGTTCCGACTAAGGCGGGATTGACACCGAGCCCAAGGTTTAAAACAAGAATTAAGCTCCCCATCGCAGCGCCGGCAAATTGGTTAACGAACGACCCCATCCCGTAGACGAATTTTTGAAAGAAAGAAATACGATCGGCACGGGCTGTTACATGGTGGGTTGGCTGATTCGCTGCTTGTTCCATTCATTCCCTCCCTGGTAAATAATATTTTACTTGAATGATTATGAGTTTCGTATTATAACAAACAAACCCGGTGGGTACAATATTATTTATCTAATGAAGATGGGGGTAATTTAGCAACTTTAAGCAAATCCTGTCCTTTCGGACGGGGAATTTTGGCGGGTTGAACGCCCGGCATGAATGATAGTCTAAATGTTGCCTCTGCCCCATTATTGGTGTATACTTGAGCATTCGAAAATACATCATAAAAGTCTTTCCTTAAGGAGCGATTTGCGGGATGAGAAGTTTAGGGTCTATGGTTCAGGGATTAGGGTCTAGGGGCTGGGGCTTAACAATGAAAATGTTGGCCCTGGCCTTTTTCTTCTATGCCCTAAACCCCAACTCCTATGCCCTTGCCCAAGATGTTCCTTCCGACATTCCTTCCAAAGAATTCGTCCGTCAAGCCTGGGAAGCCTCAGGGAAAAACGATTTGGAAAAGGTTCTATCGATTACCCAAAAATGTGTTGATACCTACGACAATGAGGCCAAGAACCAACAGGCAAGCTTAGGGACTTTTCCCATGCCCGGCCAGGAAGACGATTATCAATCGTTAAACAATGTGGCCACGTGCTTATTTATTAAAGCCGAAGCCCTGATGCAAAACGGCCGCAGCGAAGAGGCCAAACAGATTTTCCAAAAAATCATTGATGAATATAAATGGTCGCAGGCTTGGGATCCGCGCGGCTGGTTTTGGTCGGTGGCGGAGAAAAGCCAGGCGAGTATTGACATGCTGAACGGTAAGAAAGCGGAGGAAAAACCTGTTGTCGTTACCAAGGAAGAAAAAAAGACCTTGCCCCAGCTTCATTTTAAGGGAAAAGAAGACGTTGTCGATTACGCGAAGTACGGGAGATTTATCGGGGCGGGCACTAAAGAGTATCATTATGAGGCTACTGATCCCAAAGGATTATCCGAGGCGATCGGCGAAGGGATTTATCCGAATACGGGTTCGGTTTTAAAAGACCCCGGTTATAATCGGGTCAGAAAAGAAGGAAGGCTGGAGGGCAGCCACTGGGATTTTGTGCACAGCGCGGATTTGGAGGCGGCTTTTTATAAATGGGCGACGGCTCCCGAACCCTGGGGAGTTAAGCTTTTTTATATCGGATTAATCTTTGAAAAAGCCAAGATGTATTATGAGGCCTTAAAGGCTTATCGGGCAATTATCGTGCATTTTCCCAATGCCACCGGCCGGACCTACTGGCGTACGCCCTGGTATCCTGGTCAGGCTGCTGTCGCCAAGATCCGGCACCTGGTTCGCTTGCATCCGGAGTTGAATCTGCAATTTAAGGGAGCCAAGATCCAGGTCATTAAAGGTTTTGATAACGATATCGCCAATGATATTGTGATTACTTCGCCGGGAATCCTCAAGAAGAAAAGTTTTATGGATCACGTGGCGGAACGATTGAATTTAAATAAGCAGCGTGTTAACTTGGGGAAAATCAAAAGAAGCTTAGGGCAAGGCGAAGTGCGTCTGGTTCAATATGAAAATGGCCACTGGCAGATGCTTGTCGGCGGGAAACCGTATATAATCAAAGGTATTACCTATGCCCCTACCAAGGTAGGGCAGAGCCCGGACAAGGGAACGTTGGTTAATTGGATGACGGAAGATACCAATCATAACGGCAAGGCTGACGGGCCGTACGATTCTTGGGTTGACGGGAACTTAAATAACATCCAAGATGTGAATGAATTGGTGGTAGGTGACTTCAGGCTGCTCGAGGAATTGGGGGCCAACACCATCCGTTTTTATCATCAGCCGTTTGAACCTGATAAGAATCTCTTGCGAGCTATGTATAAGGAATACGGTATCCGTGTTATCCTGGCGGACTTCTTGGGAAAGTATGCTTTGGGTTCGGGCGCAAGCTGGTACGAAGGAACCGATTACGAAAATCCGCAACATCGCTCTGCCATGATGGAATCGGTCAGGAAGATGGTTATGGAATACAAGGACGAGCCGTATGTTCTCATGTGGCTTTTGGGCAATGAAAATAATTACGGTGTTGCCTGTAACGCGGATAAAAAACCCGAGGCCTATTATAAATTTGTTAATGAAGTGGCCTTGATGATCAAATCTATTGACCCCAATCATCCTGTTGCCATGTGTAACGGCGATATGCTATACTTGGATATATTTGCCAAATATTGTCCCGATGTGGATGTCTATGCGGCGAATGCCTACCGGGGTGATTACGGATTTGGTTCTTTCTGGGAGCAGGTGTTTGACGCCACCGGAAAGCCCGCCTTTATTTCGGAATTCGGTTGTCCCGGGTATGCGACTAACTTGACGCGTGAAGAGGCCGAGAAGGCCCAGGCTGATTATCATTTAGGCAACTGGCTGGATATCGAGTCCAATTCCGCTAAGAGTGCGGAGGGCGTGGGCAATGCCATCGGAGGCATTGTTTTTGAATGGATTGACGAGTGGTGGAAGAATTACGAGCCCTCCAATCACGATAGAACTGCGGGCGCTATAGGCCCGTTTCCCGACGGCTATATGTATGAGGAATGGTTTGGCCTCTGCGGCCAGGGAGACGGCAAGAGCAGTCCCTTCTTAAGGCAATTGAGGCAAAGCTATTATTTATATAAAAGGCTTTGGAATCAGTCTTAGGAGAAAATTGTTTAGGCGAAGTTAACGGGTAAAAACAAAAGCAAACCACAGCAATAAAACAATCAAAAGGAGGAAGTGATGAGAAGGACGATGTTTATGGTTTTGCTGGCGGCGGTAACCATTGGTCTGTGTCCGGCAGTCACGTTGGCGCAGCCGGCCTCTGCGGCGGTTTATGATTTCGGGGATTTTCGTTCCGTGACCTTGACCGGTAAGGCATGGGCGGCGTTAGAAAAAGGGGACATTGAGGCGGTCTTAGCCTACACCAACAAATGTATGGATCTTTACGGTGAACAGGCGAAGAAAATGCAGGCAGGCCTTAGCGAGTATGCCTCGGGTGCTAACGATAAGATTTTCAGCTACTGGGCTCTTAACGATGTGGCCACCTGCCTTTTTATTCAGGGCGAGGCCTATCGCAAGGCCAAGATGAATGATGAGGCCAAGGAAGTTTTCAACAAACTGATTAACGAATATTCTTTCGGCCAATGCTGGGACGTTAAGGGCTGGTTTTGGAAACCTGCCGAGGCTGCAAAAGAAAAACTGGCGGCGATCGCATCAGGCTCAACGCTGGATTTCGGTGATTATACCTCATCGACGCTGGCCACCAAGGCGTGGGCTGCTTTAACCAACAATGACCTCGACGCTGTCTTAGCCTATACCGGCAAATGTCTTGAGCTTTATGAAGCCAAGGCCAAAGAAATGCAGGCGACTTTGAAAGCGGCCAATGAATATCCGGTCGAGAAAGACAAGGTATTCGGGTTCTGGGCCCTCAATGACGTGGGAACATGCCTCTTCATCAAGGGCGAGGCATTAAAGAAGGCCGGCAAGAACGCAGAGGCCAAAGAGGCTTATGAAAAAGTGGTTAACGATTTTTCGTTTGCCCAATGCTGGGATCCTCAGGGTTGGTTCTGGAAACCGGTGGATGCTGCTCAAAGGCAAATAGCAGAATTAAAAACAGCAGAGTAAGATAAGCTTAACGGCATCAAGGTAAATACGATTTTATTGACTTTTGTAAAATGAATTGCAATAGAGGCGGTTAATACCGGGTAGTGGCCCAGTACTGCGCAACTGAAGTTGCGCGGTATTGGCCTTTGTTCTCCGGATTTAGAATCCGCACTATTTTCTTAGTGGTGTAAAGGCCCAAGGAAAGGTGATTTTAAAAAAATGAAACGTATAATTCTCTATGCGGTGGCCGGATGCTTTATTTTTGCGGTGGGATGCGGTAAGGCATCAAGCCAACAGCAGGCAGTTTCTGCCAAGGCGGCGGAACAGTCTGTCTCCGGTGCTCAGGAGCAGAAGTTGGCAACAAAGAAAGACGCGGGGACGGGAGACTTTCGTCCGTTCTCGATTTTTGCCGATAAGGGGTCACCCGATAACCATTTTATTCCATCGGGTTTTATGCCGGACGGCAAATGCCTGAATATCGATGATATCTGGTCGCAAAATTGCCATTCAGGAAAGAACTGTATCAAAATCGTTTATGATACTGTTTGTTCCAAGCAGGGAGCAAAGTGGGCGGGGATGTATTGGCAGAATCCGGCGAATAATTGGGGATCCCGTAAAGGCGGTTTTGATTTAACCGGAGCCACGAAACTTACGTTTTGGGCTAAGGGCGAGAAAGGCGGAGAACGTATCGAGGAGTTTAAAATGGGTGGAGTCAGCGGTGACTATCCCGACTCCGATTCCGCGATGGTGGGCCCGGTTATTTTAACGCCCCAGTGGAGGGAGTATTCAATCGACCTGCGGGGCAAAGACCTCTCTTATGTCAGCGGTGGTTTTGCCTGGTCGACCAACGTGGATGTCAATCCCGAGGGTTGTACGTTTTATCTTGATGATTTAAGGTACGAATAAAGACGCGGCGTAATATTTGCCGTAATTGATTTTTTTGATTAAGGGCAGCCCCGCACCCGGTGAACCGGGTGCGGGGCTGCCCTGTTCCATTCTCTCCCAATTCTCCTGCGCAGTTGGATTTACAAATATCATAAATAACTCTTATATTTTTTCCAAAATATAGTAATATTAAATAAAAGAGTCAAAAAATATCTAATTTTTCTTGTTTTGCCGTAAATAGTTTGATATAGTTATTTTGCGTCATTCTCAAAAGGAGAAAAAGGGATGTCGAAAACCGGCAAGCTGATTATCGTCATACTGTTTGTGCTTATTGTTGCAAGCGTATTTTTGTGCGTCTCCCTCCTTAATGATAAGACAAAACTCGAGCGGACTGTCAGCGATAAGAATAAAACAATCGAAACCTACCAGGCAAGCGAAAAAAAGCTCACCGAAGATAATAAAAAATTAGATACGCAACTCCAAGAAGCTCAATCCATCCAAGCCAAGATTAAAAAACAACTCGACGATATCAACACCCAGGTGGTCACGTTAACAGGTGAACGTGATGACTGGAAGGGGCAGGTTGATCAGCTTAGAAAAGAACGCGATGATTTGATGAGCAAGCTCCAGGAGAAACTCCAGGAGTTGGCGCAGCTACAGCAGCAAGCGGCGGTTTCAAAGGAGGTCCCGGAGCAGCCCAAGGAGCAAGCCGCTGGCGAACAGCAGGCCGAGACAATCGCGCTTCCGGAAAGTTTAAGCAATGAAAAATACTGGGCGAATGTCTTAAAGGAAAAAGCTTCGCTGGAATTAAAAATCGAAGAGCTGCAGGGCAAGCTGTCGAGCGGCTCCACCGAGGTCGAGGAGCTTAAGAAAAAGAGTTCCGACTTGGAATTAGAGTTGGGACAGCTAAAGAACGACAAAGAAGAAATCGAGCGGAAGATCAAGTATAGCGAGGACTTAGCCAACAGCCTCTCGATTGAACTCGCCAAAGAGAAGAATGACAAACGTTATATCGCGGACCGTTTGGATAAGTTCAAGGAAGAAAACTTAAATCTGCGCGCCCAGGTCAAAGAATTATCGGCCGCTAAAATTGCCTTAGAGAAGAATATCACGAAACTGGGCGAAGAGCGGGATACCGTCGAGCGAAAACTTTCCGAGACCGAAAGCATTATCCAGAATAGAATCGACGAAGTCCTTGATATCAAAAAGAACTTAGACCAACGGATAAAGACATCGGCTTCCTCCTCCAAGGAGGTCGAGCTTCCCCCCATTATCGTTAGCGCGCCTAATCCTGCTGCCGCGGTTTCTCAACCCTCAGCCAGCGCCGTTGGTATTGAGGGGCGTGTCGTGAGTATAAATACGGAAAATAATTTTATTGTTATTGACCGAGGAGAAAATGCCGGGGTGCGTATCGGCGATAAGCTGAGTGTTTATCGGGGAACGAAATTTATTGCCAGTGTCGAAGTCATCCAGGTCAGAAAAGATATTTGCGCGGCCGATATCAAGCAAAAAGGCGCCAAGATTAAAGCCGGTGATATCGTAAAGTAAGGTTGTAAGACTGTGGTTAAAAAAAGAATCAGCATCGAAGACGTTGCCCGCCGAGCCGGGGTTTCGATTACCACTGTATCCCGCGTTATCAATAACGTTCCTACCGTTAGCAAGCAAAACCGCATTAAGGTCGAAGAGGCTGTTGCTCATCTAAAATTTAAACCCAATCTTGCTGCCCAGCGGCTGGCCAGCGGCCTTAACAATTCCGTAGGCTTAGTGATGCCCGGCTATCCGGGCTTGTTCCATTCCTTTTACGCCATCGAGCTTATCCGCGGTGTCGGCCATGCCTGTGAGACCCTGCACCTGGATTTAGTTTTTCATATCAGCGACGGCAATAGCCCGGTTAATACCAATGCCATGGGCGGGGTTATTTTCGCCGACATTATCGAGAATAAGAAACAGGTCCAGGAAGTCCTTGAGGAAGGTGTCCCCTGCATTGTTATCAACAATATCGTTGAGGATTTAGATGTCAATTATATTGCCGTTGATAACATCAAGGGCGCTAAGATCGCGACGGAATATTTAGTCGGCCTTGGGCATAAACGCATTGCCACTATAACCGGAAATGTCAACACCCAGGCCGGGGCTCACCGCCTGGACGGATTTAAGGAAACTCTTGAAAAGAAAGGAATCACCCTGCGGGACGAATATATTTATAAGGGGGACTATTCCCGCCGCTGTGCCCGTAGCGCTGTCGAAGAATTCCTGTCGCTTAAAAACCCTCCCACGGCCATATTTGCCGCCAGCGATGACATGGCGCTGGAGGCCATTGAAGTGGTTATGGAAAAAAGGCTTAAAGTGCCACAGGATATTTCGATTATCGGTTTTGACGATAATCCTTCTGCCTTGTATGGGCCGATTGGTTTAACCACAATCCGTCAGCCTCTTTTTAAGATGGCCGAAGAAGCCGTCAGGTACCTTAATGCTATTGTGGCCGGTAAAAAGACCACGCCCGCAAAGATCATCTTGTCTCCCGACTTAGTCACGCGCGAATCCTGCAGTGGCCCTAAACATTAAGTTTAAAACGCACTTCCGTTTTTACCCTCAATCACTCAAAAATCACCGTTCTTTCTTACGAAAATGTTGACAAAACTTTCGTAAAACGGTATGGTATAAACAATTACCGTTTGGGCTTGAAGGGAAAAAAGATATGGATATATTTTTTACTGTTGTTATGTATGTCATGTGGGCGGTTTCTCTCGCCGGAATCCTTATTATCACTTTCAGCAATTTTCAATATCTTGACCTGAATATTATCGTAGGAGTTTTTTTCCTCCTTACCCTCGTTAATACCCTCTTTAGAATCGGAAAAAAAATTTAAGTGATTTTATTCTAACCGTTTTTTTATGTCTGGATAAAGGTTTGTTGATATGAATATCCATCATTATGATTGTATTGTTGTCGGCGGTGGGCATGCCGGTGTTGAGGCCGCGTTGGCCTCTAGCCGCATGGGTTTAAAGACGCTCATGGTGGTTATTAATATCGAAACCATCGGCCAGATGAGTTGCAATCCTGCCATCGGTGGAGTCGGCAAGGGCCAGTTGGTCAAAGAAATCGATGCCTTGGGCGGAGAAATGGCCCGAGCCGCAGATAAAACCGCTATCCAGTTCCGGCAGCTGAATACCTCCAGAGGCCAGGCGGTACGCTCCTCACGTTGCCAATCGGACAGGATGGGTTACAAGCTGTATATGCGCCGTGTGGTTGAGCACCAGAAGAATCTGGATGTGCGCCAAGATAAGGTAGCGGAGGTGCTGGTTAAAGATGGCCGGGTGCGTGGCATTAAGACAGGAATCGGTACGGAGATTTATTCTCAGGCCGTTATTTTAGCGCCGGGGACTTTTCTTAAAGGCCGCCTTCATATCGGGCTGACCACTTTTGCCGGAGGCAGAATCGGCGAGCCGGCCAGCGACCGATTGGCGCAGAATTTAAAAGACTTAGGGCTTGAGACCTTAAGTTTTAAGACCGGAACGCCGCCCCGCTTAGACGGACGTACGATTGATTTTAAGAAGCTCGAGTCACAATTTCCGGACAAAAATCCGGTCCCATTTTCCTTCTCGACAAAGAAAATCAATCAAAAATTGATTCCCTGCCATATTGCCCATACCAACGAAAAGACACATGAGATTATCCGGGCGAATTTAAACCGCTCGGCCATGTATTCGGGGGTGATTAAGTCAACGGGCGTGCGCTATTGTCCTTCCATAGAAGATAAGATCGTTAGATTTTCCGATAAAAAAAGCCACCAGGTTTTCTTAGAGCCGGAAGGAATAGATACTTTTGAATACTATCCCAACGGTATCTCGACGAGCCTCCCTTTTGATGTGCAAGAACAATTGGTTCACTCGATCAAGGGCCTGGAATCTGCGCGAATTATCCGTCCCGGCTATGCTATTGAGCACGGCGTTGTAGTTCCTACCGAACTTTACCACAGCTTAGAGACAAAGAAAATCCAGAACCTCTTTTTGGCGGGCCAAATTAACGGGACGACCGGCTATGAAGAGGCTGCCTCGCAAGGTATCATGGCCGGAATTAACGCGGCTTTAAAAATCAAAGGCAAGGACCCGTTTATCTTAGAACGCCATCAATCGTATATCGGAGTTTTAATCGATGATTTGACGACCAAGGGAACGGATGAGCCGTACCGGATGTTTACTTCGCGGGTTGAATACCGCTTAATCGTGCGGGAAGACAACGCCGACAAACGTTTGTCCGGGTACGGATATGAATTTGGCCTTATCGAAAAACGTGATTATTCAAAGATATGCCGAAAATATGCCGCTGCCGAGAAAGAGATTGAGCATCTTAAGAAAACATATGTTTCTCCCAGCAAATCATTGGATGCGGTGCTGGGAAAGATAAATAGCAGCCCTTTAAAACGGTCCATGACTTTAAGCGATATTCTCAAACGGCCCGGCGTGACCTATGATATGATCGCGCCTTTTGACGGAAAGCTAAAGAAATTGCCCGCAACCGTTATCGACCAAGTCGAATATGAAATCAAGTACGAAGGGTTTATCCAGCGGCAATTAAAGGATGTGCAACGTTTTAAAAGCATCGAGAATATTAAAATCCCGCCCGACTTTGATTATTCCCGTGTTTCGGGGCTGTCGACGGAAATCCGGCAAAAGCTAAAGAAATTTTCACCGCTCTCTTTAGGGCAGGCCAATCGGATTTCGGGCGTTACTCCCGCGGCCATTTCTATTCTGATGATTTATCTAAGGAAAAAGGTTCCTTCGGCAGAAGCAAGATAGGAATCATCCGACGATTTTAGCGGGCCCGCTGGCCACTCCCTAACGCCAAATAACCGTATCTTAATTTTTGTCCGTAAGATATCAAGAAGGATATCGAATCAGCGGGAAGGCACATGCATTGATGACAATGGATAATAGGAAGGCAAAGATTGCCGGGATTCTTGCAATTTTATTATGCGCCTTTATTTTAAGGACCGTTTTTGTTTTTTTCATACACCCTCCCGAGAAGTATCTTTATAGTGATATGGGGGATTATCACTATAAAGCGGTTAAATTGTCCAAAGGTGTTCAAGAAGGGATTTTTGATTCATTCCATCCTCCGGGGACGCATTACCTTTATTCGGCATTTTTCCGGCTGCCCCAACCATTCTTTTGGATAAAAATCTTCAATATCCTGGCAGGGGTTATCTCTTGCCTGTTTATTTATCTTTCTACCAAAATCCTCTTTACCGAAAAAGCAGCCCGGATCGCCCTGATTATCTCGAGTGCTAATTACCTGTTTATTGATTTCAGCGGCTACCTGATGTCCGAAACACCGTTTATCTTAGGATTAAGCGTCATGTTTTATTTTATCCTGAAAAGTATTGTTGCAAAAGGCCAGCAGCAAAAGTGGCTTTATTCATTCCTTGCGGGCCTCTTTATTGTCTTGAGCGCTTCTTTCAAAGAATGCATCCTTCTTTTTGTTCCCCTATTCGGGATCTGGTGGCTGTTTAACTTCAGAAAGTATAAGTTGGCCTCAAACCCGTTCTTCTGTATGCTGGGTTTTCTTCCCCTGTTTGTTCTTTTATGCTTTCGAATATTTTCTTTAACCGGTAAATTTGGAATTATTGCCACCACCGGAGGCGCAACCTTTTATACCGGAAGAACGCACGTGGCTATGGTGGAATTTCGTGACGCTAAACGGAATTCTTATTTCGGGTACGGATCCCCCGTCGCTGCTCAAAAGGGCTACAGCGGCACCGAGCGTTTCAATGCCGGGCCGTACGACTCCGGATTCTTTTTTAAGGAGGGGTTAAAAGAAGTGCGTAAAGATATCCCCAAGGCGATCGCCTATTCCCTTGAGAATATCTACGATTTGTTTTATTCCACCGTCATTTGGCCGACCTCTGCGCTCGAGGGGATACAGCCAAAGGTGGTTAAATATTTCAATATTGCTTTTGTCGTCCTTGTCATTTTGCCGGCAATTGCCCTTTTGTTTTTTCAATTTAAAAGAATCGTCACCAGCCCCCAGGTTCTTCCCTACCTTGCCCTGCTGGTTATCATTATTACCGCAGCGGTATTTATCGGAGATCCCCGTTACCGGGTGCCGTTTGATATCTTCTCTATCATGCTCGGGGGGCACTTTTATTCAATGGTTGAATTCAAGAGAATGAAAAGCTAAGGGTGATCCGATTCTTCAGAAACCCAAGGTGTGCACCCGTTACCGATTGAACCCGGATTCTGCACAGCCCCGCCAAAGGCGGCCGAAGGCAGATTTTGCGTTGTATTCTTCCATTTGTCGATTCCCGTCGAGAATAAAAACGTAGCGCAAAATCTGGGTTGAACAAAGTTTGGCTGGGTGTTATAATCAATCTATTAATTAGATGTTCTGTGGGTAAAATTACGCCGATTTGAGATTTCTAATCGTATACGATTTTAATAGGATGGAGGCCTTTTAAAAATGAATATTGCGAATAATATTACCGAACTGATCGGTAAAACTCCTTTGGTAAGATTGAATAAGCTTACC
This sequence comes from Candidatus Omnitrophota bacterium, assembly GCA_022703585.1. Lineage (GTDB taxonomy): Bacteria > Omnitrophota > Gorgyraeia > Zapsychrales > JAKLDJ01 > JAKLDJ01. Next base: position 135,724 of record JAKLDJ010000001.1, on the reverse strand, counting down.
GAGGGTTGCGTTGCCGATGTCGCGGCAAAGCTGGAATTCTTTAATCCCGCGGGTTCGGTCAAGGACCGTATCGGCCTAAGCATGATTGAAGCGGCAGAGAAAGACGGCAGGATCAAGAAGGGCACCGTTTTGCTTGAGCCGACTTCCGGCAACACGGGTATTGCCTTGGCTTTTGTCTGCGCAGTTAAAGGGTATAAATTGGTTTTAACGATGCCGGAAACGATGAGCTTAGAAAGACGGGCTCTTTTGAGGGCTTTTGGTGCGGAGATTATCTTAACACCCGGCGTAGAAGGGATGCGGGGCGCGGTCAACAGGGCGACGGAGATGGCGAAAGAGGACGAGCGGTATCTTATCTTGCAACAATTTGAGAATCCTGCCAATCCCGAGATTCATCGCAAAACGACCGCCGAGGAAATCTGGAAAGATACCGATGGCAAAGTCGATATTCTGATTGCCGGCGTGGGAACGGGCGGGACGATTACAGGGATAGCGGAGGTTCTCAAGAAAAGAAAGGCTTCGTTTAAGGCAATAGCCGTTGAGCCCAAAGGTTCGCCGGTTCTCTCCGGGGGAAAACCCGGTCCTCACAAAATTCAGGGAATCGGCGCGGGGTTTATCCCCGGCATTCTTGACACGAAAATAATCGATGAGATTATCCAAGTAGATAATGAAGAGTCTTTTACTTTTGCCAAAAGGCTGATGCGTGAGGAGGGTATTTTAGCCGGAATCTCCTCGGGGGCGGCTGTTTGTGCGGCATTGCAGGTGGCCAAAAGGCCCGAAAATAAAGGTAAGATGATTGTTGTTATTCTTGCCAGTACGGGCGAGCGCTATCTCAGCACTGATTTGTTCGCTGAGTACAGAGGATAGACCTTTTTAAAGATTATAAGATGAAGCAGGAGGGGCATTATCTAAAGAGATGCCCTTGTTTTATGTTAAAGCCGTGTTTTGGCAAAGGCTAAAATGTTTTAGGAAAGACAGAGATTGTGATTAAGAAAATTACCATTATTATTTTTCTCGCAGGTATTTTCCTTGCCGTTGATTTTGCGCAAGATCTTATCTATAAATTCCTTGTCGAAAAAGCGGTTAAGACAGCGACCGGCCTTGATATCGAGATAGGGCATTTTCGCCTGGGCGTTTTATCAAAACAGTTTATCGATATCAAGGGGTTAAGAATATTTAATCCCGATGAATTTGAGGATTCTGTTTTGGCTGATGCGCCGGCGGTTTATGCCGATTATAATTTGAGTTCAGTCTTAAGCGATAGAATTCAGATTCGGGATATGCGCGTGGAGTTAAAAGAATTCTTAATTGCCAGAAATAAACAGGGTGTTTTGAATTTGAAGGCCTTTAAAATTTCGGAATCAAAATCATCCCGTCACTTTGCTATCGCTCGCCTGCGGCTGAAGATCTCAAAGATCGTTTTTAAGGATTATTCGAAAACCCCCACGGTGATTCGTGAGTACAACCTTAACCTGAATGAGGAATTTCGTAATCTCGACGGAATTCATTCTGTCGTACGTATCGTTATCGTGAAGGCGGTTACCGGTACGGCGATCAAGAATCTTATAAAATTTAACCTCGATTCGATCCAGAAGCCGGTGGCGTCGGCTTTGTCCGGCGGTACAAAGATTTTCGATGAGACAACCAAGAATACGGCTGCTGTCATTAAAGGCACGGGAGGTATCTTAAGAGAAACGTTTCATGCGATCTTTGGGAGAGGGAAGGCGGCTGAACCCAAATAAATTTTTGCGGTAAACTTAGGTGTTAGCGAAAAAGTTCCTGGAATTTCCTGATTTCTTTTTTAACGTTGCCTTTGGTGACAACCGCTGAAATTGCACACAAGGCATCTGCTCCGGCTTCAACAACCTGCGGTGCATTCTGTAAATTAATCCCGCCTATAGCCACAATCGAAATATCGCAATTCTTTTTTATGGATTTGATCAGTGCTGTTCCGCTGGGGGGCCCCGCGTTTTTCTTTGTGGCAGTGGCAAAGATTGGGCTGACTCCCAAATAGTCAGCGCCTTTTTTTGCTGCCGTAATCGCCTCCGTAAGGGTGTGGACGGTAACGCCGATTATTTTGTTCTTGCCAAGAAGTTTTCGCGCGGCCGTATAGGGCATATCTTCCATGCCGATGTGGACACCATCGGCATTAACGGCAAGGGCAATATCGATTCTGTCGTTAACGATAAAAGCGGAATTTCTGCAAATTTTCTTAAGCAGGAATGCTTCTTTGAGCATCGTAGCGGTATCGGCGATTTTATTGCGGTATTGAATTATTTTAACACCGGCAGCGACGGCGCTACGGACATCGTTGGTAACGCCGTTTTTGCTCAGCCTTTCGTCGGTAATAAAGTAGTAACCGCGTATCATCTAACCTTCTGCATTTTTTGGATCTTCTCTTTGTTTAAATTGTAAACTTCGTCAAATAGCCGCTCTTTAAATGATCCGGGCCCGGTTGCCTCTCTCGCGGCCAATTCTCCGGCAATACCGAAACAACACAGGGCTGCCATTGCTGCCTTCTTTAAATTGTCTTCAACCGCCGCGAAGGTGCCGATAACCGATGCGGCCATGCATCCTGTCCCGACAATTTGGCCCATCATGGCGTGGCCGTTTTTAACGGTACAATGCCCTTTGCCATCCGCAATAATGTCCTTCTCGCCGGTGATAACGACTGTATTTTTATATTTAAGGGAAAGGCCTCTTGCCAGATCGGCCAAGTTATTTTTAACATCAGCGGAATCAACGCCTTTGGTCTGAATCTTTTCTCCGGCGATACGCGCGATTTCCGAGGTGTTGCCTTTGATAATGTCGATGCGGAAATTGTCAACCAGTTCAAAACATTTTTTATCTCGTAATTGTGTTGCCCCGGCGCCGCAGACATCCAGGATAACCGGAATTCCTTTTTTATTGGCCGCCTTGACCGATAATTTCATCGCTTCGACAAAATCAACGGTTAAGGTGCCGATATTCAGTACCAGCGACGATGCCATCTGTGTCATTTCGGCGGCTTCTTCGGGGGCATGGGCCATTACCGGGGAAGCGCCGAAAACCTTAACGATGTTGGCGCAGTCATAAATCGTCACCCAGTTGGTTAAATGATGGATGAGGGGTTTTTGAGCTCGTACTTTCTTTAAAATAGAATATGTATCCATGAGTGCATTCTCCGATTTTGTGCCAGGAAATTATTACCGATGCCTAGTCATATTAAATCACTCTCTTTTAAAATGCAAATAGAAATATGGAACAAGAGAGAGCGAAAAAATAATAATATTTTTGACGGATACGATGGCAGATGTAATAATAACGACAAGAAAACCATTTATTTTAAATCATAAGGAGTTTTATGGCTGAATACAAGTGCCCTGCCTGCGGAAATTATATCAGCGATGACGATGCCCTGCTTTGCCATTTCTGCGGAGAGAGCTTGGAGAGGGCCGGGAACGGATTTTTAAGCCGGATTCGGTACGCAAACCGGAAAGTGGTATGGTTTTTTATTGTATTTATTGTTGTTTTAGTTTTTTTGCTCGTATCCATTCGCTAATTCCATCAAAAATGCTCTATTTTCTTCCGGTAAGGCATCGGTGTACTCAAAATCTCCGGAAATAAATTAAAAAAATATTATAAAAAATATATTTTTTCCTTGCATTCTTCTGTAGATATAGTATAAAAATAATTAAGTTAATCATTAACAAGGAGGACTCCGATTAGCGCGACTATGATGAAGAATGAAGTATTTGGTTATCAGCTTTTGTTGGATCTCTACGGCTGCAAAACCGGTGCATGCGATGACTTGACCTTATGTTACCAGTTCTTAGATGAGATGGTTGATAAGCTGGGGATGGAAAAGCAGGCACCGCCGAATATATTTCGCAGCGACGAGAAACGTTTTCCGGACAAAGCCGGTCTCTCGGGCTGGGCACCGTTGATCGAAAGCTCGATTGTTATTCATACGCTGACGCCTAAGGATTATATTTCGGTCGATGTCTACTGCTGTAAGGCGTTTGACCCGCAGACAGCCAGAGATATGTGCAGAAAATTCTTTGCGCCCAAGAAAATTGATGAACAGTATATCGAGCGCGGGCTTGATTATTACAAGAATGACACCAACTATCATACGGTGACGGTCAAGAAGACCAATCTTGCCAAACATCCGGAAGTGACGATTACCAAAAAGGAACCGGAACTGGCTCTTAAGTAACTGCAGTTGTCTCAATCTGCTTGAAGGGGATTATATGAAAATATAATCCCTTTTTTTATGGGCGGGCGGAATGCGCTGCTGTGAGGCGAGTTTTTTCTATTCTTGGGCGCTTTAGTCTGTTGACATGAAAGTAGGGTATGATAAAATGAATTTGTTTCGCGGAGGCTATATTATCGTGCGATCCCAAATACCGGCCGTATATCGTTTTCCATCCCATGAATAAAAAACAATCAAAGCGTTACCGTATCGACACTGAAAAAATAGTCTGGCGTACTATCGACGGAGAGGTCGTGATACTCGATCTCGATTCCGGACGGTATTATAGCCTTAACAAAACAGGGTCCTTCGCTTGGTCGCTTTTAAATGAAAACAAGACCGGTGAGCAAATTATTGAGAAGATCCGCGAGGAGTATGGCCTTGACTACAAAAAAGCCAGCCAGGATATTCGTAGCCTTATAAAAGACCTGGAAACGGAAGGCCTTATTGTTTCAAAGGCTTAAAAGAACTACTGATTGCAATCAATACCGGTTTTAAAGGTATTTTTAAAGCAAGGGTCGAGAGATGGCATCAGATAGCAAGCCAAAAGTTTCTATTGTTGTGGTGGTCTATAACGGCGAGGAAAAGCTTCCGGCGTGCCTGGATTCCTTGATGCGATTGGATTTTCCGGAGCAGGATAGGGAAATTATCGTTGTCGATAATCATTCCACTGACCGCACTAAAGAAATCATCTTAAGATATCCGGTCACCTATCTTTTTGAGCCCAATCGAGGAAGGGCTTGGGCGAGAAATTGCGGGATAAAGAACGCAAAAGCCGTTTTTATTGCTTTTACTGATTCCGATTGTATCGTCACCGCTGATTGGCTTACGATTCTATACGAAGAAATTCTATCGGATGACGGCATCGCTTTTTGCGGAGGAAACATTCTGGACCACAGGCCGGAGACTATTTTTGAGCGGTATGCGCAAACCAAGGCGCTTCTTTCTCAGCAAATCAGCATTGAGGGTCTCTGCGAGGAAGATTTGCCGCGCGTGATTACGGCCAATGCCATTTGCCGCAAAAGCATATTGGATGAAATCGGTTATTTCGACGAGGACTTGGTGACCAGCGAAGATACGGAAATGGGGTGGCGCGTTTCTTTAGCCGGGTATGAAATCAGATTTGTGCCGAAAGCCGTTGTCTATCATCAACACATCGGGACCTTGGCTGAATTTATCAAACACCATTTTGAATTCGGAAAAGCGGATTGCACGCTTTATCGGAAATATTGGGGATTTTTTGATGCCCTTAAAGGGAATACCTCCAGGGACAGTTTTGCTGTCATTGTCGGACAGATCTCATCGATTGTGCTCTGGAATGTCCGCAGTGTATTAAGGGGGATGAGGAAAGCGGAGGCGATCTTCTCCTTGGTAGACTTTCTAAAAGCGGTAGCGTATTCTTCGGGCTGGGCATGGACGAGGCTAAGAGGATTTTTTTACGGCACAAAAAATAACAAAGCCTGCAGGGTTCCGTCAAATAAATTTGCCGGAAGACAAGCCTCTATCCGGCATAACGGGTCGTATTGGCTTACCAATTCTCCGGTAACCTGGTTTCTAAACAGAGATCGGATCAAGGTGATTGTCGGCGAGGATTTTCGCACCGTTGTCCTCAACAGCACAGGGACAAGAATCTGGCAAGCCCTGCTTGAAACGCAAGATTTAGAGAAGGCCAAGGCGGAGGTTTCTTCCTTGTATGATATCTCCAGCGATACGGTGTCGAGAGATGTTGATGATTTTATGTTTATGTTGGAGGGGGCAGGAATCTTAAGAAAGGTGTCGGCGTAAAGATGCGTTTACGAGATGTCCGGGAGCTGGGGCTAAGGATGCAGCACAGGCGTATTCTTTGGAATGCCCAGATAGACCTGACGAACCGATGCAATGAAGATTGCATCCATTGTCTTAGGAATACCGATTGCGCTCATGAGCTCTCCCTTGAAGAAATCAAGGGTATCCTTATCCAGCTAAAAGAGGAGGGGTGCATACGACTCATTTTAAGCGGAGGGGAAGTATTCTTGCGTGAAGACATATGGGATATCTTAAGGTTTGCCAGAAAGATGGGGTTTGGGTTTGATATTAAAACCAACGGGCTGATGATTAGCAGAAACAACATCAAACGGTTAAAGGCGATTCAGCCCTTGAGTGTCCATTTTAGTGTTTATGGGGCAAGTCCCCAAGTCCACGAGTCGATTACCCGGGTTCCCGGTTCTTTTGAAAGGACAATGAGGGCTATTCGGCTTTGCCGGGACAACGGTATGTCTGTTCTTATTGCGACCATAGTGTTTAATAATAATTTCCACGAATTAACCTCGATAAAGAAGATGGCAAAAGAAGAAGGATGCGACTTTATTGCCGATTTTATTATTATGCCGGGGGTTTCCGGAGAGCGTGGCCCGCTTCGCTTACGATCGACGGAAGAACAATTAAAATCAGCTTTTAAGCGGCGTTTGCTGACGTGGGGCCTTAATAATCGAAATAAAAAGTATCGCAGCGGTCGTACCCTTGACGGGGGCAGGAGTTCTATCCATATTTCTTCGAACGGCAAGGTGTATGTTTCCGTGACATTACGTATAGAAGTAGGGGATTTGCGGCAGCAGAATTTGCGCGAGATTTGGCGCAATTCTCCGAAATTAAACTGGCTGCACAGCCTTGCCGAGAAAGATTTCGGCTGCTATGATTGCAGGGATAAAACCGTCTGCCTATGCCGGAGGCCGGACCTTGCATTCTTAGAACACGGCGACTTGAAGGCAAAACCCCTGGAGATCTGCCGTATTAACAAGATATACAGTGATTATCATCGAGAAAAGGAGCAGGCTTATGCAAGAGCAAGGCAAGGATAAAAAGACCGAAAAGCAGTCCCGAAAACGCAGCAGCAAAGAGTATGAAAAACCGTGCCTGGTGAAATATCTAAAAATAAAGAATGCGATGGCAGCAGCGACTACTTCTGCTTTGCTTACGTAGACGGTTTTGCTGTGTTGGAAATCAACAGGTGCCGCGCGAAAGGTTATTGACAGGATTGATTGCCAGATTCTTGATCAAGGATGGGCAATGATTTTTGATATCATTCATGGCCACAAAACTCAAAACCTCCCTTTATTTTCCGGATTTCAAACTGAATATCACCTCTAACGACCGGGGTATATTCGATCTCATTATTCGCCATTTTCCTTCCTCGGCGGTTGCCCCGAATGCAAGCAGGGCGGCACTAACTATTCATGGGGCGTATCATCGGACAAGATATTCGCTTCTCCCGCATTCCCGGTGCGACTGTTTTCACGGTTTTACGTTATTTTACAATCAGTTTAGGGAAAACCGGCAGCTTCATCTCGATGCCGGCCCGCGGACCATCAGGACGACAGTGGATCCGCAACATGATACCATCACCTCCTTTGTCGCGACTCCACCGGATATTGAAAAAGATCTCTTGTTTGACCTTATTTTCTTCCAACCGTTAAAATGTTTGTTGCAGTTGCATGGCTTTTACCTTTTTCATTCTTCATTTGTTTCCCTGGGAGATAAGGGAGTGCTCTTTACCGGCAAATCAGGCAGCGGCAAGAGTATTTTGGCGATGGCGTTATCAAAAATGGGCTTTGATTATCTTGCCGATGACGAAGTGATTCTGCGTGAGTCCGGATCGGGTATCCAGTGCGCCCCTTTTTCTTCTTTTCCAAAGATCAGGAAAAGTTCGCTTTATCTTTTTCCTGAATTCAAAAAGGCCATTTTAAAATCTTCAGGGAAAAACGACAAGGCCATCATCGATGCCGGCCGTGCCTTTCCTAAAGCAATGAGGCGCAAGGCAAAACCTCTTTTATTGATCTTTCCCCGCTATGCAAAATCTTCCAAGGTTCGGATGCAAACCCTTAATAAGCACATTGTTTTAAGTCGCCTTATCCGGGAGGAATTTTTGTATATCAAACCCGGTTCCCGTCACGTTTCGGGAGAATATTTTAAGGTTTTAAGCGGCCTGCTTCATCAAGTCAAGGCCTATCGCCTGTATTACAATGACCAGAATCTGGATAAGGCATGCGGAATGGTCAGGGACCTATTGGAAAAGAGTTGATGGAATATCCGATTCAGATTTCTCATCTTAATAAGAATTTCTATTCAAAACCACCCTGGTGTTTGTCCGCAATTTTTTCTCTTCCTCTTAAGAAGATCATTACGGCTTGTGATGGTATCAACCTAACAATAAGGCAGGGAAAACTCTTGGGGCTTGTCGGCCCCAACGGTTCGGGAAAGACAACGCTTATCAGAATCCTGGCGACGATTATTCTGCCTGATAGTGGAAGCGCCAGCATCAATGGATTCGATGTGGTTAAAAAGGGTTTAGAGGCAAGGCGCCATATCGGCTTGGTGACGGGAGAAAATAAGAATTTCTATATTCGGCTGACGGGAAGGCAAAATCTCGAATTTTACGCCGCGCTATATAATCTTTCAAAGGCTCAGATGAAAGAGAAAATTAAATATCTGGCGAATGTATTTGAACTCTCGGAATATCTGGACAATATGTTCCAGGAGAATTCACAAGGCGTCAGGCAAAGGTTTGCATTGGCGCGGGGTTTATTAAATGACGCCCCGGTTTTGCTTTTGGATGAACCTACCAAAAACTTGGACCCCCAGATGGCGCAACGCGTGCGAACCTTTATAAGAGAAGAACTGGTCAAAAAGAGAAATAAAACAGTTCTCATGGCCAGCCATTTTCTAGAGGAAGTTTCTGATATCTCCGACGAGATAGCGATTCTTGACCGCGGCCGTCTGAAGGCTCAGGGAACCCTTGAGTCGTTAAGAAGGCAGGCGGGAGACCCCAGCGCGGATTTAAAGGAAATTTACGATTTTTTTATCGCAACATGAAATAAAGGGAGTGATTTTATTAAATGCGGAAGATATTTTCTTTCATTAAACGCGATTTCTTAATCGATACCAGCTATACAATTTCTTTTTGTATCCGTTGGGTAGGCATCGCCATATCGGTCTTCATGTTCTATTATCTTTCCGGCCTTATCGGCGGCAAGGGGGAAGGATATCTTTTAAAATACGGAGGAAACTATTTCTCTTTTGTCCTGATCGGATTGGTAGCGGCATCCTATCTTGATTCTGCGGTTAACGGGCTGATTAATTCGGTATCGCGCGAACACTGGTCGGGAACTCTCGAGCCGCTTTTGGCAGTACCGATGAAAACTATGGGAATTATATTTTCTCTCGGTGCCTATAATCTGATGATGGGTTTTCTGGCGGCAGGATTCTTCCTGTTCTTAGGGGCCATTTTCGGGGCCGATTTTAGTTCGGCTAATTTATTGTCGGTTTTAGTGATCGGTTTGCTAGCGACGGTCTCGTTTTTATCGGTGGGTATCGGTGCCGCCGCGTGCATTATTATACTGAAAAAAGGTGACCCCCTTGCCGGAACGCTGACTAATCTTATGTGGCTTTTAGGCGGCGCCTATTTTCCCGTAACGGTTTTTCCCCAGCCGTTACAAAAGCTAGCCATGTTTCTTCCGTCGACCTACGTCTTTGAGGGTTTGAGGCTGGCATTCTTAAAGGGATATTCTATCGGGATGCTTCAGGATATTCTGGTTGTGCTGGCAGGATTCGCAGTTTTATTATTTCCCTTGAGCCTCTTTGTGCTAAAGAAGGCTATCCGGTATACTAAAAAAAGAGGGACAATTGTTTTTGCCTAAGGATTTGTGAAGGGTGCCCGCAACATATTCCAAAGATTTAAAAAAAGCAGCCTAATTCTTGCCCCGTATCCCCCCAGAAAAGGCACTGGAATTCGGTTTTTATAACGGTAGGCGATATACTTTTGGGACGGGAAAATCACCCTTAACGTATAGCGTAACATCTTAAAGATGTCTTTGATATTAAGCGAAAATTTCCCCAAAAGAAGACAATTCGCGATCAGCGGGTTGGGGTAAAGATGGGTCTTGGCCGGTTGTCGAAAACCGGTGTTTTTATAATTAAAAAACCATTCAAAGAGTTTCCTTCGAAGATACGCAGGCCGGATTCTCTCCAGGGTTCCCGCGGGGATGGTATTGACGTGAAATTCTTCTTTTAATATGGCCAGCGTGTAATACAGCGCGGTTGTTACTTTTCGTTTTATCGCTTTCTCTTCAATCCTGTCCCAATCAATTTTTGGATAATAGAGCAGAAATTCCTTCAGGTCGCAGAACCACAAAAGGTGCCGGAACCCGACGTTGATCAGGCGGCTGGCCAGATACAGGAACTGGTCTTCGGGGCAAAGGGTGAGAACTTCTACCTGGGCAATTTTCTGCGGGACGGCTTCTTTCCAGTATTCTTCCGGGTGCGCAAAGTCGGGAAAATCCAGGGAGAATAAATAGAATTTAATCTCAAGTTTTGTCCCGTTCTTGTTTTCGTAAGAGATGTGCCGTTCCATCGCAACGGCAGAGAGATTTTCAAGATCCAGAAGGTCGAGATTCTCCTTATTGATGTAGCCGAGCTTGATTAAGGTTTCCCGGATAGACGGCCAATCCTCTTTTTTAACCAGGATATCGATATCCTCCATCGGCCGCAGGGAGGTGTCGCCGTAAATCTTCTCGGAAATGGCAGCGCCTTTAAGGATAATAACGGGAATTTTATTTTTCTTAATCTCTTTTAGAAATTGCGAAAGGTCATAAAAAAGCGGGGCGGTTTTTAAGAAGCTATGCACGTAGCTTTGTTTAAGATTTTCAATCACCCAAGCGGGGATATCTTCGGTATTGACTTTTGAGAGGTTGCGAAAAACGATCGGCCCGACGTTGTTGTAAACAATCAAAGAAAAGAATTCTTCCCAGTCTAAGTATCGGCGTAAGGTTTGACCGATATATTTCTTATCCGTTTCGGTTATTTCCTTGTCGCACAACTTAAGGATTATTTCTTTTTCCAGCTTTTGCAGGGTTTCTTTGTTGTTGCACCGACGAACGAGATCGGCCAGGTCAGGGTTGGTTAGGGCAGCAAAGAACCGCAAGGTGCCGGAGATTATCCGCGTCAGAAAATGAGGCCTTTTAAGTTCCCAGGAGGAGGCCTTAGCCAGCAGGCCGTTCGTTTTCTGCCAACGGGGGATTTCCAGGTCAATATATAAGGAACCGCTCTCGAAGCGGGAAATTCTGGCGATTATATTATCCCGGGCAATCGGGATATCGGGTTTCTCGACATTGTCCCCTTTGAGGATAACGCAAAACGGGTTTCCCAGGGAGATGATCCGGTGGACGGTGAGCTGGTTTTGTGTCTCAAAAATAACAATATCGCCGCAGCGTAGTTGCTCAAAAGCGACGCGTTGTCCGTGAATTTTATCGCCGGGAATAAACACTGGCATCATGCTTTGGCCGGTAACTTCAAAATCGAGAGTCCCTTTTTTATCTAACCCGTCTTTGATCAGAGGGATGACGTCTTTAAATTCGATTCGGTCTTTTGCGGCGGGGATTTTATGTTTTTGTTCTCGGTGCATGGGATAGGTTTTTGTTGGCCTGCTTATTGCGTTGTTTGATATTCAATTATAGTATACCTGTTTTCAAAGGTCAATTAGCTTGGGCGAGAAAATCTATAGAAGTTGACAATCCCAAAATTAAAATGCGATAATAGATGATATTTTTTGAGCTATTCTCAGACTATGCAAGAAAAAATTATCGATTTTCTAAAGAAAGCTGATGGATTTATTTCCGGGGAGGATATTAGCGGCGCGCTTAATATCAGCCGTGCCGCTATCTGGAAATATATCCAGGAGCTTAAAAAAGAAGGCTACGAGATCGTCGCTGTTCCTCATCTAGGCTATCGGCTGGAATCGTCCCCGGACAAGTTATTTCCCCATGAAATTCAATTTGGCCTCTCTACCAAGGTTGTTGGCAAGAAGATTGTCGCCTATGACTCGCTGGATTCTACCATGGACATTGCTTTTGATCTGGGGATGCACAATGCTCCCGAAGGCACGGTTGTTTTGGCTGAGGGGCAGTCCAGGGGCCGCGGCAGGCTCGGGAGAAACTGGTCGTCACCTAAGGGTAAGGGAATTTATCTGTCGATTATCCTGCGGCCTTTGTCTTCCCCGTCGGAAGTATCCCGCCTTACGCTTTTGACGGCGGTCGCCGTCAGCGAAGCCATAAAGCAGGTGACGGGTGTTTCGGCCCTGATTAAATGGCCTAATGATTTATTGGTTGACGATAAGAAGATTGCCGGTATTTTGACGGAATTAAATGCCGAGGTGGACCGTGTTAAGTTTGTTGTTATCGGCATCGGAATCAATGTCAATACGAGGCCCGATGCTCTGCCCGAGGGGGCAACGTCCCTGCGCGGAATTTTGCAGGGGCCGGTTTCCCGGGTCGAATTAACCAAGGAAATCTTGCGGCAGGTCGAGAGGCGTTACGGCGAATTAAACAAACACGGGTTTGCGGCCATTGCCCAGTGCTGGAAGGGGCTTTCGGTCACTTTAAATAAACGCATCAAGATTACCGATCCCGGCGGAATGATCGAGGGTGTCGCCGTTGACATTGACAAAGACGGCGGGCTTTTAATCCGTAAGGATTCGGGTGTCGTGGTTAAAAAAACCGCAGGGGATGTGGTCAGGGTAAAATCATGATATTAAGCGGAGCTGTGCATGGAAAGTTCAAAAAGAAACATCATTGACCGCCTGAAATATTTCTTAAAAGTCCTCTACGAAAAACTCGTCAAGATCAACGATTCTCCGCACAGGACGGCCCTGGGGTTTGGGTTAGGCGTGTTCTTGGGGATATTTCCCGGGGCAGGGCCAGTGGCGTCTTTGGTTTTGGCGGCCGTTTTCAGGGTTAACAAGGCCGCAGCGCTTTTGGGCAGTGTCCTGACCAATACCTGGCTTAGTTTTGTGACGTTTTTGCTCGCGGTTAAAGCCGGATCTTTTTTAACCGGTTGTGATTGGCGCAATGTTTATGACCAGTGCGAGCTTCTCGTTAAAGATTTTCACTGGAAAGATTTGTGGGATGTCTCAATATTAAAAATCCTCATGCCCCTGATTGTCGGCTATGTTATTGTTGGTCTTGCGGCTGCGTTTGTAGGCTATCTCGTTGTCGTCACTCTGTTGAAACGAAAAGCAATAAAAGGATAGTATCGAATCCGGATCCGGGCTAAAGACTGAAACACCTATGCAAACTGCCATAAAAGTTGAGCATCTAAGAAAAAGTTTCGTTTCTCAGTCTCGAGGGCTTGAAAAGATCCGGGCGCTTGATGATATTAACCTGGAAATATATTCCGGAGAGATTCTGGGTATCTTAGGGCCTAACGGCGCCGGTAAGACGACTTTTCTTAATATTCTTTCTACGCTCCTTTTGCCGGATACAGGGACGGTTGAGATTTTCGGAATAAAACTCATCCCCAAGAACTTTGATTATTTGCGCACTATTTTAAACATGTCCTCCGGGCATCCTAACTTTCCCTGGAGCCTGACGGTTGAAGAGAACTTAAAATTTTATGGCATGTTGTATGGGCTGGACAGAAAGACTTTAAGAAATCGTATCGATAGGCTGATCGAAATGTTTAGCCTGGAAGAAGTTTTCCGTCAGAGATTTGACGAGCTCTCCAGCGGCACAAAACAAAAATTATCCCTCGCCAAGGCCCTTTTAAATGAACCTAAAATCATCTTTCTCGACGAGCCTACGGTCGGGCTTGACCCGGATGTGGCTATCAAGACCCGCGAAATCATCCTGGATATTTTTAAGAAAACCAAAGTCACCATTCTTTTAACCACCCACAACATGCACGAGGCCGAATCGATGTGCCGGAGGATAGCGTTTATCCGGCACGGGCATGTCTTAAGATTGGCCAGTCCGCAGGAATTAAAACAGGCACAGGGCAAAAAGGATTTAGAAGGGGTCTTTGTTGAATTAGCGCACATAAAGACGGACACGATTCCGGTGTCTAAAAGCGAAGTATCGAATGTCGATCTTGCCCAGGCACCGCTTCAAATTCCGAAGATAGGATTTCTTAAAAGGATAGCCCTGTGGCTTCAAAGGTCGGCAGCCTTTACTTACCGGAATTACAAATTTGCCGTCAGGAATTTCTTTGCGTTTGTGGAATTAGTGTTTTGGCCGATTGTGGGGCTTATTTCTATCGGGCTTTTGGGAAGTTATCTAGAGCTTCAGGAAAAAGCGCTGGCGTTTGTAATGACCGGCGCTATTGCTTCGGGAATTTTACAGGTCAGCCAGTTGGATGTCGCCTACAGTCTCCTTTACGAGGTGTGGTCAAAAAGCATGAAACACACCTTTCTGGCTCCGGTGGGAGAGTCGGAGCATTTATTCGGCTCATGGATTATCGGTATTGTCCGGGGGATAGCGATTTTCTTTATTTTGGGAGTTTCAGCGATTGTCCTTTTCGGTTTTAAATTCCCGTCGATATTCGTGGTAAGCGTATTTTTGCTGGGGATTTTTGGCTGCGCGCTTTTACTCGGGCTTCTGGTGAGTTTTTTAATTCTTATTTTCGGGCAGAAGGCAGAGATTACCGCCTGGATGTTTGCTTATCTGTTTATGCTTATCTGCGGGATCTATTATCCGGTCGATACCTTGCCGAAATTCTTGTTTGTCATCGCGCAATTTATTCCCATAACCTATTTTCTTGAATATTTCCGGGCCAGTTTTGGTTTTGAGCCGCTTTTAAGCCACAGCCTACTTAAGGGTTTTGGATTGATTGGCGTGTACCTGTTTCTTGGGCTTAGAATGCTAAAGTTTGCTTTTTACAAGGCGCGCCAGAAAGGCGTTATCGTCAGATTGTCGGAATAGAGGAGAGGCGTATGGAGTGTACCAATAAAGCCAGAAATCTCAAAAATTGCAATTGTAGCTACGCCGGTTGTTCCAGGAAAGGTATCTGCTGTGAATGTCTGGAGTATCACCGTTCTCAGGGAGAACTTCCGGCATGTTATTTCTCGGATAGCGCCGAGCGGACCTATGACCGGTCGGTCGGGCACTTTATTAGAATTTCCAAAAGATAACCCGGCTGTTTCTGCCTGCCGTTTCTTGGCGGGCGATAATAGGGATTGACATCGCCGGGTAAAACGTTATATAAAAGGATGCAAGACGGTTTTAACAAATGTTTGAATAATAAGGGAGTCGGCGAGGAAGGGAGGGAATATGGACGTCAAAAAGAATAAAATCTTAAATATCGCGCTTATTGTTGCCGTTGTCTTATTTGCCGCGGGCCAAGTCAAGGATTTGGCGGTTAAATCCATCGTGACCACGGTTGCCTCCAGCATTACCGGCGCCCCGATTCATATCGGAGGTTTTTCCTTAGGCGTTATCCGCCCGGCAGTGCATATCAAAGATTTTAAGATGTATAATCCCAAAGGTTTCCCCGGCGGGGAGATGGTGAATATTCCCCGAATAAGCGTTCACTATAATCCCCTTTCGATTTTCAAGGGAAAGATTCATTTGTCGCTTTTGGTTTTTGATTTAAGGGAAATGATGATCGTCAAAAACAAAGACGGCAAACTTAATTTCGATGAGCTCAAGTTTGCCCAGGAACAAGCCGCTGCCTCTGAAGCCAAAAAGGGAGATCAGAAGAAATCGGCCCAAGAGATGCCGATGCAGATTGATAAATTTATGCTTAATTTAGGCCGCGTTATCGTAAAAGATTATACGAAGCCGGAAAACCCTTCCATCCTAGTCTATGAACTGGGTCTTAAAGACAGGACATTTGAAAATTTAACAAGCGCCCAGCAGCTGGCGGCTGTCATTACCTTGGAAGGCATGAAACCGGCAGCTATTAAAAGTGCGGCAACCTATGCCGCTGCGACTATTTTAGGCGTGGGATTTTTCCCTGCGGCAGTGGTGGGGGCCATGGTGAGTAAAGATTCTGCCGAAATCGCTTATCATGCAAGTGTTGACGCGGTTTTCAAGGCCGTCGGGGAAGTTGTAAAAAAGATTGGCGAGGTTAAAAGCGAAGATAAGGCCAAGGGGGAGATAAAAGCCAAGGCCGAAGGTTGTGACCTGACAATTGCATTTAAGAAAGACGATAGGGGTTTGACGAATGTTAAGGTCGCGGCCAGGCAGTTTATGCTGCCTAAGCCCGAGGTGGCAGGCGGAATTCTTTATCGCGTGTCCGAGAGAATAAAATAAAACGCAGCAACATCAACCAAAAGGGAGGGCGCAATGCAGGAGGCAATTGATAAGGCGTATGTTTATTTAGTCCAGTACGGGTTGAATATTATTGCGGCTATATTTATCTTTATTATCGGTAAATGGGTAGCTCGTCTTGTTTCTCAGTTATGCGAAAAGGCCTTGGTTAAGTCTAAAGTCGAGAAAACCCTCGCCACTTTTGCCAAGAATATTATTTACTTCGGCATCCTGGCCTTTGTGGCGATTGCCGCGCTTAATAAATTGGGTGTTGAGACCAATTCTTTTCTGGCGATTATCGGTGCCGCGGGCTTGGCCGTTGGTTTGGCATTACAAGGTTCGTTATCGAATTTTGCCGCCGGGGTTATGATGGTTCTTTTTCAGCCTTTCCGCGTCGACGATTATATCGAAGCAGGCGGGGCCGAAGGGATTGTCCACGAAATACAGATATTTAGTACCATTATCATCACCAAGGATAAAAAGCGCGTCATTGTTCCTAATGCCAAGATTACCGGGGATAAGATTACGGTACATCCTAAAGCAGGATAAGGCTGATTTTAAGCTTAGGTGGCCAAGTATTATTAAAAAGGGGATTGAATATGAAGCTAAGCGTGAAGGCCTTTGCTTTGACCTGTGCCATTGTCTGGGCAGCGTATCTTTTTTTGATGACGTGGTGGCTTATTGCTTTTGGCGGCAAGTCCGATGACCTCGCTATTATCGGAAAATTCTATTTTGGCTACACGGTTACTCCTATGGGAAGCCTCATCGGTTTGGCCTGGGGCCTTGTTGACGGGGCCATTTGCGGTGCGGTCTTCGCCTGGGTTTATAATAGATTAGTAAAATAATCTCTTGGCTGCCAGACTCCTGTTTTCCGGATCCTGAAATTAGTCGATGATGCACAGAGCCCGACGCTGGGAAAGAGAGGCGTTGATGGTTAAAAATATTTTGCTTCTTTTAACTCTTTCGACTTTTGTCTTCGTCGGTGTTGCTGCGGCGGATGACTCAAGGATTATCAACTCCATCAGGGGCCAGGGCAAGGCCACGGGCGTTATTAAAGATATAAAGCGCAACACGATTACGATATACGACGAAGAAGAGAGGGAGTTGCGGAGTTTTATTTATGTCAGTAGCGATATAAAAGAGTTTCAGGCGGGCGAGCGGGTGCGTATTTACTACACGCTTCCCGGCAATATTGCTGAAGTTGTTAAGAAAATGACGCCGCTCGAATATAAAAAGGAAGGTCAGAATCTCGGGTATTTCTCCGGGGGGCCGCGGGATCTTTAGGTGTTAAGAAAGAGGGGGCGATCCCTGCCACCAAGAGCTCTCGTTCCTTCAATGTAAACTCATATTTATAATCCGGTTGACAATACAAAGAAGTCCCTTTATGATTATTCCCATAAAGGGATTTTTGTTAGGATAATAGCTAAAGTATTGATTTTTAGCCTGGTGTCTCAAATGATAAAAGACAATTTTCTTAAAAACATCCTGGATGATCTTGCCCAAAAAGGCCTCAAGCGTGAGCTTAAAAGTCTCGACGGGCCGCAAAATGCCAGGATTATGCTTAACGGCAAAGAAGTCTTGAATTTTTGTTCTAATAATTATTTGGGCCTGGCAGATGACGAGCGTTTGTGCCAAGCGGCGATTGAATGCATTAAAAAAGAGGGCCTGGGATCCGGCGCTTCGAGGCTGGTGTGTGGTAATATGAGCGCCCATAGGCGGCTTGAGAGAAAGATAGCCCAATTTAAAGGGGTTGAAAGTTGTCTTGTTTTTAACAGCGGCTACGCGGCCAATGTAGGAATTATCTCGGGGCTCTTTGGCCGAGGGGATATTATTTTCTCGGATAAACTTAACCACGCCTCGATTGTTGACGGAATTATTTTAAGCGGGGCGGAATTTAAGCGCTATCCGCATAAAGATGTGCAGGCGCTGGAAGGCTTTCTTAAAAACGCCGGAGGCTTTAAGAAACGCGCTATTATTACAGACACGGTTTTCAGCATGGACGGAGACATCACGCCTTTAAGCGAAATTTCCAGACTTGCGGAACAATACGATGCCTGGGTGATGGTTGATGAAGCCCATGCCTTTGGCGTCCTGGGAGAAAAAGGCAAAGGTGCGGTCGAATATCTTGGCCTGGACGGAAAGATAGATATCCAGATGGGGACGTTGAGCAAGGCCGTGGGAAGTTTTGGTGCCTATGTTTGCGGCTCGCAAGAGCTGATTGATTTTCTGGTAAATAAATCTCGCAGCTTTATTTACTCGACCGCCTTGCCGCCGGCGATTGCCGCGGCGTCTTTAAAGGCTATTGAAATTATTGAAAATGAACCACAAAGGCGTGAAAAATTATGGGAGAATACGAAATATCTAAAAAAGAAATTAGACGATCTCGGATTTGATACACTGGGCTCACAAACACCGATTATCCCGGTTTTAGCCAAAGAATCGAAACTGGCAGTTGAATTTTCTAGAAGACTTCTTGCGGAAGGGATTTTTGTCCAGGCCATTCGTCCTCCGACGGTACCGGTCAATACCAGTCGGCTTCGGGTGACGGTTATGGCGACACATTCGTGCAACGATTTAGATTTAGCGGTTGAGAAATTTATGAAAACAGGAAAGGAGTTGAGTTTAATTTAATGCCTACCTTAAAAACACCTAGCGGAATCATTTGGCACTATGACCTTGAAGGTGAGGGCAGCGAATTTCTTTTGTTTCTCCATGGCTGGGGAGTGGACAAAAGGATTTGGCGCCAGCAGTCTAAATATTTTTCGCAAGGATATAAAGTTTTGACTATTGATTTGCCCGGCCACGGGGAAAGCAGTTGGCAAAAGGTTTCTTTATCCGTGATGGCGCAGGATTTAAAGTCGATTTTAGATGGTTTGCAGATTAGGGAAATCACCATTGTGGCCAGTTCCATTGGCGGTATTTTTAGTTTAAGGCTTTACCAGGCCTGCGCGTCGAACATAAAGAAAATTATCTTCGTCGGCTCCATGCCCAAATTTTCTAAATCCCGGGATTATCCGTTTGGGTTGGATGTGGCGCAAATACGCAAGCTCGGGCAACAACTCCGCACGACTTTCCCGTCGGTAATCAATATATTTTTCCGTTCTCTTTTTACGAAAGAGGAGCGTGCCAGCCGCCGGTTTAAATGGCTGCAAAGATTCCGGCAGAACGACCAGGCGCCGATGCGCGAGGCCCTGCTGGAGTATCTGGATATTTTGGAGCAAGAGGATTTGAGGGATGTTTTAAAGAGCGTTACCGTGCCGGTGCAGTTTATTAACGGTACCGGGGACACGATTTGCAACCGTGAGACAGTAGGGTTTTTAAGAGCAATGTTGCCTCGGGCGCGCTTTGATGATTTTGCGGGCTGCGGCCATTTCCCTTTTTTAAGTAAGCCGCATGAGTTTAATGCAGTTCTGGAAGATTTCTTAAAGACGGCATGACACAAACGATTACTCAAAGAGTCCAGCGGGCATTCTCTAAAGCCGCCGTGCATTATGACCAGCTGGCGACTCTGCAGCAATCAGTGGGATTTCGTTTGCTTAAGACGATTGCCCACGAGAAACCGCAAAGCATTCTTGATATCGGCATGGGGACAGGGGCGCTGACGGAAAATCTTTGTGCCCAATTTCCGAATGCCGAAATTTTTGGAATGGATTTCTCCGACGGCATGATTGAATATGCGCGTAAAAGAAATCCCTACTTCCGGATTATCCAGGCTGATGCGAGAAAACTTCCTTTTAAAGAAAATACTTTCGACATGGTTGTCTCTAATTTGGCATATCAATGGGTGGATGACCTGTCCGGGGCTTTTGAAAGAGTTTTTAATGTTCTTAAAGATGGCGGGGCATTTTATCTTAGCTCGTTCGGGCCTCAAACGCTGGGGGAGTTATTTTCTTCGATTGAAGGCAGCGGGATGAAGGGAATGGAGAGATCGTCTTTTTCTGCGGCAAAAATGTCCGGCAAAGAAGATATTGCTAATGCCGTTATGCACAGCGGATTTTGTGATTTTCAGGTAAAGACCGAAACTATGAAAGCTTATTTCCCGGCGGCGACGGTTCTGCTCAAATGGCTTAAAACCATCGGTGCCAATACGGCGGGAAAGAATTTATTTGTGGGCAAGAAGCAATTGACCGGCATTAATGATTTTTATGCGAAGAATTTTAGCGACGATAAGGGCAGGATTTATGCGACGTTTGAAGTGGTGTGGGCAAGGGCAAGAAAGTAGTCCAGCTCTCAGCTGTCAGCTATCAGCTGCTGAAAGCTGATGACTGATAGCTGAAATTCGATCATATGAAAAGCAAGTCTATTTTTATAACCGCAACTGATACCGGAGCCGGCAAAACGATTGCCTCGTTTGTCCTAGGCGTACTTTTGCAGGAAAAAGGTATCGACATCGGCATAATGAAACCTGTCCAGTGTGCGGGCAATGATGCGCAGTTTCTAAGAAAGTCCTTGGGAGTAGGCGATTCTTTAAGTGAAATTAATCCTTACCGTGCGCCTGAGCCGTTGTCGCCTCATTTGGCGTTTAAGCGGGCGAAAATTAAGATTAAGGTCGGTCGAATTATTGAGATGTTCCGGCGCCTTCAACTGAAGCATGACTTTTTAATCGTTGAAGGCGCCGGGGGCCTCCTGGTGCCTATTAAAGAAAATTATTTAGTTTGCGATTTAATCCGCGATTTAGAATTAGGCGCCATTATCGTTTCGCGGCTAGGTTTAGGCGCGATTAATCATACGCTTTTAACAGTCAAAGAAGCTCAGCGTCGGGGGATTAACGTGCGCGGAATTATTCTGAGCCAGACGGATTCTTCGAAATCGGGGCTCCCGGAAAAAACTAACCCGAAAATTATAGCGAAATTAACCGGCGTGCCGGTCTTAGGCATCATTCCGCATTTAGAAGCGATTGATAGGACGACTGTCATCCGTAAATGCTCTTCCAAGATAAATTTGGACCCCTTCTTAAGCGACGCAATAAACTCAAAGAACTCAAGAAACCCAATAAACCCAATAAACCCAGCAACCCGGCAGCTCGCCCGGTGGGATAAAAAGTACGTCTGGCATCCATTTACCCAAATGCAAGATTGGCTTAAGGAAGAGCCGTTGATTATTGAAGAGGGAAGAGGTTGTTATTTAAAAGATACGCAAGGCCGTTTGTTTTTAGACGGAGTTTCCAGCCTTTGGGTGAATGTTCATGGGCATCGGCATCCGAAAATGGACGCAGCCATTGAAGCGCAAATGCGGAAGGTCAGCCATTCGACATTCTTAGGGCTTTCTAATGAGCCGGCGGTTAAATTAGCTAAACGTTTAATTGAAATCGCCCCCAAGGGCTTGACAAAAGTTTTCTACTCGGATAATGGTTCGACGGCAGTCGAGATCGCCTTAAAAATGTCTTATCAGTACTGGCAGAATATCGGCAATAAAAAGAAGAACAAAATAATCTATTTTGAAAACTCCTACCACGGCGATACGCTCGGCAGCGTCAGTGTCGGAGGGATTGAGCTATTCCACAAAGTTTACAAAGGCCTTATTTTTGATGCGGTCAAAATCAAGGCGCCGCATTTAAAGAATCTTAAATCATTTTTGATAAAGAATCACGATTCTGTTTGTTCCGTTGTTATCGAACCGCTTATTCAGGGAGCGGCCGGGATGCTTCTTTGGCCCGAGGGCATGCTTAAAGAAATCCGACGGCTATGCGACCGATATGATGTCTTCCTGATTGCCGACGAGGTGGCTGCCGGTTTCGGGCGGACGGGAAAGATGTTTGCCTGTGAACACGAGGGCGTCACGCCAGATTTTATGTGTCTGGCCAAAGGGCTGACCGCCGGCTATATTCCTTTGGCGGCAACGCTGGTTACCGAACGCGTGTTTAAAGGATTTCTATTCGATTACAAGGAGCAGAAGACTTTTTTTCACGGTCATACCTATACTGCAAATCCCTTAGCCTGTGCGGCGGCACTGGCGAATTTGGATATCTTTAAAAAAGAGCATACGCTTAAAAAACTTCAGCCTAAAATAAAATTCTTGAGCCGGGAATTAAGAAAGTTTTATAATCTAAATCATGTCGGCGAAGTCCGACAAAAGGGTTTTATGATCGGCATAGAACTTGTCCGTGACAGAAAAACCAATGAGCCCTATCCTTGGCAGGAAAAGACAGGCGTGAAGGTTTGCCGGGAAGCCAGGGAACACGGCATTATTTTACGCCCCTTGGGCAATGTGATTGTTTTGATGCCGCCTTTGGCGATTTCAACGGCTGAATTAAAAACATTGCTTACAGGTACTTATTGCGCCATTAAAGCTGTAACGGAAGCGCTATGAACGTCCACAATAAAAAGAAAAAAGTTTACGTAGGGATGAGCGGAGGGGTGGACTCTTCGGTCGTGGCCGGGATGATGAAGGAGGCTGGTTACGATGTCGTCGGAGTCACGATGTGCTTTAATATCAGCCATCCCAAGAGTAAAAAACCTTCTTGTTGCGGCGCAGACGGAATTCAGGATGCCAAGCGCGCGGCGTATACCCTCGGCATTGCGCACTATGTCTTTAATTTTGCCAAAGAAATCGATCAACATGTTATCGCGAATTTTACCAGCGAATATTTAAGCGGCAGGACACCCAATCCTTGCGTCCAATGCAACCGGTATCTTAAATTCGGGGCGCTTTTTGACCGGATCCGAGAAATCGGCGGGGATTATTTGGCCACCGGACACTATGCCAGGATAGAGTATGATAAAGCGTCACAACGATTTGAGTTAAAAAAAGGCAAGGACACGCTTAAGGATCAGACCTATTTTCTCTATAGTGTGAAGAAAAAGATTTTGCCTTTTGTCCTGTTTCCGTTGGGCAATCTAACCAAGCAGCAGGTGCGGATATTGGCCCGCAAATACAAATTACCTAATGCCGAAAAGCCGGCCAGTCAGGATATATGTTTTGTTCCCGACGGAGGGTATCAAAAATTTATCGAAGATAGGATTGAACAAAAAATGATCGTGCCGGGCCCATTTAAGGATAGCGGCGGCAACATTGTCGGCCAGCATAAAGGTATTGCCCGGTACACGATCGGCCAGAGAGATAAGTTGGGGATTGCCTTGGGCCGGCCGGTCTATGTCTATAGAATCGACAAAGCGGCCAACACTGTTTATGTGGGGGACGTTTCCAATCTCTATGCCCGTTCTCTTATCGCGGGGCAGCTTAATTTCTTAACGGATAATTTACCCAGAAATACCATTTCTATAAAAGCAAAAATCCGCTATAATCATCCTGAGGTAAAAGCCCGTCTGACTTTACATGAAGACGGGCACGCGTTAGTCGAGTTTAAGGAGCCGCAAAAATCGATTACCCCGGGCCAGTCGGTTGTGTTTTATCAAGATGATGTGGTTTTAGGCGGCGGGGTTATTAAAGAAGCGGCGAAGATTTAGCCAAATTATTCTTAAAACGAGGCTTTGCCATGACTCCTACAGTTGAAGAAAGAATATCCGAGAAACTCAAGAGAATTAAAGTCAAAAATATCATGACCCGTTCGGTTATCACCATGCGTGAAGATGAAACGCTTTCCAGCCTGGCGGATTTGTTGATCCGCACAAAGATCAGCGGAGCGCCGGTTTTAAATGGTGTCGGAGAAATGACGGGCATTGTTACCATAACCGATTTGTTAAACCTGATGGGAAAAATTAAAGACGGGTCGTTTGTGCATGACAATCAGTCTCTTCGTAAGGATTTATCCGTTAAGGCGGTTATGACTAAGAACGTCAGCACGATTGCCGAAGAAGCCACTCTTTTGGATGCGGTCAATATGATGTGCACTAAGAAAATCCATACGCTGCCGGTTGTTAAAGAGGGGGCGCTGATTGGTGTTTTAGGACGAAGAGATGTTATTATGTATTTTTATGCGGCGGTGCGCGAAAGTATTGAAGAGATCAACCGTTAAATTCTTTTTGTAAAAGGGGCTTAAATTTAAATGAATATCACGTTTAATAGAGATAATTTAAAGGGTTTTGTCGATGAGGCGGAGTTCAAAGCACTTATTCTTGAAATTCAAAAAGCCCATGAGGCCATTGAAAAGCGAAATGGTCCGGGAGCCGAATTTACCGGATGGGTGGATTTGCCCGGAAGAATTAAAGATTCTTTCTTGGCCGACGTCACGAAATTAGGGCGGGAGGTAAGGAAGAATTCGGATTGCCTGGTGAGTATCGGCATCGGTGGTTCTTATTTAGGGATCCGGGCTACCATTGAATTCTTGGGAACGGACAGAAAGTTTCCCGTTTATTACGCCGGACAAAACTTAAGCAGTGACGGTTTGCATGATTTGCTGGATGATTTAAAAAGCAAAAAAGTAACCGTGGTCGTGATTTCTAAATCCGGAACAACCACGGAGCCGGCTGTAGCATTTCGCATCATTAAGAAATTCATGCACAAGAAATATTCCGCCAAGGAATTAAAGAAGCGCATTATCTGCGTCACCGATGAGAAAAAGGGGGCGCTGCGTAAGATAGCCGAAAAAGAAGGCTACCAAACTTTTATTATTCCCGACGATGTGGGCGGAAGATTTTCGGTTTTAACACCCGTGGGGCTGGTGCCGTTAAGTATTGCCGGGGTTGATGTAAAAGCGCTGATTGCCGGCGCTCGCTTAGCGCAATCGGAATTCTCCAAGATGGATTTGGAAAAGAATATTGCTTACCAGTACGCGGCCGCGCGATATCTGCTTTACAAAAAGGGAAAGGCTATTGAGGTTTTGTCGTCTTTTTATCCGAATATGTTTTATGTTGCCGAGTGGTGGAAGCAGCTCTTTGGAGAAAGCGAAGGTAAAAACGGCCAAGGCATTTTCCCGGCTTCTTTAAATCTCACGGCTGACCTTCATTCCATGGGGCAATTGATGCAGGACGGGGTGAGGAATGTTTTCGAGACCTTTCTTATCGTCGATAAACCGAAATATAAGCTTACTATTCCTTCGGATAAGGATAACCTGGATAACTTTAATTGTGTCGCCGCGAAGGATCTGGATTTTGTCAATAAGCAAGCCTATCGGGCAACAGCCATGGCCCATTATGAGGGCGGGGTGTCGAATATGACGATTACGGTTAGCGATATTAGCGCTACGACTTTGGGCCAGCTGTATTATTTTTTTGAAAAGGCTGTTGCGATTTCCGGTTATCTTCTGGGCGTTAATCCTTTTGACCAACCCGGGGTCGAGGCGTATAAGAAAAAGATGTTTGAATTGCTCGGAAGAAAATAGATTCTCCTTCCCGTTATCTCTTCTGTTTACCTCTCTTAAAAGTCATTGACACAGGGTTGTTTACGGTGTATTCTTATTGCAACTAAGATGCAATAAGAAAAGAGGCTGTTTATGCCCGGAAACTATTTAAAAGAAACCGACCAGGCGCTTACGATATTTAAAGACTATTGCAAGAAAAAGCAGATGCGCTACACGCTTGAGCGTGAGACTATGATTAAGGCCCTGTATCGTCTCGAGGGGCATTTTGCGGTCGATGATTTGCTTCGAAATATCCGCCGGCATAACCCGAAGGCAAGGATTGCCAAGACTTCCGTTTATCGGGCGCTGCCGTTTCTTATGGATGCCGGTCTTTTGCGTGAATCTATCGCGGGAGTGGGATCGATTGTTTACGAGCACACCTTGGGCCACAGGGATCATGATCACTTGCGTTGCTTGCGATGCGGGAAGATCGTTGAATTTTATTCACCCGATTTAATCGGGATACAAACTAGGATCTGCCGGAAGGAACAATTTTTGGCGGTGCGAAGGATAAATACGGTTAACGGGTATTGCCGTTTGTGCAAAGACACGGCAGGTTAATTTCTCAATTTTGTTTGACGACAGCAGCTGGGAGAAAGGTTATTTAGAAATGAACGATATTCCTTTGGATAAATTAGCGGTAGGGCAATGCGGTGAAGTACGGCGAATCAGCGGGAATGCCCACGTATCACAGCGTTTACTTGAAATGGGCCTTACGCCCGGAGCGACGGTTGAGGTCATACGTTTTGCGCCCATGGGAGACCCTATTGACATCAAGGTGAGAGGGTATCACTTGTCTTTGCGGCGCCGGGAAGCCGCGAGCGTGGAAGTATCATTGAAAACAAAATGATCTTAAGCGAAATATAGAGAAAATAATTTATGCCTGAAGAAACTATGATATTTAAATCTTCTGCCGAGGATACGAAGGAACTCAAGATGATCGCCCTGGCGGGAAATCCCAACTCAGGAAAAACGACTGTCTTTAACGCCTTGACGAATTTACGCCAAAAGGTGGGTAATTACCCTGGTGTTACGGTTGAGAAGAAGATAGGGAGGATGATTGTTTCTGGGGAAAGGGAAGTTTACGTCTTGGATTTGCCCGGGACTTACAGCCTCGCGGTGCGTTCTCCTGACGAGAGGGTGGCCCGTGATATCCTTTTGGGGCGCATGAAAGATACGCCGCAGCCGGATATGGTTGTTTGCATCGTGGATGCGAGCAATCTTGAGCGCAATCTTTATCTTGTTAATCAGATTCAGGACTTGCGGCTGCCGATGGTAGTTGTGCTCAATATGATGGATACGGCAGCGCAACAGGGTAAGGAGATCGATGCGACGCGTCTTGCGCAGGGGCTTGGAGTCCCTGTTATTGCTTGTGTTGCAACCGAAGGCAAAGGAATCGAGGCGTTAAAAACGGCGATCCTTTCTGGGTCGCACTCTATGCCCGAGAGACAGTGGCGGCTGCCGGAAGCAATGGAAATAGAAATAGAGCGTCTTGCCGGGGTTATCAGTGAATGTATGCATTTGGATAAAACAACGGCATTTGCCGAGGCATTAATTTTGATTTCGAAAGAAGATGAAAAGAAGTCGGGTTGGTTAATCGGTAAAAAACGAATAGAGGAATGTGTCAAGGAAATCCGCGGGCGTTTGACCGAATGGGGGATTAACTGGCGTTCGGCTGTTGTGGAGGCCCGGTATGATTGGATTCAAAAAATCTTAAAAGATATTGTCCGCCAGACGGGCAGCAAGAAGATAGCCTTGACCGACCGGCTGGATGCGATCCTGACACACCGCATCTGGGGATGGTTTATTTTTGTGG
The DNA here is from genome assembly GCA_022703585.1 of Candidatus Omnitrophota bacterium. Classification (GTDB taxonomy): domain Bacteria; phylum Omnitrophota; class Gorgyraeia; order Zapsychrales; family JAKLDJ01; genus JAKLDJ01. The sequence goes on along the minus strand of JAKLDJ010000001.1, from coordinate 108,386 downwards.
GGCTCATGGCGATTATGTTTTTTACTATCTTTTCGGTAGCAAGCTTTCCGATGGAAATGATTGATCATTTTTTTGCCCGGCTGGGTGATGTTGTCAAAAACTCTATGCCGCCGGGGGATTTGCGTGACCTGATAGCCAACGGAATGATTGCGGGCGTGGGGGCGGTGGTGGTCTTTTTGCCTCAGATTTTAATTTTATTTTTCTTTATCGGTTTACTACAGGATACAGGATATATGGCACGTGCGGCTTTCATCATGGATAAATTGATGAGCCGGGTGGGGTTGCATGGGAAATCGTTTATACCTCTCTTAAGTTCTTTTGCCTGCGCGGTGCCGGGGATTATGGCAGCCCGCACTATTGAAAGCCCCAAGGACCGGCTGGTGACGATTCTGGTGGCACCGTTATTCAGCTGTTCGGCGCGGCTGCCGATTTATACGATTATGATTGCTGCGCTTATCCCTGGGGCGTCCGCATGGCAAAAGGCATCCATTATGCTGGCGATGTATTTACTGGGAATGGTGGGAGCGTTTGTCATGGCATGGTTTTTCAAAAAGACATTGCTTAAAAGCCAGACGCCGGTTTTTATCATGGAACTGCCGCCGTACAGGCTACCTTCTTTTAAAACAATTGTGCTGCAGATATGGGAACGGAGCCTGATTTTCTTAAGACGGGCGGGCACGGTCATTTTTTGTTTTTCGATTCTCATGTGGGCGTTAATGTCATATCCTAAAGTCTTGGACGTGTCGCCGGCTGAAAGCCTAAGAGGAAGTTTTGCCGGGATGATCGGCTCAGTCCTGGAGCCGCTTATTAAACCGCTGGGTTTTGATTGGCGTATCGGTATCGGGCTCGTCGGTTCGTTTGCGGCCCGGGAGGTGTTTGTCAGCACGATGAATATCGTCTTTAATATCCAGGGGCATACGTCGCAGACGGAACCGTTGCGCGATGCCTTTAGAAATGCTACCTGGCCTGACGGAGCTATGGTTTTTACGCCGCTAACCTGCATTAGCCTGATGGTGTTTTATGTTTTTGCCATGCAGTGCATTAGCACGATTGCTGTTGTCAAACGAGAGACTAACAGTTGGCGCTGGCCCTTATTTCAGGTGGCGTACCTGACGGGATTAGCGTACGTTATTGCCCTGTGTATTTTTCAGGGAGGGAAATTGCTCGGGTTTCAGTAATTCCGGGCCGGTATCAGACCTTAAGACAGGAGAAGGTATGCACGATATTCAATCCATTATTGCTATAGCTGTTGTTGTCGTGACTCTGCTGATTGTGATTTATCTTAAGTTGCGCAACAAGGGAGTTTCTTGCGAAGGCTGTTGCTGCCAGGCGGCATTAAAAGATAAAAAATCCTCGTCCAAAACCCCGAAACAATAACCCCGGTTTTAATTTTACGATTGGAACTCTATTAGGGGGCGAGGATCGTTTATCTTCCGGGTTCTTCTCTGCGGTGTATTGGGGAACAATTTCTTACGTGCGATTGACAAGACCCGTCGAACGTGTTAAAAATGATACTAGGTATTTTAACCGGATATCATTCGATGGCTGACAAGATAAAAATAAAATTGATTATCGGGTTTTCCTTGGTGGCGGTTGCGTTTATATGCGTGGCGGCCATTCTTTTTTTCTTAGGAGGAGTTAACCAGGAGAATCAGGAGAAGGCTGCTGCCCTGGAAGTGCGTCTGGCGAATTCGATCGCCGAGAAAGCGGACGCTAATTTAAACGAAGAAGATGCTATGCGGGTCAAAAGGACGCCCGTTAAGCTTGAGGATTTTCTTGCCAGGGCAGAGAGTATCTACGGTAAGCAGGAGATGAACCGCAAAGAAGGTGTTTTCTGGGTTGACCGCAAAAGCTCCTCGATGATGGTTAATCTCGGCGCCGTCAACGGCCTGCGGCCCGGGAGCGCTTTAGGTGTCTATGAAGGGGAATCTAAGATTGCCGATGTCACCGTCGTCAGCACCCTTGACCTTATTTCCTACGTTAATCCTGTCGAAAAGAAACTTGATGACTTTAAGAACAATTATTACCGCGTTGTCATCAATAAGTAGCCAGAACTCCTTTTTAAAATTAAAATGAAAACGAAATCCAAAAGTTTCTTAGGCCAATTGTTGGTTGATAAGAAAGTTATTACCGAGCAGCAATTGCAAACCGCCCTTAAAGAACAGCAGAAGACCGGAGAGATGCTGGGGATTACGCTGTTGCGTCTGGGGCTTGTAAACGAAGAGACGGTCTATCTGCCGATCCTGGCGGAGCAGCTGGGTGTTGAGTTTGTCAATCTTAAGGAAGTCCGTGTGCCCCCCGAGGCTATCAATAAAATCCCTGCCAAATTTGCCTATCATTATCGCATTATGCCCATTGACTACAAAAATGAAACCTTGACCGTCGCTTTAACCAGGCCGCTGGATATCCATGTCCTGGATGATATCGGTTTGGTGGTTAAATCAAGACTCAAGTCCGTTTTGGCCAGCGAAAAAGATATCATGGAGGCCGTGCGCAAATACTATGGGGTTGGAGCCGAAACAATTGAGAAGATGATGGATACGGTGGGGGTGCGCACAAAAGAGGAGATGCGCGTCGAGGATATTGAGGAAATAGATTCCGAGGCTTCCATCGGTAAATTTGTCAACCAGATCCTCCTAGAGGCTTACAAAGACAGGGCAACGGATATTCATATTGAGCCTTTTGAGGACGAATTAAAAATCCGCTACCGGATTGACGGTATTTTATATGATGCTAAAGTCCCGCCCACGATTAAGCATTTTAAGGATTCAATTAATTCGCGCATTAAAATTATGGCGAACTTAAACATCGCTGAGAAACGCCTTCCCCAGGACGGACGTTTTAAGGTTAGAGTCGGGGATATTGATCTTGATTTAAGGATCTCCTTTCTTCCTACGGTTTACGGCGAGAGCGTGGTAATCAGGATTCTAAGCGCCGCAAAGCTTTACAGCTTTGAAGAGCTGGGATTGTCCAGGCGTGATTTGAATATTCTTGATATGCTTATTAAGAAACCACACGGAGTCGTTTTTGTTACCGGCCCTACCGGCAGCGGTAAGACGACGACACTGTATGCCTGTCTTTCACGGGTAAATAAAGTCGACCGGAAGATCATTACCATTGAAGACCCCATTGAATATCAGTTAGGCGGGGTAACGCAAATTCAAATTAACCCGCGTATCGGCCTTACTTTTGCAGCCGGATTGCGCTCCATGCTGCGGCACGATCCCGACATCATGATGGTGGGAGAGGTCAGGGATTTTGAAACGGCAGAGATCGCTATTCAAGTTGCCCTGACCGGGCATCTGGTTTTTTCGACACTGCATACCAACGATGCCGCCAGCGGTGTGGTGAGGCTTATCGATATGGGGGTGGAGCCGTATCTTGTCTCGAGTTCGGTGGAATGTTTTATCGCTCAGAGACTAGTGCGTATTATATGCCCGCGATGCAAACAGCCTGTCAAGGCAGCGGTTGATATGGCCAAAGACTTTGGGCTTAACGAACAAGAAGTTTCTCAAATTGTATTTTATGAAGGCAAAGGGTGTGAGGCTTGTAAATTTACAGGGTATCGGGGCCGTGAGGGGATTTATGAATTTCTGGTCTTAAATGAAGAGATCCGAGATATGATTCTAAATCGTGCCACGGCCCAGCAAATCAAGAATAAGGCCATCCAGGCAGGAATGAGGACATTACGCCAGGACGGCTGGGAAAAAATAAAGAATGGAATTACCACACCCGGCGAGGTTATGCGGGTAACTCAGGAAGAGGCGGTATAGGTTAGGGGATTTTTCAATAAAGCTAAATAGGGGCGGCCCCCGCGCGGCGTGCGGGGGCCGCCCTTTGATTTTCTTTCTTTCCAAAAACACTCCTTCGCTTGAGCCAAAATGTACAAAAATTGCCCTTCAAAGAAACCGCTTTCCCAAAACCGCCTCCAACCCCTTGTTTATGACTATATAAGTGTTATATTTAGAGTGTAGCTAAGACAGAAGCTCTTTCGTACGATTTTAGTTAGACGAAAAGGCAAACTATTCGTAAGGATAGGACGCAAAGCTAAGAATCCCACACCTCACCAGCCGGGTGTGGGACAGTCTGGCTGCCGAATCTAGGCGCAGGGTTTTTAAAACCTATCCTTAAGTATTTTTGCGGATAGGTTTTTTTATTGAGCGGAGGAAGATATGCACGAATTGTTATTCCGCAACAGTGTTTCTAAGGACAAAAAAAGGACAGAGCTTTTTTCTTCAGAGCTTATGGAGAATACGGGTGCGGTCCAGGAGCTCGAGAAAAAGACCGTCTATGCGGTTAAAGAAATCCTGGAGTTTACTGATCCCTTTGACCTGGAGCTTTTCCTTAATCAGAAGAAAAAGGAAGGCGCCCCTCCCCAGACTTTTATTATCCGTAACCGAAACACCCGCCAGCGCAAAGACAAAGTTCTCTACAAGGTTGTTGGCAGCCAGTATGTTGTTCTGGGCGATAAAGTTTTTGTGCTCCAGTCTTCGCAGTATGTCAAAAAGACAATCGCCTACAAATAAAAACAATTTCCCTCCAGTGGTATGATTTGAATGTCCCTCGAGGCCTCTTCTTAAAATCACCCAAAGTTATTCTTACGCAAATCATTGTTTTAACTCTATTCTCATGCATCATCCGTAGCTTTGCCTTGAAATAGGTTCGGGGGTGTGTTAAAATCACCATCAAATATGCCCCTTTTTATTTATAAGGCCAAGAAAGGCCCCGTCGATATTCTCGACGGTACTATCGAGGCAGAAAATCTGGACAGCGCCCTCGATAAAATAACAAAACTCGGATACGTTCCGATTGATATTTCGCTTGCGACTGCCAAAGAAGTAAAACTTCCCCCTAAGCCCAAACTGCCTTCTTTCGCCTTCTTGAGTTTTCACAGTTTTGTTAACCCTGCGGAGGTCGGATTGTTTACCCGGCAGGTCGCCGATCTGGTGGGGGCGGGCGTGCCTCTGCTGAGGGCACTACGCATCATATCGAATCAAGGGAAAAATCCTCATTTTAAGGAAATGATTCATCAGATAGAAACCTTCGTGCAGGACGGCGGTACATTTTCTCAGGCCCTAAGCCGGCATCCGCAGGTTTTTTCGCCGTTGTACGTGAACATGGTTCGTGCCGGGGAAATCAGCGGCAACCTGGATACCGTCTTGAATCGCCTGGCGGATTTTTCCGAGAAAGACCTCGAGACACGAAGCAAAATACGTTCCAGCTTAGCTTACCCGGCTCTTATTTTTATTGTGGGTGTTATTACGATTTTTGTTTTACTGACCTTTGTCATTCCTCGCATCACGGTGATGTTTGAAGACCTATCCGAGACGCTGCCGTTACTGACTCTTATTTTGATGGCGGTCAGTAATTTCCTAAGCCGTTTTTGGTGGCTGGTCTTTGGCCTTGCCTACCTGCTGTTTTTTTATTTTAAAAGATTTTGCAGTTCACCTTCAGGCAAATTAAAATGGGATACTCTTAAATTAAAGATTCCCTTGGTGGGAAGTTTTATAAGGGATTCGGAAATGGGACGTTTAGCCAGAAGCCTGGGGACCCTTTTAGACGGCGGGGTGGTCATTGTCTCGGCTTTGGATTCGGTCTGGGCGGTTCTGGATAACGAGGCCTTAAAAGGAGAAGTCAAGAAGCTGTCGGCAGACGTTGCCGGCGGCGACAGCCTGACAGCGGCGCTTAAGAAATGTAAATATTTTCCCGAAACAGCCGTTAATATGGTGATGGTAGGGGAGGAATCCGGGCACCTGGAGCAGGCCTTATACAAGATCGCCGATGCTTATGAAAGGGAATCCGACCGGATGGTTAAGACGGTGACTTCTCTTCTGGAGCCGGTGATGATTATCGTGGTCGGCTCGGTTGTGGCCTTTATCGTGGTTGCCATGCTGCTGCCGATCTTTAAGATGAATCTCATGATACGATAGGATTGGGAATTCTAATAACTTTTAAGGAGGTCAGTCAATGAAGACCAAGCAAATAAAAGGTTTTACGCTGGTTGAAATCATGCTTGTCGTTATTATTATCGGTGTTTTGGTGGCGATGGTTGTCCCGAACTTAGCCGGCCGGGGGGAACAAGCCAGGCGCATGGCCGCTAAGGCCGATATTGAAACCAATTTAGGGACGGCGCTGGATTTATACGAATTGGACAACGGCCGCTATCCGACCACGGAGCAGGGGCTGGCAGCCTTAGTTGAGGCACCTACCGCCTCGCCTGTTCCGGAAAACTGGAGTGGCCCGTATTTAAAGAAAAAAAGAATTCCCAAGGATCCGTGGGGTAAGGATTATGCGTATATCTCCCCGGGCAGCCATAATGTCGAATCGTATGACCTGTCTTCTTACGGCCGGGATGGTGCAGAGGGCGCAGGAGACGATGTCACAAATTGGGAAGAGGCCAAAACGCCGGATGGGCAATGAAAAAAGAAGGAAATATCCAAAGACGAATCTCTCCCGGAGCTTTCCATTGCCTTGCTCATCACAAATCATTTACCCCGTTGGAGAAAGCCGCCGATTTTAGCCTCATTAGAAAAGATTCGTTTTCTAACAGGGTAGAAGAACGAAGTTTTCTAACCGGGTTTACTCTTGTCGAAATCCTGCTGGTGGTTTTACTCTTAGGCGTCGTTGCCGGTCTCGCCGTTCCCAATTTCAGTCAGCTTTATTCTAATCTTCAGCTATCGGAGGCGACAAAGAACGTTGCCTTCTTGATGCGGTATGCCCAAGGAAGGGCCATTGTCAAAAAAAATCTGCATCGCCTTGAGCTTGACGCTGTGCACAATCAATGCCGGCTGACGCAGGAAGTAGATCTTGGCTCGGACCAAGGGGATGAGGAGGTTAGCTTTCAGCCGATCTCAGGGAAGATGGGGCAGCCGCTCTCTATCCCTGAAGGGATTAAGATGGAAGCAGATAAGCCGGCTATCCTATTTTATCCCGACGGGAAGATAGAAAAGGTTCGGCTCTACCTGCGCGATAATCGCGATAGCTATTTTACCGTTTCAACCCAGGACCAATTTGGCTATGTTCAAATATTTGAAGGCAAAATTGAGTAAAAAAGGCTCGCTTTTAGTCGAGGCCTTGCTGACGATTTCTATCCTTTCGATCGGGTTGACGGTTGTTATCCGCTCCCTGGTGTCCAGCCTGAAGGCGACGGCGTATAGCGCCGATTACTCCATGGCCGTGATTTTATTAGGAAATGAAATGTCCGATTTAAGACAAAAAGGTTTTATCAAAGATTCTATTGATATAGAGGATATTTTTCCCGAGCCGTATGAAAAGTTTTTCTATCGATTGGAAACAAAGAAAGTCGTTAGCGAATCGACGTCAGGATTGTTGAATGAGGTTAAATTGACTGTCTTTTGGCGTTCGGGCCCCAAGGAGCGGTCTATTTCTGCGGTGACCTATCTTCTTCAGCCGCCGGCATAGAAATGTGGTCGAAAAACGGCAAACCGTCCTGGAAAGAAATACGTATGCGATCAAAATATTCTTTTAAAGGCTTCACGCTGATCGAAGTGCTTCTGGGTTTGAGCATTTTTTCTATCATTGCCGTAAGCCTGTATGGGACGTTGGATAGCGCGCTACGATTAAGCCGCCGGTCGGATGATGTCAACGGCATTTACCGCGAGGCTCGCTGGGCCCTGGATCAGATAGCGGGAGATTTAGAGCGCATGCGCGCTTTTAATTTTGCCAATTCTTACCCTAAGCTAACCGCATTCTCCGGAAATTCGGATAAAATTTCCTTCGTATCCGCAACGGATACGGGCCTTAAGGTTATCAGCTATTATCTTGAATTACCCGACCAGACGACGGTGCACAAAGTTGTTATCGGCGGCCACACGAACAAAAACCGTTCCTTGACCGTTCGCTACGAGGAAAAATTTGTTTTGTATTCACTGGTCCGCGAAGAAAAACTGTTTACCGATTACTTAACCGATAATGCGCAGGCAAAAGTCGAAAAGGATATTTTAAGCCCTCATATTCAAGAGGGGAGTTTAAGTTTTTCTTTTGCTTACCTCGAAGGGCAGGAGGAAGACGAGAAGATTACCTGGAAGGATTCGTGGGAAAAGCCGTACACTCCTTCGGGGGTGCGGATCAAAGCGACCTTCATAAAACCGGGCAAGGTAAAGCAGCCTATCGTTTTTACTAAAGATGTTTATATTCCGTCAGGATACCTAACGGAAGAAAATCTTTAAGATATGAAATATTGTTTACCGAGATTTAGAACGAGGAATGATTCTGGTATAATACTTCTGGTTGTATTATGGATGATGGTTATTCTGTCTTTTCTGGCGGTCGGCCTGGGACGGCGGACCAGTATTGACTTGGCTTTGACAAAATTTGCCGTCGGCCAATCCAGGGCCTCAAACCTTGCCTGGGCGGGTTTGATGTACGCGATTGACCAGATTAAAAAGGACAGCGAGGATAGTGCCGCGGCCGGCCTCGACACCGCGTATCTTTGTGGTATCACATTAGAGGAAGGGCAGGTGCCGGAAGATATCTTTAAGGAAGTCCGGTTGGGCGATGGCCGTTTTGACGTCAGCTTTGTTACTCAAGACCCGCTGACGGGTCTAAAAAAAACCCATTACGGCCTGCGGGATGAAGAAGGCAGAATTAATATCAATGCCCTGTCGCGGCAGAATTATAATGTTTTGAGCTCTTTGATTTCTGTTCTGGGGTTTGAGGATGTCCTGGCTGAAACAATCGCCATGGCCGCCGTCGACTGGCGGGATAGCGATGCCGCCGCGACTAATGCGCCGTCCGCGACCGAAGAATCCGAGTATTCTTATCGATGCAAGAATTTCTTTTTTGAAAGTCCGGAGGAACTTCTCTTGCTTAAGGGGATGACTCCGGAGATATATTCAAAAGTTAAGAATTACGTGACGGTTTTTCCTCAGGATGATTCGCGATTGATGATTAATATGAATACGGCTCCCGAAATTGTTATCCGGGCATTGGCGCGCAGTAAGGCAGGGTTTCAGACCAACACGGAGTTGTCCGATGCCGACAGCATGGCAGCTAAGATTATTTCTTACCGGCGAGGAGAAGACGGCCAAGAATACACCTCGGATGACCGGAAGATTATCGCGAATGAATTAGGCCTTAATCAAAAAGAAATGGCGATATTCCTTTCATTGTCAGGTAGTGTAACCGATGTCTCCAATTATTTGCGTGTCCGTGCGGTAGGTAAAGATGAGGGCCTGGGGATTGATTCTGTCTTGGAAGCTGTTATTGACAGGAATGATTTATCAATAGTTTTCTGGCAGAAAGAATAGACTGATGGGAAAAAATCTTTTAACCAGCGTTGAAATTACGGATACCCATATCAAGCTTGTGCAGGCAATGGTGTCTCACGGCGGCGCGGTTTTGACCTATTGTGACGTTAGGGAAATTGTGCAGTATTCCGACGCTGAAGTTTCTAGGACGATCGCTGTGATGGCTGCTAATGGCAAGGTCCGCGCCTCAAATCTTATCGGTATTATCCCCAGGCGTTTTGCCATTCTCCGGCATCTGACGCTTCCTTCTCATGCGGATGAAGAAATAAGAAAGATGATCAACCTGCAGATTATCAAGCAGGTGCCGTATCCCCGGGAGGACGTTATCCTCGACCATGCCGTTTTAGCCAAAGAATCGACGGGTTATTCCAAGGTCCTGGTCTTCGCGATCCACAAGGAAGTAGTCGGCAGGTATTTAAAGATCTTTAATGATGCCGGCCTGCCGATCCAACGGCTGACTTTAAGTTCGGTGGGGTTGATGCGTTGGTTTGTCTTTCAGCAGTCGCGGTTAAGGCAGAAAGATACCTCTCCCGCCGTGGTTATCAATGTTGATACGCTGAATACGGAAATTTGTTTTTGTCATAATCGAAAACTATTATTTTCCCGGAGTATTAATTTCGGGGCTAGGGATTTAAACGAGGCAGGCATTGCCAACCTCATCGAAGAGATCAACCTCACTGTGGCTACTTACGTTAAGGAAAATATCGGAGAAAATATTTCCCGGGGGCTTCTGGTCTCTTCGCTCTCACAGATCGCAATTTTACGCGAAAGGATGGAAGCGGAGAATAAGGCTTTGGCTTCCGGCGCTGAGTCCGGGGATAATACCGAGGCCGAAAGAGGGCGGCGTCTGTATGCGGTTAATCCCGAAACACTTAACCCGCTAACAAATATTCCGCAAAAAAAGAGTTTTAAAAAACCGATTGCCTTGGAGCAGGCCGGTGTGTCGCTGGCGGTGGGGCTGGGGCTGGTCTTAGAAAAACCCGAAGGCCTCGTTAATCTGATTCCCTCAGAAGTCAGCAGCACCAGGGAAAACAGGAAAAGAAGGCAGGAATGGTCCAGGCTCATTATTCTTCTGGTCGGAGTCGTTCTTCTGTTCATGGGTACGATCGCGGTTAAAATTTATAAGAATTCCATGTATCTTCAGCAACTCCAGGGAAAAATCAGCGAGGCAGAGCCGGCTGTCCGCGAGGTAAAGGAAAAGGTAAGGCGTCTTAATTTTATCAAAGAACGATTTAATCCCGTTGCGACCGGTATTGATATTATTTATGAATTATATAATCTGGCACCGGCGGAGATTTCTTTCAGCATGGTGCACCTGGGAGAAGACGGAACGCTTGACCTTCAGGGTACCTCCGAAACCGGTAGTGGTGTTAATGCCCTGCAGAGGCGGCTGGTTAATTCTTCTCTGTTTGGAAACGTAACTTTGCAATATGCCACTAAAAGGAAGATTTTTAAAGGCGAGCTGACAGATTTTAAGATCACCTGTCATCTTGTCAAGGCAAAGGAAGAAACGCCATGATTCCACGACGCCTTTCCAAAAGAGAAACGCGCATTTTTATTGTTTGCCTGTTTGTTATCTTTGTTTTTGTCAGCTATCGGTTTATTTTTAAGCCGCTTAAGGAAGACTTGGCTGCCCTAGAAGAGAAAATCGAAGCCAAGGAGACTCAGCTAAAGAAGATTTTGAAGATTAATAAGAGGAAGGACAGTGTCAGCAAGGCATATGAACAGCAGATTTTTTCTTTGCGGCAAAAACTTTCTGATGAGCAGGAGATGGCATCGATCCTTTCCGAGATACAGTCGGTTGCCAATGAAATCAAGCTGGGCGTGGCCGACATGAAACCCAAAAAGGTTAAAAGAGTAGATTTCTATAATAATTTCTCGGTGAGCCTGACCATGGATGGCGAGCTGGTTTCGATTGTCCATTTTCTGTATATCCTGCAAAATTCTCCCCATTTCTTTAGCATAGACGAAGTCTATTTCGAAAAAAGCTCTATACGCACGGCCCAAATTAAGTGCCGCCTGACCCTAAGCAAGATACTCATTCCTTCCTAAAGGCCGTTCCCTGTTATAAAAAAAGAATTACAACGCAGCCTAGGATTTTTTTGCCAAAATTTCCTTGACAATGATGTTTACGCGTATGAGAATCTAATTAACTCTCCAAGTAGAGAGTTAACCATAAACCTATGACAAATATATACCTTCTGAAAGATCTATCCAGGGTAAGCGGCTACTCAACACACACGCTCAAATATTACCTCAAGCTCGGCTTATTTAAAGAAATAGGCCGGGGACCGGAGACCAATTTCCGTTACTTTGATGATTCAACTATACAGACGCTCAATCGAATCAAGGAAATGCGCTTGCAAGGGTTTTCGCTTAAAAAAGTCGCTGGGCAGCTAGGCGGACAAGGTTGACTTCAGCAACAAGGTTTTTAACGAGACGGTAAAGCCGATGAGTTATTACACTGTCCTCAATATTCAAAAAGAGCCTTTTTCTACCAGCCCTGACCCGACTTTCTTTTATCATTCCCCCGAGCATACGACGGTTTTACGCCGTCTGGAAATTTCTATACGCTTAAGACGAGGCTTGTGCCTTGTCTTGGGCGATGTCGGGACCGGCAAGACTACCTTGTCCAGAGCTCTTCTTCAATCCTTTAGCGGGGAAGAGGACAATTTTATATTCCACATGGTCCTGGATCCTGATTTTAAATCCGAGTACCAATTCTTATCCTCTCTGACAAAAATCTTCGGTGTCAGCCCGTTCTTTCGCTCGGCGATGGATCATCGGGAGGCCATTGAAAAATATCTTTTCCAGAAAGGCGTTGAAGAAAAAAAGACGGTTGTACTCCTTGTTGATGAGGGTCAAAAGCTCAGCCAGCCTCTTCTTGAGGTGCTAAGGACTTTGCTTAACTATGAAACCAACGAATATAAATTACTGCAACTGATTATTATGTCGCAGATGGAACTCTTGCCCAGGGTCAAGAAAATCCGCAATTTTATGGACCGGGTGAGCTTGAAATACATGATCAATCCTCTCGATGAAAAAGAGACAAAAGAGATGATTGATTTTCGTCTGCGACAGGCCGGGTTTGGCGGGGACCGCAGCCTGTTCAGTCAGGAGGCGGTGCAAAGGATCTATGAATTTAGCCAAGGCTATCCGCGCAAGATCGCTTTGATCTGCCATAATTGCCTGGAACGGCTGGTGATGGAAAACCGGGAAATGGTCAGCGGAGATTTAGTCAGTTCGCTTATTCAAGAAGAAGGTAAATGGAGCTAGCGCCTTGTCACATAAATTATTAATAGTTCGTCGGGCGCAGCACCCGCTGATTTTGATAGAAGTAACTACAAAAACTAGTTTTACGGGGTGTTAATCGATGGTTGAACCGGTCTCTCCGGAAGAAAAATTACTGGGTCTTATCCGTAAGAAAGACCAATCCCAGGGAAAAATCCTCGCCGGGAAGAAACAAAGTGCGCCGGAACAGAAAGGTTTGGCGCAGAGACAGGATTCTGGGAAGGAATCGGGGATTTTATTTAAGATTGCCGACCGGTTGCTTTTAGTCGCTGTTTTTGTTTTGCTGGGATTTGTTGCCTATGAATTTTTATTTATTACGGACGATCGTTTAAAATCTTTTAAGGAGCCGGCCGGGACGACGGAAGAGGTTGCGATTCCGTCAGCTGAATCGGTAAATCCAAAACCATACAGTTATTATTCCGAACAGATTGCGAAACGGGACATCTTTCAGTCTCCGGTGTATAAAAGGACTATGGGTGATGCCAAGGCCCCAGAGGCGGGTTCTGAATTGACGAAGAATTTACGGCTGGTGGGGATTGTCTTGGATAGTAATTCCCAGGCTATTATCGAGGATGCCAATGCCCAGCGGACATTTTTCCTGCATAAGGGGGATCGTATCCGTGAGGCTGTTGTCGAGGATATCCAGGAAAGCAAGGTTATTCTTAACTTTTCTGAGCAAAGGATCGAGTTGACGCAGTAAACCCCGTTAGAGAACTTCATTCTCTATCGGGGTAAAAGAGGGCAGGGGCATCCTTTTGTTTGTATAAATGATTTGATATCCTGATTTTTTTGCGCGTTCAAAAAGATGTCATCCATCCTTAAAACTGGTATAATAGTTTTCACGGTTTTCAAAATTATGAGGAAGCGTTATGAATAAAAGAACAGTTGTTTTTGCGGGAATTTTTTTGGCGGCGGTTACGGCTTTTTGTTATGAATCCTGTGCGCAGCAGGGCAACGAATACCGTTCTACCGTTGACCAAGCTCTGGATACGCTGGAACAGGAGCCGGGTGTTGTTTCCGAAGGCCAAAATTCTATTCCGGAAGAAATGCCGCGCCCTGCCGAAGGAAAAATCATTAACCGGAATGCGGGTGCACCCATGCTTCCCGCCCCTGTTGTCGTAGAAACGGCAAAGGAAGAAATGCTGGCGGTGCCGTATCCGCAGGCCGCAGCAGAAGTTGGGGAAACCCAAGCCCCGGCACCTCAGCCTCAGGCGCAGGATGTCCTGCTGCCTTCTGATCAGGCGCAGGTGGGGCCGTCAAAACCTCAATCGATTATTGATGTTCTGGAATTAAAGGATATGGAGATCGCGGATGTTTTAAAATTAATCTCCAAGAAAAGCGGCCTTAATATCGTAGCCGGGCAGGATATCCGGGGAAAAATTACAATCTACCTGAAAGATGTGGATGTCCGCGACGCACTGCGCATTATTCTGGAATCAAACAATATGGCCTATGTAGAAGAAGGTGGGATTCTAAAAGTGATGACAGGGAAGGACTATGAGCTGACCTATGGGCGTAAATTCGGAGAAAAGACCCAGATAAAAATCATCCAGCTTAAAAACGCCAATGCGGCGGATGTTTTGCTTCTTTTGACCCAGATGAAAAGTATTATCGGTAAGGTTATTGCCGATGATAAATCAAATACTGTTGTCTTGATGGAGACTCCCGAGAAGATAGAGGCCATGGAAATGCTGGTTAAAGAAATCGATGTGCCGATAAAGACCAAGATGTTTGAGCTTAGTTATTCTCAGGCCGAGGACCTTTCCAAGAAAATAACCGAGGTGTTGACAAAGAATGTCGGCAGCATCAAGTTTGATGTGCGTTCCAACAGAATCGTTGTTACCGATACTCCCCAAAAGCTCGAGCAGATTGAAAATATCGTTAAGGCTTTTGATACCAGGCATGAAGAGGTTTTGATCAAGGCAAAAATTGCACAGATTGTTTTAAAAGACCAATATAAAATGGGGGTTAACTGGGAGGCTATTGTTAATAATTTTCACAAACTGGATTTGACCGGTGATTTTAATATCCTGGGAACCAGCGACAAAAGAGGGAAGCTGAGTATCGGCACTCTCTCTCAGGACGACTATACTGTTTTGTTGGAGGCGTTGGATATTGTCGGGGTCACCAATATTCTCGCCAGTCCGCATATTACCGCTATCAACAATCAGGAGGCAAAAATTCTCGTCGGTTCCACCGAGCCGTATGTTACGAGCACGACCACGACACCGGCGACGGGGCCGGCGACCACTGCCGAAAGCGTGAATTTTATCGACGTAGGGGTAAAACTATACGTTACCCCGACGATCCACAAGGACAACTTTATCACGATGAAGATAAAGCCCGAGGTCAGTTCCGTAACCAGCTATCTCCCGACCAGTCAGAATAATAAGATTCCTATCGTGGAAACTTCGCAAGCCGAGACGGTGGTGATGGTCAAAAACGGCGTTACGATTGTCATCGGCGGATTAATCAAAGACGAAAAAGTTGAAACGATTAACAAGGTTCCGCTCTTGGGCGATTTGCCGCTTTTGGGTTTTGCCTTCCGCAACAAAGACAGGCAAGTGAAGAAAACGGAATTGGTTATCTTTTTAACCCCTGAAATTATGACCGGAGATGTCCAGGCGGACACGTCGGTAGTCAACTGTCTTTCCCAGGGGAAAGTAGGCGGCGCGTCGGGGTGTTCTTCTACAGCAAAATGAGAAATTATAATCCATCAAATTTTCCGAAAGGTAGAATAAAAATAGCGCTGTTGATTATCTTAGCGCTATCGGTTTACGGCTGCGCCACTGCCCCGATTTCTGTCTCGCCCGAAGAAGCCGTCCTTAAGGACTTATGCCAGCGCTACGACGTTCAATGGGAATGGGACAGCGTGAGTCAAGTGGTTACGTTGACCCGTCAGGGTCTTAAGGCCAAGGCGATGGCCGGCAGCGACCTTATTGTCATGGGGGATGAAAAAATAAAATTAAGCGCTCCATTAAAGATGGACCGGGGCACGATTCTTGTCCCGCCGGATTTTAAGCACAAGGTGATTGACCGCTTGACGCAAAAATTTGATTACACGCTCAAGAAATTCCGTGCGGTTGTTATCGACCCGGGCCACGGCGGCCAGGACCCCGGGGCTATCGGACGGGACGGATTAAAAGAAAAAGAAGTTGTTTTGGATATTGCTAAACGCTTAAAGCAGGAACTTGAAGGGAAAGGCATTAAAGTTATTATGACCCGGGACGGCGATACTTTTCTTTCTCTGGAAGAGCGTCCCCGGATAGCTGCCCGGTCGGGGGCGGATCTGTTTATCAGTATTCACGCCAATGCCAGCCGGGCCAGGAGTGCCAGCGGATTCGAGGTCTATTATCTTAAAGGGGCTGATGAGGTTTCCCCGTATGACGTGGAGATGAACAAAAATTACAAAATGGCCTTTAACCATTTTTCTATGCAGAAAAATGATTCGGCTCTTGAGGGTATTGTGTCGTCGATGATGGCTGCTTACAAGCAGGCCGAGAGCAGCCGGCTGGCGGAATATATTACCCGCAATACGGCGGATGCGATTAATTCAAAAAACCGCGGCAGCAAATCCGCGCGTTATGTGGTGCTGCGTAATACCGTTATCCCCGCGGTCTTGGTTGAGGTTGGTTTTCTTTCCAATAGGCAAGAAGGAGATCTGTTAAAGTCAAGTTCCTACCGACAAAAGATAGCCGACAGTTTAGCGGAAGGTTTTGTCGGTTATGCCAGCCGATAGAAAACAAATCCAACGATTGACGATCTTCTAAAATATTTTTTAACGGAGACGCTTGTGCTCGACAATAAAGAAAATGCTATCGGTGTATTTGATTCCGGTTTAGGCGGATTAACGGCTGTTAAAGAACTGATGCGGCAGCTGCCGTATGAGAAAATTGTTTATTTCGGCGATACCGCCCGCGTCCCGTACGGGACGAAGTCCAAAGAAGCCATTGTCCGGTTTTCAATGGAAAATGTTTTATTTCTGATTAAGAACAAAGTCAAGATGGTGGTTATTGCCTGCAATACTTCTTCCAGCCTGGCCTTGCCGCTTTTAAAACAATCGTTTCGGATTCCCATTATCGGTGTTATCGAGCCCGGTGTCAAAAAAGCGGTTCGAGTGACAAAAAATAAAAAAATCGGCGTTATCGCCACTTCCGCGACGATCAATAGCGAGGCCTATGCCAAGGGGATAAAGAAATTAAATCACTCCATTCGGGTGGCATCTCAGGCTTGCCCCTTGTTTGTTCCTTTGGCTGAAGAGGGATGGTTTAATAATGATGTGACCTTCTCTGTGGCACGGGAATATTTGAAACCCATTGTTGCCTCGAGGGCGGATACGGTCATCTTAGGCTGCACCCATTACCCGCTTTTACGATCCGTTATCCAAAAGGTTTTAGGAAACAAGGTTACCTTGGTTGATTCGGCCAAAGAAGTCGCCAGCGAGGTTAAGAAGCTTTTAAAAGAAACCGGCTTAGAAAACAACAGAAGACATTCTCCAAAACACCTGTTCTGGGTCAGCGACCAGCCAAAACATTTTCGTAAATTAGCCAAACGGTTTTTAGGATATGATATCCGTAATGTCAAAAGGTCCAGCGATGTATGAACTTTCTATAAAAAGCGATTTTGCCGCCTCGCACTATTTGCCTGATTACAAAGGCAAATGCAAGAAACTCCACGGCCATACCTGGAAGGTGGAAGCGGTATTTACCGGCGAGCGTTTAAACAAGATTGGGATGGTGGTTGATTTTGCCGTTATCAAAAAACAGTTCAAGGCTTTTCTCGAGAAGCTGGACCATGTGCATTTAAATCATTTGCCTTATTTTAAGAAGGTTAATCCCACCACGGAACATTTGGCCAAATATATCTTTAACGAATTCTCCAAAAAATGCCGTCCTTTGAAAATGAAAAGGGTCACGGTTTGGGAATCGGACACGTCCAGCATCACTTACTATGAATAATAAGCGGGCGGTTGTTTTATTATCCGGCGGGTTAGATTCGACGACGGCGCTTTTTTTTGCCCGGGCGCAGGGCTATAAGGTTTTCGCGCTTATTTTTGATTACGGTCAGCGCCACCGAAAAGAAATAAAGGTGGCTCAAAAAATAGCACGCGAGATTGGTTGTGTTTATACGGTGCTGAAAATCAATCTCCCCTGGAAAGGGTCGGCTTTATTGGACAAGAATATATCCCTGCCCCAAAACCGGAACCTTGTCAAAATACTTAAAAATAAGATTCCCGCGACCTACGTTCCGGCCCGCAATATTATTTTCTTAAGTTTCGCGGCTTCCTACGCCGAGGCGGTGGGTGCCCAAGCGATTTTTATCGGCGCCAATATCAGAGATTATTCGGGTTATCCCGATTGCCGCCCGGAATTTTTTAAGGCCTTTCGACAGGTTCTTGCCAAAGGTATCAAGGCGGGCGTGGAAGGCAAAACCATTGAAATAAAAACGCCGCTTATCCGTAAGGACAAATCCCAGATTATTAAACTTGGCTTAAGCCTCAAAGTTCCCTATCAGATGACCTGGTCTTGTTACCGGGGCGGGGAAACCCCTTGTGGCCGGTGCGACAGCTGTATTTTGCGTAAAAAAGGTTTTGACCAGCTTGGGATAAAAGATCCGTTGCTCGCGGTGATTCAGTGATGAAAGCGAAGATTTCCGAGATTTTTCAATCTGTCCAGGGTGAGGGGAAATACGCGGGTGTCCGTCAGGTCTTTGTCCGTTTTTACGGTTGTAATTTGGCCTGTGACTGGTGTGACACATTGCAGTCAAGGGGCGACAAAAAAGGCCGCTTCAGCGAATATTCTGCGCGGGAACTTTTTCTCCGGGTCAAACGGCTTTATAAAAATTGCCATTCGGTCAGCTTAACCGGCGGCGAACCGCTGGTGCAGACAGAATTCTTAAAGGAATTCTTGCCGCTTCTTAAGAAGGCGGGCATCAAGGTTTATCTGGATACAAACGGTTTTTTTTATAGAGAGCTTAAAAGTATCATTAAAAGCATTGATATTGTCGCGATGGATATTAAACTTCCCACTTCGGCTAAGTGCCGGCCGTTTTGGAGGGAGCATGCGCAATTTCTAAGAGTTGCATCCAGGCGCGATGTTTTTATCAAGGCGGTTATTGCCCGCGATACGGCTAAGAAGGACATGATCCAAGCCGCACGGCTGGTATCCCGGGAAGACCGCAAGCTGGAATTTATCCTGCAGCCCAATT
Source organism: Candidatus Omnitrophota bacterium (assembly GCA_022703585.1). Classification (GTDB taxonomy): domain Bacteria; phylum Omnitrophota; class Gorgyraeia; order Zapsychrales; family JAKLDJ01; genus JAKLDJ01. Next base: position 89,619 of record JAKLDJ010000001.1, on the reverse strand, counting down.
ATTTTCAGATGAATGGCCGTATGCTCGAAAAATGCATTGCCTTTCAAAAAGATTGTCTTAAATACCTTAATAATGTTAGAATTCTACCCCAGATGCACAAGCTAATGAACTTAAGGTGAGCGATGAAAAATAAAAAGACATACGAAAACCTACAGGGCAATATCCGCAATCTTAAAACTCCTATAATAGAGGTTTGGGAAAATAAATACCCTGACCGGGACTATGTCGTGGATATAGAGACAAATGAATTTACCTGTGTGTGCCCCAAGACAGGTCTGCCGGATTTTGCGACGATTAAGGTCTGCTACCGGCCCTCAAAAGTCTGCATTGAATTAAAATCGTTTAAGCTCTACCTTATTTTCTACCGTGATGTCGGGATATTTCACGAGCATCTGGTTAATAAAATACTCGATGACTTGCTTGAAGCCTGCAATCCGCGCTGGATGAAGGTGGAGGCAGTTATGAATCCCCGCGGCGGGATACAAACGACAGTGTCGGCCGAGTACCCGCAGGCTAAGGCTTGAAATTGGTGTTAAAAGTTTGCTAACGATTTTCCCGGAAAGGAATATTTTATGACGCGACAAGACGGCCGTTCGCCGGATAAGTTACGAAAAATCAAGGTGACAAAAAACTGTTCCAAATACGCCGAAGGCTCTTGCCTGATTGAATTCGGTGATACCAGGGTTATGTGCACGGCTACTGTTGAGGAAAATGTCCCGCCCTTTTTAAAAAATACCGGCACCGGCTGGGTCACGGCGGAATACGGCATGCTGCCGCGAAGTTGCAAGACCCGGGTGCAGCGCGACAAAAATTCCGGCCGCACTTTTGAGATTCAGCGGCTCATCGGCCGGGCGCTGCGCAGTGTCGTTGATATGAATAAACTCGGCGAGCGCACTGTTAAAATCGATTGTGATGTCTTGCAGGCGGACGGCGGCACCAGGACAGCCTCGATTACCGGCGGGTTTATTGCCTTGGCAGATGCGATTCTTAAGATAAAAAAGGAAAGCCTGATAACCCAAATGCCGATCACGGATTTTGTGGCGGCGGTGAGTGTCGGGATCAAGGACAAAGAATTCCTTTTGGATTTGACCTATGAAGAAGATTCCAAGGCTGACGTGGATATGAATGTGGTGATGCTGGGCAACAGTGAGTTTGTCGAGATCCAAGGCACTGCTGAGGGAAGAACTTTTTCTAAAAAGCAGATGGACAGTTTGATTTCCTTAGCCAAAGACGGCATAGGAGAATTGATTGAGATACAAAAGAAGTCTCTGGAGGGGTTAAAGATCTAGATTAAATTAGAAAAAAGGATAGTCGCCTAAAAAAGGATACGCATGAAAGTTTATTTAGCCGGATACAATGTTGACACATCGGTTCTTAAGGAATTGCAGGAACGCGGAGAAAAGCGCGTGGATGTAACACCCGAAGTCCTCTCGGCGGCCTATGCCCGTATCAGCCGCGACCCGCGGCCCATCAATGAATTACGTAAAGATTCCCGCGGCGAAGTGGAGCGTGCCCGCAAATCGAATAAAACCATTATCTTCCAGATGGGGCATCATTCTGTGGCCGAGCACGCGGTGTTTAACCTGGACATCTTAGGTGTCTCGCGTTTGTGCATGGAAGAGGTGGAAAAATTCCGTTTGTGTTCCTATACGGAAAAGTCCCAACGCTATATCACACTGGATAAAGATTTTGTCATCCCCCAAGAAATCAAAGGGACCCGCCTGGAAAATGCTTTTATTGATGTTATCCGGCAACAAAATGGGGCCTACCATAAGTTTTTTGCGCAGCTCAAAGAGCATGTCTTTAAAAAACATGCTGACCTTGCCCAAGATCCCAAGAATCATAATCTTCTGGAAGGTTGGGCCAAGGAAGACGCGCGCTATATCACGGCGCTGGCAACCGAATCACAGGTCGGAATGACCGTTAACGCCCGCAATTTCGAATTACTGCTAAGGCGGTTCGCGTCGCACCCATTGGCTGAAGTCCAGGCCTTAGGGAGAATGCTCTTCGAACAGATTTCTGAAGTCGCGCCGTCCATTGTTATATTCCACGAAGCCAATGACCGCGACGCCAAGACCTATCCGCAATTACGGGAACTTGCCGGCAGTATTACGGGTAAATCTGCCGGCAAGAGAAAAGGCAAAGAAGTCGAGCTGGTCGAATATACACAAGACGCTGATACAATTGTTGCTGCGTCGCTGCTCCATGCTTCAACCAATCGGAGCTATAAAGAGTGCCGGTCGATTGCCAAGAAACTTTCTTTAACCAAAAAGAAGAAATTATTTGAAACTGCTCTCCAAAATATGCAATTTTATGATTCGATGCTTAGAGAATTTGAGTACGCTAATCTTACCTTTAATGTTGTATTGTCCGCTGCCTGTTTTGGGCAGCTTAAACGCCACCGGCTTATGACCTTAACCACGCAACCCTATGATATCAATTTAGGCGTTACTATTCCGGATTCCATCAAAGAAATCGGCATGGAGGCACATTTTAAGGAGATTATCGACGAGACAAATAAAGTTTATAAGGCCATCCAAAAAGAAATTCCGCTAGCTGCGCCGTACGTTTTGACCAATGCCCATCGGCGCCGTGTCCTTTTGCGGTTAAACGCGCGCGAGCTTTGCCATGTGTCGCGTCTTAGAGAAGACGCGCACGCGCAATGGGATATCCAGAATGTTGCTCGCGCTATGAGCAAAGAGGCCAAGCGTGTTATGCCTTTGACCTGCTCGCTGGTTGGCGGCAAAGATAAATACAATGAGCTTTATAAGAAGATGTACGGCCATTTGCCCAAGGTGACCCAGGCGGTTCTTCCGGGCGCGCGGAGTATAAAATAAAGAAGCATATGTTTTTTCACAAGAATGAGATGGGGCATATCACCGGCGGCGTCAATCTTTTGGCGCTTGCCTTTTTTTTGACTTTCGCCGCGCCGCTCTTTGCCCAGGATGCGGTCACCCGGGCAACGCCGTTATCAGCGGATATCTATTCCAATGTTACGGTAAAGAGAGTTTTGGGGCTGGAAACGCTCGAACTTGAAAACGGCGAGAAAGTGCAATTAATCGGCATTGATTATCCCGAAATATATATGCGGCTACCGCAGGGGCAGGAGGCGATGAGCTTTCTTAAGAGTCTCGTCGAGAATAAAAAGGTAAGGCTGGAGTTTGATGTTGAAAAAAGAGATGCCAACGGGAGATTGTTGGCATATGTAGATGTGTTGGTATGCTCGCACTGTGACGTGCTGCCCAACATAATGTATGATTATAAATTTGGAGAAGATGCCTACATTTTTGTTAATTCTACAATGATCAAAGCGGGCTACGCTGAGCCCATGACTAGCGGTGCAAATATAAAATATGCGGCATTGTTCCAGAAACTCCACCAAGAGGCGATGGAGAAGAAACGAGGCTGGTGGAAAGAAGCGGAAAAACAGGTCTTGTGCACGGCAGAGGCTAAATTGTGTCCCGATGGCAGTTCTGTGGGCAGGGTTCCGCCTGATTGCAAGTTCGCGCAATGTCCCCAGTAAAACGGGATTATGAAGCGCTCCCCTTAAAATAATGACTGGAAATTAGATAATGACAGAACTTCTCGTCGCCACACGCAATAAAAAGAAGTTAGAAGAAATCAAAGATCTTTTAAAGGATTTTGACATAAAGGTCACTTCTCTGGCTGATTATTCCGGTATGCCGACAATCGATGAAGACGGCAAGACCTTTAAAGAAAACGCCCTTAAAAAAGCGGCGACGATCGCGCTCTACACAAAAAAGCTTACTCTGGGCGAAGATTCGGGATTGCAAGTCAAAGCCCTAAGAAACGAACCCGGCATTTATTCGGCTCGGTTTTCCGGCCCTGACGCGACGGACCCAAAAAATAATCAGAAATTATTGCGGCTATTGCGCGGCGTGCCTTTAAAGAAGCGCCAGGCGCGTTACCGCTGCAGTGTCGCTCTGGTGGACGCCCAAGGAATCATTGATGTGGTGGAAGGGAGTTGCTCTGGAGTTATTGACTTGAAATTAAAAGGCAGCAACGGTTTTGGGTATGACCCGCTTTTTTTAATTCCTCGCTATAAAAAGACTTTTGGAGAGCTTGACCCGGTTATTAAAGCCAAAATCAGCCACCGTGCCAAGGCACTTGCCAAATTTAAGAAAGTCCTTAAGAAATATCTCGCCGGCAAAAAGTAATTCCTTCTAAAGAATATCCTCTATTTAGATTCAAATTATTTACTGAAAATTCCCTGCAGGATGCCTGTGGCTTTTTTAAAGAGATTGACGGAGAGGGGAACGACCGAATACTTCGGATTTGAAAGTGTGCCGGTTAATTTAACGGTGATATAGTCGCCGGTTTGGGTTAGAAATGCGGTGACAGTCTTTTTTAACGACGGAGACTGGGCAATGGTCTCTTCGCTAAATTGGGCCGCAATATCAAAATTAAGATTGGTGTCAAAATCGACATAGCCGGCGCACATCAGGATAACAGAATCGCTTCCCAGCTCAAAATTGCTTGTTGAAACGCGTTCGTCGGCAATCGTGAAATCCCCCGCGGCACTTTTGACGATAATACTGTCAAATTCCGGGATAACCAAAAATTTAGCCAGGCCTTTAAAAAGGTCCAGCTGCCAAAGCCTTCCTTCTTTAATCAAAATGGCGCCTTCGCCTTCAATGCCGCGTATATTATCCAATAACCCCCGGGCTGATAGGGTTGCCGCCAGATACCCGCTAATATCTTTATCTTTAAAGACGGTGTCAGCCTTTAATTGGCTTAAATCGGTTTTTTCCAGATTGGCTGTTAACGTATAAGGTATGCTGTTTTGGGAGGGGGTTGTGCGCGCTGTGATTTTTAGCGGCCCGTTGTAAAAAAGGGATGCCATTTCCAGCCAGCCGCCCTGCTCTAAGTCCTGAGTGTAGTTTAGAGAATTCTCTTTTAGGCGGTAGCCGTTTAAAATAATCTCAGGGCTCGTGGCGTTAAGCAAAATCTGCCATTTTGGCCAATCTTTTAACGATCCGATGCTTTTTACCGAACCCTCGGCGGTAATGATGCCGGCGGGTTTGAGGTTTTTAATAGTTTCAGCCGGAATGGCGGGGATTAACCCCAAATTCTTTAGATCAAACGACAGTTTACCGGCCAGGCTAAAGAGGGGGTCGCTATTTTCCGGTAAATCAACATCGCCGCTTAAATCGAAGTCAGAACCGAGATAGCGTCCTTTTAAATAAGCGACTTCAAACTTTTTGTAATTTTGTGAGATATTAAGCTTGGTTTTCAAATTGGCATCAGGGGACATGACGACTGCCTCGATCGTTGTCATGACGATAGGTGAAGAAAAGTTGGCTAAAGTTCCGTTGGTCGTGTAAACGGTGTTATTAAAATTCAGTTCCAACTTTTCCCAGGAGACGTTGTTGGGCGTGTATTCAACTTTTCCGGAGATGCCGGATAATTTGGCGGCGGGGTTTTTTAAATCAAGATTAACGCTGTTCAGTAAGGCGGTTAGAGCGAATTTGGCCTGTTGGGGAGTAGCTAAAGGGCCTTTGTATTGAAGGTCCACTTTGCTGCGGCCGCTTAAATTTTCAATCGGCGCTTTGTTAAAGATATCCGGGAAAATAAGGCTTATGGCCTGGAGATCAACGTCGGAGGAAGCACGGATGTCAGCCACGGGCTGGTTAAGGCCGGTGAGCGTTCCCGATAATTGTATCGCGGTATCGCTTAAGGAAAAGACAAAATCTCTAAAGGTAATTGAATCCGAGGCGTGTTGGATTTTTCCGGAGATCTTTGTGAGAGGGGCCGGTATCTGCTCGGTTGTCAGTGCTGCATTGCTGATGTCTGCCGATGCATTCAACTGTGCTATTTGAAAGGGGACAAGCGGCCCTTTGTAGTCAACGGCCACAGACGCTTGTCCGCTTAATTGTTTTATTTTTGTGTTCTCGAATAGTGAGGGAAAAAGTGTTTGCAAGGTTGCCAGATCAATGCGGGAAGCAGCGCGGATATCGGCGGCAGGATTCTTAAAATCGGTTATCATCCCCGATGCTTGGATTTTGGCCGTGCCGACGGTAAGAGTAAGTGATTCGCTTTTAATTTCATCGGGTTTAAAATAAATCTTGCCGGCGACGTCTTTTACCTGCCCGGCATAGGGGATGCCGGTTACGGCAACGGAGCGCGCATCAACAAACCCTTCGTAGGATAACTTTGTTTGTGCGGAAGGGTCGTAGCGGACGGCAACATCAAGCAAAGGATTTCCTGAGATCTTTTTGTCGGGGCCGACTCGGATATCCAGGCGGTTAAAGTCGATATTGTTTTGAGCTTCGATTTTATCGCCGGTTACGGTCAGCACAATATCGGCCGATTTCAAGGCGACATTTTCAATATAGATATCGGGAGATTGATAGTAGGCTTGGGCATATTTAGTCAATACTGCTTCACCGAGATTAATGCGGGCGATTAAAGTCTTTGAGACAAAATCATAGTTGCCCTCGGTGTGTATGGCCGAAGGCTTGGGGGAATCGGCGATCTTGGCATCTGCCGAAAACTTAGCGCTTTTCGGCAGGGATAACCCTGCCTTAAGGCTGATGTCTTCAATGGTTTGGGAGATCCCGGGGTTGCTGAGCTGGTCGGCAAAATGGATCTTTCCTCTGTTGACAAGAATGTTGCCGATGAAGACAGCGAAGGGATTTTTTTCGTTTCGCGGAGCCGTGAGCTTTATGATGGCATCGTCAAAATTCCAGGTATTATCCAGCCGTCGGGTTATGGTTACAATCGGCTTTTCGATTGTGATGGAGGGGATGATGACTTTTTTTTCTTTAAAAATAGGAAAATAGAGAATGTTAAAGCGAATACTGTCAATGTGGATAAAAGGCGTTTTCGAGTCTTGTTCGAAAATGACGATATCTTTTAGGATGAAGCCTTTCAAGATGGAAAATTTGGCCGAAGAAATGCTAAGGTTGCGGCCGAGCATTTCTTTGGTTTTCTCTGCAAAAACTTTCTTAATCGTAACCGGCACAACTGCCTTGTTGATATAGAAAAGGGTGCCGGCCCCGGCTAAAAGGAGAACGAGGAGGATACTGGCAGTTATCTGTATAGCGCGTTTCATGGAGAGGTATTATAGCGTATGCGTTTTAAATCATCAATAGAATGTCTTTTGAGGGGATCCTTGCCGTCAGGTATTGCGCAACGATATGCCCCATGCTATACTAAGCCCAATTCCTGAAAAGAATTTACGTTTTCGGGGCGTAGCGCAGCTTGGCTAGCGCGTCTGCTTTGGGAGCAGAAGGTCGACAGTTCAAATCTGTCCGCCCCGACTTTTTTAGGATGGTGCAGCACTTGTTTTCCTTAGAATAAAAAGATCTACGTTCAGAAGAAACAAGTGCAGCCCGGCCATCCTTAAGATTCTATTTTAGAAGAAGCCGGTGCAGTCCCAACTTCTTCTAAACAGGATTAGTGGAAAGTTGGGGCAGCACCTGACTTTTCTCAATAGAAGTTCTTTAAGTTTAGAGGAAGTCAGGTGCAGTTGGCTAGCGTGCTTGCTTTGGGAGCAAGAGGTCCCGGGTTCAAATCCCGGCTCCCCGATTAATTTAGGGTTGAGAGTTTCCGCCCCGCAAAGCGGGGCGAGACCTCGCCCGTGCGCCAAATTGTTTCACAATTTGGCGGACGAGGCGGGCAAATCTCTCCTCCCCGATTAATTACGGGTTGAAAATTACTCTCTGACCCGATTTATATCGGCGATTCGCCGAAAAGGCGAATCGCCGGCTACTAAAAAAGAAAGGTTTTTATGTCCGGTCAAATTTCCTGGTTGATCTGGTTTAATCTTTTTGTTGTGGCTATGCTTATTTTAGACCAGGCTGTCTTTCATCGCCGGGCCCATGTGGTTTCGATGAAAGAGGCCCTTGCCTGGAGCTTTGCCTGGATTGCCCTGGCGCTTCTTTTTAACTTAGGGATTTATTTCTATAAAGGCCCCAAGCCGGCCCTGGAATTTCTGACCGGTTATATCATCGAACAATCTTTAAGCGTTGATAATCTTTTTGTTTTTATTCTTATTTTTTCCTACTTTAAGGTTCCTTCACAGTACCAGCATAAGATTTTATTCTGGGGCATACTCGGCGCCCAGGTCATGAGAGGTATTTTTATATTTGCCGGCGTAGCCCTGATTGATAAATTCCACTGGATCATTTATCTTTTTGGGGCCCTGCTGATCATGGCCGGTTTTAAAATGCTGTCGCAAAAAGACAAAGAAATCCACCCCGAAAGAAATCCTGTTCTTAAAATCTTTAGACGGTTTTTCCCCGTCACCCGGGATTATGAAGGAAGTAGTTTCTTTGCCAAAAAAGAAGGGGTGTGGTTTGCTACGCCGCTTTTTATCGTTCTCTTGACGATTGAAACGACGGATCTTATTTTTGCCGTTGACTCGATTCCCGCCATTCTGGCGATTACCCGGGATCCTTTTATCGTTTACACCTCGAACGTCTTTGCGATCTTGGGGTTACGCGCGCTCTATTTTGTCTTGGCGCGGATCATGCAGCTTTTTCATTATCTTAATTACGGGCTTTGCGCTATTCTTGTTTTTGTGGGCGTGAAGATGCTCATAGGTGATTTTTATCACATACCCGTCGCAGTGGCTCTCATGGTGGTGGTTGCTACTCTTTCCGTTTCAATTATTGCTTCCTTGATTTTGCCTAAACCGGCCGGGCCGGAAAACAAAGAATCCCCGTCGTAAACCCTGTTTTCTTGACTTCAGTTATTTATTAGAGGATGTGAAACGTAGCGGCTATTTCGGCAAGCCTGGATTCGATTCTCTTGCTCCAGCTATCAAGCCACTGGTAGGAAATGGCATAAAAAGAATTCTTGTAAATCATCATGTCCATCACGATTTTTCGGGTGACCCCGTCTTTAACGCCGCTGGCGGTCAGTCGCGTGGCCGGTTTTCTGCTGATCATTCCTGTTGAGGAAGTCTCAAAAGAGAAGTTTGCATAACCGGCCTTGGCAAAATTCTCTTTTAATTCCCGGGCTTTCATCGCGATCATTTTATTGAGTTGCTCCGGGCTTAAATCCTTGAGGTTGTATATTTCGATGCTGACGCGGCAGATTTTATTTTTAGGATGGGTAAAATGATAGGAGGCTTTCTTTTTCTCGGTGGCTGTGGCATCTTCGATCCCGGAAATTTTCCAGTCGCTGGGATGTTCAAACTCAAATCCGCCTTCGCGCATGGTTTCCATTTCACTGTCGATTGTTGTTATGGGAGAGTTTTTTTCGCAGGCAGTGCCAAAAAAGACAAAACAAAAGAGTATTAATAGTGTTTTCTTCATCTCAATCTATATTGTATCGAGTCAAGGTTTCTTAAACAATAAGAATTTCAATTAACATTAAACCGGTATCGAATTTAGGCCGAAACGGCAATAACGGGCGCGTTTATTTTTATATTGAAAATTGCGCCTCTTAGGGATAAAATGCTTTCCTAAACCTACCTACAAAGGAAAACAAAATGAAAAGAATGATTTATGTATTGATGGCTGTTGTGTGGCTCGCAGGTTGCGGTTCTCGTCAGCCCGCCGAAAAGACAGATACCGCGTCTGCTCCCCAGGCGCCGGCGGTAAAAACCGATCTTGTTGAAATCGGGGCAAAATATTTAGCTAAAGGGGATGTGGTTAATGCCATGGGGGCTTTTAACCAGGCGGTTGTCATTAATCCTAATGATGTCAGGGCCTATTTTGTCTTGGGGCAAATGTATATGCAAATGGCTAATTATGACAAGGCTATAGAGAATTTCAAATCCGTTGCAAGCATTGATCCCAATAACGGCCAGGCCTATCTGATGCTGGGCGGTTGTTATGATCTCCAGGGCAAAAGGCCGGAAGCCATTGATGCCGTTAAAAAGAGCGTTGAGGTCTTTGAGAAACAAAGAGATGAAACCGGGTTTAAGACCTCGTTGGCGATTTTGCAGAAATTAATGCAGACTGCCCCAGGGGATCCCGCGCCTAAGCCGTAACGGCGCAGAATTCATTCGCGTCAGCCTTAGGAACAAAATAATTTCCTGCCGTAACCTTCCCGGCTGTTCCCTTGTTGTTAGCGGAGAATCTTTATCAGTAATAGGGGTCAGATGTTCCGAATTGATCGGATTGTTTTTTCAGCCCGATTGCGAGGTCTTTGCTATCTATCCAGCAGTAACTTAAAATAATTCAATTTATTGCTCTGTGTTTTCAGGTGTAATCTTGACTCTTGACGCTTGTCATCGAAGGTTAAATATTCAAAGATGATCTCTCCAGGAAAACGCTTCCCGGTAGCATGTCTCCCTGCCTTGTTTCCCCCTAAATCAGTGCTATACTTTTAAATAGATAATTAAAGAAATCATGTTTTGACGATAAAGGCAATCTGTCCGTAAGGGCGGTGCGCAAAGTTAGAGGGTCCTTAAAAAAGAGGATAGCCTGACTGCCGAATCAAAATAACAAATGGCTCACGGCTTATTCCTCTTTTTATTTGGTAACCGGGAATAGGCCTTTCTTAATAAAGGCCCTCCCCAATTTCTTAGGAGGGTAAAGACATGAAAAGATATTATACATTCCATCATTTTCTGCGTTTCGGTTTGGGTCTCACCGCCGTCTTTATTTTGACTGTATTGCAAGATAATACTTTTGCTCAGAATGGGGGCTCCGAATTAGTCAAGTCGCGTCATTTAAAGTCACACAAATCATCGTCTTCGGAATCGTTTCTCCGCAGGAGTTATAACTATGGGTTTGTCAACGGCGCTCGCCGGGACGGTTCTTTTGCAGGCAATTTTGCGTCCGGATCGCCGAATTCCCAAAGCCATGATCTGGTTTCTTCTGCGGAAGAAAAAATTTATACGGGTGATGCAAAAGATTATTCTGACGGCATAAGCCAGCCGTACGTTGCTCCTCTTCTCGACATAGACCCAATACCTGTTGATGTCCAACCAGCGCCTATCGATGCAGAACCGATAACTGTTAATGCCGAACCAATACCCTCCGGCGACCCCATATTCGAAGAAACACCCGATCTTACGTCTCTCAATCTTGGATCCGTTGACGATTTACCCCTAGAACCAACGGTAGAACCTGTCGTGATTCCAGGCGGTATCATGTCTACTCTCATCTTAGCGCTTCAGAAACCCTATGAAGATAAAATCGTGCTCGCGCAGACTTTTCTGCCCGCAGGAGTTCCTTATGAATGGAGGTTAAACGGCGTTCCGGTCGAATCGGGTACAACCTCTACCACATTTTTGGCTCATTTTGACGGCAATTTGAACACGGCTGACGGCGAGTGCGAGGTGGCAGCGGAGAATATTAATTTTGAGCCGGGAAAATTTGGAACGGGCATGAGCGGCAAGGCCCAGTATGCCGTTAACGATAATTTAGATTTTGATGAAGGGACGGTTGAACTTTGGCTAACTCTCAGACAGCCTCTCACCAGCAGTGTTTATGATGCCAATACGGGTGATCCTTACATATTTCGGTATCGAAACCCGGTAACCGGCGAATTGTTTATGATGAATATCAAAACGGCCGAAGGGATCCTTTTATTTACGGTTCACAAAGGTTTTGTGGATCCGACCTGGGGGGGTGCTGTCCAGATCAATACGATGCATAACAATGTGCCGATCAATAAACCTATGCTGCTGTCCATGACGTATTCCAAGACTGAGAACAAGTCCAGTCTTTATCTAAACGGTTTTAAGATCTCCCAGAATCATTTTAACGATTTTAATTTTGCCCCGGCGAACGGCAATCTGGTCATCGGTAATGCGAATGCCGTGGTGGATGAATTCAGGATCCTGAACAAGGCACTCAGCAGTGAGGAGATCAGGGAGAACTATATCCGAGGGGTTCCGTTTTCTCCGAATGATCTCTATTATGCCGGCCCAAAGAGTGCGGGGGATGTTCTTGAGGTGGCGGTTACTAGGAATGCGAGGGTTTTTGAGGATGGGGCTTTGGTCCAGAGGCCCAAGATAAATGTCACGAGACCCGATGGCTATGTGATTGCGAACACAGATAGTATCGAGCTTAGTTTTACCACGGAATCCTCGATGCATTGTGCCTATGGCAGCGAGGCCGATGTCTACGCGCATTTACCCCGAAAGGTCCGGACGAGCGATGGCTTTACGCACACGATCCAACAGCCGGTCGGGAGTACGATTCCTTCCTATGATTTTTATATCAAATGCCGAGCCAGTGACAATGGCGATGATTATGCTTGGTATCGTCGTTTACGTGTTTTGCCCCCGGTCAATAATAATTATCCGAAACTTGCTTTATATTTCACGGGTAACGTCATAGCTCCGACGGAAGCCAGCGATATTGCCCGGTATGACTACGTATTGCCGAGCAATAATAATCTTAACCGGTCTTTGGTCTTGCGTCAGATTAGGGAGGCCAATCCCAATATCTTATTGGTGATGTACCAGTATGCGTTATCCAATACGCTTTATGGTGTCAGCGACATCGCGAGTGCGGATTTGGCGGAACAGTTGCAAGACAGCTGGCGTTTGCACAATGTCGCGGGGGAATACGCCATTAACCTGTATTACCCGAATCAGTTGAATTATAACCTTAATCCCGCCGTACCCTTTTCGGAAGCATTGACGGATCACTTGGAAAAAAATGCGATTGCCAAAGGGGATTGGGATGGTATTGGCTATGATGGGCCGGACACCACCTTCTGGTTCTTATATGATTATGCCCATCATACATTTACCCAGCCTATGGATTATGATTTAGACGGGGTCGATGAAGATCTCAATGACTCTGGCGTTTTTGCCGAGGTCAGGTCTCTGTGGGGCAACGGCCTGCAAAGATTAATGGAATTAACGAGGGCTAAATTGGGGCAGGATGTTTTAGTCGTCGGTAATAATGCAGATATGCACCACGGTCTCTATAACGGAAAGATGTGGGAGTCTATGCTTCATCGTAATGGTGTTTGGAATTTAGACACGTTCTTAAATCCAAGCAACGATAATAGTTTTTTGTACTGGCAAATGCATAGTAAAACGCCACACATGAACTGGAATATATTTCTCACAAATCAGGCTAATTATCGTTATTCTCGCTACGGTTTGGTTGCCAGCCTGCTAGGGGGTGTCTATCATATGCCTACTCCTACCGACGGGGCTATCGGGTACAGGCACATGCTCTGGTATGATGAGTTCTGGGTTGACTGGCAGGCCGGGGTTCCGACCACGAATGGCAGTATCGGCAGGGGCTATCTCGGCGATCCGGTAGGCGAGCCCTATCAGGTGCAGCCGAATATCTGGCGGCGGGATTTTCAGCACGGGATCGTTATTTTGAATAACAATTATTACGGCACGCCGCCGGCTACCATTGATTTGGGCCAGGAATTTAGATTGATCAATGGCGTCCAGGATCATGTGGCGAATTCCGGGGCAACAATTCAGAATTTGATCTTGCCCGCTGTGGATGCGCGGGTATTGTTAACAACGGTAAATAATGATCCATTGCCGTCACGCTAAGCAACCGTCTAAGAGAGCGACGGGTGTTAAGCAAATTTGTATGGGCATCATGTAATTGCATTGAAAGGAGATAACTATGAAAGCCACGGAGCGATGGTTTAATACCGCTATTATTTTTAGTATTCTTTCCTTGGTATTCATTCTCCCTCAGCAGGGTGTCTACGCCCAAACTGCTGCTCCTCAAATCACTAGTGCGGCAGGATCTTTTGTCCAGAATGCTTCCGTTGTCATCACTGGTTCCGGTTTTGGGGTAAAGAATCCGGCCGAACCGTTAAAGTGGGATGGTTTCGAGAGCGGCGTTATCGGTCAAAGAGTCGGTAACGGCTGGTACACCGAGAGGCGCGCGGGCGATTATCCGCTCTATTCTGATGAAAAGCCGAGAGGCCTAAGTTTAGTTTCTGTCAAGCAGGATTATACGACCCCTAATCAGTACAATTGTAATTTCGGGCTGTATAACCCTTCGGGCAGCACAAAGTATTTTGTGTCGTTTCATATGTATGCCGAGATTGACCCGACCGCCCAGGATAAAAGCCGGAATTTCAAGCTCATGTCGCTCAGGCAGGGCGGGGCCGGAGACTGGGGCGTTCCTGGTAACTATGCAGAATTCCGGCATGACATGTATCCCATCAACGGTAGCGGGCATAGTTATTTTGCAGATTACGACAATCGCAGCATTCATAATAACTATACCAATGGTTATGCTCTTATGCCGGGCGCTTGGCATCATTACCAATACTTCTTTAAGGCCAATGATGAGATAGGTGTTGCGAATGCCTATTATTATCGCTGGCTGGACGGCGAGCTTAAGGCAAGCCAGATGAATGATTTGGTCCAAAACCGAACGGCGTCAGCACCTCTGTGGACCAATGTTTTTTTGAACGGATATTATGCGCGGGACAACTGCACGACGAGCGGTTGCCCGGCTAATTTCTGGGTTAGCGATGTTTATATCGACACCACGGCGGCACGGGTGGAAGTGTGCGAGGGTTCCGCGTGGAACGCGCGAGGCAATTGCGAGATGCAAATTCCCAGCGCATGGAATAATAATTCTCTTCAGATTATGGTCAAGCAGGGGGCCCTGGCAAGTGGCACCCCGAAGTATCTCTACGTTGTTAACGAGAATGAGCAGGCCAACCAACAGGGCTTTCCGGTCACCTTTGGAGGTTCTGGTAATCCGCCTCCCGCGGATACGATAGCTCCCTTGGCACCGGCCAATCTTATCGCCAGCCCCGTATCGTCATCGCAAATCAATCTTTTCTGGAGCCCGTCGACGGATAATGTGGGCGTTGTTGGCTATAATGTTTTACGGAGCGTAACGGCAGGAGGGCCGTATGCCCAAATTGCTAATGTCAATACGAATACTTATCAGAATACGGAGCTTACAGCGAACACGGCCTATTATTATACCGTGGTGGCGTACGATGCCGCCGGTAACGTTTCAGCTCATTCGAGCGAGGCCCAGGCTGTAACGCCGCAAGAAGTCTCTCTTCCCGCGTCCTTCAATCCTTGGTGCAGCGCCCTCTCGGGAATTGTTGATTCGGCTTTAAGCGCCGGGCAGTACAATGCCGTCGCGGATATTAATAACGATAACATTGCGGATGCGCAAGACAATTCTCTGCTGATGACCATGTACAATGCAGGGGATGACACGACTTGCCAGGCGCAGTTTACCAATGCCTATGACCAGTCTAACTATTTGAATGTCGACTGGTGCAATGGTCTTTTTAAAGGCATCCAGGACTACTACAGTTCAGCGGCGAACGGGCAGACTAATTTTCCGGGCATCTTTGACTTGAACCATGACGGACGTATCAATTTAACGGATATTGTCATAATGGCTCAGCGCAAGGATCAAAATGACCGGGCAGCCTGCTTTGCAAATTACGGCCTTGTTTTGCCTCCTGTACCAGCTGGTAATCAAAAAATAATCTTTTTGCATCATTCTACAGGAGGGAATCTCTACAATTATAGCGGAGGAGGAGTTGCCGGGTGGATTAGCAATTATAATTCGACCAACGGTACCGGCTACCAGGTTTCCGATTTATGGTTCCCCGCCAGCGGCAGTATTTACGGCGGAGTCAATTATCCTTTTCACTATTGGGATTTATGGGGTAATCAAAAATGCAGGGATTCCAGATACGGGGCTCCTTGTCTGGATGATTTGACGCAAAACTATGACGTCATCATCTTCAAGCATTGTTTTCCGGCGTCCGGCGTCGTCGCGGATACGGGCAACCCCAATATAAATTCCAGCGTCCAGTCTCTTGAGAATTATAAGACGCAGTACCGCGGCTTAAGGAATTTAATGGATCAATACCCTGCTAAGAAATTTATCATCTGGACCTTGCCGCCACGGCATCGGTTAACAGGCTATCCAGACCAGGCCGCAAGAGCGACGGAGTTTTCAGAATGGCTGAAGACGGATTTCTTAACCGAAAACGGGCCGCATGCCAATATCTCCGTTTTTGATTTCAGGGGATATATCACGGATAGCAATGCCGGCTCTCAAAACTTTAATTACATTAAGTATGAATACGAACTTTCCCATACAACGGCGGACGGGCATCCGAACAGCCTTGCGAACCGGACGATAGGTCCGATATTTGCCCAATTCATCGTCGGTGCTATTAACGGAACGAATATACCCGTGGTGGCTGCTTCACAGGAAAAGTCAGCTGCGGTTAATTCCAAGGTACTGAAAAATGTTTACAGGCCGATTCAGGAAGATGTGGACGAGTGGATCTTTGAGAAGCCCCTTGGGCTAGGTGTGGAGATGAAGAAAAAGGATAAGAAGCCCATGAGGAGGGTACCGTCTTATTAGAGGGAACGAAGGGTTGTGCGCAACAACGAGGAGTAATTGTTTTCGATTGTCAGCCTGTGCAGGAAAGAGGGCGGCTCCCCCTGGGAAGGGGGAGCCGCCCTCTTTTTTGCCTGATAACCTTCTTGCCAATTTTACCTTGCCTGATATAATATCTTCGTCAATTGCGGGAAAATAAATCTCTAAGAATTTGATTGTCATGTCCCTGTCTCGGCTTTTCTAAAATGTTTAAGGAGGATGCTGAGACTGGAACGGATTTATCTGGATGTTGTGCTGAGAATTTCTGCCCCTGCCCCGACCTTTCTGGAACGACAAAAAAGGTTGTCGGGGCTGGGACGGACTTAGCTAAATAAAGGCGTAAATGATGTCCGTCCCTGTAGCTCAGGTGGATAGAGCATTTGCCTTCTAAGCAAAGGGTCGGCCGTTCGAATCGGCCCAGGGACGCGTGAATTCTTCTGCGCCCCCGCCATTGAAACAATGGCGGGGGCGCAGGATGCCTCATAAAAATCATCCCCTAAACATGAAGAAAATTATTTTAAGAATTTTACTCGCGGCGTTGATTCTGACAACGCTGATATTTTCCGGTGCCTTTATTTTTGTCGCGTTCAAGGGCAAGCAGGCGATAACTGCGAGGCTTTCTTCTCTTCTGGGGAAAAAAGTTGATATCGGCCAGATACAGGTTTTGTTTCCTTTAGGGCTTCGTTTCAGGAATTTTAATGTCGACGGTTACGGGCAGGCGGATGAAGTCTACGCTAATCTGGGGGTGTTTTATCTTTTAAGCAATCACCTGGCCTTTGGCGATCTGGTTTTGACTCGGCCCAGAGTGACGATTCAAAGGACCAAGGATTCCAGGGTTATTTTTGGCAGTCTTCCCGGGGCTGAAAATCAATCCGCTTCCGGGCCGGCATCTCAAACTCCCGTCGATGCTGTTTCCCGCCCGGGGCAAGAAACAGAGGGCACAAGAGTTCCCTTAAGATTCTCGGCAGAAAGGCTTATTGTAAGAAACGGTACCGTAGATTTTGTCGATTATTCAATCGGTAACACGCCCTTTCGGATTACGCTGCGTAATATTGATTTTAGATTGCGGGATGCCGGTTTTCCTTTAGGCCCCGGAAAAACCCGGTTTGATTGCAGGGCTTTTCTGGTGCTGGCCGATGCGTCTTCATTAGCTGGGAAAATCGAGGGCCGCGGTTGGGTTGATTTTGCCAGGAAAGATATGCAGGCGAAGCTAACGGTCAGCGATTTAGACGGGAAGGTGTTCTCGCCGTATTACGGCGAGTCTCTTAACTCAGACCTTCAACATATTGTTGTTGATCTTTCGGTCGACTTGGAATCGCGCCGTAACGACATGGCGGTTCGCGGAAAACTTGTTACCAAAGACTTTATTTTAAATGCGCAGAAAGATAAGGAGCTTTCTTCTTTTTCGGTTGAAAACCTTATTCTGGGAGGTTTGCAATCGGCCGCTAAAGAGATTGTGATTGATTTTAAATTTAAGACAAAAATGGATGATTTTAAGATCGAATCTATTTCTTTCTCGGGCAATGTGTTCAATCAGGCGCCGACGAATGAGAACAAAGATTCTACAAAGGTGCAAGGTTCTTTGGTAAAATAGATTTTGATAGAATTAAATAAAAGGTGGTGGGTGTCCCTCGCAAAAAACACTCGGGACTCCTCACCATTTTTTCTGAATAAAAGATTTAAGGATGATGGTGGGTGCCCCGACGTTCTCTGGAATAAACATTAAGGTTGTCGGGGCTCCACCAAATTTTCTGGATGTACATTAAGGTAATTTGGTGGGTGCCCCGGCTTTTTTCTGGAATCAGCATCAAGGATGCCGGGACTCCTCACCATTTCTTCTAAACAAAAGCTTTAAGGCTAATGGTGGGTGTAGCTCAGCTCGGTTAGAGCACAAGATTGTGGATCTTGGGGTCGGGGGTTCAAATCCCCTCACCCACCCCAGTAATATGCCCCTCTTGGCGAGAGGCTAAGGAAGGATAGCGCTGATTCTAAATGAGGATCAGCGCTATTTTTATGCCCCAGAAGGGGGCAGGTCAGCGTAAATAAACGATAATGAACTTGACATCAAAATTATAGCATGCTACATTTTTACTGTGAACACTATAAATCAGATTGTTATACAGAATGAAGACTATTCCCTGAGGGAAAAGAAGTACGCCCGGACAAAGGTCGGCTTGATGAACGCCTTTATGGAGCGGCTAAAGTATAATCGGTTTGACGATATCTCCATTAGAGAAGTATGCCAAGAGGTTGAGGTTGCCGAAGGAACGTTCTTTAATTATTTTCCCGAAAAGATTGACGTGGTTGGTTATTACCTCCATTTGGCTACTTTAAAGATCATTTGGAAAGCCAAGAAAGAGGCTCCGGCGGGAAAATATCTTTCCTTGATTGATTCTGTGCTAAGCCAGATGTCGCTGGAATTAAACAATAATAATGTGATTTATCAGATTTTTTCTGTGCTACTGGTCCGCAGCGAGAGGCCCAAAAAAATAGATATCTCTGCTCTCGAAAAAAAGATGGCTTTTCCGAATTGCGAGGGCATCGAAGAAACACCGTCGGTCATTCTGGACGAATGGTTAAAAGAATGTGTCGCCTTAGCTCTAAAAAACGGCGAACTGCCTCCGAAAACTAAAGCGGATGATGTCGTTGTTTCTCTAATGACAATTATCACCGGGACATTGTTGGCAATCAAATTTGGCAAGAGTAACAGCCGCGAATATCACTATATGCGTCAGCTAAAGGCTTTATGGAGAGGATTGGGAGTAGGAGGCAGGGCAAATGAGTAAGTTGGCCAAGAAAATAGCTGGGGGCGATTTCTCAAACAGCCTTTGCTCCAGATTGCATAAAAATTTATCGGTCATTTTAGAACAAGCGCATTGTGGAAAGGATATTGTGTTATGAAAAATTTACCGAAAAGAGAATGGATACTGGCCCTTGTCGCTGGTCTTTTGCTGGCTGGGTGCTCTCCTCGCGGTGCCCAGGGGGCGCCGCAGAGGGGAATAGCGGAAGTGGGTGTTGTTACGGTGCAGACAGAACGTGTCGTGCTGGCTACAGAACTTCCTGGCCGGACAGCAGCCTATCGGGTGGCGGATATCCGGCCCCAGGTGAGCGGGCTTATTGTGAAACGGGCTTTCGAGGAAGGATCTTTAGTCAAGGAAGGGGATTTGTTGTACCAGGTTGACCCCACCCAATACCAGGCATCCTACGACCATGCTAAGGCAGCCGTTGCTTTAAGTGAAGCAAGTTTACCGGCTGCCCGCTCAAGGGAGGAGCGCTATAAAGAACTTGTCGCCAGCCGTGCGATAGGAGAGCAGGAGTATGATGATGCGCTGGCGGCATTACGCCAGGCAGAAGCCCAATTGGAATACAGCAAAGCAGCTTTGGAAATAGCAGCGGTTAATTTGTCTTACACGCCAATCAAGTCGCCGATTTCTGGGCGCATCGGCCGTTCCAGTGTAACCGAAGGAGCAATTGTTACAGCCTATCAGCCTGTTCCGCTTGCTACTGTGCAGCAGCTGGATCCGATTTATGTGGATGTCCCGCAGTCGACGTCGGAAATGCTAAAACTTCAACGCCGGATGGAGGGCGGAAAATTCAGCTCTGACAACAAGAGCCAGAACAAGGTTGCCATTATTCGGGAAGACGGGACTCCGTATCCACAGCAAGGGACGTTGGAATTTCGTGATGTCACGGTAAACCCGACTACCGGTTCCGTGATTCTTCGGGTCGTGGTTCCTAATCCCGACAGCGCGCTTTTGCCGGGCATGTTCGTTCGCGCCGTGATAGAAGAAGGTATTATTGAAGACGGTATCCTTGTTATCCAGTCATGTGTCGGTCGAAATCAAAAGGGAGAGCCTTTTGCCTTGGTAGTGGATGAATCCGGAAAGGCAGCGATGCGGATGCTTGCCATCGACCGTGCTATCGGGAATAAGTGGCTCGTTTCGTCGGGCCTTGCCGCCGGGGACCGGGTCATTACCGAGGGGCTGCAGCGTGTGCGGCCCGGTGTTCCTGTGGCTATTGCTCCAGTCAATTCCGGTTCGAAGGACAAGGATCAGGCCGTTAACCCAAATCAGCCAAAGCAAAAAACGAAATAACGAAAGGCGCAGTATGTTGTCGAAATTTTTCTTGAAGCGTCCGGTCTTCGCCTGGGTTATCGCCATTATAATCATGGCGGCCGGTTTGCTCGCAATTTACAACTTACCTATTTCCCAGTATCCGCCGATAGCTCCGCCGACCATCTCTATTTCTGCATTTTATCCCGGGGCTTCGGCCGAGACCGTGGAAAACAGCGTGACGCAGGTCATTGAAGAGAAGATGACGGGTTTTGATAACCTGCTTTATATGTCCGCCACCAGTGATTCGTCAGGTAGTTCGCGCGTCGAGTTGACATTTGACCCGGGGACCAACCCCGATCTCGCCTGGTCTCAAGTGCAGAACAAGCTCCAATTTGCCATGTCGAGCCTTCCCGATACGGTCCAGAGCCGAGGGGTCCAGGTAACAAAATCCACTCACAACTACTTGCTGATTGTCGGCCTGACTTCCGAAAGCGGCCGTATGGACATGAAAGATTTAATAGACTTTACCAAAACCAATTTGGAGAGCGTTATCTCGCGGGTGCCGGGTGTCGGCGAGGTGGAAATTTTCGGCTCGGGCTATGCCATGCGCGTCTGGCTTAATCCTGACAGGCTCACGGATTACAATCTGACCGTGGAAGATGTGATCCAGGCACTAAAGGTCTATAACGTTGAAATTTCTGCTGGCCAGTTCGGCGGCGGGCCTGCGGTCAAAGGTCAGCGCTTGAACTCCTCGATTGTTATTCAAAACATGCTCCAATCCCCCGAAGAGTTTGGCGCTATCCCAATCCGTATTAACCAGGACGGTTCTGTTGTGCGAATCCGCGATGTCGGTCGGACCGAGTTGGGAACCGAGTTATACGATATCATAACTTCTTACAACGGCAAGCCTATCGGCGGCCTTGCTATTCGTCAGGCCGCGGGCGCAAACGCCTTGGACACGGCCGATGCTGTCAAGGCCAAGATGGCAGAAATGAGCCGGTTCTTTCCCGAAGGATTGAAGGTCGTTTACCCCATGGATTCCACCCTTTTTATTAAGGTAGCCATTGATGAAGTGGTCAAGACTTTATTTGAAGCCATTTTTCTCGTCTTTCTGGTCATGTGGATCTTTATGGGAAACATGAGGGCCACTCTTATCCCCACGATCGCGGTACCGGTTGTTCTGTTGGGAACCTTCGCCATGCTGGGGCTCTTTGGGTACTCCATTAACATGTTGACCATGTTTGCCATGGTTCTGGCCATAGGCTTACTGGTTGACGATGCTATTGTTGTCGTTGAGAACGTAGAGCGTATCATGAGCGAGGAAGGCCTTTCTCCGTCGGAAGCGACAGCCAAATCCATGGAACAGATCACCCCCGCCCTGATCGGGATCGGGTTGGTCCTCTCGGCGGTGTTTGGCCCCATGGCATTTTTTCCGGGCTCGACCGGCGTTATCTATCGTCAGTTCTCCGTGACCATCATTGCTTCCATGTTGCTGTCTGTTGTTGTGGCTTTGATCCTGACTCCGGTCTTGTGCGCGAACATGCTTAAACCCGTGGTCAAGGGCCATGAGGCCGCCGAAGGGGCGAACAAACTCTTACGTCCGTTTTTCTTGTGGTTTGACCGCAGCTTTTTCCGGTTTCGCGAAGGGTGCGTGAGGCTGGTCGGCCATTCTCTTTCTCGAAAAAAACGTTATCTGGCTGTTTTCTTGGTAATCATAGGTTGCCTGGGGATTTTGTATCTGCGCATGCCCACCGCCTATCTCCCTGATGAAGACCAGGGAGTTCTTCTTGCCCAGATCATTATGCCGACGGGTTCCACATTAGAACAGACTGGCGAGGTCTCGAAGCAGATCGCAGATTATTTTCAAGAACATGAAAAAGAGGCGACGGAAACTGTGATGGCTATTACTGGCGTCGGTTTTTCCGGAAGAGGACAAAATAACGGCATGGTGTTTATCAAACTCAAGGACTGGGACTTGCGCCAAAGGGAAGATTTGGAGGCTAAGGCTGTTGCGATGCGGGCCATGGGAGCTCTTTCCGGAATTCGTAATGCCATGGTGTTTGTCTTTTCTCCGCCTGCTGTCACAGAGTTGGGTATGGCCAAGGGTTTTGATTTTCAGTTGTTGGACCGGGGTGGTCTTGGCCACCAAGCCCTGATGGAGGCCCAGTATCAGTTGCTCGGCATAGCGGCTCAGGATAAGAGGGTGACTTCTGTCCGGCCTAACAGCATGGAAGACGTACCCGAATATCGTATCGACGTGGACTGGGACAAGGCCGGAGCTTTAGGGGTTCCCATCACCTCGATCCACAGAACCATCTCGGCTTCTTTTGGCAGCGCCTATGTCAATGATTTTATGCAGGGCGGAAGGATCAAGCGGGTGTACGTTCAAGCGGACGCCCCCTATCGCATGTTGCCTAAAGATCTTGAAAATCTTTATGTCCGCAATGCACAGGGCATGATGGTGCCATTTTCTTCCTTTGCCTCCGGCCGTTGGATTTCCGGCCCTCCCCAGCTGTCGCGTTACAACGGATTTCCGACAATCAAAATTTGGGGTGAGGCTGCCCGGGGCAGAAGCTCAGGTGAGGCGATGCAGGCTATGGAAGAGGCGGTAGAAAAATTACCTAAGGGCATGGGTTTCGATTGGACCGGACTTTCTTACCAGGAGCGGATGTCAAGTTCGCAGGCGCCTTTGTTGTACGCATTCTCCGTGTTCGTGATTTTCTTATGCCTCGCAGCTCTTTACGAGAGCTGGCCTATTCCCATTGCCATTTTGTTGGTTTTGCCTTTGGGTGTTATAGGTGGTGTTATTGCATCTACATTACGGGGCCTGCCTAATGACGTTTATTTCCAGATTGGCTTGTTGACAACTCTGGGTTTGACCACTAAGAATGCCATTCTGATTGTTCAGTTCGCCAAGGCCAAGGTGGAGGGAGGGGCGGGGCTCGTCGAGTCTGCGCTGGAAGGAACAAAGCTGCGGTTTCGTCCCATCATCATGACTTCGCTGGCTTTCGGATTCGGCGTTTTGCCGCTGGCGCTCAGCACGGGTGCGGGAGCCGGAGCCATGAGAGCCATCGGTACGTCGGTCTTAGGAGGCATGATTACCGGAACCCTGTTTGTGGTTTTATTTGCGCCACTTTTTTATGTTTTGATCGAAAAGACTTTTGCGAGGCGCAAGACGCTTCGAGCAGAGAAGAATGCAAAAACAAGCGCGTCAGAAGGAATCTCAACGCGATGAACAGAAAACAAATAATTTTGATTGCCGGAACAATTCTTTTCCTGAGCGGTTGCACG
This sequence comes from Candidatus Omnitrophota bacterium, assembly GCA_022703585.1. Lineage (GTDB taxonomy): Bacteria > Omnitrophota > Gorgyraeia > Zapsychrales > JAKLDJ01 > JAKLDJ01. Next base: position 65,981 of record JAKLDJ010000001.1, on the reverse strand, counting down.
ATGATACCGAAATATACGCGCCCGCAGTCGCCGGTCCCGGCTACCTTGCCGACGGGTGAGGCATACAAAGACGATCGGTCTGCGCACGAAGGAGTCCTTTCTGCGGAAGGCCTTAAGTGGCAAAATGTTTTTCCGGATGAAAAACTGCAGAAGGTTATCGAAATCTCATTGCTGTGCAACCGGGACTTGAGGCTTGCTGCGTTGAATGTGGAACAAGCGCGCGCCCTTTACGGTGTTCAACGGGCGGAACTGTTTCCTTCCGTATCCGCAACCGGCGCTCGAAGCAAACAGCGCGCCTATGTTGCTACAACGGGAAAAACGATGGTGGTGGAGCAATACAGCGTTGACCTTGGAATCACGGCCTGGGAGGTTGATTTTTTTGGCCGCATCCGGAGCCTAAAGGAGCAGGCCCTGCAGGAATACTTGAGCACCGAACAAGCGCAGCGTAACGCACAGAACGCATTGATCAGCGAAGTGGGGCGTGTGTATCTAACGCTGGCTGCGGATCGCGAGAATCTCAAACTCGCTCAATCCACGCTCGAGGCACAGCAGGGTGTTCATGATGTGATTCGTTTACGCTACGACCACGGCGTCGCTACCGAAATTGATCTTCGCCGTTCCAAATCTCAAGTGGATAAGGCTAAAGGAGATATTGCCCGTTACACACAATGGGTGGCTCAAGACGAGAATGCCTTGAATCTCCTTGCAGGATCTCCTGTTCCGGAAGAGTTACTGCCGTCCGACTTAACAGGTGTGACGCCGCCCAAAGATATTTCCCCGGGATTATCATCGGATGTGCTTTTACGTCGGCCGGATATTTTAGCCGCAGAACATGACCTGAAGGCAGCTTACGCCTTTATCGGAGCAGCTCGGGCAGCATTTTTCCCTCAGATCTCCTTGACCACGGCGATTGGAACTGCCAGCAGTGAGCTTTCGGGTTTATTCAAAGCCGGTTCAAGCACATGGAACTTTTCTCCGCAGACCAGCATGCCGATCTTTGATGCCCGCACCTGGGCTGCGTATAGGGTCAGTAAAGCCGCGCGTGAAATTGCTCTGACCCAGTACGAAAAGACCATCCAGGTAGCGTTTAAGGAGGTGGCGGATGTGCTTGCTGTTCTGGGCACGGTGGATGATCAACTGGCGGCACAAGAAGCGGTTGTTGATTCCGCGAAGAAAGTCTATGAATTATCCCAGCAACGTTACAATCAAGGGATTGACGGCTATTTGAGTGTGTGGGATGCACAACGGTCTCTCTATGCCGCGCAACAAAGCCTTACGTATTTGCATTTAAGCAGGCTGGTCCATCAGGTGAGGCTTTTTGCTGTTCTCGGAGGAGATGGGGAGCTGTAGGATGAGGGGTATCCCCAGGAAAGCTCTGAAGGAATTTAAGCAAAATAGCGGCTTGCTCCAGGATCCAGAAATCCTTGAAAAGAATTTAATACCCATGTCTTTTGAGATAAAAAAACGAGTATATCTTTTTTGTATATTCGTTTTTTTTATTTCCGGCTGTGCCAGCACGCGGCATGCGGCTCCCCCGGATTTATTAAACAATGTTCGGATTTTCGGTATGCAGGATATCCGGGCGTTCAGCGGCAGCCCGAGCGATCCCTTCAAGAAAGATTTTATTAGATTATTGGAACAAGAAGAAAAAGAAAGTCCTTCTTTTTTTAATTTCAAAACCAGCCGGGCCTATTCCATGCTGGCTATTTCAGGAGGAGCCGCGAATGGTGCGTATGGCGCGGGTTTATTAAGCGGATGGTCGCAATCAGGGACACGCCCGGTTTTTAAGGTTGTTACCGGCATAAGCACCGGAGCGATCATCGCGCCGTTCGCCTTTTTGGGCAGTAAATATGACGATCGCTTAAAAGAATTCTACACAAGGTATTCCACAAAAGATATCGTTCGAATACGTGTCCCGGTTATTAATTCATTTGCCAGCACCCGGCCATTAGAGCGGCTTATCGAGCGCTATTTTGACGCAAAATTGCTAAAAGAGATTGCCCTCGAATACAACAAGGGTCGCCGGCTTTATGTAGGGACGACTAATCTGGATGCTCAGCGGCTTGTAATCTGGGATATGGGGAAAATAGCATCTGTCGGCGATGACAAGGCCTTAAAGTTGTTTCGAAAAGTTATTTTGGCATCAGCATCTATTCCCATTGCCTTTCCGCCGGTCTATTTAAGCGTGGAGGTTGATGATAAGATGTATGACGAAATGCATGTTGACGGCGGGATAAGCAAACAAGTATTTTTTCTTTATGATGTCTTACAGGGGTTTGACAAGGCCCTTAAAGAAAAAGGTATTGATGTCGCCGTGAATAAGTATGCAATTTATATCATAAGGAATGGTTATGTTGAACCGATTTATCGAGAAGTTTCCGATAAACTTTCCGCGATCGCCGAGCGTACGGTTGACACGATGGCCAATGCCCAGGGCATAGGCGACCTTTATCAATTATACTTTTTTGCTCAAGGTGGTAAGGGTGATTTTAATCTTGCCTATATCCCGGCAACTCATGTGTCTAAAGCGAAAGAACTTTTTGATCCCATTGAAATGCAGGCACTCTTTGATTTAGGCTTTAAAGAGGCCTCGCAGGGATATCCCTGGAGAAAGTCGCCTCCCGGGCTGGGAGAAGGTCAAAGAGGAGGCAAATAGATTCAGCGTTCATCCTGCAGGAGCAGACGTAAGGGGATATTTTTCTACCCCGGTGGCCGTCCTGGCAGTCCTTCCTAAAAAATACCAGACAAATAGGATGCTTCTTCTCCTGAGGATTTCGCGTTTGGGCTTTGTAGCGCGGAAGAATCCGAGGGGGCACTTCTCTGAAATCCGAAATTTCTTGCCATAAAGTAATATTGCCCATATAATACCGCTATTAAACTAGGAAGGGGCTTTTCTCATGTAGCCGGAGAGATGTCCCAGTTTTGAGTTAAACATTATTTATCCGGAAGTTATAGCCTATTAACCCGGCGCTTTCATTTTAAGCGCCAGACAAAGGAGCCAAGATGGCTTTTCAAGACGGGTACAACAAAGGCCCAAGAGAGATGCACAAAGCGATTTGTGCCGATTGCAAAAAAGAATGCGAAGTCCCTTTCAAACCGCGTGAAGACCGTCCGGTTTATTGCCGGGATTGTTTTTCGAAGCATAGGGATAGCGGCCGCTAAAAGGGCGCTGTTTTTCCAAAATAGCGAATGAGCAATAAACCTTTTACATCGGATGTGTTGTAAGAGGTTTATTGTTTATAGTTTCACGCTTGGTAATTTTTCCGAGCAGGTTGCAGTGACGGAAACAGAATGTTTATGTCTTTAACGTCCTATTCCCCCGCAGAAATCACTCTTCGGTTGAAAAACGCGTTCAGTTATCGTGAATCCTTAGGGCTCGCTACCAATGCACTGCGTTTGGTCAATAGCCGAGGCGACGGCCTTGAGGGGCTGATCATTGACCGTTTCAACCAGCATTTTGTGGTCTATATCCTCGATGCCCGTTGGCATCCGCATCAAAAAACGATTGCCGATGCCCTGTGTGAACATTTTGAAGTTGCCTACCTGGTATGTAAGGACCGCACCGTGTCCGGCACCCGCAGCGCCTCCCGTATCGCGGTCGATGTCTTGATCGGCCAAGGAAACTCCCAAACAATCGTCGAAGAAAATGGTTTACGTTTTCACGTGGACTTAAATGACCATCTTAACCAGGGATTATTTCTGGACATGCGCAAGAACCGCAAGTTGGTGGCTTTTCATGCCCCGGGCCGCGCGGTCTTAAATTGTTTTGCTTATACGTGCTCGTTCGGGGTGTATTGCCGGAAATTCGGCGCAACTCGAGTGACCAATGTGGATATTAGCGCGAAATTCTTAAATAAAGGAAAAGAAAATTACCGCCTGAACCATCTGCATGAGGGCCGCAGTGAGTTTGTCCGCGATCACGCCGTTCGCTACTTGGAACGGGCCGCGAAGCGCAATAATCTTTTTGATATCATCATTCTCGACCCGCCGTCGTTCTCGCGGTTTGAGGGAACAGTTTTTAGCGTTAAGAAAGATATGCCCCTGCTGATTGAAAAAGCCTTGCGCGCGTTGACCGGCGAGGGCATGCTTTTTGTTTCCACGAACTTAAGCTCTATTTCCCGCCCGCAATTGGAAGAGTGGGCGCACATCGCGGCCAAGAAGACCGGGCGCAAAATCATCGAGTCCAGCCGCATGGGCCAGGATATTGAATTTCGCGGGAGCGGTTTAATGAAGGAAAGTTTCTTGTCCGCGGTCTTGCTTAAAACTGTCTTGCTTCACGCAGTATAGGGTACAAACCCGCGGACTTTCACAGTTTTTTAGGATTTACCGTTATTTTTGATGTATAATTCTTTTTGTGTCAGATTGCTGGTGTTGTCAGGCGGGTCTGATCCCGTGCCTCAGCGGCTCAATCTATAAGACATAAGGATCAATGACATGGATATGCGAAAGAATTCTCACTATTTAAGAAAAGTCGGCGTTTTTATTCTTCTCATCTGCGGCCTTGTGCTGGAGAGGGAAATGCTGTTTGCCGAGAACATTCTTCCCCGGAATAGGGCTAACTCAAAGGATTATGTTGTCGTCCATACACCCGACTCCGGAGAATCCACGAAACCTGCGGTTTATGACCTCAAGCGCTGGAAGGTTGAAGAAAGTACCGACCCGGTCCAGCATGCCCTGGAAGTCTACAAGAAGAAATCGGAATCGAAATATGTTAAACGCGTCTGGATCACCGATAAAAAGAACGGCAAAAGACGCATGATTGTTGAATACACGCCCCGCGGCGCGAACGATAAAGTTATGTTTTCACAGGATGAGGATTTTATGTATTATCTCGGGCTCACTCCCGCGGGAGAGAATATTGTCTACGGGGTCAATCTCTCGAACGAGGATAAATTTTCTTTGGGTACGGCAGAAGATTTTAACATGGTCCGGTGTCCCGATAAAAATAATTATATTGTCCTCCAACAAGGCCAGCAGCGTTCGGTGTACAACATTTATACCGTGAACGGGAAAAAGGCGAAAACCATAACGAATATCCAGGATCCGGTTGATATTGAGAAAAGCTTATGTCATTAACATCCAGAAAAGGAGAGGGAGCAATGAAGAGCAAAGTATTAATATTCTTAACCGTTGTGGCTTTAAGCCTGGGATGGACGACGGCTGGTTTTTGTTCCGGTGCGCTTAAGAAAACGGTGGCGGTTTTTGAATTTCAAAACGATTCGGGTTATTCGAGCATCGCGACCCTGGGGCAGGATTTTTCAACCCAGTTATCCGATGCCCTGGTGCAAAGTGGAAAATTTATTGTTTTGACCCGCAAGGACTTAGACGTGGTGATGGCAGAACAGGATCTCGCGGCGAGCGACCGCATGGCCAAATCCAATACGGCCAAGATTGGAAAGATTGTCCCGGCCCAGATTTTGATTAAGGGTCAGATTACCGAATTTGAAGAAGACACCTCTGGTGGCGGGCAGGGGCTTTCGATTCACGGGGTCTCTTTGGGGATGAAAAAATCAGCCACGCACATGGCGGTGATTATCCAGCTGATCGATTCTACCACCGGTGAAATTATCGAATCAAAACGGGTCGAAGGCGAATCGACCGGGGGCGGAGTCAGCCTTGGTTATAGCGGGGCGATTGACATTAATTCTTCCAACTTTAAGAAAACCCCTTTAGGCAAGGTTATCCAGATCACGATCGATCAGGCGGTGGACTATCTTTCCAGAAAATTGTCTTCGCTCCCCTGGGAAGGGAAAGTGGTGACGGTTAAAGACGGATTGGTCTACGTGAATTCCGGTACGACGGCGGGTGTCCAGACAGGAAATACGTTCGCCGTTTATAAAGAAGGCGAGGCCTTGACCGATCCCGACACGGGGATGAATCTTGGTAGCGAGAGAACAAAAATAGCGGATATCAAGATCAGCGAAGTCCAGGAGAAATTCTCCAAGGCACAGATTACGAGCGGCAAGGCCGAGGAGATTTCCAAAGGGGATATTGTTCAGGAATAATCGGAATCAATCAAAGGGGAAAAAATGAGACTTTCTTTTGTGATGATTATATTAGCAGGAATCATTTGTGTTGCCGGTTGCGAAACTGTAAAGAAGGGAACAACAGCCGCCGGTACTGTCGTGGGCCAGGGGGCTGACACCATCGGTGGCGTGACCGAAGGCGCTGCCGAAGGGTATAAAGGCAAGGACGCGACCGCCGATAACCCGTACGGCCGCTAGGCTAAAGAGGGACCCTATTTCTTCAGGTGAGATTTGTTTTATCTGGCAGTATAATTAATTAACCCGGAGCTTTCGAATGAAAGCGCCAGAAAAAAAGGAGAAACAATGGCTTTTCAAGGTGGATACGATAGAGGCCCGCGAGAGATGCATAAAGCGGTTTGTTCAGATTGCAAGAAAGAATGCGAAGTTCCTTTTAAGCCCAAAGGCGATCGTCCCATTTACTGCAGAGACTGTTATTCAAAAAGAAAAGATAGCGGCCGCTAAAAGAAGTCATTATCTTGACGCTGTAAGTTTTTCCCAGCCCATAGAAATGAGGGCTTTAGCATTATGTTTGTTGTGCGAAGGCCGGCGTTATTGGCCAAAAACATAGCTTAATAAAGGAGGCGAGGCATGGCAGATCTATTACCGGAAAAATGGATGAAGGGAGTTGCCGTTACCACAACCTGCCTGGCGGTCATGACCGCTATTGCCGCTGCCCGCGGAGCGGCATGCGGTGCCAAGACACAGCTTTTGACGGCCATTGAATCAAGCAAATGGGCGTATTATCAAGCCAAAAGTATCAAACAAAACTTGGCGGAAAGTCAAAAGAACGCTTTTGAAGTCGAAATCCTCGGCGCCGCTAACAACATCCAGAAAGCGGCTTATGACAGCAAGCTTAAAATTGCCACGCAAGAAATCGGCCGTTATGATGCCGAGAAAAGCCAGATAAGAAAAGAAGCCGAAGATACGGGAGCGCTCAATAAGCTCCTGACCCAAAAAGGAAACTTCTTTTCGATCTCGGTGGTTTTCTTTCAGATTGCCATCATGCTTTCTTCGGTGAGCGCACTGGTCAAAAAGAAATACATGTGGGGCGTTGGCCTTATCTTTGGGTTTGGCGCGATAGTGCTTTTGGGATATGGTTTGTTTTTAAAACCGCTTTTATTTTAATTTTTTGTAATCGGCACTTATTACAGGAGATTGACGGTGCGGGATAGATGAGTTTTCTCCGGCGAGGAAATGGTTTTGGATATCCAACCCTCTGCATAAAATAAATTGCAGAGGGTTTTTGTTTGGAATAAAATATATTCCGGAACTGGTGTGGCTTTCTTGAATTCAGGAAATAACTACAAATGAAAACAATAAAGAAAAAAAGTCCTAAGCTTAAGCAAAAACCGCTGATTTCTAAGAAAAGCGGAATAAGTTTAAAGTTAAGCGGACAAAAGAAAAAGTCGTTACCGAAAAACAGTATCCGTAACCAGAAGCGCCGGCAGCTTAAGAGACGGGCTTCTGATCAAGATAAAACTCGTAATCATTTAGGAGAGGTGATTCGCCAACAAGCGGATGAGTTAAAATTTAAGAATGGCCAGATAAGGAGTTGGGAAGATAAAGACAGATTGGCGGAAGAGCAGGTCCATATTCGTACCAAGGCGATGGATTCGACCGCCGATGGTATTTTTATTATCGACGCCCAAAAGCCCAACTTTCCCGTTATCTATACCAATCAGTCTTTTCAGAAAATGACCGGCTATACAAAAAGGGAGATCCTTGGTCGGGATTATTTTGATCTTTACGGAACTGATGCTGATCCCCGTATCGTTCGGGAAATAAAACATACGATGCTTCAAGGGAAATCTTTTCACGGAGAAATGCTCAGCTTTCAAAAGAACGGCAAAAAATACTGGGATTTACTGCGCATTGCTCCGGTGCGTGATCCAAGCGGCACGGTTACTCATTATGTCGGGATTCAGGCTGATGTTACGTTAATACGGGAAAGGGATTTGGAGATTAAAGAGCAGCGTGAGGAGCTTTTGCATGTTACGCGGGTGGGGAAACTTGCGGAGTTTGTCTCTTCCCTGGCCCACGAAATCAGCCAACCTTTAACCGCTATTCTCTCTTATGCTCAGGCTGCCCAGCGCATACTGGCAGGGCGAGAGCCGCAACTTCAAGAAATTTTGCAGTATATCATTAATGACGACCAGCGTGCCAGCGAGGTTATCCGGCGCTTAAGATCGTTGTTGAAAAAGAGTAAGCCGACATTGGAGTCTTTTGATATTAACGTTCTCATTAATGAAACGGCCATGCTCATGGCAACCGATGTTACCGTAAGGAACAAGGTGCTTAAGACCGAATTGGATACGAATCTCCCGGCTATTCGCGGCGATCGAATACAATTGCAACAGGTTCTTCTAAATCTTATCAGCAACAGTTTAGACGCGATGGAGGGCCGCGATGATTCCCGTGAACTGGTGATTTCTACCTCTCGCAAAGGTCCGAACATGATCCTGGTGGAGGTGAAGGATTCGGGCTGCGGTATTCCGGCGGAGAACATGAAAAAACTCTTCAGTCACTTTTTTACCAGCAAGCCCGATGGTTTGGGCATGGGATTGTCTATCAGCCGGTCTATTGTGGAAGAACATGGTGGCCGTTTGGAAGCTAAGAATAATCCTGACAGAGGGGCAACTTTTTATTTCACCATTTCTGTCGACAAGAAGGATGTCTCATGACCAGCGGCAGTCCGATCGTTTATATTGTTGACGATGATACTTCTGTCTGCAGGGCGTTAGCGTTACTGTTAAAAGCACACGGGTTTAGAGTTGAGGCATTTACGCGCGCTAAAGATTTCCTGGCTTTTAAACACCCCAAAACTATCTCGTGCCTCGTTTCGGATTTACGCCTCCCTAATATGAGTGGGCTTGTCTTGCAGGAGACAATGACGACGCAAGGGCTGGCTATCCCGATTATTTTTATTTCAGGGCATGGGAATATCCCCAAGAGCGTGAAAGCGATGAAGGGAGGAGCCGTAGATTTTCTTCCCAAACCGTTCACCGTAAAAAAACTAATTAACGCGATTGAGGAAGCTATTGTAAAAAGCAAAGCCCTGATTAAAGAACAGGCTGAGGTAGCAAAAATCTGGCGGCGTATCAAAACTCTCTCGCCTCGCGAGCTTGAAGTTTTCCGTTTAGTGGCTAACGGGATGTTAAGCAAGCAGATTGCCTTTAAGCGCGGAACTTCTCTCCAGGTGATTAAAGTCCACCGCAGCCGGGTCATGTACAAGATGCAGGCTAAAACCGTCACCGAACTCATCCACTTCGCCCAAAAAGCCGAACTTATCTCCCCTAAGGCGTAACCATTCTTCCGAATTGTGCCATTATACCTCGGTACAATTGATTTAATTTCACATTCTTCTACACTATAACTACAGACAAAGAACAATACGGTTTGAGGAATGTGGCTGAATGATGCCAGACAAAAAACAAGTTTATATTGTGGATGACGATGAATCCGTATGCCGCGCGCTTAAAGCCCTGCTGGTTACTTACGATTTTGTAGTAGAAACATTCACCTCGGCAGAGAAATTCTTTAGTGCCGTGCCGTATAGCGCTTTGGGATGTTTGATTATGGATGTTCATATGTCGGGAATGGACGGGTGGGAAGCACACAAACGTATTGTTGCATCAGGATCCAAGCGCCCGGTTATTCTTATTTCGGGAGATAAAAATAGCGGGTTTAAGGAACGGGCTTTAAAAGCAGGGGCCGTGGGATTTTTGCAAAAACCGTTTAACGGCAAAATGTTGATTGATTTAATTAATCAAGTTTTTTAATGGGAGGATTAGGATATGGAAAAGGAAATCATCCCGGATTATGCTGTTGGAGAGTTTTATCGATATTTTGCTCCCCGAAATGTCATCGAGAACCCTGAAGATCGCCGGAACGAGCAGAATCTTTGCATTGTTTTCTGCAAAAAAGTGGCTCCGAATGTATTTGACATCAGCAAAGGTGTTGCAATGCTGAAAGGGGAGAAAGATTCTTTTTGCGAAGGGGTTTGTACGAGTGTGCCTTCTGCAAAAGTTATTTTTGTATTTAAGGAAACTTAAGAAACAAGGGGTTGTGCATGTTGAATGCTACCAAAAAAAGATATCGATTCAGAATGATCGTGCCTGCCTATCCGGCATTTAACATCTATTCCAATATTGCAAGCATGACGACATCTTTGGGGCCGGTTTATGTGGCTACGAATGTCAACAAAATGTCCAACTGGGATGCCGAGGTTATCGATGAAAATAATCTTCGCTTGCATGGGCCGAGGAGTAAAGCCAGGGGTGCTGACCATGAATTTTTGCAGCAACAGCGGCCGGCGGATGTCGTTGGGATTTATGGCGGGTTAACCAGCACGATCCCGCGGCTCTATGAGATTGCCCGTCTTTATAAAGATAAAGGAGTGATTACGGTCGCCGGAGGGCAGCATTTTGTTGATGATAATATCATGGATGCTTTGTCTCAGGGAATAGACTATGTTGTTATCGGAGAAGGCGAGGAGGCCATTCGAGAACTCTTAGAGGGGATCGAAGGCAAGCGGGATATTTCTCAGATAAAAGGCATTGCCTATTTAAAAGACGGAAAACTCATTCGCACTTCCGCGAGGGACCAGTTGTTGGATTTCGATACACTGCCGCTGCCGGATTTTTCTTTGGTGCGGTATGCCAAGATAAAAGTTTATCCGGTCGAGCGTATCCGGGGATGCGGTATGGATTGTGAGTTTTGCACCGTCAAGGGGCAAGCACGCGCGGCATGCCCTGACCGATTGCTAGAGCAAATCAGGCTCTTAGTCGAGACTAGGGATGCGAGGCACTTTTTTATTGTTGATGATCTTTTCGGGCAACAGCGCGAGGACACGGTTCAATTTTGCCGGATGCTTAAAGATTATCAAGCGCGTATCGGTAAAAGGCTCGATTTTACTGCTCAAATAAGACTGGATAAAGCCAAGGATCCGGAGCTTCTTTTAGCAATGCGCCAGGCGGGCATTAACATGGTTTGTATTGGTTTTGAATCTCCGATTGCCGAAGAATTAGAAGCTATGAACAAACATATCAAGCCCGAAGACATGTTATCCTTGACCAAGATTTTTCACAAATTTGGATTTTTAGTGCACGGGATGTTTATTTTTGGATACCCCCTTGAAAATCCGGGGTGTTTTATCATGACGGCACAAGAGATGGTCAAACGTTATAGGACATTTATTCGAAAGGCGCGGCTGGATACCATTCAAATTCTGCTTCCCGCTCCGTTGCCGGGAACGCAATTGACTGTGAGGCTCAAAAAACAAAGACGGATTTATGATGTTCATGACGTCGGCTGGGAATATTATGACGGGAATTTCCCGGTCTTTGAACCCGACGCGCCACTTACGCCTGAAGAAATGCAGGCTGCGCAGAGAAAAATCATGTCGGGTTTTTACCGGTTCGGTTATTTTTTCAAAATAGGATTGAATGTCCTGGTCTTTCCGGCGCTGATTCTTTTTTTGCATGATATCAGGCTGGGCTGGAACAAATGGTACCGCTCCTGGAGAAACGACCTTATCCGTTTTATGGGATGGACTATTGTTAAAGAATGGAATCTAAATTTCAGGAAAGATAGATTTTTAGAGAAATTACAAGCAGCGAAAATCCATGTCAGGAGAGCAGGAAGTCATTTTGCATCCGGCTAAGAAATGCCCGATAAATAGACAAAAGCGCGAAGAAAGGCCCACCGTAAACTCACAGGTTTTATTCTTAGTAGTTTTTATCAATATTTATATTATTCAATAGGCGGCTTTCCCTTGCTCATAAAGAGGGGTCCTGCAAGTTAGTCAAAGCAAGCCGTCAGCTTTTCTTGTTTTTTCCTAGGCAAAAATTTCTTCTTGCCACTATTATTAAAGCACAAGACGTAATCCGAGGTTGATTTATTTTTTGAGAAAGGGTATGATAATTATGTAAACTATTAGGGGGCAGGATGATACTATTAATGGGAAAACTCTTAAAAGCAATTCTTTGAGCAAGGGAATTGTTTTTTTTGTTTTTTAAGGGAGTATTGTTGTGAACAAGAAGCATATCCTTATTGTTGATGACGAGGCTGATTTTTCACAGGTGGTGGCTGATTTGCTCGAGCAGAACCACTATAAGGCGGATATCGCGCATACGGGCGCTCAGGCGCTGGAGAAGGCAAAACACAATCCGGATCTTATCCTTCTTGACCGGAAACTTCCGGACATGGACGGTTTCGAGATTTGTCGGAAGATCAGGGATAACAAGCGCTTGCGCGGCACTCCGATCATTATTATCAGCGCCCGGGGCGAATCCATAGATAAAATTGAAGGCCTTTACGTCGGTGCGGACGACTATATTACTAAACCCTTCCACATCGACGAATTGTTTGCCCGCATTGACGCGGTCCTGCGGCGCAGCCGATTTTCTAAATCAGTCGAGGAGGATAAGCCGGAGTTGATCGCCGAACTTAACCGGATCATCAAAAATGACCTCATCACGCCTTTCTTTCAGCCGATATTTTTAACCCGTTCTTTTGAGCCATTAGGGGTTGAGGTCCTAAGCCGTCCGCCGATTGACAGCCCCTTAAGCAACCCAGAACTCTTATTTAAAGCGGCCTTAGCTTATGGGACGTATTATGAGCTTGAGATGCTTGTTTGGCGCAAGGCTATTTTTAAATGGAAGAATTCAGCCAAGAAAGGAAAGATATTTTTAAATTGCAGCCCCTATCTCGTCGAAGATGACCGGTTCGATGATACGATTATTCAAAAATTTGAGATTAGCCCCAGCGATGTCGTTTTGGAGATCACCGAACGCTCTGCCGTCAAGGATTACGCCATGTTCTTAGGAAAACTTGCCGGTTTAAAAAGATTAGGCCTGGGGGTCGCGGTTGACGATGTCGGAAGTGGATTCGCCAGCCTGGATACTATCGCCGAGTTAAAACCTGATTTTGTGAAGATCGATATTATGCTGGTGCGCGATATTCATATGGATTACTTAAAACAGAATATTGCCGAAGCTGTTATTTTTTTCTGCAAAAAGAGCGGAATTTTCACTATCGCCGAAGGTATAGAGAAGGTAGAGGAATTGCTGAAAGTTACGGGGCTGGGGGTTGATGCGCTGCAGGGTTATTTCTTGGCCAGGCCTGCCCCGGAGATCGACCTTGCTTGTAAGGCTGCTGTTTGATTGAAGGTGAGGAACAAATATGACTGATAAAACCAAAGAAGAACTCATTGAGCAGATAAGACTTCTGCAAAAACGCATAACAGAACTTGAGGCCGCGGATAGCGAATGCAAGAAGGCGCAAGAGCAAGTGCAGGCCTCTCAAATCCAGCTAAGCTATCTAACCAGGTACGCCAATGATCTCATCATCCTCCTGGATGATCAATTTTGTTTTCTGGAAACTAATGAGCAGGTAGTAGATTCTTACGGGTATACCCGTGAAGAGTTGATAGGCATGCATGCAACTCAGTTGCGCGCTCCGGAAACAAAGGCCTTGTTTACCGAGCAAGTAAAGCCCTTGTTGGTAACGGACAGGGTTGTCTATGAGACTGTGCATCAGCGAAAAGACGGAACAAAATTTCCGGTCGAAATCAGCCTGCGCGCTATCTGCATTAAAGGGAAGAAATTATATCACGCCGTTATCCGCGACATCACAGAGCATAAGAAAGCGGAGGAGGCGTTGCGGACCAGCGAAAAACGATTCAGGGTATTTTTTGAGCAAAGTAAAGATGCTATATTTGTCGCGGATCCGCAAACCAGGATGCTCGTAGATTGCAACTCGCAGGCCGAGAAACTGACCGGACGCTCAAAGGAAGAGATCTTGTCAATGCACGCCGATGATCTTCATCCAAAAGACGTGCTCGATGAAACGATTTCTTTATTTAAAAGGCAGGTGGCCGGAGAAGATATTCTGGCGGAGTCGATCGTTCTTGCTAAAGACGGGCGGAGGGTCCCGATATCTATAAATACGGCTCGCGTGGAGCTGGATGGCAAATTGCTTCTTATCGGAATATTCAGGGATATCACCGATTATAAGAGGCTGGAAGAATTATCGCGCCAAAACGAAGAAGAATATCGTACCCTAATCGAGAATATTGATATCGGCATTTACCGGAATATCGTCGGCCCGCCGGGCAAGTTCATAAAGGTCAATGCCGCCCATCTTGACATCTTAGGCTATGATTCCGTCGAAGAATTCTTAAAAGTCGACGCGAGAGACCTGTATCAAGATCCGGCTGAGCGGGATTTGTTTTTAAAAGAGATACAAGAGAAAGGTTTTGTCAGAAATAAAGAATTACATCTTAAGAAGAAAGACGGGACGCCTATCACGGTCGCTATTACCTCCAAAGCACGCTATGACAACGAGGGTAAGATTAAGTGGATTGACGGGGCCATTGAGGACATTACCGAGCGCAAGCAGATCGAGCAGGCGCTTAATGACCGAGAGAGGTTGCTTCATCAAATGGGGGATATTGCTAAGATCGGCGGATGGGAGATGGATCTTGCTACTGGAAAAGCGACATGGACAAAAGGAACGTATGATATTGTTGAGATTGAATACGGCAAGCCTATACCGGGATTTTATGAACATATAGAATATTATCTTCCGGAATATCGCGAGATGGTCAGAAAGAAGATGAATACGCTTGTCGAAACACAACAACCCATGGAGTTTGAGGTGATGCTTGAAACCGCCAGAGGCAATAGGAAATGGTGCAAGGCTGTTTGCGAGGCGGTTGTGGAAAACGGAAAAACCGTTAGGCTCAGAGGAACTTTTCAGGACCTCACCGAACGCAAGAAAGTGGAGGATGCGCTGCGGGAAAGCGAGAAACGATTTATGGATGTTCTGTATGCATCCAAAGATGCTATTCTCTTAATTGACGGCAATAAGTTTACGGATTGCAACGAAGCTACTGCCCGGATGCTCGGGTATTCCAGCCGAAACGAATTTCTAATGACGCACCCCTCGCAGTTATCTCCGCCTATACAGCCTGACGGAAGACATTCCTTCGAGAAAGCCGAGGAGATGATGAAGATTGCTTCCGAGAAAGGGTTTAACCGGTTTGAATGGATGCATCGAAAAGCCAGCGGAGAGGATTTTCCGGTGGAAGTCTCCCTGACACCCGTCGCGATCGGCGGAAAGAATATTATCCACTGTGTCTGGCGGGATATCACCGATCGCAAGAAGATAGAGGAAAACATTAAAAAGAGCATCGAGGACTTGCAGCATTTTAAAAGCGTGACGCTTGGCCGGGAAGAGCGGATGATTGAACTGAAAAAAGAAATCAATCGACTGTCGAAAGAGCTCGGCCGCGGCGAGCCTTACGAGATACCGGTCTAATAGGCGTTTTGGAGAATTGACGGAATATGCCGGATGAAAGGCGCCGCGATTTTAATTTATTAACGAATATTAGCGTGAGGGTTTACGGGCCATGTTTTTTTCCAAGAAAAAAATACAAACAAGATTAATTCTTCTGTCCATCGTGATGACGATTTTATTTGCCGGCATGATCTTATTCCAGGTTCGGATAACTCAGGAACGATTAGGGGTTTTTATCGACGGGTCCGTGGAGGAAAAGAAAATAATATTCAATACGCTTTTAGAGCTTAAGGGCGAGTCGCTGGCAACCGTAGCCAACGATTATACCTATTGGGATGAGATGGTTACGTTTGCGGGTTCAGGAGATAAAACCTGGGCAAAAGAAAATCTTGATACAGCCTTTGCCACATATAAATTCAATACGTTATGGGTTTACGGGAAAGACCTTTCGCGCGTATATGCCAATAACGATCTTGGCCTTGAAGATGTCCTCGAGGTTCCTTTTCCGAAATCGAAGGAACTTTTTACAGGCTTATTCAAAGAAAAAGGCTTATGCCATTTTTTTGTCGATACGCCTCATGGGCTTCTCGAGATTCGCGGAGCGACGATTCACTATACGGCGGATAGCCAAAGAAATAAACCGGCGGAGGGATATTTATTTGCCGGGCGTTTTTGGAATGAAGATTATATCGGAGAACTTTCAAAACTTATCTCAGGCGTGGTCTTGCTGGGGCCGGTGGATCAAACGAAACCGGCACCGGCTGTGGCCAAGAGTAAAAGTGACCGTATTTTCCTCGCCGAAACGCTTTATGGATGGGACGGAAAATCGGTCAGGCTTCTTAAGGTCGAGATTGTCGTTCCGCTTATGAAGGATATCTTTATAGGATTCCGGTGGGGTCTCATTATCCAAATAGTTTCCTTGTTGATAATTCTGTTGGCTCTATTGGTTTCTCTTCATTTCTGGGTAAATGCTCCTCTTCGAGCAATTTCCCGAACTTTGCAGAAGGATGATATCTCTTATCTTGATAAGTTGCAAAAGCAAGGCGGAGAATTTTCTGATATTGCCAAGTTAATCATCCAATTTATGCAGCAACGCCAACAACTGATTGCTGATATGGCCGAGCGAAAAGAAATGGAAGAGACGCTCAGGGTGTCCGAGGAGAGGCTTCGGCAGATCGCTATTACTTCCAGAGACTGGATATGGGAAGTTGACGCAGAGGGGCGTTATATTTACAGCAGTGCTTCTGTGCAAGAATTATTGGGGTATTCTTCTGAGGAAGTGATCGGAAAGTATTTTTACGAATTCTTTTCCCCGGAAGAAAAAGAAGTGCTAGAAACACAGGCAAAGGAAAATTTTTCCCAGAGAATGATCTTTTACGGGTTTGAGAATAAAAATATCCGCAAGGACGGGCGCATTGTTACTCTCGAAACCACAGCCGTTCCTATCGTTGATTCTCAGGGGAACTTTATGGGTTATCGGGGCGTTGACCGTGACATTACCGAACGCAAGAAAGCGGAAAATGAGATTAAAAAAAGCGTGGAGGATTTAACCCAATTTAAGCGGCTGACGATTGACCGGGAACAGAAAATGGTCGATCTTAAAAAAGAAATCAATCGGCTGTCGAAAGAACTGGGCCGCGGCGAGCCTTACGTCATACCGTCGTGATGATTTTTAAAAAAAGGGAATACCCGGAAAGATCATCAAAAGTGCTTTGCATTATTAAGGAAATATTTATGATTAAGAAAATTATGTCACGCAAGAGCCTGGCGTTTATGAGGGCAATCTTTTTCTTCTCTCTCTCGGTGATTGTTTTATTGCCCGGTTGCGCCCCAAAGAATCAGAGCAAGGGGGTTACCCGCGTTAACATTGCTTTCCAGGAGTGGGTAGGTTACGGTCCGTTTTATCTTGCTCAGGAAAAAGGTTTCATGCGCCAGGAGGGTATTGAGTTGGTGTTTGTCAACGAGCAACTGGATTCGGCCCGGCGCGATGCCTTTAAAGAGGGGATGCTTGATTTTGAGGCAGGGACTATTGATTTGCTTGTTTCCAAAGTCGCACAAGACACCCCGATTGTAGCGGTTATGGAAATCGACCAGTCTTTCGGAAGCGATGCCATCGTAGCCGACGAGACTATCAAATCATTGGAAGATTTATCCGGTAAAAGAATAGCCTTGGCAAGGGACGATGTTGGTGAGACGTTTATCTCTGTTCTATTCTATCAGAATGCGTTGCCGTTTAGTGCTGCGACTATTGTACCCAGACTGACGGAAGAAGTCGCGGATAGTTTTTTAAACAGGGAAGTGGATGCCTGTGTAACCTGGGAACCGCAAGTGTCAAAAGCGCTGCAGCGGCCGGGAGCGCATGTTTTAACCAGCACTAAAGAACACCCGGGAATTATCATCGATACTTTAAATGCGAGAAAGGATCTGGTCGAAAATAATCCGGGATTAGTAAAAAAGTTAATGCGCGGCTGGTTCAAAGCGCTTCAATACTACAAAGAATATCCTTTGGAAGCGAGCGGTATCATCGCCCGGTATTATGGAGTTACTCCCGAGCAGTACAGGAAGCAGGTCGAAGGGCTTGAGTGGGACAGCTATGAAGAACAGCAACGCTCTTCAGAAAAAGAAGAATGGTTCAAGGCCTTTGATTCTATTGCCGAGGTCAAGCTGGCAAACGGCAGGATTCTTAAAAAACCCGACGCGTCTAAATTTTTAAACCATACGCTCCTGGAAAAACTTTATGAAGTTAGCCCATAAAATAAGCCTGTCTTTCTTTGTTGTTGCCCTGGTTCTCGCGAGCGTGGCCGCGACCATTTTTTATTCTATTTCTAAGAATTCTTTGCAAAATGCCATATTTAACGATCTTGTTTCAACGTGCGCTTCCCGGTCTAGGCACGTTGAGACCTATCTTGAGATGCTGGAGATTTCTGTCGGGCAGCTATCCAAAAGCACGCTTTTGGAGAATTTCTTGAAAATAAACGGCACAAATGATCCTCTGCAGAATGAGGCCTTTAAAGATGCGATCAAAAGGCTCAAGAGGACGAAAGAAGCTAATAAGTCGATATATGAATTTTTATTGATGGATCAAACAGGGAAGGTGGTGGTTTCCAGCAGCGAAAATAATATTGGGGCGGATAAATCTATGGATGCCCTTTTTCTCGGTGCGCAAAAAGGAGTTTATATCAAGGATGCTTATTTTTTGGAGCCGTCGCAAGAGCCCTTGATGGCTGTGTCCGTGCCGTTTTTAGACAGCCAAACAGGCGAATTCTTAGGTGTACTTGCGGCCAGAGTAAGGTTAACAGAGCTAAACGCTATCACTACAGAAAAAATCGGGCCGAATAAAACGGGTGAAACCTACATTGTTAATAAGTATGGCTACATGATCACGCCTTCTCGATTTCTAAAAGATACATTCTTAAAACAAGAAGTAGACACGGAGAATATTAGAAGAGCCCGTTTGCATAAAGACAAAGAACATGCCTTGTCCGAAAAGGAACTGGGTTATGTTTTTCCCGATTATCGCGGCGTGCCGGTTGTGGGAACGCATGAGTATATTCCCCGAATGGATTGGGTTGTGTTGACCGAAATAGACGCGCAAGAGGCATTTACGCCTTTGGCCCGGCTGCGCCTCACCTTCTTTCTGATTTTATTCATTGTACCCTTTACTTCCTGGGTGTTGGGCATGGGTGTTGTTCGGGCTATCATCACCGGCCCGCTTCACAGGTTGCACGAGGGGGTCGAAATAATCGGTAATGGTAATCTAGATTATCGAATCGGAATCAATGAGCGTGATGAAATAGGACAGCTTTCGCGAGCGTTCGATGCCATGGCAGAAAACTTAAAGAACACAACAACGTCAATAGAAAGTCTTAATGATGAAATCTATGAACGCAGCAAGGTGCAGGAGGATGCAGGAAACCAAAATAAAGCCCTGCAGGAAGCCAATAAAAATTTGGCCTTAAACGAACGGGCGCTTAAGAATATTCTTTATGACCTTAAGAAGGCGAGCGATGACCTTAAGGCTTCCCAGTCCCAGCTGATTCATTCCGAGAAATTGGCTTCTGTTGGCCAGCTGGCGGCAGGCGTTGCCCATGAAGTCAAAAATCCGCTGGCGATTATTCTTTTGGCTATTGAATCGCTCGAGCATACATTAGGGGCCTCGAACGAAAAGAGCAGCCGGTACGTCACCATGGTGAAAGAAGCGGCAGAACGCGCCAACAAGGTTGTTGTCAATCTGCTTAATTTCTCGCGCCAGGTCCAGTCTCATTTTGAACCGCTGGATATACGTGAAGTCGTGGGCCAGACGGTGAGCTTAGTCAGCAATACCGCCCGGATTAAAAACATTAATATCGTCAACAGGTATGATTCGACCGATGAGCTGATTATCGACGGTGACGCAGGCCAGTTGGGACAGGTCTTTCTTAATTTGTTTTCCAATGCGTTTGATGCTGTCAAATCAGACGGTACGGTTACCGTCAATTCCTATTTATCCAAAGGTGCCGTAGAGACAGAGGACCGGATAATTGTTGAAATCTCTGATACGGGCCAGGGGATACCCAAGGAGATTATCCCTAGGATTTTTGAACCTTTCTTTACCACAAAAGAGCAAGGGGCGGGAACGGGTTTGGGATTGAGCACTGTTTACATGATTCTTGAACGGCATAAAGGAAGTATTAATGTTAAAAGCACGGAAGGCGCCGGGACAACGTTTACGATGACGTTTCCGCGCTATCGAGGATGACAGGAAAGGTTGTCATGGCGGGCAAGCGCAAGAAAAAAAGAATCGTTGTTATCGACGATGAAAGAAATTTATGCATTTTAATGAAGGCCATTCTTGAAGGTACCGGTCTTTACCGGGTGATGTGCGCTTACGACGGAATCCGGGGGCAGCGGTTATGCGAGCAAATACTGCCCGATTTGATCTTCCTGGATTTTATTATGCCGGATATGGACGGTGATCAGGTGATTGAACGCCTAAAGGGAAACCCTGAAACAAAAGACATCCCCGTTATTCTGATAAGCGGTTTAGGGGAGATGATCCAGGCAAAAAGTAAAGGGTGCCTGTCCTGGTTTCCGAGTAAATTTACGGAGTCGAAAGGCGGCGGGGAGTCGCCGTCAAAGAAATGGTCAAAATTTTGTACCGATACCGCAAGGAAAGTGGGAGTCGAGGCGTATCTTCCGAAACCGTTCAGCAAAGAAACGCTTTTGGATGTTGCCCGGTCTTTTCTAAAGACATGCGAAGAGAAGTCTCCGGATTAGGTTAAAACTGGTCGTTAAGACTTGACAGGAGCGTTTTATGGGAAGAAAGAAAATACTGGTAGTTGAAGACGAGAATGACTTGCGCCAGCTTATCGCGGAAAAACTCGAAGCCGCCGGTTATGATGTTTATACCGTTGCCGATGGAGAGCAAGGGTTGACATTTGCCAGAGAAATCAAGCCCGACTGCATCCTTTCGGATGTGGTCATGCCCAGAATGGACGGCAACAAAATGATCAAGGCGTTGCGGGAAAGTGATTTTGGCCGCCACATCCCGGTTATTGTATTGACGGCACGGACGAAAATGCGGGATTATTTTGAAATGGTTGAAGTGGCCGGTTTTATCGATAAGCCGTTTAAGACGGAGGAATTAGTTGCCAAGATCGAACAAGTTTTGGCCGGCAAGAAATCACCCGATGCTAAACCTGAAGAGAAACCGTCGCCCGACGCTAAGCCCAAAGAAAAACCGCCCGTGCGGCCGCGAGCCCAAGGCGACGTTGTTATTTCCGCGGAAGTAGGGTCAATTGTTAATACAAGAATGATGGAAGGGCTGTCCTTGGAAAGAAATCCTCCAAAAGAACCTTCCGGGAGGCAGCCTGATAAACGCACCATAGGAAAACCGGCCAAAATAAATAAAGTCCTAATTGTCGATGAAACAGTTATTGGCAGGGCCCTGGAAAAATATCTTGCCCAGCAAAATTGTATCATCAAAGTTGTCTCAACTCCGTCCAGATGCCTGACAGAATTAAGCCAGTTTTTACCGGATATTATTTTGTCTAAGTTTATTTTAGCCGAGATGAACGCTGATGCGATGGCCGGTGTTATTAAGCAGATGCCGCTTTTTGAGAAAGTCCCTATCGTTATTTATGGAAACATCGGCCGTCCCAAAGAGGATTCGAATGCGGAGGAGGGGAGTGAAAAAGAATTTGTTTTTAATGCTGAGGGTTACGAGGTCTTGCGCAGGGTCAGCGAACTTTTGGAGAAATTAAAAACGAACTCTAGAAATCGATAACAACTATGGATATTGCGCGCAGTCTTCTTCCGGCTCTTCCGGGCATCATTTTTTGGTCTGTCGTTCTTTCCTTTATCCCCAATATGCTCTATTGTCTTATGCGGGAGTCCCGTGCCTACAAGGATGAAGTGGCTAATCTACGGGGCATCTATATTGTTGTTAACGAGGATCAGCGCCGTAAAGAAGACCGGGGATACCGCCGGGGTATTATGCTAATTTATGGGGCATGTTTTTTCTTATTTACTATTGTAAGTCTCTGGAGTTGGTTTAAGAAAGGGCAGGCGAGCGTCGGCCCTTTTGATATGGTCTCGAGCACATCTATTGTCCTGTTTTGGATTTCAGTGATTTCGTATATTCCTTTTATTATTTATCTGGCGATTAAAGAACCCAAGAAATTTAGGGAAGAGCGGGCGCGCTTTCGCGGGATGTTTATTTTTTACGGTATCGGCCTCTTGATTTTTTCCTTGATTTACTCCGCCTATTGGCTTAAAACCCATCAAATACCCGTCGGTATACGGGATTTATTCTCGAGCTTTTGGATTATCCTGGGCTGCGCCGCAGTGCTTTCGTATTTGCCGATTCTGTTATACGTTTATTTGAAAGTACTTAATCCTTCCAAACGCATCGCTATTCGTCCCAATATTATTTTTGTTATTTACAGTGTGTGTTTTCTGCTTTTTTCCGGATTATATGTATACAACTGGATCGCTGACCAAAATCTGTTGCTTGGGCAGCATAGTTTTCAGGAAGGAAGAATGCCTTAGGATAAAATTTAGGCCTGTCTGTTGCATGGGAATTGATGGCAGGCAGAGGAAAGGCCGGAGGTAGCTTAAAGGGGGCTTCATGACTGAAAATAAAAAAGTTGTTATTATTGACGACGAAAAAGACCTTTGCTTCCTGGTCAAGGCTAACTTGGAAGAAACAGGGCTTTATTCTGTTCTGGCGGCGTACGACGGTAGTTCCGGCAAGGAACTATGCCTAAGAGAGCTTCCTGACCTTATTATTCTGGATTTTGTTATGCCCAAAGAACGGGGCGATAAGGTGATTGAATTTCTTAAAAATCATCCCGAAACACGCGCGATCCCCATTATCCTTATCAGCGGCTTAGGTGAGATGATTTATTTTCAGAAAACAGGCCGCTGGCAGTGGCTTCCTAACAACTATGCGGTTCAGACGCGCGGGGAATTGCCTCTGGCGCTCAAATGGAAAAAGTTACCGGCTGACATCGCGAAAGAGTTGGGGATTACAGCCTTTCTCCCCAAACCTTTCTCGGGCAAGGACCTGGAAGAGGTTGTGGGGGAGGTAATTCGGGTGAATCAGAAGAATCCGGAGGAGTCGGAAAGTTCTATTTGAAGGTGAAAGAGGGTAGGGCGGATCGGGAAAAACCGTGCGGCCTCCGGCAATGAAATATCGTCGGCCCCAAACCGGTCGTAGAAAACTTTCCGCCGTATTTCGCTGTCAGAATCTGTTTTTTTATCCTTTACTATTTCTGAAATAGGAGTGATATAATTATTTAAGAGGCCGGTTGGAATGATAGAAAAAAGGAAATATATAAGAATTCCCGAGCGGTTGAGGATATTTTATGAAATTATCCCCGGCGCAAAAACAGGAGAGCAGATGACTCGGGACATCAGCCACGGAGGGATAAGATTTCTTATCCGTGATTTTCTCTCCAAAGACAGCCGTTTGAAAATTCGAATCACCTTTAAGACATTTTTTAGCCTTGAGGCATTGGTCAGGGTAGTGTGGATCAGGGAAATGCCCAATGGCGAGGAATTTGAAGTCGGGGCACAATTTATCGATATGCCGAAAGAAGCCGAGGCGTACTTGATTAACTACATAGAGACTCTCTCGAGTACCCGGAATAAGAAGCAGGTTTAGTCAAAAGGTAAGTACTATCGTATAATAGCGGATATCTAAAACAAGGGTTCCCTCCGGATAACATTATCCCAAAAAGGGTATTAATAAACAGAGGAATCGATGGCTAAAAAGAAGATTCTCGTCGTGGACGACGAAATAGATTTTCTAACCGTGCTTAAGTTTAGATTAGAGAGTAACGGTTACGAAGTCCTGACCGCCTTTGACGGAGAAGAGGCGCTAAAGAAAATAACCAAAGAAAATCCGGATGCATTGTTGTTGGATATCATGCTGCCGGGAATCGACGGCCTGGAAATACTAAGGATCATGCGCCAGGAAAACAGAAACCTGCCGGTTTTTATGATGACCGCTTTTTCTAACGAAAAACGCTTTGACCTCGCCAGTAAATTTAACGCCTCCGGTTTTTTCCTCAAGACCAGCGATTTACAAAAAGAGATTGAAAAAATTACAGGCATTTTGTCCATGTTCGAAGGGGAGAAAAAATAGGTTTATGATATCCCGAATGACACATGGTGCGATATTTCCTGTTGCGGTCTTTTTGACCGCGTCTCTTGCTCTTTATCCCTGTTTTGCCGAACAGGTAGCGGTTGAGCGCGTGGCCAGGGAACCGGCTATAGGGCGTGCTATTGCTGGCGGAGAGGCGCCGTCGGAGAATAAATGGTATGCCGGAACTTTTTTTGATTATGGTGATGTGGTCCAGGGCTCAAGGCTGGGCAAGTGGACGGAGATGACGAGCTGGTTCGGGCGCACCTATAAAGGCATTCGCGGCTATGTGTCGTTTTCCAAGCTGGAGCGCTTTGAGGAAAAAGATTACACCGGCAATCTCGGCGCTTACGTCAAATTAAAAGATTACTATATCCATGAAGAGGTCGGTTTCGGGTCCGATGTCGATTTTATCTATAAGTTTCAGCATATCGCCGAAGTAAGTCATAAATTATATAAAAATCTTTCCTGGCAGTTGGGATATACGTTTCGGCAGTATCCTGTAAATAATACCCATCTTATTTATCCCGGGCTTACCTATTATTTTGGAGATCATTACTTGAGCGCCGATTACGGGATATCTCACATCGAAAGCCGCGGCACGGGCCAGTTTGGAACGGCCAAAATGAGTTTTGCCATCAATAAACACTTGCGCTGGACGACCGGCGCTTCCGTCGGCCAGTGGCTTTATGATATCTACGGACTCTCTACGGAGAAAGAATACGGGTATATCGGATTTACCACATTCAATGTCGAAATACGTCCCGGGGTTCATTTGAACACCGGCTTCTCTTACGGGGAAGAAAATCCAAAATTCATCAAGCGCAGTTATACGGTTTCCTTATCGGCTGATTTCTAAAACATGTAATGTATAATTATTTTACCGATCTTGTCTGGAAGGTAGATGTAGGGCTTTTCTTTTTGGCTCTGGCATTGGTTTTGGGTATCCCCTACTACGGAGGGGTCAAGTTTTACTTTGAAAGCAGGCGCATTAAGAAACTCCGGGCGATCAAAGAAAATGTTTATCGTCTTGCCTTAAATAAAGAAACCGCAAGCCCCCAGCAGCAGGCCTCCTTTATAAGAAATATCTCTCCCCAGATATTCCTCGACGTCGCCGCGAATCGTGTCCGGGAAGAGGTGTTTTTTAACGAAGCTGAACAATCCATATTTAAGCAGCACTATATCGAACAGGCTAATATTCGCAAGCTTGAGTCTGTCGCTGCAAGATCGTTTAATAAGTGGCGCCGCATTGAAGCGATATTGGCTTTAGGCTACGCGGGCGCGAGTACTTCTTTAGAAACCTTAAAGAAATCTTTGTTTGAAAAAGACGAAGATATTTCGTATTTCTCCGCGCTTGCTTTGGGCCAAATGCGTAATCCGGATTCTGCCCGTTTGCTGCTGGAGTTTTTAAGGAAAAATTCCGCCCATCGCTACAAAATAGCTTCCCTGCTAGGCCAATTTCCTCCTGCCGTATCATCCGAAGTGATTTTGTTGACACAGGATAATGACTATTCCGTGCGGTTTTTTGCCTTACAGATACTCGCCAGTTTCAAGGATTCATCGCATATCGAAAGACTGGAAGAGCTGACCAGGGACGAATCTGCCGAGGTAAGGGGCGCTGCCTGTGAATGTCTGGGGGTTGCGGGTGACAGAAGCGCGCTTGCAACTTTGAAAGGATGCCTGAAAGACCGGGTGTGGTTCGTTAAGATGCAGGCGGTTGGGGCCCTGGAAAATCTTTTGGGGGATGAATGTGTCGGTGCGGTCATCGAATTAATCAGCGATAATTCCTGGCTCGTTATCGATGGTGTCAAGAAGGTTTTGGCTAAGCATATTGAAAACGCCCTGCCGTATCTTGAGAATTTCCTGGCCGGAGAAGATCCTTTATCGAGAAATATCGCCGTGGAAATTATCGAGTCTTCCGGATATATAGAGAAACTGTATACGGATTTGTTGGCGGGCGGGGCAACAAGGGGAAAGGCTCTTGATCTGCTCAAGAGGATGGTCAAGGCAGGCGCCTATAACGGGCTTGACCCTGCATTGTACAGCCTTGACAAAGGTCAGTACCGGGAAATCTTGGGGTCGTTAAGAGAGATCGACGAAACGGTCGCCCGGCGCATAGAGGAAAATTTAAAGGGCAAGGATCATTCATGAACCAGGTGTTGTGGGCGCAGACTATCTATATAGCATTTATTATTTTTCTTGTTTATTTTCTGCTGCTGGTTGTATTTTATGTGCTTCTGGCCTTTTTTGGTTTTCTCGAGGATAAACGAAGGTCTCAGGAGCATGAGGGGGAAAGTTATCCGCTTATCTATTTCTCCAATTTAGCGATACCGGTCAGCATTATATTGCCGGCCCATAACGAAGAGGAATGGATAAGAGAGTCGCTGCTGTCTCTGTTAAACTTAAATTATCCTGCGTTTGAAGTCATTGTTGTTGATGACGGTTCTATCGATAAGACATTCGAAATACTGAATGAAATGCTTGAATTAAAAGCGGTTGATAGGGTTTACACGAAACATTATCCTGAAGGAAAAGTCACGGCTATTTTTAAGAGCGACAAATATCCCAACGTGACTGTGATGCGTAAGACGTCAGGAGAAAAAAAGGCCGGGGCTGTGAATGCCGGTTTAAATATCGCCAGGCATCGTTTTGTATGCACTATGGATTCCGATACTGTCCTGGAAAGAGACGCGCTTCTTAAGATCATGGCCCACGTGCATCGGGACCCGGAAAGGATTATAGGGATAGGCAGCTCGTTCGGGTTGGTTAATGGTTTTATTGTTAAAAACGGAACAATCATTAAGAGGGATTGCTCTTACCGGCCTATTATTGCCTATCAGAACCTGGAATACATACGTTCCTTTATCGGTAACCGTCTTGCCTGGAGCCGATTTAATGCCACGCCGATTGTCGCGGGAGGTTTTGGGATATGGCGCAGCGATATTCTCTATGAACTGGGCGGCTATTCAAGCGATTTCTCGTCTGAGGATTTGGAATTTACTTTCCGCGGCCAGGAATATATGGCAAAGAATAAGGAAAAGAAATATAAGATTCAAATGATGCCCTATTATGTCGGCTGGACAGAAGGCCCCAGCGATGTCCGTTCGCTTATTAAGCAGCGGGACCGGTGGCAGAGGGTCGTGATTGAAGGCGTTATTAAATATAAACACATGATGTGTAATCCCCGGTATGGCACGTTCGCGTTTTTGGTTTTTCCCTACTTTGTCTTTTATGAGGTCTTGGGAGTCTTTTTTGAGGTATCGAGCATATTCCTTGTCACGGTCGGCTTAATAACCAAAATGGTTGATGTAAAGACTTTTCTTTTGTATCTTGCGTTTATGGGGTTAGTTCAGCTTATTATTACGCTGTTAAGCCTATTTACATTCATACGCGGCCAGAGGGTATTTAAAATGAGCTATATTCTGTACCTGATTCTATTGAGCTTGTTTGAATTCTTTAGCTACAGGGTTATTATTTCTATAGCGAAATTATGCGGGACATATCATTTTATGCTGAACAAAAGATCATACGATCAGTATACGAGACCAAAGCGGGCAACGTAAAATAGCGGAGGAACACAATGGAAATTCCTACAATTTTGATTGTCGATGATGAACCGGATTTACTCAAGCTGGTTACGGCGCGGCTGGAGGGCAGCGGATTTAAGGTTCGCGCGTTTACCAGCGGGCAAGAGGCGCTGCACTGCGCCTTTGAAGATGCTCCCGGCCTTGTTATCCTGGATATCCTTATGCCGGGGATGGACGGCTATGAGGTATTACAGAAACTGCGTTCGAATAAAAACACGGTGGACGTTCCCATTATCATGCTTTCGGCAAAGTTTTCTCAGGAAGAAAAGACGAGGGCGCTGGATTCGGGAGCGGATGATTATATCACCAAGCCGTATGAACCCAAGGAATTCATTAGCCGCATCAATGCGCTGTTACGCAGGTCGGATCGCCAGAAAGATGTTAAAAGCGTCAAAAATGTTTTGATTACCGGAGGTGCCGGTTTTATAGGCTCCCATCTTACACGAGCGCTCTTGGCTAAGAATTATAATGTTTTTATATTAGATGATTTTTCAACCGGCAGAGAGGAAAATATCCAAGACGTTAAAGACAATCCTAATCTTCATCTCATCCGGGGCTCTATCACTGACGAGGCTATTTTGAGCAAACTTGTCGAGCAGTGCGATTTGATTTATCATCTTGCTGCCACGGTCGGGGTTAAGAATGTGGTGGAAAAGCCGCTGGATACTATTATTTATGATACACTCGGCACGGTTCTGGTACTAAAATATGCTTCCGGAAAAGGAATTAAGGTTGTCATGACCTCTACTTCGGAAGTCTACGGCAAGTCTGTCGCGATACCATTTTCGGAAAGCACGGATCTTATTATCGGCCCGCCGGACATTAACAGATGGAGTTATGCCTGCTCAAAACTTCTGGATGAATTTCTGACGGTAAGCTATTACCGGGAAAGAGGGCTGCCGGCGGTGGTGGTCAGGTTATTTAATGTTGTTGGCCCCGGACAGATGGGCCGCTACGGGATGGTGATACCTCGTTTTTTTAAGAATGCCTTAACCGGCAAACCGATTGTTGTTTACGGTGACGGTGAACAGGTGCGTTGTTTTACTGATGTTGATGATGTGGTGGAAATATTGATGGAACTTTCCGGTTTAGAAAAAGCAAACGGTGAGGTTATTAATTTAGGCAGTGACCGTGAGATATCCATAAAGGATCTTGCTTTAAAGATCAAAGAGATCACTAAAAGCGCATCTCCGATCGTGTTTGAGCCGTACAGCAACTACTATGGGCACAATTTTCAGGATATCAGAAAGAGGGTCCCGAATTTAACCAAACTAAAAAAAATTCTCGGCAGGACTCCGCAGACTGGGCTCGACGTGATCCTGGAAAAAGTGAAGGACTACTTTGTCAGCCATCCGCAAGAGTTGGAGGATGTTTAAAGGCGGGAGTTTTAAGCGCAAATTGACACTTTATAACGGTCCGTTTCCTTTCTAGCGAAAAGTTTCTTGCCCAGCCTGAATTTTCTTGATAATAACGGTCAACTGACTATAATGAGAATTTATTGATAAGCAATAGAAAGGATTTCTCTGGCTTAACGGCCAGGGGTTCTGTACTTTTTTACAAGAGGAGGAATAAGAAATGTCAAAAGTCCCTGTTAATGACGGTATAAAATCCATCCGCGAGAAGGGCAGTGGTGTTTTTCGTTCAGGCCCTCAGATGATGCCGGGTGTTTCTTTAATGATGGCTGAGGGCGTTTTACGCTCATTCGAGGATCTTAAGAAACCCTTTATTACCATTATCAATTCGTATACAACTCAGATTCCCGGCCACGCCCACTTGGATCAACTTGGCCGTTTTGTTAAAGAGGAATTGGAGAAACAAGGTGTCAATGTCTGGTATACCAATATCGGAGGTGCGATCTGCGACGGGATCGCCATGGGCCATTTTGGCATGAAATATTCTTTGCCGTCCCGCGAACTGATTACGGATCAGATTGAAACCATTATCGGCGCGCACCCTTGTGATGCCTGGATTGGTATCGGTAATTGCGATAAGATTGTTCCGGGGATGTATAATGCGATGGTGCGGGTTAATATTCCCGCTATTTATGTTAGCGGCGGCCCCATGCTGGCGGGAGGCCGCAACACGGATTTGATCTCGATCTTTGAAGGGGTGGGGAAAAATAGCGTTGGCAAGATGAGCACGGCAGACTTAGAAAATTTGACCTGTGCTGCCTGCCCCGGCTACGGCAGTTGCTCGGGGATGTTTACCGCTAACTCCATGAATTGTTTAGGCGAGGTCTTGGGATTTGCCTTGCCCGGTAACGGAACGATTACTGCGACCCGCCGAGTGGAGAATAGTATTAGGCAATTTGAGCTTAATCCCGAGCGTATTAATTTAGTGCAAGAGGCGGCTCGCCGTTTGATTTATCTTTTAAAAAACAATATTCGCCCGTTGGATATTTTAACACAGCAGGCGATTGATAATGCCTTTGTCCTTGATATGGCCATGGGGGGATCGACTAATACAGTTTTGCATGTTCTGGCCCTGGCTTATGAAGCCGGTATCAAATATGACCTTAGGCGCATCGAGCAGATTTCAAAGGCCACGGCCAACGTGATAAAGATCGCACCTTCCCGTATGGAAATTCATATTGAGCATGTTCATGCCGTCGGCGGAATGGGGGCTATTTTAAAAGCCTCTCAGCAAGCCGGAAATAAATTCCTGGATCTTGATGTCAAGACGGTTTACGGCACGCTGGGCGATTATGTTTTAAAATCTCCGGATGCAGACGGAGATATTATCCGCCCGCTTAAAAATGCCTTTTCACCCGAAGGGGGATTAGCGGTTTTATTCGGCAATATTGCCCGTAAGGGAGCGGTGGTTAAAACCAGCGGGGTTGAGAAAGACATGCTGACCTTTAGCGGCCCGGCTAAAATATTTGAATCGCAAGATTCTGCGCTTGAAGGAATTCTCAAAGGAAAAGTTAAAGACGGCGATGTGGTGGTTATCCGTTACGAAGGCCCCAAGGGCGGGCCGGGGATGATGGAAATGCTTTCGCCTACTTCTGCCATAAAAGGCGCTGGCATTAGAGCCGCGCTTATTACCGACGGAAGGTTTTCCGGAGGGACGCGGGGCTTATGTATCGGCCATGTGGCGCCGGAAGCCGCGGCGGGAGGTGAAATTGCGATTCTTAAGAACGGGGATATTATCGAAATTGATGTTCCCAAAAACAAATTAAACGTCCGTCTTAGCGCGACAGAGATCGCCAAGCGCAAAAAGAAATTGAAACCCTTTAAATCAAAGATCAAAGGCGGGTGGCTGAAGCGCTACCAGTATTTTGTTACCAGTGCCGATACCGGAGCGGTGTTGAGGGACGAGTAAATAAATCAACTAACAGAAAGGGGGCTGTATGAATAAAGTATTGCTGGTTGTTTGTGCGGTGTTACTGCTGGTGGGCTCTTTTGCGTTTGCGGAAGAATCGACAATGCAAATTCCGCTCATAGGACAAGTTGCTCCTTCCTTTGTTGCGGAAACCACCCAGGGAAAAATCACTTTTCCGGATGATTATAAGGGCAAGTGGGTGATTCTATTCAGCCATCCGGCGGATTTTACCCCGGTCTGTACTACTGAATTTATGACGTTTGCAACGATGGAGAAAGATTTTGATGCGCTGAATACCAAACTCGTCGGTCTTTCCATTGATAGCGGTTACAGCCATATCGCCTGGTTGCGTACCATCAAAGAGAAAGCTGAATACAAGGGAATGAAGGACGTGGAAGTAAAATTTCCTCTTATTGCCGATATCAGAATGGAAGTTGCCAAGAAATACGGGATGATTCAGCCCGGGGCCAGCAATACCCAGGCGGTACGGGCCGTATTTTTTATTGATCCGGAAAGTAAGGTTCGGGCATTGATTTATTATCCGCTTTCCAACGGCCGTAATTTTGCCGAGATCAAGCGCCTGTTGATTGCCATGCAAACGTCGGATGAATACAAAATTGCAACTCCGGCCGATTGGCAGCCCGGGGATGATGTAATTGTGCCGCCGCCGGGAAGTTGCGGGACAGCGAAAGAGCGCGTTGATAATGCTGCGCAGACAGGTATTCGGTGCGAAGATTGGTTCCTTTGCTTTAAACCGTTCGCGAGTCTTAAGAAATAGTTTCGGGTCCTGATATATAAAACAAGGGGCCCCTGCGGCGTAACGGCCGCAGGGGCCCCATTCGCATAAGGATGAGTTGGTGAAAACGGGCAAGGTTGTTTTAGAGCGCGCTTTATCCAAATTGGGCTTGGCCTCTCGCAGCCAGACGAGGACGTGGATATCGGAGGGAAGACTTAAGATTAATGGAAAAACCGTTAAGGACCCGGAGTATGTGGTTGATTCTCAAAAAGATAGTATTCTTCTCGACGGAAAGCCTGTTCAAAAAGAACCCTGGCAGACGATCATGCTCTATAAGCCCAGAGGAGTCGTTACTACTCGGTCTGATGAACGCGGCCGGCGTACGGTCTTTGATCTTTTGCCCGAGGAACTTAAAAGTCTTCACCCCGTCGGCCGCCTGGATATGGCAACGACCGGCTTGCTCTTATTGACTAATGACACAGCCCTTTCTTCCCGCCTGACCGATCCGGCCAATGCGATTGTCCGGACCTATGTGGTTTCGGTTAAAGGAAAAATGACTGAGGGCG
This sequence comes from Candidatus Omnitrophota bacterium, assembly GCA_022703585.1. Lineage (GTDB taxonomy): Bacteria > Omnitrophota > Gorgyraeia > Zapsychrales > JAKLDJ01 > JAKLDJ01. The sequence goes on along the minus strand of JAKLDJ010000001.1, from coordinate 33,819 downwards.
AGGTCGAGCAGCTAAGCCGCGGCATTTGGGACGAGGGAGAGTTTTTAGAGCCGTCTAAAATAATTTTACGCAAATCCAGCAACAAAGAGTCGCATTTGGTTGTGGAATTAACCGAAGGAAAAAACCGCGAGATCCGCAGGTTGTTTAAATCTGTTGGCCACGAGATCATACGGCTTAAGCGCACGGCCTTTGGATCCTTGGAGCTTGGGGCACTGCAGCCGGGTGAGCTCCGTTCCGTCAAACCGCAGGAATTGAATTTCTAAAAGTTTTCTCATTTTCCCGATTGACATTCCTTTTTATTCCGGTATAATAGTTATGAACATATGTTCATAATCAGGGGAAGCCTTTATGCGTCCTAAGAAAACAAGATGGGTTAAATGTGAGCCGGGGGAGAGGTGTTTTAAACCGCTTTGTAAACCCTTAAATAAGGTAGAGGGAGTATATTTATCTCTGGATGAATTTGAGGCTGTACGTCTTGCCTGTTTTGAAGGATTGCTCCAGGAAGAAGCAGCCAAGAAGATGAAGATTTCTCGCCCGACATTCTCTCGCATGTTGACCTCAGCCCAAAATAAGATTGCGGATGCTTTAGTGAATATCAAGGCCATAAGAATTGAAGGCGGTTGTTGCAAGATTATTGGGGGAAGCAAAAAATGAAGGAGTGGAAAAAGTTTCTTTATGTCTTGGCGGCGTTTTTGGCATGTTTCTATCTGCCGGTTGAAAATCTGCGTTTCACCAATGCCATTTTTGAAGCCCTGGCGTTGGTTAAATGGTATGCCCGGGAGCATGTGCTTTTGTGTTTAGTCCCAGCATTCTTTATCGCAGGCGCAATCTCTGTATTCGTCAGTCAGGCGTCGGTGATGAAATATTTCGGAGCCAAGGCAAATAAATTCCTTTCATACAGCGTTGCCTCGGTGTCAGGAACTATTCTTGCCGTGTGTTCCTGCACGGTTTTACCTCTTTTTTCAGGGATTTATAAAAGAGGAGCGGGTCTTGGGCCTGCGGTTGCTTTCCTTTATTCGGGTCCTGCTATTAACGTCTTGGCCATAATCCTGACCGCACGCATTCTTGGTTGGCAACTTGGTTTAGCCCGAGCGGTAGGTGCGGTGGCTTTTAGTGTGATTATCGGACTCCTGATGCACTTGATTTTTCTAAAAGAAGAGCGCAGTCGTCAAACAAACGGTAATTTTAATGTTGGAGAAATTAGCGAAACCCGTCCTTTATGGCAGACGATCCTTTATTTTGCTTCTATGATTTTATTTTTAGTATTTGCGAACTGGGGAAAGCCGCTGGAGAATGACCATGGCGCATGGTCTTTGATTTACCAGTATAAATGGTGGATCTCTGGTTTTTCGCTTATCAGTCTGGCTGGTATGCTTTTCAAATGGTTCAAAAAGGATGAATTAAAAGAATGGACGGGTGCGACTTGGGTTTTTGCGTTACAGATCCTTCCTCTTTTATTAGGCGGAGTTTTGGTCTCTGGTTTTCTTTTAGGCAGAGTTGGTCATGAAGGCATTATCCCTTCAAAATTTGTTGTGATGCTTGTTGGAGGCAATTCATTATGGGCCAATTTCTTTTCCTCGATTGTAGCGGCGTTTATGTATTTTGCCACGTTGACCGAGGTGCCGATCTTACAGGGCTTAATTGGTTCTGGCATGGGAAAAGGGCCCGCCTTGGCTCTTCTTTTAGCCGGGCCCGCTTTAAGTTTGCCAAGCATGCTGGTATTAAGAAGTGTTATGGGCACAAAAAAGACCATTGTTTACGTGTGTTTAGTTGTTGTAATGGCAACCATAAGCGGAATGATTTTTGGATTTATTGTTGAATAACAGGAGACGTAGAAATGAAAAAGAAGGACGGAGACATTAAGAAATTGGTTAGAGAAGGTTATTCAAAGGTCGCAACTCAACAAACTTCTTGTTGTTGCTCAAGCTCGTGCTGTTCTGCCGTACCTTCAGCTAAGGAAATCAGCAAGACCATAGGATACAGTGATAATGAAATGAGTGCCGTTCCCGATGGGGCAAATTTGGGATTGGGATGCGGCAATCCTGTGGCTATTGCATCTTTAAGGGAAGGGGATGTTGTCTTGGATTTGGGAAGCGGGGCGGGGTTTGACGCTTTTTTGGCGGCGCAGAAGGTTGGCAAGACAGGCCGAGTCATCGGCGTTGATATGACGCCGGAAATGCTGGCTAAGGCCAAAGAAAACGCAAAAAAAGGAAAATATGCAAACGTAGAATTTCGACAGGGCGAGATTGAAAAGCTGCCCATCGGCGATAATTCAGTTGATGTGATTATTTCAAACTGCGTGATCAATCTTTCTCCGGATAAAAAAAGTGTTTTTGAGGAAGCATTTAGAGTCTTAAAGCCCGGCGGCAGGCTCATGGTTTCAGATTTGGTGTTAGAAAAAGATTTGCCTAAGAAAATTAAAGAATCGGTTGAAGCGTATGTCGGCTGTATTGCCGGAGCGATAAAAAAAGACGAGTATCTTGGCTTCATAAAGAACGCCGGATTTCAGAATGTGAAAGTCATTAACGAGTCGAGCTATCCGGTGGATGCCATGTTTGATAATTTTGAGAGCGTTCAAGATGCGGTGTTGAGTATAAAAGTTTCGGCAGTAAAAAGATAAAAGGAGGTGCAGGATGAAAATAGAGATTCTGGGGGCTGGTTGTCCAAAATGCAAACAACTTGCGTCAAATGTTCAAGATGCGATTAAAGAGTTAAATATCCAAGCTGAAATCGGCAAGGTCACGGATATTGACAAGATCACCGAGTATGGCGTCATGATGACGCCGGCTTTGGCGGTTGATGGCACTATCGTTTCGTCCGGTAAAGTATTAAACAAAGATGAGATCAGAAAGATTCTTGCGAAATAAAGAGGAAGGAAAATTGAGAAAAACATTTTTAGTAATTCTGGCAGTTATCGCGGTCATGAGCGCAGGTTTTCTTGTTTTTGCCTCGGAAGATAAGCCGGCAGCCAAGGTTATCGCTTATTATTTCTACGGCACTTCCCGGTGCCCGACCTGTTATAAACTCGAGCAGTATTCAAAGGAAGCGGTAGAAACTAACTTTAAGGATGCGCTTGTGTCCGGGAAATTGGAATTTAAATCTGTCAACGTTGAAGATAAAGGCAATGAGCACTATGGAAACAACTATCAGCTTTATACTAAATCGCTTGTTTTATCATTGGTTAAAGGCGGCAAGGAAACAAAATGGAAAAATCTCGAAAAGATATGGGAATACGTCAGCAATAAGCAGAGATTTATTGATTACGTGAAGAGCGGAGTGGCCGATTTTCTGAAGGAAGCCGAATGACAGAGGTCCTTATAGGTTTTGCGTCAGCCTTGTGGCTTGGGATATTAACCTCCATCAGCCCTTGCCCTCTGGTGACGAACATCGCGGCGGTATCGTTTCTTTCAAAGAGAATAGCGCATCCGACACTTGTCTTTATTTCAGGGCTCGCTTATACGACGGGCAGGATGGTTGCGTATGCGGTGATCGGCTGGGTTATTATCAACTCTCTTTTGGGTATTCCGCAGGTCGCTCAATTTATGCAAAAATATATGATTAAAATCCTGGGGCCTCTTTTGATTATCGCAGGCTTATTCTTGCTGGAAGTCATCACGCTGAAATTGTCCGGCATCTCCGTATCGCAGAAGCATAAAAATAAACTCATTGAGTCTGGATTTCCGGGAGCGTTCGTTCTTGGGTTTATCTTTGCTTTGGCATTCTGCCCGGTTTCTGCCGCGCTGTTTTTTGGCAGTCTTATCCCTTTGGCGCTTAACAGTAGGGTCGGCACTTTATTGCCGTTTATTTATGGCATCGGAACGGGTTTACCGGTTTTGGGATTTGCAGTTGCAATTGCCTTGGGTATAAAATCTTTAAGCCATTGGTTTAAGAGGATGACTGCTCTGGAAATATATATGCGAAAGATAACAGGCGGGATATTTATTATCGTCGGTGTATATTATATTTTAATTTATGTGCTGAAAGTTATATAAAAAGGAAGGGAGCGTGTGATGCCTGAAGGAATCATAAAGAAATTATCATTCTTGGATCGCTTGTTAACCCTTTGGATTCTGTTGGCCATGGCCATCGGCGTTGGTGTTGGTTATTTCTCGCCGGGAATCGCCGGTTTTTGGAATCAGTTCCAAGCCGGGACAACAAATATTCCGATCGCCATCGGGCTGATTCTGATGATGTATCCGCCGTTGGCCAAGGTCAAGTACGAGGAGATCGGAAAGATTTTCAAGAATAAAAAACTTCTTACGCTTTCGCTGGTGCAAAATTGGATTATCGGCCCTATCGTGATGACGGCGCTGGCGATTGTATTCTTGCGTGGCTATCCGGAATATATGATTGGCGTTATTTTAGTCGGCCTGGCACGGTGTATTGCCATGGTTATTGTCTGGAATGATCTCTCCGACGGAGACCGGGAGCTGGCAGCCGGGCTGGTGGCCTTTAATGCGGTGTTCCAGGTTTTATTTTATGCCGTGTATATTTATCTCTTTATTACGGTTCTTTTGAACTTCTTAGGCATAGCCAAGGGGCTTGATATCAGTATCTCGATGGCTGAATCAGCTAAAACGGTTTTGATTTATTTGGGCATTCCGTTCTTCGCGGGTGTCGTAAGTCGATTTACGCTTATCAAAGCAAAGGGGAGGGAATGGTTTGATAAGATTTATATTCCCAAGATTAGCCCGATTACGTTGATAGCGTTGTTATTTACTATTTTTGTTATGTTCTCGTTAAAAGGTGAATACATTGTCCGCTTACCATTGGATGTCGTCCGGATTGCAGTTCCATTGACGATATATTTTATCGTCATGTGGTTTGTGACGTATTGGTTCTCCAAGAAGCTCAAGTCAAATCATGCGGAGGCGACTGCGGTTTCATTTACCGCGGCCAGCAATGATTTTGAACTGGCCATCGCAGTTGCGGTTGCCATTTTTGGCATCAATTCCATGCAGGCGTTCGCTACGGTTATCGGGCCTTTGATCGAGGTGCCGGTTATGCTGCTGTTGGTTAACGTGGCCAGGGCGTTTGAAAAAAGAAATCGAAGTTAAGTAATCCTGTTGCTTAAAAAGGGCAGCCAACGCTAAGCGTTGGCTGCCCTTTAGTTTTATGATAGAATACCTATATAAAACAGCATAAAGATTATTGGCAGTTTAATTAGGGGATAATTTTCTCATGAATCGCGAACTCTCCATCCGCATTACCGGCGAAGCGGGCCAGGGCATGCAAACGATCGGGATTGCCCTCTGCCAGCTTTATAAAGATAACGGCTTGCATGTCTTTGCCTGCCCGGATTACATGTCACGGATCAGGGGCGGGAATAATTTTATCCAGGTGCGTGTGTCTGATCAACCCCTGCATACCCTACGCCAGAAAGCTGATATTATCGTGGCTTTGGATAAACCCAGCATCAATATCCACACGAAAAATCTTACTCCAAGCGGCGTCATGATTTTGGATAAAACAAAATTCGCTATTGTCGACAACAACCAAAGTTTTCTCGATGTGCCGATGTATAGCATGGCTGCTCAAGTTGGCGGAAATGAACTTTTTGTCAATTCCTGCGCTTTCGGGGTTGTGGCGTCATTGACGGGAATAGATTTTAAAGAAGTGGAAAAGGTTTTACGCAGCACATTTGACAAGAAAGAAGAAAGTATTATTACCAAGAATATCGACGTCGCCCGTGCCGGTTATGATTTTGTGTTGGGAAAGATAAAGGATAAGAAATTCTTCCTTTCGCCGGGCAGCCGCGAGAAGTATCTTTTAATGAACGGAAATGAGGCCATTGCCTTAGGCGCCATCAAGGCCGGGGTAAAATTTTATTCTGCCTATCCGATGACGCCGTCTACTAGCATCATGACGACGGTGGCGCATTTTGCCCTAAAACATAATATTATCGTCGAGCAGGCGGAAGACGAGATCGCCGCCATTAATATGGCTATCGGTGCGTCATTTGCCGGTGTGCGGGCGATGACGGGAACATCCGGCGGAGGTTTTGCCTTGATGACTGAAGGGGTCAGTTTAGCCGGCATGACCGAAACCCCTGTCGTGGTGGTCGATTCGCAGCGTCCGGCTCCGGCAACCGGGTTTCCAACGCGTACCGAGCAGGCCGATTTGAATTTAGTTTTATACGCCGGGCACGGGGAATTTGCGCGGGTGATCTATGCCCCGGGAACCATTGCCGAGGCATTTTATTTAACCATTAAAGCGTTTGATGTGGCGGAGAAATATCAGATCCCGGTTTTTATTTTGACGGATCAACATCTGGCGGATTGTTACCGGAATATTCCTGCGTTTGATCTAAACGGCATTGAAATAAAGAGGCATATTATTTCCAAAGAAGAATCAAAGAATGTTCGTGATTATAAACGCTATCAGTTAACCGAATCAGGAATTTCTCCTCAGGCGGTGCCTTCCTGGATCGAGGATGTGTTTTATGCCGATAGTGATGAGCATACAGAGGAAGGCCATATTACCGAGGACGCAGGCGTACGCACGGCAATGGTTGAAAAGCGTTTTCATAAGAAAATGGAGGCGCTAAAAAAACAAATTGAAAAACCAACCGCTGAGAATATCGAGAAGGCGGAGGTTGTTTGCCTGGGGTTTGGTTCAACGTACGGGGTTTTAAAAGAAGCCAGCCGGGCCGTCAAAAATAAGAAGATAGGCTTTATTCATCTGTCGCAGGTATGGCCTTTTCCCGAGAAGGAAATAGCGGGTTTATTAAAAAATGCCAAAAAGATTTTGACCGTTGAGAATAATGCGGGGGGACAGTTGGCCGCGCTTTTACGGCAGCAAACCGGCATTAAGGTTGATGGGTCGATCTTAAAATTCGACGGCCGGCCTTTTGATCTGGATTTTCTAATAGAAAAATTGTCCAAGGAGATTTAAATGGCGACTATTCCCGATTTTAAAAGCCATGATGAAATTGCCTGGTGCCCGGGCTGCGGCGATTTTGGAATTCTAAATGCCCTGCAAAAGGCTTTGGTGCGGCTGAATAAAGCCCCCAAAGATATTCTGATGGTTTCCGGTATCGGACAGGCGGCTAAGACGCCGCACTATGTTAAGGCGAATTGTTTTAACGGGCTTCACGGCCGGGCGCTGCCGGCGGCGATAGCGGCAAAAATAGCCAACCGTAATTTAACTGTGATTGTTACGACCGGCGAAGGCGACTGTTACGGCGAAGGGGGAAATCATTTCTTGCATAATATCCGCCGGAATGTTGATATAACGCTCATTGTCCATGATAACCAGATTTACGGGCTTACCAAGGGGCAGGCATCACCCACGACCGAAGTGGGCCTTAAGACAAAAGTGCAAACCGAAGGGGTGATCAATATACCGTTTCATCCATTGGAGGCGGCGATCGCTTTAGGCTGCGGGTTTGTCGCTCGCGGGTATTCGGCAGACAGTGAGCATCTTGCGTCCTTGATCGTCGAAGGTGTCGGGCATAAAGGATTTTCCTTAATTGACGTGCTTCAGCCGTGTGTGTCGTTTAACAAGGTCAACACTTATCAATGGTACGCGAAACATATTTATAAACTGGAAGAAGGTTATAACCCGAGCGACAAAATGGCTGCTTACAAAAAAGCGCAAGAGTGGTCGGAGAGGATTCCTTTAGGCGTTATTTATAAAACCGAACAGCCGACGTTTGAAGAAAAGAGCGGGATCGACAAAAAAATACCTCTGGTTGATGAATTAATCGAGCATATTGATATCCAAGAAGAGATGGAGTCGTTTGTTTGATTTCTTATTGTTTTTCTTCTGCCTTTAACGCATCCTTTCAAAAGCCTCCTTGTTAACTACATTATTGTTATCATTTAAATTTTGTCCGGAAATAGGCTCTGCCCGCTTAATCTAAAAACCTGATTTCCTGACGGCGGCACTATAGAAGTTCTTGAACATGTTGACAAAACTGGTTGATAGGAGTAAGTTGTTTGATTGGGATTGCACGAGTTGAAAACCCGGATTTAAAAAGATTTAATGATCCGGACGCGGAGAAACCAGGCTGTCTAATCGAAGGAGGAGAGATGATCACGGATCTCAGGCCCATTCTAAGCGAACATCCCTTTTTTAAAGATTTAAAGCAGGAATATCTGGATTTTATTGTCGGCTGCGCCTCCAACGTGCGTTTTAAACCCGATGAAGTCATTTTTGAAGAGGGCGGCGAGGCCAACAAATTTTATCTTATCCGTGACGGCAAGGTTGCCATTGAAATCTTGGCCGGACAGCACCGTCCGATCATCATTCAGACGATTCATGAAGGGGATATCTTGGGCTGGTCCTGGCTTGTTCCGCCGCATTTGTCGCGTTTCCATTGCCGCGCCGCCGCAGAGACCCGGGCGATTGCCCTGGACGGAAAATGCCTGCGGGAGAAATGCGAAAAAGACCATGCCATGGGTTACGAACTTTTGATGCGGTTGACCAAAATTCTCACTCAGCGCCTTGAGTCGACCCGGATGCAGTTGCTGGATATTTATGACGTTAACGTAAAAGAATAATTTTAGTTAAATATCCATGCAAGAAAAAAGACGTTGCCATCGAATCGGTATCGAGCTACCTGCCTCTTATCAGGCCTCCCCGGCTTTTAGAAGCATCTCTATCGCGACCACCCTAGATATTAGTGCTACCGGCCTTTGCCTGTTGACCCGCGAACCGCTTATTGTGGGCCAGGAAATTGCCCTGCAAATTACTTTGCCCGTCGAGGGAAAAGTAATTGTCAACGTCCGGGTTATCTGGATTAAAGAGATTTACACCGCGATGACCACCGAATTTCAAATAGGCGTCCAGATTATCGAGCCGATGAGGGCCGATGAACGGGCGTTTGTCCGTTTTTACGCCAAGCAGCTGCGCGCCGTCCGGCCCCCAATACCCGAATAACCCCCTGCTTTGCTATTTTACCTAAAATAAATTTTTCCACTGACTTGCCATTTTCAAAAATAGCGGCTATACTTTAACTGTAGGCGCCTAAAAAAAACGGCGCCGAGAAGTTTTACATAAAGGCCACGGATAGGGAGTACTTGAAAGGAGTCTTTCTAACAATCCCTAAACGTGGCCTTGTTGTTTATCCCGGAGCCAACGCGAAGCGGTAGACGGAGCGGGGTTTTAGCCGCAAACCATTTTTGAAACACTCCAGATCGGGAGGTGAAATATGTACGGCGGATACCATCACGATATGCGCAGGTTTCAGAGGCTGAGGGTGAATCTTTCCGTATTTTACCGCATCGAGTCGCCGGAAAATACCCGGCTTCTTCTGGGAGGTTTTGAACAGGAAGCGGATATGCTGGATTTAAGTGAAGGGGGCATGGCGTTTTTGGCCCGGCGCAACGTCCCTCCCCACACCATTCTTTTGGTTAAATTTATTTTGTTTAAATTTGATTCAAACGGCATTGTCAGTTTTAGCGATCCCTTGGAGGTTCACGCCGAGGTGCGCTATTGTGTCCCCGCCGAAAACAGCCAATACCGTTTGGGGGTTTGTTTTCGCAAGGTTGAGGGGGATGAAAAAGCGGAAATATCCGATTTTGTCACTTCGACTGCCAGGCCCCTGGCAGCTTACTGATTGTTGCCTCCTGCCGGATAAGCCCAAACAAGCTTAAGACTCTTTTCTCCGGAGTCTTATTCTTTTTTGGATAAAAATTCTCCCCTCGATTATTTCTAACCCGAATAAGAACAATAGCTTACGTAGGCTTAAGACGTCTGTCTTTTGGTTGACACTCCGGACCTTTTTCAATATAATATACTTCTAATATTAGTATTAATCCCGGATTTTGCCGTACAACCCCTTCGGGGCAAATTTTGCTATCGCAAAATTTGGGTTAATTAACCTTTTCAAGGCCTGTTGCCGGAAAGGTTTTTTGGGTTTCTATTTTTTCGGGAAGAGGCTAAACGAATTTATTGAGCAAAGGATTATCATGGAAACAAGCGAACCAAAAAGCGTCAGGCTTGAAAAGTTAAGTAAGTTGCAATCCCAGGGGCTTTCGCCCTATGGCGGCAAGTTTGTCTGCTCCGAAAGTATTCAGCAGGCGTTGAGTACGTTCTCCGACGGTAAAAATGTTGTCTTGGCCGGGCGTATCATCGCTCACCGCAAGCACGGCAAGGCCCTATTTACCGATTTGCGCGACCAGACGGGGAAGATTCAGCTGTATATTAAATCCGATATTATTGGTGCCCAGGTTTTTGAGATTGTTGAGCATTTGGATATCGGCGATATCATCGGTGTCCACGGCGAATTGTTTAAAACCCACACCGGCCAGGATAGCGTGCGGGTTAAAAATATTACCGTACTTTCAAAGTCCTTATTGCCTTTGCCCGAAAAATGGCATGGCCTAAAGGATGTCGAGATCCGTTACCGCCAGCGCTATGTGGACTTGATCGCAAATCCTGAAGTCAAGGATGTCTTCGTTAGGCGAAGCAAGATCATATCGCTGATTCGCGCGTTTCTGGATAAAGGCGGATTTCTGGAAGTGGAAACGCCGATGCTCCAGCCCATGGCCGGGGGTGCGCGCGGCAAACCTTTTAAAAGCCTGCACAATGCCTATGACATGGAAGTTTTCTTAAGGATAGCGCCGGAACTTTATTTAAAACGCCTTTTGGTCGGCGGATTAGAAAGAGTTTATGAGCTTAACCGTAATTTTAGAAACGAAGGCATATCGACCAGGCACAATCCCGAATTTACCATGCTCGAGGTTTATCAGGCGTATGCCGATTACGAAGATATGATGAAACTGACCGAGGATTTGGTCAGCACGGTGGCCAAGGAAACCACCGGTTCGTACAAGGTCAGTTACCAGGGGAAGGAAATTGATTTTACCCCACCCTGGCCGCGCCGCTCGTTTTCTACTTTAGTTAAAGAAAAATTCGGCATTGACTCAAAAGATGACGCCGCGGTTATGCTTGAGAAAATTAAAGCTAAAAAGGGTGCGGTTAAAGTCGACAAGTTAACCCGCTCAGGTGTCATGAAGATTGCCGAAGACCTTCTTGAAGAAGAGGCCACGGCCAATCCGGTATTTTTTACGGATTACTTTACCTTCTTGTCTCCTTTGGCGAAGGCGAGGGTTGATGACCCGACGATTGCGCAGCGTTTTGAGTTTTTTATTGCCGGCATGGAAGTCGGCAATGCCTACTCCGAGCTTAATGATCCGCAGGAGCAACGCCGGCGGCTGGTGGAGGATTTAACCGACGATACCGAAACTGGAAACCGTACTATTGACGAAGATTTCCTTAATGCCCTGGAATACGGCATGCCTCCGGCGGGCGGTCTGGGAATCGGTGTTGACCGGTTGGTGATGCTTTTAACCGATGCGCCTTCTATCCGGGACGTGATTTTGTTCCCGCTTTTAAAACCGGCGCAAAAATAATTAAGGAGCTTTCAGCTCTCAGCCTTCAGCTATCAGTAAGAAGCTGTTGGCTGAAAGCTGCCCTTGACTTCCTTAAATTGAAAAGGCTTATATTTAAAAAGGTCAAGGGCTGCACCTGCTACCGCTAGAACAAAAGCGTTTAAGGAAAGCAGGGCTGATAGCTGATAGCTTAAAATATGAATTACGAAAACTGGATTAGCCTTAAATATCTGACTGCCAAAAAAGACCGTTTTGTTTCAGTGATTAATTTTGTGGCGGTGATCGGTATTGCTATCGGTGTCATGGCCTTGATTGTGGTGATCGGGGTTATGACCGGTTTTGATACCGACCTGCGGGAGAAAATCATTGGGACGACCTCACACGTAATTATTGAGAAAGAAAATGGCATTAAGAACAATGACGAGATTCGCCGGAAAATCGAAAACTTAAAAGAAATTGCCGGTTCGACACCGTATGTGCAGGGTAATGTGTTTTTGCAATATGACAGCCGTGCGGTGGGCTTAGGCGTACGCGGGATTAATCCCGACACGGAAAAAAATGTCACTCAAGTGAGCCGTTATCTGGTTAAGGGGAGAATGGAAGACCTGAAACCCGAAAGCATTATTATCGGCAGCGAGCTTGCGAGTTATTACGGTTACGCAATCGGCGATACTGTTACCTTGATCGCGCCGGCTTCAGGGGTGAGCGGGCAGCCCTGGCGGTATAAACTGGAGGTGGCGGGGATATTTACTTCGGGGATGTACGATTACGACATGAATCTTATCCTGATTCATTTAAAGAAGGCGCAGGAGATATTTAATCTTAACGCGGACACAGTTTCGGGAATTGCCATAAAGTTGAATAATGTCTACGATGCCCCAAAAGTAAAGAAGGGGATTTATGACATCCTGGGATACGGATTCATGGTGCGGACTTGGACGGAGGTTAATCGTAATTTCTTCGAGGCCTTGCGCCTGGAGAAATTTGCCATGTTTGTTATTTTAACCCTGATTGTTTTGGTGGCTTCGTTTAGCATTGTGAGCACTTTGATTGTGACCGTGACCAGCAAGGTAAAAGATATCGGTATTTTAAAATCCATCGGCGTTCCTAAAAGCTCCATTCGCCGGATATTTACTATCGAGGGTGTCTGCTTAGGGATTATGGGGACATTCTGGGGGCTGGTCGGCGGCGTGGGCCTAAGTCTGCTCTTAAAGAAGTACCAATTTATCAAACTGCCCCAGCAGATTTATTATGTGGATCGGCTCCCCGTTATTCTACAGTTAAGCGATATTTTAATTATCGTCGGCTCGGCGATGGCGATTAGTTACCTGGCCACGATCTATCCGGCGATGAAGGCGGCTAATCTGGAACCGGTTGAGGCGCTACGTTACGAGTAAAAATTTATGCTTGAAGCCAAAGACGTTCATAAAATTTATAATCATGCGACGGCCAATCTGCATGTCCTTAAAGGGATTGACTTAAAAATCAATGCGGGGGATTTTCTAACGATCATCGGGCCGTCGGGTGCCGGCAAATCGACGCTGTTGCATATTTTAGGCGGGTTGGATAGGCCGACGGAAGGCGCGGTCAATTTTGACGGGCAGGATATTTATAATCTAAACGACCGTGAGCGCGCCGGAATCCGCAATAAAAAGGTAGGCTTTGTTTTCCAATTCTATCACCTGTTGCCGGAATTTACGGCGCTGGAAAATGTGGTTTTGCCGGGATTAGTCAAAAGCGATATGGCCCAAGCGGATCGCTTAAGAGAAAAGGGCATGGTGCTTTTAGAGTCGGTAGGGCTAAAGGAAAGGGCATCACATAAGCCGGGGCAGTTATCCGGCGGTGAACAACAGAGGGTGGCGATTGCCCGGGCGCTGGTCAATGAACCCAAGGTGATCTTTTGCGATGAACCGACCGGCAATCTGGATTCTAAAAGCGGCGAGGACATCATTCATTTATTACTGCAGCTAAACCAGACTAGAAAACAGACGCTGGTTATCGTTACTCATGATGAATATGTCGCGAAACTCTCGCGCATGACGATTTCCATGCGCGATGGAAAATTTGTTTCTTAAGACAGCATAACAAATAACATACAGATGAGGAGACAGTCATGAAGGTTTATCTTAACGGCAAGCTCGTGGAAAAAGAGGATGCAAAAGTTTCCGTGTTTGACCACGGTTTTCTCTACGGTGACGGGGCCTTTGAAGGCATCCGTTCGTACAACCGTCTGGTTTTTAAATTAAAAGAACATTTAGACCGGCTTTACGAGACGGCCCATACGTTGATGCTTGAAATTCCTTTAACCAAGGAGCAGATGGCTAAGGCGATCACTTTGACTTTGAAGGCGAATAATCTTAACGATGCCTACATCCGGGTGGTGGTGAGCCGCGGTGAAGGGGATTTGGGGTTAGACCCGCGTAAATGCAAAAAAGGCGCCAGCATCGTTATCATTACGGATAAAATTACCCTTTATCCGCAGGAGCTTTATAAAAAGGGATTAGAGATTATTACCGTTCCGACGGTGCGGAATTTGCCCGAGGCGCTTAATCCGCAGCTCAAATCGCTCAATTACCTGAATAATATCTTGGCAAAGATCGAAGCCCGTCAATCGGGTTTTGAAGAAGCGATCATGCTGGACGCGCAAGGTTATGTGGCGGAGTGCACGGGGGATAATATTTTTATTTTCCGTCATAATGAATTATGTACGCCTATGCAGGGGAGATTGCGCGGCATTACCCGCCAGGCGGTCTTGGAATCGGCTGAAAAAAATAAGATCAAGACCAAGGAATGTTTGATCACGCGCCACGAGGTGTATGTGGCCGATGAATGCTTTTTAACCGGAACAGCCGCTGAGATCATCCCTGTGGTTAAAGTGGACGGCAGGATTATTGGCGACGGAAAACCAGGAAAAAATACTCTAAAACTCTTGAGCCTTTTTAAGGAATTGACGAAAAAAGACGGCTTGAAGTATTAAGGGATTTTTCTTTTTACAACGATCACTGGTTATTGCTATCCTTGGGAAACTCGATTGACCAGAAAGGAAAAATATGCAGTGCGATATTTGCGGGAATAAAAAGGCGACCGTTCATTTGACTGAGATTGTCGATGAGCAGATGTCGGAATTGCACTTATGCGAAGACTGTGCACGCGAAAAAAGCGTTCAGATGGAACAGCAGTTTGGGTTGGCTGATCTCCTGGCGGGTTTGACCGATTTTGGCAAGCAGGCCAAGGATGTGGATAAGGTCAAAACCAAATGCACCAACTGCGGCCTCACCTATGAGGATTTTCGAAAGTTAGGAAGGCTTGGTTGCGGCGAATGCTACAGCTCATTTCGGGAATATCTGACGGCTCTTTTAAAAAAGATTCACGGCTCTAACCAGCATTTTGGCAAAGTGCCTGCGCATATTCCCGTCCAGCAGAAAGAAAAAATCGATACCTTGCAAGATTTAAGAACGCAGCTTCAAAGGGCCATCCATAACGAAAGTTTTGAAGAGGCGGCGCGCTTACGCGATAAGATTCACGAACTTGAGAAAAAAGGAGATATCCCGTCATGATTAGGCTCGACGATTTGATTAATCATACCAGCGAGTGGCTTAAAGGCACGGGGCCCTATTCCAGCATTGTTATGTCGTCACGTATTCGCCTGGCGCGCAATTTTGAGAAATTACCTTTTCCTAATAAGGCGGCCAAAAAGGTACTGGCGGATATTATTGAGACTGTTCAGGCTGCTATTAATGAGCTTCCGCTTTTCAAGGATGCCGCGCTCTTTAAGATTAGCGAACTGGATAATGTCGACAGGCAGTTTTTAGTCGAGCGACACCTGATGAGCCACGAACATGCTTCCCACCCGGAGGGTAAGGGCTTGGTTATTTCTAAAGAGGAAGTTGTTTCGGTTATGATTAACGAAGAGGATCATCTGCGTATCCAGGTGATGCAGTCGGGGCTTAATCTTTTTGAGACCTGGAAGATTATTAGCAGTTTTGATGATGCCCTGGCGCAGAAAATAAATTTTGCATTCTTACCCGAATGGGGGTATTTAACCGCGTGCCCGACCAATACCGGGACGGGGATGCGCGGCTCGGTTATGCTCCATTTGCCGGCCTTAGTGATGACCAAGCAGATTAATAAGGTATTGGCGGCGATTTCAAAGTTAAGCTTTACCTCGCGCGGTTTTTACGGCGAAGGTACGCAAGCAAGCGGAAACTTTTTTCAAATATCGAATCAGGTTTCCTTGGGCCACAGCGAGGATGAGATCATGCAGAATATCGATGGGATCATCCGCCAGGTCATCGAACAGGAAGAGCAGGCCCGCCAGGCCTTACTGCTTCAAAATCGGCCTATGCTGGAGGATAAGATCTGCCGTTCTTACGGTGTTTTAAGAAATGCCCATATTATTTCCAGCCAGGAAACAGCGGAACTTTTATCCATGGTCAGGCTCGGGATTGATGTCGGCGTGGTTAAAGACGTGGATAAGGCGACGATGAATGAATTATTCATTATGATCCAGCCGGCACATTTACAGAAGATCGAAGGAAAAAAGCTAAGCGCCCCCGAACGGGACGAGAAAAGGGCGAAACTTATCAGAAGTAAATTGGAAAAACCGCAGGGGCGGTAATTCTTTGTTTGTAATGTTTAAGCGTTTTTATTTATAAATCATCAGGAGGGTACTCCATGTTTAACCGATTTACCGAAAGAGCCAGAAAAGTTATTGTCCTTGCCAAAGAGGAGGCGAGGAGATTTAATCATGATTATATCGGGACCGAACATCTTCTTTTGGGATTGATCCGTGAGGGAGAGGGTGTGGCGGCCGCTGTTTTGCAGAAATTAGGGCTTGATTTGGAGACGATTCGTATCGAAGTCGAAAAATTAGTCCAGCCCGGGCCGCAAACGCAAGTTTTAGGAGATATCCCTTTTACGCCGCGCTCTAAAAAGGCGCTGGAACTTTCCGCCGAGGAGGCAAGGGCGTTGGGGCATAATTATATCGGTACTGAGCATTTACTTTTAGGGCTTATCCGTGAAGGCGAAGGTATGGCCTATCGGGTTTTACTCAATCTGGGATTAGACGCTAACAAAGTGCGCAACGAGGTCCTGGCCCTTTTGGGTTCCGGCATTCCCGGATTCGGCCAGCAGGAGCCGGCCAAAGGCGGAAAGACGCCCGCGATTGACGCCTACGGGCGTAATCTTAATAAGCTGGCCCGTGAAGGAAAGCTCGATCCTGTTATAGGGCGACAGGGTGAGATCGAGAGGATTGTTCAGATCCTAAGCCGCCGCACCAAAAACAATCCTGTTCTTTTAGGCGAGGCCGGTGTCGGTAAGACGGCTATTGTCGAAGGCCTGGCGCAATTAATCGTTCGCGGAGATGTGCCGGAACTTTTGCGTGATAAAAATATTATTGTCCTTGATTTGGCTTTGATGATTGCCGGGACAAAATACCGCGGTCAATTCGAAGAAAGAATCAAGGCGATTATGGACGAGATTAAGCGTTCGGGAAAAATTGTTCTTTTTGTCGACGAGCTCCATACATTGGTGGGGGCCGGCGCGGCTGAAGGCGCGATTGATGCGGCTAATATCCTAAAGCCGGCCTTAGCGCGCGGGGAGATTCAGTGTATCGGCGCGACTACCCTCGATGAATACCGTAAACACATCGAGAAAGATGCGGCCCTAGAGCGGCGTTTTCAGACGATCATGGTCGAGCCGCCGTCGGTCGATGAAACCATACAAATCTTAAAAGGGCTGCGTGATAAATACGAGGCTCATCATCATGTCAAATATGCCGATGAGGCCTTGGAGGCGGCGGCTAAATTATCCGACCGCTATATCACGGGGCGGTTTTTGCCCGATAAGGCTGTTGACATTTTGGATGAAACCGGTTCCCGCGCCCGTTTGCACGCCATGGTTGTTCCCGAAGATATCAAAAAGATCGAGGCGGACATTGAAGAGCTAAAAAAGGAAAAAGAATCTTTTATCAAAAGCCAGGATTTTGAACGGGCCGCCAAAATGCGCGACCAGGAACGCGAGGCCCGTGAACAGTTAGAAAAAATGCGCGGCGAGTGGACCCAAAAACGGGACACTATTACGCCCACCATTGGCGAAGAAGACATTGCCAAGGTCATTTCTCAGTGGACCAAAATTCCCCTCTTCCGCCTGGAACAAAAAGAGAGCGAAAAGCTCCTTAAGATGGAAGAGAATATGCATAAAGCCGTCATCGGCCAGGAAGAGGCAATCAGCGCTATTGCCCGGGCGGTAAGGCGCTCGCGCGCGCGGATTAAAAATCCCCGCCGGCCTATCGGTTCCTTTGTGTTCTTGGGGCCCACGGGTGTCGGGAAAACACTCTTGGCCCGCGTGTTATCGGAATTTATGTTTGGCGATGAAAATGCGCTTATCCAGATCGATATGTCCGAATACATGGATAAGTTTAATGTCTCTCGATTGATTGGCGCGCCTCCGGGATATGTGGGCTATGAAGAGGGCGGGCAATTGACCGAACGCGTAAGAAGGCGACCGTATTCGGTTGTCCTGTTGGATGAAATCGAAAAGGCCCATCCGGATGTTTTTAATATCCTGCTTCAGGTTTTTGAAGACGGGCGCTTAACCGACAGCCTGGGGCGTAAGGTCGATTTTAGGAACACGATTGTGATTATGACCTCGAACGTGGGCGCGGATATCCTGCGCAAAAGCGGGTCGTTGGGATTTATTTCTCAAAAAGAAGAAACGACCTACAATGAAATGAAAGAAAAATTGCTCGAGGAAGTTAAAAAAACCTTTAAGCCCGAGTTTTTGAACCGACTCGACGATATTATTGTATTTAAACCCTTAACCCGTGAAAACCTTATCCAAATCGTGGACCTGGAAGTCAAAGAGGTGGCAGGGCGCCTTAAGGAGCAGGAGATCGATATCACTCTTACTGCCGAGGCCTCAGCGCTTTTGATTGAAAAAGGTTTCGACCCGGTCTTCGGGGCGCGGCCGCTTAAAAGGACTATTCAGCGGCTCCTGGAGGATCCTCTGGCGGAGGAAATTATTTCTGGAAGATTTAAAGAAGGCAGCAAGGTGGTTGTGCAAAGGAAAAACGATACCTTAGTTTTTGAATAGTTTTTAGGCGGATGATTAAGAAATCTCTTTTGGTTCTTGGGTTCTTCTGGTTTCTGGGCTTAGGCCAGCCGCAGGCGTGGGGTTCTTTGTCTTTTGAGGGCAACGTTGATTTCGTAAAGAAGCAGTTTGATTTAAAACTGTTTCTTAAAGACGGCGGCACCATACAAACCCAGGCCGTATCAATGCCTAATAAGGGTTTTCGCTTTGATACCCAGCTTGACCATGTTAAAGTTGCCAAGCTGGATGTGGTTACCCGGTTTAAAAGCGCCGTGGAATTCGTGAGCGGAGCCGCCATTGAATCATTCTTGCGCGGGGAGATCAGTAGCCAGTATTCACTTCTTAACTATAAACCTGTCGGGGAGCTCTCCGGTTATTTTGAGGTTAAAAAAGGGAGATTGTATTTGAGCTCTGTTTCTTGGGGGGGCGTTATTTGTGACGGCTATGTGGGATTATTGCCGCCGCATGATATTGACTTGGCGATTCGGTTTTCCGAAATTGATTTAACGGACCTTTTTGTCCTTTTGGGCTGGCAAACTGACGAAAAGATTTTAGGCGGAGAGATTTCCGGACGGATTAAACTCTCCGGCTTTCTGGATAAACTCATGCTTCGAGGCAGCCTGATGGCCAGCAACGGTTTTATTCGCGAAATGCAGTATGATGACATCGTCGCTAATTTTGAAGGCATGTATCCGATAATCCATATAGCTGAATCCAATATGGCGGAATCCAGCGGGCTTGTTTTTAATATGGAAGGGGATATTAATCTGGCGAGTGCGGCTAATTTTATGCGTGATATCGGCACGCTTACGATGTCTCCTTTGGTCGGCGAAGGAGATCGTTACCGGGATTGGACAATCAAGAGCAAGCGCGGGCAAGGCAAATCGACTACGACGGCATTTAAATATCGCTTGCAGAAGAGAATCGACGAGGAGAGTCGTCCCGAGGACGGTAGCGATATGTTGGGTTTTGAGAACCGTATTAAATTCTAACAAAATGAGGCTATGAGTAACGCTATAGAATATTTAGGTCTTTCGGTCATTCAATTTGTGCGCTATATCGGCGCGTTGTCGATTTTGTTTGCGCAAACCGTCTATTGGATTTTTACCCCTCCTTTTAAAAACCTGAGGTTTTTAGAACAGGCCAAGCGTATCGGGCCGGGGAGTTTTTTTATATCATCTCTGGTAGCGCTCTTTGTGGGGATGATCTTGGCCCTTCAGATGGCGTATCAGATGCAGAAATTGTCTTCTGAAATCTATATCGCCAGTGTGGTCGCGGTTTCTCTAACCCGTGAATTAGCCCCGGTTTTAACCGCCCTGATTGTTGCCGGGCGTATCGGCGCCGGTATTACCGCTGAGATCGGCTCGATGACGGTTACCGAGCAGGTTGATGCCTTAAAGGCGTTTGCCACCAATCCGGTCCGATACTTAGTAGTGCCGCGTTTTCTGGCCTTAATCGTGATGTTGCCGGTTTTAACAATATTCGCCGATATCGTTGGAATCTTTGGCGGTTTTTTGATTTGTGTTTTTAAATTATCGATCGGCCCGGCGATGTATTTTACGATGGTCGTCGAATCGCTTGTGGTTAAAGATATTGTCACCGGGCTTATTAAGACCGTATTTTTTGGAATGATTATTGCCCTGGTGGGTTGCCACCAGGGATTGACGGCCAAGGGCGGCGCCGAAGGGGTGGGGCGTGCGACCACCGTATCGGTTGTGACTTCGTTTATTCTTATTATCGTAACGGATTGTTTGTGTACGGCGATATTTTATTTTATCTTTAAGACCTAGATTTTGAAAGAACAGCCGTTGCGTTCGATACGGCAATTACCTAAAGTCGCCTAAAACAAGCGGGATGACATGATCGAGATCAGCCATTTGTGCAAAGCCTTTGAATCGAATATGGTCCTCGATGATCTGAATCTCTTTATCAAGCGCGGAGAGACGAAGGTCATTATCGGCCGGTCGGGAACGGGAAAAAGTGTTCTACTAAAGAATGTTATCGGCCTTATCCGGCCCGACTACGGGTCAATCAAAATACACGGCAAAGAAGTCACCAACCTTTCCGAGCGTGAATACAACAAAATACGCATGGAAATGGGGATGGTCTTTCAGGGCGGCGCGCTTTTTGATTCGATGAATGTCGCCGATAACGTGGCTTTTATTTTAAACGAATTTATGCGGCTCGACGAAAAAACTGTTCGCGACAGGGTCAAAGATGCCCTGGCCTTAGTCGGGCTTAAAGGTATCGAAAGCATGATGCCCTCGGAATTAAGCGGCGGGATGAAAAAAAGAGTAAGCTTGGCTCGTGTTTTGTGCATGGAGCCGCAGATCATCTTGTATGATGAGCCGACTTCCGAGGTTGATCCTATTACCGCCGATGCCATTAATAATCTGATTGTCGAGATGCACGATAAATTAAAAGTAACTTCGATTGTCGTGACCCACGACATGAACGCGGCTTTTAAGATTGCCGACTCGATTGCCATGCTTTACCGGGGCAAGGTCATTGCCGAGGGGAAACCCGATGAGATTCGCGGCTCCCGGCATCCGGTGGTGCAGCAGTTTATTCACGGTGAATCGGTTGGGCCTATCTCGGAAGACGAGCATCTGGTTTTTGGGCATATTAAATAAAACGAGCAATCGGCATTTGCGGATTGATCAGAAAATTTTCTAAACAGTTTCAAAACAGGAGACGATACTCATGTCCAAAGAGTCCAATCTGGAATTAAAAGTGGGGGCGTTTGTTTTGCTGGGGATTATCGCCTTGGCGGCTTTCATTTTCTCGATTAGCGACTTTTCCTTCCTGGAAAAAGGCAAAAGAATGAAGGCGGTATTCGGTTTTGCCAACGGCGTTAAGCGCTCCGCACCGGTGCGTTTGGCCGGCGTGGATGTCGGCAGTGTCAAGGACATCAAGGTCTTCTTTGATCCTCAAGAGCAAAAAACAAAGGTTAGAATTGATCTTTGGCTCAAAGACGAAACTCAAGTCCCGGCTGATTCCAAGGTATGGATTAATCAGCTGGGCCTTATGGGCGAGAAATATATCGAAATTATCCCGGGGAAAGATCAGGCGACGCTTTTAAGTGAAGGAGCCTCGTTGACGGGCGAGGACCCGATTTCGTTTGAAGAAATTTCTTCTATGATCGGAAAGCTTTCAATCAAGCTGCAAGATAGCGTCGACGGGTTTAATAAAGTTATTCAGAATCCCAAAAACCAGCAGTCGGTTGAGGAGTTGCTTGAGAGCCTAAAGTTAATTACTAAGAATATTCAGGAAGGTAAGGGGACCGTCGGAAAATTATTATACGATGACAGTATTTTTGAGGATTTGGAAAGCTTTACGGCGGATTTAAAGGCCAATCCCTGGAAACTGCTCTATCGTCCGAGCCGAAGAGAGCTAAAAGACCAATAATGAAAACAAAAACTGTATTTGTCTGTCAGAATTGCGGAGCGCAGTCTCCCGCGTGGCTGGGTAAATGCCCGGCTTGCGACAGCTGGAACTCTTTGGTTGAAGAGAGCGCTGTTCCTGATTCTCCCGTTGCCAGAAATGCGGTTGTATATGCCGAAGAGCCGGTTTTACTGGCGGATATTTTAGTCGAAAAAGAGCAGCGGTTTATAACCGGTGTCGAGGAATTTGACCGCGTATTAGGCGGCGGAGTTGTGGTGGGTTCCGTTACCCTTATCGGCGGCGATCCGGGGATAGGAAAATCAACCCTTTCCATGCAGGCGGGTTGCGCCCTAAGCGATCAAGGGCATAAAGTGCTATACATCAGCGGCGAGGAATCGGTCAAGCAGACCAAGATGCGCGCCGACAGATTAACCGCCAACGGCAAAACGAATTTATACATTGTTAACCAAATCGATTTGAATGTAATCGTTGAACATATCAACAAAATGCGCCCCGAAATCGTTATCGTCGATTCTATTCAGGTTGTCTACCGGCCGGACATTAGTTCAAGTCCGGGCAGCGTCAGTCAGGTGCGCGAATGTGCCGCTGTTTTAACCCAGATCGCCAAAACACAAGGCATCGCCCTTTTTCTTATCGGCCACGTTACCAAAGAAGGCATGCTGGCGGGCCCCAGAGTCCTTGAGCATATGGTGGATACGGTTTTGTATTTTGAAGGCGAACGGTATTCTACATACAGAATTCTAAGGTCGACCAAAAATAGGTTTGGTTCGACCAATGAAATAGGTGTTTTTGAAATGTCGTCCACAGGGTTAGTGCAGGTGCCGAATCCTTCCGAGATTTTCTTATCTGAACGGCCAAAGGATTGCGCGGGTTCGGTTGTTGTCCCCATTATGGAAGGGACAAGGCCGTTTTTAGTTGAAATTCAAGGCCTGGTGAGCCGTGCCAGTTTTGGGGTTGCGCGGCAGAAGGCTGAAGGGTTTGATTCTAACCGCCTGGCGCTATTGGTGGCGGTTTTGGAGAAGAAAATCGGATTGAATTTGCAGGATAAGGATGTTTTTCTTAACGTTGTCGGCGGGGTCAAGGTCATGGATCCGGCGGCGGATTTGGGAGTCGTCTTGGCGGTTGCCTCGGCCTTTTTAGATAAAAAGGTTCCCTCAGGCCTGGTGGTCTTAGGCGAGGTGGGGCTCTCGGCGGAGGTAAGAAGCGTTAGCCAGATTAATCCCCGGATTAATGAAGCGCAAAAATTAGGCTTTAAGAAATGTATTATTCCCAAAAATAATCTTAAGGCCAAAGATACTATTAAAAGCAGCAAAATCGAAATCCTGCCTGTTGAAACGGTTAAGCAGGCTTTGGATCATTTAGGCAGGGCGTAACTTAATTTCTTATCCGCGCCCTTTATTTATAACTTTTATTTGCCGGGTTCATCATTGTGATCAATCCGGCCTAACCCCCTAAAGGAGGGAGTATGACTCTTATTTTTATCCGTATTTTTTTTCTGGTGATCGGCGGTGTGGTTGGTTATCAAATCGGCCTTATCGGCGGGCAAGCCCTTTGGGGTATCGGGATCGGCTTGTTGGTCGGGCTAGCCCTTATTTTTCTGGAAGCGAATATGCGACGGGTGTCGCTGCGGGGTTTATCCAGCATGGTCTTCGGTTTAGTTTTGGGTATGATTATGGCAAAACTGATTACCGATATCCTTTCGCTTCTTCCCTTAGGAGAAGTGGTCCATTCGATACTTAAAGTTATTCTGACTCTCGTTTTCTCGTATCTGGGCGCGGTCATGGCGCTTCGCGGCAAGGATGAATTTAACATCATCATTCCCTATGTCCGTTTTAAACGCCAGGATAGCCGCGAGGATCTGGTTATTTTGGATACCAGCGCGATTATTGACGGCAGAATTGCCGATATTTACAAAACAAAGTTTTTTGAGGCACGCCTTGTTGTGCCCCGGTTTGTCCTTCAGGAATTACAGCATATTGCCGACTCCGATGATACTTTAAAGCGCCAACGGGGCCGCCGCGGCATGGAAATCTTGCGCTCCATGCAGAAAGATTCGAATTTTGATATTAAAATACACGAAGACGACATGACGGGTGCCTCCGATGTTGATTCCAAGCTTGTGGCCTTGGCAAAAATGATCGAGGCCAAGGTGTGTACGACTGATTTTAATCTTAACCGTATCGCGGCAATCCAGGGGGTTAAGATATTAAATGTTAACGAGTTAGCCAATGCGGTTAAGTCCGTTGTTTTTGCCGGCGAAATCATGGAAGTGAAGCTCATTAAAGAAGGCAAGGAGGCCGAGCAAGCCGTGGCCTATATGGATGACGGAACCATGATCGTCGTCGCCGACGCCAGAAGGATGATCGGCCAAAAGACCAAGGTGGAAGTAACCTCGGTCTTGCAGACGCAAGCCGGACGGATGATCTTTGCAAAGCTAAGCAGGCAATGAAGACCCAGGCGATCATTGCTGCCGGCGGGCAAGGGGTGAGGTTAAAGACGGCGCTGCCGAAGACCCTGGTTCCTTTAAGAGGAAAGCCCATCTTGGCGTATACGTTGGCGGCGTTTGAGCGGTCTCCTTTAATCAATAGTATTGTTGTTGTCGGACATAAAGGATATTTGCCCGATTTCCAAAAACTGATCAAGCGTTACCGGTTACGAAAAGTAAAATATGTTGTTGCCGGTGGGAAAACCCGGCGGGAGTCCGTAGATAACGGGCTTAAAATTCTCGATAAAGATACGGATTTTGTTGCTATCCATGACGGTGCCAGGCCTTTCGTAACAAAAGAAATGATAGCCCAATCGATTGCCTGTGCGCGTAAACATTCGGCGGCGATTATCGCAGTGCCGGTTAAGCCGACGATTAAAGCTGTAAATAGCGCGACCATGACGGTCGGGAGAACTTTAGATAGAAAAACTCTATGGGAAGTACAAACACCGCAGGTTTTTAAGAAGGAAATTATATTAAAGGCCCATAGCAAGATTAAGGATATTCACGCCAGTGATGATGCGTGCCTGGTCGAGAAGGTGGGTATTAAAGTTAAAGTGGTGGCCGGAGATTACCGGAATATAAAGATTACGACTCCTGACGATCTTATTTTTGCCAGAGCAATCCTCGCTTGCTCAAAGAAAAGGAAAGGTTAAAACACGCAATGGCCCATAAAGTCGGCATCGGTTACGATATTCATCGCCTGGTCAAGGGGCGAAAGCTGGTTTTGGGCGGTGTCCCGATTCCCTATATAAAGGGCCTGCTCGGGCATTCGGATGGAGATGTGATCGTGCATGCGATTTGTGATGCCCTCTTGGGGGCCTTAGGGAAAGGGGACATTGGGGAACATTTTCCCAACACGGATAAACGCTTTAAAGATATTTCAAGCCTTATCTTGCTCTCCACGGTAGGCCGGATGGTTAAAAAGCAAGGTTTTAAAATTGCCAATATCGATACCATGGTCCTGGCGGAAAGGCCTAAGCTGCAGTTTTTTAAACCAGCCATGTGCCGTGTTCTTGCCAATACACTGAAGATTCCCGTCGGCAGCGTTAATATCAAGGCGACGACGCAGGAGGGTTTGGGTTTTGGCGGAGTCAAAGAGGCGATCGCGGCGTATGCAGTTGTTTTGATCAAAAAGTAATAATAGCTAAGGAGTATTTATGGATATCACGACTTTCTTTTTATTGTTCTTAATAGTTTTACTGCTTTCGATTTTAGCGGTCGGGATTATTTTTCAAGGGGAGATTAAAGCAGCCCGGGAACGTGACCCTGCCGCGAAAAGTGACCTGGAAATTATTCTGCTCTATTGCGGGTTTCATGCCATCCTTTTTTACCGCATAGCTCATGCGTTGTGGCGGATGAAGATTCCCATTTTGCCCAGGGCTATTTCGCAGTTGGGCCGTTTCTTAACCGGAATTGAAATCCATCCCGGATCGACAATCGGCCACGGCCTTTTTATCGATCACGGCATGGGTGTTGTGATCGGCGAGACAACGATTATCGGCGATAACGTAACACTTTTTCAGGGGGTAACATTAGGCGGTACGGGAAAAGAAACGGGCAAGCGCCATCCGACATTAGGGAGCAATATTGTCGTCGGGACGGGGGCAAAGGTCTTAGGCAATATTACCGTCGGCGACAATTCCTATGTCGGGGCCAATGCGGTTGTGATTAAAGACGTTCCTCCCAACGCGACGGTCGTGGGTGTTCCGGCAAGAATTACCCGCCAGGAAGGCAAAAAGATAGACGTCTCCTTAGACCATATCCATGTTTTGGATCCGGTCATGCAGCAAATTGATGAGCTTAATGAGAAAATCAATGCCCTGGAGAAAAAGCTGGGCAATAAATAGATTCTTTCCTTACTCCTATGCCTGTCCAAATTTATAATTCTCTTACCAAAAAAAAGGAAGTTTTGGTCCCGCTTCAGGGAAACCGGATTAATATTTATTCCTGCGGGGTGACTGTTTATGACCGGTGTCATATCGGGCATGCGCGCAGCCTCTATGTCTTTGATGTCATGGTCCGTTATCTTCGTTATCAGGGGTATGATGTTCGTTTTGTCCGTAATATTACCGACGTCGACGACAAAATTATCAATAAGGCCAATGAATTAAAAAAGACGAGCCAGGAAGTCGCCTTTGAGAATATTCAAAAGTATTACGAAGATTTGGAAAGCTTAAGTATTGACCGGGCGGACAAAGAGCCGTGCGCGACCGAGAACATTCCGGACATGATCAAGCATATCGGGGTGTTGATCGAAAAAGGCTTTGCCTATGTGGCGAACGGCGATGTCTATTTTAGTGTGCGCAAATTTCCTTCCTACGGAAAACTTTCCGGGCAAGGTATCGAGCAGATGCACGAGGCGGTTAGGATTGAAAAAGACCCCAACAAAAAAGACCCTCTTGATTTTGCCCTCTGGAAGAAATCAAAAGAAGGGGAACCTTTTTGGGATAGCCCTTGGGGCAAGGGCCGCCCGGGCTGGCATATTGAATGCTCGGTGATGAGCCTAAAACACTTGGGCTGTGAAACTCTGGATATTCATGCCGGGGGGCGCGATCTTATTTTTCCTCATCACGAGAATGAAATCGCCCAGGCCGAGGCTTTAACGAACAAACCTTTTGCCCGGCACTGGATCCACCACGGGTTGATCACGATCAACGGGCAGAAAATGGCAAAGTCCCTGGGGAATTTTGTTACTATTCAGGATGCGCTAAAGAAATTTAGCCCTGATGAAATAAAAATGTTTTTCTTGGGCGCGCATTACGCCAGCCCAATTGATTTTAGCGAGAGTGCCGTCAAGGAAGCCGGCGAGGCCCTGCAAAGATTTGATGTGCTCTTTTGGAGGGCGTATGAACTGACCAAAGAGAAGGATGTGGAGACTAAAGAAGCGGATTTTATAAAAAAACACCGGGAAGATTTTTTTAAAGCCATGGACGATGATTTTAATACGCCCCAGGCTTTGGCAGCATTATTTAAACTTGTTAGCGACACCAACAAATACATCGACCACAACAAGAGTGATCGTGATTATTTGAATATTGTTTTTACGGCGGTGGATACCATTGAGGACTTAGGGAGAAATGTTTTTGGGCTCTTTTTAAAAGAAAAAGAACGCAGTTTAAGCGAAGTCGAAGAGCTTTTGTTGGAAGAGCGTAAAACCGCTCGCGCCAAAAAGGATTTTAAAAGATCGGATGAGCTCAGAGAACTATTAAAGAACAAAGGGATTGCCGTCGAGGACACGAAAGAAGGGCAAGTCTGGCGTTGGATTTAGCGAAGGGTTACGGTTAAGGCGATGAAGGGAAAATTTATCACATTTGAAGGCTCGGAAGGCTCAGGGAAAAGCACTCAGGCGAAACTCCTGTGCCGTTATTTAAAGGAACAACACAAGAAGGTTTTGCATATCCGCGAGCCCGGGGGCGTTATCCTTAGCGAAATGATCCGTAAAATGCTTCTGGACGTTAAGAATAAGACAATGACCAAGGAATGCGAGATGCTTTTATATATGGCGGCTCGTGCGCAGTTGGTCGAAGAGATTATCGCTCCGGCGCTAAGAAAAGGCATTATTGTCGTGTGTGACCGTTTTCTCGATTCCACCGTTGCCTATCAGGGATACGGTTGCGGGATGGATATTGCATTGATCAAGTCAGTCGGCAGGTTTGTGACTCGCGGCATTAATCCGGATCTGACTTTTCTTTTGGATGTCGGAGCCAAAAAGGGCTTGCAGCGGGCGGGGAAATTTAAAGACAGAATCGAAAGCCGGTCGTTGGGGTATCATAATCGCGTGCGACAGGGGTATTTGGCCATTGCCCGCCGGGAACCTAATCGGGTTAAGCTTATCGAAACCAAAGGGACAAAATCCGATACCCAAGAAGAAATCCGACGGTTTGTGAGTCGGTTGTTAAACCCATGATCTCTAAAAATATTCTTCACAGCGAAGTTGTCCTTAAGCGTTTTGAGACATTTATCAAAACCGACTGTCTGGCGCATGCCTATCTTTTCTGCGGTCCTGTCGGCATCGGCAAGAGCGAAACAGCCCTGAGTGTGGCTAAGCTTATTTTCTGTCAAAACCGCCGCGACGGAGTATCCTGTGGCACCTGTCCGGCTTGCCTGAAGGTTAATAGCGGTAGCCATCCCGATGTCCATATGTTCGAAGCCGTTAGTTCCGAGGAAGCCCAACAGGGTTTAATGAGGCCGAAGGAAGCCGATCGAGACGATTTATCCGAGAGCCGGTCGATACGTATCGAGCAGATCCGCCATCTGAATGCACGGATGCAGCTAAGGCCTTTTGAGGCGAACACCAAAATCTTTATTCTTAAGGACATTGAGAATCTAAGCCTTGATGCCGCCAATGCTCTTTTAAAGACTTTGGAAGAGCCTTCGGCTGACACGCTTTTGTTGCTGACAACCTCCCAGACAGAAAACGTGTTGGAAACAATAAGATCGCGCTGCCAAACTATCCAGTTTTTTCCGTTGGGGGCTGAGAAGCTGGAAGAATGTTTGGCGAAAGAAGGGTGGCTGCGCGGGGATGCCCTGTATTTCTTGTCAATATTCTCCGAAGGGTCCCTGGGAAAAGCCAGAAAGCTGGATGAGGAAAATATCTTTAAGACCAAGAATGAGACGATCAATCAATTTGTGTATTCCCGCGAAAGTAATTCCTATATCGATGCCGTCTGCGAGGACGCGGTTCGGGCGCGGGAGACCTTGAAGGTGCTTTTGACATGGTTTCGGGATCTGATGTTTTTAAAACTCAATGTTGATAGAGTCCGGGTGGTGCATCGCGACCGCTTGAACGACCTTCAAAAACTCCAGTCACGCTATTCTTTTGAAGAACTAGAAGGCATTGTCCGCGAGATCATGGAGACATCAAAGTTGTTGGAGGAGAATCTTAATATAAAAGTTGCGCTGACATTAGTCAAAGAAAGATTGTGGCGCGGATGATATTTTTCGAAATCAGTTCTTAGATAGAGGAAAGCCAATGGGAACCATACAGGTTAAACTCGGCAAATTTAGGCCGGTCGCCTTTTTTAATTCGGGTGAGTTAAAATGTAACCGCGGTGATATCGTTATTCTGGAGGTCGACCGGGGCGTTGAATACGGTGAAGTTCTTTCCGATGCCCATTTTGTATGCAAGGCCAAGGTGGAAAGCGTTGGGGGCAATGTCATCCGCCTGGCAACGGCGGAAGATTTGAAGAGAATAGAGGATAATAAAAAGAAGGCACGGGAGGCTATCGCGACCGCGGTTAAGAAGATCGCTGAATCAAAGCTGGATATGCAGATTGTTAAATGTGAATATTCTTTTGACGGGGCTAAGGTCATTTTCTTTTTTACTGCCGAGGGCAGGGTTGATTTTAGGGAGTTAGTCAAGGACTTGGCCAGGATCTTTAAGGTGCGTATTGAGCTAAAACAAATCGGTGTGCGGGATAAATCCAAGGTGGTGGGAGGGTTTGGTATTTGCGGCAGGGATTTATGCTGCGCTTCCTATATGAAAAGTTTTCATCCCCTGACGATCAAAATGTCCAAGGAACAGGGCCTGCCTTTAAATCCATCAAAGATTTCGGGTACCTGCGGGCGTATCAAATGCTGTATGGCCTACGAGTATGCTGTTTACCGGGAATATTCCCGGGACATGCCGCGCCTGGGGGAGAAAATTAATACTCCCGACGGCAAGGGCAAGGTTGTCGATTTAAATATCTTGCGCCGTTGCGCGACGGTGGATTTAGGCGACGGAAAATTTATTAAGATGACTTATCCGGCGAAGGAATAAGGGCTTTGGGCGTCCCCCGCTTTAAGAGCGGGGGGCGCCCCCTAAAATAAAATGAGCAAATTCTACGTTACTACTCCAATTTACTACGTCAACGACAAGCCCCATATCGGCCATGCCTATACCACCATTCTAGCCGACGTTTTAACGCGTTATCATAAAGCCATCGGTGACGACACCTTTTTCTTAACCGGCTTGGATGAGCACGGCCAAAAGGTCTTTCAGGCCGCGCAAAAAAGGAATGTCACTCCCTTGCAGCATTGTAATGAAATGGCCCCGCGTTTTATCGAGCTTTGGAAAAAATTGGGTATTGAATACAGCGATTTTATTCGCACTACTGAAGACCGTCACATAAAAGTAGTCCAGGAAGCTCTTCAAAAGACTTTCGATAGGGGTGATATCTATGCGGATGAATATGAAGGCTGGTATTCGGTTGCCGAGGAGCGTTTTATTACCGAAACCGAGAAAGACTCCGGGCAATTTCGGGATGTGACGCGTTTAAAAGAAAAAAACTGGTTTTTTAAAATGAGCAAATACCAGCAAAAGCTCATCAACCATATTAATGATAATCCTGGTTTTATCCAACCCGAACACCGGCGAAACGAAGTCTTGGGATTTCTCAAACAGCCCCTCGGTGATTTGTGTATTTCGCGGCCCAAATCGCGCATGAGCTGGGGTATTGAGCTGCCTTTTGATAAAGATTATGTCACTTACGTCTGGTACGATGCCCTTATCAATTATGTCTCGGCAGTGGGATGTTTTACTGACGAGGAGAAATTTAAAAAATGGTGGCCGGTATCGGTACATCTGATCGGAAAAGACATTTTAACCACGCACTCGGTTTACTGGTCGACCATGCTTTTTTCTCTTGAACTGCCTTTACCCGAAACTATTTTTGCCCACGGCTGGTGGCTTATCGGCCAAACCAAAATGAGCAAATCTTTGGGCAATGTGGTTAATCCTTTGGATTTAGTCGAGCAATACGGCGTTGACTGTGTGCGGTATTATTTGATGAAAGAAATGATCTTAGGGCAAGACGCCAATTTTACACCCGAGGGATTTATCAAATGTTACAATTCGGATCTCGCCAATGATTTTGGAAATCTCTTAAACCGCGTCAGCGGCCTTATCAATCGTCTTTTCGATGGGAAAATCCCGCCCGCAGAAAAAAAGGACCCTGCCGACGATATAGTCGAACAATCAGCCAAGAAATTACCCGCCAATGTGGAAAAGCTCATTACTGAATTAAAAGTCCAAGAGGCCATTGCCGCAACCATGGATCTGGTACGCTTGGTTAATGGCTATATCGAATCCCAGGCTCCCTGGAAAGTCGCCAAAACCGATTTACCCCGTGCCGGAACAATTCTGTATACCGCCACCGAAGCGCTTCGTCTCGCCGCGTTTTTGCTTTCTGCTGTTATGCCGTCCAAGTGCAATCTTGTCCTGGATATTTTAGGTGCCGGTGATTCGGGCCGCCGGTGGGGAGAACTCAAGCGCGGCATTAAGCTTAAAACCCATGAAGCATTATTCCCCAGGCTGGAAGTCGATAAGAAATAGCTTACGAATATGCTCAGAGAGATCAAATATATTAATTGGGCTGTTGAAATATCATTCTTTGCCGGAAGAATTTCCATCGCGGTATTTTTCCTGCTATCGGTTCTCAGTTTATTCGGCACGGGTAACTACGCGGGGTACATAGCACGTTTTTTGTTTTTGGGCTTAGCGTATCTTTTAGCAGGCTGGGGTTTTAAGAAAAGAAAGCCTTGGGCGTTTTCCTGGGCCTTGCTGACTAGCTGCATGTCGTGTGTTGTTCTCATTGTCCACTATACGTTTGTTACCGCTCAGCCGGCTAACAGTACTATTATATTTTCTAGAATTTTTTGGCATCTTCCGCTCGTTGTAATTTATTTCTTAAGCGCAAAGGAACTATACGGTAATTCATAGCTTTGGGAGAGAAGAAAGCAACTAAGAATCCCGAAAGGAAAACTTTATGACGGTATTAATTATTGCCTTGGCTTTGATTGGGCTGTGGGCTGTGTGGATGTTCAATCGCCTGATCCGTGACCAGAACCTGATGCGCGAGGCCTTTAGCGGCATCGACGTTCAGTTAAAGCGCCGGCATGATCTTATTCCCAATATCTTGGAAGCGGTCAAAGGCTATATGCAATTTGAGCGCGGGACGTTAGAGCAGGTGACACGTTTACGCACTCAGATTCAAAACGCCGCTAATCCCGTTGATAAAAATAACCTGGAAAATGATTTATCGCGCGGGTTAAAAAGTATCTTCGCCGTCGTCGAGGCATATCCGGATCTTAAAGCCAACAAAAATATTACGGAATTGCAAAATACCCTGATTGATATTGAAGATCAGCTTCAGATGGCCAGGCGCTATTATAACGGCTGCGTGCGCAACTTTAATATCTCGGCCCAGTCGTTTCCCAACAATCTCATCGCGGGAGTTTTTAATTTTAAATCGGTCGAGTATTTTGAGATTGAATACGCGACCGAGCGTCAGACGCCTGATATCAAATTCTAAGGAATAAAATTTGAGAAGAAAACATTTAATCATAACCGCAGCGTGTGCGGTTGTTTTTTGGCTGAGCCTGATGTTTAGCGGCTTGGCTCAGGCGCAGGAGCGTATCCTCTCCTTTGATAGCGATATCGTGGTCCATACAGACGCGACCATGACCGTGACTGAGACGATCAGAGTGCGTAGCACCGCTCATCAAATACGCCACGGTATTTACCGGGATTTTCCTACCAGCTATCGCGACCGTTTCGGGAATAATTATATTGTCGGGTTTGATGTTTTAAGTGTCGCCAGAGATGGCCAAAGCGAAGGGTATCATTTTGAAAATTTATCGAATGGCAAACGCGTTTATTTTGGCCGCTCGGATACCTTATTATCGCCGGGCGAATACACGTATACCTTTACCTACAAGACGAGCCGCCAGATAGGATTTTTTAAAGACAGCGACGAGCTTTACTGGAATGTTACTGGAAACGGCTGGTCTTTTTCTATCGATAATGCTTCTGCGACCGTAAAACTTCCCACTGGCGCCGTGAGCCAAATCATCGAGACAACGGCGTATACGGGCTTTCAGGGTTCCCGGGGCACAGATTTTCGAATCACTCAAGATGACAGCGGAAATCCGATCTTTACATCCACAAGGATTTTGATGCCCAACGAGGGCCTGACGATTGTCGTATCCTGGCCAAAAGGTTTTGTCAAAGAACCGACGAATCCTCAGCGAATCGGATATTTTTTAAACGATAATCGCAGCGCACTTTTTGGTTTTCTTGGAATCTTTGTCATTCTTTCTTACTATCTCATTATTTGGTCCCGGTACGGAAAAGACCCTGCCAAGGGAACAATCATCCCGCTATACAGCCCGCCGGATAATATCTCTCCCGCGGCCATGCGCTATATCATGAAGATGGGCTATGACCCTAAAATATTTGCCTGCGCAATTATCAATATGGCCGCCAAAGGCTGTTTGACTATTCAAGAAAAAATCGGAGTTTATTCGATTCATCGAAAAGGAAACAATGAATCTTTTCTGGCGCCGGAGGAGTCGGCAATTATCAAGCATCTGCAATTAACTACTAAGTGCCCCTTTGATTTTGATAATGAACATCATGCAATCATCCGTAGCACGATTGACTACGTAAAAATGTCTCTGAAAAACAGCTTTGAAAAGAATTATTTCCTTACCAACCGGCAATATTTTATTCCCGGG